>NZ_JAFMPY010000005.1 GCF_017353515.1 Jiella sonneratiae
GGCCCATGAAGGCCCTGAGGTCTTCCGCCTTGGCATGTTCGAGATCGGCCTGGCGCTGCTTGGCGTCGGCCTCGGAAACCCGGGCCGCCGCGGCCGCCTTCTCCAGCGCGTCGCGCTCGATCGCCTGATCCTTGAACACCTGTACGGCGGTGGCCATCTCGCCGAGCTCGTCGCGCCGGCCGATCGCCGGAACCGCGATGTCCTTTTCGCCCGCCGCCAGCCGGCGCATCGCGGCCGTCATCGCGTGGATCGGGCGCGAGATGGACCGGCTCATCAGGAAGGTGAAGAGGCCGACGAGGGTCACGGCGAGAAGCGTCGTTCCGAGCTGCAGGTAGAACGACGCCCCGACATTCGCCTCCGTGGCCGCAAGTGTCTGCGCGAGTTCCTCATGGGCTTTCGCCTCGAGATCGGCGAGGACGCCCGTGACGCGGTCGCCGGCATCGTCGATCGCATCGTCGATGGCGGAAAAGGCGCTGATGTCGGCACGCCGCTCGATCAGCTGGACCAGCCTGATCACGATCGCCTCGTTCATCGCCGCGACGTCGGCGCCGAGGGTCTTGGCCTGCGCCGCCATGCCGAGCTTTGCGGCAAGGCTTTCGGCAGCCTCGAGATGCGTCGTCAGATAGTCGGCATTGCGCTTGATGAGCGCCATGCGCTCGTCGTTGATGCGCCCCTCGTTCCGGTCGATGATCGAGTCCATCGCCGCCAGGACGAGCTCGATATTGGCGAGCCGCATGCTGCCGGCGATGCTGAGATCGCTGCGGACGTCCTCCGCTTCCCGCATGCTGGCTTCGACGGACTTGCCGGAAAAGAAGGAGATGGCGCCGACCACCGCGAAGGCGGCGATGGTCAGCACCAGCGTCGCGCGGAGCTTTCCGGCAACAGTCAGGCTCAAGGGAGATCTCGCGGCACTGCTCATCTGTCGTCTCGCTTCGCGGAAAAGGGCGTTGAATTTCTGAATTGGCGGGCCGCCGGTGCTTCGCCGGAAAGGGCCGGCCTTCAGGTTTCACCAAAACCCGAACGGCTGGTCTTGCCTGGCGTTGACCGGCCTCCAGTAAGAAAGCATTAGGTGAAAATCGTAAAAAAAGCCCGATCATCCGGTAAGTCTGGCTGACGATACCAGTGCTTTACATGGACGATCGTTCCGACTTGAGGATTCGATCAAGTCGAATTGCAGCCATGGACGATGTCGTTTCAAAAAATACGCCGCCGGCGATCCGCGGGTGATCCGCGGGCGGTTTCGCCCGGACCCGACGCCGGCGAGGACGGGCGCGCGCCGAGCTCAGCCGTGGGGGGTCGGACAGGGCCGGGAGAAGATTCCTCGGCAAACCCGTCGAACCGACCCCCTCGGACCGCCTGCCTTGGGACCGCCCCCTTGGGACCGATCCCGTCAGACCGGCGGACGGGGCCGCTGCCGCAACCCCCCGCCGGCCCTCACGACGGTCTCCCGTAGCCGCCCGGCGTCGGCGTCGTGACGATCACCGCCTCGCCGGCCTGAAGCACCGTCTGGTCGCAGCCGGCCAGTTCCTCCAGCGATCCGTCGAGCCGGCGCACCTCGGTGCGGCCCGTCTCGCCGGACGCGCCGCCCGCAATGCCCCGCGGCGGCTGGGTGCGGTGGGAGGAGAGTATGGCGCAGTCCATCGCCTGCAGGAAGCGGATCGTCCGCTTGGTGCCGTCGCCGCCGCGCCTTTCGCCGTCGCCGCCCGAGCCCTTCCGGATGTGGAAGTCCTCAAGCACCACCGGATAGCGCATTTCGAGGATCTCCGGATCGGTGAGCCGCGAATTGGTCATGTGGACATGGACGCCGGCGGTGCCGGCGAAGCTGCGCCCGTCGTTCATCCGGCCGGCCGGCGAGCCGGAGCAGATCGTCTCGTAATACTGGTAGCGATCGTCGCCGAAGGTCAGGTTGTTCATCGTCCCTTCCGAGTTCGACAGCGCCTCGAAGGCGCCGAACAGGGCATTGGTGACGTGCTGCGAGGTCTCGACGTTGCCGGCGACGACGGCGGCGGGATATTCCGGCTTCAGCATCGAGCCCTCCGGCACGACGATCCTGACCGGCCTGAGGCAGCCGGCATTCATCGGGATCGGCTTTTCGACCATCACCCGGAAGACGTAGAGCACCGCCGCG
Source organism: Jiella sonneratiae (assembly GCF_017353515.1). Taxonomy (GTDB): domain Bacteria; phylum Pseudomonadota; class Alphaproteobacteria; order Rhizobiales; family Rhizobiaceae; genus Jiella; species Jiella sonneratiae. Next base: position 2,129 of record NZ_JAFMPY010000005.1, read on the forward strand.
CGCGTCACCGGCTCGGGGGCGTTGAAGTTGTTTCCGATCGATTCCGAGGTTCCGGTGAAGTCGACCGTCGCCTCGCGCTTCTCTCTGTCGATCGCCACGCTGACCCGGATCATCTGGCCGGAATCGGTCGGATATTCGTAGGAACAGTCGGAAAGCGTCGAAATCAGCGCGCGCACCGCTTCGGCCGCATTGTCCTGGACGAAATCCATATAGGCCTCGACGGTGTCGAGGCCGAAGCTCTCGACCATGCGCCGCAGCTCGGCGACGCCCTTCTCGTTGGCGGCGATCTGCGCCTTCAGGTCGGCGACGTTCTGGTCCGGATTGCGGGCGGGATAGGGATGCTCGGTGAGCACCCGGCGCAGGTCGTCCTCCTGGAACGCGCCTTCCGCGACCAGCTTCAGATTGTCGATGAGGACGCCCTCCTCGTCGACCTTCGTCGCCCGCGGCGTCATCGAGCCCGGGGCGATGCCGCCGACGTCTGCATGATGGCCGCGGGATGCGACGTAGAAGAGGATGCGGGGCTCGCCGCCTGCCGCTGGTGACGGCTTCCCCTCGCCCTTCGAGGCTCGCTCCGCTCGCACCCCAGGATGAGGGGAAACCTCGTCGCCGCGCTGCACTTCCTGAGAGGCACTGCGGTTGACCGATCCCTCATCCTGAGGTGCTCGGTCGCCTCTGGGCGACCGAGCCTCGAAGGGCGAGGGATCGGCGGCACCCTCTTCGAACACCGGCGTCACCACCGTGATATCCGGCAGATGCGTCCCGCCATTGTATGGCGCATTCAGCGCGAAGACGTCGCCGGGGCGGATCCTGCCCTCGTTCTGGGCGATGATCGCCTCGACCGAGCGGTCCATCGAGCCGAGATGCACCGGCATGTGCGGGGCGTTGGCGACGAGCGCGCCCTTCGCGTCGAAGACCGCGCAGGAAAAGTCGAGCCGCTCCTTGATGTTGACCGAGGAGGCGGTGTTCTGCAGCGTCACGCCCATCTGCTCGGCGATCGACATGAAGAGGTTGTTGAAGACTTCGAGCAGCACCGGATCGGCGCCCTGCCCTTCCTTGCCGCCGGAGGTTCCGAGCGCGGCGAGGCGCGGCTTCTTCTCGACGCGCCGCAGCAGGACGTCGTTGTCCGCCGTCACCTCCGCCGACCAGCCGGGCTCGACGACGATCGTCTGGTTCGGCTCGACGATCAGGGCGGGCCCCCTGGCGCTCGCGCCGGGACCGAAGGCTTCGCGCCGGAAAATCTTCGCCGCGCGGCTCTCGCCGCCGGTGAAGAAGCGGCCGGTCTCGGCGGCTTCCGGGTCGAAGGGTGCCGCCTCGCCGGTGGCGCCGGCGGCGGTCTCCTTCGGCTTTTCGGCGGTTTCGACCGACACCGTCTCGACGGTGATCGCGCGTCCCGGATAGGTGAAGCCGAACTGCGCCCTGTGCGCCGCCTCGAAGCCTTTCCGGGCATCGGTGAGAGAGCCGGCATAGGTCACCGGCAGGGTCGTGTCGGTGCCGTCGTAGCGAAGCTGCAGCAGAACCTCGGTCGCGTGGTCGCCGGCCGAAACGCCCTGTGCCTCGACCTCGGCGACGGTCTCTTCCCGGAGCCGTCCGGCCAGCGCCTCGATCTCGGGCTTCGCCTCTTCCGCCAGATCGGCGACCAGCGCCTGCGACCGGCTGGAAAACAGCGAGGAGAGGCCGATGCCGTAGGCCGAGAGGAGGCCCGACATCGGATGGACGAGGACGCTTTCCATCGACAGGGCGTCGGCGACGAGGCAGGCGTGCTGGCCGCCGGCGCCGCCGAAGGAGTTGAGGAGATATTTCGAGACGTCGTAGCCGCGCTGTACCGAGATCTTCTTGACGGCATTGGCCATGTTCTCGACCGCAATCGTCAGGAAGCCCTCGGCGATGTCTTCCGGCGACCGCCCGTCGCCGAGCCTTTCCGCGAGTTCGGCGAACTTTTTTCGCACGATGGCGACGTCGAGCGGCCGGTCCTGGTCCGGGCCGAAGACGGCGGGGAACAGCTCCGGCTTCAGCTTGCCGAGCATCACGTTGGCGTCGGTGACGGTCAAAGGGCCGCCGCGGCCGTAGGCGGCGGGGCCGGGATTGGCGCCGGCGGACGCCGGGCCGACCTGGAAGCGGCCCTGGTCGACGGAAAGGATCGAGCCGCCGCCGGCGGCGACCGTGTGGATCCTCAGCATCGGCGCGCGGATCCTGACCCCTGCCACCTCCGAATCCAGCGCCCGCTCGTAGGCGCCGGCATAGTGGGTGACGTCGGTGGAGGTGCCGCCCATGTCGAAGCCGATGACCTTGTCGAAGCCCGCCGCCTTCGCCGTCTCGGCCATGCCGACGACGCCGCCGGCGGGGCCGGAGAGGATCGCATCCTTGCCCTGGAACATCTCGGCCGCCGTCAGCCCGCCGGACGACATCATGAACTGCAGCGAGGGCGCCGCGTCGTCGGAGGTCTCGGCGCCCAGTGCCGCCGCCACCTTGTCGACGTAGCGCCTGAGGATCGGCGTGAGATAGGCGTCGACCACCGTCGTGTCGCCGCGCCCGACCAGCTTGACCAGCGGCGAGACCTCGTGGCTGACCGAGATCTGCGCAAAGCCCGCAGCTTCTGCGAGGGATTTCGCCCGGGCCTCGTGCGCCGGAAAGTGCCAGGAATGCATGAAGACGATGGCGACGGCGTCGAAGCCGTCGGCCTTCGCCGCTTCCAGCGCCGCCCTGGTCGCCGCCTCGTCGAGACCTGTCTCCACCGTGCCGTCGGCGAGCACCCGCTCCGGCACTTCCGCCACCCGCTCGTAGAGCTGTTCGGGGAGCAGGATCTCCTTGGCGAAGATGTCCGGCCGCGCCTGATAGGCGATCTTCAGCGCATCGCGGAAGCCGCGGGTGATGAGGAGCAGCGTCCGGTCGCCCTTGCGCTCCAAGAGCGCGTTGGTCGCGACCGTGGTTCCCATCCGCACCGTGCCGATCCGGCCGGACGGGATCGCACCCCCGCTCGCGACGCCGAGCGTCTGGCGGATGCCTTCCAGCGCCGCGTCGTCGTAGGCGCCGGGGTTCTCGGACAGGAGCTTGCGCGCATGCAGCGCGCCGTCCGGCGCCTTGCCGATGATGTCGGTGAAGGTGCCGCCGCGGTCGACGAAGAAGTCCCACCGGCCTGCCGCCGTTTCGGGCCCCGATGCTGCGGATTTCGTCTCGTTGCCTGCCTGCATGATGGGCATCCTGCTGGGTAATTGACCAATCGTCGGTAATTTACCGGCAGATTATCAACGTATTTGACGCGAGGCAAATTCCATGGAAGTCTCTTCTCACCGAACGACAAGGGAGCCCGACATGAAGCATCTGCCCACCCTCCTCCTCGCCGCCGGCGCGATCGCCCTGCCCGGCATGGCCGCTGCGCAGACCGCCTGGGACATGCCGACTCCCTATCCGGAGGGGAATTTTCACGAAAAGAACATCGCGCAGTTCGTCGAGGAGGTGAACCAGGCGGCCGGCGACGCGGTCAAGATCACCGTCCACAACAACCAGTCGCTGATCAAGCATCCCGACATCAAGAACTCGGTGCGCGACGGCATCGTGCCGATCGGCGAACTGCTGGTCTCGCGGCTGTCGAACGAGGATCCGATCTTCGGCGTCGATTCCGTGCCGTTCCTCGCGACGAGCTACGAGGAGGCGAAGAAGCTCTACGACGCGCAGAAGCCCTTCATGGAAAAGGCGCTGCAAAAGCAGGGGCTGAAGCTCTTGTTCTCCGTGCCCTGGCCGCCGCAGGGCCTCTACACCAAGACCGACGTGACCAAGATGGGCGACCTCGAGGGCAAGAGCTTCCGCGCCTACAACAAGTCGACGGAAGAGCTCGCCAAAGAGGCCGGCATGATCCCGACCCAGATCGAGGCCTCCGACATTCCGACGGCGTTCTCGACCGGCCGCGTCGAGGCGATGATGACCTCGCCGTCGACCGGCGTCGATTCCAAGGCCTGGGACTTTCTGTCGAACTACTACACGCTGAACGCCTGGCTGCCGCGCAACATGGTGATCGTCAACGAGCAGGCCTTCGAGGGCCTGCCGAAGGAAGCGCAGGACGCCGTCGAGAAGGCCGCCGCCGAGGCCGAGACGAGAGGCTGGCAGGCTTCCGAGGAAGAGACCAAACGCACGACGGATCTCTTGAAGCAGAACGGCATCAAGGTCGAGGAGCCCTCCGACGATCTGAAGCAGGGCTTCAAGAAGATCGGCGAGACGCTGACCGAGGCGTGGAAGAACGAAGCCGGCGACGACGGCGCCAAGCTGCTCGAGGCCTATAAGAAGTAGGCTGCGCCGAGCTTCGACGCATCGTGCACCGCCTTCCGGTGCCTTGAGCATTCGGCAAGTGGGCGGATGGGGGGCGCCAGAACACCCCCCTCTGTCCTGCCGGACATCTCCCCCACAAGGGGGGAGATCGATCTTGCCGGAGCGCTTTCGCCCTTCCGCTGACGTCGGGATTCGCACATCCGCTGCGGATTGAGACAGCATCTGCTGAGGAGGCCGGGGCGGCGAAGCTGCCGATCTCCCCCCTTGTGGGGGAGATGCCGGCAGGCAGAGGGGGGTGCGACACAGCACGGCGCTTCTCTCCTGGCTGAGAGGCAGGAGGCGCCTGCGGCCTGCTCGACCAACCGACCAACCCCACCGAGGCCCCATGCGACGCGCGCTCGACACCCTCTATCTTGCGGCCGGATGGCTGGCGGCGCTCTGTCTCGTCGCGATCCTCCTCCTCGTCGCGGTGCAGGTGGGGGCGCGGCTCGTCGACTGGGGTCTCGTCTCGCTCGGCCTCAAGGCCACCGGCTTTTCCGTGCCGGGCCTTGCCGAGATCGGCGGCTTCCTGCTCGGCGGCTCCACCTTCCTCGCCCTGGCCGACACGCTGGCGAAGAACGTCCACATCCGCGTCGACCTCCTGACGACGCGGCTTCCCGCCAGGGCGCGGCAGATCCTCGACGGCCTCGTCGCCCTCCTCGGCGCGGCGCTTTCGGCCTTCGCCGCCTATGCGCTCGCGGCGCTGGCGATGAAGAGCTTTTCCTATGGCGACGTCTCCTACGGCCTCGTCGCGACCCCCCTCGTCATCCCGCAGGGCGCTCTCGCCCTCGGCCTCCTCGTCTTCACCATCGCGCTTCTCGACGAGGCGGTGCTCGCCTTCGGCGGCCGGGATCGCATCGCCGGCGGCGGAGAGGGCATCTGATGGACATGTTCACCCTTTCGGTGCTGCTCGTCGCGGTCCTCTTCGGCGCCCTCGCCCTCGGCCTCTGGGTGGCGCTCGCCCTGACGCTGACGGCGCTCGCCGCGCTGCTCGCCCGCCCCTCGCTTCCCGACGCGCAGATCCTCGCCACCTCCTTCTGGTCGGCCTCGACCTCCTGGGACCTCACGGCGCTGCCGATGTTCATCTGGATGGGCGAGATCCTCTTCCGCTCGCGCCTGTCGGACGATCTCTTCGCCGGCCTCGCGCCGCTGATGCGCCGGCTGCCCGGCCGGCTCGTCCACGTCAACATCGTCGGCTGCGCGATCTTCGCGGCAATCTCCGGCTCCTCCGCCGCGACCACCCAGACGATCGGCAAGATCTCGCTCCCCGAACTGAAGAAGCGCGGCTACGACGAGACAATCGCCATCGGCTCGCTGGCCGGCTCCGGCACGCTCGGCCTCCTGATCCCGCCCTCGATCATCCTCATCGTCTACGGCGCCGCGGTGGAACAGTCGATCTCGCGCCTGTTCATCGCCGGCGTCCTGCCGGGCATCGTGCTGGCGCTCTTGTTCATGGGCTATGTCGCCCTCGCCGCGACGCTGAAACCGTCGCTGATGCCCCAGAACGCCGACGTCCTCGCCAGAGAGAGCAAGCTCAAGGCGGCGATGCGCATCGCCCCGGCGGTCCTTCTCATCCTCGGCGTCATCGGGTCGATCTATGGCGGCATCGCCTCGCCGACCGAGGCGGCGGTCATCGGCGTCGTCATCGCGCTCGCCATCGCCAGAGCCCAGGGGGGCCTCTCCTTCGCCGCGTTCAAGGACGGGCTGATGGCGGCGACGCGGGTATCCGCGATGATCACCGTCATCCTCGCCGGCGCCGCCCTCGTCACGACGGCGATGGGCTTCACCGGCCTGCCGCGGGAACTCGCCTCGTGGATCGGCTCGCTCGGGCTGTCGCCCTACGCCCTCCTCTTCGCGCTCACCCTGTTCTTCATGGTGCTCGGCTGCTTCCTCGACGGCATCTCGATGGTGGTGCTGACCACCTCGGTGATCATGCCGCTGGTCAATCAGGCCGGCTTCGACCTCGTCTGGTTCGGCATCTATCTCGTCATCGTCGTCGAGATGGCGCAGATCACCCCGCCGGTCGGCTTCAACCTCTTCGTCATCCAGGGCCTCACCGGCCAGGACATCTTCCGGATCGCCAAAGCGACGGCGCCGTTCTTCGGCCTGCTCGCGCTCATGGTGGTGCTGCTCGCCCTCTTTCCCGATCTCGCGCTGTTTCTGCCGCGCACGATGTTTGCCGGAGGCTGAGGATGGCGGAGAAACACGGTGCCCGGCCGATCGGTCCGATCGTCTCCTCGGCCCACCTCGCCGACGGCGCGGCGCCGGCGCTGTCGGAGGTCGAGTTCGGTCTGATCCTCTCCTCCCACGCCTTCGAGCGCTGGATGGTCCGCTGCATGACGGCGGCGGGGGAAGGCGGGCTGACGGCGACGGAGATCCTCGTCCTTCACACCGTCACCCATCGCGGCAAGCCGAAGCGGCTCTCCGACATCTGCCTCGTCCTCGGCATCGAGGACACCCATCTCGTCACCTATGCGATCAAGAAGCTGGAAGCCAAGGGCCTCGTTGCGCGGGAAAAGGCCGGCAACGAGCGGCTCGTCCAGGTCACGGAGGCCGGGCAGGGCGCCTGCGACCGCTACCGCGAGCTGCGCGAGAGGATCCTCGTCGAGGGGATCGCCGAGCTCGGACTGCCGAAGGAGCGGCTGTCGGAGATCGCCCATCTCCTGCGCCTCCTCTCCGGCCATTACGACCAGGCGGCGCGCACGGCGGCGAGTTTATAGCGTCCGGACCCGAAGCGTCTGTATTGTATCTTGCAATACAACTTGCTATGTATCGTCCGTGAGGAGCACGCCATGGCCAGTCTGAAAGACCGCCGCGAACATCCCATTTCCATGCGTTTGCCCGCCGGAGACGTCGATCTGATCGATCGCGCAGCGGCATTGCGTGGTCGCTCGCGCACGGACTTCGTTCGCGAGGCCGCCGTACGCGCCGCCGAAGACATTCTCATGGAAGCCCGCCTGATCCGCATGAGCGAGGATAGCTTTGCGGACTTCGTGGCGGCATTGTCCGCGCCTGCCCAGTTCGTACCCGAGATCGCCGAGGTGCTCGCCAGACCCGCCCCGTGGGAAGCGAATGACGATCCAGAGAACTGACGAGCATGGTATCATCGCCCGAACCGCTCGACGATGGACACGACGTATCAAGCTTCAGTTGCGGCAAGCCGGCGCTGGATCACTGGCTGAAATTTCGCGCCCTATCCAACATGAGGAGAGGCTTCACAGCAGTCATCGTCGCCCATGAAGAAAAGCGCGTCGTCGGCTTCTACGGGCTATCGCCCTCGGCCGTGGCGCCGGACATCCTGCCACGAGCCATCCGCACAGGCCAGCCACCGGATCCTGTGCCCTGTCTTCTCCTCGGGCAGCTCGCGACCGACGAAGCCTTTGCCGGTCGAGGGATCGGAACAGGTCTTCTCAGGCACGCGCTGTTGCGGGCTATATCCGCATCCCAGCTCATCGGTGGTCGCGCCCTGATGGTCCGGGCCGTGGACGATCCGGCGGCTGCGTTCTGGCGGCGGCGCGGCTTCGTGCCGAGCAGACGCGACCCTTTCATCCTCTTCCGTCCGATGGCCGATATAGTCGATACGAGTTCGAAGACGGCAATGGGCCAGCCCGTCCCGCCATACCGACCTTGAAGATCGAGTTCGGCGATCGATCTGCCGGAGAGCCTTTCCATGTGCAACCTCTATTCCGTCACCAAGGGCCAGCAGGCGATCCGCGAGTTCGCCCGCGCGACCCTCGATCGGACCGGCAACCTGCCGCCGCTGCCGGGCATCTTTCCCGACTACGCTGCGCCGGTGGTGCGCAATGCCGCAACCGGCCGCGAGCTGACGATGATGCGCTGGGGCATGCCCTCCCCGGCCTTCGTCCTGAAGGACCGCAAGGCCGATCCCGGCGTCACCAACATCCGCAACGTCAAGAGCCCTCACTGGCGCCGCTGGCTCGGACCCGAGCACCGCTGCGTCGTCCCCTTCACCAGCTTTTCCGAATACGAGGACCGGGCGGGCAAGAAGGTGCCGGTCTGGTTCGCCTTGTCCGCAGAGCGCCCGCTCGCCGTCTTCGCCGGCATCTGGACCGAGTGGACGAGCGTCAGGAAGGTCAAGGAAGGCGAGGTGACGGCCGATCTCTTCGGCTTCCTCACCTCCGAGCCCAATGCCGAGGTCGGCCGCGTCCATCCGAAGGCGATGCCGGTGATCCTGACCGAGCCGGCGGAGATCGACCTCTGGCTCTCGGCCCCCTGGAGCGAGGCCGCCGCGCTGCAGCGCCCGCTCCCCGACGGCGCGCTCCAGGTCGTCGCGGAGGGTGCCCGCGAGGACGGCGGCGAGAGCGAGCCGCCGCCGGTCCAGCCGCGGCTGCTGTAGTGTCTCGAAGCATCGCCCGGTGGCAGGCCTGGCTGCGCCGCACGGCGCGTCGCGCGAAATGGGGCGCTCTACGCTGCCGGCGTGACGTCGGTCAGCGAAAAATCGCCGCCCTTGAACAGCAGGCTTTCGCCTGTGGTCCTGGCGAGGGCGTAGGAGAAGCAGTCGCCGAAATTCAGCCCCGCCGGGTGCCGTCCCTTTCCGAAGCGCCGAAATGCATCGACGGCGGCCCTGACCTGATCGTTTTCCAGGGGGACGACGACGATGTCCGCCCTCTCGCAAAAAACATCGAGTATCGCGAGACCCGGCTCGCCCCGCCGAGCGAGCGCGACGATCGACGCTTCGACCATGGTGGCGGCGGAGATGAGACGCACGGCATCCCGCCCGATCGCACCACGAAGAGCCGGGCTTTCGGCTTCGTTTTCGAGAATGGCAATCAGCGCCGAGCTGTCGATCACCATCAGCGCGGCAGACCGTCGTCGTCATAGCCGACGATCTCGTCCGGGGCGCGCGGATCGTTGACGGGCAACGCGGCGTAGCGCTGGACCAGTTCTTCGAGGTCGTCGGCGAGACTGCTCCGTTTTCCGCGCTTCACTCTTTCGCGGGCAAGACGCTCGGCGAGGGCGGTCCGCACCGCCTCAGTCAGCGTCTCGCCGGTCAGAGCGGCGACCTGGCGTGCCAAGCTGTCGGTCTCCGGATCCTTCAGGCTGAGCGCCATGATCCCCGTCCATTCTAGTGGTCCAATTCCGACATTTGGTACCGCTTTGTCGAGACCGCGCAGCAAATGTCGGGATCGAAAGACCACTAGCCAAGATTATGATCCTAGTGGATTTTCGAATTTGACATTTGATACGACGCCTCACCCGATCGGGGCTCAAATGTCAAATTCAATCCACTAGAAAGCTCGTTCAATTCTATAACGCCCGCAGCCCCGACGTCCAATGCTCGCCCGTCGCAATCCCGACACGATCGCCGGCGCATAACTGTGGCGGTATTCACTCTTTGTTCTCGAAAGGCGACGTTATGCAGGGACGTTTCAAGCTGTATTTCCATCCCCAGAGCCGCGCCGCCGTGGTGCGCTGGATGCTCGAAGAGGTGGGCGCCGACTACGAGCTCGTGCCGGTCGACTTCGAGAAGGGCGAGAACCGCTCGCCGGAGTTCCTGGCGCTCAACCCGATGGGCAAGCTGCCGACGCTGGTCCTTCCGGACGGCACCGTGATGACCGAGGTCGCGGCGATCCTCGCCCATCTCGCGGACTGTTTTCCCGAGGCCGGCCTCGCCCCGGCGATCGCGACGCCGGAGCGCGCGACCTATTACCGCTGGCTGTTCTTCGCCCCCTCCTGCCTCGAGCCCGCCGCCGTCGACGCGATGATGCGCAAGGACAGCGCGCCGCTGCCGAAGCGCGCGCTCGGCTGGGGCAGCTACGACGACGTGATCGACACGCTCGAAGGCCGGCTCGCGGCGGCGCCCTACGTCACCGGGACGCGCTTCACCGCCGCCGATCTCGGGCTCGGCGCGACGCTGTGGTGGCTCTCGATGTTCGGCGCGCCGCGGCTTCAGGAAAGCGCGGCGATCAAGGGCTTCGTCGAGCGCGTCACCGGGCGCGAGGCGTTCTTGCGCCACCGCCAGCCGGCCTGACGGTCCCCGCCCGACGTGAGCCGGCGAGGCCGGGCCCTGCGGCCCGGCCCATTGCCATCGTGACGCATCGCGCGTTGACAGCGCCCGAAAGCCGGTCTTCAAGGGCGCCGAGCCAGCCTGTGGCAAGACGCGAGGGGAGCCCGCCGATGAGCGACACCGTCATCCGGTCCGTCGAACAGCTCGAAAGCCTCTATGGCGAGGTGCCGGCCGCAGCGTGGATCAAGGAGATCGACCGTCTCAACGACCACTACCGCGCGCTGATCGCGGCCTCGCCCTTCGTGCTCGTCGCGAGCGTCGGCCCCGAGGGGCTCGACTGCTCGCCGCGCGGCGATCCGGCGGGTTTCGTCGAGGCCGAAGACGAGCGGACGCTGCTCTTGCCCGACCGGCCGGGCAACAACCGCGTCGACACGCTGTCCAACATCGTCCGCGACCCGCGGGTGGCGCTGCTCTTCCTCATTCCCGGGGTCGGCGAGACGCTGCGCGTCAACGGCACCGCCGAGATCGACGTCGATCCGGCGCTCTGCGCGCGGTTCGCCGTCAACGGCAAGCCGGCGCGCAGCGTCGTGCGCATCCGGATCGACAGCGTCTACTTCCAGTGCCAGAAGGCGCTCGTCCGCTCCGCCCTGTGGGATCCGGCGCGCCGGGTGGAGCGCCGCTCGCTGCCCTCGGCCGGCGACATGATCGGCGCGCTGCTCGAAAATTTCGACGCCGCGCAATACGACGCCGACTATCCCGAGCGCATGAAGCGCACGATCTATTGATCGGCCCCGCCCGCCAGCCGGACCGGCGTCCCGGCGGGGCGCCGGGTCAGCCGGGTTCGCGCCGCAGCCCCTTGGCCTTCAACTCGTCGAGATAGCCCTGCCAGCGGGCGTCCTTCTCGCGGCCGAGTTCGGAAAGGTAGCTCCACGAGAAGAGCCCGGTGTCGTGGCCGTCGGAAAAAACGATCCTGACGGCGTAATGGCCGATCGGCTGGAGGTCGGCGATTGCGACGTCGCGCTTGCCGGACACCGTCTTGCGATCGGCCTCGGAATGGCCCCGCACCTCGGCCGAGGGCGAGAGGACGCGCAGCATCTCGGCGGAAAACGCGTCGCGCGCCCCGTCCGGCCAGGTCACGCCGAGGCTGCGGCGGTCCTTCGACACCCTGAGTTCGCGCGGCGCTTCGACGGAACTGTTCATCGCGTAAGACCTCCGGGCGCCGGCAGGCCGGCCGTTGCGCCGCTTTTGCAATGGCTTGATCGAGACGGGTGGCTTGACCCGTTCCCCGCGCAATTCCACATTCGTGGCGGAAAGTGCAAGCAGAAGGACAGTTTCTTGAACGAGACGATTGCCCGCGACATCGCAGACCGCCCCGGCGCATCGAGCCTTGCGGCCGGCGGCCGGACGGCGCCGCTCGGCGAGATGATCGATCCGTTCGGCCGCGCGATCAGCTATCTCAGGATCTCGGTGACGGACCGCTGCGACTTCCGCTGCGTCTACTGCATGGCAGAGAACATGACCTTCCTGCCGAAGCGCGACCTGCTGACGCTGGAGGAGCTCGACCGGCTGGCCACCACCTTCGTCGACAAAGGCGTGCGCAAGCTGCGCCTGACCGGCGGCGAACCGCTGGTCCGCCGCAACATCATGCATCTCGTCCGCTCCCTGTCGCGGCACCTTCAAACCGGCGCGCTCGACGATCTGACCATCACCACCAACGGCTCGCAGCTCGAGCGCTTCGCCGCCGAACTTGCCGATTGCGGCGTGAAGCGCATCAACGTCTCGCTCGACACGCTCGACGCGGACAAGTTCAAGGCGATCACCCGCTGGGGCGACTTTTCCAAGGTGATGGCGGGAATCCGGGCGGCCCAGGCCGCCGGCATCAGGATCAAGCTCAACGCCGTCGCGCTGAAGGGCTTCAACGATGCGGAAATTCCCGCGATGCTGGAATGGGCGCATGGCGAGGGCATGGATCTCACCTTGATCGAGACGATGCCGCTCGGCGAGATCGAGGGCGACCGTACCGATCAGTATCTGCCGCTCTCGGCGGTGCGGGCGAAGCTTGCCGAACGCTTCACCCTCACCGACATCCCCTATAAGACCGGTGGGCCGGCCCGCTATGTCGAGGTCGTCGAGACCGGCGGCCGGCTCGGCTTCATCACCCCGCTCACCCACAATTTCTGCGAAAGCTGCAACCGCGTCCGCCTCACCTGCACCGGCACGCTCTACATGTGCCTCGGCCAGGAGGACGCGGCCGACCTCAGGGGGCCGCTCAGAGCCTCCGAAGGCAACGAGCTCCTGTCAAACGCCATCGATGCGGCGATCGGCCGGAAACCGAAGGGACATGACTTCATTATCGATCGTGAGACGCGAAAACCCGCCGTCTCGCGACATATGAGCGTGACCGGAGGATAGACATGTCGAAATCGCGGTATCTGTCGCTGGCAGTGGCAACCGGCCTTGCCGGAGTGGCCGCCTGCGCGCCTGCCCTCGCGGGCCAGGTGACCTACCAGAACGAACGCTACGGGACGAAGGCGAGCTTTCCGTCCGAGGCGTTTCCGGAAAAGCTGCCCGCCCCGGTCGAGGGCGACGGTCTCGCCTGGGCCTCGCCCGAGGGCGCCCAGATCTTCATCTATGCCCGCGAGAACCGCGGCGGCGAGACGCCGAAATCGATCATCCGCGAACGCGGCCGCATGGACGAGGTGACCTACGACGCCTCCGGCAACCGCTGGGCGGTGGTGTCCGGCTATCATCGCGGCCAGATCTTCTACGAGCGCTACATCTTCCGCGGCGACCTGATCCATTCGGTGGCGATCCGCTATCCGAAGGACGAGCGGGCGACTTACGACAAGCTGGTCGGTCCGGTGACGATGACGCTGAAGGGACCTTCCGGCGGCTGAGCGGCACCCGCATCACGGCTTGCCCGAGATGCCTGAGGGCGAAGGGACGGCCGGCCGTCAGGAGGCAAGCGCCCGATAGGCCTGGAGCGCGGTGGCAAGGCCCGCCTGCGCGTCCGAAAACACCGTCTCCCCGCCGGCTGGCGGCACCTTTCGGTCCGCAACGGCGGGCGCCGCGAGCGACGGCCCGGCCGCCGCCAGTGCGGCGGGGATGCGGCCGATCTCGGCGACGAGCTTGCGGCGCCGCCATTCCTCCTGCTTTTCGATCGCCGCCTGGCGGATGTCGCGGACGGGGGATGCGTCCTCCGTCGAGACGACCGTCGGTGCCGCGGGCGCGGTCTCAATCGTCGTCGACAGGAGGCTCTCTCCGGCTGCGACCGCCTGCGGCGTCGCCGCTTCGTCCGATCCGCCGAGATGAAACCTCACGATGGCTCCGATGACCCGGTCGCCGGCTTTCGCGACCGCGACGGGAGCGACCGTCGGCGTGGGCGCCGGGCTTGCGGCGGGCGGCGCTGCGGGTGCCTCGGGCGCCGTCCCGGCGTTGCCGAGACGCTGCCTGACGATCTGCAGGATCGCCCGGGTGAGAAGCTTGAAGAGCCCCAGCACGTCGACGTTCATGCAATCCTCCTCTTTCGCCGGATTCAGCCGCAGGCCCGAAGGTGCAAGGCTCAGTCGGGCGGCCACGACCGCAAGGGTCGCACGACGATGCCGTCGCTGCCGGATTTAAGCGGCGGATCGTCCCCCTCGGCCGGCCGCTCGGCCCGCGCCAGGGCCTCGATCAGGTCGCGGATTTCCTTCCAGTCCCGCTCGCCGGCCGGCGCGGGCGGTAGTGCCTCTTCCGCGGGGGGGAGATCTCCCGGCGCGCCGGAGAGCGAGGCCCGCAGGGCCGCGGAGAGCGGCGCCGCGTCTTCGGCCGGCTCGGCGGAGGACGACGGCCGCCGCCGCCGGCGGGTCTCCTCTGCCGCCATCAGGGCGTCGAGCGCCCGGCTGACGCCGGAGACGGCGAGCGTGCTGCCGCCGGTGACCGGCGGGGCGTCGGCGCGCTGCCCGGAAGGTTCGGCTGCGTGGTCGCTGGCCTTGTCGCCTGCCGACCCGCCGGTCTGCGAGGCGGCGCGGCGGCGACGGCGCTCGCGCCGCAGCCGCTCGATGTCCTCCTCGATGCGGCCCAGGCCGGGATCCGAATAGCCGCCGAGAAGGGCGGTGACTGCCGAGAAGCTGAAGCCCATCTGCCCTTCTCCAGAGACGATCTGACAAGACAGTGGGAAGGATCGACTGCGATTTCCTTGCGTCCGGTGCGGCGATTTTAACGATCCGTCACCTGCGGCGAGATTCTCGCGATCTTGTTACCGAGGTCTTCTTGGCGAACGCTCGGGCAGCTGCCTCCCGTGGGCGCGTCCGCCCTCTCCCCTCATCCTGCGGTGCGAGCGCAGCGAGCCTCCAAGGTCGAGGGCGCTCATGCGGCAATGACGCTTCGTCCGTCGGCTTGGTGGAAGCTGCGAACGCAGACGGCGGGGTGCCCGGGCGAATGCCGGATCGTCAGCCCCGCAGGACGGGTTCGGCAGCGAAATCACGGAGCGCTGAGGCGTCCGCCCTGTCCCCTCATCCTGAGGTGCGAGCGGAGCGAGCCTCGAAGGGCGAGGGGACAGCCGCGGTGACATCCCCGCGGCTCTCAGAAAGCGTGCCGAGCGCCCCTCGCCCTTCGAGGCTCCCCCGCCCTTCGAGCGGGCTCGCACCTCAGGATGAGGGCGCTCGTGCGGCGATGACACTTCGTCCTTCGGCTACGTGGAAGCTGTGAACGCAGACGGTGGGGTCCCCCGGGCGAATGCCGGATCTTTCCGGCCACCGGGCGCACACTTGCCCGCGGGCGCGGCGGCGACATCTCTTTTGCAGGGAAGGCCGCGCGGCGCGTCGCCGCGAGGCTCGGAGTATGGCGAGACGATCGTCGGTATGATGGCGTCGCATCGAGCGTGGAAAGAGGCGAGAAACCGGGAGCGCTGCCGCCGGAGGGCCGCCGCGTGAGGCCCGCCGGCGTGATTCTTGCCGGAGGGCGCGGCAGCCGCATGGGGGGCGCGGTTCCCAAGCCCCTGGTGGAACTTGCCGGCCGTCCGCTGATCGCCTACGTCATCGACAGGCTGTCGGCGCAGGCCGGGCCGCTGATCCTCGCGGCACCGCGCGGCGTCGGCTTCGAGCGGTTCGGGCTCGACCTCGCTCCGGACCGCCGGCCGGACCTTCCCGGCCCCCTCGCCGGCATCGAGGCCGGCCTGGAGGCGGCGGCTCATCGCCTCCCCGCCGGCCCGGCATATCTTCTGGTCACCCCCGGCGACACGCCGTTCCTGCCGGCCGATCTCGCCGCACGGCTTGCCGCCCCGGCGGCGCAGACCCCGGTGATCGTGCGGTTCTCGGGCGTCCGGCAGCCGGCGGTCGGGCTCTGGCCCGTCGCCGTCCTTCCGGCTCTGACCGCCTGGCTCGACGACGGGCGGCCGCTGGCGATCCGCGCCTTTCTCGACACGATCGGCCATCAGGAGGTGGCGATCCCCGCCTCGCCCTCGGCTCCCGGCGGCGATCCCTTCTTCAACGTCAACTCGCCCGGCGAACTCGCGCTCGCCGAACGGTTTCTCGATGCCGCGGGGGGGAGATGAGCCGCCCCCGGGCCGTTCTCCCGCGACGGCGGAAACGGCGAATAAGGAAGAGTTGCGCTCGCCGTTCGAAAAGTGGCAGCATGCCTTCCTACCGTGCATGCCCAAGCAAGCGGCAGCAGCAACGGCCGTGCCCGCACGGCGAATGATTCGTTCCGACACATGAGGTATCCATGCGCCTTTCCACCACCCTCGCCCTCGCCGCCGCGCTCTCGGCGCTGCTGGCGGGCTCCGCCACCGCGCAGGAGAGCGACGCCGACAAGGACTGGTCGAAGGTCAGGATCGGCACCGAGGGCGCCTATCCTCCCTTCAACTTCCTCGACGCTTCGGGCGAGCTCAAGGGCTTCGACGTCGACATCGCCAAGGCGCTCTGCGAGCACATGAAGGTCGAATGCACCTTCGTCACCCAGGACTGGGACGGGATGATCCCGGCGCTACAGAACGGCAATTTCGACGCCATCGTCGCCTCCATGTCGATCACGCCGGAGCGCGAGGAACAGATCGACTTCACCAACAAGTACTACAACACGCCGCCGGCGATCGCCGTGCCGAAGGACTCCGAGGTCACCGAGGCGACGGACGAGGCGCTGTCGGGCAAGGCGATCGGCGCGCAGGTGTCGACCACCCACGCCCGGGCGGCCGCGGCGCTGTTTCCCGATGCCGACATCCGCCAGTATCCGACCGCCGAGGAATACAAGCTCGACATCGAGAACGGCCGTCTCGACGCGGTGATGGACGACGTCGTCGTCCTCGACGAATGGATCAAGAGCGACGAGGGCAAGTGCTGCAAGATCCTCGGCACGCTCCCCGCGGACCCGAAGATCTACGGCAAGGGCGTCGGCGTCGGCCTCAGGAAGGGCTCCGACAAGCTCAAGAAGATGTTCGACGACGCCATCGCCGAGATCCGCAAGGACGGCACCTACGAAAAGATCCAGTCGAAATATTTCGACTTCGACGTCTATGGCGCCGATCCGGACGCCAAGTGAGGCGCCGGGATGTGCCCGGCGGGCGACCGCCTCCCCGCTCGACGACATGAAATGATGAAGGAGGCCGCCGGCGTGATCGCCGGCGGCCGCTTTCGTTCGCAATTGGCAACGCGGCCGACCCGGGTCGAAACGTCGAGGTCAGGCTTGTCACTCGATGACGTAGTCCCAGTCCGCCGGAACGAATTCGTAGGAGCCGGCGTCGGCGGCGGCACGGACATGGCCGACGCTCGGAAAGGCGATGTGCATGCCGGCGATGCGCGTGCGGGCTTCGGCGACGTCCTTCAGCAGCGCCTTGCGGGTGGCGATCGCCTTCTGAGGATCGGTGTCGAAGGCGATTCCCACCCCCGGCCGCGGAAACTGGATCGGCGCGACATGGACGATGTCGCCCCAGACCAGCAGCCCGGCCTCGCCTTCGCCGATCATGTAGCCGGTGTGACCCGGCGTATGCCCGAAGAGCTCGCGGGCGGTGATTCCCGGCACGACCTCGCCGTCGCCGGCGAACGTCTTCACCTTGTCGCCGGCGGCCTGCATCGCCCCCGCCGCGATGTCGAAGAAACCCTTGGCGGCATCGGGCGCCGCAGCGCGGTTCGCCGCCGAGGTCCAGTAGTCGTATTCCGCGGCGTTGACGTGCACCGCCGCGTTCGGGAAGGTCGGCTTCCCGCCGATCGCCAGCCCGCCGACATGGTCGGGATGAAGGTGGGTCAGGAGAACGTCGGTGACGTCCTCGGGCTTCAGCCCCGCCGCCTCCAGCCGTTCCTCCAGCTTGCCGAGATCGGGAAAGGCGCCGGCGCCGCCGGTGTCGATCAGCACCGTGCGGTCCGGCATGTGGACGATATAGGCGTTGACCCCGGTGGTGACCGGCGGGGCGCCGCGGAAGGCGGCCGCAAGCAGCGCCTTCGCCTCGCCGGGCTCGATGTTCGAGAGCAGCGACAGGTCGATGGCGAGATGCCCGTCGGAAAAGGCGGAGACGACGCTGTCGCCGACGGCAAAGCGCTGCACCGGCAGGACCTGGCCCTTCGGCCGCGTCGACGCCGCGAGGGCGGGGCGAAGATGCAGCGCGAGCGGCGCGGCAAGGCTCGCGGCGATGAAACTGCGTCTGGTGAAGGTCATTTCGCGGCACTCCTCTTCCGTGTTCCGCAAGGTTTCCGGCACGCGCCACAGTCGGTCCGCGGGCGCCGCTTGTCTCGTCAATTCTTTTCGATGTCGCGGAGGTCCTAAGGGCGGCCCAGATGAACGACACCCTCACCCTTCTCGGCTTCGGTGACACCGGCTGGGGCGACGATCTCGCCCGCGGCGTCCTCGTCACCGTCTCCCTGTCGCTGGCGACGCTGCCCATCGGCCTCGTCCTCGGCTTCGTCCTGTCGCTCGCCAAGCAGTCGGAGGACCGACTGCTCAGGCTGTCGGCGGATATCTTCACGACGATCTTCCGTGGGCTGCCCGAGCTTCTGACGCTGTTCCTCGTCTATTTCGGCGTCAACGCCGGGCTGAAGTCCCTCGGCCAGGCGACGGGCCTGCCGGAGATCGCGCTGTCGAGCTTCGTCTCCGGCATGGTGGCGCTCGGCGTCGTCTTCTCGGCCTTCGCCTCGGAGGTGTTCCTCTCGGCCTTTCGCGCCATTCCGCACGGCCAGCGCGAGGGCGGCCTCGCCCTCGGTCTCGGGCGGCTTCGGGTGATGCTTCTCGTCATCCTGCCGCAGCTGATCAAGATCGCCCTGCCGGGCCTTGCCAATCTCTGGATGAACCTCTTGAAGGACACCGCCCTCGTCTCGGTCATCGGCCTTGCCGACATCCTGCGCCAGGCCGGGATCGCGGCGCGGGTCTCGCGCGAGCCGTTCCTGTTCTTCGGAACCGCGATCGTCCTCTATCTCGTCCTGACGATCGTCTCCTCCGTCGGCATCGGCGGCATCGATCGCTGGACCAAGCGCGGGGAGATGGCGAAATGAGCGCAGAAACCTCCGCCTTGGCGGTGCCGGCGCCGCCGCGCCAGAAGCCGAAGCTTGCGGGCATCGTCGCGATCGGCATCTGGATCGCCGTCGCCGCCGCCTTCGTCGTCTATTTCGTGAACGCCTTCGACGTCACGCTGATCCAGCGCTTCGGCATGAAGTACCTGTCGGGGCTCTGGGTGACGATCTCGCTGGTCGCCGTCTCCTTCGTCTGCGGCGCCATCGTCTCGCTGCCCGTCGCCCTGGGGCGGATGGCCGCCAATCCGCTCGCCCGGGGCGCCGCCTTCGCCTTCGTCTACTTCTTCCGCGGCACGCCGCTGATCGCCCAGATCTTCCTGGTCTATTACGGCTTCGGCGAGTTTCACGGCTTCTTCGAGACGATCGGCCTGTGGTGGTTCTTCCGCGAGGCCTGGTATTGCGGCCTGTTCTCGCTTGCGCTCAACACCGCGGCCTATCAGGCGGAGATCCTGCGCGGAGCGATCGAGAGCGTCCCGAAGGGCCAGTGGGAGGGCGGGCGATCGCTCGGGCTGCCGCGCGAGGTGATCTTCTTCAAGATCGTGATGCCGCAGGCGATGATCGTGGCGCTGCGCCCCTATGCCAACGAAATCATCCTGATGATCAAGGCTTCCGCCATCGTCGCGATCATCACCGTCTACGATCTCTTCGGCGAGACGCGGCAGGCCTATTCGCGGACCTACGACTTCCAGACCTATGTCTGGGCGGCGCTGCTCTACCTCGCCCTCGTCGAGGCGCTGCGCCACGCGACGAACTGGGCGGAGCGGCGGCTGACGGTGCATCTGCAACGGTAGTGGATTGAATTTGAGATTCGAGTCTCCGTCGGGTGAGGCGTCCTATCACATGTCAGATCCGAAAAAGCCAATGAGATCATTACTTTGAAACGTGGTCTTTCGATTCCGGCATGTGCTGCGCAGTCCCCACAAGACGGCGCCAAAATGTCGGAATCGGACCATCAGGCGTTTGTGCCCATCTCAGATTTGAGATATGAATGAGCTGGAAGGTCGAATTCACGCAGGATGCCGCGGCCGAATTCGAGATGCTGCCGGAAGATCTCCGCGGTAAGTTCATTTTCATCGGTCGCCGCCTCGAACGCGAGTCTCCGATGCACGTCGGACTGCCGCATGTCAGACCGCTGGGAAACAAGCTCTGGGAAATGCGCCTTCAAGGTCGGGACGGGATTGCGCGGGCCGTCTATTTCCTCGCCTCCGGCCAGCGCGTCCTCGTCCTGCGGATCTTCGTCAAGAAGAGCCAGAAGACCCCGCGCTCGGAGATCGATCTCGCGCTGAAACGAATGAAGGATGCGACATGAGCCCCCCCGACACCATCTCCCTCGACGAACTGGCGGCCAAGCACCTCGCCGACCCGGAGGTGAAGGCCGCCTATGACGCGATGGCCAACGAATTTGGCGTGGCAAAGGCATTGATCGCTGCCAGAAGCGCGGCGAAGTTGTCGCAGAAGGACGTCGCCGAGCGGATGCGGACCTCGCAGTCGGCGATCGCCCGGATGGAGAGCGGCCGGCAGTCCGTCTCCACGGGCTCGATCCAGAAATACGCCACCGCCGTCGGCCGCCCGATCACCATCGAGATCAGGCCGCTGCCCTCGGTGGCGCAGGCGCGCGCTGCATCGTGACGTCGCGGCCGGCAGCGGGTCGCCTCGATTGACCCGCTCTTCGAGCGGTCTAGTTCGTTGACCGAGTCGAACTCGACGGGGAGAGAAGACAGGATGGCCAAGGTCGCATTCATCGGGCTCGGCGTCATGGGCTATCCCATGGCCGGGCATCTGAAGAACAAGGGCGGCCACGACGTCACCGTCTACAATCGCACCGCCGACAAGGCGAAGAAGTGGGCCGACGAACATGGCGGCAGCCACGCGCCGACGCCCCGCGCGGCGGCAGAAGGGTGCGACTTCGTCTTCATGTGCGTCGGCAACGACGACGACGTGCGCTCCGTCGTCTACGGCGAGGACGGCATCTTCGCCGGCATGGGCGACGGCGCGACGCTGATCGACAACACCACCGCCTCCGCCGAGCTTGCCCGCGAACTCGCGGAAGCTGCCGAGGAAAAAGGCTTCAAGTTCGTCGACGCGCCGGTCTCGGGCGGCCAGGCTGGGGCCGAGAACGGCGCCCTCACGGTGATGTGCGGCGGGGCGGAGGCCGATTTCGAAGCGGCGAAGCCGGTGATCGAATGCTACGCCAAGATGGTCGGGCTGATGGGTCCGGCCGGCTCCGGCCAGCTCACCAAGATGATGAACCAGATCTGCATCGCCGGCCTCGTCCAGGGACTGTCGGAATCCATCGCCTTCGGCCAGAAGGCCGGCCTCGACATCGAAAAGGTCGTGTCGGTGATCTCCAAGGGCGCCGCCGGCTCGTGGCAGATGGAAAACCGCCACAAGACCATGGATCAGGGCCATTACGACCACGGCTTCGCGGTCGAGTGGATGCGCAAGGATCTCGGCATCTGCCTCGCGGAGGCCAAGCGCAACGGCGCCCGGCTGCCGGTCACCGCGCTGGTCGACCAGTTCTATGCCGAGGTCGAGGCGATGGGCGGCAGGCGCTGGGACACGTCGAGCCTCCTGGCGCTGCTCAATCGCTGAGATCGTCGGGCAGTTGACGAGGCCGCCTGCCGAGGCTCACTCCCCCCGCGGCTCCTTGTCGAGCACCATGTAGTCGAGCGGCAGCTGGGTGGTGTATTTGATCTGCTCCATCGCGAAGGAGGAGGAGACGTCGCGGATCTCGATCTTCGCGATCATCTTCTTGTAGAAGGCGTCGTAGGCGGCGATGTCCGGCACCACGACGCGCAGCAGATAGTCGACGTCGCCGCTCATCCGGTAGAATTCGATCACCTCGGGAAACTCGCCGATCACCTCGGAGAACCGCTTCAGCCATTCGGTCGAATGGGAATTGGTGCGGATCGCGACGAAGACGGTGACGCGGGCGTTGATCTTCTCCGGATCGAGCACCGCGACCCGCCGCCGGATCACCCCCTCCTCCTCGAGCCGCTGGATGCGGCGCCAGCAGGGCGTCGTCGAAAGCCCGACGCGCTTGGCGACGTCGGCGACGGCGAGCGTGGCGTCTTCCTGCAAGAGGCGCAGGATCTTCTTGTCGAGACGGTCCATGATGCTCCCGCGGTGTCGATCGAGGGCCCGGAATACAGGAGATGGCGCCGGAGCGGTAGACCGGCCCGCCGTACGGGCCGGCCGCCGGCCGCCGGCCGACGCGGCGACCCCCCGCCTCACGTCGCCGGGCTCGCGGCCTCCCGGCCGTCATAGGCGCGCTGCGCCGCCTCGATATGCGCGTGGTTGGCGAAGGCCCAGTCGCCGATCGAACGGACCGGCACGCAGAGCGAATGGCCGAGCTCGGTCAGCGCATAGTCGACCCGCGGCGGGATCGACGGCGTCACCGTCCGCGTCACCAGCCCGTCGCGTTCGAGCCCGCGCAGGGTGAGCGTCAGCATGCGCTGCGAGATCGAGCCGATCGCCCGTTTCAGCTCGCTGAAGCGCTTCGGCCCGTCGGAAAGCAGCATCACCACCAGCACCGACCATTTGTCGCCGATCCGGGACAGGACGCCGCTCACGGCCTGGCAGCTGCACGGAAACCGCTCGGTGGCCGCGGTTACAGCCTTGTTCTCGGGTGTCAAATCTGTGCCTCCTTGCAGTGCAGCATCGCAGTCATTTAATGAGCCTCGGTATCAAATGAATACCAAGTGCTCAGAGGTTACAACGATGAAACTGCTCCACGTCGATTCCAGCATCCTCGGCGAAAATTCCGTCAGCCGCAGCCTCTCCGGGGCGACCGTCGAGCGGCTGCAGAGCGAGATTCCCGGCCTCGAGGTCACCTATCGCGATCTCGTCGCCGCGCCGATCGCGCATCTGACCGCCCATCATCTCGCGGGCCCCGACCAGGATCCGCCGAGCGACCAGATGCTGCGCGACGACCTGAAGGCCGGCGGCGCGGCGCTCGACGAATTCCTCGCCGCGGATATCGTGGTGATCGGCGTCGGTTTCTACAACTTCTCCATCCCGAGCCAGCTGAAGGCCTGGATCGACCGGATCGCGGCGCGCGGCAAGACCTTCCGCTACACCGCGGCGGGGCCCGAGGGGCTGGCCGGCGGCAAGCGCGTCATCCTCACCATCGCGCGCGGCGGCTTCTACGGGGCCGGGACGCCGATCGCCTCTTTCGAACATGCCGAGACCTATCTGCGCACGGTGTTCGGCTTCCTCGGGATCACCGACATCGAGGTGATCGCGGCGGAGGGCATCAATGTCGGGCCGGAGCAGCGCGAGAAGGCGACAAACGACGCGCTCGCCGCGATCGAGAGCCTGAAGGCGGCCTGAGGCGGGGCATGGCGGGGCGGGTCTGCGGCGTCAGGCCGGGTCCCGCATCCTCCGGAGCGCGATCGGACGAGCTTCGCCCGTCAGCGTCCCGCTCCATCTTCTGGTCTGGGCATGATGGGTTCGGAAGTCCGGTTCCCGCCTTTCGGGATCATGCCCGAACGGGTGTCGAGACCGGCCGGCGCGCCGCTCGCCGGCGTGCCGCCGGGCCGGGCGGACGATCCGCCGGGCCTTGCGAGGCGCGCCGGATCGGGAGCGTTCAGAGCCGCGGGCCGTAGAAGCACATGTTCTTCACATAGGCGCTCTTCACCCCGTTCGACTGGAACTGCCGGCGATATTGGTTCGCCTGCCGCTTGCTGACCGGGCCGATCGCCACGGCATAAAAGCCCTTGCCGGCATTGGGGCTGTTGGAATCGTCGAGATTGTAGACCGAGGCGTCGAGATCGCCGGCGTGGTTGTAGGCGGCGTTGCGGCTCTGGAACGCCCCGCCGATCGCATACCAGCCGCAGCCGGAGGCATGGGCGAGAGAGCCCGTCGTGGCGACGAGCGCGACGGCAGCGGCGATGGAGGCTATTCTTCCGGACATGGGCGTTTCTTCCCTAGCGTTAGTTGACGCAGGTTCATAGCAGCGTGCCGGAACGGCTGCCATTCAAAAAGTCGAGGGCATTCAAAACGTCGGGGGATAGAGGCGCGGCGCGCAGGGCGGCGATCCGCCGCGGCGGCGGCGGGGATCGACTGTCGATCTGACCGTGAGGAAGGAGGGCGCGGTCGCGCCCCGCGCTTATATCAGACGCGCCGCTCTGTGCCGATCCCGGTCGCCAGGATGTCGCGGATCTCTTCGAGCAGCTTCTCCTCCCGCGGCACCTCGGCGATCGGCGCCGGCTTTTCCTCTTCCCGGCGCTTCAGCCGGTTCATCAGCTTGACGACGAGAAACAGGATGAAGGCGACGATGAGGAAGTTGATCGTGAGGGTGACGAACTTGCCGTAGGCGAAGACCGGCCCCTGCTTGCGCGCCTCTTCCAGCCCTGCGGCGGAAATGTCGGCCGACAGGGGGATGAACTTGTTGGAAAAGTCGACGCCGCCGGTGATCACCGCGACGAGGGGCATGAAGAGATCGGAGACGATCGAGTTGACGAGGCCGGAAAAGGCCGCGCCGATGATGATGCCGATCGCGAGATCGACCATGTTGCCCTTGAGGGCGAATTCGCGAAATTCCTTGAGCATGGTTCGGGCCGCCGTCGAGAATTTGAGTGGCGCGACGTTAGATAGGCGGCACCGAAACTTTGTCCGCAGGTCTCGTCTCGCCGAAAGCATGCGGTGCTTCGCCGCAAGCTGCCTGCTCGCCGCTCGCCTGGCGGCCGATACCAAGGTTCAGGACGCGGCGGGGTTGAGCTTTCGCCAAGGCCTGTGACAAGTTCCTCGGATGGGCCCGCTCCCGGGTCCCCAGGGAGGAACTTCATGAAACATTTCGCGCGCCTTGCGGCGTCCGCCGTCGTCGCCGGCCTGGCCTTCGCGCCGGCCACGGCCTCGGCACAGCAGTTCATCAACGTGCTCACCGGCGGCACGTCGGGCGTCTACTATCCGCTCGGCGTCGCGCTCGCCAAGATCTACGGCGACAACATCGAGGGCGTGAAGACGCAGGTCCAGTCGACCAAGGCCTCGGTCGAGAACATCAAGCTGATCGCCCAGGGCCGCGGCGAGATCGGCTTCGCGCTGGGCGACTCCGTCAAGGCGGCGGCCGAAGGCAACGAGGAAGCCGGCTTCCCCCAGAAGGTCGAGAAGCTGCGGGCGATCGCGGCGATCTATCCCAACTACGTCCAGATCGTCGCTTCGAAGGATTCCGGCGTCACCGATCTTCAAAGCCTGAAGGGCAAGGCGCTCTCCGTCGGCGCCCCGGCCTCGGGCACCGAGCTGAACGCCCGGGCGATCTTCCAGGCGGCGGGCATGAGCTACGAGGATCTCGGCAAGACCGAATATCTGCCCTTCGCCGAATCCGTCGAGCTGATCAAGAACCGCCAGCTCGACGCGACGCTGCAGTCCGCCGGTCTCGGCGTCGCCTCGATCCGCGACCTCGCCGCCTCGCTGCCGATCACCGTCGTCTCGGTGCCGGCCGAGATCGCCGAGAAGCTCGGCGCGCCGTTCCAGGCGACCGAGATCCCGGCGGGCACCTATGACGGGCAGGACAAGGCGGTGCCGACCCTCGCCATCACCAACATCCTCGTCACCTCGTCGGACGTCTCCGACGAGCTCGCCTATCAGATGACCAAGCAGCTGTTCGAGCACCTGCCGGATCTCGTCGCCGCCCACAATGCGGCGAAGGCCATCGACCCGAAGACCGCGGCGAAGAACCTCCCCGTTCCGCTGCATCCGGGCGCCGAGCGCTACTACAAGGAAGCCGGCCTGCTCTGAGCCGGCAGCGGCACGGGCGCGTCGGCGCCCTCCCGCAGATGAACAGGCGCGCCGGGCAAGTCGTCCGGCGCGCCGTCGCCGGTTTCCGGTCAGGGGAGCCGGCCGATCCGCTCGGTCAACAGCGCGTAGAACCGGTCGGCGTTGCCGGAGCGCACCCAGAAGGCGTTCTTCGGCCGGCCGGTGACGCCCCAATAGTCGGTGACCGTCATGCCGCGGGTGAGCTCGCTCGCCGTTTCGACCTCGACGTTCACCGGCCGGCCCTCGAAAATCGCCGGGTCGAGGACGAAGGCGGTGACGCAGGGGTCGTGCAGCGGGGCGCCGTCCCAGCCGTATTTGCCGATGTCGAAGCGCTCGGAAAAGCCGAGCATCGCCGCGACCGCAGCGCCCGAACGGTTGCCCAGCGCCGCGAAGGCCGCGATGCGCGCCCTGGTCGAGCGCATCTGGTGGGTGACGTCGAGCGGGAGCACGGTGATCGGCACGCCGGAGCGAAACACCATCGCCGCCGCCTGCGGGTCGACATAGACGTTGAACTCGGCCGCCGGGGTGATGTTGCCGCCCTCGAAACAGCCACCGCCCATCATCACCAGCTCCTTCAGCCGCGTGGCGACATCCGGCGCCTTGGCGAAGGCGAGGGCGACGTTGGTGAGCGGTCCGAGCGTCAGCAGCGTGACGGTGCCGGGCGCGCGGGCCCGCACCGTCTCGATGATGAAGTCGGCGCCGTGCATCGCCTGCGGCCGCGTCGTCGGATCCGGCAGGTCGGGGCCGTCGAGCCCGGTCTCGCCATGGACGTGCTCGGCGGTGACGAGGGCGCGTCCCAGCGGCCGGTCGCAGCCGGGATGGACGGGCACCTCGGGCCGGCCCGCCAGCTCGACGAGCTTCAGTGCGTTGCGCGTCGTGTGGGCGAGGGGAATGTTGCCGGCGACGGTGGCAATCCCGAGGACGTCGAGTTCCGGCGAGGCGAGGGCGGCGAGGATCGCGACCGCATCGTCCTGGCCGGGATCGGTGTCGAAGATCACCGCGCGTCTGTCCATCGTCTCGTTCTCCTCGCTCGCCGGGCCGTCTGGGCGGATGCCCCGCTCCCGGCCTCGCCGTCGACGGCAGCGGTGCTGGGGTTTCCACTCCACGTCTCTGATACGAGATCCGCTCGATCAGAGCGGGGGCACGTATCAAGCCCGCGCGGCGAATGAGCGTCTTTGTTTCCGGCACCACGAAGTGATCTGCCGGAAACCGTATGACAGGTTTGCTGCGGCTTTGACAGGTCGCGGTCCCGTCCGCCCCATGCCCGCCCCGTGCCCGCGCTCTTGGCGGATCCGGCCGGGTGAGCGGCGTTGCCGCGGGCGATCGTCGGGACGGCTTGAATTTGCATTGCCTCCCATAAATCCCGAATGTGGGCGCGACCCCTGGAGCAGCCTTGATGAAACTCGAAGAATGGCATCTCAGCGAAAGCGATGGCGTCGAGGAGCGGCAGCTTTCGGCGGAGTACCTGCCCGTCCTCGAAGCTCATCGCCAGGACGACGAGCCGGACCGGATCGAGCGGCTGCGCCGCACCTACGCCATGGCGCAGACCCTCTTCCTGCTGGTTGAGGGACGGCACCTGCCGCCGCGGATCGTCGTCGGGCTGAACGACCACAAGGGCCGGCTGGCGGTGACCTTCGTCGACCGGGAGTGGCAGAAATTCGCCGAGCCGTTCTTCCGTCTCTCCTGGCGGGCGGAGGGCGAATCCTCCGAAAACGTCGTCTCGGCGGTCATGCAGTGACGGGCGCCGGACCGTCGGCGGGCCATGCGGAACGCGCCGGCGGGAACCCGGCCGAGCTTTTGGCGATTATCCAAGGCCCGGTTCGGATTTTGCTTCAATCCGAGCGAAAATCTTCAGCAAAAGCTCGGCTCCGACGGGTGACGGTCCGCCGGCGCGGCGCTAGTGGTCCGGTTCCGACATTCGATTCGCCTCGAACGAGCGGTCTGCCGGATGTCGAAACCGCCGAGGTCACGAGCAGGTTGTTGTTTCTGGTGGAGCATTCGGATCTGACGTTTCAGCCGGGCGCTTGCTGCGTGCGAGCGGGCTCCGGACGACGGGTCCGCTTCGCCGAAACGCGCCGGGACGACGGCATCGAATGACGGTGGACATGCCAGACGACGCGACCTTCTCGATCAGGGACATGGAACGGGAGTTCGGCCTGACGCTGCGCACGCTGCGCTTTTACGAGGAGCGCGGGCTGATCCGCCCGGCCCAGCGCGACGGGCTGCGCGTCTATTCGTGCGCCGACCGGGAGCGTCTGCGGCTTGTCACCCGCTTCAAGTCGCTGGGCTTTCCGCTCGTCGAGGTGAAGGAGATCATCGACCTGATCGAGGCGCCCCGGGACCGCCGCAAGAATCTCGAAGGCCTGCGCTCGCGCCTGTCGGAACAGCGCGAGATCCTGCTCGAACAGTGCCGGGAGCTCGAACGCGTCCTCGGCCTGATGGACGAGACGCTCGCCGAGGTCAGCGGCGAGCTGCGGTCGGTGGCCGGACCCTCGAAGGTCTGAGCCGCTCGCCGGCCCGCCCGGTCTCTGCGTGAGCTCGGCCGGAGGCGCAGCGGCCGCGACGAGATGTCTCGCAAATTTCTTATGCCAGCCTTCCGATATTGGCCGATTTGTTCACCAATCGCGCCGATGCTCGCTTTGCGGGTCGCGTTTGTCGCGGCCGATATGCCTGGGAGGAGTGGGCAAGCGTGCCGGTTCTCAGCTGTATCTTCGCCGAGCACGATCTCGGCATGGTGCTGCTCGCGGCGCTGATGTGCGTCGCCGGATCCTTCGTGACGGTGCGGCTGTGGCGGCGGACGCTCCAGGCGAGCGGCCGGATGCGTCTGGAATGGTCGTTTCTCACCGGCGTGACCGCCGGCGCGGCGATCTGGGCGACGCATTTCATCGCCATGCTCGGCTATCTGGCTCCGGTCCCGGTCTCCTTCGACGCGCAGCTCACCATCGTCTCCATCGTGATCGCCATCGCCGGGACCGGCCTCGGCGTCTACCTGTCCGCCCCCGAACGCGGCCGCATCGCGCCGCTCGTCGGCGGGGCGACCATCGGCCTGTCGATCGCCGCGATGCACTATGTCGGCATGTTCGCCTACCGGGTGGACGGCGTGGTCTCGTGGAGCGACTTCTACATCGCCCTGTCGATCGCGAGCGCCATCGGCTTTTCCGTCGTCTCGACCGCGCTGGTGCGGGCCTCCCTGACCGAAAAGGGCCGGCGCTACCGCCATCTTGCGGTCGCAAGCCTCGTCGTCGCGATCGTCGCCCTGCACTTCACCGCGATGACCGCCTTCTCCGTCTCGCCGGTCGCCGGGCTTTCCTCCGGCGCCGACAGCGCGGCGTTCCAGGCGATGGCGATGGCCGTGGCGATCGCCGCCACGATCATCGTCTTCACCGGCTTGTCGAGCCACGTCATCGACGACGACACGCGGGCGGCCAGCCGGAGGGAGCTCGAATACATCGCCTCCCACGACGAACTCACCGGGCTCTCGAACCGCCGGAAGTTCGCCGCCGACCTCGAAGAGCACTGCCGCCCGGGCGCCGGGCCGTTCCATCTGGTGATGGTCGATCTCGACCGGTTCAAGCCGGTCAACGACACGCTCGGCCATGCCCTCGGCGACCGGGTGCTGAGCGTTGCCGCCGGCCGCATCCGCCACGTCATTCCCGCCGGCGCGCAGCTCGCGCGGCTCGGCGGCGACGAGTTCGCCTTCATCGCCGGCGGCATGTCCGACGATCAGGTCGACGATCTCTGCCGGCGGCTGGTCGAGGTGCTGTCGCGGCCGGTGATCACCCAGGGCCATGTCATCGAACTCGGCGCGAGCATGGGCGCCGTGCGCGCCTTTGCGGACGGAACGACGCCCGACGAACTGATCCAGAATGCCGACATCGCGCTCTACGCTGCGAAGGACGCCGGCCGTTCGTGCCACCGGTTCTTCGAGGCCAGGATGGCGGAGAAGATCCAGCTCCGCCGCGCCCTGGAGCAGGATTTGCGGCGCGCCATCAGCCGCGACGAACTCGAGGTCCACTACCAGCCGAAGGTCGATGCGCGGAGCGGCGCCTTCACCGGGGCGGAGGCGCTGGTCAGGTGGAACCATCCCGAACGGGGCCAGCTGTCGCCAGCGGTCTTCGTCCCGCTCGCCGAGGAACTCGGACTGATCAACGCGATCGGCGCCTGGGTGCTCGCCCGGGCCTGCGCCGACGCGGCGACCTGGCCGCCCCATATGTGCGTCGCGGTCAATCTCTCGCCGGTCCAGATCATGGACCGCCGGCTCGTCCGCTCGATCCGCAAGATCCTCAAGGAGACCGGCTATCCCGCCGAGAGGCTCGAACTCGAGATCACCGAGACCGCGCTCCTCGGCAACGACGTGCAGGCGCTGGCGACGCTGAAGGAGATCCGTGCCCTCGGGATGAAGATCTCGCTCGACGATTTCGGCACCGGCTATTCCTCGCTGAGCTATCTGCACCGCTTCCCGATCGACCGGATCAAGATCGATCGCTCCTTCGTCGCCCGCTCGCCGAACGACGCCGGCAGCGCGTCGATCATCCAGGCGATCGCAAGGCTCGGTGCCAGCCTCGGGATCAAGGTGACGGCGGAAGGCATCGAGACCGAATCGCAGCGGCGCTTTTCCAGCGACGAGGGCTGCAGCGAGCTGCAGGGCTATCTGATCAGCAGGCCGGTGCCCCATGCCCAGCTCGCCGCGCTCTTCGCCAAGGCCCGCACGGAGGTCGCATGACCAGCACCCCGACACCCGCCCCTTCCGTGCAGCGCGTCCTCTATCGCAGCAAGGCGAAGCGCATCGGCGGCGCGCCGCTCGCCCCGCGGGACGTCGCGGCGATCGTCGACACCTCCGTGCGCAACAACCGGTCCTGCGGGCTGTCGGGGATCCTCCTGAAGGTCGACGACACCTTCATCCAGCTGGTCGAGGGCGAGCAGCGGGCCATCGAAGCGACCTTCGAGCGGATCTGCGTCGACGAGCGCCATTCGGACCTCGTGCTGATCGACATGATCACCGCCGAGACGCGGCTGTTCCCGGAATGGTCGATGGCGCATGTCGGGTCCGACGCGGATCCGATGCGGCTGCAGGTCAATCGCGACCTGAAGGAGATCTCCTTCACCGTCGAGACCCATCCCGAAGCGGCGTTGAAACAGATGCGCGCGCTGCTTCGCTGAGGCGACCCCTGCCGCCCTGCGCCCCCCGCAGGCGCCGCGCCCCCGGGTCCGCCGCCGCTCGCGCCTCAGTGCGCCATGAACACCGGCAGCTCGGCCTTCGACAGGATCTGGCTGGTCGCGCCCCCGAAGATCATCTGGCGCAGCCGGCTCTGGGTGTAGGCGCCCTTGAGGAGAAGGTCGGCGCCGAGGGCGGCCGCCTCCTTGAGGATCTGCTCGCCCGAGCGGATGCCGCCGGCCGGCAGCAGCTTCAGCTCGACCGGGACGCCGCATCGCGCCAGCCGCCGCTGGATCAGCGCCCCCGAGGGCTGGTCGTTGAGACCGCCGTCGTCGGCGATGACGACGACCCGCTCGGCGGAACGCAGGAACGGCCGCGCGAAGGCGATGGTGCGCGCCGTCTCGCTGGAGCCGTTCCAGGCGACGGCGACGGTCCTGCCGAAGCCGCGCGACACCGGGTGCGGCGGCGCGATCAGGATCGGCCCGCCGCTTTCGAACAGCGCCGATTCGAGCGTCGTGATCGATGCGCCTTCCGGCCGCGGGCGACAGACCACGGTAAGGTCGAAGGCGCGGCCATAGGCGCCGAGAAACGCGTCGCCCGCCATCGTCCGGTCGTTCCACGCCCAGGACGGGCCGGCAGAGGCCTCGCCGGGCGCATCGGACGGGGCCGCCGCGCCCGCCGCCGGCTCCTCGAAGGCCGGCGCGATCGGCACGTCCTCCTCCGACATCACCCTGGCGGCGAGGCGCCGGGCCTCGTCGCGGATGCGGCGGTGGTCGAACTCGGCACCGTTCATGATGGCGACGCCCGCCGGGTCCCAGGTGAGGTTCACCAGCGGCGGCAGCTGCAGCGCGAAGCTCTCGACATGGCCGGCGAAGCGCCGGGCGACCTCGGCGGCCATGCGCAGGGCATGCTCGCTGTCGCCATGGGTCTCCGCCGGTACGAGGATCGCCTTCATCGCCCTTCTCCCGCCTCTCGAAGCTGATCTGCGGGCCCGATCCCGCCGCGCCGAAGAAGAGCCGAAACGCCGGGCGAAGGCAACCGCGCTGCGATTGCCGGCTCCGACGCCGCGGCCGGCCGGCGGACCTGCCCGCCGTTTGCCCTGCCGGCGGCGGGCCGCTAGTGTCGCGGCTCACCGACGCCTTGGGAGGGGCCGCCGCCATGCACGATCAGAGGACGCGCGAGACCCGGGCCGCCGACGCCATGGCGATGGACGAGGAAGAAGCCGAGCTGCACGATGCCCTCGCCGCGAGCTTCCCGGCGAGCGCCGAGGGCCGCCTGCTGTTCGTGATCGCGATCGCCTTCTCGACCTTCCAGCTCCTCACCGCCGCCCATCTGTGGGACCTGCCGAGCCAAATCGTCCGGGCCGTCCATGTCGGCTTCCTCTGTCTCCTCGGTCTGCCGCTGGTCGCGGCGGTCCGCAAGGAGCCGCAGGCGCTGAGGGCGCTGTTCTGGCTGCTCGGCATCCTCGGCATGGCGGTGGCCGCCTATCAGTGGTGGGAGTACAAGGCGCTGATCTTCCGGGCCGGCACGCCACTGCCCCAGGATACCGTCGTCGGCGTCGTGGCGCTCGTCGTCCTCTTCGTCGCGACCTGGCGGATCATGGGCCCGGCGCTGCCGATCATCGCCGGCCTGTTCCTCGCCTACTGCCTGTTCGGGGAATATCTCCCCTCCCCCTTCGTGACCCGCGGCTACGACTTTTCCCAGGTGATCGACCACATGGCCTTCGGCACCGAGGGCATCTACGGCATCCCGACCTACGTCTCCTCGAGCTACATCTTCCTGTTCATCCTGTTCGGCTCGTTCCTCGAACGCGCCGGCATGATCCGGCTGTTCACCGACGTCGCGCTCGGCCTCGTCGGCGGCGCCAAGGGCGGTGCGGCGAAGGTCGCGGTGTTCTCCTCCGGCCTGATGGGGACGATCTCCGGCTCCGGCGTCGCCAACGTCGTCACCACCGGCCAGTTCACCATTCCGTTGATGAAGCGCTTCGGCTACCGGGCGGAATTTGCCGGCGGCGTCGAGGCGACCGCCTCCATGGGCGGCCAGATCATGCCGCCGGTGATGGGCGCCGTCGCCTTCATCATGGCGGAGACGCTGAACGTCGCCTATGCCGAGGTGGTCAAGGCCGCGCTGATCCCGGCGATCCTCTATTTCGCCTCGGTGTTCTGGATGGTGCATCTGGAAGCCGGCAAGCGGAACCTCCTCGGCCTCGCCAGGGACGAGATCCCCTCGGCTCTCGGCGCCCTGAAGACCGGCTGGTACCTGATCCTGCCGCTCGCCGTTCTGGTCTGGCTGCTGTTTGCCGGCTACACGCCGCTCTATGCCGGCACGATCGGCCTCGCGCTGACCGCCCTCCTGATCCTCGGCGCGCCGCTGGCTTCCCGCATGCCGGGGCTCGCGCTGCGCGTCGTCTTCTGGATCGCCGTCGGCCTCGCGGCGGCGGCCTTCTTCGACTACGGCATCATGCCGATCGTCGTGGCGCTCGCCGTGCTCGTCGCCGCCTGCGCCCTCTTCAAGGGCGGCCGGGCGACGCTGGTCGACGTGCGCGACGCTCTGGCCGACGGCGCCAAGACGGCGCTGCCGGTCGGCATCGCCTGCGCCATCGTCGGCATCATCGTCGGCACCATGACGCTGACCGGCGTCGCCAACACCTTCGGCCAGTTCATCGTCTCCGTCGGCGCGACGTCGCTGTTCCTGTCGCTCGTCCTGACGATGATCACCTGCATCATCCTCGGCATGGGCATCCCGACGATCCCGAACTACATCATCACCTCGTCGATCGCCGGCCCCGCCCTCCTCGCTTTGGGGGTGCCGCTGATCGTCTCCCACATGTTCGTCTTCTATTTCGGCATCCTCGCCGACCTGACGCCGCCGGTGGCGCTCGCCTGCTTCGCCGCCGCGCCGATCGCCCGGGCGCCGGGGCTGAAGATCTCCTTCGAGGCGATCAAGGTGGCGCTCGCCGGCTTCGTCATCCCGTTCATGGCGGTCTATACGCCCGCGCTGATGCTGCAGGACGGCGGGCCGCTGGCCACCGAGATCGGCTATCCGCTCGCCGTCGCCTACATCCTCGTCAAGGCGTGCCTCGCCATCGGTCTCTGGGGTGCGGCGGCGATCGGCCATCTCGTCAGGCCGATGCCGTGGTGGCAGCGGCTGCTGGCCGCCGCCTCGTCCTTCACCCTGATCGCCGCGCTGCCGCTGACCGACGAGATCGGCTTCGCCCTGGCGGTGCTGCTGATCGTCGTCCACGTCGTTCTCGGCAAGGGCGAGGCGCCGGCCGGGCCGGCACCCCGGCGCAGCGGCCGGACGCCGGCGGAATGATCTGCGTCCTTTCCGCCGGCAAGACCGCGATCTTCGCCGCGAGCAGCTTCGTCCTCGCCTGGACCCATTCGGTCGAAAAGACCCGCTGGGAAGAGCATTGGACCGCCGGGCCGCAGGGGCTGACGGTGACCGAGGGCCGCATCGAGGGCTCGGGCGCCGGCATGGAACCGCCGGACAACGCAAGGCTCGAGGGGAACGCCTATGTCTATGCGCTCGATCGCCGGCCGATCGCCGAACTCGTCCTCGCCGCCTCGGGCGGCACGGTCAGCGGCTGGCGCTTCTGTGCGAAGGGTTCGCCCTGCGTCGAGCTGGGGCGAAAGGCCGAGGCCCCGATCGTGATAAGCTGGTGCCCCGCGCCGGCCGACGGCCGGTAGTCGTCGCCCCTGGCGGCGCGGCCGCCGCTCCTGCCGCTCCTGCCCCGGCCTTCTGTCTCGGGCGCCCGTCGCCGAACGCCGTCGCCTCGACGCGTCGTTCGCCTCCCGAGGGTGGACTTGTCCGCCCCGCGTCCCTACGATGGCGCCGCATGCGCTGATAACGATGACGGGACGGGTGAGGCGCCAATTCGAAAGGACGTGGACCCGATCCGCGTCGTATTTGCTCGGGGCGCAGATGCGGCACATCTCCTATACCAGCCTGGCGAACGGGCTGACCGGCGAGGATTTCGCCGGCATCGTCGATCATGCCAGAGAGTGGAACCGCCGCCACGAGGTGCGCGGCGCCATCGCTTTCGACGGCCGGATGATCACCCAGATCCTGCAGGGGCCGCCGGAGACGGTGGACCGGCTGTTCATGCGCATAAGGGCCGACCAGCGGCATGGCGGCGTCGTGCTGCAGTCGCGGGCCGACATTCCCGATTCGCAGTTCGAAGGCTTCGGGCTCAGCCGGATGACGCCTTCCGATCTCTTCATGATCGCGGTCGAGATCGAGGAACGGCACGGCGCGGGCGACCGCGCCGCCGACCCGCTGGTGGAGCGCTTCGGCTGAGGCGGGCCGCGGCGCCTTGAGATCGGCCGGTGTCCGCCGCGACGCGCCTGATCACGCGTCCGGCGCCGCCCTGCCGCGCGCCGGGCCGGCGCCGCGAAAGCTCGAAAACAGCGCCTCCAGCATCGGCTGGCCCGTCGCCATGAGGTCGAAGCCCTCGTCGGTCTTCAGCCAGTGGGTGAAGAGGCCCTGTACCGCGGCGAAATAGGCGCTCGAGGCGGTCTTCGCCGTCCAGGGCGACGCGAGACGACCCTCGCTCTCGGCCCTGACGAAGATCCGCTCCGTCCGCGCGCAGAAATCGCTCTCGCTCTCGCGCAGGCAGGCGAGCGCCTCCTGCATCTCGCCGACATATTCGCAGCGGAACAGGAGGATCGTGTAGACCCGCTTGCCGCGCCCGTCCGTCGGCGCGAAGCGCAAGAGTTCCAGCGTCGCCTCGAACAGCGCGGCGAAGACGTCCTCGGCGGCGAGCAGCCGGTCGACGTCGAAGAACCGCTCCTTGGGCAGGTGCGCGCGGTCCTGCATCGCCCGGAACAGGTCGAGCTTGTTCTGGAAGTGCCAGTAGATCGCGCCGCGCGTCATCCCGGCAGCCTCGGCGATCTGCGAGAGCGTGGTGGCGGCGACGCCCTGGCGGAAGAACACCGCCTCCGCCGCGTCGAGGATCGCCTCGCGGGTCCTGTCGGCACATTCCTTCGTTCGTCGCAACGGTCACCTCCTTGCCGTCATACATACATGCATGTATTTTGTGTGCGATGCAACATGGCCGGCGCCGCGTCGCGACCACCGAAAGGCTTTTCCATGCAATGGGTTGATCTTCGCAGGGCGGTCGCCGTGCTCGCCTTGGTCATGTCGTCGTGCCTCCCCGCCATGGCCCAGGCGCCGAAGATGCCGCCGCCCGAGGTCACCGTCGAGACCCTCGCGGCCCGCGACGTCCCGGTCGTCTACGAATATCCCGGCCGGATCGCCGCCTCGCGCGAGGTCGAGGTGCGCGCCCGCGTCGGCGGCATCCTGCTCGGCCGCGAATTCGAGGAAGGGGCGCGGGTGAAGAAGGGCGATTTGCTGTTCCGCATCGATCCGGCGACCTACCAGGCCCAGGTCGCCCTCGCCAAGGCGCAGGTCGCCCAGGCCGAGGCGCAGCTTTCCCAGGCCCGGCGCACCGAGGAGCGGGCGGTCGCCCTGACGAAGCGCGGCGCCTCCAGCCAGTCGACCCTCGACGACGCGATTTCCTCCCGTCAACTCGCCGCCGCCCAGGTCGAGGCGGCCGAGGCGCAGCTCCGCACCGCCCAGCTCTCCCTCGACTACGCGACGGTGACCGCCCCCGTCGCGGGCATCACCAGCCTCGAACAGGTGCCGGAGGGCTCGCTGCTGTCGACCGGCGACCTCGTCACCAAGATCAGCCAGATCGATCCGGTCTACGCCAATTTCTCGGCCGCCGACACCGAGGCCGCCTCGATCCGCGAGATGGTCGAGAAGGGGGCGCTCGAAGCCGCCGACGAGGCCGCCGAACTCAGGGTCGAGATCCTCTTCGGCGACGGCTCGACCTATGGCGAGACCGGCCGGATCGACTTCACCTCGACCTCGATCGACACCGAGACGGGGACGATCCTGTCGCGCACCGTGATGCCGAACCCGAAGGGCGAGCTGCTTCCCGGCCAGTTCGTACGGCTGCGGCTGAAGGGCCTCGTCGCCAAGGACGCGATCGTTATTCCCGCCGAAGCGCTGATGCAGGGCCCGCAGGGAATGTTCGTCTACACGGTCGGCGACAAGGACGTCGCGGCCGTCGCGCCCATCACCGTCGCGCGGCAGATCGCCGACGGCTACATCGTCGAGACCGGGCTGAAGCCCGGCGACCGGCTGATCACCAGGGGGGTCGTCAAGGTGCGGCCCGGCGCGCCGGTCAAGCCTGCCGGCGACGCGCCGGCAGAGACGCCGGCCGCGGGACATGGCGGCGGCGCCGGCGGCAATTCGGCCGCGCCCGCCAAGGAGACGGCCGAGCGATGAGCCACCGTTTCTTCGTCGACCGCCCGATCTTCGCGGCGGTGATCTCGATCGTCATCACCCTCGGCGGCATCCTGGCGATGCGCTCGATGCCGATCGAGCAGTATCCGCAGCTCGTCCCGCCGCAGGTGGTGGTCACCGCCAGCTATCCCGGCGCTTCCGCCGAGACCATCGCCCAGACCGTTTCGGCGCCGATCGAGCAGCAGATCAACGGCGTCGAGGACATGATCTACATGCAGTCGACGAATTCCTCGACGGGAACGGCGTCGATCGCGGTCACCTTCGCCTCGGGGACCGACCCCGACCAGGCGACGATCAACGTCAACAACCGCGTCCAGCAGGCCATGGCCTCGCTGCCGGAGGAGGTGCAGCGGCTCGGCGTGACGGTCAACAAGCGCTCCTCGCAGATCCTCGCGGTCATCACCATGGCCTCGAAGGATCCGCGATACGACGCGACCTACGTCTCGAACTACGCCCTGCTCTACGTGCTCGACGAGCTGAAGCGCCTGCCGGGCATCGGCGAGGCGCAGCTCTTCGGCGCCCGCAACTATTCGATGCGCATCTGGCTGCAGCCGGACCGGCTCGCCCAGTACGGCCTGACGCCGACCGACGTCGCCGAGGCGATCCGCGACCAGAACTCGCAGTTCGCCGCCGGCCAGTTCGGCGCGCCGCCGACCGACAAGAGCCTCGCCTTCACCTATTCGGTGACCACCGAGGGGCGGCTGCCGGATGCCGAATCCTTCGAGAACATCATCCTGCGGTCCGACAAGAACGGCGCGTCGCTGCTCCTGAAGGACGTCGCCAGGGTCGAGCTCGGCGCCCAGGACTACGGCTTCAACGGCTCCTACAACGGCACGCCGGCCGTGCCGATCGGCATCTACCTGCAGCCGGGCGCCAACGCCATCGCGACGCTCGAGGCGGTGAACCAGCGGATGGGCGAGCTGCAGAAGTCGTTTCCGGACGGCATCACCTGGGCGATCCCCTTCGACACGACGAAGTTCATCCAGGCTTCGATCGAGGAGGTGATCCACACCTTCGTCGAGGCGATGGTGCTGGTCTTCGTCGTCGTCTTCGTCTTCCTGCAGTCGTTCCGCGCCACGCTGATCCCGATGCTCGCCGTGCCGGTGTCGATTCTCGGCACCTTCGGGGCGCTCCTCGCATTCGGCTTCTCCATCAACCTCCTGACGCTGTTCGGCCTGGTGCTGGCCATCGGGATCGTCGTCGACGACGCCATCGTCGTGCTCGAAAACGTCGAGCGGATCATGTCGAGCGAGGGGCTGTCGCCGAAGGAGGCGACGGCCAAGGCGATGAGCGAGGTGACCGGGCCGGTCGTCGCCATCGTCCTGGTGCTGTGCGCGGTCTTCGTGCCGGTCGCCTTCCTCGGCGGTCTCGCCGGCACGATGTACCGCCAGTTCGCACTCACCATCGCGGTCTCGGTGACGATCTCCGGCATCGTCGCGCTGTCGCTGACGCCGGCGCTGTGTTCGGTGATCCTGAAGCCGGCGCATGGCCGGCCGATCGCGCCGTTCCGCTGGTTCAACGCCGGCTTTGCCGGGCTGACCCGCGCCTACGGGGCGGGCGTCGCCTTCCTGATGCGGCGGGCGTTGCTGGCGCTCGTCCTGTTCGCCGGCCTGTGCTTCGGGATCTGGCACTTCATGTCGACGCTGCCCGGTTCGCTGGTGCCGGACGAGGACCAGGGCGTCAACTTCGCCGTGGCGATCCTGCCGCCGGCCGCCTCGCTGCAGCGCACGACCGCGGTCATGAACGAGGTCGTCGCCAATCTGCGCCGGCACCCGGCGGTCAAGGACGTCACCGCCTTCGCCGGCTTCGATCTCCTCGCCGGCGTCCAGAAGACCTCCGCCGGCGTCGCTTTCATCACCCTGAAGGACTGGGCCGAGCGCACCGACCCGGCGCTCGACGCGCGCAAGCTCGTCGGCCCGTTCATCGGCATGAACATGGGCGTCGAGGACGGGCTGGTGCTCGCCTTCAACCCGCCGCCGATCCAGGGCCTGTCGACCACCGGCGGCTTCGACCTGTTCGTCCAGGACCGGCGGGGCCAGGGCTCCGAGGCGCTGCTGAAGGTCGCGAACGACGTCGTCGCCGCCGCCGCCAAGCGGCCGGAACTCGCCGGCGTCCGCACCTCCTTCTCGGCCAACGTCCCGCAGTACCGCATCGACGTCGACCGCCAGAAGGCGAAATCGCTGAACGTGCCGATCGCCTCGATCTTCACCACCATGCAGGCGACCTTCGGCACGCTCTACGTCAACGACTTCACCCTGCTCGGCCGCAACTACCGCGTCACGCTGCAGTCGGAATCCGACTTCCGCCAGTCGCCGGAGGACCTGCGCTTCGTCTATGTGAAGTCGTCGAGTGGTTCGATGATCCCGCTCGACACGCTGCTCGACGTCAAGCGCGTCGTCGGGCCGGACCTCATCGAGCGCTTCAACGCCTTCAACGCCGCGAAGATCTCCGGCGGGCCGGCGCCGGGCTATTCCTCCGGCCAGGCGCTCGCGGCGATGCAGGCGGTCGCGGCCGAGGTGCTGCCCGAGGACTTCGAACTCGCCTGGACCGGCTCGGCCTATCAGGAGCTGCAGGCCGGCGGCACCGGCGGTCTTGCCATCGGCTTCGGCATCCTGATGGTGTTTTTGATCCTCGCCGCGCTCTACGAGCGCTGGACGCTGCCCGTCGCCGTCATCCTGGCGGTGCCCTTCGCGGTGTTCGGCGCCTTGACCGCGATCTGGCTGCGCGGCCTCGACAACGACGTCTACTTCCAGATCGGCCTCGTCACGCTGGTCGGCCTCGCGGCGAAGAACGCCATCCTCATCGTCGAATTCGCCGTCCTGAAGCGCGATGAGGGGATGTCGGCCTTCGACGCCGCGCTGGAGGGTGCGAAGCTGCGCTTCCGGCCGATCGTCATGACCTCGCTCGCCTTCATCCTCGGCGTGCTGCCGCTGGCGATCTCGACGGGTGCCGGCTCGGCCTCGCGCCATTCCATCGGCACCGGGGTCATCGGCGGCATGCTGGCGGCGACCTTCGTCGCGATCTTCTTCATCCCGCTGTTCTACCGGCTCCTCGCGCGGGACCGCCGCGGCATCGACAGGAGCCGCCCGGCCGGAGAGCTTTCGGCGCCGCAGCCGGCCGAGTAACGAGTACGGCCGGCGCCGAAGAAGGGGCGGGCGCCGCTGACCGGCGCCCGCCCGTCTGCCCGCAATCGAAGGCATGATCGCGAAGGGATGGAAGCGGTTTCGGAAAGGCTTCATGCCCGCGGAACAACCCGGAAATCGGGTCGCCTCCCCCGCCGCCCGCAGCTAGCCTCCCGCCCGCAAATGCGATGGGAGCGAGGCATGGCCGGCAATTCGACCCCCGAAACGATCGACCCCGGAACCGCTTCGGCCGGCGGCGCCGGGCCCGGGCCCGCCGCGCCGACGGCACCGGGCGGCCCGATGGGCGGCCGCGACTGGGCCCTCCTGATCGCCCTGTCGCTGTTGTGGGGCGGATCGTTCTTCTTCGTCGAGATCGCGGTGAAGGACCTGCCGGTGCTGACCATCGTCGCGCTGCGGGTGTCGCTCGCCGCCCTCGTCCTTCTCGCGGTGCTCCGGCTCCTCGGCATCGCCTTCCCGATGCGGCCGGGGGTGCTCCTCGCGTTCCTCGGCATGGGCGTCTTGAACAACGCCGTGCCGTTTCTGCTCTTCGTCTGGAGCCAGACCCAGATAGCCTCGGGCCTCGCGGCGATCCTCAACGCCACGACGCCGCTCTTCGGCGTCGTCGTCGCCGGCCTCCTGACGAAGGACGAGCCCTTCACCCGCCATCGCGCCGCCGGCGTCGTGCTCGGCTTTTGCGGGGTGGTGGTGCTGATCGGCCCGGCGGCGGCGCTGCGGCCCGGCTCCGCCACGCTCGCCGAGCTCGCCTGCCTCGGCGCCGCGCTCTCCTACGCCTTTGCCGGCGTCTTCGGGCGGCGCTTCCGGCGGATGGGCATCTCGCCGCTGGCGACCGCGACCGGCCAGGTTTCGGCCTCCTCGCTGATCCTTCTGCCCGCCGCCCTCGTCGCGGACCGGCCGTGGACGCTTCCGATGCCGGCCGGCACCACCGCCGCGGCGATCCTCGGCATCGCCGTCCTCTCCACCGCGCTCGCCTATATCCTGTATTTCAGGCTGCTGGCTTCCGCCGGAGCGACGAACCTTCTGCTCGTCACCTTCCTCATCCCGGTCAGCGCGATCCTGCTCGGCGTCCTGTTCCTCGGCGAGGTCCTGCTGCCGCAGCATGTCGCCGGCATGGCGCTGATCGGCCTCGGCCTTGCGGCGATCGACGGCCGCGCCCTTCGCCGGATCGCCGGCTTCGGCGACCGCTCCCGCCGCGGCGCGGGCCGGGAAGAGGCCGAGCGGCCCTGATCTGCCGCTACGATCCCCGCCGCGGCGTCAGGCCGCCTCGTCGAGGCTCTCCACCACGACGTTGTCGTTGGTGTAGATGCAGATCTCGGCGGCGATCTTCATCGCCTTTCTGGCGATCTCTTCCGCCGAGAGCCCGGTGTCGGCGAGCGCCCGCGCGGCCGCCAGCGCATAATTGCCGCCGGAGCCGATCGCCATCAGGCCGTGTTCCGGCTCGAGCACGTCGCCGGTCCCGGTGAGGGTGAGGGTCACCGACCGGTCGGCGACGATCATCATCGCTTCGAGACGCCGCAGATACCGGTCGGTACGCCAGTCCTTGGCGAGTTCGACGCAGGCCCGCATCAGCTGGTCCGGATACTGCTCGAGCTTGCCCTCCAGCCGTTCCAGGAGGGTGAAGGCGTCGGCGGTCGCCCCGGCGAAGCCGGCGATCACCTGGCCGTTCTTGCCGATGCGGCGCACCTTGCGGGCATTGCCCTTGATCATCGTGTTGCCGAGCGAGACCTGGCCGTCGCCGGCGATCACCACCTTGCCGCCCTTCCTGACGGTGACGATGGTGGTGCCGTAGATCTTGTCCGGATCGTGCCGTTCGAAATTCATGGAGACTTCCCTTCATCGGCCGCCCGATCCACTCGGCGTCGACGCCTGCAGGCGGCCCGTTCGCGAGACCATGTGGGCGCGCTGCGCCGGCATTTAAAGCGAGCGCCGCCGCCGCCCGAAGCTTTCGGCGACGCTTTTGCGACAGGCGGCTTTCCTGATGCGGCGAACCGGCGTAGAAGGCCCTGAACCACCATCCGTGTTCAGGGGCAGGAACATGGCTCACACCGCAGGGCGGCGCGACGCCGTGGTCGAACGCGCGACCAAGGAAACCAGGGTCAAGGCAAAGGTCGATCTCGACGGCAGCGGCCGGGCGAGCGTCTCGACCGGCGTCGGCTTCTTCGACCACATGCTCGAACAGCTGGCGCGCCATTCGCTGATCGACATGGAGATCGCCACCGAGGGCGACACCCATATCGACGACCACCACACGGTCGAGGACACCGGCATCGCGCTCGGCCAGGCGATCCGCCAGGCGCTCGGCGAGCGGCGCGGCATCCGCCGCTACGCCTCGCTCGATCTCGCCATGGACGAATGCCTGACGCGGGCCGCGATCGACGTTTCCGGCCGGCCCTTCCTGGTATTCAGGGCCGAGTTCTCGCGGGCCAAGATCGGCACCTTCGACACCGAGCTGGTGCGCGAGTTCTTCCAAGCGCTTTCCCAGAACGCCGGCCTGACGCTGCATGTCGAAAATCTCTACGGCGCCAACGCCCATCACGTCGCCGAGACCTGCTTCAAGGCGGTGGCGCGGGTGCTCGGCCAGGCGATCGAGATCGATCCGCGCCAGGCCGATCTCGTTCCCTCGACCAAGGGAATGCTGGCATGACGGTCACACGGGCGGGCGACGCATGAGCCGGTACCTCGTCTTCGAACCGGCAGGGGCGACCGGCCCCAGCGAGGCCGCGGTGTTCCTGCGCGACCGCTTCTCGCTGCCCGCCTTCCTGTTCACCTTCCTCTGGATGTTCCGCTACGGCCTGTGGCTGTCGGGGCTGGTGACGATCGGCCTTCTCTTCGCCGCCAACGCGCTCGGCTCGCTGCCGGGCTTTGCCTGGAGCGGCACGCTCATCACCTTCCTCGTCGGCCTGCTGATCGGCCTCGAGGGAACCAGCCTCAGGGCGGCGAAGCTGCGGCGCAAGGGCTGGCGCGACGTCGCCGCCTTCGAGGCGGAGACGACCGACGAGGCCGAGCTGATCTATTATCACGACACGCCGCCCGCCGCCTTCGACCCCGAACCGCCGCGCGGCGCGCTGGCGATGGCAGGCAGAGACAGGCCGACGCCGGAGACCCATGCGCGGATCGAGCGCCGCGCCATCGGCTTCGTCGACGCCGGACCCGCGCGGGACACCGCCGGCGAGGCCCGCCCCGACGATGACGGCGCGGACGGCGAAGGCGAGCGCCCGCAGCCGCTCGCCCGCAGCTGGCGTGACGCGCCCGGATCGGGCGAGACGCAGGCGCGGCGGCTCGAGGACGAGCTCGAACGCGCCGTCAGGGTCGAAGGCTGGGCGGAGCGCTGGGACAGGCCCGGCGTCGAGATCGCCAGGCTCTCCGGCAGTCGCCGCCGGCCGGTGGGGCGGCTGTGAGAGTGGCCGAGGTCGCGATCATCGACTACGGCTCCGGCAATCTCCGCTCGGCGACCAAGGCCGTGGAGCGGGCCGCGCGCGAGGGCGGCGTCGCCGCGACGGTGTCGCTCACCGACGATCCGGAGGTGGTGCGCCGCGCCGACCGGGTGATCCTGCCGGGCGTCGGCGCCTTCGCCGACTGCCGGGCCGGGCTCGACGCCGTGCCCGGCATGGTCGAGGCGCTGCGCGAGGCTGTCGAGACCCGTGGGCGGCCGTTCCTCGGCATCTGCGTCGGCATGCAGCTCATGGCCTCGCGGGGGCGCGAGAAGACCGTCACCGAGGGCTTCGGCTGGATCCCCGGCGAGGTCGTGCGGATCGCGCCCGCCGATCCGGCGCTGAAGGTGCCGCAGATCGGCTGGAACACCATCGAGGCGCGCCGCGAGCATCCGCTCCTTGCCGGCATCGCGACCGGGCAGGACGGCCTCCACGCCTATTTCGTGCACTCCTACCACCTCGCCGCGGAAGATCCCGACACGGTCGTCGCCGTCGCCGACTACGGCGGTCCGGTGACGGCGATGGTGGCGCGGGAGAATTTCGCCGGCACGCAGTTCCATCCGGAAAAGAGCCAGACGCTCGGGCTCAGGCTCCTGTCGAACTTCATCGCCTGGCGGCCCTGAGGCGGCGGCACGCCGTCGGTTGACGGAATTCGACGGCCGGTTTCCGCGGGACGGGCGTCCCGCCCGGATGACGCAAACGAAAGTCCGCCGGCAAGCCGGCGCAAAGGGCGGGGCGACGCGGCCGCCAAGGCCGCGGCAGGGGCGATCGATGGGCCGGGAAATCGAACGGAAGTTTCTGGTGACGGGCGACGGCTGGCGCGGCCTCGCGACGGCGGCCGCGCGCTACGAGCAGTTCTATCTCTTTGCCGGTGCGGACCGCTCCTTGCGGGTGCGGATCGCCGACGGCCGGTCGGCGCGGCTGACGTTGAAGACCGGCCGCGGGTTGAGTCGCGGCGAGTTCGAATACGACATCCCGCTCGACGACGCCGAGGCGCTGC
Source organism: Jiella sonneratiae (assembly GCF_017353515.1). Taxonomy (GTDB): domain Bacteria; phylum Pseudomonadota; class Alphaproteobacteria; order Rhizobiales; family Rhizobiaceae; genus Jiella; species Jiella sonneratiae. The sequence continues at coordinate 46,664 of NZ_JAFMPY010000005.1, forward strand.
GCGAGACCGCGCTCGGCGCCGTCGTCGCCAAGACCCGCCATTTCGTCCCGTCCGGTGGGCACACGATCGAGGTCGATGTCTACGAGGGCGCCCTTGCCGGGCTGGTGACCGCCGAGATCGAGCTCGAGGACGAGGCCGAGCGCTTCGATCGCCCGGATTTTCTCGGCCGCGAGGTCACCGATGAGCCGGCTTATCTCAATCAGACCCTCGCCCTCGCCGGCCTGCCGGTTGAAGCGGGCGAACCGGAAGGGCGATAGGACTTGGCCTACGAGATCCGTCCCGCCCGCCCCCTCGACGCGGAGATCCGCAAGGTCGCGCTCGCCCAGATCGAACGCGCGCTCGCCGATCTGAGGCCGGGGGAGGATGCGGGCGACGCGGCGCTGCATGCCGGGATTCACGAGGCTCGCAAGCGCTTCAAGAAGCTGCGCGGCCTCGCCCGGCTGCTCGAACCGGCCGACCGCGGCTTCTACGAGGCGCTCAACGGCGGCTTCCGCGACGCGGCGCGCGGTCTTTCGGCGGTACGCGACAAGGCCGCGCTGATCGAGGCGCTGGACGATCTTTCCGCAAGCTTTGCCGAGACCGTGGCGGCCGACGCGCTGGCCTCTGTGCGGGAAAGGCTTGTCGCCGAGCGCGACGCCGCGGCTGCCGGCGCGGCCGGGTCCGGTCCCCGGCCCGGGACCGGGTCCGGGCTCGGCGGCGAAGTCGGGCGCGCCATCGCGGCGCTGGAGGTGGCCCGCCCGCGGGTCGAAGCCTTCCAGATCGGCGGCGGCAGGGCAGATCCGAAGAAGGCGGCGCGCCTCCTCGCAAGCGGCGCGGCGCGGACCTACAACCGGGCCCGGAAGGCCCTGCGCCGGGCGGAAAGGACCCGCGAGGCCGAGGATTTCCACGAGCTGCGCAAGCGCGTGAAATATCACTGGATGCACCTTCGGCTCGTCGCCCCCGCCTGGCCGGAAGGGTTGCGGCCGGCCGAGGATCTCGCCAAGGCGATCGCCGACGATCTCGGCCGCGACCACGACCTCTCCGTCCTGCGCGGCGAGGTGCGGGCCGATCCCGAAGCCTTCGGCAGCGAAGACACGCTGGCGCTGCTTCTCGCCCTCCTCGACCGCCGGCAGAGCGAACTGCGCGAAAAAAGCCTCGGCGCCGCCCGCCGGCTGCTGGTCGACGGGCGCAAGGCGTTCGAGCGGCGCGTCGACCGTCTGTATCGCCAGACGGCGCGAGAGGCCGCACCGCCGGACGGCATGCCGGCCGAGACGCCCGCCGCCGAAGGCCGCGTTGCCTGAACCAAGCCCCGCCATCTCGAGCCCTCCCGTCGCGGACCATGCCATGACGCTCGCCCTGCCCGTCGCCCTCGACCGTTTTCCGCCCGCCCGGCGGGCCGTCGCCCTCGCCTTCTTCGTCAACGGATTCGGCATCGGCAGCTGGGCGCCGGAGATCCCGGTGCTGGCGGCGCGGCTGGAGATCTCCGCCCAGACGATCGGCCTCCTCATCGTCTTCTTCGGCCTCGGCGGCGTCTCCGCGATGCCGCTGGTCGCCCGGGCGATCGGCAGGGTCGGCTCGCGCCCGCCGCTGCTCCTGACGCATCTTCTCGCCGGCTTCGCCTTTCCGCTCCTCGTCCTCGCGCCGCAACTCGCTTGGGCTTTTGCCGCGATCTTCGTCTTCGGCGCGATGTTCGGCGGCATGGACGCGGCGATGAACGCCAACGCGATCAGCCTCGAACGCCACATGGACCGGGCGATCATGTCGTCGAGCCACGGCTTCTGGTCGGTCGGCGGCTTCGTCGGGGCCGGCCTCGGCGGCCCGGTGATCGCGGGCTTCGGGCCCGAGGTCCACGCCGGCCTCGTCTTCGCCGTCATCCTCGTCTGCTTCGCTCTCGTCTGGCGGATGGCCCGCGACGACCGCGGGATCGCGTCGCGCCGCGACGTGTCTCCGGATGCGGCCGGGGCCGCGGCCCGGCCGGCCGCCGGCCCCGCTCCCGCTGCCGCCGGCCTCCTTGCCGCCGTCGCGATCGGCCTTTTCGCGCTGGTCGCGATGCTGCCCGAAGGCGCGGCGATCGACTGGAGCGCGCTCTATCTTCGCGAAGAGCTTGACGCCGGCACGGCGGCCTCGGGCTTCGGGCTCGCCGCCTTCTCGGCGATGATGGCGGTGTTCCGCTTCCTCGGCGACGGCATCCGCAACCGCCTCGGCGCGGTGCGGACCGTCCGGCTCTTCGCCTTCGTCGCCGCCTCGGGCCTCGTCGTCGCCGGCCTCGCCCCGCATGTCGCCGTCGCCGTTGCCGGCTTCGCGCTCACCGGCGTCGGCCTCGCCAACATCGTGCCGATCGCCTTTTCGGCTGCCGGCAACGTCGAGGGCCTGCCAGACGGCACCGGCATCTCGATCGCCACGGCGATCGGCTACTGCGGCGGCCTGATGGCGCCCTCGATCGTCGGTTTCCTCGCCGACCATGTCGGCCTTGCCAACGTCTATCTCGGCATGGCGGCGCTCGTCGCCGTGATCCTCGCGCTTTCGGGCATGATGGCCGGGGCGGACCGGGCGGACGCCGGCGACTGACCCGCCCGCCGGCGCCGGCCGGCCGGCCGCCCGCCCGCCCGCCGATCTGTCGACGTCAGCCGCGGCGCCGCGCGTCCTCGCGGATCATCTCGGCGCCCTTGTCGGCGATCATGATCGTCGGGGAATTGGTGTTGCCGGAGGTGATCGCCGGCATCGCCGAGGCGTCGATCACCCTGAGGCCGTCGATGCCGCGCACCTTCAGCCTTTCGTCGAGGACCGCCATCCGGTCGTCCTTCGACCCCATCTTGGCGGTGCCGACGGGATGGAAGATCGTCGTGCCGAGGTCGCCGGCCGCCACCAGCATCTCCGCGTCGGAGGAAACGTGGGCGCCGGGCTTGTATTCCTCCGGCCGGTAGGGCGCGAGCGGGGCCTGGGAAACGATGCGGCGCGCCCATTTCAACGAATCCACCGCGACGCGCCGGTCTTCCTCGGTCGACAGATAGTTCGGCCGGATGTCCGGCCTGTCCTCGGGCAGCGGGCCGGTGAGGTGGATCGAGCCGCGGCTGGTGGGCCTCAGGTTGCAGACGCTGGCGGTGAAGGCGGCGAAGCGGTGCAGGCCGTGGCCCCAGTCGTCGAGCGACAGCGGCTGGAAGTGGAATTCCAGGTTGGCGGTGGCGTATTCCGGCGAGGACTTGACGAAGGCGCCGACCTGGCTCGGCGCCATGGTCAGCGGCCCTTTCCTGAACAGCGCGTAGTTGACCCCCATCATCGCCCGCGAGACGAGGTTCCAGTATTCGGTGTTCAGCGTCTTGATGCCGGTGACCCTGTAGATCGGCCGGATCTGCAGGTGGTCCTGCAGGTTCTCGCCGACCCCCGGCAGATGCGCGACGACGTCGATGCCGTGCGCGCGCAGGCGCTCGCCGTCGCCGATGCCGGAGCGCTCGAGGATCAGCGGCGAGCCGACCGAGCCGGCCGAGAGCACCGCCTCGCCGCGCACCAGGGCCCGCCGGGTCGCGCCGTCCTTGCGGTAGACGACGGCGCTGACCCGCCCGTCCCGCGTCTCGACCCGGTCGATCGCAACGCCGGTCTCGACCTTCAGATTCTGCCGCGCCATGGCCGGCTTCAAAAAGCCGCGCGCGGCGCTCCAGCGCCGGCCGTTCTTCTGGTTGACCTGGAAATAGGAGGAACCGGTGTTGTCGCCGGTGTTGAAGTCGGGGATCTTCGGCACCCCGGCGGCCGCCGCCGCGTCGCGGATGCGGTCGAGGATGTCCCATTTCACCCGCGGATGCTCGACCCGCCATTCGCCGCCGGTGCCGTGGAAGGCGCTCGCCCCCTCGGCATGGTCCTCGACCCGCTTGAACACCGGCAAGACGTCGTCCCAACCCCAGCCGGCAAGGCCGAGCTGGCGCCAGTGGTCGTAGTCCGCCGCCTGGCCGCGCATGTAGATCATCGCGTTGATCGCCGAGGAGCCGCCGAGCGTCTTGCCGCGCGGATAGGCCAGCGAACGGCCGTTGAGGCCCTTCTCCTCGGCGGTGCGGAACATCCAGTCGGCGCGGGGATTGCCGATGGCGAAGAGATAGCCGACGGGGATGTGGAACCAGATCCAGTCGTCCTTGCCGCCGCCCTCGAGCAGCAACACGCGCGTGCCGGGATCGGCGGAGAGCCGGTTGGCGAGAACGCAGCCGGCCGAGCCCGCCCCCGCGACGACGTAATCGAAGGTTTCAGCGCTTTCGGCCAATCGTTCCTCCCCCAGCTGCTGCCCACGTCCATAGCCCTGGCGGGATGGGAAGGCAAAGCCAGCGGCGTCACCGAAGGCGATCGCTCGAACGAGGTGCCGGGCAGGGTGATTGGCCTGATCTCCCGCCTTGCGGGAGAGATGCCGGCAGGCAGAGGGGCGGTATCGCCGAGCTGAAGTTTTCCAGGATGGCGCTCGACCCCTTGTTTGCCACCCGTCTTCGCCGCAGGGGGAGAGAGCGGGGCGTCGCCGATGGCATTCGCCTTCAAGCGATGGCCCTTGAGTGCCGCCGACGGCATGGCTGGAAATCATGCGCCGTCGGAATCCGGTTCGCGCCCCGCCCGACCCGGCGCATTCTCTTCGCCGCCTTTACCCCGCCGCAACCCCTCGCATGCGAGGCTTGCCGCCGGTTTTCCGGCAAGGGACGGATCGCGCGACGATGCACAATCACCTGATCCTCCTCGCGATCGCCTCGGTGGCGGCGCTGGCCGCCCCCTCGCTGTTCGAGCGCTACCAGGCGGAGATCATGTCGACGCGGCCCGAAAGCCTCGACGCCGGGCCGCCGCTGGTCGAGGCCGCGGTGCCTGCGCCCGCCGCGCCCGTCGCCGCCGGATCGCGCGAGACGCGCATTCCGGGCGACGGCGCCGGCCATTTCCGCACCGAGGCGGTGATGAACGGGCGCAGCGTCCCGATCATCGTCGATACCGGCGCGAGCACCGTCGCCCTCGACGAGGACACCGCCCGCATGCTCGGCATCCGGCTCGCCGCCGGCGACTTCGTCTACGAGGTCCGCACCGCCAACGGCGTCGCCCGCGCCGCAAGGGCCGAGATCGGCGAGGTCGTCGTCGGCCAAGTCTCGCTGCGCCATGTCGAGGCGACGGTGATCCGCGACGTCGCTTTGCCGCAGGCGCTGCTCGGCATGAGCTTCCTCGGGCGGCTGAACGGCTATTCGGTCGAGAACGGCGCGCTGACGCTGAAGGAATAGCCCGCCGCCACCGGGCGGCTACCGGGCCGCCTGGGGCGGACGGGGCACGAAGATTTCGGGCGAGCGGGCGCGCCGGCGTCCTGCCTCGTCCGCTTCACCGTGATCAGTAGTGCGGCGGCTTCGTCGCCTCGGGCTTCGGCAGCGCGAATTCCTCCACGGCGCCGAGCCTTTCGCCCAGCGCCTGGGTCAGCTGCTGCAGGCGTTCGATCATCCTGAAGGCGCGCGTCAGTTCCTCGGACAATTCGTCGATGGTGCGCGCCTGGTGCGACACCATCACCTCGAGGTCCTCGATCCGCGCCGCGGGTCCCTCGGCCGGCTCGCTCATAGCAGTATCTCCTCGAATTTCTTCCGCCGCTCCGGCCCGATCGCCACCGGCCGCCGCGTCGTGCGGTCGACGTTCACGTGGACGAAGAAGCCCTCGGCCGCCGCCGTCTCCTCCCCGCCGGCAAACAGGGCGATCTCGTAGCGCACGGAGGACCGGCCGAGCCGGCCGATGCCGATCCCGGCGGCGATCTCGTCCGGAAAGGCGAGTTCGCCATGGTAGCGGCATCCGGTCTCGACCACGAGTCCGATCTCGCTTCCGTGTCTGAGGTCGAGCAGCCCCGTCTCGATCAGCCATCCGTTCACCGCCGTGTCGAACAGCGAATAATGGACGACGTTGTTCATGTGGCCGTAGATGTCGTTGTCCGACCAGCGCGTCGCAAGACGGCGGATCAGCGGAAAGGCCGAGCGCCTGGCGGGCGGCGACCGCCGCGTCGTGTCGTTGCCGTCCCCCGTCACCTGGCTCCCCCTCGCCTGCCGCCGGCCGCGCCTCTCGGCCGGTGCCTGCCGCCCTCGCCCGAACCGGCGGGTCGATTGCCTCTGGCCTTCCCGACTGTCGCTGATTACTCTGCCCGAAACAACGACGGAAGTCCCGACAGCCTATGGCCGAACCGGCGATCGAACTGATCGGCATCGACAAGAGTTTCGGTGCCGTTCGAGCCAACAGGAACATCCATCTCACCGTGGAGCGCGGCACGATCCACGGCATCGTCGGCGAGAACGGCGCCGGCAAATCGACGCTCATGTCGATCATCTACGGCTTCTACCAGGCCGACCGCGGCGAGATCCGTGTCGCCGGCAGGCCTGCCGCGATCACCGATCCGAACGCCGCCATCGCCGCCGGCATCGGCATGGTGCACCAGCATTTCATGCTCGTCCACAACCTGACCGTGGTCGAGAACGTCATGCTCGGGGCGGAGCGCTCGCCGCTGCTCGACAAGGGCATCGCCACCGTGAGGGCCGAGCTGAAGCGGCTGGAGACCGACCACGGGCTGGAGGTCGATCCCGACGCCGTCATCGAGGAACTGCCGGTCGGGCTGCAGCAGCGCGTCGAGATCCTGAAGGCGCTCTATCGCGGCGCCGACATCCTCATCCTCGACGAGCCGACCGGCGTCCTGACGCCGTCGGAGGCCGACCATCTCTTCCGGGTCCTGAAGCAGCTGCGCGACGAGGGCAAGACGATCGTCCTCATTACCCACAAGCTGCGCGAGATCATGGCGATCACCGACACCGTCTCGGTGATGCGCCAGGGCGAGATGGTGGCGACGCGAAAGACCGCCGAGACCTCGGTCGCCGAACTCGCCGAGCTGATGGTCGGCCGGCGGGTGCTGCTCACCGTCGACAAGCGGCCGGCGGCGCCGGGCGCGCCGCTGCTGTCGGTCGAAAAGCTCTCGGTGAAGGATTCCCGCGGCGTCACCATGGTCGACGACGTGTCGTTCTCGGTGCGCGCCGGCGAGATCGTCGGCATCGCCGGGGTCGCCGGCAACGGCCAGAGCGAGCTGCTCGAGGCGCTGTCCGGCATCCGCCGGGCGCTGCGCGGCAAGGTCGCGATGAACGGGCGGGCCATCGATCCGACGCGCGAGGCCGATCCGGCCGAAATCCGCCGCATCGGCTGCGCCCACGTGCCGGAAGACCGCCATCACATGGGCCTCGTCCTGCCCTTCGAGGAGAACGAAAACGCCATCCTCGGCTATCAGGACGATCCGCGCTTCCAGAAGGGGCCTCTCCTCGATCTCGCGGCGATGCGCGGCGACGCGCGCGACAAGATCGCCGCCTACGACATCCGCCCGGCCGACTGCCGGCTGAAGACCGCCAACTTCTCCGGCGGCAACCAGCAGAAGATCGTGCTGGCGCGGGAGATGGAGCGCGACCCCGACGTCCTCCTCATCGGCCAGCCGACGCGCGGCGTCGACGTCGGGGCGATCGAGTTCATCCACAAGCGCATCGTCGAGATGCGCGACGCCGGCAAGGCGATCCTCCTCGTCTCCGTCGAGCTCGACGAGATCCGGGCGCTGTCCGATCGCATCTTGGTGATGTTCGCCGGCAGGATCGTCGGCGAACGCGGCCCCGACGCGTCCGAGAGCGAACTCGGCCTGCTGATGGCCGGCGTCGACGGAAAGGAAGCCGCCGAATGACCCCCGCCCGCATCACCCTCGTCACCCTCGGCGTTGCCGACGTCGCGCGGTCGGTCGCCTTCTACGAGGCGCTCGGCTGGCGGAAATCGCCGCAAAGCGTCGCGACCACCGCCTTCATGAGCGGCGAAGGCATCGTCCTGTCGCTCTGGGACCGCGCCGAGATGATGGCCGACGGCAGCGAGGGCGAGCTTGCCGCCGGCTCCGGCTCGGTGGCGCTGGCGGTGAACTTCGACAGCCCCGAGGCGGTCGACGGCTTCTACGCCCGCGCGGTCGAAGCCGGCGCGAGGGCGGTCAAGCCGCCGCAAAAGGTCTTCTGGGGCGGCTATTCCGGCAATTTCCGCGATCCGGACGGCCATCTCTGGGAGGTCGCGCACAATCCCTTCTGGCAGTTGGACGAAGCCGGCCGGGTCGACCTGACATGAGCGTCTTGGCGGTTACACACGGGCCCCGGCACCGCTCACCACCGAACGTTCGGCGCGCCTTGAGAGCAAGAGCGGAAGCGCCCACCCCGACGCCTCGTCATTCTCGGGCCCCGTCCCGAGAATCCAGGGGCGGCTGCCGCAGCATCAGCCACTTCGCCGTCCGGCAAAGAACAGGCGTGGCGTCTTACGATCTCTGGATTCTCGGGACGGGGCCCGAGAATGACGAAGCTTCGTCGCTCGCGGCTGCCCGTCACCGTCGCGCCCCCTTGGCATCTCTGCGCCGGCGAAGCGTCATTGATATGAGGCGGGGTTGCCGGAATGAGTCGGGCGACGAAGGCAGGCCGCGCCCTTGGCACCCCCCTCTGGGCTGCCGCCCATCTCCCCCACAAGGGGGGAGATCACGCGGCGTCGATTACTCCGCCTCCTTTTTTTCAGCTGTGCTAGGGCGTAACCGCGGCCTCTCACCGGATTTCCAGGGAGCGTGTACCGCCCGCGCGGGATCGATCTCCCCCCTTGTGGGGGAGATGTCCGGCAGGACAGAGGGGGGTGCGGCCGTAGGCCTCGGCCATCGCACGAGCCGGCACCGTGGCGCCCCGACCCGCGGACCGTCCTGCACTGCCCAACGCATCACTTCCACCCGAAAGCCGACCCGCCGATGAGCCGTCCCTACGCCAAACTCCCGGCCTGGATCGACTACGGGCTGATCCCGCTCATAAATCTCGTCGTCGCCTTCCTCGTCGCCGGGCTGGTCGTGCTGCTCGTCGGCGAAAGCCCGCTGGAAGCCGCGGCGCTGATGCTGCGCGGCGCGTTCGGCTATGCGGAAGGCTTCGGCTTCACCCTCTATTATGCGACGAACTTCATCTTCACCGGCCTCGCCGTCGCCGTCGCCTTCCACGGCGGCCTGTTCAACATCGGCGGCGAAGGCCAGGCCTATGTCGGCGGCCTCGGCGTCGCGGCCGTCGCCCTGTCGCTCGGGGCGATCCTTCCCTGGTGGCTGAACCTGCCGCTCGCCATCGCGCTCTCCTTCGCCTTCGGCGCGCTCTGGGCCTTCGTCCCGGCCTATCTCCAGGCAAAGCGCGGCAGCCACATCGTCATCACGACGATCATGTTCAACTTCATCGCCGCCTCGCTGATGGTCTACCTTCTCGTCGGCGTCCTCAAGCCGGCCGGCTCGATGGCGCCGGAGACCCGCACCTTCGACGCCGGCGGGCAGCTGCCGAAGCTGAAGGGCCTGTTCGAGCTCTTCGGCTTCAATCTCGGCGGCGCGCCGCTCAACGTCTCGATCTTCGTCGCGCTTGTCGCGGCGGTCTTCGTCTATGTCCTGATCTGGCGCACGCGGCTCGGCTACGAGATCCGCACCCTCGGCTTCTCGCCGCGCGCCGCCCGCTATGCCGGCATGTCGGAGACCCGGCTGATCGTCGTCACCATGATGATCTCCGGCGGCCTTGCCGGCATGATGGCGCTGAACGCCATCATGGGCGACCAGTACCGCCTCGCCATCGACTTTCCGCAAGGGGCCGGCTTCGTCGGCATCGCCGTCGCGCTGATGGGCCGCGGCCATCCGGCCGGCATCGTGCCGGCGGCGATCCTCTTCGGCATGCTCTATCAGGGCGGGGCGGAGCTCGCCTTCGACATGCCGGCGATCTCGCGCGACATGATCGTCATCATCCAGGGCCTCGTCATCCTCTTCGCCGGGGCGCTGGAAAACATGTTCCGGCCGGGCATCGGCGCGGCCTATCAGCGGGTCCGCTTCCGCACCGAGGAGCCGGCCGGCGCCAATGTCGGGGAGGCGCGGTGATGGACCTCTCCTCGCTCCTCGACATCGTCGATTCGACCATCCGCCTGTCGACGCCGCTGATCTTCGCGGCGCTCGCCGGGCTCTATTCCGAACGCTCCGGCATCTTCGACATCTCGCTGGAAGGCAAGATGCTGATCGCCGCCTTCGCCTCGGCCTCGGCGGCCGCCGTCTGGGGCTCGGTGGTCCTCGGCCTCTGCGTCGGCATCCTCGCCTCCGTCGCCTTCTCGCTGATCCACGGCGTCGCCTCGATCACCTATCGCGGCAACCAGATCGTCTCCGGCGTCGCGATCAACTTCATCGCGGCGGGACTGACGATCATTCTCGGACAGAGCTGGTTCGGCCAGGGCGGCCGCACGCCGAGCCTCTTCGGCGGCGGCCGCTTCACCGCGGTCGACCTGCCCTTCGCCGAGGCGGTGCGCGACGTCCCGGTGCTCGGCCCGATCTATTCCGGCGTCCTCTCCGGCCAGACGCCGCTCGTCTACGTCGCCTTCCTGATGGTGCCGCTCACGTGGTGGGTGCTCTACAGGACGCGCTTCGGCCTGAGGCTCAGGGCGGTCGGCGAAAACCCCGCGGCGGTCGACACCGCCGGCATCTCGGTGACCTTCCTGCGCTACCGGGCGGTGATCATCTGCGGCGTCCTCACTGGCTTTGCCGGCGCCTATCTTTCGACCGGACAGGCGGCGGGCTTCACCCGCGACATGACCGCCGGCAAGGGCTACATCGCCCTCGCCGCCCTGATCTTCGCCAACTGGAAGCCGGTGCCGGTGATGTTCGCCTGCCTGCTCTTCGGCTTCCTCGATGCCGTGTCGATCCGCGTCCAGGGGGTCGAGCTGCCGCTGGTCGGGCAGGTCTCGGTGCAGTTCGTCCAGGCGCTGCCCTACATTCTCACCGTCGTCCTGCTCGCCGGCTTCGTCGGCAAGGCGACCCCGCCCAAGGCCGGCGGCGTGCCCTATGTGAAGGAGCGGTGATGGCCGTGACCGATCGTCTCTTCGAAGCCGCCAGTGCCGCGATGGCAAAAGCCCATGCGCCCTATTCGCGCTTTCCCGTCGGCGCGGCGATCCTCGCCGCGGACGGCACGGTCCATTCCGGCTGCAACATCGAGGTCGTCAGCTTTCCGGAAGGCTGGTGCGCCGAGACCAGCGCCATCGCCCACATGGTCATGGCCGGCGGCAGCCGGCAGATCGCCGAGGTCGCGGTGGTCGCCGAAAAGCTCGTCGCCTGCTCGCCCTGCGGCGGCTGCCGCCAGCGGCTCGCCGAGTTCTCCGGCCCCGGCACCAGGGTGCATCTCTGCGACGCCGCGACGGGCGTCGTCGAGACCGTGACCATGGGCGAACTGCTGCCGCACTCTTTCGCGACGGATGCGCTCGGCGAGGCGAAGGGATGAGCCCGGCAGCAGAGCTTCTGCGGCAGAGCCTCGGCGGCGGAACGCCGGTCGCGGCGATGGTCCTCGGCTCGGGCCTCGGCGATCTGGCGGCGCAGCTTGAGGTCGACGCCCGCATTCCCTTTGCCGCGATCCCCGGCTTTTCGGCGAGCGCGGTCTCCGGCCATGCCGGCGAGGTGATCCTCGGCCGGCTCGGCGGGCGCCCGGTTCTCGTCGTCTCCGGCCGCGTCCACTATTACGAGAGCGGCGATCCGGGCGCGATGCGCCCGGTGATCGCGGCGATCGCCGAGCTCGGCATCGCCAGTCTGCTCCTGACCAATTCCGCCGGCTCGGTGCGCGACGACATGGCGCCGGGGTCGGTGATGGCGGTCGCCGACCACATCGCCCTTTCCGGCATGAACCCGCTGATCGGTGAGGCTTCCGATGCCCGCTTCGTCGGCATGACCGCGGCCTATGACGCCGATCTTCGGGCCGGCATGGCGGCGGCGGCGGAGCGCCTCGGCGAGCCGCTCGCCGCGGGGGTCTACATGTGGTTTTCCGGCCCTTCCTTCGAGACGCCGGCAGAGATCCGCATGGCCCGTCTCCTCGGCGCCGATGCGGTCGGCATGTCGACCGTGCCCGAGACGATCCTCGCCCGGTTCTTCGGCCTGAGGGTGGTCGCCGCCTCGGTGATCACCAATTTCGGGGCGGGAATGACCGGTGCCGAACTCTCCCACGCGGAGACCAAGGAAATGGCGCCGAAGGGCGGTGCGCGGCTGTCGCGCATCGTCGAGGCGATGCTCCGGGAGGGCGTGTTCGATGACTGAGGAGCCGGCGATGGCGGGCGGCACGGCGGCGCGGCGGGCGAAGGCGCTGATCGCCCGGCTCGATCTGACGAACCTTGCCGAGGACTGCAGCGAGGCCGACGTCGCGGCGCTCTGCGACAGGGCAGAGACGCCCGCGGGGCCGGTTGCGGCGATCTGCATCTGGCCGGAATTCGTCGCCTTCGCCCGGCGCGAGCTCTCGGCCCGCATCAAGGTCGCGACGGTGGTCAACTTTCCGATGGGCGGCGCCGACGTCGACGCGACGCTCGCCGAGACGCGGCAGGCGGTCGCCGACGGCGCCGACGAGATCGATCTCGTCGTCGCCTACGACCGGGTCGAGAGCGATCCGGGTTTCGTCGAGGCGCAGGTGCGCACCATCAAGGCGCATTGCGGCCACGCGAAACTGAAGACCATCCTGGAGACCGGCCGGCTCTTCGACGAGGCCGCGATCCGCACCGCCTGCCACGCCGCGATCGCCGGCGGCGCCGACTTCCTCAAGACCTCGACGGGCAAGGTTGAGGTCAACGCGACGCCGGCCTCCGCCCGCATGCTGCTCGAGGAAATCGCCAAGGCCGGCGGCACCGTCGGCTGCAAGCCGGCCGGCGGCATCAGGACATTCGAGGACGCCGACGGCTACATGCGCCTCGCCGAGACCATCTGCGGCAGCGACTATCCGTCCCCCGACCGCTTCCGGCTGGGGGCCTCGGGCGTCCTCGCCGACCTTCTGGCCGTCGCCGCAGGCACCGAGCGGCCGGGCGGCAAGGCGGGGTATTGAGGGGATGGGTTCGGCGCGGCGTGTCTCGATGATCGACGGTAGCGCGCGGCGGTTACCCCCCTCTGCCCTGCCGGGCATCTCCCCCTCAAGGGGGGAGATCGATCTCGCGCAAACGCTTTCGCCTCCTCTCGACCGGAGGAAGCTGCAACCACGACGGATGAAAGGGCGCAAGCCGGGAAGCTTCCGATCTCCCCCCTTGAGGGGGAGATGTCCGGCAGGACAGAGGGGGGTCCGAAGTCGCCACCATCCGCCGAGCTCGTCACGGCGAACGGCAGGACGCAGGGAGGTCTGCCGGGGCACCAACCGGCTCAGTTCCCCGAAGCCGCCGCGGGCGCATCGCTGATGCTCCCCCAGGAGATCATCGCGGCAAAGCGCGACGGCCGGACGCTTTCGGAGGAAGAGATCGAGGCCTTCGTCGCCGGTTTTTCGAACGACACCATCTCCGACGCCCAGATCGCCGCCTTCGCCATGGCGGTGATCTTCCGCGGCCTGACGCGGGCCGAGACCGTCGCGCTGACCGGGGCGATGCGCGATTCCGGCGAGGTGATGCAGTGGCCGGATCTCGGCCGGCCGGTCGTCGACAAGCACTCGACCGGCGGCATCGGCGACAACGTCTCGCTGATGCTGGCGCCGATCCTTGCCGCCTGCGGGGCGGCGGTGCCGATGATCTCCGGCCGCGGCCTCGGCCACACCGGCGGCACCCTCGACAAGCTGGAATCGATCCCCGGCTACACAATCGTGCCCGATGGCCCGACCTTCCGGCGGACGGTCGGGGACGCCGGCTGCGCGATCGTCGGCCAGACGGCGCGGCTCGCCCCGGCCGACGGGCGGTTCTACCGGGTGCGCGACGTGACGGCGACGGTGGAATCGGTGCCGCTGATCGTCGCCTCGATCCTGTCGAAGAAGCTCGCCGAAGGGCTCGACGCCCTCGTCCTCGACGTCAAGACCGGCTCCGGCGCCTTCATGGCCGGGGAGGCGGCGGCCCGCGACCTTGCCGAAAACCTCGTCGGCGTCGCCGAGGGCGCCGGGCTGAAGACCGCCGCGCTGATCACCCGCATGGATCAGGCGCTGGCGTCCGCGGCGGGGAACGCCGTCGAGGTCGCGAACGCCGTCGCCTTCCTCACCGGCGTTCGCCGCGACCATCGGCTGGAAAAGGTGACGCTGGCGCTCGCCGGAGAGGCGCTGGCGCTGTCGGGGCTCGCCGCGGACACGGCCGCCGGCGAGGCGATGGCGCGGCGGGCGCTGGAGGGCGGCGCCGCCACCGAGCGCTTCGCCAAGATGGTCACGAGCCTTGGCGGTCCGGCCGATTTCGTCGAGCGGATGGATGCGCATCTTCCCCACGCCCCGCTCCTTCGCCCCGTCACCGTCGATGCGGCCGGCACGGTCGCCGCCGTCGACGCGAAGGCCCTCGGGCTGGCGGTGGTCGAACTCGGCGGCGGCCGGCGGCTGCCGGAGGATGCGATCGACCACGCGGTCGGGTTGACGGGTCTTGCCGAAATCGGCTGCGCTCGTGCGCCCGGCGAGCCGCTGGCGATGGTCCATGCCCGCGACGAGGCGGGCTTCGAGCGCGCCGCCCGGCGCGTCCGCGCCGCCTACCGGCTGGCGGACGGGGGCGTTAGGCCCGCAGCGCCGGTCATCGGCCGGATCGTCGGCTCCTGAGGTTTTTCACCCGCCGCGGCGCAGGAGGTCGAGAAGCGCCTCCGGCTCGTACACCGGTGCGCGGCAGACCCTTCCCTCGCAGAGAAACGCCGCCGGCAGCCGGGCCGGTTCGGTCGCGGCGATCGACAGCTCGGCCGGCAGCACGTTCGGCGAAGCGGCGAAGAAGTCGAGCCGGTCGAGATCGACGCTGGCGATCGCCGCCGCGCGCAGGGCCTCGAAGGCAGGGTCGCCGGCCGTGCCGAACACCGCGAGTTCCGCCCCGCGCTGCAGCCGGCGGGCCGCGGCGACGATCCCCGGATGGCCGGCGGCGCGATCGCCGATCCGCGCGGCGGCCCGCTCTGCCGCCCGCTCCGCCGCCTCGGTGGCGGCGATCCGTCCGCTCGCCTGGCCGAAGCTCGCCAGGCCCTCGACGACCAGCGAGGTGGCGCTCGGCACCGCCTCGTCCTGGTCGCCGCGCAGGCGAAAGAGCACGTCGGCGGAATCGACTGCGTTCAGCGTGTGGCCGCCCTCGCCGTCGCCGTGCCAGCGTTCCAGCTCGTCGGCCAGCCACTGGCCGCGGTCGAGATGGGCCGGCTTGTCCGTCGCGGCGAAGAGCGCGGCCGCCGCCGAAAGCAGCGCACCGAAATCCGAGGCGAGGGCGAGGCCCGCGGTCCGCCCGTCGCGGGCGGCATGCCGCAGCCGGCCGTCCGTCACCATCTGCGTCAGGACGAAGTCGAAGGCCTTCTCGGCCATGGCGAGCGCCCGGTAGTCGCCGAAGGCATGGTGGACGTCGCAGAGCGCCCGGATCGCAAGGCCGTTCCAGTCGGCGAGCACCTTGTCGTCGCGGCCGGGGCGGGCCCGGTCTTCCCGCGCCGCGAGGAGCGTCGCCTTCTCGGCGGCAAAATCCCCGTCGTCGCTGCGGGCGCCCGGATGCAGGCGATGGAGGATCGACCTGCCCTCCCAGTTGCCGGCTGCGGTCACGTCGTAGGCGCGCTTGAACGCCGGTGCCGCCGGGCCGAGCAGGGCGTCGACCTCCGTCTCGCGCCAGACGTAGAAGGCGCCTTCCTCCGGATGGCCGTCGGCGTCGAGGCTGTCGGCATCGAGCGAGGCGGAAAAGCCGCCGCCGTCGAGCCGCATCTCGCGTTCGAGCCAGCCGACCGTCTCGTCGACCCGCCGGCGGTAGAGGTCGTCGCCCGTCGCCCGGAACGCCCAGGTCAGGTGCCGCAGGAACTGGGCGTTGTCGTAGAGCATCTTCTCGAAATGCGGCACCAGCCAGCGCTCGTCGGTGGAATAGCGGTGCAGCCCGCCGCCGAGATGGTCGTAGATGCCGCCGGAGGAGAGCGCCTGCGTGGTCCGCAGGAAGCCGCCGAGCCGGGCCTCGTCGCCGGTCTCGAAGGCCGAGCGGGCGACGATCTCCATGAAGGGCGCGTTGGGAAATTTCGGCGCGCCCTTCATGCCGCCGCGCGCCGGATCGAGCATCGAAGCGATGCGGCCGGCCGCGGCGGCAAGGTCGAGGGGCTCGAGCCCGGCCGCCGCTCCGGCCGGGGCCGCCTCGCCCACCGCGTTCCGGATGTGGTCGGCGATGGTTCCGGCGCTCGTCTCGATCTCGTCCCGCCGCTCCGCCCAGGCCCGGGCGATCGCCTCCATCACCTGCACGAAGCCCGGCCGGCCGTAGCGCGGCGCCTTGGGGAAATAGGTCCCGCCGAAGAACGGCCGCCCCTCCGGCGTCAGGAACATGGTCATCGGCCAGCCGCCCTGTTCGCCGAGGGCGTGCAGCGCCGTCATGTAGAGGTGGTCGACGTCCGGCCGCTCCTCGCGGTCGACCTTCACGTTGACGAACAGCCGGTTCATCACCGCCGCGACGTCCGCGTCCTCGAAGCTCTCATGGGCCATCACGTGGCACCAGTGGCAGGCGGCATAGCCGACCGACAGGAGGATCGGGCAGTCGCGGGCCTTCGCCTCGGCGAGCGCGGCGGGAGACCACTCCCGCCAGTCGACGGGATTGTCCCTGTGCTGCAGGAGATAGGGGCTGACGGCATCGCCGAGCTGGTTGCTCATCTTCCGCTCCGGCCTGGATCTTCTTTCCGGGGCTCGCGCCGCTCGCGCCCGCGACGCGGCGGTGGCCCCGCCGAAACCGCAGCTAGGGCGCAGGGCCGCAAACGGAAATCGGCCCCTTCCGGCCGCCGGCGGGCGAACACCGCTCGCCGCCCCTCAAGTGGGAGCCGCCGCGCCGCCGCGCAGAGACCCGCGCGATGCCGCCGACCCTGCGGATTTCGGGCTGCGCGGGGCCGCCGCTTCGGCTATGGAAGCGACGGCGGCGACTGGCGCCACCGTTTGTCGGAATATCGAGACGGCCATGCATGCGATCACGCCCTATCTCGCCTATGCCGCGGCGCTCGGCATCGCCGCCTTCATTCCGGGGCCGGGAGTGGCGGGCCTCGTCGGCCAGTCGCTCGGCAACGGCCTGCGCGCGGCGCTGTTCTTCCTCGCCGGCATCGCTCTCGGCGACCTCACCTATCTGACCGTCGCGGTGGCGGGCCTCGCGGCGCTGGCGGAGATCTTCGCCGAGGCGCTCATCGTCGTGAAGATCCTCGGCGGGGCCTATCTGGTCTATCTCGGCGTCGTCTTCTGGAGGCACCGGGGCGGGCTCGCCGACCTTCGGGCGGCGAAGACGCGCAGCGCCTCGCGGGCCTTCCTCGCCGGCTACACCATCACCCTCGGCAATCCGAAGACCATCGTCTTCTATCTCGCCCTGCTGCCGACGGTGCTCGACCTTCACGCCGTCACCTTGGGCCAATGGATGCTGCTCGCGCCGCTGACGGTCCTCGTCCTCTTCGCGGTCCTCTCCCCTTACGCCTTCGTCGCGGCCCGGGCCCGCAGCCTGATGACCCGGCCCGCGGCGCTGCGCCGGCTGAACCGCGTCGCCGCAGGCATCATCGGCGGCGCCGGCGCGCTGATCCTCGGCGAGGCCGCGGTGGCCGCGGCCCGCCGGGTCTGACGCCGGCCCGCTCGTCGGGGCGGCGGCCGCCTTGCGGCGCCGCCCGCTTCGATGCCTGCGTCGATGGCCGATTCGACGGCCGGGGAGCGCCTCAGCCCTTCTTGTTCTGCCGGTTGTCGATCAGGTCGTCGACGACGGCCGGGTCGGCGAGCGTCGAGGTGTCGCCGAGCGAGCCGAAGTCGTCCTCGGCGATCTTTCTGAGGATCCGCCGCATGATCTTGCCGGAGCGGGTCTTCGGCAGGCCCGGCGCGAACTGGATCTTGTCGGGCGAGGCGATCGGCCCGATCTCGTTGCGGACATGGGCGACGAGCTCCTTGCGCAACTCGTCGGAGCCCTCCTCGCCCTCCATGAGGGTGACGTAGCAGTAGATGCCCTGGCCCTTCATGTCGTGCGGATAGCCGACCACCGCCGCTTCCGAGACCTTCGGATGCGAGACCAGCGCCGACTCCACCTCCGCCGTGCCCATGCGGTGGCCCGACACGTTGATGACGTCGTCGACGCGGCCGGTGATCCACCAGTAGCCGTCGTCATCGCGCTTGGCGCCGTCGCCGGTGAAGTACTTGTTCTGGCAGGTCGAGAAATAGGTCTGCTCGAAGCGCTCGTGGTCGCCGTAGACGGTGCGCATCTGGCCCGGCCAGGAATCGGTGATGCAGAGATTGCCCTCGGTCGCACCCTCCAGCACCCCGCCCTCGTTGTCGACGAGCTGAGGCTTGACGCCGAAAAAGGGGCGCGTCGCCGAGCCGGGCTTGAGAGCCGTGGCGCCGGGCAGCGGCGTGATCAGGATGCCGCCGGTCTCGGTCTGCCACCAGGTGTCGACGATCGGGCAGCGCTCCTCGCCGACAACCTTGTAATACCAGTTCCAGGCCTCCGGATTGATCGGTTCGCCGACCGAACCCAGAACCTTCAGCGTTTCACGTGAAGCCCGCGTGACCTTGTCGTCGCCGGCGCCCATCAGCGCGCGGATCGCCGTCGGCGCGGTGTAGAAGATGTTGACCTTGTGCTTGTCGACGACCTCCCACATGCGGCCGGCGTCCGGATAGTTCGGCACGCCCTCGAACATCAGCGTCGTCGCGCCGTTGGCGAGCGGGCCGTAGACGATGTAGCTGTGGCCGGTCACCCAGCCGACGTCGGCGGTGCACCAGTAGACGTCGCCCTCGTGCCAGTCGAAGACGTATTCGTGGGTCATCGAGGCATAGACGAGATAGCCGCCCGAGGTGTGGACGACGCCCTTCGGCTTGCCGGTCGAGCCCGAGGTGTAGAGGATGAACAGCGGGTCCTCGGCGTTCATCTCCTCCGGCGCGCACGCGGCCGGAACGGCGGCCTTCGCCTCGTGCCACCAGACGTCGCGGCCGTCCTGAAAGGCGACCTCGCCGCCGGTGCGCCGGACGACGAGGACGGTCTCGACGGTCTGGCCGGCTTTCTTGGCGATGTCGCAGGCCTTGTCGGCGTTCTTCTTCAGCGGCACCTTGCGGCCGCCGCGCAGCCCCTCGTCGGCGGTGATGAGGACGCTCGACTGCGCGCCTTCCAGCCGCCCGGCCAGCGCGTCCGGCGAGAAGCCGCCGAACACCACGGAATGGATCGCGCCGATGCGCGCCGAGGCCAGCATCGCATAGGCCGCCTCGGGGATCATCGGCATATAGATTGTGACGCGGTCGCCCTTCTTCACGCCGCGCTCCTTGAGGACGTTCGCCATGCGGCAGACCTCCTCGGACAGCTCGCGATAGGTGATCGCCCGCGAATCCTTCGGATCGTCCCCCTCCCAGAGGATCGCCACCTGATCGCCGCGCTTGTCGAGATGCCGGTCGATGCAGTTGGCCGAAACGTTCAGCGTCCCGTCCTCGAACCAGCGGATGTCGACGTTGCCGGGCGCGAAGGAGGTGTTCTTGACCCGGCCGTACGGCCTGATCCAGTCGATGCGCCGGCCGTGCTCCTTCCAGAAGCCCTCCGGATCGGACACGCTCTTCTCGTACCAGGCGAGATAGGTGTCGTTGTCGATCTTGGCGCGGTTCTTCCACTCGTCCTTGACGGCGATGGTGGTCATCGTTTCCTCCCGGTCCCTGCACGTGCCGACTTCGCGGCAATCTCCTCCGGCGGGACCTTAGGGCGAGATCGCGGCAAAGGTCTAGGTGACGCGGCGTTAGACTTTCGCCGCGGCGGGACTGACGCCGCGCCGCCTCAGCCGGAAAGGCCGATCACCACCGCCATGATGACGAAGACGCCGAGCCAGTGGCCGGCATTGACCAGGGTCAGCTTGCGCGGCCGCGCTTCGAAGGAGTGGTCGACGACCATCGTCGCGAGGACGAAGCCCGCCCAGACGAGGAGGGCGTTGACGAAGGCGTTGGCGAGGGTGATGCCGCCGATATGGGCGGTGAGGCCGGAGAGCATCTCGGCGACGACGAAATAGGCGATGAAGACGACGACGAGCGGGGCGAGCTTCAGCGCCGGCCTGGCGGCATAGCCCGGCGCCGTCATCCAGCGCCTTTCGAACGTTCTATGCCAGAAGAAGCCGAAGCCGAAGGCGAGGACGGCGGCGATGAGGCAGGGGATCGGATTGGCCGCGGCGGCGAGGTTCATGGAAAGGTCCTGACGAGGGTTGGCGAGAAAGGCTGCGGGCGCCGTTCAAAGCGGCCGCCCTTTTTGAGGCAACGCCGCACCCGCCGCATCGTTGCCGAATGCCGCGCGGCGGCGAAAAGTCGACAGCCTTGGGTGGCCTTCCCCTCCCCTCGGCCGGCAGCTTCTGCCCGCAGCGCTCCTAGTCCAGGCTCCCGCCATGCGGGCCGCCGAGCGTGTCGTTGACGTAGAGCTCGCGCACGAAAACCATGATGACGGCGATCAGCGGCACGGCGAGCGCGATGCCGAGCGTGCCGAACAGGACGCCGAAGATCGCCTGGGCGCCGAGCGTCAGAACCGGCGGCAGCGAGCTGGTGTAGCGCTGCGCGACGGGCTGGGCGAGATTGCTTTCGACGGTCTGGACGAGGACGTAAACGCCGAGGCCGAGCAGCGCCATGGTCACGGATTCCGACAGGCCGACGAGGACGATCGGGATGCCGGCGATGAAGGGGCCGAGGGTCGGGATGAAGGCGAGCAGACCGGCCTGCAGCGCCAGGAGAAACGCGCTCGGCATGCCGACGACCATCAGGCCGATCCAGGTGACGACGAAGACGATCGCCATCGAGATGCCGGTGCCGCAGACCCACAGGACCAGCTCCTCGGTCGCGTCGCCGAGGGTCTGGTCGACGCGGGCGCGCTTCGACGGCGGAAACAGGCTGACGAAGCCGCGGCGGTAGAGCTCCGGCTGGGCGACGAGGAAGATCGCGACGAAGACGATGATGAAGACGTTGCCGAGCGTGCCGAGCACGGAGAACATCGCCTGCGAGGCCGAGGAGAAAATGCCCGACGGATTGGGAAACAGCGTGTCGAGGCCGATCTGCTTGTCCTGGCCCGAGCCGCCGCCGCCGCCCTCCTCGATCCCCATGTCCGCCAGGGTCTTGGCCAGCGATTGGAGCTGCTCGCGCAGCTGGTGCCAGAGTTCGTTGAACTGGCTGATCAGCGTCACCCCGCCATAGAACAGCCCGCCGCCGATCGCGACGAACAGGAAGACGACGACGATCGCGAAGGCCAGTCCCCGCCTGACGCCGAGCCACTGCAGCGGCCGTGCGAGCGCGGCGATGATCGCGGCCAGCAGCAGGCCCCCGAAGATGAGGAGAAGCGCGCCGGCCGCCGCCCAGGCCAGCGCCACCGTCGCCGTCATGGCGAGGACGACCGAGGTGACGATCGTCGCCTTCTTGGTCAGCTCGCTCTCGTTGTCGTCCGTCACGCCGCCCCCGGGTCAAGATGGTCCGATGCGCCGGCCCCCGTCTGCGGCGATATGGCGCCGGCGGGGCGGCCCGACAGGCCGAAAAGCCGGTGGTCGCGACCCGATGCCGGCCGCCGGCCGTCGCGACGAGCGCCGCGGCCCGGGGGCGTTGCGGGAGCGGCCCGGATCGTCGCCGGGATCAGCTGCGGGAAAGGCCGTCCGCGCCCTGCCGCAGGCGCCGCCAGGCGGCGGGCGTCTCGCCGGCGATCTGGCGGAACACCCTGGTGAAGTGGGCCTGGTCGGCGAAGCCGAGCTGCGAGGCGACGGCTGCCACCGTCGGCTCGCCCTCGAGCAGCAGCTGCTTGGCCGCCGCCACCCGATGGGCGAGCTGCCACTGCAGCGGCGTCTGGCCGGTGGTGCGCTTGAAGCGTGCGGTGAACCAGCTCTCCGACAGGCCGACCGTCGCGGCCATCTCGGCGACGGTGAGGCGGCGGTCGCCCTTCGCCTCGATGCGGGCGGCGAGGCGGCCCATCTGCGCCTTGGTCAGCGGCCCGCCCGCCGTTTCGGCTTCCTCGGGCTCGGCCGGAAGGTCGAGGAGCGCGGTGACGATGCTTCCGGCCAGGCACTCGGCATGGACGC
The DNA here is from genome assembly GCF_017353515.1 of Jiella sonneratiae. GTDB lineage: Bacteria > Pseudomonadota > Alphaproteobacteria > Rhizobiales > Rhizobiaceae > Jiella > Jiella sonneratiae. The sequence continues at coordinate 68,577 of NZ_JAFMPY010000005.1, forward strand.
CGTGCCGGACCGGCTCGCGGAGTTCCCTGACCAGCAGCTTCGCCAGAGTCTCGATGGCGGCGACGTCTTGCGCCTCGACCGGACGGCGCAGCGCCGCCTGTGCCGCCGAGCCTCCGAGGGCCGGTGCCAGAAACCGCAGCATCCGGTCGCGGTTGAGATGCAGGTCGAGATGGGAAAAGCGGTGGCCGGCCGCAAACTCGGTCCATAGCGGCATGCCGGCGGGAACAAAGGTGACCCGGCGCATCGGGCGAGAGGCCGCGCGCGGCCGGTCCGGCGCGCCGCACGTCCGGATATGCGACGAGACGTCGTTGAAGAAGACGACGATGCGCGGGTCCGGCGAGACGTAGTAGCCCCTCGCCCGCTTCTCGCCCTCCGCCGTCCAGAAGACGCCGGCGATCCCGTCGAGATTGCGCCATGTCACCGGCGCGAGCGGCCGGATGCCCTCGGTCCGGCTGTGCATGGAGTGGGTGAAGCTCAACCTTTCGCACTCCCCGAGCCATGATGCCACCGACCCTCGTCCCCCTGTGCGCGGCGACCGGCTCGGATGCCGCCCGTCGGCCTGCGAAGGCGAGCCAAAACATGACTGGCATCATCATCTTTGGCTTGCGAGTCAATGGCGCCGGCGCGGCGGAGGACCGATGCAACCGCCCTCCACGGCTGCGGGACCGCCCGGCCGACACACTGTGTCCGATCCGCCACAGCATGGTTTGGGTGTGATCGGTGCGGCGGCGATTCCTTCCAGCCCGTCGGATTCTTCAATACCTGATGAAATCGGTCAAGTTATCGCACGAAAGAGGGCGTGGTTCGGGCACCGTCTCGCGGACGGGCGGGGCGGGCCGGGGCGGGCAACGCCGCAATGACGCAGAGAGAGGGGCAGACGATGACCGTCGAAAAGGGGCCGGTGGGGCCGTTCCGGAACGCGAGAAGACCGGTGAACATCGAGGTGCGGGTTCGCGAAGCGCGCTGGCGCACGGTGCTGTGCTGCGGAACGGCGCTCTGCCTCGTCCACCCCGTCGCCGCCCGTGCCGAGGATGCGGCGGACGACGGCGCGGCGATCGTCCTCGACACCGTCACCATCTCCGGCGAGGGCGCGAGTGCCGTCGGCCCCGACGCGACGATCGTCGCCACCGACACGGCGGTCGGCACCAAGACCGACACGCCCGTCCTCGACGTGCCGGCGGCGGTCTCGGTGGTGACCGAGAAGGAGATGCGCGAGCGCGACACCAACGATCTCGACGAAGTGCTTGCCTACACCGCCGGCGTCTCGACCGACATCTACGGCGCCGACGACCGCTACGACTTCTACCTGATCCGCGGCTTCTACCAGACCGGCAACGGCACCTATCGTGACGGCCTGCCGCAGCGGATCTTCGGCTTCACCGGGACGCGGCTCGAACCCTACGCCTTCCAGCGCATCGAGGTGCTCAAAGGCTCGACCTCGACGCTGTTCGGCCTCAACGCCCCCGGCGGCCTCGTCAACGCCATCACCAAGCGGCCGACCGACTATGCCTTCGGGGAAGTCTACACCACCTTCGGCGACGGCCACATCGAGACCGGGACCGACGTCGGCGGCCCGCTGACGGCGACCGGCGACTGGTCCTACCGGATCACCGCCAAGTGGCAGGACGGCGACAACGGCGCGGACTTCACCCGCGACGACCGGGTCTATCTCGCACCGGCGATCACCTGGAGCCCCGACGCGTCGACCAGCCTGACGCTGCTTGCCGACTACAACAAGCGCAAGGGCAACACCTCGCACGGCATTCCCCTCGGCTCGGGCCTCGACCCGGACCTGTTCCTCGGCGAGCCGGACTTCAACGCCATGGACACCGAGGAGAAGAACGTCGGCTGGCTGTTCAGCCACGATTTCGGCAACGGCCTCGAATTTCGCCAGAGCGCCCGCTATTCGACCTTCGATCTGACCTACGAATCCGTCTATGGCGGCACCACCGATCCCGCCGATCCGCGCAGCGCCTGGGCCGTCTATGGCGACGACGAGCGCTTCGCCATCGACAACCAGCTGCAATACGACGCGAGCTTCGGCCGGTTCGACAGCCGCACGCTCGTCGGCCTCGACTACACTCACGACAAGACGAGCGAATACCGCGTCTTCGGGTCGGCGACCGGCATCGACCCCTACGATCCCGACTATTGCGGCCTCTCCTGCATCACCCTGCCCCCCGGCTACACGTGGAACAACGAGCAGGCGGCGACCGGCCTCTACCTGCAGGAGGAACTGACCCTCGACGATCGCTGGATCCTCACCGCCGGCGGCCGCTTCGACCATGTCGAGACCGACAGCGGCTATCCGGACTACGACCTCGCCTACGACGCCACCGACGAGGCCTTCACCAAGCGCTTCGGGCTGACCTGGAAGGCGACGCCGCAGATCTCGGTCTACGGCAACTATTCGGAGAGCTTCGACCCGCTCGGTGCCGACCGCTCGACCATCGTCGGCGATCCCAAGCCGCAGGAGGGGCGCCAGTACGAGGTCGGGACGAAGTACCGGCCGGACGGCTTCGACGGCCTCTTCACCCTGGCGCTGTTCGACATCACCCAGACCAACGTGCCCTATTACGTCACCGCGACCACGCAGGCCCAGGTCGGCAAGGTGCGGGTGCGCGGCGCCGAGTTCGAGGCGAAGGTGGCGATGACCGACCGCTTCGACCTGACGGCGGCCTATTCCTACTGGGACGCCGAGATCCTCGAGGACGGCCTCGACGGCAATGCCGGCAAACGGCCGCAGCTCGTGCCCGAACACATCGCTTCGCTCTGGGCCGACTACACGATCCCCGGCGAGGGCGTGATCGGCGACCTGACGCTCGGGGCGGGCGTGCGCTATTTCGGGCCGACCTATGCCGACAACGCCAACACCATCGACCTCGACGCCCGCACCACCGTCGACGCCGCGCTGACCTACAAGATCAACGATAAGGCGACCTTCCAGGTCAACGCCACCAACATCTTCGATGCCCGGCACGTCGCCCAGGTCGATACCTACAACGGCACGGAATACTACAATGACGGCCGCACGGTGCGCGGGACGCTGCGCTACAGCTGGTAGCGGCCCGGTCGGGCGCCGCGCCGCGCGGCGCCCTCTCCACTATACCAAATCGTATAGCGGCGGCTGCTACCCTTCGCGCTGCCCGTGCGTTAGCCGGGCGAGATCACCGTCGAAGGCCGCCCATGTCGTCAATCCTCGCCACCGTCTCGTCCTGGATCCTCGCCGTCATCTCAGGCCTCGGCCTGCCGGGGATCGTGCTTTTGATGGCGCTGGAATCGGCCTGCCTGCCGATCCCTTCGGAGATTGTCATGCCATTCGCCGGCTATCTCGCCTCGACGGGACGGTTCGATCTCTGGGCGGTGGCGCTCGCCGGGGCGATCGGCTGCAATCTCGGCTCATGGGCGGCCTATGCGGTCGGCGCGCGGGGCGGCCGCAGGCTGGTCGAGAAGTGGAGCCGCCATTCCATCTTCGGCCCGCGCGAACTGGGTCTGGCGGAGCGGTTCTTCGCCCGCTACGGCCCCTCGGCCACCTTCATCTCCCGCATGCTGCCGGTGGTGCGCACCTTCATCGCCCTGCCGGCCGGCATGGCGCACATGAACCAGACGAAGTTCCACGTCTACACCTTCGTCGGCTCGTTCATCTGGTGCCTCGGGCTCGCCTGGATCGGCAAGCTCCTCGGCGACCACTGGAACGACAGCCCGGCGCTGAAGACCGCCTTCCACGTCGCCGACGTGGTGATCGGCCTCGCCCTCGTCGCCGCGGCAGTGCTCTACTGGCGGCATCGGCGGCGCCAGGCGGCGGAAGCGACGCCGACCGAGGCCGCTTCCGACCGTCAGCCGTAGTCGCGGGCGCCGAAGATCGCCGAGCCGACGCGCACCGAGGTCGCGCCCATCTCGACGGCGGTCTCGAAGTCGCCGGACATGCCCATGGAGAGCTTTTCGAGACCGGCTTCGCCGGCCAGCTTCTTCAAAAGCGCGAAGTGCGGACCGGGATTTTCGTCCGCCGGCGGGATGCACATCAGTCCCTCGATCGCAAGGCCGTGCTCGGTTTGGCAGCGCTTCACGAAGGCGACGGCCTCCGTCGGCATGATCCCGGCCTTCTGCGGCTCCTCGCCGGTGTTGACCTGGACGTAGAGCCGCGGGCTCCTGCCCTGCTTCTCCATCTCCTTGGCCAGCTCCCGCGCGATCTTCTCGCGGTCGACGCTTTCGATCACGTCGAACAGCGCCACCGCCTCCGCCGCCTTGTTCGACTGCAGCGGCCCGATCAGGCGCAGCTCGATGTCAGGAAAGCGCTCGCGCAAGGCGGGCCACTTGGCCTTCGCTTCCTGCACCTTGTTCTCGCCGAACACCCGCTGTCCGGCCTCGATCACCGGCAGGATCGCCTCCTCGCCGTGGGTCTTGGAGACGGCGACGAGGGTAACGGCATCCGTTGGCCGGCCAACGCCGGCGGCGGCTTTGGCGATGGCGTCAAGGACGGCTTGGTACTGATCCGCAACGGTGGTTGACGCTTTCACTAATCGATCCCAATCGTTCCGGCTTCGGCCATGTGGCGTTTGATCGTCTCGATGCCCCGGTGGGCGTCGGACTTCGTCCGGTAGCTGGTCGTCGAGAAGACGACCTCGCTGTTGAACATGAAACGGACGCGATACTCGCCGCTCCGGTCCTCGTAGACTTCGAACGTGTAGGAAGCCGGCCCGCTCTGTGGTCGAGGCGAGTTGTCCGCAGGCGGAGCGGCGTCGTCAGAGGCCCAGAACGAGGCGTCGAACTCGGGAATGTCGCCAAAGTCGATGTCCTCGTCCCGCATCGCATCCAGACGCTTCAGCTCATCGCGCTCTTCGGGCGAGAGTTCGGGCGGGTCGACGAGGTCAAGTGTCGTTCGGATCAAGGCCATGTCGGCTTCTCTCACGGGAACTGGCGATGCGGGCGGAAATGATGCGGATCGCGTCGCCGCGCAAGGTATAGACGACGACGACGAGCCGGCCATCGATGAAGCCCGTCGTGACGAAGCGATCTTCGCCGTAGTCCTTGCGGACGTCGCGTCGGGTGACACGCCCCTGGTCCAGAAACACCCGGCGGGCAAGTCGGAAGCTCATGCGATGCTTGGCCCGGTTGCGAGCGTCCTTGTCGTCGTCCCACTCGAAATCCGAGACCATGCGGACAAGGTAGCGACGACGCGAGGATCCAGCAAGGAGATCGGGCCGATAGTTCGTCGCGTGGCTCCCGGCATGACGACGACGATGCGACCGGCAGGGGACCTCCAGTTGACGCCCTCGTGGAAGCCGTGTTGAACGGCGAGCGATTTGAACGGCTGCCTCCCAGGCCCCACAGCGGCAATCATCCCGACCATGACCACCGAACGCTACAATCCCCGCACCGCCGAGCCGAAATGGCAGACCGCCTGGGCCGATGCGCGGCTCTTCGAGACGAGGACCGACGCTGCGGGCGAGAAATACTACGTCCTCGAGATGTTCCCCTATCCGTCGGGGCGCATCCACATGGGCCACGTGCGGAACTACGCGCTCGGCGACGTGATCGCCCGCTACAAGCGGGCCAGGGGCTTCAACGTTCTCCACCCCATGGGCTGGGACGCCTTCGGCATGCCGGCCGAGAACGCCGCGATGCAGAACAGGGTGCATCCGGCGAAATGGACCTACGAGAACATCGACACGATGCGCAAGCAGCTCAAATCGATGGGTCTGTCGCTCGACTGGTCCAGAGAATTCGCCACCTGCGACGTCGAATACTACCACCGCCAGCAGATGCTCTTCCTCGACATGCTGGAGAAGGGTCTCGCCTATCGCAAGAAGTCGAAGGTGAACTGGGATCCCGTCGACATGACGGTGCTCGCCAACGAGCAGGTGATCGACGGCAAGGGCTGGCGCTCGGGCGCCGAGGTGGAGAGCCGCGAACTCGTCCAGTGGTTCTTCAAGATCACCGACTTCGCCGACGATCTCGCGAGCGCCCTCGACCGGCTGCCGCAATGGCCGGAGAAGGTCCGGCTGATGCAGCGCAACTGGATCGGCCGCTCGGAAGGGCTGATGCTGCGCTGGGCGCTGGCCCCCGAGACGGCGCCCGCAAACGAGCGCGAGGTGACGGTGTTCACCACCCGGCCGGACACGCTCTACGGCGCTTCCTTCATCGCCGTCGCGCCCGACCATCCGCTGGCGCAGAAGGCGGCCGAAGGCGACGAGGCGCTGAAGGCCTTCATCGCCGAGACGCGGCATGGCGGCATCTCGGCGGAAGCGATCGAGACCGCCGAGAAGAAGGGCTATCGTACGTCGATCGAGGCGGTGCATCCGCTCGACGCGACCTGGCGGGTGCCGGTCTATGTCGCGAATTTCGTGCTGATGGAATACGGCACCGGCGCCGTCTTCGGCTGCCCGGCCCACGACCAGCGCGACCTCGACTTCGCCCGCAAATACGGGCTTCCCGTCAAGCCGGTGGTGCTGCCGCCGCACGAGGACCCGGTGGCCTTCTCGGTCGGCGACGAGGCCTATACCGACGATGGCACGATCTACAATTCAAAGTTTCTCGACGGCAAGACGCCGGCGGAAGCCTTCGAGGCGGTCGCCGCGAAGCTCGAAGCCACGGAGCTGTTCGGCAAGCCCCAGGCGGCGCGCAAGGTGAACTACCGCCTGCGCGACTGGGGCGTCTCGCGCCAGCGCTACTGGGGCTGCCCGATCCCGGTGCTCCATTGCGACGCCTGCGGCGTCGTGCCGGAACGGCGCGAGAACCTGCCCGTCAGGCTGCCCGACGACATCGACTTCGAAAAGCCCGGCAACCCGCTCGACCGGCATCCGACCTGGCGCAGCGCGACCTGCCCGCAATGCGGCGGCGAGGCTTCACGTGAAACCGACACGATGGATACCTTCGTCGATTCCTCCTGGTACTTCGTGCGCTTCACCGCCCCGCGGGCCGAGGAACCGACCGATCCGCAGGCGGCGAACGCCTGGATGCCGGTCGACCAGTATATCGGCGGCATCGAGCACGCGATCCTGCATCTGCTCTATTCCCGCTTCTTCGTCAGGGCGATGCGCGAATGCGGGCATCTCGACCTCGACGAGCCGTTCAAGGGCCTGTTCACGCAGGGCATGGTCGTCCACGAGACCTATCGCGACGGCCGCGAATGGGTGGCGCCTGCCGACGTCCGGATCGTCGAGGCCGACGGCCGGCGCGTCGCCACCCGCATCTCCACCGATGCGCCGCTTCAGATCGGCGGCATCGAAAAGATGTCGAAGTCGAAGAAGAACGTCGTCGATCCCGACGACATCATCGCCTCCTACGGCGCCGACACCGCCCGCTGGTTCGTCCTGTCGGACTCCCCGCCCGACCGCGACGTGATCTGGTCGGAGGCCGGCGTCGAGGGCGCCCACCGGTTCGTGCAGCGGCTGTGGCGGCTGTTCACCGAGACGGCGCCGAAGCTCGGCCCGGCCGCGGACGGCGCCGCCGAAGCGACCGGAGGCCCGGCGCTCGACATCCGCAAGGCGGTGCACCGCACCGTCGCCGGCGTCTCCGACGACATCGAGCGGCTCGCCTTCAACAAGGCGATCGCCCGGGTGCACGAGCTGGTCAACCAGCTCGCGGCAGCCTTCGGCAGGCTCGATCCGGCCGATGCCGGGGCGCGCGCCGCGGCCCGCGAGGCGCTGTCGATGCTCGCCCGCATCGTCGCGCCGATGATGCCGCATCTTGCCGAGAGCCTCTGGGAGGTGATCGGCGAGGCCGGGCTCGCCGCCGCGGCGCCCTGGCCGGCCGTCGATGCGAGCCTCCTCGCCGACGATCAGGTCACACTGCCCGTCCAGATCAACGGCAAGAAGCGCGGCGACTTGACCGTCCCGGTCGACGCCGGCAAAGCTGAGATCGAGAGGGCGGTGCTGGCGCTCGACTTCGTGAGCGCGGCGCTTGCCGGCCAGGCGCCGAAACGCCTGGTGGTGGTGCCGGGGAGAATCGTCAATGTCGTTGTCTGACCGCGCCGGGCGCGCGCCGCGCGCAAGGCTGGGCGCCCCGGTGCCGCGCCGTGGCCACCTCGCTGCGGCGATCCTCGTGTCGATCCTCGCCGGCTGCACCGCCGGCCCGCTCTACGGCACCAACGGCGTCGGCGGAACCGACATCGGCGGCGAGGCGGCCCGGCTGCCTTATGCCGGCCGCATCCTCATCACCGAGGCCGACACCCGCACCGACCAGCTGGTGCGCAACGAGCTGTCGTTCCGGCTGAACCGCGGCCGGCCCGTCGCCGCGCCGCTCTACGAGCTGCAGCTTTCGGTCTCGGGAAAGGCGCGCGGCACCATCGTCGGCAGCGAGGGCGTGTCGCGCTCGGTGATCTACGTCGAGACCGCGACCTACAAGCTCGTCCGGCTCGGCGACCATGCCGTCGTCACCTCCGGCGAACGCTCGGCGACTGTTCCCTACGACCAGACGATCCAGCTCTACCAGAGCCAGCGCTCGCTGAAGAACGCCCGCGAGGAGGCGAGCCGCCAGCTCGCCGGCCAGGTCGAGCTGGCGGTGGCGAGCGCCCTGTCGCGCAGCGGCGGCTGACGCCGACGCCGCGCCGTCGCGGCGGCCGCCCCGGGCGGCGCCCGCCGGCGTCCGCATGTCATCGCAGCGTCGAAGGGCGACGCAGCGCCCGCCCGCTGCGCCGAACGCACCCAGGCATTCGACGCGGCGCCCAGAGGTCTCGCAGAAACCCGGATCCGGCACCGGGCCTCGTGTCCGATGCCTCTCGCCGTCAGTCGGCCGCGTAGTCCTCGTCCGAGACCTGTTCCAGCCAGTCCACCGGGCTGCCGTCCTGGCGCTCCTGGACGGCGATGTGGGTCATTCCGGTCGTTGCCGTCGCCCCGTGCCAGTGCCGTTCGCCGGGTCCGAACCAGACGACGTCGCCGGGGCGGATAATCTCCTTGGCGCCCCCCTCGCGGCGCACCCAGCCGCAGCCCTCGGTGACGATCAGCGTCTGGCCGAGCGGATGGGTGTGCCACGCCGTGCGGGCGCCGGGCTCGAAGGTGACGCGGGCCATCGCCACACGGGCGGGCTCCGGCGCGCTGTAGAGCGGGTCGAGGCGGACCCGGCCGGTGAAATAGTCCGCCGGGCCCTCGCCCGAGGGCGTCTCGCCGATGCGTTTGATTTCCATGGTCGATGCTCCTTCGCTCCGCCGCCCGGTCCCTCGAGGGACGCGTGAGGGACGCGTGGGGGACGCCGTCGCGGCTCGAGTGTCTGCGCATCGCGCTTTCCCGAAAATCGATCGCGATCTTCGGGCCGATGCTTTCGGAAAGTCCGGCGACGATGGTGGTGCGCAGGCTTCGGCCGGCAAGGCGCTCGTTGCGCAGCCGGCGAGCGGCCGCGGCGGGGGAGAGCATCGCCTGAAGGCAGGCGCAGAGCAGGGCGATTGGCCTGATCTCCCCCCTTGTGGGGGAGATGCCGGCAGGCAGAGGGGGGTATCATGGCGCCGGACCTTTGAACGATGGCGCCGCACCCCCCTCTGGGTTGCCACCCATCTCCCCCGCAAGTGGGGAGATCGAAGCGTTGCCGACGGCGCTTGCAGTCGAGCGATCGCCCTGCCGTGCGCCCGGCGCGCATTGACCCGGAAGGTCCGCGCGCCTTACCTCGGCGGGACGGATCGACTCGCGCCGGGCGCGGCCGCTCCGGTCGGCCGGGAGGACCGCGACATGACCGAGACCAGACGACGCCCGCTCGCCGAGCTGCGCTCGCAGCGCTGGTACGCCTCGAACGACATCCGTGGCTTCGCCCATCGCCAGCGCTCGCAGCAGATGGGCCTGAGGCGCGAGGAGTTCCTCGGAAAGCCGGTGATCGCCATCCTCAATACCTGGTCGGAGATGAGCCCCTGCCACGCGCATCTGCGCGACCGCGCCGAGGCGGTGAAGCGCGGCGTCTGGCAGGGCGGCGGCTATCCGGTCGAGCTTCCGGTGCTCTCGGTCGGCGAGGTCATGGTGAAGCCGACGACGATGCTCTACCGCAACTTCCTCGCCATGGAGGCGGAGGAGGTGCTGCGCTCGCACCCGATCGACGGCGCGGTGTTGCTCGGCGGCTGCGACAAGTCCACCCCCGCCCTTCTGATGGGCGCGATTTCGATGGACATCCCGGCGATCTTCTGCCCGGCCGGGCCGATGTCGACGGGCAGGTGGCGGGGGGTGACCACGGGCGCCGGCACCCACACCAAGAAATACTGGGACGAACTGCGCGCCGGGCGCATCAGCGATGCCGACTGGGTGGATCTCGAAAGCCGCATGACCCGCTCGATCGGCACCTGCAACACCATGGGCACCGCCTCGACCATGACGTCGATCGCCGACGCCATGGGAATGTCGCTCACCGGCGCCTCGTCGATTCCCGCCGCGGACTCCGCCCATCCGCGCATGGCGTCCGCCTGCGGCACGCGCATCGTCGAGATGGTCTGGGAAGACCTCAAGCCCTCCGACCTCTTGACGCGCCAGAGCTTCGACAACGGGCTCGCCGTCTACATGGCGCTCGGCGGCTCGACCAATGCGGCGATCCACCTGATCGCCATGGCCGGGCGGGCGGGCATTCCCCTGACCCTTTCCGACATGGCGGCCGCAGCGGCGAAGATCCCGGTGCTCGCCGACCTCTTTCCCTCCGGTGGGCACCTGATGGAGGATTTCTGGTTCGCCGGCGGCCTGCCGGCGCTGATGCGCAAGCTGACGCCGCACCTCGCGCTCGATGCCCGCACCGTCGAGGGCCGCACGCTGGGCGAGGCGATCGCCGGCGCCGACTGCTATGCCGACGACGTCATCCGCGACCTCGACGACCCGGTGGTGCCGCTGGAGCGCGGCCGCACGCTGCAGCTCCTGACCGGCAATCTCGCCCCCGACGGGGCGGTGATGAAGTCCTCGGCCGCCAGCGACCGTCTCCTGAAGCACCGCGGCCGTGCCGTCGTCTTCGACGAACCCGAGGCGATGCGGCGGGGGATCGACGATCCGGCGCTCGGCATCGACGCCGACACCGTGCTCGTCCTGCGCAATGGCGGGCCGGTCGGCGCGCCGGGCATGCCGGAATGGGGCAACCTGCCGATCCCCAAGGCGCTACTGAAGCAGGGCGTCACCGACATGGTGCGGATTTCCGACGCCCGGATGAGCGGCACCCATTACGGCACCTGCATCCTCCACGTCGCGCCGGAGGCGGCGGTCGGCGGCCCGCTGGCGCTGCTTCGGACCGGCGACGTCGTCAGCCTCGACGTTGCGGCCGGCCGGCTCGACATGGAGGTGGACGCCGCCGAGATCGCCCGCCGGCGCGCCGCCTGGCGGCCGCCGCCGCAGCGCTACGAGCGCTCCTTCGCGGCCCTATACCAGCGCCACGTCTCGCAGGCCGACCGCGGCTGCGACTTCGACTTCCTCGAAGGCACGAGCGCCGTGCCCGAGCCCGAGATCTTCTGAAGGACGGCAGAGATGAGCGACAACCCCTTCAAGCGCTGGTTCGCCGCCGGCAACACACGGCCGACGCCGCTCGGCACCTGGCTGATGGCGGCGGCGCCCGCCACCGCCGAGGCCCTCGGCCATGCCGGCTTCGATTTCCTGGTGGTCGACGCCGAGCACGTGCCGATCGACACCGCCGATCTCGCTCATATCCTGAGGGCCGTCGCCGCGACGCCGGCCGCCCCGCTGGTGCGCCTCGCCTGGAACGACCAGGTTCTGGTCAAGAAGGCGCTCGACGCCGGGGCCGAGACGATCATGATCCCCTTCGTCGAGACCGCCGAGGAAGCGCGGCGCGCCGTTGCCTTCGCGAAATATCCGCCCATGGGCGTCAGGGGCGTCGCCGCCGTCCACCGCGCCTCGCGCTTCGGCGCCGACGCGGCCTATCTGAAGACCGCCAACGACCGCACCTGCGTGATCCTGCAGCTCGAGACGCCCGGCGCGATCGAACGTCTCGCCGAGATCGCGGCGGTTCCGGGGGTCGACGCGCTGTTCGTCGGGCCGGGCGACCTCGCCGCCGCGATGGGCCATATCGGCGACATCGGCCATCAGGACGTGCAGGCGGCGATCGAAGCTGCGGCGCGCATGGCGAAGGACGCCGGCAAGCCGGTCGGCATCGTCGGCGGCAATCCGGAGATGGTCGGCCGGTTCCGCGCCTATGGCTACGACTTCTGCGCCGTCGCCTCCGACGTCGCGATGATGACCGGCCGGGCGCGCGACTGGCTGGCGACCCTGCGCCAGGACGGCGCCGCGACGGTCGGCGCCGGCCCCGGCGATGCGGCGACCGAGGGGCCGGGCTACTGACGATGGCGGCGGCGAGCAATCCGTCCGTTCTCGTGGAGCTTGCCGCCGGCGATCTGGCCGTCCGCATCGCGCCGGCGGTCGGCGGCGCCATCGCCGGCTTTTCCCGGGCCGGCGTGCCGCTCCTGCGGGAGACGCCGGCCGCGGCGCTCGCCGACCGGCGGGCGGGGCTCTGCGGCTCCTATGCGATGATCCCCTATTCCAACCGCATCGCCGATGCGTCCTTCCGCTTCGGCGGCGAGGCCTTCCGCCTGGCGCGCAATTTCGGCGACAGCCCGCACAGCCTCCACGGCAACGGCTGGCAGCGCGCCTGGGAGGTCGCCGCCGCAAGAGCCGATTTCGTGACGCTGACGCTCGACCACGATCCCGCCGAGAGCCCGGCCCGGGCCGCGGAATGGCCGTTTGCCTATCGCGGCGAACAGCATTTTTCCCTCGGCCTGGCGACGCTCTCCGTGACCCTCGTCGTCGAGAACCGCGACGGGCGGCCGATGCCCGCGGGCTTCGGCCTCCACCCCTATTTCGACCGGGCGGGAGCGCATCTCAGCTTTGCCGCCGAGAGGGTCTGGCAGAGCGACGCGCGACTGCTGCCGACCGGACGCAGCGCCGTTCCTGTCGGCTGGGACTGTCGCGCACTGCGCCCCGTGGACGACGTTTCGGCGGTCGACCACTGCTTCGAAGGCTGGGGCGGGACGGCCGAGATCGTCTATCCGGAGCGTAACATACTGATCAGTATTTCCGCCGATCCGGTGTTTTCGAAGCTCGTCGTGTTCCGGGCCGACGAGCGGAGCTTCTTTGCCGTCGAGCCGGTGAGCCATATGGTCGACGCGGTGAACCGCGGCGACACCGCGGACAACGGCCTGAAGACCCTGGCGCCGGGAGAGCGGCTTTGCGGGACGATCCGCTTCACCGTCGCGGATGCGCCGGAAGGCCCCGCCATGGCAGGGAGCACAGGCGGCAACCGCTGAGCGTCGCGGCAAAAAATCCTCCGTCCGGCAAGTTCCGTGCGCCAGTTGCGGCGCCGTCTCAGCCGGGCCGGTACTGGCGGTTCGCCTCCGGGTCGTCGGTCGCAAAGGGCAGATCGGCCAGCGCCTGCCACAGGGCGTCGGGAAGCGTGGCGCCCGCCCATTCCAGGGTCTCTGCGACCCGCTCGGGCCTGGAGACGCCGACGATGGTCGAGGCGACGCGCGGATCGCGCATCGAGAACTGCAGCGCCGCCGCGCCCGGCGCGACGCCGAGCCGCGACGCGGCCTGTTCGACCCGGCGCACCGGCTCGAGTTCCGCCTCGCCGGCTTCCTGATAGGTGACCTTGCGCGTCACCGCGCTGCCCTTGGCGAGGACGCCGCCGGCATAGGGTGCGGCGTTGAGGATCGCGATGCCCTTCTCATGCGCGTAGTCGAACATCGGCGCGGCCGAGCGGTTGAGAAGGGTGAAGCGGTTGTGGGAGATCAGCGCGTCGAAGGGCCGCTCGCGCAGCAGCGGAAACATCAGGTCGAGCCGGCCCATGGCGAGGCCGACGGCCTGGACCAGCCCCTCCTCCTTCAGCCGGAACAACGCGTCGAAGGCGCCGCCCTCGCGGGTGATTTCGGAAAGGTCGGACGCATATTCTGGATCGTGGAGATGCAGCATCGGGATGCGGTCGAGGCCGAGCGCCGTCAGGCTCTCCTCGAAGGAGCGGCGGACCCGGTCCGCGTCGAAGCGCCCCGTCTCGAAGTCGCGGTCGAGCTTGGTCGACAGGACGAAGCCCTCCGGCAGGCCGCCGCGCTCGCGGATGACGCGGCCGATCCGTTCCTCGCTGCGCCCGAAACCGTAGATCCGGGACGTGTCGAGGAAGTTCGCCGGACCGTCGAGGATCGCGTTGACGGTGGCGAGCGCCCGCTCCTCGTCGACCGCGTAGCCGTAGGTTTCCGGCATGTCGCCGAGGGCCGAGGTGCCGAAGCAGATCTCGGTGACCGAAAGTCCCGTGGCGCCGATCGATGTGCGTTTCATGCCCGTCGAACCTCCTCAGGTCAGGCGATAGAACTGGCGCGCCGTGCCACCGAAGACCAGGGCCCTGTCCGCCTCTGAAAGGTGGGCGGCGAGCGAGACGGCCGTCCGGTGCCAGTCGGCGTAGTCGCAGCGCAGGCGGCATACCGGCCAGTCCGAGCCCCACATCACCCGCTCGGGCCCGAACACCTCCAGCACATGCGCCGAATAATAGGCGAGGTCTTCCCGCCGGAAATCGGATCTCGCCTCGGTGACCAGGCCGGAGAGCTTGCAGAAGGCGCCGGTTCCGCTCGCCAGACGCGCGATGCCGCGCGCCCATTCGTCGAAGGATTCCGGGCTCTCGTCGGCGATCGTCGGCTTCAGGCAGTGATCGATGACGACCCGCATCGAAGGATAGCGCTCGAAAAGCGCCGAGAAGTTCTCGGCATGGCGGGGAAAGCCGAGCGCGTCGAAGGAAAGGTCGAGGTCGCAGATGGCGCGGAACGCCCAGTCGAGCTCGGGGCGCAGCATCCAGCCGTCGTCGGGAAGGTCCTGGATCATCGGCCGCACGCCGAGGAATTTCGGATGCGCCGCGAAGCGCCGCAGCGTCTCGATCTCCTCCGGCCGTTCGAAGTCGATCCAGCCGACGACGCCGGCGACGCGCTCGCTCGCATCCGCGATGCCGAGGAGATACTCGGTCTCCCGGCTCGTCGGCGCGGCCTGCACGAGAACCGTGCGCGAGACCCCCGCGGCATCGAGCGCCGGGGCGAGGTCGGCGGGAAGATAGGGCCGCGACAGCACCGGGTCGCCCGGCGGCATCCAGCCGTAGTCGCCGCGTGCCGGATGCCAGAAATGCTGATGGGCGTCGATCGTTTCCAAGCCCCGCCCCCTCGTTTCCCCCGGATGCGGGCCGTTCTCGATCCGGCCCGTAGCGTGTCGCCGCTTGCGCCTCGAAAGCCATGCGGCGACCGGCCGGACTGTCGCCGGCCCTTGTCTTCTAGCCGTCGGATCCGCGGCCGTGCAACCCTTCCGTCACGGCCTTCCGGCGCGGCGTCTGGCGGGCCTCGCCGCCCGCTTCGCCGTCCCCGCCCCTTCCCGGATCAGCCGGGTTCGTTGGCGGCGGGCGTCGCGGCCCGGTCGACGAGGTCGCGCCAGCGCTGCACCGAGGCGGCCGCCGCCAGCGCCAGGAGCCGCGAGTCGCCGGAAACGGTGGTGAGGTCGAAGCCCCAGCCGATCGCCTGGGCGGCATAGTCCGGCGAGCCGCAATGCAGCCCCGCCCGCTTGCCGTTCGCCCTGGCGACGGCGGCGATGCGGCGGATGCTCTCGACGAGCCCTTCGTCCTCGGGATCGAAGCCGGGGACGAGCGCGCCGTCGCTGGTGCCGAGGGCGAGATCGGCCGGCCCGACATAGAGCCCGTCGATCCCCGGCGTCGCGGCGATCGCCTCGACGTTCTGCAGCCCCTCCTTGGTCTCGATCATCGCGAGGGCGAGCACCGCGTCGTTGGCCGAGACGCCGTAACCCGGATGCGCGAAGGCGGCGCGCGTCGGGCCGAAGCTGCGCGTTCCCTTTGGCGGATAGCGCATGAAGCTCGCAAACTCCGCCGCTTCCTCGGCATTGTTGATCATCGGGCAGATGATGCCCATCGCCCCGGCATCGAGCGCCTTCATGACGATGCCCGGCTCGCGCCACGGCACCCGGACGATCGGCGTCACCGGCAAGGCGCGCATCGCCTGCAGCATCGGCAGCATCGCCGCATAGTCCAGCGCGCCGTGCTGGAGGTCGATGGTGATGGTGTCGTAGCCCTGGCCCGCCATGATCTCGGCGGTGAAGGGGCTGCCGATCGACAGCCAGCCGTTCACCGCCGGGCGGCCGGCCTCCCAGAGCTTTCTCAGGCGGTTCTCGACCATGTGACCCTTACTCCCTCTCGGCCGCTCGGCCTTGCTGCCGCGGCAAATTTCCGCCGGGTTCCCGGCACCTTGCCGGCGGGGCCCGACCCCGGCCCTTCATCCCCGGGCCATCCGCAGACCCGCGTCCACCCGTTCCGGTGCAGGGACGACGCACGAACGGACGCCGGACGATCGGCGATCCCTTGCGCAGGCGAGATAGGGCTCCGGCGCGCGTCGTCCGCTCCCCCCCATTCCGATTGCCGACCTCGCGCCCGCGGTCGTCGGACGCGGAGCCTGCCCCGCGTCGACGGCGGCTTCGCGACGATTTCGCGAGCGACTGTTCATGCCGGAGCCGTTCGCGGCAGACCGTTCACCGGTTCTTACGATCGCCGTGTTCAACTCGAGCCGGAACGACGAAGCCTCCGGAGCTTTCGATGGACGTTGACAAGGTGGCGGAGCCGGGAACGGCGGAAAACCGCGGCTCGCTGCGGCTCGCGGAAATCCTCGCCGCGCTTTCGCGGGCGCTTGACATCACCGAGGGTCAGCCGCCCGGCCACTGCATCCGCGTCTGCTACATCGGCATCCACGTCGCCCGGGCGATCGGCCTCGACGCCGCGGCGACCGGCGACCTCTACTACACGCTGCTCCTCAAGGATCTCGGCTGCTCGTCCAACGCCGCGCGGATCTGCGAACTCTATCTGACCGACGACATCGGCTTCAAGAAGAGCTTCAAGGAGATCGACGACAGCCTCGCCCACGTGCTGCGCTTCATCCTGCAGCAGACGGGGCTGAAAGCCGGGCTGGCCGAACGCTTCCGTGCCCTCGTGAACATCTTCCGCAATGGCGGGGAGATCGCCCAGGAGCTGATCCTGACCCGCTGCCGCCGCGGCGCGGCGATCGCCCGCAGGATGCGCTTCGGGGAGGCGGTCGCCGCCGGGATCCACAGCCTCGACGAGCATTTCGACGGCAGCGGCAAGCCGGACGGTCTCGCGGGCGAGGCGGTGCCGCTGTTCTCGCGGATCGCGCTCCTGTCCCAGGTCGCCGACGTGTTCCTGAGGGTCGGCGGGCCGGCGGCGGCCCTCGCCGAGGTCAGGGCCCGCTCCGGCAGCTGGTTCGATCCGCACCTCGTCGCCGCCTTCGAACGGCTCGCCGCCGATGACGACTTCCTGGCGGCGCTGTCGCACCCCGAACTGGGCGAGATGGTGCTCGCCCTCGAACCCGCCCAGCAGCGGCGGGCCGCCGACGAGGACTATCTCGACGACATCGCCTCGGCCTTTGCCGAGGTGATCGATTCCAAGAGCCCCTATACCAGCGGCCATTCCGACCGCGTGGCGCTGTTCACCGACATGATCGCCGAGGCGATGGGCCATTCGCCGGAGCACCGCCGCCGGCTGAAGCGCGCGGCGCTGCTCCACGACATCGGCAAGCTCGGCATCTCCAACCAGATCCTCGACAAGCCGGGCCGGCTCGACGATGCGGAATTCGCCGAGATCCGGCGCCATCCGGTGCATTCCGAGGCGATCCTGTCGGAGATCTCGGCTTTCTCGGATCTGGCGAGGATCGGCGCCCAGCATCACGAGCGCCTCGACGGCAAGGGTTATCCGAACGGCCTTACGGCCGGAGAGATCGGCCTCGACACGCGGATCGTCACCGTCGCCGACATCTTCGACGCTCTCACCGCCGAGCGCCCCTACCGGCCGGCGATGCCGCTCTCGAAGGCGCTGGCGATCCTCGACGCCGATACCGGCACGGCGGTCGACGGCGCCTGCGTGGCGGCGCTGCGACTGGCGCTGGCGCGGCTCGAGGCCGAGCGGCCGGTCGCGGCCTGACGCGGCCACGCCGGCGCCGCCGAGGGGCCGCCGTCAGGATCCTCAGATGTGGATCGGCTTGGCGAAGGCGGCGAAGGCCGCCTCGCGCACCGCCTCCGACAGCGTCGGATGGGCATGCGAGGTGCGGGCGAGGTCTTCCGAGGCGCCGCCGAACTCCATGAGAAGCGCGGCTTCGGCGATCATGTCGCCGGCATCGGCGCCGAGGATATGGACGCCGAGGACGCGGTCGGTCTTCTTGTCGGCGAGCACCTTCACGAAGCCGTCGGTCTTGAGCATCGCCCGCGCCCGGCCGTTCGCCATGAAGGGGAACTTGCCGACGCTGTACTCGACGCCGGCCTTCTTCAGCTCCTCCTCGGTCCTGCCGACCGAGGCGACCTCCGGCGCGGTGTAGACCACCGACGGGATCGCCTCGTAGTTCACGTGCCCGGCCTGGCCGGCGAGGATCTCGGCGAGCGCCACGCCCTCGTCCTCGGCCTTGTGGGCGAGCATCGCGCCCTTCACCACGTCGCCGATGGCGTAGATGCCGTCGACGCTGGTCTTGAAGTGGCCGTCGATCTCGACCCGGCCGCGCTCGTCGCGCCTGACCCCCGCCTCGTCGAGCCCGAGCCCGTCGGTATGGGGCCTGCGGCCGGTGGCGACGAGAACGACGTCGGCCTCGACCGTCTCGGCCTCGCCGCCCTTCACCGGCTCGAAGGTGACTTTCGCCCCGGCATCGCTCTTTTCGACGCCGGTCACCTTGGCGCCGAGCTTGAACTCCAGGCCCTGCTTGACGAGCAGCTTCTGGAAGGCGGTCGAGATTTCCTGATCCATGGGCCCGAGGATCTTGTCGAGGAATTCGACGACCGTCACCTTTGCGCCGAGCCGCGCCCAGACCGAGCCGAGTTCGAGGCCGATGACGCCGCCGCCCACGACGACCATCCGTTCGGGAACCTTGGGCAATGCGATGGCCTCGTCGGAGGAAACGATGGTCGCCGCGTCGAAGGAAAGTTCGACGCCCGGAATGCCGGCGACCTCGGAGCCGGTGGCGATGCAGATCGCCTTGGTGGAAAGCGTCTCGGTCGAGCCGTCGTCCTTCGTCACCTCGACCGCGCCGGCCGCCTTGATCCTGCCGGTGCCGATGATGCCGGTGATCTTGTTCTTCTTGAACAGATAGGCGATGCCGTCGACATTCGCCTTCACCGTCTTGTCCTTGTGGGACATCATCTTTGCAAGGTTCAGCTTCGGCTCGACCTCGATGCCCATCTCGGCGAAGGAATGGCCGGCCTCGGCGAAGGCTTCCGACGCGTAGAGCAGCGCCTTGGAGGGGATGCAGCCGACATTCAGGCAGGTGCCGCCATAGGTCTTGCGCTTCTCGACGCAGGCGACCTTGAGGCCGAGCTGCGCCGCCTTGATGGCGCAGACATAGCCGCCGGGTCCGGAGCCGATGACGACGAGATCGTAGGTGTCAGCCATGGGGAGAGATCTTCCAGTCTGTTTGCAAAGCGGGAGCCGTGAATGGCGCTGCGGGCGCGGGCCCTGTTTCCTTCGCCGCCGGGCGCGTTGCAACCCCCGTCCGGCCGCAGCGCGGCCGGGGCGATGGCGGAGCGGCGGTCAATCGCCGCCATCCGGGCAGTCGCCCGAGGTCTCGTCGAACTTGGTGCGGGCCGGCCGCAGCGTCGCCTTGGAGATCTGCAGCGGCAGGAAGGGCGGCGTCGCCTGGTTGGCCGGCTGCACCAGGCGGGTGACGTAGCAGCCCGAAAACACCCGCACCGCGCCGTCGGTGCCCGTCGCCTCGATCACCGTCGGCACCGCGGTGTAGATCGAGCCGGCGGCGCCGTCGCTGGTCGGTTCGCCGAGCTTCAGGCGCACGCCGGCGGTGGTCTCGTAGCCCTTCTCGAAGGCCGGAAAGTCGGGCCGGCCGGAATCGTCGGCGAAATAGCTCCAGGCCCTCAGATATTCGTGCCGGTCGATGGCGTTGTAGAGCGAGCGGATCAGCGCCTCTGCGTTCGAGCGGTCGTCGGTATAGTCGTCCGGGGCCGGCGCTTCGGCCTGCCCTGCCCCTGCCGCGGCCGGCTGCAGCGCCTCGTCGAGCGCCAGGGCCGGCGGGCTGGCGCCCGCGCCGGCGGCGGCGATGCCGCCGATCAGGAGGGCGAGGCGGATGGTCTTCATGGCAGGATGGCCCTTGCACCGGACACGTCGAGAATGGCGCCGGTGGAATATGAGGCCTCGTTCGAGGCAAGGAAGAGGATCGCCCGCGCGACTTCCTCGGGCGTGCCGGCGCGCCGGAGCGGCAGGCTGGCGGCGATTTCGGCGACCCGGCCCGGCTCGCCGCCGGAGGCGTGGATGTCGGTCTCGATGATGCCCGGCCGGACGGCGGTGACGGAAATCCCCTCTTCGGCGACTTCTTTGGCGAGGCCGACGGTGAAGGTGTCGATCGCTCCCTTGGTCGCGGCGTAGTCGACCCGCGAGCCGCCGGCACCGAGCTTGGCGGCCGCCGAGGAGAGGTTGACGATCGCCCCGCCGGCGCCGCCGCGCTTCGTCGACATGCGCTTCACCGCCTCGCGGGCGCAGAGGAAGGAGCCGACGACGTTGACGGCGAAGATGCGCGTCAGCCGCTCGGCGCTCATCCCGGCGACCGGCGCGACGGCGTCGACGATGCCGGCATTGTTGACGAGGACGGCGAGCCTGCCGAGCCGGTCGGCCGCCTCGAACAGTGCGGCGACCTCCGCCTCGACGCCGACGTCGGCCCTCACCGCGACCGCCTGCCCCCCGGCGCGCTCTATTTCCGCGACGACCGCGTCAGCCGCCTCGCGGTTCGCGGCGTAGTTCACGACGACGGCATAGCCCGCCTTTGCGCCGAGACGCGCGGTCGCCGCGCCTATGCCGCGCGATCCGCCGGTGACGATCATGACGCGTGGGGATGATGCTTCGCTGGCTTCGGACACCGGCAGAAATCCAGTTTTCGAGTGGGGACCGGGCTCAGTCGGCCGGCGCGAGGGTCAGCCGCGAGCGGTCGATGTAATCCGGCAGCCGGGTGGTCTCATCGATCACGGCGCTCTGCAGCTGCGCGACGGTGAGGTTTTTGGCGCCGGTGAGGTCGGCGCCGCGGAGGATCGTCCCGTCCAGCCGGGCTTCGGTGAAATCGGCGCCGACGAAGCTCGCATGGCTGACGTCGGTGCCGGAAATATCGGCTCCCGTCAGGTCGGCGCCACGCCAGTCGGTGCGGCGGAGAAAGACGTTTCTCAGCCGCAGTCGCGGCATGTCGCGATCGCGTAGGCTCGACATCAAGGCTCTCCGGTCTTCAACAGAAGCGCGTCCAGGATAGCACGGACGTCGGTCGGCGGTTCGTTCTCACCGTAACCGTCAGCCTC
This sequence comes from Jiella sonneratiae, assembly GCF_017353515.1. GTDB lineage: Bacteria > Pseudomonadota > Alphaproteobacteria > Rhizobiales > Rhizobiaceae > Jiella > Jiella sonneratiae. The sequence continues at coordinate 89,843 of NZ_JAFMPY010000005.1, forward strand.
CCTGGCTTCGAGATGGTTTTGCAGCAGTTCGAAAATCGGCTCCGCGAGGTCGGGAAAGTCCCGGCCGATCTCGCGGAGAATGTAGATCGCCGCGAGGCGAACTTCCAATTTCCCGTCGCCGAGCTGGCCGGCAGCGCGGTTGAACAGCTCCATGACGTGCGCCCGGCGGGCGAGCGTCGCCTGAAAGGCCACCGATCCCGCCTGCGTCGTTTCGGGCCCGAGCTTCTTCCAGGCAAGCCAGGCGCCGACGGCGGCAGCCGCCGCCAGCGCGAGATTTCGCAGGATCTCCGACAGGTCGACGAGCGTCTCCATGGCCGGAGACTACCCGTCCGGCAATCAGAGATCGAGGACCAGACGCTCGGGATCCTCCAGGCTGTCCTTGACGCGCACCAAGAAGGTGACGGCCTCCTTGCCGTCGACGATCCGGTGATCGTAGGAGAGCGCCAGATACATCATCGGCCGGATCACCACCTGGCCGCCGATCGCCATCGGGCGCTCCTGGATCTTGTGCATGCCGAGGATGCCCGACTGCGGCGCATTGATGATCGGCGTCGACATCAGCGAGCCGTAGACGCCGCCATTGGTGATGGTGAAGGTGCCGCCCTGCATGTCGGACATCGACAGCTTGCCGTCGCGCGCCGCGCGGGCGAGCCGGCCGAGCTCCTTCTCCACCTCGGCGATCGACATCTGGTCGGCATCGCGGATCACCGGGACGACGAGGCCCTTGTCGGTGCCGACGGCCATGCCGACGTGGCAGAAGTTCTTGTAGACGATCTCGTTGCCGTCGATCTCGGCGTTCACCGCCGGGATCTCCTTCAGCGCGTGACAGACGGCCTTCGTGAAGAAGCCCATGAAGCCGAGCTTCACGCCGTGCTTCTTCTCGAAGAGATCCTTGTATTTCGTGCGGATCGCCATCACCGCGGTCATGTCCACCTCGTTGAAGGTGGTGAGCATCGCGGCGGTGTCCTGGGCGTCCTTGAGGCGCCGCGCGATGGTCTGGCGCAGGCGGGTCATCTTGACCCGCTCCTCGCGGCCGGCGTCGTCCGGTGCCGACGGGGCCCGGGCGACCTTCTCCGGCTTTTCCTGCGGCGCCGAGGGGGCGCCGCGCGCGATCGCCGCGAGGACGTCGCCCTTCAGCACCTGGCCCTCTTTGCCGGAGCCTTCGACGCCGGCGGCCGCGATGCCCTTTTCGGCCATCATCTTGGCGGCGGAGGGAGCCGGGGGCCGGCCCTCCTCCGCCTCGGCCTTGCGGCGCGGCGCCTCGTCGGTGCCACCGCCGGCCGCGCTGGAGCCGGAGGCCGCGGCGCCGGAGCCGGCCGCGGCGCCTTCCTCGATCTTCAGGAGCAGGGCGCCGACCTTGACCTCGTCGCCCTGGCTGACGACGAGCTCGCGGATGACGCCGGCCACCGGCGAGGGGATCTCCTGCGCCGCCTTGTCGGTCTCGAGCTCGAGCAGCGCCTCGTCGACCGCCACGCTGTCGCCGACCTTCTTGAAGATCGCGCCGACCGTCGCCTCGGTGACGGATTCGCCGGCCGCCGGGACGTTGACCGCGACGAGCTTGCCGGAAGACGCCGCCGCGCCGTTCGCGCCGGCCTTCTTGTCTCCGGTGCCGCCGCCGCCGTAATCGGCCGCCGTGTCGGCCGCCTGATCGCTCTTCGCCGCCTTGCCCTTCGGCTTGGCGGTGGCGGCTGTGGTGCCGCCGGCCTTGCCCTCGCCCTCGCCGATCGTGCCGATCAGCGCGCCGACCCCGACGGTCTCGCCTTCCTTCACGACGATCTCCTCCAGAATGCCGGCGGCGGGCGCCGGCACCTCGACGGTCACCTTGTCGGTCTCGAGTTCGGCGATCGTCTCGTCCTGCTCCACCCGGTCGCCCGGCTTCTTGAACCACTGGCCGATGGTCGCCTCGGTCACGGATTCGCCAAGTGTCGGAACTTTGATTTCGGTCGCCATTGCTGGCCGTCTCCTTGAGAAACTGATCAGATTTCGGTCGGGCCGGCAGGGGGCAGACCCCGTGTCGCGGCCGGCATCAAGAGGCTCTTATAGGAAAATCCGGCCTCGGCCCGGATCACCGGATCGCCGTCGAGGATCGCCTTCAGCCCGGCCTCGTCCGGAGCCTCGATGACGGCGAGGCCCCAGAAGCCGGCGGGATCGGCCACCGGCCCGAAGACCGCGACCGAGCCGTCGCGGGCCTTCTCGCCGAGATAGGCGGCGTGGCGTGCCATCAGCGCGCGCTCGGTCTCGCTCATGTCGAGAGCGAAGCTCGGCCGCGGCGCATCGAGCCGGCAGAAATAGTACGCCATCGCCCGTCCCTCACCCTTTCCGGCTCAGCCGAGCGCATCCTGCAGGAAGTCGGCGAGCTGCTTCTGGTGGTTCGCCATGGTCCCCGCCGCCGGAGAGGCGGATGCCGGGCGGCCGGTATAGCGGACCCTGCGCTTCTCGGCGTCGATGTGGTCGAGCACCCATTCGAGATAGGGATCGATGAACGACCAGGCACCCATGTTCTTGGGCTCCTCCTGGCACCAGACCATCTCCGCCTGCTTGAAGCGGGAGAGCTCGGTGATCAGCGCCTTGGCCGGGAACGGGTAGAGCTGTTCCAGCCGCAGGAGGTAGATGTCGTCGATGCCGCGCTTCTCGCGCTCCTCGTAGAGATCGTAATAGACCTTGCCCGAGCACATGACGACGCGCCGGATCTTCTCGTTGGCAACGAGCTTGATCTCGGCCGTCTTGTCCATCTCCGCATCGTCCCACAGCAGCCGGTGGAAGCTGGTCTCGCCGGCCATCTCCGAAAGCTTGGAGACGGCGCGCTTGTGCCGCAGCAGCGACTTCGGCGTCATCAGGACGAGCGGCTTGCGGAAGTCGCGCTTCAGCTGCCTTCTCAGGATGTGGAAGTAGTTCGCCGGCGTCGTGACGTTGGCGACCTGCATGTTGTCCTCGGCGCACATCTGCAGGAAGCGCTCGAGGCGCGCGGAGGAATGTTCCGGTCCCTGGCCCTCGTAGCCGTGCGGCAGCAAGAGGACGAGGCCCGACATGCGCAGCCACTTGCGCTCGCCCGACGAGATGAACTGGTCGATCACCACCTGCGCGCCGTTGGCGAAGTCGCCGAACTGCGCCTCCCAGAGGGTGAGCGCGTTCGGCTCGGCCAGCGAGTAGCCGTATTCGTAGCCGAGCACCGCCTCTTCCGAGAGCATCGAGTTGATGACCTCGTAGACCGCCTGGCCCTTGGCGAGATTGGCGAGCGGGATGTAGCGGCCCTCGTCCTCCTGATCGTAGAGGACCGAGTGGCGCTGCGAGAAGGTGCCGCGCTCGACGTCCTGGCCGGACAGGCGCACCGGATGGCCCTCGGTGACGAGGGTGCCGAAGGCGAGCGCCTCGCCCGTCGCCCAGTCGAGGCCCTCGCCCTTGTCGATCATCTCGGCGCGGTTGTCGAGAAAGCGCTTGACGGTGCGGTGGACGTTGAAGCCCTCCGGCACGGCGGTCAGCTTGCCGCCGATCTCCTTCAGCGTCTTCATCGGGATGCCGGTGATGCCGCGGCGCGGCTCGTCCTCCTTCTCGGCCTTTCTGAGGCCCGCCCAGGCCCCGTCCAGCCAGTCGGCCTTGTTCGGCAGGTAGCTCTGCCCGGCCTCGAACTCCTCGTCGAGCGTCTTGCGCCATTCGGCGCGGCGGTTCTCGACGTCCTCTTCGCTCAGGAGCCCCTCGGCGACCAGCTTCCTGGCGTAGATTTCCAGCGTCGAGGGGTGGTTGCGGATCGTCCGGTACATGATCGGCTGGGTGAAGGCCGGCTCGTCGCCCTCGTTGTGGCCGAAGCGCCGGTAGCAGAACATGTCGATGACCACCGGCTTGTGGAACTTCATGCGAAATTCCGTGGCGATCTTCGCCGCATAGACCACCGCTTCCGGATCGTCGCCGTTGACGTGGAAGATCGGCGCCTCGACCGTCTTGGCGACGTCCGAGGGATAGGGCGAGGAGCGCGAGAAGCGCGGATTGGTGGTGAAGCCGATCTGGTTGTTGATGATGAAGTGCAGCGTGCCGGCCACCCGGTGGCCGCGCAGCGCCGACAGGCCGAAGCACTCGGCGACGACGCCCTGGCCGGCGAAGGCCGCATCGCCGTGGATCAGCAGCGGCAGGATCTTCGAGCGGGTCTCCAGCGGCACGATCTCGTTGCGCGTGCGCCCGGCGATCTGGTCCTGCTTGGCGCGGGCCTTGCCCATCACCACCGGGTCGACGATCTCGAGATGCGACGGGTTCGCCGTCAGCGACAGGTGCACCTTGTTCTGGTCGAACTCGCGGTCCGACGAGGCGCCGAGATGGTACTTCACGTCGCCCGAGCCCTCGACGTCGTCGGGCTTGAACGAGCCGCCCTTGAACTCGTGGAAGATCGCCCGGTGCGGCTTGGCCATGACCTGGGCGAGCACGTTCAGCCGGCCGCGATGGGCCATGCCGAAGACGATCTCCTTGAGGCCGAGCTGGCCGCCGCGCTTGATGATCTGCTCGAGCGCCGGGATCAGCGACTCGCCGCCGTCGAGGCCGAAGCGCTTGGTGCCCTTGTACTTGACGTCGAGGAACTTCTCGAAGCCTTCCGCCTCGATCAGCTTGTTGAGGATGGCGCGCTTGCCCTGCTCGGTGAAGGCGACGCCCTTGTCCGGCCCCTCGATCCGCTCCTGCAGCCAGGCCTTCTCGTCGGGATTGGAGATGTGCATGAACTCGACGCCGAAGGTCGAGCAGTAGGTGCGCTCCAGGATCGCCACGATCTGGCGGATCGTCGCGAACTCCATGCCGAGCACGTTGTCGATGAAGATCTTGCGGTCGTAGTCGGCCTCGGTGAAGCCGTAGGCCTTGGGCGACAGCTCGTTGTAGTCGTCGTCGGCGGGCCGGGCGATGCCGAGCGGGTCGAGCTTGGCATGCAGATGGCCGCGCACGCGATAGGCGCGGATCAGCATCAGCGCGCGGACGGAGTCGCGCGTCGCCCGGTTCACCGCCTCGGGCGACAGCTCGGCGCCGCCGCCCCTGGCCTTTTCCTTGACCTTGGTCTCGATGCGCTTTTCGACCGGGCCCCAGTTGCCGTCGAGGGCCGAGACGAGCTCGCCGTTCAGCGGGATCGGCCAGTTGTCGCGCTGCCAGGAGGGCCCTTCGGCGTTCTTGCGGACCTCGTCGCGCGGGTCGCCGAGCTCCTTGAAGAACGCCCCCCATTCGGCGTCGACGGAACCGGGATCGGCCTCGTATCGCGCGTAGAGATCCTCGATGTAGTCGGCATTGCCGCCATAGAGGAAGGAGGTGAGCGCGAAGGTTTCGTTCGCTGGGTTGCGTGACATGGTCGTTAAGCTCGCGGCGCGCGTCCGGCGCCGCCTCCTGTCGGATTGCATTCGTCCGGTCGGGCGAATCCCGTTGCCGGTTACAGACGCCGCGGTCCTTTGCCCGCGAATGCGGCCTTGCCGAGGCTGATAGCCGGCAAAGCCTTCGGTTCCGTTTCGCCGCGGCGCCGGGCGGTCAGCCCTTCAGCACCTCGACGAGGGTCTTGCCGAGCCGTGCCGGCGACGGCGAGACCTTGATGCCGGCCGCTTCCATCGCGGCGATCTTGTCCTCGGCGCCGCCCTTGCCGCCGGAGACCACCGCGCCGGCATGGCCCATGGTGCGGCCCTTCGGCGCTGTGCGCCCGGCGATGAAGCCGACCATCGGCTTCTTGCGGCCCTTCTTCGCCTCGTCGGCGAGGAACTGCGCCGCGTCCTCCTCGGCCGAACCGCCGATCTCGCCGATCATGATGATCGACTTGGTCGCCTCGTCGGCGAGGAACATCTCGAGGACGTCGATGAACTCGGTGCCCTTCACCGGGTCGCCGCCGATGCCGACCGCCGTCGTCTGGCCGAGACCCTCGTTGGTGGTCTGGAAGACCGCCTCGTATGTAAGCGTTCCCGAGCGCGAGACGATCCCGACATTGCCCTTCTTGAAGATGTTGCCCGGCATGATGCCGATCTTGCACTCTTCCGGCGTCAGGACGCCCGGGCAGTTCGGGCCGATGAGCCGGGACGTCGACTTTTCCAGCTTGGCCTTGACCTTCACCATGTCGGAGACCGGGATGCCCTCGGTGATGCAGGTGATGAGGTCGATGCCGGCGTCGATGGCCTCGGCGATGGCGGCGGCAGCCCCTGCCGGCGGCACGTAGATCACGCTGGCCGTCGCGCCGGTCGCCTGCTTGGCCTCGCCGACGGTGGCGAAGATCGGCAGTTCGGTGCCGGCCTTCTCCCCGGCGCCCTCGCCGGCGGTCCAGGTCTCGCCGCCCTTCTTCGGATGGATGCCGGCGACCATCTTGGTGCCGAAATAGGCCAGCGCCTGCTCGGTGTGGAACGTGCCGGTCTTGCCGGTCAGTCCCTGCACGATGACCTTGGTGTTCTTGTCGACCAGGATGGACATGGCTACAGCCTTTGCAGTTTACGCGAGAAAGTCTTCGATGAAGGGGTTGCAGACCCGGACAGATCCGTAGCTCTGCCCATGATTGAGGTCTTCCGTGTAGACGAGGTCGAGCCCGGCCCGCGCGGCGGCGGTCAGGATTAGGGCGTCCCAATGCGAGATATCGTAGCGATGCGCCACCTGAAGCGCGTCGATGACGTCCGACGGCGACATTGTCACCACGTCGTCGCCCTGCAGCGCGATCACCCATGCGAGCGCAGCGTCGGCCCCGTAGGCCAGTTTCTTCCGCAGGACGCCGTAGAGCTCCATCATCACCTGCGTCGAGGTGACGATCTGCCGGATCTGCATCAGCTGTCGCGCCTTGTCGCGCTTGGCGACGTCGGAAGCGAGGGTGTCGGCGGCATAGACGATGATGTTCGTGTCAAAGAAGGCCGCGTTCACGCATGACCTCTTCGTAGAAAAGCTCCCGGTCGAACAGCGGCTGCTTGTCGCCGAGGCGTCGGGAACGCCGTTCGGCGTTGTCGTCGGCAGCCTCGAACAGGCGGCCCCACGCTTCGGCGCGGTTCGCCTGGGTGGCTTCGCGCTTGACCTCGTGCACGAAGAAATCCCGCACCATGGCGTTGACGCTGGTCCGCCGCATCGCGGCGAGGACGCGCATCTTGTCGAGGAGATCCTCGTCGATGGCGAGGGTGATGTTCTTGGCCATGGCGTTTCGCCGATCAGCGTCCACACGGGTTATGTGGAGCACATATCCCGTGTCCTATGGCAGTTCAAGTGTTTTTGGTCTGGCACGGACCCAGCGCCTGCCAATATGCTTCGACAGCCGCGGTCAGATGATCGTGAGAAATTCGAAGGTCTGCACTCGTGACGCAAAGGCCCTTCGCGCCCAACATCGTGTTTGGCCACTTTGACACCCACGCGATGAGCGACAGGGGCAGACGACGTTCAATGTCGTCCTCCACTTTCAAGATCAGAAACTTTGAGCTTCTGTATGACCAGGTCCTGTGGGAGCGAATGGCGCCCCAGGGGATGACAGCTGCGGATATACGTCGGTCTTTGATTCCCTCTGGAGACAGCACCACGACTGGACCGACCCAAGTCATCCGCCAGAAATAGACGCATGCACCAAGAGCGAAAAACAGAACCCCGAGCCAGAGCCCCCAGTACTTGAAGTCCTCTGACGGTGGCTCGCTCCAGTTCAAAATCAGCGCCAATGATCCGAGGGAGAAGGCCGCGCTGCCTATCCCGAAGAGAAGCAATCTCGTCGGCGACTGCTCAATCTCGATGATGCGGGAGGTGTCGAACCCAGCCGCCGCCCTGCCCTCTTCCAAACCGAAACCTTTCCGAACCTCCTCGGACGCACATCCGCAAGCCGAGGGTTTCATCGAGCGGGCCATGGATTGCGACGCCACCGTCTTCCTGTCTCACCCCGCCGGCTTCGCCCCGGCCTTCCTGCCGAGCTCGGTCGGCTCGGCGCGGCCCATCGTCAGCACGAAGCGCGTGCCGCCCGCCGGGATCGCGGTCATGGTGACGATCTCGCCCTTGTCGTCGACGAAGCTCCACAGCCCCGAGCCCTTGTCGGCCATGTCCATCACCCCGCCGCCGCCGGCGACCCCGTCGATCTCGTTCAGCACCTTGGTCCCGAGATCGGCGGGCTTGGTGGCGAAAACCATCTGGCAGCTCGACGCGACGACGTGGGGAAACTCCACGCGGTTGACGACGAGAAAGGTTCCGTCGTCGCCCTTGGTGGCGGTGAAGGCGCCGGCTGCGGGCATGGAAGCGGCGTCCTTTTCCTTGCCGCCCGCCGGCTCGACCGTCTTCCAGCCCTTGTCGGCGGCGATCTTGGCGGCCGCGTCGACGTCGACCATGCCGGTCGAGCAGATCTTGAGATAGTCGGCGATGGTCGTCGAGGCATCCTCAGGCGGCGTCAGCGGCAGCTTCGGGCCGGCGGCGAGCGCCTCGGCCGCCAGAGAGAGCGAAAATCCCAGTGCCAGGACGGCGCGGGAAACACCCCGCGCCGCGGCGATCGATCCCAGGTCGGTCATGCGGTTCCTCCCGAAAACGCGTGCTGCGGTCAGCCGCCGACGGCCGCGACGATCTTCTTCGCCGCGTCGTCGAGATCGTCGGCCGCGGTGATCGCGAGGCCGCTCTCGTTGAGGATGGCCTTGCCCTTGTCGACATTGGTGCCTTCGAGGCGCACCACCAGCGGCACCTTCAGCCCGACGTCCTTCACCGCCGCGACGACGCCCTCGGCGATGACGTCGCAGCGCATGATGCCGCCGAAGATGTTGACGAGGATGCCCTTCACGTTCGGATCGGCGGTGATGATCTTGAAGGCCGCCGTCACCTTCTCCTTGCTGGCGCCGCCGCCGACGTCGAGGAAGTTCGCCGGCTCCTTGCCGTAGAGCTTGATGATGTCCATCGTCGCCATGGCGAGGCCGGCGCCGTTGACCATGCAGCCGATGTCGCCGTCGAGCGCCACATAGGCGAGGTCGTATTTCGACGCCTCGATCTCCTTGGCGTCCTCCTCGGTCTCGTCGCGCAGCGCCTTGACGTCGTCGTGGCGGAACAGCGCATTGCCGTCGAAGGAAACCTTGGCGTCGAGGACCCGGAGGTGGCCGTCGGTCATGACGATCAACGGGTTGATCTCGAGCAGGCTCATGTCCTTCTCGGTGAAGGCCTTGTAGAGGATCGGGAAGAGCTGCATCCCGTCGACCTTGGCGGCGCCGCCGAGCTTCAGCGCGTCGCAGAGCTTCTCCGCGTCGCTTGCCGTCACGCCGGCGACCGGGTCGATGGCGACGGTGACGATCTTCTCCGGCGTCTCCTCGGCGACGGTCTCGATGTCCATGCCGCCCTCCGTCGAGGCGACGAAGGCGACCTTGCCGACCGAGCGGTCGACGAGCAGCGAGAGATAGAGTTCGCGGTCGATGTCGGCCCCGTCCTCGATGTAGAGGCGGTTGACGACCTTGCCGGCCGGGCCCGTCTGCTTGGTGACGAGGGTGTTGCCGAGCATTTCGCGGGCGTTGGAGACCACGTCCTCGACCGACTTCGCCAGCCTGACGCCGCCCTTGGCGTCCGGCGAAAGCTCCTTGAACTTGCCCTTGCCGCGCCCGCCGGCGTGGATCTGGCTCTTCACGACGTAGAGCGGGCCGGGCAATTCCTTCGCCGCGGCCTCGGCCTCGCCGGCGGAGGTGATGGCGATGCCCGCCGCAACCGGCGCGCCGTAGCCCTTCAGGATTTCTTTCGCCTGATATTCGTGGATGTTCATGGAAACTGTCCGGCCTCTCGCTTGAGCCTCGATGGCGGAGATCAATGGAAGAAGGCCGGGTCTTGAGCCCCGGCCTTCGAGAATGTCACTTCAGGTTCGGGGCGATGCCCTGGCAGGCCTCCATGAGGCCCTTGACCGAGTTCACCGACTTGTCGAACTGCGCCTTCTCGTCGCCGTCGAGGTCGATCTCGATCACCCGCTCGACGCCGCCCTCGCCGATGACGCAGGGAACGCCGACATACATGTCGGAAAGGCCGTACTGGCCCGAAAGGTTGGCGGCGCAGGGCAGGACCCGCTTCTTGTCCTTCAGATACGCCTCCGCCATCTCGATCGCCGAGGCGGCCGGCGCGTAATAGGCCGAGCCGGTCTTCAGGAGGCCGACGATCTCCGCACCGCCGTCGCGGGTGCGCTGGATGATCTCACCCAGCCGCTCGTTCGAGCACCAGCCCATCTTGACGAGGTCGGTCAGCGGGATGCCGGCGACGGTGGAATAGCGCGGCAGCGGCACCATCGTGTCGCCGTGGCCGCCGAGCACGAAGGCCGTCACGTCCTCGACGGAGACCTTGAACTCCTCGGCGAGGAAGGTGCGGAACCGCGAGGAGTCGAGCACGCCGGCCATGCCGACGACCTTTTCCTTCGGCAGGCCCGAGAACTTCTGCAGCGCCCAGACCATCGCGTCGAGCGGGTTGGTGATGCAGATGACGAAGGCGTTCGGCGCGTATTTGGCGATGCCGGCGCCGACCTGCTCCATCACCTTCAGATTGGTGCCGAGAAGATCGTCGCGGCTCATGCCGGGCTTGCGCGGCACGCCGGCGGTGACGATGCACACGTCCGCGCCCTCGATGGCGGCGTAGTCGTTGGCGCCGGAAAGCCGCGCGTCGAAGCCCTCGACCGGCCCGCTCTCGGCGATGTCGAGCGCCTTGCCCTGGGGCGTGCCCTCGGCGATGTCGAACATGACGATGTCGCCGAGTTCCTTCAGCGAGGCGAGATGGGCGAGCGTGCCGCCGATCATGCCGGAACCGATGAGTGCGATCTTCCTGCGGGCCAAGTCTCTTATCCCTTCCTGTTCGCGGCGTCCGGTCCCTCCTGACCGGTCGCGCCGCCTGGAACTCGCGCCGCCGGCACCGGCTGTTCCGGCCGCCGCGGCGCATCGGGCATCGAGACCGAACATGCCGGCCGGCGCATGGTGCCGGTCGTCGCATGCTGCAATGCAACGGTGCCCCCGTCGGGGGGCACGCTTAGCCCTGTCGGACTAAGCTTGCAACAAGCAAAATCCGACGCGAGCAAATACAATCGGTTGTATCGATCGCGGCTTACGTAAAAGTAAGAATTTTCACGTCGCGCACCGCGACCGGCCGGCGTCCGGAAAGGCCGGTCGTCGCATGTTTCGTCCAGCCCGCAGCCGTTCCCGGCGAGCGCGCGAGCCTTCAGCGGCCGCGCCGTGCGGCCTGCGCCGCCCGCTGCCGGGCTTCCGCGGCGGCGCTGACCTCCTCGAGCTCGCCGAGCAGGCGCCCGACCTCCTCGCGATCTAGGAGCCGGATCGTCTCCGCCAAGCGGTTGGCGAGGCGCGTCGCCTCGGGGGAGAGGCCGGCCGTCTCGACGACGACCTTCGGATGCGACAGTTCGGCGAGCCGTTCGAGTTCCTCGGCATCGTCCCAGATGACGTTGAGAAAGCCGATGATCCGCTGCAGCATCGCCCAGGTCGGGCGGCCCCGACGGCCATGTTCGAGGGCGGAGAGATAGGCCGAGGAGACGCCGAGCGCCCGGGCCATCTCCTGCTGGGTGACGCCGCGCTCGTGCCGCAGCGCCCGCACCTTTTCGCCGAAGGGGGTCATCGTGCCGACGACCCGAGGCGCCTGACGCGGACATAGAGCGCGCCCTCGCCGCCATGGTGGCGCTCGGCGCTCTCGAAGCCAGAGACCAGCGGCCGGAACTGCGGGCCCGCGAACCATTGCGGCACCACGCGCCGCAGCACCCCGCGCGGGCCGCCGGAAAGCCCGCGGCCGGTGATGACGAGGACGTGCCGCAGCCCCATCGCCTGGGCCTGGGCGAGAAAGCGCGCCAGCGCCGCATGGGCGTTGGTCTGGGTCATTTCGTGAAGGTCGATCCGCGCCTCGATGGCGATCCGTCCCTTGGCGATCTTGCGGCGGGTCGGGCGTTCGATCGGGTGCTGGGCGGCAAGAGCCGGCCGTTTCGCCGGCGCGGGCGGCAGGCCCGAAGCCGCGGCCGGCACGGCGGTGGGGCTCGGCTGCGGAGGCGCAGGCGGGGCGGCCGCCGCCTCGACCGCCTCCGGGAGCTTGGGGTGCTTGCGGCCGGCGAGCGGGACGGCCTGGCGGGCGACGCTCGCCCAAAGCCGCCGGTCCTCCTCGCTCAGGGTGCGGCGGCGCCGCGTCACGACGCGAGCTCTGCCGCGAGATCGGGCGGTGCGAAGAGGAAGAAGTCGGCCTTGTGGCGGAGCGTGCCGGCGATCGTGCCGGCCGCGTCGCCCGTGCCGACGAAGATGTCGGCCCGTGCCGGCCCGAGGATCGCCGAGCCGGTGTCCTGGGCGATCATCGTCCGTCGGAAGGCCCGTCCCCCGATCGACAGGTCGTCGGAGGCGATGAAATAGGGAATGCCGTAGGTCGAGAGCAGCCTGTCGACGGCGATCGAGGCAAGCGGCGTCAGCGGCACCTTGGCGGCGCCGAGCGGTCCGAGGTTGGGGTCTTCCACCGGCATCTCGGCGAAGAAGATGAAAGACCGGTTGCGGGCGAGCACCTCGTCCACCCGGTCCGGATGCGCCGCGAACCACGCCTTGATCCCGGCCATGTCGGCTTCAGCGAGGGTGAGTTCGCCTTCGGAAACGAGGCTGCGGCCGACCGCCGTGAAGGGGTGGCCGCTCTTTGCCGCATAGCCGACGCGCATTTCCCGCCCGTCGCGGAGGACGAGGCGGGCCGAGCCCTGCACGTGGATGAAGAAGGCCTCGACACGGTCTTCCAGCCAGGCGATCTCCAGCCCGCGGCCGTTCAGCGCCCCGGCCTCGATCGCGCCGCGGTCGTAATATTCGCCGATCATCCCGCAGGACAGTCGGCGGCCGAAGCGGAAGTCGGGATCGAGGCCGGGCGGCCGGTTGACGTCGTCGAGCGCGACGAGATCGTCCGGCCGGCGGTAGAGCGGATAGCGGAACCGCGCGTCCGGTGTCGCCGAGGCGGCGACCACCGGCTCGTAATAGCCGGTGAGGAAGCCTGCCCCGCCCTCCGGAACGATCGCGAGCGGGGTGAAATGCGCCTCGAAGAAGCGCCTTGCGGCCGAGACGTCGACGTTCTCGCCGAGGTCGAGTGCGGCTTTGGCGGCGCGGTGAAAGCTCTCGGCCCGAAACCCCAGCGTGCCGGTGGCGAAGGCCCCCGCGAGAAGCCGCGGCGCGCTCAACCGGAACGCCGCCAAGGCGGCGCGGTGGTCGCCTGCGGCGAAGCCGGCGAGATCGTCGAAGCTGCGCCGAAGCAAGGTCGCCATCGTCCGCCCGCCGAACGCTCAGGCTTCGTCGGATTCGGTTCCGACGAGTTTCCAGTTCGGATCGCGCGACCGGATGTCGCGGGCGAACGACCAGATGTCGCGCACCTCCACGACGGCTTCCGGATCGCCGTCCACCAACTCGCCGTTCGGGCCGAGTGTCGCGCTGATCAACTGCGAGACGAAGCGCACGGTGATCTGGGCCTCGCGGTCCTTCATCTCCGCGGCGACGATCTTGGCGTCGTCGATGCCGACGAAGGAGGAACTCATCTTTTGGCCGGCTGCCTCGCGCTCGGTGATCGCCCGCTCGAAGTCGGCGTAGACGTCGGGGGAGAGCAGGCCCTTGAGCACGCGCTTGTCGCCGTCGGCAAAGCCGTTGACGATCATCTCGTAGGCGATCTTCGCCCCGTCGAGGAATTCCGCCGGGTCGAATTCGGGATCGGCGTCGCGGATTTTGCGCAGTTCGCCGTTGAGCGGGCTGCCCGGCGTCGCGATCTTGTCGATCTTCTCGTAGAGCACCCGCGCCGGCACGCCGTCGCTCTCCTCGACCCGCCGGCTCGGCAGCGTCACGACGTTGCCGTTCGAGGCGGCCTCCTCGCGCGGCGTCTCGCTGCGCGAATAGGGGTCGAAGGGCGGCCGCTCGCTGCCGGTCCGTCGCCCGAGCACGTTGCGCAGCTGAAACAGGACGATCGCCGCAAGTACAATGAAGAAAATCGTCCCAAAACTCATCGTGCGCCGTCACCTCGTGCCGCCTGCCTGAATTGCCCTCATATAGAGACGACGGCCGGCGCATTCAAATCATTGCTCCCGCACCCTATCTGTCGTCTCGGGAACGCCTGCACCCATGCCGACCGATGCCGGCCGAAATGCCGGATCTCTGCCGACCGAGGCCGGCCAAGGCCGGATATGCCGCCGAAGCCACGGCAAGGCGATCCCCGAAGCCCAGCCAGGAACGACCACAATGCCATTCGCCGTCATCCCGTTTCTCCTCCTGATCATCCCCGTCCTGGAGATCGCCGTCTTCATCGTCGTCGGCAATCTCATCGGGCTGTGGCCGACGCTCGCTCTCGTGGTGCTGACGGCGCTGATCGGCTCGATCCTCCTGAAGCGCCAGGGGCTGGGGACGCTGCGGCGCATCCAGGCCGAGACCAATGCCGGGCGCGTGCCGGGCCGGGAACTGGTCGACGGCGCGATGATCATGGCGGCCGGCATCCTGCTTCTGACGCCGGGCCTCGTCACCGACACGCTCGGCTTCCTGCTGTTCGTGCCGCAGATCCGGTCTCAGATCCGTCGTTTCCTGGGGAACCGGGTGGTCGTCATGGCCCGCGGCGGCGCCTCCGGCGGCTTTGCCCGCAGCGGACCCGCCGACGCCGGCGACGGGCAGCGTCGCCGCGCGCCGGACGTCGTCGATCTTTCCGGCGAAGACTATCACCGCCGTCCCGACCCCTCCTCGCCCTGGCACGGCGACGACGAGGAAGGGCGCCCGTCCGGCCGCACGCTGCACTGAACCCGCTCTCAAAGAGGCCGGCCTGCTCCCCAAGAGGCCGGCCTTCTGCCAAGCCCGGCTCGCCCCGAGCGTGCTTCCGAGAGCCCGGGCCCGCTCCGCGAGCGGCACGGGGCGGCTGGCGATGCCCTGCCCGACCCGACCCTTCCTCGATTTTTTCGTTGTCTTTCGCTTTCCCTCCGGGCAAATGATCTCGTGCCGATGGTTCCGTTGGGGAAGGACCGGCATTTGCCGCGGCGATATAGGGCGCTGCGTGCTCGAAGAGGGGTAGGGACATCGTGCGTGACAGTCTGAAGGCGTGGCTCGCCGGGCTTGCGCTGTTTCTCGTGCCGGGCGCCGCAGGCGCTCAGGAGATCGCCAATATCGGCCAGGGGGGCCGCAGCTTCCATTACGGCGACGTGCGCGGCTGGGAGATCAGCGCCACCCAGCAGGGACGGCGCTTCCTCTCCTGCCATGCGTCGGTCGACCGCGACGGCAACGGCGACGACGTGCGGATCGGCTACGGCTCCGGCCAGTGGCAGATCGCGGTTCCGGTCCGGGCGCAGCCGGACTGGTACGGCCAGCTCGACATCGACGGCCACGCCACGGGGGCGAGCGGCACCGCCGATCGTGGCTGGACCTTCGCCTGGATCGGCCTCGGCGAACTCGACGCGATGCGGGCCGGCCATACGGCGATCCTCTCGGTCGGCAAATACGACATCGACTTCTCGCTCTCCGGCGTCACCGCCGCGACGCTGATGGTCGAGGAATGCGTGCAGCAGCGCGGCGAGGCGCCCGGCGGCGGTCGCTACGACCCGGCGCCGGTGGTCGCGCCGAACCCGCCCGCGCAGGACTATGGCGGCCGGCAGGCGAAGCGCGGCCCCGCCCTCGACTGGATCGACCAGGCCGGCGGCCGCGTCGACCGCCGCGCGGTGCCGGCCGGCAACGAGGCGAACGGCGAGCCGCTCTTCGTCTGCAACGCCGTCTTCAACAACGGCATCCACCCCGGCAAGCTCAGGCCCGGCTTCGGCGGCTGCGTGATCGGCTATGGCGGCCGGGAATATACCGTCGGCCAGTACGGGACGCTGCTCGGCCGCGGCGACTGGCTGCAGGGCATTCCCGTCGACCGGCTCGATTCCATCGGGGTGAATGCCGGGCGCGAGGCGAATGGCAGCCTGCTCTACGTCTGCCGGGCGCGTTTCAACAACGGCGTCCATCCCGGCAAGATCGGCGCGTCGACGGGCGGCTGCAACATCACCTATGGGGGCGTCGAGCACACGCTCTACGACTATCAGGTCCTGAGCGAGTAGCCTTCCGGACGGTTCCTCGGCCGGCCTTGCGCCGCCGCCGGGAAGGCGGCGTCGCGGGCCGCGTCGAAGGGATGCAGAATTGATATGGAGGCCGCGCCGGCTCGGCGCGGCACTGGCCTGTCGAAGCCACTGCCGCATCGCGGCGAGCGGCACAAAGGGCGGCTTGTCGTGCCCGAAACCCCGCCTTGTGATCGGAAGTCCTGCGTGTTAGCTCGGCGCCAGCAGATTTTCCGCCGGGCTGCGGTCCTTTAAGACCCGTCCGGCCCTCTCCGGGCGGCGCCGCGCGCCGTTCCCGGCACGGAACCGACAAGAAAGGTCAGGCATGTCACAGACCAGCGACGTCAACGGCAGCAACGGCACCTCCAGCAACGAGGGCGCGACGCCGCCGAGCCTCAACATCCTCACGCAGTACATCAAGGACCTCTCCTTCGAGAGCCCGAACGCCCCCGCGATCCTGCGCAGCCAGGCGCGCGGCCCGGCGATCAACATCGGCGTCAATGTCGGCGCCAACCAGATCGAGGGCAGCCAGAGCGAATTCGACGTGCGCCTGACGCTGAACGCCAAGGCCGGCGAAGGCGCCGAGATGCTGTTCGCCGTCGAACTGGAATATGGCGGCGTCTTCCGGCTGGCGAACTTCCCGCAGGAGCACCTTTTGCCGCTGCTCTTCATCGAATGTCCGCGGCTGCTCTTTCCCTTCGCGCGGCAGGTCGTCGCCGACGTCACCCGCAATGGCGGCTTCCCGCCGCTGATGATCGACCCGATCGACTTCGCCAAGCTTTTCCAGCAGCGCATGGCCGAAGAGCGCGCCCGCCAGCAGGTGCAGACCGCCTGAGGCCACGGATTGCGCCCCTTCGCGGCGCGACGGCGATTTCCCATGACACTGCCGGTGCGAGCGATCGCGCCGGTTTTTTTGCGTGGTGTTTCGTGAGGGTCGCAGGGTGAGGTCGCCTGGACCGAAGACCGCGCAGCGTCGACGGCCGCGGGCGCCGACCAGCCGTGCCGGCCGGTCTGCGCCCTCCGGCGGCCCGATCAGCCGGCGGCTTCGGCTTCGGCTTTGACGGGGCGCGGCAGATAGCGCCACCAGACGGCCTCCTCGCCGAGGCTTTCGACGAAGGCGAGATGCCGCGCCGCCTCGTCCGCGGTGAGGCGCGGCGGCAGCGGCGCGGGTCGCCGGGCGAGGCTTCCGGCACCGGCCGGTCCGCCGCGCTCCGCCCCGGCCGCGGCATCGGCGCCGAAGACCAGGCCCAGCGCCGCCTGCCGGCCGCCGATCAGCTCGATATAGACGTCGGCGAGAAGCTGCGAGTCGAGCAGCGCGCCGTGCTTGTCGCGCCGCGAGGTGTCGATCGAGAAGCGCGAACACAAGGCGTCGAGGGTCGCCGGCGCCATCGGGAACTTGCGACGCGCCATGGCGAGCGTGTCGACCACCCGCTCCGGCCCGATCGGCTCCCGGCCGAGGCGCTCAAGCTCGGCATTCAGGAAGCGCATGTCGAAATTGGCGTTGTGGGCGATCAGCCGGCCCTCGGCGAAGAAGCCGAGGAAATCGTCGAGGACCTCGGCGAAGACCGGCTTGTCGGCGAGGAACTCGTCGGAGATGCCGTGGACGTCGAAGGCGGCGGGATCGACCTTGCGCCCTTCCGGGCGGATGTAGACGTGGAATTCGCGGCCGGTCGGGATGTGGTTCCAGAGTTCGACGCCGCCGATCTCGATCACCCGCTCGACCGCCGGGTCGAGGCCCGTCGTTTCGGTGTCGAAGACGATCTCGCGCATGGTTCAGGCTCCCGCTCGCCCCTCCGTCGCAAAACCTTTGGGCGGTGGCAAGCGTCGCCCGGCGGGTTGCCCCGCAATTCCACAGGCGAGCGGTTTCGGTTAGTATGGGGCGATGGGATGCTCGGCGAATGCGGACACGCCCCGCATGACGGAGGCAGCCCCCGGCGTCCGGTGTATCGAAGCCGTCGGGATGCGCTCGGGACCGCCGGTCGAACGGAGGCTCAAATGAACCTGCAGGCACCAGCCGTCCGCACGGTCGAGGACTTTCTGCGCTGGAACGAGGGGCGCGAAGGCCGCTACGAATTCGTCCACGGAAGGATCACCGGGATGATGACCGGCGGCACCAGGCATCATGCGCAACTCATGTTGGAACTGGCTCTTCTCCTCAAGACTGCGCTTGCTTCAGGCGACTACATCGTTACGGCGGCCGATTACGCGGTGCGCACGCCGTTCGGGGTGCGTTATCCGGACGTCCTTGTCGAGCCTTCGGGCGCAAACACTGGCGACAGTCTCGCCACAGACCGCGCGCTGTTCGTCGCGGAAAT
The DNA here is from genome assembly GCF_017353515.1 of Jiella sonneratiae. Lineage (GTDB taxonomy): Bacteria > Pseudomonadota > Alphaproteobacteria > Rhizobiales > Rhizobiaceae > Jiella > Jiella sonneratiae. The sequence continues at coordinate 108,104 of NZ_JAFMPY010000005.1, forward strand.
TCTCTCACCCTCCTCCCTCGCCACCGACTTCGGCGAGAAGGCCGAGGAATACACCGCGATCGACGGCCTTGCGCATTATCTCGTGCTCTCCCAGGACGAGCCGCGGGTCTGGCTGTGGTCGCGGGGCGGGGACGGGGCGTTCGGCAAGCCGGAGATGATCGCCGGGAGCGCTGAGACCATCGAGCTGGCAGGCCTCGGTGTTTCCATTGCCCTTGCCGAAATCTACCGCGGAATTGCATAAGCCTCGAGCGAGCGGTCGTCCTTCGAAGCGACCGGCCGGATCACGAGAAATCGACATGACCCTCAAGGCCCGCATCATTCCCTGCCTCGACGTCAAGGACGGCCGCGTCGTCAAGGGCGTCAACTTCGAAGGCCTGCGCGACGCCGGCGACCCGGTCGAGGCCGCCAAGGCTTACGACGCGGCCGGCGCCGACGAGCTCTGCTTCCTCGACATCACCGCCTCCTCCGACGAACGCGAGACGATCTTCGACGTCGTGGCGCGCACCGCCGAGCACTGTTTCATGCCGGTGACCGTCGGCGGCGGCGTCAGGACGGTGAAGGACGTGCGGCGGCTGCTCCTCGCCGGCGCCGACAAGGTCTCGATCAACACCGCGGCGGTGAAGAATCCGGACTTCGTCAAGGAAGCCGCCGACAAGTTCGGCGACCAGTGCGTCGTCGTCGCCATCGACGCCCGGCGCGTCGCCGATGCCGCGCCGCGCTGGGAGATCTTCACCCATGGCGGGCGCCAGGCCACCGGCATCGACGCCGTCGACTTCGCCCGCAGGGTGGTCGAAAACGGCGCCGGCGAGATCCTCCTCACCTCGATGGACCGCGACGGCACCAAGGCGGGCTTCGACCTCGAGCTGACCCGGGCCGTCGCCGACGCCGTCCACGTGCCGGTGATCGCGTCCGGCGGCGTCGGCACGCTCGACCATCTGGTCGAGGGCGTGCGTGACGGCCATGCCGGGGCCGTACTCGCCGCCTCGATCTTCCATTTCGGCACCCACAGCATCGCCGAGGCCAAGGCCCACATGGCCGCCGCCGGGATTGCCGTGCGGCTCGACGCGGCCGGCACCGGTGCGGGCGGGCTCGACATGCCGCGCTGAGGCTGGCATTTGCCCCCGGATGTGCGAAAAAGGGCAGCCATGACCGACTTCACCCTCGAGGATCTCGAAACCATCGTCGCCGCGCGCGCCGGCTCCGGCGATCCCGCCTCCTACACCGCCAGGCTGAAGGAGAAGGGCGTCGCCCATGCCGCCAAGAAGTTCGGCGAGGAGGCGGTCGAGACGGTGATCGCCGCCCTCGACGAGACCGACGGCCGTCTCGCCTCCGAGGCGGCGGATCTGCTCTACCACCTCCTGGTCCTCATGCATCTGCGGCACGTGCCGCTCTCCGGCGTGATGGCCGAGCTCGCCCGCCGCACGGCGCAGACCGGGCTCGAGGAGAAGGCGGCGCGGCCGGGCGGGGCGGCCGACTGACATGGACCAGCTCGCGCCGGCGAAATATTCGCCCTACCGGGTCTTCTCCTCCGCCGAATGGGCACGGTTCCGGGCCGACGCCCCGCTGACGCTCTCCGAGGACGAGGTCGGGCGGCTGCGCTCGCTCGGCGATCCGATCGACCTCGACGAGGTGGCGCGGATCTATCTCGCGGTCTCGCGGCTGATCTACTCCCATGTCGAGGCGATGCAGCTGTTGTTCCGCCAGCGCCAGCGCTTCCTGTTCGGCGACCAGCCGGGGCGCAAGACGCCGTTCATCATCGGCATCGCCGGCTCCGTCGCCGTCGGCAAGTCGACCACGGCCCGCATCCTGAAGGAACTCCTCGCCCGCTGGCCGTCCTCGCCGAAGGTCGATCTCGTCACCACCGACGGCTTCCTCTATCCGAACGCCGTGCTCGAGGCGGGCGGCCTGATGCGGCGCAAGGGCTTTCCCGAGAGCTACGACGTCGGCAAGATCCTGCGCTTCCTCTCCGACATCAAGGCCGGGCGCCCGAAGGTCGAGGCGCCTGTCTATTCGCACTTCGTCTACGACGTCATGCCGGGCCGGAAGATCACCGTCGACCGGCCGGACATCCTGATCTTCGAGGGGCTCAATGTCCTGCAGGTGCGCGAGATGCCGAAGGACGGCAAGGCGATCCCCTTCGTCTCGGACTTCTTCGACGTGTCGATCTACATGGATGCCGACGAGGCCGACATCCACCGCTGGTACATCGACCGCTTCATGCGGCTGCGCGAGACCGCCTTCCGGGAGGAAGGCTCGTTCTTCCACCGCTATTCCAAGGTTTCCGACGCGGAGGCGCTGGCGATCGCCGGGGACCTGTGGGTGGAGATCAACGCCAAGAACCTCCACGAGAACATCCTGCCGACCCGGCCGCGCGCCGATCTGATCCTCAGAAAGGGTGCCGACCATCTGATCGAGCAGGTGGCGCTGCGCAAGCTGTGAACGGCCTCGCCGCGGCGCGAACGCGGGCCGGCGGCGCGGCAGGGTCTTGCGCCAGCCCGCCCCTGAACCGCCGCCTTCGCGCGATTTCGTCGGCCCGGTCGGCCGGGTCGGCCCGGTCGCCTCTGTCGTCCAGGCTGCGTGGCGGCGGCCGCGCCCGGCGGCATCGGCTCACATAACCAAGATTTCACGAGCGAACGACGCCGGAGGGCGTAAGGATGAGGCCCGGGAGCATCGCTTGCGGCGGCGGCACGCCTCGCGCGGTGCTCCGGCCGTTTTCTCGTCGACGCATCAGGCCCGCGGCTTGCCGCCGGCGATCGTTTCTCTCGCAGGGACGCCTCCTACCGATGTTCGTGTCGTTCTTTCCCAAGCCGAAACTCTTCTTCGCCTCGGCGCTCGCCTGGACGGCCGTCGCCGTCCTCCTCTGGTACGGCGCCGGCGAGGCGCTCGGAGCCGCCGTCGGCCTGCCGCCGCTGCCGCCGGACGCCGAGCCGGTCATCGGCATCTCGGTGTTCTGGACGGCGCCCTATCTCTGGTTCTACGTCTATTTCGCCGCCTTCACCCTGGCCTTCTATCTGTTCTGGCGGCTCTACGCCCCGCATCCCTGGCTGAACTGGTCGCTGCTCGGCTCGGCCTTCATCCTCTTCACCATCTACTTCCAGGTGCAGATCGACGTCGCGGTGAACGCCTGGTACAATCCGTTCTACGACCTGTTGCAGGCGGCGCTGACCAAGACGCGCCCGGTGACGCTGGCGGAATTCTTCGGCGAACAGTGGACCTTCGCCGGGCTCGCCCTCGTCGGCATCACCACCGCCGTGCTCGTCGCCTTCTTCGTCTCCCACTACGTGTTCCGCTGGCGCACGGCGATGAACGACTACTACATGTCGCACTGGCCGAAGCTGCGCCTGATCGAGGGCGCCTCGCAGCGCGTCCAGGAAGACACGATGCGCTTTGCGACGACGACCGAGGATCTCGGCACCAGCTTCGTCCAGTCGGTGATGACGCTGATCGCGTTCCTGCCGGTGCTGCTGGCCCTTTCCGTCCACGTCACCGAGCTGCCGCTCGTCGGCAAGATCCCCTATTCGCTGGTGCTCGCCTCGCTCCTCTGGGCGGCCTTCGGCACCGTGCTGCTCGCCCTCGTCGGCATCAAGCTGCCGGGGCTCGAATTCAAGAACCAGCGGGTCGAAGCGGCCTATCGCAAGGAGCTCGTCTACGGCGAGGACGACCCGCGCCGCGCCCAGCCGCCGACGGTCCGGGGCCTCTTCGCCAATGTCCGCCGCAACTACTTCCGGCTCTATTTCCACTACGCCTATTTCAACGTCGCCCGTTACGGCTATCTGCAGGCCGACGTGATCTTCCCGACGCTGCTGCTCGGCCCGACTATCGTCGCCGGAGCGATCACCTTCGGCCTGTGGCGGCAGATCACCAACGCCTTCGAGCAGGTGCGCACCTCGTTCCAGTATCTGATCAATTCCTGGACGACGGTGGTCGAGCTGATGTCGATCTACAAGCGCCTCAGGGCCTTCGAGGCGCAGATCTTCGACGAGCCGCTGCCGGAGATCGACCAGCGCTGGCTTGCAGGCCGGGAAAGCCCGGCCGAGTGAGCCTGCCGCCGGCCCGCTGACACGGATCCGTCTCGCCGCGGCCCCTCACGCGCCTCGCCTCGTTCCGGCTGCCCTCACGCCGGCTTCGTCACGCGCCGCAAAGTGAGGTTGATGCGCCCGCCGTTCTTGAGGAGTGTCGAGCTCTGCGGATAGATCCGGTCGACGCCGTGATAGGCGAGCCGCGAGGCGCCGCCGAGGACGAAGACGTCGCCCGAGGCGAGGCGGATCGAGGCCGTCGGCCCGCCCCGCTCGGTTCCGCCGATCCGGAAGCGGCAGTCGTCGCCGAGCGAGACCGAGACGACGGGCGCGCCGAGATCGGCTTCGTCCCTGTCCTGATGCAGCCCCATCCGCGCGGCCTCGTCGTAGAAGTTGACGAGGCAGGCTTCCGGCGGATGCGGATAGTCGGCGACGCTCTGCCAGAGCGTCAGCAGCGGCGCCGGGATCGGCGGCCAGGGCCTGCCGGTGGCCGGATGCTGCGGCTGGTAGCGGTAGCCCGCCTTGTCGGCGACCCAGCCGAGCGGCCCGCAATTCGTCATCCGCACCGAGAACGGACGGCCCCAGCGCGGCATCACCGGCGTATAGAGCGGCGCCTGTTCGAGGACGGCCCGGATCGCGTCGACGAGGGCCTCCTGCGCCGCCCGGTCGAAATGGCCCGGCAGATGCCGGGCGCCGTCCGGCAGCCCTGTCACGACAGATAGCCGAGCTGGGCGGCCATGGCGACGGCGTGGGTGCGGTTGGCGGCGTTCATCTTGCGCTGCGCCGAGGTCAGATATTGCGAGACGGTGTATTCCGACAGGGACAGGATCGTCCCGATCTCGTTGGAGGTCTTGCCGAGCATGGCGAGCTTCAGGCAGTCGCGTTCGCGCCCCGACAGGGGATTGTTGCGCTGGTTCTCCTCGAAGCGGATCGCCGCGAGCATCGCGAAATAGACGATGGCGAAGCGGTGGAGCTCGGAAACCGCCCCGGCCGAAAGGTCCGGCGCGCGGCCGGCGAGAGACAGGGCGCCGTTGAACGAGGTCATCGCATGCACCGGCAAGAGGACGCCGGAGAGATAGCCCTCGGCGAGGAGGAAGCGGGCGGCCGGCGTCGGATCGGGTTCGTCGGAACCGTAGAGCGTCTCGATGTCCCAGACGAAGGGCATCGGATCGGTCCGCAGCGTGCCGAGGACGATCTTGAAGCGGTGGAGGCCGTTGAGCTCGTAGCCCTTGGCGAAGCCCGGCGACCAGTTGGCATGGATGACGCGGGTGGCGAGCCCCTCGTCGTCGGTGGACGGCAGCGAGAAGACCGCGGCGTGGCTGAAGCCGTAACGCGCGGCGACCCCGTCCAGCGCCGCGACGAGACATTCCTCCCGCCAGGGCTCCTCGATCGCCGAAAGCACCTCGGTCGCCGCCGTCACGTCAAATCCCCGCCCGCCGTTTCGAGATGTCGTCCGAACCGTTCCCGGATCGGTCCTTCGGCCCGTTCCGCCTTTCGCCGCGATGCCGGCAGCCGCGCCCTGTCGCCGATCGGCGCCGGGCAGCCGGTCCGGCGACGACGTTCCGCCCGGCTGGACGGGCATTCGGCCGTTCCTGCCCGCTGCCGCGCGGGACGCAAGCCTGGATCCATGATCGCGAAACGGTCCGAGCGCGCCATTCTGCACCAATCCGTCACGGCCGGCACCATGCGCTCTTTGGGAGAAATCATTCCTCCCTCCGGCGCGCAGGGCGGCGGCGGGGGCGGCGCCGCTCCGTCCCCTTCGTCCGCATCCCGGCGCTTGCCGCAAGGCCGCCGCAACCGCCGAATCGCCGCCTCAGTTTGACTGCATTTCCGCCGGCTTTTGAAGCCCCGAATGAGCCCTTGCCGGCTTGGCGGCGCCGAGGCTGGCACAAGCGGGGGGGCGATCCCATCTAGACCCAGACGCACGAAGGACGGAGGCGCCGGGCACCCCGCCTGTTCGAAAACCGCCGCAAGAGCAGGCAGGCCGCGCATCCCGCGGCCGCCCCGCCGGCCGGAAAGCGGGCGGGCGGCAGCGGCGAAACCTGCGCCATGTGTGACAGACTGACGCTCCCCTTTGCCGGCCGCCCTGCGGGACGGCCGCCGTCATCCGCCGGAGGGGGCCATTTCCCGGGCCGGCTCGGCCCTGACAGAGAAAAAGTGACGTTCATGACCGATTTTTCACCCCGCGAGATCGTTTCCGAGCTCGATCGGCACATCATCGGCCAGAAGGATGCCAAGCGGGCGGTCGCCGTCGCGCTGCGCAACCGCTGGCGCCGTCAGCAGCTCGACGGATCGCTGCGCGAGGAGGTGATGCCGAAGAACATCCTGATGATCGGACCGACCGGCGTCGGCAAGACCGAGATCTCGCGCCGGCTGGCGCGGCTCGCCGGGGCGCCCTTCATCAAGGTCGAGGCGACCAAGTTCACCGAGGTCGGCTATGTCGGCCGCGACGTCGAGCAGATCATCCGCGATCTCGTCGAGATCGGCATCGGCCTCGTGCGCGAGAGAAAGCGCGAGGAGGTGAAGGCCAGGGCGCATCAGGGCGCCGAAGACCGGGTGCTCGACGCGCTGGTCGGCAAGTCGGCCTCGCCGGCGACCCGCGACAGCTTCCGCAAGCGCCTGCGTTCCGGCGAGCTCGACGACAAGGAGATCGACGTCGAGGTCGCCGACACCGCCAACCCGCTGGGCGGCATGGAGATCCCCGGCATGCCCGGCGCCAATATCGGCGTCCTCAACCTCTCCGACATGATCGGCAAGATGGGCGGGCGGCGCACCAAGCAGCGCCGCACCACCGTGCGGGACTCCTACGAGCTTCTGATCGGCGAGGAGTCCGACAAACTGCTCGACCAGGAGCAGCTGGTGCGCGAGGCGGTGGAGGCGGTCGAAAACAACGGCATCGTCTTCCTCGACGAGATCGACAAGGTGGCGAACAAGGACGGCTATGGCGGCGCGGGCGTCTCCCGCGAGGGCGTGCAGCGCGACCTGCTGCCGCTGGTCGAGGGGACGACGGTGGCGACCAAGCACGGGCCGGTGAAGACCGACCACATCCTGTTCATCGCCTCCGGCGCCTTCCACGTCTCCAAGCCCTCCGACCTTTTGCCGGAGCTGCAGGGGCGGCTGCCGATCCGCGTCGAGCTGAGGGCCCTCACCAAGGACGACTTCCGCCGCATCCTGACGGAGACCGAGGCGTCGCTGATCAAGCAGTACGTGGCGCTGATGAGGACCGAGAGCGTCGACCTCGAGATCACCGACGACGCCATCGACGCCATCGCCGACACCGCGGTGTCGCTCAACGGCTCGGTCGAGAACATCGGCGCCCGGCGCCTGCAGACGGTGATGGAGCGGGTGCTCGACGACATCTCCTTCGAGGCGCCGGACAAGGCCGGCGAGCGCTACGTCGTCGACGCCGCCTATGTCCACAAGGCGCTCGACGGCATCGCCGGCAATGTCGACCTGTCGCGCTACATCCTCTGAGGCTCGGGGCTTTTTGGTCGACGCGCCGGGCCGGCTCTCCGCCGGCCCGGCGGTCCCCTTCGGCATCTTCTCGGGCTTCAGTAAGCCGGCTTATTGAGTGACTCCTGCCTGTCCTGGTGAGGCTCGCGAAGCCGCCCTTCGCCGGTGGCGGCGGCGCAAGCGCCCATGGCGCTCGCCTTGAGGCGATTAGCCCCCGATCCGGCCGCCCGCATTGCGCCCGCCACCGCGCGGCGATAAGCCGGGCCCCGTGTCCGACATGGTTTCACGTGAAAACGGAGTGCGTTGCATGGCCAGTGGTGAAGACAGGCTGGCGGAGATCGTGCGCCATGTGTTCGCCGCCTTCGAGCCGAAGATCGCCGTCAGGCTGTGGAACGGCGAATGGCTCGGACCGGCGGGCGGGCCGGTGCTCGTACTCAACGACCCGGCCGCCATCGCGCGCCTCGTCACCAGCCCGAACATCGCGACGGCCGTCGGCCTGTGGATGGCCCGGGCGATCGACGTCGAGCACGGCACGATCTTCGATCTCGCCGCGGCGCGGCCGGACATCCGCACCAAGGCGGCGATGAAGCGCATCGACAAGCTGAAGATCGCCGGCGCCCTGCCCGCGCTCTACGCCCTGTCGCGCCGCTCCAGGGCGAGCGGCCCGGCGGCGGGCGAGGACGCCTCGGCCAGCGGCTCGTCGAAGGCCGCGATCCAGTTCCACTACGACGTCTCGAACGACTTCTACCGGCTCTTCCTCGACAGCCGGATGCTCTATTCCTGCGGCTATTTCGACGGCTGGCACGACGACATCGACAAGGCGCAGGCGGACAAGCTGGACATGATCTGCCGCAAGCTCCGCCTGAAGGCCGGCGAGCGCTTTCTCGACATCGGCTGCGGCTGGGGCGCGCTGTTGATCCACGCGGCGGAACATTACGGCGTCAGCGGCCACGGCGTCACGCTCAGCCAGGCCCAGTACGATCTCGCCCGCGAGCGGATCGCCGAGAAAGGGCTCGCCGATCGCGTCACCGTCGAGTTGAAGCCCTTCGAGGAGCTTTCCGGCCAGTTCGACAAGGTGGCCTCGATCGGCATGTTCGAACATGTCGGCTGGGAAAAGCACGACGCCTATTTCACGGCGGTCCGCAAGCTGCTCAGGCCGAACGGCCTCTATCTCCACCACGCCATCACCCGGCCGGCCAAGGAGACCGACGCGAAGTTTCGCAAAGGCACGAAGGAATATGCGGCGATCATCCGCTACATCTTTCCCGGGGCCGAGCTCGACCATGTCGGCCATTCGGCGCAGTTTCTGGAAAAGCACCGCTTCGAGGTGCACGACGTCGAGAACTGGCGCGAACACTATGCCCGCACCTGCCGGCTCTGGCACGACCGGCTCCTCGCCCGCATGGACGAGGCGGCGGCGATCGCCGGCGAGGAGCGCGCCCGGCTGTGGCTGCTCTATCTCGCCGGCGTGTCCCTCGGTTTCGAGCGCGGCGGCCTTCTGATCTACCAGACGCTCGCCTCGAAGCGCTCCAAGGGCCCGAGCGGCCTGCCGCCGACGCGCCGCGATCTCTATTCCTGAGGCGGCCGGCCCGGCGGGACGGATGGCGTGCGCGCGGCGCGGCGGGCGGCGGGCTTACGTCGCCGCAAGTGCCGACGCGGGACGGCGCGATGCCCCCGCGATGCACCACAATGTCGGGGCCCATGGCGGCGCGACGGCGGGAAGGCTATGAACGAAACGCCCCCGGGAGCCCTCCACCATGCCTTTCAGCCCCTCTGTCGCTTCCTTCCTGTGCCAGGCCTGCGGAACCGAGTTTCCGCCCGCCGCCTCGCCGCCTCCGGCCTGTCCGGTCTGCGAAGACGAGCGCCAGTTCGTGCCGCCGGGCGGCCAACGCTGGACGAGCTTCGCCGCCCTTTCCGCCGGCCATCGGACCGTCGTCGCCTATGACGGCGCGCTTCTCGGCTTCGGCATGACGCCGCATTTCGCGATCGGCCAGCGTGCCCTGCTGCTGCGCACGCCGGCGGGCAACGTCCTGTGGGACATGATCCCGCTGATCGACCGGGCGACGGTCGATCTCGTCGAAGGTCTCGGCGGCCTCGCCGCGATCGCCATCTCGCATCCGCACTATTATTCGACCATGGCGCGATGGGCGGAGGCCTTCGGCGTGAAGGTGCATCTTCATGCGAGCGACGAGGCGTGGGTGATGCGGCCGGGCGGGCATGTGAAGGCCTGGGACGGCGAGCGGCTGGAGCTTCTGCCCGGCGTCACGCTGCTGCGCTGCGGCGGGCATTTCGCCGGCGGCGCGGTGCTGCATGCGGCGGAGAGCCTCGTGCCGGGCGGCGCGATCCTTGCCGGCGACATCCTGCAGGTGACGCCCGGCTGCGACGGCGTCGGCTTCATGCGCAGCTATCCGAACTTCATCCCGCTCGGGGCCTCCGCGGTGCGCCGGATCGCCGCGGCGCTCGACGGCTTCACCTTCGAGGCGATCTACGGTGCCTTCTGGGGCCGCGTCGTCGAGCGCGGCGGGCCCGCGGTTCTCGAGCGGTCGGTGGCGCGGCATGTCGGATGGCTCGAGCGGACGGCCGACATCTGAGCGCGGCCCGGCGCCGGCCCCTGCCCTTGCCCCGGACAATCAAAAGGCCGCTTTCCCTTGCAGGAAAGCGGCCCCGTGATAGGCGTCAGCCGGCGGTCCTCAGCGACCGCTTGCAGGCGTCATCTGAAATTCTCAGGCGAAGCGAAGAGGCTGCTCCGTCGAACCACCGAGAATCATGGACCCAGCCGGCTTCAGACAATCACTCGACATCGGATCACCTCCTTTCGCTTCGTTGAACACGAGAGAGAGTATGGGGCCCGGATTCGGGCAGCGCAAGTGGCTGCCGCAATTTTCGTCAGCTTCGGGCAATGTTCCGCCCACGCCTAGGGCCCCGCGACAACGGCCCGAACCTTCGGCAGGTCTTTCCGACGCGGTTTCAGGCGGTCGCCCGGCATCCACGGGCTCGGTGCCGCGGCGCTTTCTCGGACCGATCATAGGCGGCCGAGGTCGCCGGCGGGCCTCGGGCCCCGGCGGAGAGGCGTCCTCAAGCCGGCCTGTCGGGAGAGTCAGGCCGCGTCGAGGCTTTCGCCGGGAGACAGGGTGCGGAATCGCTCCGGCGCAATCCCCCGCGCGTCGAGCGCCTCGCGAAGCCTTGCCGGCGGCTCGCCGAAGGGCTCGTCGGTGAGCTGCACGGTGCCCCAGTGGATGGCGACGGCCTGCGCGGCGCCGAGATCGGCAAAGACTGCGGCCGCCTCTTCCGGGTCCATGTGCTGCGGCTGCATGAACCAGCGCGGCGCATAGGCTCCGATCGGGATCAGCGCGAGGTCGGGCGCCCCGAAGCCGGCCCGCACCTTGCGGAAGATCGCGCCGTCGCCGAAGCCGCTGTCGCCGACGAAATAGACCGTGGAGCCGCCGGCGCGCAGCACGAAGCCGCACCACAGGCGCATCCGCGTGTCGGAGATCCGGCGCCGCGACCAGTGCTGTGCCGGCACGAGATCGACCGTGGCGCCCCCTGCTCCGTTGGACCGGCGCCGACGATCCAGCGGGAAGCTGTCGCCCCAGTCGCCGGCCACGACGTCGATGCCGGGGACCGCGCGCTGCAAAAGCACGTCGTTGCCGAGGGCGGTGACCACCCGCGGACGATCCCGCTTCATAAGCCGGCTTAGCGTTGCGATGTCGCAGTGGTCGTAATGGTCGTGCGACAGCAGCACCACGTCGATCGGCGGCAGGTCGTCGAAGCGGATGCCGGGTTCGCTGACGCGCTTCGGCCCGGCGAAGCCGACCGGGCTCATGCGGGGCGAAAATACCGGATCGGTCAGGACGTTCAGCCCGGCCACCTGGATCAGCACCGTCGCATGGCCGACCATCGTCGCGCGGAGGCCGTCGACGCGGGGAGCCGGCACGGCGGGCGTCACCGGAACCGCCGCCGGCCAGCGGGCGCGCTCGCCCGAGAACTGCCATTTGAGGAGGTCGGCGAAACGCCGGTCGACCCGCCCCTGGCCGGGATTGTGGAACCTCGTCCCGTCGAAATGGTCGGAGACGGGACCGGAATAGAAGCGATTTTTCGGCATGGCGCCCATATCGGTCTCGCCGCGCGGTTTGAAAAGGCTGGCGGAGCGCCGATCATCTCCCGGTGCGGGACGGCGACGTTCTCGGGCGGTCGCGATTTCGGCCATGATGGCTTACATGTCGGAGGAGGACCCGTCACCGACCGAAAGCCGCCGGAATGCATTCCGACACCATCGCCGCTCTTTCCTCCGGCGCCCTGCCCTCCGGCGTCGCCGTCGTACGCGTCTCCGGCCCCGATGCCGGCGCGGCGCTGGAGCGGCTCTGCGGCCGCCGTCCGCCGGAACGCCGTGCGAGCCTCTGCACCTTCCGCGACGCTGCCGGCACCGTCATCGACCGGGGCATCGCGCTGTTCTTCGTGGGCCCTGCCACGGCGACGGGCGAGGACGTCGCCGAATTCCATCTCCATGGCGGCAAGGCCGTCGTCGCGGCCTGCCTCGAGGCGATCACCGCGGAAGTCGGGACCCGCCTCGCCGAGGCCGGCGAGTTCACCCGCCGGGCCTTCGAGAACGGGCGCATCGACCTCACCGAGGCGGAAGGCCTCGCCGATCTGATCGCCGCCGAGACCGAGGGTCAGCACAGGGCTGCGATTCTCCAGGCCGGCGGCGCGCTGCGGGCGCTCTACGAGGGCTGGATGCAGCGGCTGACGGCGGCACGGGCGCGGCTCGAAGCCTCCTTCGACTTTTCCGACGAGGGCGACGTCGGCGAGGACGTCGCGGACGGCGTCTCGCGGGAGGCCGCCGCGATCGTCGCGGAACTCCGCGCGCATCTTTCCCGTGCCGACCGCGGCGAGATCCTGCGCTCCGGCTTCAAGGTGGCGATCGTCGGCGCGCCGAATGCCGGCAAGTCGAGCCTTCTCAACGCCCTCGCCGACCGCGAGGTGGCGATCGTCACGGAGGTTCCGGGAACCACCCGCGACGTCATCGAGGCGACGCTCGATCTCGATGGCATACCGGTGCGTTTTTCGGACACGGCGGGCATCCGCGAGACCGCCGACAAGGTCGAGGCGATCGGCGTGGAGCGGGCGCGCGAGGTGATGGCCAGGGCCGACCTCGTCCTTGCCCTCGTCGACACCCAGCAGGGCCACGGTCCCCTCGCCCGCTTCTCCGAGCTTTTGTCTCACGTGAAACATCCGATGATGCTGGCTGCCGACGCCTCGCTCGAAGACCTCGCCGGCGGCTCGGCCAAGGGCCGGCGCCGCATCTTCACCGTCCGCACCAAGGCCGACCGGCCGGCCCCGACCGGCCTCGTCGCGCGGCTCGGCAACGAGTGGCGCGACTTCCGCTTCGACTTTGCGGTGTCGGCGAAGACCGGCGAGGGCCTCGACGCGCTGACGGCCCGGATCGCCGAACTTGCGGCCGCTGCCGCCGGCCTGGACGGGCCGGAGGGCGGACGCGACGCCGCGGTCCCTCTGCGGTCGCGCCAGCGCGCGCTTCTTTCCGAGACGCTGCGGATCCTCGACGAATTCGTCGGCAATTCGACTTTGCCGCCGGAGGTCGGCGCCGAAACCCTCCGCCATGCGTCCGACACGCTCGGCCGGCTGACCGGCAAAGTGGGGGTCGAGGACCTGCTCGACGTGATCTTTTCCGAATTCTGCATCGGCAAGTGAGGCTCTGCGATGGACGGCATCGTCATCCGCGCCGCCGGCGCGGGCGACCTCGAAGGGCTGAACGCCCTTGTCCAATTCTATTCGCGGGCTCCGGCCGGCCATACGCATCGCAGGCGCCCGCCTTGCCTTGCGTCCCGGCCGGCGAGTGGGCCCACCCCGACATTGATGATATGGTGTGGAATCCGCCGAGCCGATTTTCGGGATCGAACCGCCAGCACGGTGCATGGTCCTGCAGATTTTCGGAATTTGACATTCGAGGCGATGCGGGGCCCGGTCGGGAGTGATACGGTTTCCGGCAGATCACTTCGTGATGCCGGAAACAAAGACGCTCTTTCGCCGCGCGGGCTCGATACGAGCCCCGCTCTGACCGAGCGGATCTCGTATCAGACGTCGAATTCAATCCACGAGCGCCAGGCGGTCGTAGATCTCCCGCATCGGCAGGTCGATCACGACGGCGGTGAGCACGACGCTGCGGTCGAGGCCCAGAATTTCGTCCGCCGTCCAGTCGCCGCCGTCCTGCCGCGACCAGATCAGCACCTGCGGGCGGGCCGCCTCGACGACGACGATATGGCGCATCGTGGATACGCGTTTGTATTCATCGACCTTGCGCAGCCGGTCGAAGTCCCGCGTCGACGGCGACAGCACCTCGAAGACGACGACCGGCTCGGCGGCGAGGTAGCCGTCCGGATCGAAACTGCCGCCGTCGATCCCCGCATCGGGCCGGCGGATCTGGCCGGGAAGAGTTTCGACCGCTCCATCGCCGGTGAACGGCCGGCACGGCTTGCCGAGCAGCCGCATGCCGAGACGCAGAAGAAGGTTCGCGACGATCACATCGTGGCGGTTCGATGCACCGGTCATCATCCGGGCGGGAAAACCGTTGACGAGTTCGTAGCGCTCGTCATGGCTTGCCTGCCAGGCGAAGAACTCCGCGATCGTCCAGGGCTGGATGTCGAGAAGGCTCATAGCGCATCCCGCGACGTTGCAACGGAAAATAGAACATCAACGCGCGTTCTGCTATGATAATGTCGGATCAAGATGCGGTGTCGTGGAATTTCGATGCGTGGACCGGGCTCTCGAGGGGGTATTTCAAAATCGACTTTCTATCGCGCGTGGCGGGATGATCAGCTACGTCGCTTCCAGCGTCCGGTCGTGCCGCAGGTACCCTCGACTGCACGCCCTTTTCACGATCTAAACGTTGCGCCCAGGCCTATTTCCCCGTTGCGGGCAGCACGCGAGTTGCGTGAACTCACCCCGAGCGAGCTCGGGCGAATGATCGGCGTGTCCGGCCTTCACATTTTGCAGTTCGAAAATGGAACGCGCCGCCTAAGGAGTTCGGACTCTCAAGCACTTGCAGGAGTTCTGAATGCCAAGTGGCTGATCGTGGAAGAACCAGCAATTTCCGTCCCGAAAAGTGATCAGCTAGCCGTGGTACGTCGGCGGATATTGCGGTTGGTGCAAAGTCGGGCGGCCGTTGGACGCCCTTCATCAGTCGAAATGATAGACGGGGAGGTGTGAAGAAGGAGCGGCATTTCGAAGGCCGCAAGACTGGCAACCATAGACTGACGACGCGCGGCGTTGTTCGAATGGCTGCATTCTTCTATAGGACCGCGTCAGGAAAGCGATGGACGGCGAAATTCTGGCCTAATTATGCCTCTGCATGTCAGTTCGTCCGAGGCGAATATAGTGGCGCAACAATTTCATTTGGGATCGATCCCCAACCATGACCGACCGACATGTCAACCCCTTCTCGCTCGCATGCGACGTCGTCGTCGTGGGCGGCGGCCATGCCGGCTGCGAGGCGGCGAGCGCGGCGGCGCGGGCAGGCGCCGAGACCCTGCTCGTCACCCACCGCTTCGACACGATCGGCGCGATGAGCTGCAACCCGGCGATCGGCGGCATCGGCAAGGGCCACCTCGTGCGCGAGATCGATGCGCTCGGCGGGCTGATGGGTCGCGCCGCCGACCGGGGCGGCATCCAGTTCCGCATGCTCAACCGCCGCAAGGGGCCGGCCGTCTGGGGCCCGCGCACCCAGGCCGACCGCAAGCTCTACCGCGCGGCGATGCAGGGCCTTATCCGCGAGACGCCGGGCCTGACGGTCGTCGAGGGCGACGTCTTCGACCTGTCGCTCGACGCGGCCGGCAGCGTCTGCGGCGTCGTCTTCGCCGACGGCCGCAGCATCGCCTGCCGCGCCGTGGTGCTGACCACCGGCACCTTTCTCGGCGGGCTCATCCATATCGGCGTGCGGCAGATCCCGGCGGGCCGCATGGGCGAGGACCCCTCGATCGGGCTTTCCGGCACGCTCGCCCGCCTCGGCCTCGCGCTCGGCCGGCTGAAGACCGGAACGCCGGCCCGCCTCGACGGGACGACGATCGACTGGGCGAGCCTCGACCGCCAGAAGCCGGACGAGGATCCGCTGCCGTTCTCGTTCATGACGGATCGCATCGACAATCCGCAGATCGACTGCGGCATCACCCGCACGACGCCGGAAACCCACCGGATCATCCGCGACAATCTTTCCCGCTCGGCGCTCTATTCCGGCCGGATCGAGGGCGTCGGCCCCCGCTACTGCCCGTCGATCGAAGACAAGATCGTCAAGTTCGGCGATCGCGACGGCCACCAGATCTTCCTCGAGCCGGAAGGCCTCGACGACGACACCGTCTATCCGAACGGCCTGTCCACCTCGCTGCCCGAGGACGTGCAGGACGCCTTCCTGCGCTCGATTCCCGGGCTGGAAAGGGTGTCGATCCTGAAGCCCGGCTATGCCATCGAATACGATCACGTCGATCCGCGCGAGCTCGACCGCTCGCTCGCCGTCCGCAAGGCGCCGGGCCTGTTTCTCGCCGGCCAGATCAACGGCACCACCGGCTATGAGGAGGCGGCGGCCCAGGGGCTCGTCGCCGGGCTGAACGCCGCCCGGCTCGCCGGCGGCGCCGCCCCGGTCGTCATCGGCCGAAGCGAGGCCTATGTCGGGGTGATGATCGACGACCTCACCCGCACCGGCGTCACCGAGCCCTATCGCATGTTCACCTCGCGGGCCGAATTCCGCCTGTCGCTCAGGGCCGACAATGCCGACCGCCGGCTCACCCCGCTGGCGATCGCGCTCGGCATCGCCGACCCCTCGCGCCGGCAGCGCTTCGAGGAAGGCGAGGCGGCCTTCTGCGCGGCCCGGACCGCGCTGGAAGCGGCGCGTGTGACGCCGGCCGAGGCCGCGCGCCACGGCATTGCCGTCAATCAGGACGGCCGCCGGCGGAGCGCCTGGCAGCTGCTCGCCCAGGGGGCGATCACCCGGGACGAGCTTGCCGGGCTCTGGCCGGAGCTTGCCGCCATCGATGCGCCGACCTTCGGCCGGCTCGCCATCGAGGCGGCCTACGACGTCTATCTCGACCGCCAGAAGAAGGATCAGGACCGGCTGCGCCAGGACGAGGCGCGGCGGATTCCGGCGGGTCTCGACTATGCCGCGATCCCGGGCCTTTCCAACGAGTTGCGGCAGAAGCTGACCGCCCGCCGGCCGCAGAGCGTCGCCGAGGCGGAGCGCATCGACGGCATGACGCCGGCGGCGCTGGCTCTGCTGCTGGTGGCGCTGCGCCGCGGAAGCCTCGCCGATGCGGCGTGAGGACCGGTGATGGCGCAGCGTGACGGCGGCGGCCGACGCAGCGGCGGCGCGGGTGCGGCCGGGGGCAGCGCACGACGCGGCAGTGCGCAGCGCGGCAGCGTCCGACCGGGGTCCGGGCCCGATTTGAAGCGCAGCGCCGCCGCGGCGCCGCAGACCGGGGCAAGCGCAGGTGAAGGACCGCCGGGGAGGGGACCGCCGGGGAGGGGGACAACCTGGTCGCCGAGGCCGGGCGGGGCCTTAAAGGCGCTGGACCATGCGGCGATCGCCGCGCAGCAGGCCGAGGGGCGCGCCTGGTTCGTCGACGAGTTCGCGGTTTCACGTGAAACGCTGGCGCGTCTCGATACATATGTCGCCCTCCTCACCGAATGGCAACAGTGCATGAACCTCGTCGCGCCCTCGACGCTCGGCGACGTCTGGCGGCGCCACGTCGCCGATTCGCTCGGGCTCGAAGCCCTGCTTCCGGCTGCCGGGTCGATCGTCGATCTCGGCTCGGGCGGCGGGTTGCCGGCCCTCGTCGTTGCCGCCTGCCGGCCGGAGACGCCGGTAGAAATGATCGAATCGAGCCAGAAGAAATGCGCCTTCCTCGCTGCCTCGGCGGCGGCGATGCGGGTCGAGGCGCGGCCGCATCCGCTCCGCATCGAAAACGCCGGCGCCGTCGTCGCCGGTGCCGGGATCGTCACGGCCCGGGCGCTCGCGTCGCTCGACACGCTGCTGCGGCTCGTCGCGCCGCGGGTTTCACGTGAAACGCGGTGCTTTTTCCAGAAGGGCCGCACTCATGAACAGGAAATTGCCGAAGCGGCTGCCCATTGGCGATTCACCATGATAATTCATGCTTCCAGGCTCGAAGCTGATTCGGTCGTCTTGGAAATCGCCGACATCGCGCCCCGGGCGAGCTGACGGGGCGCCGGGAGCCGGCGGCGGAAGGGCGGCTTCGCGCCGTCGACGCGGCGGCGAAACCGGCAGGCGGAAGGCCCGAACCGACGCCGAAACGTTGGAAGACATGGATTTTCAGCCAATGGACATGGCCACGCGGAAGCCCATGCGGATCATCACCATCGCCAATCAGAAGGGCGGCGTCGGCAAGACGACGACGGCGATCAATCTCGCCACGGCGCTCGCCGCGGTCGACAAGCGCGCGCTCCTCATCGATCTCGATCCGCAGGGCAACGCTTCGACCGGCCTCGGCATCGACAAGGACGAGCGGGAAATCTCCTCCTACGACGTCCTCACCGAAAACGCCTCGATCAGCCAGGCGGCGGTGAAGACCGTCGTCCCGAACCTCTCGATCATCCCCTCGACGATGGACCTCCTCGGCTTCGAGATGGAGATCTCCGGCGTCCACGGCCGCGCCTACCGCCTGCGCGACGCCCTGCATTTCCATCAGCAGGACGAGGCCGACTTCGACTTCGTGCTGATCGACTGTCCGCCCTCGCTCAACCTCCTGACGATCAACGCCATGGCCGCCGCGGACGCGATCCTCGTGCCGCTGCAATGCGAGTTCTTCGCGCTGGAGGGCCTGTCGCAGCTTTTGCAGACCGTCGAGCAGGTGCGCGACAGCCTCAACCCGATGCTCGGGCTGCACGGCATCGTCCTGACGATGTTCGACAGCCGCAACAACCTCGCCTCACAGGTGGTGCGCGACGTGCGCTCCTATATGGGCGAGCATGTCTACGAGACCGTCATCCCGCGCAACGTGCGGATTTCCGAAGCCCCGTCCTTCGGCAAGCCGGCGATCCTCTACGACCTGAAGTGCCCGGGCAGCCAGGCCTACATCCAGCTCGCCTCGGAGGTGATCCGCCGCGAGGGCCGGCTGGTGGCGGCGTGACCGGGGCGGATCGGGGATGAGGGCGGAACGCGAGGAGTGGCGGGGCGGCGATGCAACCGACGATGCGGATGAGGACCGGACGATGACCGAAGACAGATCTCGCCAGCGGCTGGGCCGGGGCCTCGCCTCGCTGATCGGCGCCGGCGCCGCCGGCCCGTCGCGCCCGGTGCCGGGCTTCGAGACCCAGCCCGCCGCGCCGACGATCGCCGCCGAGCGCTCGATCCCCGTCGGCCGGATCACCCCGAACCCGCACAATCCGCGCCGCACCTTCCGGCGGGAAGAGCTCGACGAGCTCGCCGCCTCGATCCGCCAGCACGGCGTCGTCCAGCCGCTCTTGGTGCGGCCCGTCGCCGGCGAGCCGTCGCGCTACGAGCTCGTCGCCGGCGAAAGGCGGCTGCGCGCCGCGATCCTCGCCGGCCTCGCCGAAGTGCCGGTGGTCACCCGCGAGATCAACGACCGCCAGTCGCTCGAGATCGCGATCATCGAGAACGTCCAGCGGACCGACCTCAACGCCATCGAGGAGGCGCTCGGCTACCAGGCGCTGATCGACGAGCACGGCTACACCCAGGCCGATCTCGCCGAGATCCTCGCCAAGAGCCGCAGCCACGTGGCGAACACCCTGCGGCTCCTGAAGCTGCCGCAGGAGGTCCGCGCCATGGTCGAGAACGGCTCGCTCTCGGCGGGCGCCGCGCGCACCGCCGTCACCGCGGAGGATCCGCTGTCGCTCGCCCGCCGCATCGTCGCGGAAAACCTTTCGGTACGCGAGGCCGAAGCGCTCGCCCGCGACCCGGCGGCGATCGAGGAGCCGGCGCTGCGGGGCCCGGTCCGCGGCGGCCGCGCCCGCCGGGGCCGGGACACCGCCCCGGAAGACAAAAGCGACGCGATCATCGCCTATGAGCGGCGCCTGCGCGAGGCGACCGGCTTCGAGGTGACGATCGAGCTTCAGGCCGGGCGGCCGGTGGTCTCGCTCGTCCTCGACCGCGAGAGCGATCTCGACGGGCTGATCGAGCGGCTCGACCAGCGCGGCTACGCGCCCGCCTTCGCCGGGCCGCGCCTGCGCTCGCTCTGAGACCGGCGGCATGGCCCAGAAGAAGGCCGGCGAGGTCGAAGCCTTCCTGGCACGGCCGGATTTCGCCTATTCGCTGGTTCTCGTCTACGGCCCGGACGTCGGCCTCGTCGCGGAGCGCTCGGCGAAGCTTGCCGCGACCTTCGGCGTCGACCCCGCCGATCCCTTCGCCGCCGTCACCCTTGCGGCCGACGAGATCGAGAAGGACATCGGCCGGCTCTACGACGAGGCGAAGACGCTGTCGCTGCTCGGCGGCCGGCGGCTCGTGCGGGTGCGCGGCGCCGGCGCCGGCCGGGCGCTGTCGGACGCCGTCGGCGATCTCGGCGGCGAAAGGCTGCCGGAGACGCTCATCCTCGTCGAGGCGGGAGACCTGAAGAAGAGCGCGGGTCTGCGCCTCAATGCCGAGCGCGGGCGGCACGCGATGGCGCTGCCCTGCTATCAGGACGAGGGCAGGGCGCTCGACCAGATGATCGACGAGGAGCTGACGGCCGCCGGGCTCTCCATGGACCGGGAGGCGCGCGAGGCGCTGAAGGCGCGGCTCGGGGCCGACCGTATCGCCTCGCGCGGCGAAGTGAAGAAGCTCTGCCTCTACGCCCTCGGCGCCCCGACGGTGACCGAGGAGGATGTCGCGGCGATCGTCGGCGACGTCTCGGCCGATGCCCTCGAAGAGGCGATCGACGCGGCGGCGGCGGGCGAGGTGAAGCGGCTGCCGCATCTGATCGACCGGCTGGCGACGGCGGGCACGCCGACTTTCCAGCTGCATCAGAACCTCCTGCGCTATTTCCAGCAGCTCGAAGCGCTGCGCGAAGGCGTCGAGCGGCGGGGAGAGCCGGTGGCGCGGGCGGTCGAGCGGCGCAGGCCGCATTTTCGCCGGCGCCCGGCGCTGGAGGCGGCGCTGTCGGCCTGGACGCTGGCGGCGATCGACCGGCGCCTGCAGGCGATCGAGGCCGACATCCTGGCGAGCCGCAAGGAGGCAGGGCTCGCCCTGACGATCACCCACCGCACGCTGATGGAGACAGCCGTCGAGGCCGCCCGGCTGCGGGCCCGCGGCCGGGGCTGAGGCGGCCGGCACCAGGCCGCCAAGCCGACCAGAGCCCCGCGGATCTGGAAGACCGCACGGGCGGCGGCGGTGCCGTCGGGCGAGGCGTACGATGACAGGAACCATCGCCGACGCTTTGATCTCCCCGTGCGCGGCGAGGGCGATGCCCGGCAGTGCCGAGGGGGTGCCGCGTGCGGCGACGAATGGAGCGAGGTGCCGCTCGCTCTCGCCGAAGCCGGACGCGGTGTGGACAAGACGACGCTCGCGGTGCGGGGGCTCGAACCGAGATGGCCAGCCCCCGCCTCGCGTGACAGAGTGGACGAGGGGCGGACTCGAATCGGCGGCGCCCCGACCTTCGTCGCGGCTGCGGCACGGCCGCCGGTCGTCGCCACCGCAGGCGTTGTTTCGGGCGCCTCGGCACTCCGGTGCAGGGTGGCCCGCCCGCAGCTTCACGGATTGGGTCGGCCATATGTGGTCTTCGTCTCGCGCGCTCATGCGTCCCCGATTGCTGTCGCGCCTCACGCGCCAAAGCCGTGCCGGAAAAGGCGGCGGTGGATCGGGACGCCATGTCCTCGGAACCGTGACCGAGCGCGAAGCCGCCCTTATCCGGCAGGACGTGCCCGCACCTGACCCCGGCGTCGCCGTCTACGAGAACTGCTTCGTACCGCCGGCCCGGATCGACGCGATGGCGCCGCTGACGATGGCTGCGGGCGCATATCGGGCGGACGGCACGATGATTGCGGGAACCGGCCTGCAACGGCCCCACGGCGGCGCGATCCGGGAGACCGTTCTGAGCTACGACGAGCTGCAGGTGAATGGCGAAGAATACGCCGAGGCCGTCTATGGCGGCTACATCCTTCCCCATTTCGGGCATTTCATGATCGAGAGCGCCGCGCGGCTCTGGTGGGTGGCGCGCAACCGATATCAGGGCCCGGTGATCTTCCAGACGGTCCTG
Organism: Jiella sonneratiae; assembly: GCF_017353515.1. Taxonomy (GTDB): domain Bacteria; phylum Pseudomonadota; class Alphaproteobacteria; order Rhizobiales; family Rhizobiaceae; genus Jiella; species Jiella sonneratiae. Next base: position 129,777 of record NZ_JAFMPY010000005.1, read on the forward strand.
CCGAAGTTCCCGGACTATGCGCAGCGCTTCTTTTCCCTGCTCGGCGTCAGCCCCGTCGTCCTCGACGGGGCCGAGGGCGTCCGCGTCCGCTCGCTGATCGTCCCGGATGCCGCGGCCATGGAACGGGGCGGAGTGCATCGCAGCTTCCTTCTGCCCTTCCAGCAGATCGCCGAAGCATCGGCGCAAAAGACCGGCCCGGAAAGGCTCTTCGTGTCGCGAGGCCGGGGCGTCGGGGTCGTCTTCGGCGAGGCCACGGTGCAGAAGGCGTTGCGCAAGGAGGGCTTCGCGGTGCTGGACCCGACCCGGGCAACGCTGCCCGAACAGATCGCGGCCTTCGCCAACGCCCGGGAAATCGTCGGCTGTACCGGTTCGGCAATGCACAACGTCCTTTACTCCCGCCAAGCCGCCAGGGTGGCCTTCCTCTGCCGGAGCGGATCGATCGCACCGACTTTCCCGGCAATCGACCAGGCACTCGAATCCTACGAGAGCTTTTACATCTACGCGGCGCTGAACCCGCTGCCCACCACCAGCGGCCTGATGAGCCCGCGTCTCATCGATTCCGAGGCCTGTTGCCGCCATCTCTTCGAGGCCGGCTTCCTGTCGAGGCTTCCGAAAATCGATCCGCGCGATCTCGTCGAGGAGCGCGATCTCTACATGCGCGAATGGCGGCGCCTGCATGATGCGAAGACGCCGCCCAAGGGTCGCGCGCCGTGACGACGGCCGGGCAGCGACGGGGCGGCGCTCCTCGCGAAGCCGTCCGGCGCCGATCCCTCGGCGAACCTGTGACGGCGTCCGGCGATGCTCGAATTACTCGGTCAGTCCCATCAGCCTGAGCGCGAAGGCGTGGATGTAGGCGACCTCCTCCAGCTTGGAGAAGCGGCCGGAGGCGCCGGCATGGCCGGAATCCATGTTGGTGCGCAGGAGCACCGGATTGTCGTCGGTCTTCATCTCGCGCAGCCGCGCCACCCATTTGGCCGGTTCCCAATAGGTGACGCGCGGATCGGTCAGGCCGGCGAGCACGAGGATCGGCGGATAGGCCTGGCGCTTGACGTTGTCGTAGGGGCTGTAGGAGGCGATCACCGCGTAGTCCTCGCCCGACAGCACCGGGTTGCCCCATTCGGGCCATTCCGGCGGGGTCAGCGGCAGCGTCTCGTCGAGCATCGTGTTGAGGACGTCGACGAAGGGGACGACGGCGACGATGCCGCCGAACTTTTCCGGCGCCATGTTGGCGACGGCCCCCATCAGCATGCCGCCGGCCGAGCCGCCCTCGGCGATGATGAGCCGGTGCGTGGTGAAGCCCTCGGCGACGAGATGGTCGGCGGCGGCGATGAAGTCGGTGAAGGTGTTGGCCTTGTTGCGGCGGCGGCCGGCATCGTACCAGCGGAAGCCCTTGTCCTTGCCGCCGCGGATGTGGGCGATGGCGTAGACGAAGCCGCGATCGACCAGCGACAGGATGTTGGCGTTGAAGCTCGCCGGAATGGTGATGCCGTAGGAGCCGTAGCCGTAGAGGAGGGCGGGCGCCGAGCCGTCGAGCGGCGTGTCGCGGCGGTAGAGCAGCGACACCGGCACGGTCTCGCCGTCCTTGGCCGGGGCGAAGATGCGGCGGGTGACATAGGCGTGCGGATCGTGGCCGGAGGGGATCTCCTGCGTCTTCAGGAGCTTCCGTTCGCGGCTTTCGACGTCGTACTCGAAGGTCTGGGTCGGCGTGGTCAGCGAGGAATAGGTGAAGCGGATCGCCGTCGTGTCGAACTCGTAGGTGCCCGACAGGCCGAGGGAATAGGCCTCTTCGGCGAAGGCGACCGCGTGTTCGGCGCCGTCCGAGAGCCGCTTGACGACGATGCGCGGCAGGCCCTCGCGGCGCTCCAGCCAGATCAGGTGGTTTGAAAGCACGAAGTGGTCGAGGATCAGCCGGCCGTCCTCGTGCGGCACGTAGTCGGTCCATTCCCGCCGGCCGACGGCGTCGACCGGCGCGGTGACGATCTTGAAGTCCTGCGCGCCGTCGGCATTGGTGCGGATGTAGAGGGTGCCGCCGCCCTCGTCGACGTCGTATTCGACGCCGGTCTCGCGCTCGGCGAGGAGCCGCGGCTCGGCGGCGGGGTTGGCCGCCGGGATCAGCCAGCATTCCGAGGTCTCGTGGTCGTGGATGTCGATCACCACGAACTCGTCGGACTGGGTCTTGCCGACGCCCATGAAGAAGCCGGCGTCGGTCTCCTCGTAGATCAGCGCGTCGTTGGCCGGATGGTCGCCGAGCCGGTGGTAGAAGACCCGGCTCGGACGGTGGTTGGAATCGAGCCGGGTGTAGAACAGGCCGTTGCAGCGCGCCGACCAGACGCCGCCGCCGCCGGTGTCCTCGACGATGTCGGCGGTGTCCTCGCCGGTCTCGAGGTCGCGGATGCGCAGGGTGTAGAATTCCGAGCCCTTGTCGTCATAGGCCCAGGCGAGCAAGCGATGGTCGCCGGAATGGCTGGCGCCGCCGAGCGAGAAATACGGCCGGCCCTCGGCCTCCTTGACCGCGTCGATCAGCACCTTGGCCTCGCCGCCCGCGCGCGGCGTGCGCACGAAGCGCGGATATTCGGCGCCGGCCTCGTAGGCGATGCCGTAGGCGAACGGTCCGTCGGGAGCGGGAACGGAGGAATCGTCCTCCTTGATGCGGCCGCGCATCTCCTTCACCAGCGCCTCGCGCAGCGCCTCGGTGCCGGCCATGACGCTTTTCTGGTAGGCGTTCTCGGCCTCGAGATGGGTGCGGATCGCCGGGTCGAGCAGTCCGGCGTCCTTGAACACCTCCTGCCAGTTCTCCGCCCGCAGCCAGGCATAGGGGTCGACGCGTTCGCGGCCGTGGCGGATGTCCGACATGACGCGCTGCTCGGGCAGCGGCGGCTTGGGAAGGTCGGCGGGAACGGCGAATCGGTTCGTCACGGGCAGGTCTTCCGGGCTCATCGTCGAAGGGGCGGATGGCTCTTGGCGCGATTTCAGCCCAATCCGCCGACAATTGCCACCTCTCGACGCCCGTCGGCGGCATGGCGCCCACGGAATGGTAACGGAAGTGTTGACCAACTGCCGGTAAATCGGCGCACCGAGATCTGCGCCGCAGGTAAGTCCTCGCCGCCGGCTGTGCAAGCCTCGTCACGGGGGAGCGGACGTCGCGCCGCGGAAATTGCCGCAGGTCCCGCCGGCGACCCACGTCCTTGCTCCCGGACGTGCCGGTTCTTATAGAACGGTGACTGGCATGCCGTTCCGGCGGCAGGCCTTCCGGGGGAAACGGCAGGGACGGCGGATGGCGGAAATCGAGGCGACGACCGGTGGAACCCTGGCCCTTGCCCTGCCATTCATCGCCGCAGCGCTCGCGCCGCTCCTGAAGCGGATCTTCGGCTCCGCCGCGGCCTGGATCCTGGCGCTGGCACCCGCCGCCGCCTTCGTCATCCTCGCGGGCTTCCTGCCGACCGTCGCGCACGGCGGCGTCGTTTCCTTCGGCTACGACTGGATCCCCGCCTTCGACGTCCGCTTCTCCTTCCGCATCGACGGCCTCGCCTCGACCTTCGCGCTCTTGATCACCGGCATCGGCACGCTGATCGTGCTCTATTCGGGGGGCTATCTGAAGGGCCACCGCGACCAGGGCCGGTTCTTCTCCTTCATCCTGATGTTCATGGGCTCGATGCTCGGCCTCGTCCTTGCCGACGACCTGATGACGCTGTTCGTCTACTGGGAGCTGACCTCGATCACCTCCTTCCTTCTGATCGGCTTCGACCACGAGCGGGAGAGGGCGCGGCGCGGGGCGATCCAGGCGCTGGCGATCACCGGCGGCGGCGGGCTGGCGTTGCTCGCCGGCTTCATCGTGATCCGCGAACTCGCGGGGCTGAACTCGATGAGCGACATCCTCGCCGCGGGCGACGCGCTGAGGGCGAGTCCGGCCTATGTGACGATCCTGATCCTCGTCCTCTGCGGCGCCTTCACCAAGTCGGCGCAGATGCCGTTCCACGTCTGGCTGCCCAACGCCATGGAGGCGCCGACGCCGGTCTCGGCCTATCTCCATTCCGCGACCATGGTGAAGGCCGGCGTCTACCTGCTCCTGCGCATGCAGCCGGCGCTCGGCGGCACCGAGCTCTGGACCACCGTCTTGCCGCTGTTCGGCGCGGTCACCCTCGTCATGGGCGCGCTGCTCGCGGTGCGCGCCACCGACATCAAGATCACCCTCGCCTATACGACGGTCTCCTCGCTCGGCCTCCTCGTCATGCTGATCGGCGTCGGCACCGAAGGCGCGCTGATCGGCGCGGTGCTCTATCTGATCGCCCATTCGCTGTTCAAGGGCGGGCTGTTCATGGTCGCCGGCTCGGTCGATCACGGCGCCCATACCCGCGAAATCGAAAGGCTCGGCGGCCTCGCCCGGCCGATGCCGATCACCTTCGCGGCGGCGCTTCTCTGCGCGCTGTCGATGGGCGGGATATCGCCCTTCGTCGGCTTCCTCGCCAAGGAGGAGATCTACCACGCGCTCGAACAAGGCGACGCCTGGCACGTCTTCCTGATCGGCGCGGCGATCCTCGGCAACGCGCTGATGTTCGCCGCCGCCTTCATCGTCGCGCTGAAGCCCTTCCTCGGCAGGCTGCCCGAGACCATCCACCACCCGCACGAGGGCGGCGTGACGATCTGGTTCGGCCCGCTTATCCTCGGCGTCCTGTCGCTTCTCGGGGCGCTGTTCTTCGAGACCTACCACGCGCTGCTTTCCGGCCCGATGGCGAGCGCGGCGATCGGCGCGCCGGTCCGGATCGACATCTCATGGGTGCCGCATCTCAATCTCGCCTTCGCCCTGTCGCTGGCGACGATCGCGCTCGGCATCTGCATCTATCTCGCCTCGAGCCGCCTGCGCACGGCGACCGCCGCGACGCTGGAGCGGATCGGCTGGGGCCCCGACGTCGGCTTCGACCAGGCGATGCGCGGGCTGCTGCACGTTTCCGTCTTCGTCACGCGGCGCCTGCAGTCCGGCCGGCTCGACTACTACATGACGGTCACGGTGATGGCGATCACCGCGGCGCTGTTCGTGCCGATGATCCTCACCGGCACGCTGCCGGCCGAGCCGCAGATGCCGGATCTGCGTTTCTACGAGTGGATCGTGATCCTGCTCATCCTGGTCGGCATCGTCGCGGTGGTCATCGCCAAGAACCGGCTGACGGCGATCGTCTCGCTCGGCATCCAGGGTTTCGGCACGGCGCTGATCTTCATGCTGCTCGGGGCGCCGGACCTTTCCTTCACGCAATTCATGGTCGAGACGCTGTCGGTCGTCATCCTCGCCCTCGTGATGACCCGGCTGAAGCTTTCGCCGGCCGACCACCGGCCGTGGCGCGAAAAGCTGCCCGACGCGCTTCTGGCTGCCGGCGGCGGAGCCGGCTTCGGCGTCTTCCTGCTCGCCATCGCCCAGCGGCCCTTCGACCCGGTGCTGTCCGACTTCTTCGAGCGCTATTCCTATGCGATCGCCCACGGCCACAACATCGTCAACGTCATCATCGTCGACTTCCGCGGCGTCGACACGATGGGCGAGATCGCCGTGGTGATGACCACCGGCCTCGCCATCCTCGCCTTGATCCGCATCCGCGTCGGCCGCAAGGGAACCGCCGAGCCAGACCCGACGGAGACGACGCCATGAGAACCGTGATCTTCCGCTTCACCGCGCCGTATCTGACCGCGCTGATGGTGCTGTTCTCGATCTTCGTGCTCCTGCGCGGCCACAACGACCCGGGCGGCGGCTTCATCGGCGGGCTGATCGCCGCCTCGGCCCTGGCCATCTACGGCATCGCCTGCGGCGTCGGGCCGGTGCGCCGGGCGCTCTACTTCCATCCGATGGCGATCTCGGCCGCCGGGCTCGTCGCCGCTGTCGTCGCCGGCATCTTCTCGGTCTTCGCCGGCACCGGCTTCATGACCGGGCTTTGGGTGTTTCCGACGCTGTTCGGCACCGAGGTCGCGCTGTCGACGCCGATGCTCTTCGACATCGGCGTCTATCTCGTCGTCGTCGGCGGCATCTCCTCGATCGCGCTCGCCCTCGAAGAAAGAGAATCCGACTGATGGAAGCGACCCTCAGCCTCGTCGTCGGCTGCCTCTTCGCCGTCGCCCTCTACCTCATCCTGTCGAAGCACATCATCCGCATGCTGCTCGGCGTCGTGCTGCTCTCCAACGCCGTCAACATCCTGATCTTCACCGCCGGCCGCGTCGCCTCCGTCGCGCCGCCGCTGGTGCCGGAAGGCGCCGGGGCGCCGCTGTCGGCGGTCGCCAACCCGCTGCCTCAGGCGCTGATCCTGACGGCGATCGTGATCTCCTTCTCCTTCTTCGCCTTCCTGCTGGTGCTCGCCTACCGGGCCTATCAGGACCTCGGCACCGACGACACCGACCGGATGCGCGTCGCCGAGCCCGAGAACGACGGCTTGCCGCCGCTGGGATATTAGAGCATGGCCGCATCTTCCTCCGAGACCGCGATGCTGAAGGCCGAGGCGATGGTCCACGGCGCCTTCTCGCCGGCGGACTTCCTGGTGATCGCGCCGGTCGCCGTGTGCTTCCTGTTCGGGGCGGTGCTGCTGATGGCGCGCAAGCGCGTCGAGTGGCATCCCTTCGTGGCGATCCCGGGCTTCGCCCTCGTCCTCGGCATCGACGTCGCCCTGCTCCTGAAGGTCGCGGCCGACGGGCCGCAGACGATGATGATGGGCAACTGGCGGCCGCCCTTCGGCATCGCCTTCACCGTCGACATGCTGGGCGCGCTGTTCGCCGCGACGGCGGGCTTCGTGGCGCTCTGCGCGGCGATCTACGCGACCTTCTCGATGAGCCGCACCGAGAGGCGCTACGGCTTCTTCCCCTTCCTGTTCCTGATGATGGGCGGCGTCTCGGGCGCCTTCCTCACCGGCGACATCTTCAATCTCTACGTCTGGTTCGAGGTGCTTCTGATCGGCTCCTTCGGCCTCCTGATCCTCGGCTCGGAACACGAACAGCTCGACGGCGCGACGAAATACAGCTTCCTCAACCTCGTGGCGACGACGCTGTTTCTCATCACCACCGGCTATCTCTACGGCCTGTTCGGCACGCTCAACATGGCCGACATCGCCCAGAAGGCCGGCAGATTCGAAAACGACGGCGCGCTTTTGACGATCGCGCTGCTCTATCTCGTCGCCTTCGGCATGAAGGCGGCGGCCTTCCCGCTGAACTTCTGGCTGCCGGCCTCCTATCACACGCCGCGCTTCGTCGTGTCGGCGCTGTTCGCCGGGCTGTTGACGAAGGTCGGCGTCTACGCGCTGATCCGCGTTCTCCTGATGCTGTTTCCGCCGCAGCATGCCGATCTCGCGACGCTGATCTCCTGGGTGGCGATCCTGACCATGCTGGCCGGCGCCCTCGGCGCGCTGGCTCAGAGCGACCTGCGGCGGCTGCTCAACTATTTCGTCATCGCCGGCATCGGCACGATCTTCGCGGGCCTCGCCGTGACGGATCCGGGAAGCGGCGCCGCCCCGGCCGTCGTCGCGGGCGCCGCGCAGGCCGCCGGCACCATCACCGCGGCGACGGGGGATGCGGCAGCGGCGGCGCCGCTCCTCGCGCAGCATCCGGGCGCCATGGTCGTCGCGCTCTCGGGCGCCGTCTTCTACGCCCTCCACTCGATCGTCGTGATGACCGCGCTCTATCTCGCCGGCGGCACGGCGGCGCGCCTTTCCGGCTCGTCCTCGCTGTTCGCGATGGGCGGCCTGTGGCGGCAGCGGCCGGGGCTCGCCGCCCTGATGCTCGTCTTCCTCCTGTCGGTCTCGGGCCTGCCGCCCTTTTCGGGCTTCTGGCCGAAGGTGATCCTGGTGCGCGGCGCATTCCAGGCGGGCCTGCCGCTGCTCGGCGCGGTCATCCTCCTCACCGGCTTCCTGATGACGGTCGCCAGCGCCAGGGTCTTCGCCTTCGCCTTCTGGCGGAACCCGCCGGAGCGGGGCGCAGGGACGGACGGCGCGAGCTTCCCGCCGCAGAAAGAGCCGGTGCCGCTCCTGTCGATGCTGCCGCTCTTGATGCTCGCCGTCTTCGTCGTCATCGCCGGCATCCTGCCGCAGTGGCTCGTCGGTCTCACGGACGTCGCGGCGCGGGGCGTCGTCGACCCCGCGGCCTATGTCGGTTCGGTCTTCGGAGGCGGCTCGTGATCCTGTTCCTGATCAACATCGTGCTGGCGCTGACCTGGACCGTCGTCAGCGGCTCCTTCACCTTCCTCAACCTGGTCTTCGGCTTCCTGCTCGGCGCCGCCTCGCTCTATCTGATCCGCCGCGAGATCGGCACGACCGGCTATGTCGACCGCTTCTTCCGGATCGGCTCGCTGTTCCTGCTCTTCGTCAAGGAACTGCTGCTGTCGGCCTGGCGGGTCGCGGTGGTCGTCCTGTCGCCGAAGATGGACCTCACCCCCGGCGTCTTCGCCTACCGCCTGAAGGTCGACCGCGACTTCGAGATCACGCTGCTCGCCAATCTCATCACCCTGACGCCGGGAACGCTGTCGGTCGACGTCTCCGAGGACCGCTCGACGCTCTACGTCCACGCCATCGACTGCTCCGACCCCGATTCGACCCGCGCCGACATCGCCTCGGGCTTCGAGCGCAAGATCCTCGAGGCCTTCCGATGACCCTCAGCGACTTTTCCCGGACGTTTCTCGAGGTCTGCGTCGATCTCTCGCTGGCGCTGCTCGGCATCGCCTTCTTCCTGACCATCGCCCGGATCGTCCTCGGCCCGACGCTGCCCGACCGCGTGCTCGGCCTCGACATGCTCACCTCGGTCGCCATCGGCTTCATCGCGGTGATCGGCATCGACACCGGCTTCGTGCTCTATGTCGACATCGCCATCGCCCTCGGCCTCGTCGGCTTCCTGGCGACGGTGGCCTTCGCCCGTTTCATCCTCGCCAGGGGCAAGACCGGCGACGATTCCGAGCGCCAGGACCTGCGCGACATGGACGACGACCCCTTCGCCGGCAAGGGCGGCGGCAACCGCACGGTGACGGAGGACGGACGATGATCGACGCGGTGCTCTCGATCCTCGCGGGGCTGCTGATCCTCGCGGGCTCGCTGTTTGCGGCCGTCGCCGCCTTCGGCATGCTGCGCCTGCCGGATCTCTATACGCGCATGCACGCCGCCTCGAAGGCCGGCTCGGTCGGCTCGGGCATGGCGCTCATGGCCCTCGCCCTCGTCTCCCATTCCGGGCCCGAGGCGCTGCGGGCGATCGCCGCCATCGCCTTCTTCCTTTTGACGGCGCCGCTCTCGGCACATCTTCTCGCCAAGGCGGCCTATGCGGTGGGATACCGGATGTGGCCGGGCTCGGTGCTCGACGAGATGCCGAAGCTTGCGGTGACGACCCGCCAGTCCGACACGCCCGGCTCGGACCGGCCCGGCCCGGAAAGGCCCGCCCCGGATCGGCGCGCCCCGGCCGCGCCGGAACGGCGGGAGGGAGACTGAACCGATGTCCGGTGCCGGAACGCGCGTTCTCTCGGGCCTCCTCGTGGTCTTTGCCGGGCTGTTCGGTGCGGCGGGCGTCGCGGGGGCCGCCGTCGCGGCCCATGTCGCGGCCAACGACCGGCTGGTCGCCATCGCCGCGTCGATGGCGCTGATCCATGCGCCGGCGCTTCTCGGCCTCGCCGCGATCCTGCCGCGGGCGCCGCGCCTCCTCGGGCTCGCCGGCGTCGCGACGGTGGTCGGCGTTGTCCTGTTCTCGGGCGATCTCGCCATGCGGACGGCGAGCGGCGCCGCGCTGTTCGAAAATGCCGCGCCGACCGGCGGCACCATGCTGATCGCCGGCTGGCTCCTCGTTGCCGTCGCCGGCCTTTTCGCCATGTTCCGCAAGGGCGCGCGAGGCGAAAGCGCGAAGGCCAGCGCTCAGGCACCGGCGCGGGCGCCGTCGATCGATGGAGTGACCAGATGACCGGCTTCGATCCGCAACTCTTCGCCGGAAGGACCGTCGTCGTCACCGGCGCCGGCCGGGGCATCGGCGCGGCGGTCGCGAGGGAGTTCCTCGCCACCGGCGCGGCGGTCGTCGCCCATGCCGGCCGGACGCTGGAGCATGCCGAAGCCGACCTCCTTGCAGGCCTTGGCGAAGCGGCGAGGGCGCGCCTCGTCCTCGTCACCGGCGATCTCAGCCGGCGCGGTGGCGGCGAGAGCCTCGCGGCCGCCGTCGTCGAAAAGCTCGGCGGCAAGGCCCTCGACGTCCTCGTCAACAATGCCGGAACGATGGTCGGCCGCATCCCGGCCGGCGCGGTCGACGACGCAGCCTTCGACGCCGTGGTCGATCTCAACGTCCGCTCGGTCGTCGCGCTGACGACGGCGCTGCTGCCGGCGTTGAAGCGAGGCGGAGAAGCCGAAGGCGGCGCGGCGATCGTCAACACCTCGTCGATCTCGGCGACCGTCGGCGGCTCGCCCGGCTCCTCGCTCTATTCCGCCTCCAAGGCCTTCGTCTCGACCTGGACGCGGGCGCTCGCGCGCGAGCTCGCACCCGACCGGATCCGCGTCAACGCCGTCTCGCCCGGCACCATCATGACGGACTTCCACCGCCGCTACTCGTCGCCCGAAAAGCTCGAGGCCACCGCCGCCTCGATCCCGATGAAGCGGCTCGGCACCGCCGAGGACTGCGCCCCGGCCTATCTGTTCCTCGCCAGCCCGCGGCTCTCGGGATACCTGACCGGGCAGGTGATCGAGGTGAATGGCGGCCAGTTCATGGGGTGAGGGCCGGCGCGCCGGCGTCGCCGCCCGCACCCCGTCCCGGCCGCGCGGCGAGCGTGCAGAAAGGCCACGAAGCGTTTGAAATCATAACTCTGCCGTTTCATTGGCCGGCATGAACGCCTATGACGGGAGGGTCGGTGCGTTCTTCTCGCGGCGACCCGGGGCACGGCGGTGAATTGAAGAAGCGGATCATTTCGGTGGTGGTTTTCTCACTGGCGGCGGCCATCGGCCTGTCGCTGGCGGGACAGCTCCGGATTTCGCGCGAGGACGCCGACCACCGCAGGTTCGAGCAGTTTTCCGACGATGCCCTCAGCCGCGTCGAATCGCGCCTCGAGCTCCACCTCTCGCTGCTCTATGCGACGCGCGCCTTCCTCGCCGTCGAGGGCACCGACCTGCCGGTCGGGGATTTCCGCCGCTACGTCGCGGGTATCGACATCGCCGAGCGTTACGCCGGCATCCAGGGGATCGGCTATGCCCCCATCGCCGCGGCCGGCAACGACGCGGCGACGAGCGACGCGCTGGCGGCCCGCTACGGCCGCACGGTGAAGGTCTGGCCGGAGACGACCGACCAGGCGCAGCGCACGCCGATCACGCTGCTCGAGCCGCAGGACGAGCGCAACAAGGCCGCGCTCGGCTACGACATGTTCTCCGACCCGGTGCGGCGCGCGGCGATGGAGGCCGCCGCCAAGAGCGGCAAGCCCGTCGCCTCGGGGCCGGTGCGGCTCGTCCAGGAGATCGACGAGAACCGCCAGTTCGGCTTCCTCGTCTATCTGCCCGTCGCGCCGGCCGGCGCCGATGCCAGTGCCGACCCTGGGGCCGATGCCGGTGCCGGCCCTGGGGCCGACGCCGCGACGGGAACGGCGCCCGGCCGGCCGCAGGGCTTCGTCTATGCGGCCTTCCGCATCGGCGACATGCTGACGGCCGCCTTGTTCGAACGGCCGCTGCTGCCGATCCACGTCGAGGTCTTCGACGGCGCGGCCCGGCCGGAGAACATGATCTTCGATTCCGACGAAAGCGTCTCGACAAACGGCCCGGACTACGTCGCCGAGCGGCGCATCGACGTCGCGGGCCGCAGCTGGCTCTTGCGGATCAGCCCGACCGCCCGGTTCGAGCGCTGGAGCTCGGGCCACCAGTCCGCGCTGCTCTCGGCCCTCGTGCTGGTGCTCGCTCTGGCGCTGGCGCTGCTGACGCTGGTCCAGGCGCGGCGGCTCGAGGCCGTCGCCGCGCTGAACCGCGAGGGCGAGCGCAGCCTCGCGCAGAAGGACCTGCTGCTGCGCGAGATGAACCACCGGATCAAGAACTCGATCGCGCGCGTGCTCTCGATCGCCCGCCAGACGGCGCGTCGCTCGACCGATCTCGACGACTTCGTCGAGCGCTATTCGGCGCGGCTGCAGGCGATGAGCGCCGCGCAGGAGATGCTGACGCGGTCGAAATGGAGCCGGGCGGAGCTGCGCGAGCTCCTCGCCGCCGAACTCGACCAGGTGTTCGGCGAGGACCGGCACGACTACACGCTCGACGGTCCCGCCCTCGAGGTGGACGAGACGGCGGCGCAGGCGCTCGGCCTGACCTTCCACGAGATCGCCACCAATGCGATGAAATACGGCGCGCTGTCGGATCCGGACGGGTCGCTCTCCGTCAAGTGGCGCAAGGAGGCGGACGACGTCGTCATCGACTGGCGCGAGACCGGCGGAACCAAGCCGGACCTTGCCGCGGCGCGGCCCGGATTCGGCACCCGGCTGATCGACATGACGATCCGCGGCGAGCTGCGCGGCTCGATCGAGCGGATGGTCGAGGGCGATCTCTTCGCCATCCTGATCCGCTTTCCCTTCGTCGACCGGCCGCAGCAGCGGCCGCAGCCTGTGCCCGGCGCACGCCTCTGATACGAATGAGGTTGCCGTTCCGGCGAGTGGTCCGGTGACTGGCCCGGCGACTGGCCCGGCGACCCGCAGGTCACTCCGGCGGCCCGAGGCGCGGCGTCTCGTCCTCGCCCTCGCGGAACTTCAGCCCGGCGGTCCAGCCGGCGCGGCGCGCTTCCTCCACCGCCTCCTCGCGGGCGGTGATCTCGTCCTCCAGCCGCTCGCGCATCTGGCGCTGCCGGCGCATGACGAGGCCGATGAGTAGCATCGCCGCCATCGACAGCACCGCGAAGGCCTGGCGCTTGTCGAGCTCGGCGACGGGGTCGGCGCCGATCAGCGCGGCGACGGCGATGAAGCCGAGAACGAAGACGAGGAGCACCGACCCGCGCGACAGGACCAGCGCGACGAGAAACACCAGGAGCACGGCCGCAGCCAGCGCCGCATGGGCCCGCGCCGCGACGACGAGGTCGCCGGACAGTGCGCCGAGAAGGACGAGGAGGTTCCACAACAGCCGCCCGGGGATTGCGACGATGTCGTCGACGCTCATGGGAGGGGAGGGCCTCTTCGTGTCGTTGCCGCGGCGGGGCTATGCGCGGCTATTCGGCGGGGTCGGTGTCGCTGGCGAGTTCCTGCGCCGCCTCGACGTCGGGCTGGCGGGTGAAGCCCTTCAGCCCGGCGTGGAAATTGCGGTCGCGCTCGATCTCCACCGGCGAGGTGAGATAGGCGGTGATCAGCTCGGCGAGCGAGCGCAGCGCGTGGACGTGGATGCGCTCGTAGCCGTGCGAGGCGTCGACGCCGAAGGTGATCAGCGCGGTGCGCACGTCGTGGCCGGCCTCGATCGCCGAGGCGGAGTCGGAACGGTAGTAGCGGAAGACGTCCTTCTGGTAGCGGATGTCCTCGTCCTGGCAGAGCCGCACCAGCTTCTTGGTCAGGTGATAGTCGAACGGCCCGGTCTGGTCGGCCATCGCGACGGTGACGCCGAATTCCGCCGAGTTCTGGCCCGGGGCAGAGGTGCCGTTGTCGACGGCGATCATCGAGGCGATGTCGGGGGTGAGGATCGAGGCCGCGCCGACGCCCACCTCCTCGGCGATGGTGAACAGCCAGTGGGTGTCGACGGGCGTCGACGTGCCGGCATCCTCCATCGCCTTGATCGCGGCGAGCATGACGGCGACGCCCGCCTTGTTGTCGAGATGGCGCGAGACGACGTAGCCGTTGTCGAGGAATTCCGGCTGCGGATCGATCGCCACCGTGTCGCCGACCTCGATGCCGAGCTTGGTCAGTTCCGTCAGGTCGCGCGACAGCGCGTCGACCCTCAGCTCGACATAGCCCCAGCCGACGGGAAGCGTGTCGATCTCCTCGTTGTAGGTGTGGCCGGAGGCCTTCAGCGGCAGGATCGTGCCGCGATAGGTGCCGGCGTCGGAAAACACCATGCAGCGGGCACCCTCGGCGAAACGCGCCGACCAGTGGCCGATCGGCACGAGCTCCAGCCGGCCGTTCTCCTTCAGCCGCTTCACCTGGGCGCCGAGCGTGTCGAGGTGGCTGACCACGGCCCGCGCCGAAGCCCGGCGGGAGCCCTGGCGCAGCGCCGAGATCGCGCCGCGCCGGGTGAGCTCGACCTTGAGGCCGAGCCGCTCCAGTTCCTGCGCGACGTGGCGCACCACGGTATCGGTGTAGCCGGTGGGACTTGGAATTCTCAGGAGCGCCTTCAGCTGCTCGGTCAGATACTCGGTATCGATCGTAAGCCTCGGCACTCAGTCCTCCCTTCGCGACCTCTGCTGCTGCGAGCGCGCCGCCCGCACCGAAAATGGCACCGACAGCGGGAACAGAAGGTCGACGAACCGTTCCGCAGTCGGCTGCGGCTCGTGATTGGCAAGGCCCGGCCGCTCGTTCGCCTCGATGAACACGTAGTCCGGCAGGGCCGGCGACTTGATCATCAGGTCGATGCCGGTCACCGGTATCTCAATTGCCCGCGCCGCCGCAACCGCCGCTTCGACGAGCGCCGGGTGGATGTCGCCGGTGACGTCGTGAATTGTGCCGCCGGTGTGGAGGTTCGCGGTCTTGCGGACGGTGATCCGCTCGCCCTCTTCCGGCACGTCGTCCATGCCGTGGCCGGACTGTCTGACGCAGCGCTCGGTCTCGGCGTCCATCGGCACCTTGCTCTCGCCGCCGGTCGCGGCCGAGCGCCGGCGCGACAGGTGCTCGATGAGCTCCCTGATGCTCGAACGGCCGTCGCCGGTGATCACCGGCGGCTTGCGCAGCGCCGCGGCGACGAGGCGGTAGTCGATGACGATCAGCCTGAGATCGTCGCCCTGGAAGCACGCCTCCAAAAGGACCGTCTCGGAATGCTTGCGGGCCGCCTCGATCGCCGCCTTCGCGTCTTCCAGACTCTCGATGCCGACCGAGATGCCGCGGCCCTGCTCGCCGCGCGCCGGCTTGACGACGATCTGGCCGTGCTTCTCGATGAAGGCGGCGACGGCTTCGTCGTCGCTGCCGGCCGGGATCTGTTCGGGCACCCGGACGCCCGCCGCCTCGACCAGACGCCGCGTCACCGTCTTGTCGTCGCAGATCGACATGGCGACGGCGGTGGTCAGTTCCGAGAGGCTCTCGCGGCAGAGCACCGTCCGCCCGCCATGGGTCAGGCGGAAGAAGCCGCCGGCGGCGTCCACCACTTCGGTGTGGATGCCGCGCCGCCGCGCCTCGTCGACGATGATCCGGGCATAGGGGTTCAGCCCCTCGTAGTCGTCGTTCGGGCCGGTGAAGAGCTTCTCGTTGATCTCGTTCTTGCGCTTGATCGTGAAGTAGGAGACCCGGACGAAGCCGAGCTTCTCGTAGAGCGCGATGGCCTTGTCGTTGTCGTGCATGACCGACAGGTCCATGAAGGCGCAGCCGCGCGCCTGGAAGTGCTCGGCGAGCCGGCGCACCAGGCTCTCGCCGATGCCGGGATGGGTCGCCTGCGGATCGACGGCGAGGCACCACAGCGACGAGCCGTTCTCCGGATCGCCGAAGGCGCGCTTGCCGTGGACGCCGGTGACGGTGCCGAGGATCGCGCCGGTGGTCTCGTCCTCGGCGACGAAATAGGTCAGCGCCCGGTTGTCGCGGTTCGACCAGAAGAACGCCGGATGCACCTGCACCATGCCGCGGGACTGGTAGATGCGGTTGACTTCGGTGGCGTCCTCCTCGGAGGCGAGGCGGCGGATGAAGAAGCCGCGCGGCCGGCGGTTGCCCTGCTTGTAGGTTGAAAGGTCGAGCCGGTAGGTGTGGGACGGATCGAGGAACAACTCCTGCGGCGCGTGGCTGAGGAGGACGTGCGGATCCTTGACGTAGAAGGCGATGTCGCGCCGGTCCGGCCCCTCCTCGCGCAGCGAATTGGCGAGCTCGCGCGGATCGGCGAAGGTCTGGCCGAAGACGAGGCGCCCCCAGCCGCAATCGAGGATGGCGTTCTGCCTCAGACCGTCCGAATCGGCCCTGGCGCGCACCGCCGAGCCGTTGGGCCCCGAGGCGCGCAGCTTCTCGAGCCGGTGGTCCCTGCGCGGGCGGTCGGCCTGCCTCTCGCCTGCCATGAAATCAGACCCCCTGTTCCTGCAGCCAGAGTTCGAGGAGCGCGACCTGCCAGAGTTCCGAGCCGCGCAGCGGGGTGATGTGGTCGGCGGGATTGGCGAAGAGCTCGTCGAGATAGCTCTTCTGGAACAGCCCGCGGGAGGTCGCGGCCTGGCTGGTCAGCGTGTCGCGGACCATGTCGAGATAGGGCCCGGAGATGTATTTCAGCTGCGGCACCGGGAAGTAGCCCTTCTTGCGGTCGATGACTTCCGAGGGAACGACCTGCCGCGCGACCTCCTTGAGGACGCCCTTGCCCTCCTGCTTCAGCTTCTCCTCGGCCGGCACCCTGGCCGCGAGCTCGACGAGTTCGTGATCAAGGAAGGGCACCCGCGCCTCGAGGCCCCAGGCCATGGTCATGTTGTCGACGCGCTTGACCGGATCGTCGACCAGCATGACGTGGGCGTCGACCCTCAGCGCCTTGTCGACCGGGTTCTCGGCGCCGGCCATGGCGAAGTGCTTCGCCACGAAGTCGCGGGAGACGTCTTCCTCGGTCATCCACTCGGGGGCGATCTGGCCCTTCAGCGTCGCGTGGCTGCGGTCGAAGAACGCCCTCGAATAGGCGGCGAGCGGATCGTTGGCGCCGACCATCTTCGGATACCAGTGATAGCCGCCGAAGACCTCGTCGGCCCCCTGGCCGGACTGCACCACCTTGATGTGCTTGGAGACCTCGCGCGAGAGCAGGTAGAAGCCGACATTGTCGTAGGAGACCATCGGCTCGGACATCGCCCGGATGGTGCCCGGCAGATGCTCCATCAGCTCCGAGCCCGGCACGAAGATCTTGTGATGCTCGGTGCCGTAGTGTTTGGCGATGATGTCGGAGAACTCGAATTCGTTGCCGACCTCGCCATTGGCGTCCTCGAAGCCGATCGAGAAGGTGTTGAGGTCCTTCTGCCCGGCTTCCGCGAGAAGCCCGACGATCAGCGAGGAGTCGACGCCGCCCGATAGGAGCACGCCGACCGGCACGTCGGCGACCATGCGCCGGTCGACGGCGAGCTTCAGCGCATCCATGACGAGATCGCGCCAGTCGGTCGGCGACAGCTTCTCGTCGCCGGGGCGCGGCGCAAAGTCCGGCGCCCAGTAGACCTGGTCGTCGAAGGAACCGTCCGGCTCGATCATCCGCGTCGTCGCCGGGGGCAGTTTGCGGATGCCCTTGACGATGGTCAGCGGCGGCGGGACCACAGCGTGGAAGGTCATGTAATGGTGCAGCGCCGCGCGGTCGATCGAGCGGTCGACGTCGCCCGTCGCAAGGATCGCCGGCAGCGAGGAAGCGAGATAGAGCCGCTTGTCGTTTTGCGAGAGATAGAGCGGCTTGATGCCGAAGCGGTCGCGCGCCAGCATCACCCGGCCGCTCTCCCGCTCGGCGATGGCGAAGGCGAACATGCCGTGGAAGCGCTTCACGCAGTCGCGGCCCCAGGCGTGATAGGCCTTGACGATGACTTCCGTGTCGCCGGTCGAGAAGAAGCGGTAGCCCTTGCCCTCCAGCTCCTGCCTGAGTTCGGGATAATTGTAGATGCAGCCGTTGAAGGCGATGGTCAGCCCCAGCTCGGGGTCGACCATCGGCTGCTGCGCCTTTTCGGAAAGATCGATGATCTTCAGCCGGCGATGGCCGAGGCCGATCGGTCCGCGCAGCACCTGCCCCGCCCCGTCGGGGCCGCGCGGGGCGAGACAGTCTCCCATGCGCTGCAGCCGTTCGCCCGAGGCCGTCGTTCCGTCGAAGCGAATCTCACCGCATATCCCGCACATGAAGCCACTGTCTCCCGTCGATCCGTCAAACTCACCATGATGTCGATCGGGGGAGATATAGAGCCGCTGCGCAAACGAGAACCGTCGCGGCGGCATGTTTTTGCGCTGCGGTAGCGCCGGAGGCCGCCGCGGCCGCGGTCGGCCGGACGGTCATGCGGCGGTCATGGGCGGGGAAGGCGAGGGCGGAGGGCGGCGGGAGGGCGGGGCGGCGCGCCTTCGCGCCGCGGCGTCAGGCGCTGCGCAGGGCGAGGCCCTGCGGCCGGTGCCAGATGCGTTCGATGACGTCCGCCGGCTCCGGCTTCGAGAACAGAAAGCCCTGTCCCTCGATGCCCGCCTCGCGGGCGACGACGGCCCGCTGCTCCTCGGTCTCGATGCCTTCCGCGACGACGTCGAGGTTCAGCTTCTTCGCCAGCGAGATCAGCGCGGTGACGATCGTCAGATCGTCGGGCTTGCGGATCATGTCGGCGATGAAGGACCGGTCGATCTTGATGCAGGAGACGGGGTAGCTGCGGAGCGCCGAGAGCGACGCGAAGCCGGTGCCGAAGTCGTCGAAGGCGATCCCGACGCCCATCTCGCGGAGCTGGCGGACCTGGGCGAAGATCTTCGGATCGTCGCCGAGGAAGATCCGCTCGGTCATTTCGAGCCGCAGCGCCTGCGGCGGCAGGCGATGCCGCGACAGCGCCTCGCGCACCCGCATGACCAGCGTCCCCGGCCGGAACTGCAGCTCGAACAGATTGACGGCGATGGAGAACTCGGGATCGAAGCGCCCTCGCCACAGGGCCGCCTGCCGGCACGCCTCGTCGATGACCCAGGCGCCGAGATCGACGGCGAGATGGCTCTTCTCGAGCACCGGCAGGAACAGCGCCGGCGACAGCACGCCGCGATAGGGATAGTTCCAGCGCAGGAGCGCCTCGGCGCCGGTCCAGCGGCCGTCGGCGAGCCGCACGATCGGCTGGTAGTAGAGCTGGAAGGCGCCGTCTTCCCAGGCGTCCTGCATTTCGAGGACGACGTCGCCGCGGTCGCGGGCGACGTTGCGCATGCTGCGGGTGAACAGCCGGTGGCAGTTCCGTCCGTCCTGCTTGGCCCGGTACATGGCGAGATCGGCATTGCCGACGAGCTGCATCGCCTCGGTCTCGTAGGAGCGCAGCACGACGCCGACGCTGGCGCCGAAATTGACGACGTGGCCCTGCAGGGTGATCGCCTCGCCGAGCCGCGCGACGACGGCCTCGGCGAGCCGCGTCACCTCGATCGGGTCGGCGGTGCCGTCGACGAACACGACGAACTCGTCGCCGCCGAGCCGCGCGATGGTCCGGTCGTCGCGGGCAAATTCCCTGAGCCGGCCGGCGACGAGGGCCAGCGCTTCGTCGCCGCAGCCATGGCCGAGCGAATCGTTGATCTGCTTGAAGCCGTCGAGGTCGATGAGAAGCACCGAGGACGCCCGGTCGGCCTCGAGCGAGGCCTTGATCGTCTCCACCAGGAAGCCGCGGTTGCGCAGGCCGGTGAGCGGGTCGTATTTCGCCTCGTCGACGACCGAGACGAGCTCCATGTGTTCGACGGCGAGCGCCGCGAGATCGGCGAGAAGCTCGCCGTCACGGGCGCTGAACTTGCGCGGGCGGGTATCGAGCAGGCAGAGCGCGCCGATCGCATGGCCGCAGGGCGTGACCAGCGGCGCGCCGGCGTAAAAGCGCAGATGCGGCTTGCCGGCGACCACCGGATGGTCCGTGAAGCGCGCGTCCTTCGACAGGTCGTGGACGACCATGAGCTCGTGGCTGGCGACGGGATAGCGGCAGAAAGTCTCCTCGCGCCGCCGGTCCTGGCCGTACCGGCCCACGTGCACGTGACAGACCTGCATCTCGTCGTGATGGGTGGTGAGGTTGACGTGGGCGAAGCCGAAGATCGTGGACGCCAGCTTGACGACGCGCTCGAGCTTTTCCCCGAACAGCGCGCCGCTGCGCCGATAGCGCTCGACGGCCGCGCGCCGGGCGATTTCCTCAGGGTCGATCGTGGTCATCGTTCCGGTGCTCCGGCAGGGATTCGAGGCGATGCGGTGCCGAAGCGGAAGTCTGCGCCGAAGGGGTTGAGATTTCCTTTGGCCACTGATTGTTTCAGATGCAGTGAACACAACCGGAGGAAGAGGGAGGCGCCGTCCTGCCCCGGATTGCGCCGCCGGGAGCGCGGATGCTACTCTCTCGAGGCTCCGGTTCGGCGCGGCACTGCGCCGCAGCGATCCGGACGAAGGACGGTTCCCCTCCCGTTGGCGCGGGCTGGGGCGAAGAGGGAATGCGACGGGCCGACCCAATCCGGGGGCCTTCATCGCAGCCGACCCCGCGACTGTAGAGCGGCGAGAGATGCGTCACCGGCCCGGCATGCGCGACCAGCGTTCCGGTGTCCGGAAAGCCACTGGAGGCGACTCCGGGAAGGCGAGACGGATGTCGACGACCCGCGAGCCAGGAGACCTGCCGGCCTTTTTGAAACGCCGACCCGCTTCGGGCGGCCGTCACGGAGGTTGATACGACCATGACGACGCACATCCTCGATCGCCCGGCCGCGCCGCGCTGCCGCCGCGCCGCGCCGTGCCTCGGGCGGGACCGGTTCCCGGCCGCCGGGCCCGGCCGCTGACCGCGACGGTCGCCGGACGAGAGCCCGCCCCGGCAATCCGCGCAAGGCCCGTCGTGCCTCCCGGCATCAGCTTCGTTCTCGGCGGCGCGCGTTCCGGCAAGAGCGCCTTTGCCGAACGCCTCGTTTCGGCGAGCGGTCTCGCGCCGGTCTATATCGCCACCGGCCGCGCCTTCGACGCCGAGATGGACGTGCGTATCGCGCTCCACCGCCAACGACGCGGCGGGGACTGGCGCACGGTTGAGGCGCCGATCGACCTTGCCGGCGCGCTCGCAAGCGAGGCCGGGCCCGGGCGGATGGTCCTCGTCGACTGCCTGACGCTCTGGGTGACCAACCTGATGCTGGAGGAGCACGACGTCGAGGCGGATGCCGCGGCGCTCTTCGAGCGGCTGGCGGCAGGCCTTGCCGGGCCGGTGGTCTTCGTCGCCAGCGAGGTCGGCCTCGGCATCGTGCCGGACAATGCGATGGCGCGCCGCTTCCGCGACCATGCGGGCCTCGTCAACCAGCGTGTCGCGGCGCTGGCCGACGCGGTCCATTTCGTCGCCGCCGGCCTGTCGATGCAGCTGAAGGGGTGAGCGCCGACGCCGCTCGCGCCGCACCAGGACTTGAACAGATGAAACCGCGGCGGCGGCGGCCCCTCGGCCGGACCGTCGCGCCGAAAAAACCCAGGAGGCAACCATGCCCGCCCAGAAGATCCCCGCCACCGTCATCACCGGCTTCCTCGGAGCCGGCAAGACGACGCTGATCCGCAACCTGCTCGAAAATGCCGGCGGCCGGAAGATCGCCCTGATCATCAACGAATTCGGCGATCTCGGCGTCGACGGCGGCATCCTCAAGGGCTGCGGCATCGAGACCTGCGGCGAAGACGACGTCGTCGAGCTGAACAACGGCTGCATCTGCTGCACCGTCGCCGACGACTTCATCCCGGCGATGGAAAAGCTGCTGCGGCGCGAGACGCCGCCCGACCACATCGTCATCGAGACCTCGGGCCTGGCGCTGCCGCAGCCGCTGGTCGCCGCCTTCAACTGGCCGCAGGTCAAGACGCAGGTGACGGTCGACGGCGTCGTCACGGTGATCGACGCCGCCGCAGTCGCCGCCGGGCGCTTCGCCGAGGACGAGGCGAAGGTCGCGGCGCAGCGCGCCGCCGATGAAAGCCTCGACCACGACAACCCGCTCGAGGAACTCTTCGAGGACCAGATCCGCGCCGCCGATCTCGTCGTCCTCAACAAGGCCGATCTCATCGACCGGGACACGCTGGAAAAGGTCCGCAAGGAGACCGCCGCGGCCACCGACCGCACGGTGAAGACCGTCGCCGCCGAGAACGGCAAGCTGCCGGCCGACGTGCTCCTCGGCATCGCCGCCGGCACCGAGGCGCTGATTTCCGGACGCAGGTCGCATCACGAGATCGAGCACGAAGGCGGCGCCGAGCACGATCACGACGAGTTCGAGAGCTTCGTCGCCGCGGCCGGACCGCTCGCCGACCAGAAGGCCTTCGTCGAGGGCCTGAAGGCGCTGATCGGCGCCCACGACATCCTGAGGCTGAAGGGCTTCGCCGACGTTCCCGGCAAGCCGATGCGCCTCGTCGTCCAGGCCGTCGGCCAGCGCATCGAGACCTATTTCGACCGGCCCTGGGGCAAGGACGAGACGCGGGCGACGAAGCTCGTCGTGATCGGCCTCCATGACGGTCTCGACCAGGCGACCACGGCGGCGATCGCCGGCCGCATCGAAGCGCTCGCGGCGGGGGAAGCCGGCGAGGCGCCGGCGATGCCCTCGACGGCGGCCGAATAGGGAGCCCCGCTTGCATCTCCTCCTCGCCCAGAAGGGTGCGATCGACGACGGCGGCGAGGCGGTGGATCTCGGCCAGTCGCCCGGCGCGATCGTGTTTCTCTCCGCCGCCGACACCGAGATCGCGGCGCTCGCCGCGGCGGCGCATCGGCTCGGCTTCGGACCTTCCGATCTGCGCCTCGCCAATCTCCTGCGTCTCAAACACCCGATGTCCGTCGACACCTATGTGGCACGGACGCTCTGCCGGGCGAAGCTGGTGGTGGTGCGGCTCCTCGGCGGCGCCGCCTACTGGCCCTACGGCCTCGACGCCCTGCTGGCGAACGCCCAGGCGACCGGCGGCAGGCTGGCGGCGATCCCCGGCGACGACAAGCCGGACCAGGGCCTCGACGCCTTCACGACGATCCCTGTCGAAGAGCGCGACCGGCTCTGGCGCTATCTGGTCGAGGGCGGCCCTGCCAATGCCGAGGGCTTCCTGCTCGCTTGCCGGGCCTTTCTCGGGGAAGGGGATTGGCCGGGCGATGCGACACCGCTGCTGAAGGCGGGGGTGATCGGGTTTGCAGGAGACGGCGGCGCGGGGCGCCCCCCTCTGGCTTGCAAGCCATCTCCCCCGCAAGGGGGGAGATCAGGCCGCGGCACGGAAGGCGCCCCTAACGATCGGGCCACTCTTCACCCTGACCCGGCAAACAAGGATGCCGCGGGCGAACGAGGTCCGATCTCCCCCCTTGCGGGGGAGATGTCCGGCAGGACAGAGGGGGGTGGAGGCGACGTTGATCGCAGCGGTAACGGTTTGGAACGGATCCCGGGTCAAGCCCGGGATGACGAGACTGAGGCCCGGGACGCCGACGCTGGCGGGAAGCCCCTCGCCGCCATCGTCTGCTATCGCGCGCTGGTGCAGAGCGGCCAGACGGGGCCCGTCGAGGCGCTGGCGGAGGCGATGGCCGGGCGCGGCCTCGACGTGCTGCCGGTTTATGTCTCCAGCCTGAAGGACCCGGTCTCGGTCGCAACCCTGCGGGAACTGTTCGCCCGCCGCCGGCCCGCCGTCGTCGTCAACCTCACCGGCTTTGCCGTTTCCTCGCCGGCCACGGGGCCGGGTGCCGCGCGAAAGCCGACGGTGCTCGAAGAACACGGCGCCGTCGTCATCCAGGCGGTGCTGGCGAGCGGCTCGGAAGCGGCGTGGCGGCAATCCAGTCAGGGCCTGTCGGCGCGCGACCTCGCCATGAGCGTCGCCCTGCCGGAACTCGACGGGCGGGTTCTCTCCCGCGCCGTCGCCTTCAAGTCGGCCGGGACCTGGGACGCTCTGACCGAGACCGACATCGTCGCCCATCGCGCCGTGCCGGACCGGGTGGGGTTCGTCGCCGAGCTCGCGGCCCGCTGGGCGCGGCTGCGGACGAAGCCGAATGCCGACAAGCGCATCGCCGTCCTTCTCGCCAACTATCCGAACCGCGACGGGCGGCTCGGCAACGGCGTCGGCCTCGACACGCCGGCGGGGACCGTCGAGGTCCTGAAGGCAATGCGGGCGGCCGGCTATCCGGTCTTTGGGGTGCCGGAGACCGGCAACGCGCTGATCGACCATCTGATGGCCGGGCCCACCAATGCGGGACTGGCGGCACGCGAGATCCGCGAGGTCATGCCGGTCGACGCCTACCGGGCCTTCCTCGCCGGCCTGCCGGCCGCCCTGCGGCAGGCCGTGAACGAACGTTGGGGGTCGCCCGAGCGTGATCCTTTCCTCGTCGAAGCAAATGGTAAGCCGGCTTTTGCGCTGCCGCTGGCGCGGTTCGGCGCGGCGCTGGTCGGCATCCAGCCGGCGCGCGGCTACAATGTCGATCCGAAGGAGACCTACCACTCTCCGGATCTCGTGCCGCCGCACAACTATCTGGCGCTCTACGCCTTCCTGCGCGAGGTCGCCGATGTCGACGCGGTGATCCACATGGGCAAGCACGGCAATCTCGAATGGCTGCCGGGCAAGGCGCTGGCGCTGTCAGAGACGTGTTTTCCCGAGGCGGTGTTCGGCCCGCTGCCGCATCTCTACCCCTTCATCGTCAACGATCCCGGCGAGGGGACGCAGGCCAAGCGCCGGACCGCGGCCGTCATCGTCGACCATCTGACGCCGCCGCTGACCCGGGCCGAGACCTACGGGCCGCTGAAGGACCTCGAGGCGCTCGTCGACGAATACTACCAGGCGGCGGGGGGCGATCCGCGGCGGCTGGCGCTTCTGAAGACGGGGATCCTCGATCTCGTCCGCGACATCGGCCTCGACGCCGATGCGGGGATCGGCAGGGGCGAGGAGGACGACGCCGCGCTGACCAAGATCGACGCCTATCTCTGCGATCTGAAGGAGATGCAGATCCGCGACGGGCTGCACGTCTTCGGCGTCGCGCCCGAGGGCCGGCTTCTCACCGACCTCGTCGTCGCGCTGGCGCGCCTGCCGCGCGGCAGCGAACCGGGCGACGCCTCGCTCACCCGGGCGCTCGCGGCGGATCTGGGGCTGTGTGGGGCCGCTGCGGTTGAACGGGGCGGGGATTTGCACTCTTCCAACATTGGCGCCGGGCACCCCCCTCTGTCCTGCCGCACATCTCCCCCACAAGGGGGGAGATCAGGCGGTGTTGACGGTGGCTCGCTTCCTGATCCGTTGGGTGTATCAGCCTCTGAAGCAAAGGGCGCCGGTCTCGAACGAGGTTCTATCTCCCCCCTTGTGGGGGAGATGCCCGGCAGGGCAGAGGGGGGTGCAGCCGCCGCCCAAGTGTCAGCCGAGCGGTACGCCGCAGCCGCAAAACCATTTGACGCCCTCGACTGCGACATGGCGGCACCGTGGGAGGGGCCGCGTCCACAGGTTCTCGCGCGCCTGTCCACAGACCCGTGGCGCACCGCCGGCGACACGGTGGAGCGGCTCGAAGCCCTCGCGGCAAACCTCGTCGCGGGCGAATTCCCGCCGGATGTCCGCTGGCAATCCACAGCCGCCGTCCTCGGCGCGGTGGAATCGCGGCTGAAGCCGGCCGTCGCCGCCTCCGGCCGCGCGGAGATCGCCGGCCTGCTCGAAGGGCTCGCCGGCCGCTTCGTCGCGCCCGGCCCGTCCGGCGCGCCGACGAGGGGCCGGCCGGACGTGCTGCCGACCGGCCGGAACTTCTATTCCGTCGACACCCGGGCGGTGCCGACCGAGACCGCCTGGCAACTCGGCAGGAAGTCGGCCGAGCTTCTCGTCACCCGCCACCTGCAGGATCACGGCGAGTGGCCGACTTCCCTCGGCCTGACCGCCTGGGGCACCTCCAACATGCGGACCGGCGGCGACGACGTCGCGCAGGCGCTGGCGCTGATCGGGGCGAAACCGGTCTGGGACCGTGCGTCGCGCCGGGTGACGGGCTACGAGATCGTCACGCTTGCCGAATTGGGGCGGCCGCGCGTCGACGTGACCCTGCGCATCTCCGGCTTCTTCCGCGACGCCTTTCAGGACCAGATCGCGCTGTTCGACCGGGCGGTCCGCGCCGTCGGCGCACTCGACGAGGAGGCGGCGGACAATCCTCTCGCCGCGCGGATGCGCCTGGAGAAGGCGGCGCTGGTCGAGGCCGGGGCGAGCGAAGCCGAGGCGGAAAAGCGCGCCGGCTTCCGGGTCTTCGGTTCGAAGCCCGGGGCCTATGGCGCCGGGCTGCAGGCGCTGATCGACGAAAAGGGCTGGACGGACAGGGCCGACCTCGCGACGAGCTATCTCGTCTGGGGCTCCTATGCCTATGGCGCCGATGCGGAGGGCGAGGCGGAGCGGCAGACCTTCGAGCAGCGGCTCTCGGGCATCGAGGCGGTCGTCCAGAACCAGGACAACCGCGAGCACGACCTGCTCGATTCCGACGACTACTACCAGTTCGAGGGCGGCATGACCGCGGCGGTCGAACATCTCTCCGGCGCCCGCCCGGCCGTCTATCACAACGACCATTCGCGGCCGGAGCGGCCGGTGGTCCGCACGCTGGAGGAGGAGATCGGCCGGGTGGTGCGGGGCCGGGTGGTCAATCCGAAATGGATCGCCGGCGTCATGCGCCACGGCTACAAGGGCGCCTTCGAGATCGCCGCGACGGTCGACTACATGTTTGCCTTCGCCGCGACGACGGGGGCGGTGCGCGACCATCATTTCGAGGCGGCCTGGAACGCCTTCGTCGCCGACGAGCGGGTCGCCGGCTTCCTCGCGGAGAACAACCCCGCGGCGCTCGCCGAGATTCGCGAGCGCTTCGCCGAGGCGGTGGAGCGGGGCCTGTGGACGCCGCGCTCGAACTCCGCCCTTTCCGACCTCGCCGGGATGCGCCGACGCGCCGCCGGGGCTTGAAGCGATGCCGCCGCCGCTCCATGACGCTGTCATGACGCCGACCATCCACCGCCTCGACCTTCCGGAGACCGCGCATCGCGCCCGCATCGTCGCACCGCTCGCCGAGCACGCCACCGCCGGGAACTTCGCCTTCGCGCCGCGCTTCCTCACGCTGGCGCTTCAGGACGACGCCGGCATCGACGGCGGGCTGATCGCCCAGATCTACTGGAACTGGATGTGGATCGAGATCCTCGCCGTGCCGGAGCGCTGGCGCGGCCGCGGCCTCGGCCGGGCGCTGATCGAACGCGCCGAGAGCGTGGCGCGCGAGGCGGGCTGCGCCGGCATCTGGGTCGACACCTATTCCTTCCAGTCGCCGGGCTTCTACGAGCGGCTCGGCTACCGGCCCTTCGGCCGGCTTCCCGACTATCCCGCCGGCGAGAGCCGCATCTTCTTCGCCAAGCTGCTGGCCGAAGACGACGAACCCACACGACCGGAGAAGGCTGCATGAACGACGCGCCGGCGACACGCCCGAAGGCCACGGACGGCATGAGCGAAGAGGAGCTCGACGCCCGCCACGCCGAGAAGATGAAGAAAAAGAAGGCGGCGCGCGACAAGATCCTCGCGACCAAGACGATCGAGAAGGGCCTCCTCATCGTCCACACCGGCAAGGGCAAGGGCAAGTCGACGGCGGCCTTCGGTCTGGTCTTCAGGGCGCTGGGCAACGGCATGAAGGTCGGCATCGTGCAGTTCGTCAAGGGCAAGTGGGAGACCGGCGAGCGCCACGCCCTCGAGCGGTTTCCCGGCGAGGTGACGATCACCGCGATGGGCGACGGCTTCACCTGGGAGACCCAGGACCGCCAGCGCGACATCCAGGCGGCGCGGGCCGCCTGGGAGCGGGCGAAGGCGATGATCATCGACGAGGAGCACGACATGGTGCTGCTCGACGAGATGAACATCGTGCTTCGCTACGACTATCTCGACATCGCCGAGGTGGTGGACTTCCTGAAGGGACGGCCCGACAGGAAGCATGTCGTCGTCACCGGCCGCAACGCCAAGGACGAGCTGATCGAGCTCGCCGACCTCGTCACCGAGATGGAGATGGTCAAGCATCCGTTCCGCGCCGGGGTGAAGGCGCAGAAGGGCATCGAGTTCTGAGCCGGGCCCGCCCCGCGCCGGGCCGGGCGTCCGATGTCGCCGCCGCGGCGCGGTCCATACCGACGGGCGAAGACGCTGTCCGCGTCCGCCCGTCGAACACATGTGGATTTTCAATGCGAAGCCAAAGGCTTGGTGAAAATCCAGTTAAGGAACCAAGAGCCATTTCCAATGCCTCTTGGTATCAGCCCCCGGCCAGCGACAGCTTGCCGAGAAGCTCCTGCGCCGTGCGGGTGGCGGCGCCCGCCGCCATCGCCATCTGCGGCAGGATCATCCATTCCAGCGTCCAGGCGGCGCCCGAGCGCTCGTTCTCGTGGACCAGCGCCTGGTGCATGCCGGAGACCAGGGTGGCGTTGAAGCGGGCGAGCGCGACGAGGATCTCGGCCCCGACCGGATTGTTCTTGTGGGGCATGGCCGAGGAGCCACCGCCGCCGGAAAGCTCAAGTTCCCCGACCTCGCTCTGCAGCGACAGCGCCGCGTCCTGGCCGAACTTGCCGAGCGCGCCGGTGATCAGCGAGAACCAGCCGGCGAGTTCGGCGATGCCGTCGCGTTCGCAATGCAGCGAGGCAGGCGCCGGATGGAGCCCGAGGCGTGTCGCGACGCCGGCCGCCACCGCCTCGGCGGCATCGCCGAAGCCGCGCCGGTCGCCGACGGCGCCGCCGATCCGGAGCGCGAAGGCGCGCGGCGCGATCTCCTCGCGCCGCAGGCGGCAGCGCAGCAGCGGATCGGTCCAGGCGGCGATCTTGCGGGAAAAGCGCGTCTCCTTCGCCGCCTGCATGCGGGTATGGGCCATCACCGGCCGGTCGCCGTCAGCCAGGTTCCACCGCGTGAAACCGTCGCAGAGGACGGCGAGACGCCGGTCGAGCGCGAGCGAGACGCCCTGCATGCGCATGGCGAGCGATGCGTCGATCGCGTCCTGGCTGGTCGCCCCGAGATGCAGGGCCTTGCCGGCGTCTTCGCCGAGCCCCGCGCGAAGCTCGGCGAGAAGCCCCGGCACCACGACGCCGTCGCGGGCGGTCGCCTGCCCGAGCGCCGCAAGATCCGGCGCGTAGGCCGCCGTGCGGCTGCGGATCGCCGCGACATCGTCTTGCGAGACGAGGCCGGCCTCCTGCTGCGCCGCGGCCAGCGCCAGCTCGAAATCCACCATCGCCGCGATGTCGGCGGCGGCGGTGAAGTAGCTCGCGATCTCCTCGTCGCCGAGGAGCGGGCCGAGGAAGGGGTGCCCGAAGACGCAGGCGCTCACGCGGCGGCCTTTGCGCCGAACACCGCGTCGGCGAAGCCGCCGACCAGCCGGACCGTCGCCTCCGGCTGTTCGATCGGCGGCAGGTGGCCGGCGCCCGCCACCACTTCGAATCGCGACCCTGCGACGAGGTCGGCGCAGGATTTCACGAGATCCGGCGGCGTCGAGCCGTCCTGATCGCCGACCATCAGGAGGGTCGGGATCGCGAGCTTCCTCGCGGTTTCGGTGTAGTCGGCGTCGCGCAGCGCCGCGCAGGAGCCGAGATAGCCGGGAAGGGGCGAATTCAGCAGCATGTTGGAATAGCCGGTGAAGGCAGGATTGTCCGGCGTGCGGAAGCCGGGCGTGAACCAGCGCGAAAGGATCTGCGGGGCGATCGCGCCGATCCCGTCCTTCTCGATCGCGGCGATGCGGGCGTCCCAGCTCTCGGCGTCGCCGATCTTGTGGGCGGTGTCCATCAGGACGAGGCCGGCGAGGCGGGTCTCGTCGAGCGCGGCGAGGCCGAGCGCGATCTCGCCGCCGATCGAGAGGCCGACGACGAGGCAGCTCGGGACGAGGTGATGGTCGAGCAGCGCCAGGAGATCGGCGGCGTGGTCCTCCATGCGGTAGGGCGGCGGCGGGACCTCCGAGAGCCCGTGGCCGCGCTTGTCGTAGCGGATGATCCGGTAGCGGCCGGAAAACGCCGCGGCGACGTCGTTCCAGATCCTGAAGTCGGTGCCGAGCGAATTGACGAGGACGATCGTCGGCGCGCCGCTCTCCGGCCCCTCGACCTGGTGATGGATGACGATGCCGTTGATGCGGTCGAAGGGCATGGCGGGTTCCGGTTGCGATGGATTGTTTCCGGGATGATAGGAACCGGCGAAGGCGAAGGAACCCCTCGCGGCAGCCGACGGCTCTTTTCGGGACGGGACAATTTTGCTAGCGGCTTCGGCAGCGTCCGGGCGAACCGGAAGGGGAGAGCCGCGAATGTTCCTGAGCTGCGGAGATTGCCTGTTCGATCTGTTTGCCGTGCCGACGGAGGACGTCGCCACGGTGGCCCTGTCCGGCCGGATCGGCGGCTCGCCTCTCAACGTCGCCCTCGGCCTCGCACGGCTCGGCCACCATGCGGGCTATTTCACCAAGATGTCGGGCGATCTGTTCGGCGAGAAGATCCGCGCCTTCATGGAGCGCGAGGCGATCGACCAGCGCTTCCTGATCCCGACCGACCGGCAGACGACGCTCGCCATGGTGTCGCTGTCGGCCGAGGGCTCGGCGAGCTACGCCTTCTACATCGAGGGGACGGCCGACCGCTCGATCGAGCCCGACGAGGTGCCGCAGAGCTTCCCACCGGAGGTCGAGGCGATCCACGTCGCGTCCTATTCGACGGTGACGGAGCCGACCGGCGCGGCGCTGGCGCGGCTGGTGCGCCAGGAGGCGCCGAGCCGCTTCATCTCCTACGACCCGAACATCCGTTCCTCGATCGAGCCGGACCTCGACGTCTGGCGGGCCAAGGTCGCCGAACTCGTCCCCTTCGCCGGCCTCGTCAAGGCGAGCGAGGAGGACATCGCCCAGCTCTATCCCGGCCGCGCCGTCGACACCGTGGTCGGCGAGTGGCTGGCGGCGGGCGCGGGAATGGCCGTCGTCACCCTCGGCGAGCACGGCGCGATCGGCGAGACCAGCGGCGGCGTCGCCGTGAAGGTTCCCGGCCGGGCCATCCGGGTCGAGGACACGGTCGGCGCCGGCGACACCTTCCAGGCGGCCATGCTCGCCGGGCTGAAGGAGCGCGGCGCCCTGTCGCGGTCGGCGATCGCCGGCTTTACCCGGACGGATGCCGAGGGTCTTCTGGCCTTCGCGGTCGAGGCCGCGGCGATCACCTGCACGCGCAAGGGCGCCGACCTGCCACGCCGGGAGGATCTCGGGCTGCCGCCGCTCGCCTGACCTGCGCGTAACGGGCTCGCCCGTCTGAAGACACACCCGCAAACGCAAGAATGCCGGCGGAGGGGCTCCGCCGGCATTCTTCCTCATATCAGACGGCCGAGGGGGTGGGGCCGTCCGATCCGATCGGTGCGCACCGGCCCCGCCGGGGCCGGTACAGTCGCCCGAGCCCCGCCGCAGGCGGCGGAGCGATCAGTTGAAGTGATACGCCGCCTTGGCCCAGACCGTGTGGAAGTCGAGGTCCTTGTCGTCGTTGCTCTTGAACTCGACGCTGTTGACGCCGTTGCTGCCGCTGACCGTCGCCGAGTTCTTGCCGAGGTTGGTGTAGAGATATTCGACGCCGAAGGAGAGGTTCTGCGTCGCCATCACGTCGACGCCGCCGCCGACCGTGTAGCCGACCTTGGAGCTGTCGGTGCTGGTATCGAAGTTGTAGCCGGCAAATTCCGAACCCGCCGCCGTCGACGGCGTCGAGACGTCGGTCTTCACGTCGGCATAGGCAAGACCGCCCGAACCGTAGACGAGGACGTTGTCGAAGGCGTAGCCGAGCCGGCCGCGCACCGTGCCGAGATAGTCGAGCTTGGTCTGCGACGAGATGTCGGTGCCGCCCGGCGTCGAGTAGGTCGTGTCCTTCTCGCGGTCGATGTAGTTGAAGTCGGCGGTGGCGCCGAGGACGACGTTGTTGCCGAACTGGTAGTCGTAGCCGATGTTGGCGCCGCCGATGAAGTTGCCGTCCAGGTCGTAGTTGCTGGCGCCGCCGCCGAGCGTCGCGCTGGTGCCCGGATCGAAATTCGCCTCGCCCTCGTCACCGCCGAAGACGCCGCCGGCCTGCACGCCGAGGCTGAGGCCGGTCCAGGTCGTGGTCTGGGCGACCGGTTCGATGGCGATCGGGGCGGGTGCCGGCGGCTCCGGCGCAATGATGTCGGCAGCCATCGCCGGGGTTGCGAAGGCGGCGGTGGCGAGAAGCAGTGCAAAACGCTTCATGGGTACTCTCCTTTGTCGCATCTGCGACGACTGGGCAGGGGTGAGACCGCCTGCTCGTGACGGATTCGGAAGGCTCTGGTCCGAATTCGGCGACGATCCCTGATCAGTTCGGGTGGCTGAATGATGGCAGGAATACGGTCATATTTTCACTGTTGCCCTTTGGCCTCACTTGGCGCCCGGTCGCGCCGGGAATGGCCGATTCCTCGCCCCTAACCCTTCATATTTTCATAAAATTTTTGGTGAATGAAGGATTAAACGAGGAGTTTCATGGGTTTACGACTATGGCAGAAATGTGGGGACTAAATTCCCATGCGTAAGAGTTAATGCATTGCGGCGATCGACCTTGACGGCCGTGCCGGCGGCCTGTGAAGGCCGGCAAGCCCCGCGGCGGCGGGGCAGCGGAGCGGCGCGGGGTGCGTTCGCCCGGCACATTGGATTCGTTCGAAACTCTGATTGCCAAGCCGGGGCTTCGCCCAATATGGTCGTCCCAGTGGGTGCTGGACCAACCTCTCCAACATCACACGAAAGGGAGGACACATGCGTAAGGTCAGTCTCGTCATCGCCGGCACGGCGCTGCTTTTCGCCGCCGGGGCGGCATCGGCTCAGGACATGGGTGATCCTGCGGCCGGCGAGAAGGTTTTCAACAAGTGCAAGGCCTGCCACGCCATCGGCGAGGGCGCCAAGAACAAGATCGGCCCCGAACTCAACGGCATCGTCGGCGACAAGCCGGGCGCCGGCCGCGGCGGCTACAGCTTCTCCAAGCCGTTCCAGGAATGGGCCTCCGACAAGAAGGCCTGGAACGAGGAACTGCTGACGACGTGGATTTCCGATCCGCGCGGCACCGTCAAGGGCACCAAGATGGCCTTTGCCGGTCTCAAGAAGCCCGACGAGTTGAAGAACGTCATCGCCTATCTGGCGAGCTTCGACGAGCAGGGCGGCAAGCAGGATCCCGTTGAGGCCCTGAAGGCTGCCGCGGCGAGGTGACCGAAGGCCCGGGGCGAACCAGCCGCCGGGCAGCTTTTTAAAAAAGGGCGGGCCGCCGGGGGGCGGGCCGCCCTTTTCAATGTCCGCTCGCCGTCGACGGGTCGGGCGGCCGGGACTTCCGGCGCCGTTCCGCGCCGGCGCCATCCCGTTCGCCGGGCGTCAGACGACGCGGCTGATCAGCGGCTCGCCGCGCAGATGGGCGACGAGGTTGCGCACCACCAGACGGCCCATGGCCGCGCGGGTCTTGTGGGTCGCCGAGCCCTGATGCGGCAGGAGCACGACGTTTTCGAGGGCGCGCAGGCGCTCCGGCACCTTCGGCTCCTCGGCGAAGACGTCGAGGGCGGCGCCGCCGAGGCCGCCGGTCTCGAGAAGCTCGATCATCGCCGGTTCGTCGACCAGCGAGCCGCGCGCGACGTTGACGAGCTTGCCCTTCGGCCCGAGCGCCGTCAGCACGGCGCGGTCGACGAGACCCTTGGTCTCGGCCGAGCCCGGCGCGATCACCACCAGCCAGTCGACGGCGGCGGCCATTTCGGCAAGGTCCGGATAGTGCGGAAAGGGGACGTGCTCCTGCCGCGTGCGGCCGTGATAGACCACCTCCATGTGAAAGGCCTGGGCGAGCCGGGCGATCGCCTTGCCGATCCGGCCGAGGCCGAGGATGCCGACGCGGCTGCCGGTGAGTTCGTCGGTCAGCGCGAACGGCCCTTCCGCCTCCCAGCGCCCCTGCCGCACGTAGCGGTCGGCCTGGGGCAGGCGGTGGGCGAGCGCCAGCATCAGGCCGAGCGTCACCTCGGCGACGCAGTCGTTGAGGACGTCGGGCGTATTGGTGACGGCGACGCCGTGCTCCTTCGCCGCCTCGACGTCGACCGCGTCGTAGCCGACGCCGAAGGAGGCGATCAGCTCCAGCTTCGGCAGCGCCGCGATCATCTCGCGCGAGGCGCCGTGATGGCCGCCCGTCGCGACGAAGCGCGTGGTCGGGGCGAGGCTTTCAAGCAGCGCCGGCTTGTCCTTCGCCTCGAAATAGCGGTGCAGGGTGAACTCCTTCTCCAGCGCCGCGGTGACGGGCTCGGCGTAGGGGCAGACCTGCAGGAGATCGGGTTTGGCCATGAAAAGACGGTTCCTTCGTGGTTCGGGCGAGCGATCCGGCGGGCCCGCGACGGGCGAGGGCGCTCCGCCGGCCGGCGCCGGACGGTGCGGGCACTGCCCTGGACGGCTTGTCACGCCGCGGGCACGGCGCCCGGCCGGCCACGGCGAATCGCCAGCATGATAAGCGGGATCGACCAGATGGCGATGGTGAAGATCCCGAGACCGGCGGCGATCGGCCGTTCGAAGAAGGCGAGGAAGCTGCCGTCGGCCTTGATCATCGAGGTGACGAAGTTCTGCTCCAGCATCGGGCCGAGGACGAGGCCGAGGATCGCCGGGGCGATCGGAATGTCGTTCTCCTCCATCAGGAAGCCGACGATGCCGAAGACCAGCATCAGGACGATGCCGAAGGGCGAGTTGTTGATGGCGAAGGAGCCGACGATGCAGAACATCAGGATGATCGGCATCAGCACGCGGGCCGGAATCGACAGGATGGTGCGGGCGGCCTTGATCGCCACCCAGCCGAAGGGCAGCATGATGAGATTGGCGAGAAAGAAGACGATGAACACCGCATAGATCAGCTGTGGCTGGTTGATGAAGATCGTCGGTCCCGGATTGAGGCCCTTCACATAGAGGACACCGATGACGATGGCGGTGATCGAATCCCCGGGAATGCCGAAGACGAGGGCGGGGATCCAGGCGCCGCTGACGGCGCCGTTGTTCGAGGCGCCCGCCTCGACGATGCCCTCGACGTGGCCGGTGCCGAACTTCTCCTTCTGGCGGGAGAACTTCTTGGAGATCGCATAGGAAATCCATGCGGCGATGTCGGCGCCCGCACCCGGCAGCGCGCCGATCGCCGTGCCGGTGATGCTGCCGCGCAGCGCCTGCAGCGGATAGCGCCGCATGTTGTCGAGCTGGCGGGTGAAGATGCCGGCGCGGCCGCCCTTTTCCACCGCCGGCATGTCGGCGCCGGCGGCGACCGAGCGCAGCACCTCGGAAATGGCGAAGAGGCCGATCATCGCCGGGATGAACTGGATGCCGGCGAGCAGCTCGACATTGCCGAAGGTGTAGCGCGGCTGGCCGGCCGGATTGTCGATGCCGACGGTGGCGGCGAAGAGGCCGATGATCAGCGAGATCATGCCGCGCGGCACCGAGCCCGGCGAGACGAAGATCGCGCAGGAGAGGCCGAGCACCACCAGCCAGAAATATTCGAAGGACGAGAATTTCAGCGCGATGTCGGCGAGGATCGGCGAGGCGGTGACGAGGACGATGGTGCCGAAGATGCCGCCGATCGCCGAAAACACCAGCGAGGCGCCGAGCGCTTCCTCCGAGCGGCCCGAGCGGGTCATCCGGTAGGCGTCCTCGACATAGGCGGCGCTCGCCGGCGTGCCGGGCATTCTGAGGAGCGAGCCCGGAATGTCGCCGGCGAAGATCGCCATCGCCGTCGCCGTGACGATCGCGGCGATCGCCGGCACCGGCTCCATGAAGAAGGTGACCGGCACGAGCAGCGCCGTCGCCATCGTCGCCGTGAGGCCGGGAATCGCCCCGACGAACATGCCGAAGGCCGCCGAGGCGGCGATGACCATCAGCACATAGGGCTGGAAGACGAGGGCGAAGGCTTCGGAGACGACGGACATCGATCGGCCTACCAGAGGAAACCGAGGAATTCGCTGCGCGGCAGCGGCACCAAAAGCAGTCGGCCGAAGGCCTGCTGGATGACGACGCAGGCGACGACCGAGACGAGGAGGGCGGTCAGCGGCCGGGTGCGCAGCGTCAGCATCAGGACGACCATGACGACCAGCGAGGCCGGCACGAAGCCGATCGCCGGCGCCGCGACGATGTAGAAGACGATCAGCGCCAGCGCCACGGCGACCGAGACAAGCGACCGCCGCGAGCGGACCCAGGCGGCGAGTTCGAGCCGCGGCATGCGCGTCCCGGCGATCGCTGCCTTGGCGATCATGAACAGGCCGAGGCAGCCGGCGAAGATTGCGATCGCCCGGGGCATCGTCCCGGCACCGTAGGACTGGCCGGGGATGTCGGTGAAGCCGAGGGCCGACACCCAGATCGCGACGCCGCCGCAAAACACCAGCAGGCCGAGGAGGAGATCGTTGAATTTCATCGGATTTCGTCCGTGGCTGCGGCGTGATCGACAAGCTCGCTCAGGAGGTCTCGGCGAGGCACCCCCTCTGCCTGCCGGAATCTCCCCCGCAAGGGGAGAGATCAGTCGCTCGATCGAAGCCAGCGCCCCGGAATCGAGCTATTCCGGTCTCGATGCGACGTCGAACCATCGGCGAGACGCAGGCGAAAGAGTCGATCTCCCCCCTTGCGGGGGAGATGTCCGGCAGGACGAAGGGGGGTGCCTGTCGCAATCGCCCGAGACGACCGCCGGAAAAGCGAGGCGCCCGAAGGCGCCCCGCCGCATCGGCCCTCTACTGCTTGGCGAGCCCGGCCTTCTGCATGACCTCGCCGAGCGACTTGTCGTCCTCGGCGACGATCTTCGTCGCCTCGTCGCCGGCCGCCCAGCGCACGCCGAAGCCGCGCTCCTTCATGAAGCTCTGATACTCTTCGGAATCATAGGCCTTCTTGACGGCGTCCTCGAGCTTGGCCCTGACGTCGTCCGGCAGCCCGTCCGGCGCGACCACCGCCCGCCAGACCGCCAGCGTCCAGTCCGAGCCGGTTGCTTCCTTGAGGGTCGGAACGTCGGGGAACAGCGCCTGGCGGTCGTCGGACATCGAGGCGAGGGGACGGACCTTGTCCGCCTCGATCATCGAGCGGCCCTCGGCGAGCGAGGAGGGCACGATGTCGACCCCGCCCGCGACCATGTCGGTGATGCCGGCGGCAGCGCCCTGGCTCGGCACGAAGGTGACCTGGTCCGGCGGCAGGCCTTCCGAAAGCATCCAGCCGGCGAGGCCGAGATGCCAGATGCCGCCCTGGCCGGTGCCCGACGCCTTGAAGGTGCCCTTCGGCTCGGACTTGATCTTCTCGAGCAGCTGCTTGGCGGTCTCGTAGTCGGAATCGGCCGAGACCATCACGCCGCCCGGATCGGCATTGACCAAGGCGAGGATGTCGTAGTCCTTGTAGGTGAGGTCGGTCAGGCCCTGCCAGTGCATCATGTCGAT
Source organism: Jiella sonneratiae (assembly GCF_017353515.1). GTDB lineage: Bacteria > Pseudomonadota > Alphaproteobacteria > Rhizobiales > Rhizobiaceae > Jiella > Jiella sonneratiae. The sequence goes on from NZ_JAFMPY010000005.1 coordinate 166,814, forward strand.
CTCGATCGTCATGATGCCGAGGGTGTAGCCGTCCGGCTCGGCATTGGCGATGGCGCTGTGGCCGACGACGCCCGACCCGCCGGTCCGGTTGACGACGTTCACCGGCTGGCCGAGCACCTCCTGCAGCTGCGAGGCGATGACGCGGCCCACCGCATCGGTGCCGCCGCCCGCGCCCCAGGGCACGATCATCTGGATCGGCCGGCTCGGATAGTCGTCGGCGGCCCGGGCCGGCGCCGCGAACGCGGCGGCGGCGAGGGCGAGCGCCGCGCTGGCGGCAAGAAGCGAACGTCTGTGCATGATGCGGTTTCCTCCCGATGGTGGCCGATCGCCGCCCCGAGCGACCTTGGTCCCTGCGGTGACCCCCGCGCCTCCCAGCGGCGGGCGCCCGGCCGAAGCCGGCGACGATGCAATTCCGCCGGCACTATTCCGGCCGGGACCTGAACTGTCAACGTATACGTCTCAAATCACTCGCTGTGACTTATCGTTCGCGACGCTTGCGACCGGACAGTTCCGGCAATCGCGACAGGGCGTCCGAAGGCGCCGCGTCGTTGATGCATCGGCCGGCCGTCGGCCGGGGCGGGACCGTCACGGCCGGGCGGCGACGACCGTCTGCTTCTGTTCGCCGAGCCCGTCGATGCCGAGGGTCATGACGTCGCCGACCTTCAGATATTGCGGCGGCTTCATGCCCATGCCGACGCCCGGGGGCGTGCCGGTGGTGATGACGTCGCCCGGCATCAGCGTCATGTACTGCGAGACGTAGGAGACGAGATGCGGCAGGTTGAAGATCAGCGTCGAGGAATTGCCGGTCTGGCGGCGCTCACCGTTGACGTCGAGCCACATGCCGAGATCGTGCGGATCGGCGACCTCGTCGCGGGTCACCAGCCAGGGGCCGAGCGGCCCGAAGGTGTCGTGGCTCTTGCCCTTGGTCCACTGGCCCTGGCGCTTGGTCTGGAAGGTCCGCTCGGAAACGTCGTTCATCACCGCAAAGCCGGCGACGTAGTCCATCGCCTCGGACTGCGAGACGTATTTCGCCCGCGAGCCGACGATCACCGCAAGCTCGACCTCCCAGTCGAGGGCGTCGGAGCCGCGCGGCTGCTCGACGTCGTCGTTCGGCCCGCAGAGCGCGTTGATCTGCTTGGTGAAGATGATCGGCTCGGTCGGCGGCTGGGCGCCGGTCTCGGCCGCATGGTCGGAATAGTTGAGGCCGATGCACAGGATCTTCGAGACGCCGGCGACCGGCGCGCCGTAGCGCGGATTTCCCTCGACCAGCGGCAGCGAGGCCGGGTCGATCGCCTTCAGCGCCTGCAGGCCCTTCGGCGAGAGGACGTCGCCTGAAATGTCGGCGACATGGCCGGAGAGATCGCGGATCCTGCCTTCGGCATCGATCATGCCGGGCTTTTCCTGGCCGAGCGGGCCGGTGCGTACGAGTTTCATGGTGTCCTTTCGGGGGTGATGGGTTGGGGGAAGTGTCGGTCAGGATGCACTTGCGCGTGGGTGAGGGGGGTGAGCGTGAAGCGTCGTCATTCTCGGGCCCCGTCCCGAGAATCCAGGGGCGGTTGCCGCAGCATTCACCGCTTCCGCTCCCTGCTGCTGGAGCCGATCGTGCCCGACGATCTCTGGATTCTCGGGACGGGGCCCGAGAATGACGAAGCGTTGAGGCTGACGCCTCGCTTTTCTGCGCCTCGCTGGGTCGAAACAGGCATCTGCGCCATCGCGCTGCGGCGGGGCCTTGTCCTCCGACCCCACGGTCTGAACGACGCTCTCCGCCACGACGCAACCATCGCCTCAATACACCGCGCGGCCGCCGGAAATGTCGAAGACGGCGCCGGTCGAGAACGAGCAGTCCTCCGAGGCGAGCCAGGCGATCATCGCCGCGACCTCCCGCGGCTCGAGGAACCGGTTCATCGGGATCTTCGACAGCATGTAGTCGATGTGCTCCTGGCTCATCTGGTCGAAGATCTGGGTGCGCGCCGCCGCCGGCGTGATGCAGTTGACGAGGACGTTCGAGCCGGCGAGCTCCTTGCCGAGCGACTTGGTGAGGCCGATCAGCCCGGCCTTCGAGGCGGAATAGTGCGAGGCGTTGGGATTGCCCTCCTTGCCGGCGATCGAGGCGACGTTGACGATCCGCCCGTAGCCGGCCTCGATCATCGAGGGCACCAGGGCGCGGGCAGTCAGATAGGGCCCGACGAGATTGACCTCGACGGTCTTGCGCCAGACGGAGGGATCGAGCTCCCAGGTCTTGCCGTTGCCGCCGGTGATCCCGGCATTGTTGACGAGGATGTCGACCGCACCGCCCGCGAGCGCCGCGACGGCGGCGGCGCCGACCGACGTCTCGTCGGTGAGTTCGACGACGGTGCCGAGGGCCTTGCCGCCTCCGGCGGTTTCGGCAAGGCCGGCGACCGCCTCCTCGATCGCCGCGGCGTCGACGTCCCAGAGGATCACCGAGGCGCCGCTTTCGATCAGCCGCTCGGCCGTCGCGAGGCCGATGCCGCGGGCGCCGCCCGTGACGACGGCCCGCCGGCCGGAAAGATCGATCCGGTTCATCCTGTTGCTCTCCCTTCTCGTCGCTTTCGGCCCGGCATGATGGCCCGGGGCCCGTCGTCCGGCATCGCACAGGGCCGTCCGACAATCAACGTATACGTCGCGGTCATCCCGGTCCGCCCCACGCTGCCCGCAATCAGCCGCCGGCGGGAAACCCGCCGGCCTGACGCCGCAGCAGGAACAGCGCCGTGCGGTCGGCGCGCTCGCGGTGCTGGGCGTGCAGATGGGTGGCGAGGCGCTCGTCGCGACCCCGGATCGCCTCGAAGATCGCCCGGTGCTCGCGGTCGGACTGGGTCGGCCGCGGCCTCAGCTTCACGATCGCCATGTGGGCGCGGTACTGCTGGTCCCAGCACAGTCTGAGCGCCCCCTGCAGCCGGCGATTGCCGCACAGGCCGACGAGTTCGGAATGGAAGACGTTGTCGAGATGCGACCACTGCACGATGTCGCCGCGCGCCGTCTCCCGCTCCATCTGGTCGAGCAGGCCGGCGAGGCGGCGGGTCTCGTCCTCGCCGAGGCCGCGCCGCGCCAGAAGCCCGGCGGCCTTGACCTCGAGCGGCGACAGGACGTCGTAGATCTGGGCGAGATCGTCGAGCGACTGCGACTTGACGGTGATGCCGTGGCGCGGCCGCACCTCGACGAGGTCCTCTTCCTCGAGCCTTATCAGCGCCTCGCGCACCGGCGTGCGCGACAGGCTGAGAAGCGAGGCGACCTCGGCCTCCAGCAGCTTGGTTCCCGGCGGCAGGCGGCCTTCGAGAATGCGGAACTTCAGGTCGTGATAGGCCCGGTCGCGGGCCGGCATGCGGGCGACGCCGGCGAGCGTCGGCCGCGGCCGCGAACCGCCCGGCGCCGGCTGCTGCCGGCGCTGGCGCGCCCCGTCCGCGGCGCCATCGTCGCGCGGGGCGGCCGCCTCGTCGCGATCTCCGGGCTTCATCTCCGACATGGTGCCATCACGCCCGCATTCCCGCGGTCTCCCTGCCCCTCGCGTCCCGCCTCTACGCCTTGCCCCGCCCGACGCCGTTCAGTTCCGCGACGATGTCGGCGAGGGTCGGCAGGTAGCCGCTGCCGTGGCCGGTCGCCTCGGCCGTCGCCAGCGTGTTCTTGACCACCGACGAGACGTTGCTCGCGATGCCGCTCTCGTTGGCGAGCGACACCAGATAGCGCATGTCCTTGTGGGCGTTTCTCAGGGTGAACTTGTGGGCGTTCGGATCGCCGCCGACGACGTAGTTCATGAAGGTCTGGTAGAAGCCGCAGTCCATCCGCCCGCCGCCGATCACCGAATGGAAGACCTCCGCCGAGACGCCGCCCTTTGCGCCGATGGCGAGCGCCTCGGAATAGATCGCGGCATAGCCGAGCGAGAGGAAGTTGTTGAGGAGCTTCATGGTGTGGCCGGCGCCGGTCTCGCCGACCCTGACCACCTTGCCGCCGATGACGTCGAGAAGCGGCTTCACCTTTTCGAACACCGCCTCGCTCGCCCCCACCATGACGTCGAGATTGCCGTCCCAGGCCTCCTTCGGCGTGCGCGACAGCGGCGCGTCGACGAGGCTGATGCCGCTCGCATGGCAGCGCTCGGCAAGGCTGCGGGTCGAGACCGGATTGGCGGTGGAGGTGTCGACGATGGTCGCGACCGGTCCCTTTGCCGAGAGGATCTGCCCGACCACCTCTTCGACCTCGGGACTGCCGGGCAGGCAAAGGAAGACGATCTTCGCGGTGGAAGCGATGGCCGCGACGCCGTCCGCCTCGGATGCTCCACGTGAAACAAGGTCGTCGATCGGCTCGCGGTTGCGATGGGCGAGGACGCTCAGCGGGTAGCCGGCCTCGACGAGGTTCTTCGCCATGCCGTGGCCCATCAGGCCGGCGCCGATGAATCCGATCCGGGGTTTGTCGGTCATGGGGTGGCTCTCCGGTGGTTGCTTCTTGTGCTTGCTTCTCGTCGATCGACAATCCTGCGTCCGACTTCGAAAGGTCGTGCGAGGCACCCCCCTCTGCCTGCCGGCATCTCCCCCACAAGGGGGAGATCGGTGTGAGGAAGGCTAGCGCCCTATTTGTCGAACGTCTGTGCATATCGCGGTTCATGACAGGCGAGGGTGAACGCAACCGCAGGATCGATCTCCCCCCTTGTGGGGGAGATGTCCGGCAGGACAGAGGGGGGTAACCCGGCGCGATGCCTGCCCGGAAAGGCGCGGCGGCGCGCGCGCCGGCTGACGTCCGTCCGCTCAAGCACCCCGTCCCCGCCCTGCCTCGTCGGCGATGTGGGCGCGGACGATGTCGGCGAAGCTCGCATCGGCCGAGAAGCCGACGCTTTCGGCGCGGCTCGCATCGAAGGTCCGCGGCCAGCCGGCGACGATCTTCTCGATTACCGCGTCGGGCTCGCGGCGGATGCGTGCCGCCACCTCGTCGCCGGCGACCTCGCGCAGCGCCTCGATCATCTCGGCGATGGTCACCGACAGGCCCGGCATGGTCAGGCAGCGGCGCGACCCGAGCACGTCGGTGTCCATGGTCGCGGCATGCATTAGGAAGCCGACCGCCGAGGCCGGGCTCGCCACCCAGTGCCGCACGTCGTCGGCGACCGGCAGGATCGCCTCCTCGCCGGCGAGCGGCTCGCGGATGATGCCCGAGAAGAAGCTCGAGGCGGCCTTGTTCGGCTTGCCGGGCCTGACGACGATGGTCGGCAGGCGGATGCCGACGCCGTCGACGAAGCCCTTGCGGCTGTAGTCGTTGAGAAGCAGCTCCGAGATCGCCTTCTGGGTGCCGTAGCTGGTCAGCGGCGCCGAGAGGAAGGTCTCGCCGATCGGCTCCTCGAAGGGCGCGCCGAAGACCGCGATCGAGGAGGTGAAGACGAGGCGCGGGCGATAGTTGTCGCCCTGGCTGCGGATCGCCTCGAGCAGGTTGGTCATGCCGCCCTGATTGATGCGGTAGCCCTTGTCGAAATCCGCCTCGGCCTCGCCGGAGACGATCGCCGCGAGGTGGAAGATCATGTCCGGACGCCGGGCGACGAGCGCCTCGACCGTCGCCTCGTCGGAAATGTCGCCGGCCTCAGCCGTCAGCGCGATGGTCTCCGGAGCGGCGATCGCCGGCTCGACGACGTCGAAGGCGTCGATCGCGGTGATCGTCTCGCCAGCGATCTTTCGTTCCGCGACGAGCCGGTCGATCAGCCGCCGCCCCACCATGCCGGCCGCGCCGAGCACCAGTATCCGCATGTCGTTCCTCCCTTCTCGTGACGCTCATCTCCCCCGAAGGGATCCATGGCGTCTATGAACCGCGCAAGAGGTGCGCCGCTATCCCCTCTGGGCTGCCGCCCATCTCCCCCGCAAGGGGGAAGATCCGATCGCGTTCGTCATCGTCGCCTCGTCGGCTGCGACGACGACGCTCCGGCAGCCGTCTCAACGCCTGGCCTTTCCGGAAAAGGAAACGGCCCCAACGCTTCGTCATCCCAGGTCAAGCCCGGGACGACGAAGGTGAGGGGCCTTCGTCCAATCCGGAAAGTCCGATCATCCTCCTCGAACTGTCGAGACCTCATCCGGCCCCTTCAGGCCCACAAAAATACCGTCCTACAGCGACCACCCGCCGTCGATGAGCTGCGTCGTCCCCGTCGTGAAGGCGCTCTCGTCGGACGCGAGATAGACCGCGAGATGGGCGATCTCGGCGGCCCGGCCGATGCGGCCCATGGGCTGGCGCTCGACGAACATCGCGCGCGCCTTGTCGGCGCCGCCGACGCTCTTGCCGAGTTCGGCGATGCGCCCGTCGAGCGACGGCGATTCGATCGTGCCGGGGCAGATGGCGTTGCAGCGGATGCCCCGGCTGATGAAGTCGACGGCGACGGAGCGGGTGAGGCCGATGACGGCCGCCTTGGTCGCCATGTAGACGTAGCGGTTCGGCGCCGCTTTGATCGAGGATGCGGCGGACGACATGTTGATGATCGAGCCGCCGCCCTTTTCCAGCATGCGCGGCAGAAGCGCCGAGATCGTCCGGTGCATCGCCTTGACGTTCAGCTCGAAGGAGAAGTCCCAGGCCTTCTCGTCGCAGTCGAGAACGGTGCCGTGATGGACGTAGCCGGCGCAGTTGAACAGGATGTCGGGCGTCTCGATGCCGGCGAGATAGCTCTCGACGGCGGCGGTGTCGGTGACGTCGAGGGCGGCGAGGCTGGCCTTGCCGGCGTGGTCGAGGCCGGTCAGCTTCTGGGCGTCGAGGTCGGTGGCGTAGACCGTCGCGCCCTCGGCGAGGAAGGCTTCGGCGACCGCCCGGCCGATGCCCTGTCCGGCGGCGGTGCACAGGGCGATCTTGCCTTCGAGGCGTCCTGTCATTGCGGCATTCCTTCACTCTCGTTGGCGCCGGCGCCGGCCCTGCGGCGGGCCTGCCCGGACGCCCGGTGGCGGCGTGTGCCGCCCGATCGGCCGGAGGATCCGGTCAGTGGTTGTCGCGCGGCACCTTCGGCATGTCGCCATGGGCGCCGCCCTGGGCGAGGCGCTGGTAGGTGACGGCCGGCTGCAGCACCATGCCGGTCTCGAACTGCGAGACGATGCCGCGCTGGATCTCCTGCCAGGGCGTCTGGTTGGCGGGGAAGTGGTAGCCGCCCCCGGCCTCCAGCGCGCTCCGGCGCGATTTCAGCTCGTCCTCGGAAATCAGGATGTCGGCGGTGCCGCGGCCGATGTCGATACGCACCTTGTCGCCGGTCCGGAGCAGCGCCAGGCCGCCGCCTGCCGCCGCCTCCGGCGAGGCGTTGAGGATCGAGGGCGAACCCGACGTGCCGGACTGACGGCCGTCGCCGATGCAGGGCAGCTCGGTGATGCCGCGCTTGATGAGGTAATCGGGCGCGCGCATGTTCACCACCTCGGCCCCGCCCGGATAGCCGATCGGCCCGGCGCCGCGCATGAACAGCACCGAGTTCTCGTCGATTTCGAGCGCCGGATCGTCGATGCGGTGGTGATAGTCCTCCGGCCCGTCGAAGACGATCGCCTTGCCCTCGAAGGCCATCGGATCGGCGGGGTTCTCCAGATAGCGCTTGCGAAAACCCGGCGAGACCACCGACAGCTTCATGATCGCCGAGGAGAAGAGGTTGCCCTTCAGCACCCGGAAGCCGGCATGGGGCTTCAGCGGATTGTCGAAGCGCCGGATGACGTTCTCGTCCTCGATGACGGCGCCGCGATAGTTCTCGCCGACGGTCCGGCCGTTGACGGTCATCGCGGCTTCGTGGATCAGGCCCTTCTCGATCAGCTGGCCCATCACCGCCGGCACGCCGCCGGCATGGTAGTAGTCCTCGCCGAGATATTCGCCGGCCGGCTGCAGATTGACCAGAAGGGGGATCTCCTCGCCATAGGTCTGCCAGTCGTCGATCGTGAGCTCGACGCCGACGTGGCGGGCCAGCGCGTTGAGATGGATCGGCGCGTTGGTCGAACCGCCGATCGCCGAATTGACGCGGATGGCGTTGACGAAGGATTCGCGGGTGAGGATGTCGGTCGGCTTGAGATCCTCGTGCACCATTTCGACGATGCGCTTGCCGGTGAGGTAGGAGATCTCCTGGCGGTCGCGATAGGGCGCGGGGATCGCCGCCGAGCCCGGCAGCTGCATGCCCAGCGCCTCGGCCAGCGAATTCATCGTCGAGGCCGTGCCCATGGTGTTGCAGTAGCCCGTCGAGGGCGCCGAGGAGGCGACCAGCTTGACGAAGCCCGGATAGTCGATCTCGCCGGCGGCCATCATCTCGCGGGCCTTCCAGACGATGGTGCCCGAGCCGGTGCGCTGGCCGCGGAACCAGCCGTTCAGCATCGGGCCGACGGAGAGTGCGATGGCCGGGATGTTGACGGTCGCCGCCGCCATCAGGCAGGCCGGCGTCGTCTTGTCGCAGCCGATGGTCAGCACCACGCCGTCGAGCGGATAGCCGTAGAGCAGTTCGACAAGGCCGAGATAGGCGAGGTTGCGGTCGAGCGAGGCGGTCGGGCGCTTGCCGGTCTCCTGGATCGGATGCACCGGAAACTCGACCGCGATGCCGCCGGCCTCGCGGATACCCTCGCGTACGCGCTTCGCCAGCTCCAGATGGTGGCGGTTGCAGGGGGAGAGGTCGGAGCCGGTCTGGGCGATGCCGATGATCGGCTTGCCGGACTGCAGCTCGTCCTGGCTGAGGCCGAAATTCAGATAGCGCTCCAGATACAGCGCCGTCATGTCGGGATTGTCGGGATTGTCGAACCACGCGCGCGATCGGAGCGGGGTTTTCAGCGAAGTGCGATCGGTCATTGCGGCTCCCGGCCCGTCTGCCCTCTCGGTGGGCGACGGCCTTCTCTTGTCTCGAAACGACGTATACAATAACCGCCGGGCAGCGCAAAGCCTTCCGCGCGTCCAGGCGCCGCGTCGGGCCCGCAGCGGCGCGGCGGCGGGCCGAACCCGCCTCCTGCGCGGGCGCTGCGGAGCGGGCCGCTCGCGCCCCCTGCCGTTGCAACCTGCGCATACGCAAGGAGCGGCCTTTCTTCGAGACGTGCCAAGAGCCGGGTCCGGATCGGCGTTTCCCCGAGGGATCGGACGTCACAGGCTGCCGAAGACGAGGCCCTGGCCGAGCAGCACGACCAGCCAGTGGCCGGCCTCGATGGCCGTCAGGTCCCAGCCGAAGCCGAGGAAGCGCTGGCTGACCGCCACGGTGGTCGCCACGAAGCCGAGCCAGAGGGCGAGTGCCGAGAGGACGGCGTCCGGCAGCGAGACGGTCGGAAAATGCGCGAGAAGCAAGGCGAAGACCGCCGCCATGACGAATTCGGACAGGGCGGCGAGGGCGATGTTGCCCGTCCGCGCGGCGGTGCCGTGATCTTCGGTACGGGCCGCGCGCTGCCAACTGCGGGCGAAGGCCGTATACCAGATCGTCCCCACGATCATCGAGACCACCGTCGCCAGGACGATGGCGAAAACATCGATCGCCGCCAGCGACATCGGTCCCCGGTCCCCTCGCTGCCCCCGGATTCGACCATGCTGAAGCCATGCTCGTTCGTCAACCGAGCATGACCGTTTCGACATGCAATGCGAATGGCAGGCCCGCCATTGCCCGTGTCGGCGCTAGGCCGGCCGTCGCCAGCCCCAGACGTCGACCCGCTTGATCTCCTGGTCCTCCAGCGCCCGGCTGACGGCGACGCGATATTCGGCGCGGTGGACGAGATGCGGGCGCGGCAGATAGGCCCGGCCGGGATCGCCGAGGAGGATCTCGACGCCCGCGGCCGCGAGCCGGTCGAACCAGGGAATGAGCGCCGCGGCCATCGCGCGGTCGTAGAAGACGTCGCCGGCAAGCAGGATGTCGGCCTCGACCGGCCCGCCGACGAGATCGTCACCGACAAAATCGAGGCGTTCGGAGGCTGCCTCCGGCGCAAGGTTCAGCGCCGCGTTCAGCCGCAAAGCGGTGGCGGCGAAGGGATCGACGTCGGCGGCGGCGACCCGCGCGGCGCCGGCACGGAGCGCAGCGATGGCGACGAGGCCGGAGCCGGTGGCGAAATCGACGACGGCGCGGCCGGCGACCGCCTCGGGATGGTCGAGGACGTAGCGGGCGAGGCCCTGGCCGCCCGCCCAGGCGAAGGCCCAGAAGGGCGGCGGCAGGCCGAGGGCTTCGAGCTCCGCCTCGGTCTTCAGCCAGATGTCGTGGGCCTCCGAGGCGACGTGGAGGCGGATCTCCGGCACGTGCGGCGGCGCGGCGACGGCGGTGTTTTCGAGGATGAAGGCCTTTGCCCGCAGGGGATCGAGTGTCATCGCGGTTTCATCCCTGCGGCGGCGCCCCGCCCTCTGTCGTCCTGCCGAAGCCGGCGGCCGGGCTTGCCGGAATCGGCCGTCGCGGCCGTCGCCCGGCGCGGCGCCGGCCGCCCCCGGGCAGCCTTACGGACCGGATCGCCCCCCGGGGGCGCCCTTCCTATCGCCGCAAGCCTGCGGATGGACAAGCCCGGCGGCGGCGACATGTTGGCCGGAAGAGAGTGGAAGGAGCGGCCAAAAATGAGCAGCGAAGCGGGAAAGCCCGGGCCGGAGGCAGGCGCCGCAGCTTCGGACCGGACGGTCGTTGCGCGAAAGGCGGGCCGGGCCGGGCGAATCACCCTGAACCGGCCGCAGGCGCTCAACGCCCTCGACCGCGACATGGCGCTCGCGATCCACGCCGCACTCGACGAATGGGCGGGCGACGAAGCGGTGAAGCTCGTCGTCATCGACGCTTCGGGGGAGAAGGCGTTTTCGGCCGGCGGCGACATCGCCGCGCTCTATCGCGAGGCGATCGCCGGCCGGCTCGATCCGGCGCGCCGCTTCTTTGCCGACGAATACCGGATGAACCGGGCGATCGCCCGCTATCCGAAACCCTATGTCGCCTTCATGGACGGCATCGTCATGGGCGGCGGCGTCGGGCTGTCGGCGCATGGCAGCCTGCGCGTCGTCACCGAGCGCTCGATGGTCGCCATGCCCGAATGCGCCATCGGCCTCGTTCCCGACGTCGGCAGCACGCTGGTGCTGGCGAGGGCGCCGGGACGGCTCGGCGAATATCTCGGCCTCACCGGCTTTAGGATGGGCGCGGGAGACGCGATCTTATCCGGCTTCGCCGACCGCTTCATGCCCGCCGCCGCGATCCCCGAGGCGGTCGCGCGGCTGCAGGAGAGCGGCGATCCGGGCGCCATCGATAATCTGTTCGCGGCGCCGCCTCCCGGCGAGCTGCACGGCCGCATGGCCGCGATCGACCGGTTCTTCGCCGAGCCGGACGCTCCCGCCATCCTGGCGGCGCTGGAGGCCGATGGCGGCGACTTCGCGCGCGCCACCGCCGCTGCGATCCGCCGCGGCTCGCCGCTGTCGGTGGCCGTGACGCTCGAGCTGGTGCGGGCCGCCCGCGCCGAGCCGGCGATCGAGGCGGCGCTGGCGCGGGAATACCGCTATACCCGTCGCGCCCAGTTGGAGGGCGACTTTCTCGAAGGCACCCGCGCGGCGGTGATCGACAAGGACCGCAATCCGCAGTGGCCGGCCGGCGGGCTGGAAGGCCTTTCGCGGGAACGGGTGGAGGCGATGCTCGCCCCGCTCGGTGCCGACGAGCTGGCCTTCTGAGGCGCCAATGAAGGCTGCGGGGCGGATGTCCCGACGCCGCGGAGAGACGAACACGGGAGGAAAGTCATGAAGATCGGATTCATCGGCCTCGGCAACATGGGCGCGCCGATGGCGAAGAACCTGGCGGCGGCCGGCCACGCGGTCACCGGCTTCGACACGGCCGGGGTGACGGTCGAGGGCGTGACGCCCGCGGCGACGATGGAAGCGGCCGTGGCCGGGCAGGAGGTGATCGTCACCATGCTGCCGAACGGCGCGATCGTCAGAAAGGTGCATGAGGCCATCGTCGCTGCGGCCGATCCGGAGACGCTGATCATCGACTGCTCGACCATCGACGTCGAGAGCGCCCGCGCAGTCCACGATCTGGCCGGGGAAAAGGGGCTGATGTCCCTCGACGCGCCGGTCTCGGGCGGCACCGGGGGCGCCGCCGCCGGCACGCTGACCTTCATGGTCGGCGGGTCCGAGGCTGCCTTCGCCAAGGGCCGGCCGCTGTTCGAGATCATGGGGGCGAAGGCCGTCCATTGCGGCGATGCCGGCGCCGGCCAGGCGGCGAAGATCTGCAACAACATGATCCTCGGAATCTCGATGATCGGCGTCTGCGAGGCGTTTCATCTCGCCGACAGGCTCGGCCTCGACCGACAGGCGATGTTCGACGTCGCCTCGACCTCGTCCGGCTCCTGCTGGTCGCTCAACACCTATTGCCCGGCGCCGGGCGTCGGCCCGGAAAGCCCGGCCGACCGCGGCTACAGGCCGGGCTTTGCCGCCGAACTGATGCTGAAGGACCTCGACCTCTCCCAGACCGCCGCCGAGAAGAACGGCGCGTTCACCGAACTCGGCCGCCACGCCCGCGACGTCTACAAGGCCTTCGTCGAGGCCGGCGGCAAGGGCAAGGACTTTTCGGCGATCCTTGAGAAGCTGAGCGCGGGGTGAGGCGGTCGGCGACGAGAGTCTCGCGCGCGGCACGAGGGGCGAGGCGCCGCGCAGCGCCCGGCGCCTCTCGCCCCCGGGCAACGGCCTGAATGGGCCGCGTCGGGGCGACTGGTCTGATCTCCCCCCCTTCGGGGGACATGCCGGCAGGCAGACGGGAATTACCGCAACCGCGAATCTTTCAACGACGGCGCCGGCACCCCCCTCTGGGTTGCCACCCATCTCCCCCGCAAGGGGGGAGATCGAAGCGTCGATGACGGCACTTGCTCCCTGCCGACCGTTTGACCACCGGCGCGAAATGCCGTTCCTTAAGGCAGAGGATCAGTCTCGCAGCATGGCGGCACAGCACCGGAGGCCGAGCAGTGCAAGGACCAAGGTCATGACTCCCGAACCGCTCAGGACCCTCCTCGCCGAGGCCTCGCCCGCCCGCTCCGGCGACTTCCTCGCCGGCGTCGCGGCGGAAAGCCAGGAGGCGCGGGTGAAGGCGCAGCGGCGGCTGGCCGACACCGGCCTCGCCGAGATCCTCGCCAGCCCGCTGATCGACCCCGAGACGGACGAGGTGCAGCGGCTGATCCTCGACCAGCATGACGCGGCGGCGTTTCGGCCGATCGCCGGCTTTTCCGTCGGCGAGTTCCGCGACTGGCTCCTGTCGGACGCGGCGACGGGCGAGGCGATCGCCGCGCTGAAATGGGCGCTGACGCCGGAAATGGTCGCCGCCGTTTCGAAGATCTGCCGCAACCAGGATCTGATCGCCATCGCCAGAAAGCGGCCGGTGGTGACGAAATTCCGCACCACGGTGGGCCTTCCGGGGCGCCTTTCGGTGCGCATCCAGCCGAACCATCCGACGGACGATGCCCGGGGGGTGGCTGCCTCGATTCTCGATGGTCTCGCCTTCGGCTGCGGCGACGCGGTGATCGGCATCAATCCGGCGACCGACAGTCCCTCGGCGATGCGCCGGCTGCTCGAACTGATCGAGGAGCTGCGCCTGCGTCTCGACTGCCCGGTGCAGTCCTGCGTCCTCGCCCATGTAACGACGGCGATCGACGCGATGAACCGCGGCGCGCCGGTCGACCTCGTCTTCCAGTCGATCGCCGGGTCCGAAAAGGCCAACGCCTCCTTCGGCATCGACCTCGCCATGCTGCGGGAGGCGCATGACGCCGCAAAAGCGCTGCAGCGCGGCACGATCGGCGACAACGTCATGTATTTCGAGACCGGCCAGGGCGCGGCGCTTTCCGCCGACGCCCATCACGGGATGGACCAGCAGACCATGGAGGCGCGGGCCTATGCCGTGGCGCGGGCCTTCGACCCGCTGCTCGTCAACACCGTCGTCGGCTTCATCGGCCCGGAATATCTCTATGACGGCAAGGAGATCATCCGTGCCGGGCTGGAGGACCATTTCTGCGGCAAGCTGCTCGGCGTGCCGATGGGCGTCGACGTCTGCTACACCAACCATGCCGAGGCCGACCAGGACGACATGGACAACCTGTTGACGCTGCTCGCCGTCGCCGGGGTCAACTTCGTCATGGGCGTGCCGGGCTCCGACGACGTGATGCTGAACTACCAGTCGACCTCCTATCACGACGCCGCCTATGTGCGTCGGGCGCTCGGCCTGAAGCCGGCGCCGGAATTCGAGGCGTGGCTGAAGGATGTCGGCGTCTTCGACGAAAAGGGCTTCCTCCTGCCGGAGACCCGCAACGGCGACGCCGGCCTGATCGCCCGCTCGAAGCTGCTCGAGGCGGCGGAATAGGGAAGAGCCCGAAAGGCCGGACCCGGTTTTCCAAAAGGATCATGCGCGCACGAGCGGGAGCGATCCGGATGGTGGGGGGAAACTCGCCTCGCCGCGCTCTCGCCGCCGGCCTGTAATGGCTGCCCTTTCGGCAAGTGGGGAGAGCCATCGGCACACTGCCGGAACGTCGCCGCGGCGGTGGCCCGCCTGACGCCCGGCCGCGACGCGGGCTTCGCGGCTTCATCCGAAGGAGTAGACCCGCCCCACCGATCGGGCAGCAATTTCCATGCGACCGGCACTGGCCCGCTTTCGCCCCGCGATTATCGTCGCAAGCGGGAGGCGAAAACCATGTCACAAGCTCACCTGGCCCAGCCGGACCATGCGTCACGGACCGATGCGTCGCCGCAAAGCGCGTCGCGGGAAGGGGCGTTTCCGACCGATGCGCCCCGGATCGATGCGGCACGGACCGAGGCGTCGCAGGCCGATGCATCGCCGATGCGCGGCGACGCGATGTCGCCGCCGCTGCCGCGGCCCGACACCTTCTCCATGGCGAAGGACGTCCTCGATCTCCTGCGCTCGCTGCTCATCGACGTCGGCACAGGTCTCCTGCCCGAGATCGACGCTCTCCTCTGCGGCAGGACGCCGGTCGACGAGGTGCCGGAGGCGCGGCGGTTCCTGGCGCTGCAGGCCTTCGGCGTCTGGCACCAGCTCATCGCCATCGCCATGGAATACGAGGGCGCCCAGTATCGTCGCCGCGAGGAGCGCGCCGGGCGCGCGATGATCGGCACCTTCGCCGACGTCCTGAAGCGGGCCGAGGCGCATGGCGTCTCGCGCACGGCGCTGGACGAGGCGCTGGCGCGGCTGCGCGTCCAGCCGACGATGACCGCGCATCCGACCGAAACCAAGCGGGTGACGGTGCTCGAGATCCACCGGCGGATCTATCGCCGGCTCACCGAACTCCTGACCCGCGAATGGACCCCGCAGGAGGTCGAGACGTTGACGGCGGCGCTGCAGGCCGAGGTCGAGGTCTTATGGCTGACCGGCGAGCTCCGGCTCGAAAAGCCCTCCGTCGCCCAGGAGGTCGACTGGGGCGTCCACTTCTTCGACGAGGTGCTCTACGAGGCGCTGCCGGCGGTGGTCCAGAGCCTCGACCATGCTCTCTCGCAGTCCTATGGCGGCGAGGCCCCGGAGACCTGCCTGCATTTCGCCTCCTGGATCGGCGGCGACCGCGACGGCAACCCCTTCGTCACCGCCGAGGTCACCCGCGCGGCGCTGAGGCGTTACCGGCAATCCGCGCTTGCCGCCTACCGCCCGATCCTCGCCCGGCTCGCCGGCGACCTGTCGATCGGGGTGAGCGTCGTCTCCTTCTCGCAGGAGTTCCGCTCGGCCCTCGACGGGCTGCTCGCGCAGTGCGGGATCGAGCGCGTCGGCATCGAGCGGCGCAATGCCGGCGAGCATTTCCGCCAGTATGCGGCAGCGCTTCTCTGCCGCCTCGACGCGACGATCGAGGCCGACCGCGGCGCGCCGGCCGCAGCGACGCCCTTTGCGCGGCCCGCTGAGTTCCTGCGGCTCGTCCAGACCCTGCGCCAGGGGCTGTGCGAGACCGGCGCGCCCGCGGCGGCCGAGCGCAAGGTCAAGCCGCTGGAGCGGCGCATCCGCATCTTCGGCTTCCACACCGTCGCGCTCGACATCCGGCAGAACGCGACGGTGGTGAACCGCAGCCTCGCCGAGATCTTCTCGGCCCTCGACGACAGGCCGATCACCGGGCCAGAAAGCCCCGGCTGGGCGGAGCGGCTCGCGGCGGCGCTCAGGGAGGAGGCGCCGGATCTCGCCGGCCTCGCGCTCTCCGAGGAAAGCCGCGATCTCGTCGCGCTGTTCCAACTCCTCGCCGAGGCGCGCCGGCGCGATCCGGCGGCGATCGGCGCCTTCATCCTGTCGATGACCACCTCGGCAGAGGACCTGATCGCGGTCTACGTCCTGTCGCAATGGTGTTCGGGGGGCGCGTCGACCATCATGGCGCCGCTGCCGATCGTGCCCCTGTTCGAGACGATCGACGACCTGCGCGCCGCGCACGACATCCTCGACACGATCTTTACCAACCGGGCGGTGCGCCGGCTCGTCCGCGAGGCGGGCGACCGGCAGGAGGTGATGCTCGGCTATTCCGACAGCAACAAGGACGGCGGCTTCTTCACCTCCAACTGGGAACTCGCCAAGGCGCAGGTCGCGCTGAAGCGGATCGGCCGCAAGCATCGGGTGGAGGTCTCCTTCTTCCACGGGCGCGGCGGCTCGGTCAGCCGCGGCGGCGCGCCGGCCGGCCGGGCGATCGCCGCCCAGCCGCACGGCACCGTCGACGGCCGGCTGCGGGTCACCGAACAGGGCGAGATCGTCTCGGCGAAGTTCGCCAACAGAGGCACCGCCCTCACCATGCTGGAACGCCTGGTCGGCGCGGTCCTCGACCATACGCTGCAGCCGCCGGACACCGCCCGTCCCGACGAGATCGGCGAGGACAAGGAGGCCTTCGAGGCGCTCTCCGGGCTCAGCCAGGTGAAATATCTCGACCTCGTGCGCATGCCGGGATTCATCGACTATTTCAACGAGGCGAGCCCGGTCGAGGAACTGAGCCTGTTGAAGATCGGCTCGCGGCCCGCCCGCCGCTTCGGCTCGGCGCCGCAGAACCTCTCCGATCTCCGGGCGATTCCCTGGGTCTTCGCCTGGAGCCAGAACCGCCACATGCTCACCGGCTGGTACGGGATCGGCACGGCGCTCTCTTCGTTCACGGGCGTTCGCGGCGAGCCCGGCCGGGCGCTGCTGAAGAAGATGTACGACACCTCGCCGCTGTTCCGGCTGATCATCGACGAGGCGGAGAAGCTGCTGTTCCAGGCGGATCTTGAGATCGGCCGGCGCTATGCCGACCTCGTCACCGACCCCGTCGCGGCGACGAACGTCTTCCGGGCGATCGAGGCGGAGGCGCGGCTCACCGAGGAGATGATCCTGTTTCTGACCGAAGAGCACAGCCTCGCCCTGCGCTTTCCCGAATTCAGGACCCGCGCCGAGGGCATGCGGGCGCAGATGGAGGGCCTGCACCGGCTGCAGATCGACCTGTTGCGCAAGGTCCGGGCGGGCCGGGGAACCAACGACGCGCGGCCGGAGGACATCGACGCGCTCTTGATGACCATCCACGTCATTTCCGGCGGTCTCGGATGGACAGGATAACGGAGGAATCGACCATGGATATCAGAGTGCCGGCGCGGACGCGCTTCTTCACCGACCGGCTGGCGGATCGCGACCCGGACGTCTGGGCGACGATCACCCGCGAGTTCGGCCGCCAGCGCGACGAGATCGAGCTCATCGCCTCGGAAAACATCGCCAGCCGCGCCGTGATGGACGCGCAGGGCTCGGTGATGACCAACAAATACGCCGAGGGCTATCCGGGCCGGCGCTACTACGGCGGCTGCCAGTTCGTCGACCAGGCCGAGGAACTCGCCCGCGACAGGCTGAAGACGCTCTTCGACTGCGCCTGGGTGAACGTCCAGCCGAATTCCGGCAGCCAGGCGAACCAGGCGGTGTTCCTGACGCTGATGAAGCCCGGCGACACCTTCATGGGCCTCAACCTCGCGGCCGGCGGCCATCTCACCCACGGCGCCAAGGTCAACATGTCCGGCAAGTGGTTCAACGCCGTGCATTACGGCGTCGACAAAGACACCGGGCTGATCGACATGGACGCGGTGGAGCGGCTGGCCGAGGAAACCAAGCCGGCGCTCATCATCGCCGGCCATTCCGCCTATTCGCGCTTTCCCGACTTCCAGCGCTTCCGCGCAATCGCCGACAGGGTGGGGGCGAAGCTGATGGTCGACATGGCGCATTTTGCCGGTCTCGTCGCCGGCGGCGCCCATCCGAGCCCGCTGCCGCACGCCCATGTGGTCACCTCGACCACCCACAAGACGCTGCGCGGTCCGCGCGGCGGCATCATCCTGTCGAACGACGAGGACCTCGGCAAGAAGCTCGATTCGGCGGTGTTTCCGGGGCTGCAGGGCGGCCCGCTGATGCATGTGATCGCGGCCAAGGCCGTCGCCTTCGGCGAGGCCCTGACGGAGGACTATCGCGATTACATCAGGGCCGTCGTCGCGAACGCCAAGGTTATGGCCGCAACGTTGCAGGAGGGCGGCGTCGACATCGTCTCGGGCGGCACCGATTCGCATCTGATGCTGGTGGATCTGAGGCCCAAGGGGCTGACCGGCAAGGCGGCGGAGGCCGCCCTCGGGCGCGCCCACATCACCTGCAACAAGAACGGCATCCCCTTCGATCCGGAAAAGCCGATGGTGACCTCCGGCATCCGCCTCGGCACGCCGGCGGTGACCACCCGCGGCCTCGGCGAGGCCGAGATCCGGACGGTGAGCCGGCTGATCCTGGAGGTGCTCGAAGGGCTGGCGAAAAACGGCGAGGAGCAGAATGCGCCCGTCGAGACGGCGGTGCGGGGCAAGGTCGGCGACCTGATGAAGGACTTCCCGATCTATCCGCAGGCGTGACGGCAGCGATCTTTGCGTCACGATCACGGCGCTCCCGGCTGGGGGCGCCGTGATCGTTCGCGTTCACCACTGACGATGCAGTGGCTGCGGCGCAGGGATGGCGGCCGATGTCCACCGGCGCATGGTCTTCAGGTGACCGATCCTTCGCCATCGCAGAAATGGACGCCGATCATCGCCGCATGCACCAGACGCTGGATCCATGTTACGATCCACAACTCAAGGGCGTCGTGGAGAGGGGTGAGCAAGCTGTCGCGGTCATTTCGCCTTGCTTTCGACTTCGTCGTGCACCTTCTCGTCGGAGTCGTGATCTTCATCGCATTGGCGTCGGCCGCGTTCGGGATCTGGGAGTTTACGGAGTGGATGAGGGGATTCCACGCGCCGGCGTGGCTCCTGTTCATATGCGATGGGGTCGCCTATCTCCTGTTTGCGACCGACGTTTTCTGCGCCACCTTCTTCATTCTCGTCGAGAGTTTGAAGTTCGTCCGCGCCGTCTGGAAAGCTTGGAAGATGGAGTTGCGGGATGGCTGAACCCAAGAGTGAACGCAGCGACTTTCTCGGTATGCTGCGAGCCGACGTCCACGAGTCGGTGGGCTTGTACTTTGCGCCGCTGAAGGCTGTCTTGCGGGAGTTCCGGAAGGCGATCGCGACCGAGGGCTCGCAGACCGGATCGGCTGCGACGTCGTCGGGGGGGCGCGATACAGTCGCTACCGGTGAGCGCTTTCACGAGCTGCGCGAATAATGGCCGGTCGAGGTGATGCCAGGTTCTGTGGCGCCGCATCATCAGGAATGCCACGATCTTTCCCACGGACGACATGCCGTCGACGGGCCGGGAACGCTTCGAACGTTCCCAGCCCGCCGGGTCTTCGCCTGGGAGGCGATCTCTGTCAGGCGGTGAGGCCCTCGGGTTCGGCAAGGCCGAGCTTGCGGCAGCAGGCGGTGACCGTGTTGGCGAGGAGGCAGGCGATGGTCATCGGGCCGACGCCGCCGGGCACCGGGGTGATCGCGCCGGCGACCTTCGCCACGTCCTCGTAGTCGACGTCGCCGACGAGGCGGGTGCCGCCCTCCGGCTTCTCGATCCGGTTGATGCCGACGTCGATAACCGTCGCGCCGGGCTTGATCCACTCCGACGTCACCATGTTCGGCCGCCCGACAGCCGCGACGACGATGTCGGCGCGACGCACGACGCCGGGCAGGTCCCTGGTGCGCGAATGGGCGATCGTCACGGTGCAGCTGTCCTTCAGGAGAAGCTGCGCCATCGGCTTGCCGACGATGTTCGACCGGCCGATCACCACCGCCTCCATGCCCGAAAGGCTCCCGAGCTCCTCGCGCAGCATCATCAGGCAGCCGAGCGGCGTGCAGGGCACCATCGCCTTCTGCCCGGTGCCGAGCAGGCCGACATTGGAGATGTGGAAGCCGTCGACGTCCTTGGCCGGATCGATGGCGGCGAGCACCTTGTCGGCGTCGATGTGGTCGGGAACCGGCAGCTGGACGAGGATGCCGTGGATCGTCTCGTCGCGGTTGAGTTCGCCGATGAGCGCCAGGAGATCGGCCTCGGAGGTCGCCGCGTCGAGCTTGTGCTCGACCGACTTCATGCCCGCCTCCCTGGTCGCCTTGCCTTTCGAGCGGACATAGACCTCGCTCGCCGGATTCTCGCCGACGAGCACCACCGCGAGACCCGGCATGACGCCGTGTTCCTCGACGAGGCGCGTCACATGCGCCTTGACCCGCTCGCGGACCTTGGCGGCGAACGCCTTGCCGTCGATCACCGTTGCCGCCATCAGAACAGTCCCTCGATGTTGCCGTCCGCATTCAGGGTGATCGACTGCGCCGCCGGCACGCGCGGCAGTCCGGGCATGGTCATGATCTCCCCGCAGATCGCCACGACGAAGCCGGCGCCCGCCGACAGGCGCACCTCGCGCACGGGAAGCGAATGGCCGCTCGGCGCACCGCGCTGGTTCGGATCGGTGGTGAAGGAATATTGCGTCTTCGCCATGCAGACCGGCAGATTGCCGTAGCCGGCCTCCTCCCATTCCTTCAGCTGCCGGCGGATGCCCTGGTCGGCGACGACCTCGCCGGCCCGGTAGATGCGCCTGGCGATCGTCTCGATCTTCTCGAACAGCCCCATCGCGTCGGGATAGAGCGGCGCGAATTCCGCCTCGCCGCGATCGGCGAGGTCGGCAACGCGCGCCGCCAGCTCCTCGATCCCCGCGCTGCCCTGCGCCCAGTGCCTGCACAGCACCGCCTCGACGCCTGCGGCCGCGGCCGCCTGCTTCAGCGCCGCGATCTCGGCCTCGGTGTCGGTGACGAAGTGGTTGATCGCCACGATCACCGGCACGCCGAAGCCTTTGACGTTCTCGATGTGGCGGGCGAGATTGGCGCAGCCGGTGGTGAGCGCCTCGACGTTCTCGGCGCCGAGATCGGCCTTGGCGACGCCGCCGTTCATCTTCAGCGCCCGGCAGGTGGCGACGATCACCGCCGCGGCCGGCTTGAGGCCCGCCTTGCGGCACTTGATGTCGAAGAACTTCTCGGCCCCGAGATCGGCGCCGAAGCCGGCCTCGGTGACGACGTAGTCGGCAAGCTTCAGCGCAGTGCGGGTCGCGACCACCGAATTGCAGCCATGGGCGATGTTGGCGAACGGCCCGCCATGGACGAAGGCCGGATTGTTTTCCAGCGTCTGCACCAGGTTCGGCTGCATGGCGTCCTTGAGAAGCACCGTCATCGCCCCGTCCGCGCCGATGTCGCGGCAGGTCACCGCCGACTTGTCGCGGCGATAGGCGACGATCATGTCGCCGAGCCGGCGCTTCAGATCCTTCAGGTCGGCCGAAAGGCAGAGGATCGCCATGACTTCCGAAGCGACGGTGATGTCGAAGCCGGTCTCGCGCGGAAAGCCGTTGGCGACGCCGCCGAGCGAGGTGACGACGCTTCTGAGCGCCCGGTCGTTCATGTCGAGGACGCGGCGCCAGGTGACCCTTCGCAGGTCGATCTCGAGCTCGTTGCCCCAGTAGATGTGGTTGTCGATCATCGCGGCGAGCAGGTTGTGCGCCGAGGTGATCGCGTGGAAGTCGCCGGTGAAGTGGAGGTTCATCTCCTCCATCGGCACGACCTGGGCGTAGCCGCCGCCGGCCGCCCCGCCCTTCATGCCGAAATTCGGTCCGAGCGAGGCCTCGCGGATGCAGATCGCGGCCTTCCTGCCGATGCGGTTGAGCCCGTCGCCGAGGCCGACGGTCGTCGTCGTCTTGCCCTCGCCGGCCGGCGTCGGGTTGATCGCCGTCACCAGGATGAGCTTGCCGTCGGGCTTCTCCCCCTGGGCGGCGATGAAGTCCGCCGCGACCTTCGCCTTGTCGTGGCCGTAGGGCAGCAGCGACTCGGCGGGGATGCCGAGTTTCGCGCCGATCTCCTGGATCGGCCGTTTCGTCGCTGCGCGCGCAATCTCGATGTCGGTTGGCTGGCCCATGTCTCCTCCCGGTCCAGGCGTGGTGTCGATCGTCGCTCGTCTTCTTGAATGGCGGGCAAGGCGCTCGTTTCTCCCGCGGTCGAGCGCTGAAGCGGTGCCCGGCGCATTGTCGGCGAAGCGCCGCTCCGCGCCCACTACCGGGTGGCGGAAGAAATCCGCCCGTTCGGGTAGGGCCGCCTGTTCGGTCGGAGAGGAGCCGGCCGTCATTCTTCGCCCGATCGGAGGAAAGACAAGCGCAAACCTTTCGTCTAAGAACCGAAACCCAGGAGGGCACGCATTCCGGGAGGGTGAGATGGCGGAAGATCATCTGCGATCGCAGTCGACGCGTGTCTTTCTGCTCGAGGCCAATCCGCTGGTGGTCTCGGCGATCACCGGCCTCGTCGCCGAGGAAGCGGACCTTTCGCTCGCCCGCATCAGCGATCGCGGCACCGACCTGATCACCGCCGCGGAAGACGGCATCGATCTCGCCGTCATCGCCTGGGAGCTCGCCGACATGAAGGCGGTGGACGTGCTGCGCCGTTTGAAGGCGAAGAACAGCTCGATCCGCTCGGTGGTGTTCAGCAACAACCGCGAGCCGGCGGCGCTGCGCCAGGCGGTGCGGCTCGGCGCCCGGGGCTACTGCTACCAGCAGGACGACATCGGCATCTTCTTCACGACGCTGCGGGCGGTGGCCGCGGGCCACATCTGCATCCCCTACATCGACCTCGCCTCGGTGAACGACACGCCGCTCGCAGCCCTCAACGCGCGCGAGCGCGAGCTCCTCGACATCCTGTCGCGCGGCTGGACCAACCAGCAGATCGCCAACCGCATCGGCATGTCGGAAAACACGGTCAAATATTACCTGAAGAACATCTACGAGAAGCTCAACGTCCGCAACCGCTCGATGGCCGTCGCGCTGTGGACGCGCGAGGTGCAGAATTGAGCGTCGATCGGGGAGCGGGCGCCCCGTCGGCCGCCGACGCGCCTTGCTGTCGGCGAAACGGCCGCGCCGCGGCAGCACCGCTCCCTCGGGACGCGTCGGGGCCGGCGCGTCCGCGGCCCGCCGGCCGAGGCCGCGATCGCCGGGTCCGGCGCATCGTCCGGAAGCCCGCGCCGGTTCTCCGAACGGGTAGGGCGGGGGTCGTCGCAGGACGGTGAGTTTCTATCCGCCTGTGTGTGGCCGTCTCCGGCAACGGTGACGTAGGTCTTGGGGCGGGAAACGAGACGGGAGGAGATCGGTCCGGAACGCCGGTCCGTCGGGCGCCCGACGCCGCGGGTCCGGGCGCAGCCCGGCCTGCCGGGACGGGCATCGGCCGGCCGGGCATCGGGCGGGCATCGGGCGATCGCTCCGGGTTTCGAAAGACATCGGCTCCTGCGAAAGACGGGGATCGGCTTCATGGCGAAGCCGGGAGTCTCGAGGCAGGAATGGGGAGGAACACAGATGAGCCATTCAATCCACAACCTGCGCAGGATGCGCCTGCAGCGCTCGACGCTGGCGGTGCCGGGGTCGAACCCGACGATGATCGAGAAGGCGGCCGACAGCGCCGCCGACTGCATCTTCCTCGACATCGAGGACGCCGTCGCGCCGGACGACAAGGAGCGGGCGCGCAGGAACATCATCGAGGCGCTCAACGACATCGACTGGAAGGCCAAGAACAAGACGATCTCGGTCCGCATCAACGGCCTCGACACCCATTACATGTATCGCGACGTCGTCGACGTGATGGAGCAGGCCGGCGCCAAGCTCGACATGGTGATGATCCCGAAGGTCGGCGTGCCGGCGGACGTCTACATGGTCGAGGCGCTGCTCAACCAGATCGAGATGGCCAAGGGCTACGAGAACAAGGTCGGCATCGAGGCTTTGATCGAAACGCCGCTCGGCATGGCGAACGTCGAGGCGATCGCCGCCGCGCCCTCGCGGCTCGAGGCGCTGCATTTCGGGGTCGCCGACTACGCGGCCTTCAACAAGGCCCGCACCGTCAACATCGGCGGCCTCCATCCCGACTATCCCGGCGACCAGTGGCACTTCGCCCTGTCGCGCATGACGGTCGCCTGCCGGGCCTACGGGCTCAGGCCGGTCGACGGGCCGTTCGGCGACTTCTCCGACCCCGACGGCTACCGCGCGGCGGCCAAGCGCGGCGCGGCGCTCGGCATCGAGGGCAAGTGGGCGATCCATCCGAGCCAGATCGCGCTGGCCAACGACGAGTTCTCGCCGCTCGGCGGCGAGGTCGACCGGGCGCGCCGCATCCTCGCCGCCCTGAAGGAGGCGGCGGCGGCCGGCAAGGGCGCCGCGAGCCTCGACGGCAAGATGATCGACGCCGCCTCCGAACGCATGGCGATGAACGTCATCGCGGTCGACGACGCCATCCGCGCAAGCGCCAAGTGAGCCGGCTTCGCCCGGTTCGCGCCGGCGCGAGCCAACCCCGTGTCTTTGCGGATCAGGTGCCCGGCGAGGTCGTCTCCGGCACCGTGCTCCGAGGGAGGAGGTCCCGATGAACATCCATGAATTCCAGGCCAAGGAGCTTCTGGCCACCCATGGGGTGAAGCTGCCGCGCGGCGGCATCGCCTACAGTCCCGAGCAGGCGCGCTACCGGGCGAGCGAGATCGGCGGCGAGGCCTGGGTGGTCAAGGCGCAGATCCACTCCGGCGCGCGCGGCAAGGCCGGCGGCATCATCCTGTGCCGCAGCGAGGAGGAGGTCGAGGCGGCCGCCGACAGGCTGATGGGCCGCCGTCTCGTCACCAGCCAGACCGGCCCGAAGGGCAATCTCGTCAACCGCCTCTACATCGAGGAGACCGTGCCGATCGAGCGCGAGCTCTATCTCGGCATCGTCCTCGACCGGAAGGCCGAGCGCATCAAGATCATGGCGTCGGCCTCGGGCGGCATGGAGGTCGAGGAGATCGCCGAGAAGGAGCCCGACAGCCTGATCCAGGTCACCGTCGATCCGGGCGCCGGCATGCAGAAGTTCCAGGCCCGCGAACTCGCCTTCGGCCTCGGCCTCGACGGCTCGATCGTCACCAAGGCGACCGATACGCTGCTCGCCTGCTACCGCGTCTTCCGCGACTTCGACGCCACCATGCTGGAGATCAATCCGTTGGTCGTCTCCAAGGGCGAACTCGTCGCCCTCGACTGCAAGATGAGTTTCGACGAGAACGCCCTGTTCCGCCGCCCGGACATCTCCGAGATGCGCGACAAGAGCCAGGAGGACCCGCGCGAGACCTTCGCCTCGGACCGCGGCCTCAGCTATGTCGGCCTCGACGGCGAGATCGGCTGCATCATCAACGGCGCCGGCCTCGCCATGGCGACGCTCGACATGATCAAGCTGTCGGGCGGCGAGCCGGCGAACTTCCTCGACATCGGCGGCGGCGCCAGCCCCGAGCGGGTGGCCAAGAGCTTCCGCGCCGTGCTGCAGGACAAGAACGTCAAGGTGATCCTCGTCAACATCTTCGCCGGCATCAACCGCTGCGACTGGGTGGCGGAGGGCGTCGTCAAGGCGCGCGAGGAGGTGGGGCTCGACCTGCCGCTGATCGTGCGCCTGTCCGGCACGAAGGTCGAGGAGGGCAAGCAGATCCTCGCCGAGAAGGCGCCGGACGTGCTCGTCGCCGACACGCTTGCCGAGGCCGCCGAGATGGCGGTCGCGGAATGGAAGAAGCTCGGCCACAGCGCCGCGGCCTGACGGGAGGACTTGTCAAGATGGCTATTCTGCTCACCAAGAAGACCAAGGTGCTGGTGCAGGGAATCACCGGCCGGATCGGCAGTTTCCACGCCGAGGAGATGAAGGCCTACGGCACCAACGTCGTCGGCGGCGTGACGCCCGGCAAGGGCGGCACCACCCATCTCGGCCTGCCGGTCTTCTCGACCGTCAAGGGCGCCGTCGCCGAGACCGGGGCGGAAGCCTCGATCGTCTTCGTGCCGCCGCCGTTCGCCGCCGATTCGATCATGGAGGCGGCCGACAGCGGCATCAGGACCTGCGTGTGCATCACCGACGGCATTCCCGCCCAGGACATGATGCGGGTGAAGCGCTACATGCGCCGCTACCGGGCGGAGAACCGCATGATGCTGATGGGCCCGAACTGCGCCGGCATGATCACCGCCGGCCAGGCGATGATGGGCATCATGCCCGGCTCGATCTACGCCCCCGGCCGCATCGGCATCGTCGCCCGATCCGGCACGCTGAGCTACGAGGCCGCGAGCCAGATGCAGGCGCACGGCATCGGCGTGTCGACCAGCGTCGGCATCGGCGGCGATCCGATCAACGGTTCGTCCTTCCGCGACCTGCTCGAACTGTTCGAGAAGGACGACGATACGGATGCCGTGGTGATGATCGGCGAGATCGGCGGTCCGCAGGAAGTCGACGCCGCGCGCTGGGCGAAGGACAATTTCTCCAAGCCGCTGCTCGCCTACATCGCCGGCCTCTCGGCGCCGAAGGGCAAGCGGATGGGCCATGCCGGCGCGATCGTCTCCGGCGAGGGCGAGTCGGCCCAGGAGAAGGTGGCGATCATCCGCGAATGCGGCCATCACATCATCCCGCATCCCTCCGCCTTCGGCGAGACCGTCGCCAATCTCCTCGACAAGATGAAGCAGGCGGCCTGAAGCGTCATGGCGAAACGGAAGATCCTCGTCACGCGCCGCTGGCCGAAGCCGGTGGAGGACCGGCTGTCCGAGACCTACGACGCGACGCTCAATTCGGACGACGTGCCCATGTCCTCCGAGGCGATCGCCGCGGCCTTTTCCGACTACGACGCGATCTGTCCGACGGTCAGCGACAAGCTGCCCGCCGGCGTCTTCCCCGCCGAAACGCCGCGGACGAGGATCCTCGGCAATTTCGGCGTCGGCTTCAGCCACATCGACACCGATGCCGCCGGGGCGGCCGGCATCGTCGTCACCAACACGCCCGACGTCCTGTCGGAATGCACCGCCGATCTCGCGATCACCTTGATGCTGATGGCGGCGCGGCGGGCATCGGAGGGCGAACGCGAGGTCCGCGCCGGCGACTGGGCGGGGTGGCGCCCGACCCACATGATCGGCACCAAGGTCTCGGGCGCCACCTTCGGCGTCCTCGGCTTCGGCCGGATCGGCCGCACCGCGGCGAAGCGCGCCCATCACGGCTTCGGCATGAAGGTGATCTATTACGACGCCTTCCCGGTGAAGCCGGAATTTTCCGCCGAGACCAGGGCCGAGGCGCGCGATTCGATCGAAGCCGTCCTGCGCGAGGCCGATGTCGTCTCGCTGCACATGCCGGGTGGCAGGGAGAACTATCACTTGATCAACGCCGAGCGGCTGGCGATGATGAAGCCGACGGCGATTCTGGTGAACACGGCGCGCGGCGAAGTGGTGGATGCCAATGCACTTGCGGATGCTCTCGGGCGCGGCACGATCGCCGGCGCGGGGCTCGACGTCTACGAGGGCGAGCCGACCATCCCGCCGGCGCTGTTGCGCACGAACGCCGTGCTGCTGCCGCATCTCGGCAGCGCCACCAAGGCGACGCGCGAGGCGATGGGCATGATGGTGGCCGACAATCTCGATGCCTTCTTCGCGGGAAGGGAGCCGCCGAACCGTGTCGCCTGAGGATCTCGGGCCGGCGCTGCGCGCGGCCTTCGCCGTCGCCGTCGCGGCGGCCGATCCCGCCGCGGCCGTCCGCGCGGCGATGGCCGGGCACCGCGCCGAACTCGCATCGGCCGGCCGGGTTTTCGTCGCGGCGCTCGGCAAGGCGGCCTCCGCCATGGCCGAGGCGGCGATCGCCGAACTCGCCCGGCCGATCGCCGGCGGCGTCGTCGTCACCACCGATGCCGCCGCGCGGCCCGTCGAGGGCTGCCGCGTCGTCGTCGGCGGCCATCCGCTGCCCGATGCCGGCAGCGCCGAGGGCGGGGCCGCGCTGCTCGCCCTTGCCGAAGAGGCGGGGGAGGGCGATCTCCTCCTCGCCCTGATCTCCGGCGGCGGATCGGCGCTCGGCGTCGCGCCGCGCGAGGGCCTCGGCCTCGCCGACAAGACCGCCGTCACCGACCTTCTCCTGCGCTCCGGTGCCGACATCACCGAGATGAACACCGTGCGCCGGGCTTTGTCGCGCCTCAAGGGCGGCGGCCTCGCCGAAGCCGCGGCGCCCGCCAAGGTCCTGTCGCTGATCGTCTCGGACGTTCCCGGCGACGACCCGGCGACGGTCGCCTCCGGACCCACCGCGCCATCCCATGGCGGCCCCTCCGCCCGGGAGGTGCTCGAACGCTATCGCCTGACGGACAGGCTGCCGCCCGCCGTGATCGCGGCGCTCGACGGCGGGACGGCGCAGCCGCCCTCGGGCCACGCCCTCAACCAGATCGTCGCCAGCAACGCCCGTTCGGTCGAGGCCGTCGCCCGCCATCTCGAGCGCCAGGGCTTTCGCGTCGTCACGCGGCCCGGCTGGCTCGGCGGCGACGTCGCCGGGGCGGTGGCGGAGGTCTTCGCGCTGCTTCACGACGAGGCCGCGGCGCCGGGACCGGTCGCGGTCGTCGCCGGCGGCGAGACCACCGTCCAGGTCACCGGCGACGGGCTCGGCGGGCGGAACCAGGAATTCGCACTGCGCTTCGCACTCGCCGAGGCCGACCGCCCGCTGAAGCGCCCATGGGCCTTCCTTGCGGGGGGCACCGACGGCCGCGACGGGCCGACGGACGCGGCGGGCGGCATCGTCGACGGCGAAACGCTGCGGCGGATGAAGGCCGCCGGCGCCGATCCCGCCCGCCATCTCGCCCGCAACGACGCCTATCATGCGCTTGCCGCCGCCGACTCTCTCCTGACGACCGGCGCCACCGGCACCAACGTCGCCGACGTCGAGATCGCGCTGATGCTCTGAACTACCGTCGCCGCCTCTCGGGTGGCGACGTTTTCGCCAGAGCGCCGCTGTCTTCCGTCTCCCGAAAAGAACCGGCGTCTCCCGCGCCGCTCGCCGGAGCCACCCGTCGCCGTTTCCGGCGGACGGGCGCCTTTGCGCGTTTCTCGACGCGGGCACTGTCAGCCTACACGCTTCGGCGTCCTCCTATCCGATGCGGTCGCGCCGGATACCCGATGGGGCAGCAGGAAACACCCGCGCGAGCGTGGCCAAGACGGCCGCCACGGCCTCTTTTGGGGGAAGGGATGCAGGAGGGCCCGTCCGCCGGCAGGTGCGAGAGGCCCCGCGCCGGAAATCGTATCAGGCCTGCGATCGCGCCATGCGACCCGAAAGAGGAGGAGGAGACCCCCATGAACGCGCCCGTCTTTCCGCGGCTGGAAATCCCGCACACCATCGCCGCCGGCCCCGGCCCCGGCAACACGGCCGAGCGGGTGCTCGCCGCCTTTGCGGGCGCGGGCGTCGCCGACCACATGCAGCCCGACGTGCTGCGCGGCATGGTCGAGTGCAAGCGCATGCTGCGCGAGATCTTCGGCACCGGCAACGTCCACACCTTCGGCATCGCCGGCACCGGCTGGAGCGGCCTCGACGCGATGTTCTCGGTCGTCCATCCGGGCGACAGGATCGTGATGTTCGTCAACGGCACCTTTTCCGGGATCGACGAGCTTTCGGTGCGCATGAAGGCGGCGACGGAGGAGGAGCTGAGGGCCAATCCGCTCAACCCGGATGCCGCCTCGGTCGTCACCATAAGGGTGCCGCACGGCCAGTCGGTCACGGGCGAGATCGTCGAGATGGCGCTCGCCGAGCACAAGCCGAAATGGGCGGCGATGGCGCATTGGGAGACCGGCTCCGGCCGCATCAACGACGTCAAGGGCTTTTCGGAGGCCTGCGAGAGGCACGGCACGATGGGCCTCGTCGACGCGGTCTCCTCGCTCGGCATCGCCGACCTTCGCATCGACGATCATCCCGGCATCGTCGGCTGGGCCTCCTGCCCGCAGAAGGGCATGATGGCGCTGCCGCTGACCTACGCGCCGGTGAGCTTCTCGGACCGCTACATCGCCGAGCTCCGCAAGGTCGGCGCCCGCAGCTTCGTGCACCACCCGATCATGGAAGCCCGCCACTGGGGCATCATCGACGGCGAGGACGTCGAGAAGGGCACCTATCACCGCACCCATTCGCCCTATGCCGTCGCCTCCTTCCACGAGGCGCTCAGGATGGTGCTGGAGCAGGGGCTGCTGCAGCGGGCCGAGCGCTACCAAAGGGCCGAGGCGGCGCTGCGCGCGGCGCTGGAATCGATGGGCTGCAGCGTCACGTCCAACATGACCAGCCTCGTCGTCCTCGACCTGCCGCGCGCGCTGAAGGGGCGGGAAAAGGAATTCGTCAACGCCTGCCGGGCCGAGGGCTTCGGCATCTGGCCGACGCTGTCGGAGCCGACGCAGGTGCGCGTCGGCATCCTCAACCTGATTGCCGAGGACGAGCTTGCGACCATCGTCAGGCGCTTCGGCGAGATGCTGAACCGCTTCGACGTCGCCGCCGACGCCGAAGCGGCAGTCGCGGAACTGCGACGTCGCCTCGGCTGACCTGCGGATCGAGTGGTTTGAATTTGACGTTTGAGTCCCGATCGGGTGGGGCGCCGCATCGAATGTCAAAATTCGAAAAATCCACTAGGATCATCTACTTGGCTGGTGGTCTTTCGATCCCGACATTTGCTTCGCGGTCTCCACAGGACGGCACCAAATGTCGGAATCGGACCACCAGGCGGGAAGGCGCGGCAGCCTTCCCCAGGGGCGTTCCCGGCGCCGGGCCGCTCTTCGGGGCCGGCGGCAGGTCAGCCGGCCGGGTCGCTGCGGTCCAGCGCCTTCGCCACCAGGGCGAACATCTCGTCGAGTTCGGAATCGGTGATGATCAGCGGCGGGCAGAGGCAGAAGCTGTCGCCCACCGCCCGGCCGATGACGCCTTCCTCCAGCGCCGCTGCGGCCATCGCCGCGCCGGCCCGGCCGACGTCGCCCACGGGATGAAGTTCCAGCGCGCCGATCAGCCCGATGCCCCGCGTCACCTTCACCTTCGGATGGGCGGCGAGTTCCCGCAGATGCGCCAGGAAGCGCGGCGAACGGGCCCGGCAGTTGCCGACGAGGTCGCGCTCCTCGATGATCCTGATGTTCTCCAGCGCCACCGCCGTCGCCACCGGGTGGCCGCTCGCCGTGAAGCCGTGGCCGAACACGCCGAGCCGGTCCGATTCCTCGGCGATCGGGCGATAGAAGCCGTCGCTCATCAGGATCGCGGCGATCGGCATGTAGGAGGAGGCGATCTGCTTCGAGACGACCATGACGTCCGGCTGCATGCCGAAGGTCTCGGTGCCGAACATGTTGCCGGTGCGGCCGAAGCCTGTGATCACCTCGTCGGCGACGAGGAGGACGTCGTATTTCCGCAGGACGGCCTGGATCTCCTGCCAGTAGTTTTCCGGCGGCACGTAGACGCCGCCGGAGCCCATCACCGGCTCGCCGAAGAAGGCGGCGACGGTCTGAGGGCCCTCTTCGAGGATCAGCGTCTCGAGTTCGCTCGCCATGCGCTTGGAGAAGGCCGCCTCGCTCTCGCCGGGCAGAGCCAGGCTGTCGAAGTCCGGGCAGTGGGTGTGGAGGAAGCGGTCGATCGGCAGGTCGAAGCTCGCATGGTTGCGGGCAAGGCCGGTGATCGAGCCGGCGGCGATGGTGACGCCGTGATAGCCCTTCACCCGGCCGATGATCTTCTTCTTCTCCGGCTTGCCGAGGGCGTTCGACCGGTACCAGCAGAGCTTGACGACGAGGTCGTTGGCCTCGGAGCCGGACGAGGTGAAGTGCACCTTCGACATCGGCACCGGCGCGAGCCGGATCAGCTTCTCGGCGAGATCGACCGACGGGCCGTGGGTCTTGTGGGAGAAGACGTGGTAGTAGGGCAGCTTCTCCATCTGCGCCTTGGCCGCCTCGGCGAGGCGCTTTTCGCCGAAGCCGACGGCGACCGACCAGAGCCCGGCGAGGCCCTCGAAGTAGCGCTTGCCGTCGCGGTCGAAGACGTAGACGCCCTCGCCGCGGTCGATGACCAGCGAGCCCGTCGTCTCGTGCGCCTTGAGATTGACCAGCGGGTGCATCTGGTAGGCCCGGTCGCGGGCCTCGATGGAATTCGGGATCTCGTTCATGGCCTTGGGTCTTTCGGTTGCATCGTCGTGCGTCGTGGGAGCGTTCAGCCCCCGCCTCCCTGGCGGGGCGCTGAAGGGAGCAGGTTGTCGGCGTGCCGCTCGGCAATGTGCGGGAAGGCGGGCGGCGGCGCCTCGCCGGAAAGCAGCGCCAGCACCCGCGGCGGCGTCAGCGGCAGTTCGCAGACCCGGCCGCCCGTCGCCCGCGCGACGGCGCAGGCGATCGTCGCCCCCACATTGAGGATCGGCACCTCGCCGGCGCCCTTGGTGCCGAGCGGACCGAGCGAGGGCGCGCCCTCGTAGAGGTCGATCGCGACCGGCACGACGTCGCCGGCGAGCGGCAGGCGATAGGTCTCGAAGCTCGCCTGGCGGATGCCGCCGTCCGGCCCGACGTCGGCCTCCTCGTGCAGCGCGTAGCCGAGGCCCTGCACCACCCCGCCCTGGATCTGGCCGAAGATCGCGGGGGGATTGAGCGCACGGCCGACGTCCTGGACGACGCGATAGGCGAGCACCTCGACGTGGCCGGTCCCCGGGTCGACTGCGAGGTCGCAGTCGTGGACGGCGAAGACCGGGATGTCGAGGGCCTCGATGAAGTGCCCGGCGCAGCAGCCGGCCATGGCCGGCGTTCCGGCGGCGGCGAAGGAGCCGGTGCCGGAGACCGGGCCGTAGCGCGCCTGGGCATGGGCGGCGACCTCGGCGATGGTCAGGCCGGAGCCCCTGGCGCCGGCGATCTCGATGCGGCCGTCCGCCATCACGAGATCCTCGGCGGCGGCCTCCAGCATGTCGCCCGCGACCTTCAGAAGCCGGGTGCGGACCTCGATCGCCGCCGCCCGGCTCGCCGCCCCGAGGGAGACGGTGGTGCGCCCGCCGCCGACGCCGACGTCGTAGCCCGCCGCATCCGTGTCCGCCGCCCGCACCACCACGTCCTCGGGCTGAAGGCCGAGCGTTGCCGCGACGATCTGCGGCAGCGCCTGCTGCATGGAGCCGGAGCCGATCTCGACGCCGGAGGTCACCAGCGTCGCGCTGCCGTCGGCATTCATGTTGACGGTCGCGGCCGAGGGCCCGGTGAACACGAACCAGGTGCCGACGGTCGTCGCCCGGCCCCAGAGGCGGCCGTCCTGCGGCGTCGCGACGGGCGTCTTGTCGCGCAGCGCCCGCATCCGATCGAGCATCGGCCCCAGCACGTCGCCCTCGAAGACCTGGCCGGTCGCGCCGAGATCGCCGTCGCCGACGACGTTCTGCCGGCGGAAGGTCTCGGGCGCGATGCCGGTGGCCGCGGCGATCTCGTCGGTGTGCCGTTCGAGGGCGAAGGTGTTGTAGACGCCGTTGCAGGCCCTGAAGGCGCCGTTCGGTGCGGTGTTGGTGTAGACGGCGCGCGAGACGATGCGCACCGCGCCGAGCCGGTAGTTGCCGCCGAGCGTGTGGGCGGTCATCGTGGTCAGGAAGACCTGCTCGCCGCCATAGGCGCCGCAGTCCATCAGCACGACCGCCTCGCGGCCGGCGACGGCGCCGTCGGCGGTGACGGCCGAGCGGATCCTGATCTCGGCGTTCTCGCGGAAGAGGCAGGTCTGCATCTCCTCCTCGCGGCTGTTGACGAGGCGGACGGGCCGGCCGGCGCGGCGGGCGAGCAGCGCGGCGAAGGGTTCGAGCGCCCAGTCGAACTTCAGCCCGAAGCCGCCGCCGACCGGCGGCACCGTCACCCGGATCGCCGCGGCGGGAACGCCGAGAAGCGCGGCCGTGGCGTTGCGCACCGTCCAGGGAACCTGGGTCGAGGTCTCGATGTGGAAGCGGCCGTCCTCGAAGCGCGCCACGACCGCCCTCGGCTCGAAGGGAACGTGGTTCTGGCGGGGCACCCGCAGGCTGGTCTCGACCAGCGTGACGTCGCGACGGGCAAAGGCCGCCTCGACGTCGCCGCGCTCGACCGTCGCCTCCCAGGCGACGTTGCCGCCGCGCGCCCCGCCGGCGTGGAGGACGGCGTGGTCGCGCCAGTCGGGATGAACGAGCGGGGCGTCTTCGGCGAGCGCCGCGGCCATGTCGAGGACGGCCGGCAGCGGCTCGATCGCAAGGCCGATGGCGGCGAGCGCCGCGCGGGCCTCGGCTTCGGTTTCCGCAGCGACGGCGGCGATCGGCTCGCCGCGATAGCGCACCACGTTCGAGGCGAAGAGCGGATGGTCGGCAATGCCGATACCGGCCCGCCCCGGAGCGTCGGCGGACGTGACGATGGCGCGCACGCCGGGCATTCGCGCCGCCGCCTCGATGTCGAGCCGGACGATCCGGCCGCTCGGCACCGGCGAGCGCAGCAGCGCGGCGTGCAGCATGCCGAAATGGCCGCGATCGATGGTGTAGCGCGTCCGGCCGGTCAGCTTGTCGCGGGCGTCGCGGCGGCGGAAGTTGCGGACCGCGGTCTCGGCGGAAAGGCTCATCGCCCGTCCTCCATCACGGCGAGCGCGGCGTCGACGATGCGCTCGTAGCCGGTGCAGCGGCAGAGATTGCCGACGAGCCCCGCCTTGACGGCGTCGCGCGTCGGCGCGCAGTTGCCCGGCCGGGTCAGGTGGGTCAGCGTCACCACCATACCGGGAAAGCACATGCCGCACTGGACGGCCTCGTGCTCCTCCAGCGCCCGCTGCACCGGCGAGGGCGTCTCCGCCGTGCCGAGCCCTTCGACGGTCTCGACGCTCCGGCCGTCGGCGAGCGCCACCGGCGTCAGGCAGGCAACCGCCGGCGCGCCGTCGAGAAGGACCATGCAGGCCCCGCAGAAGCCCTCGCGGCAGACCGGCTTGGCGCCGGTGAGGTGCAGCGTGTCGCGGAGGACGTCGAGGAGCGGCGTCAGCGGCTCGGCGGACAGCCGCCTTTCCTCGCCATTGACCAGAAGCGTGACCTGCATCATCGGCCGATCCTCCTTCAGGCCGCCGCGGCGAGCGCCGCGATCGCCCGGCCGACGAGCGTCGGCAGCACCCGGACGCGGTACCAGCCGGGTGCTTCGACGCCGTCGCGGCCGGAAAACTCGGGCGCGAGGGAAGCGGCGAGGGCGGCGATGCGCGCCGGGTCGAGGCGTTCGCCGTTGATCGCCCCTTCGAGGCCGGTCCAGCGGCGCGGCGCCGCCTCGACCGAACCGACCGCGATGCGGGCGCTCTCGACCCTCCCGCCACCGCCGACGCCGATCGCCGCCGAGACGATCGCCACCGGATAGTCGCCGGCCTTGCGGAGCGGCAGGCGGACATGGACGGAGCGGAGCCCGGACCGCTTCAAGACGATGCGCGTCACGATCCTGCCGCCGCCCGTCGCCGCCGGATCCGCCAGGAACGCCTCGACGGGAAGCCGCCGGCTGCCGGCGGGCGCCGCGGCCTCGGCGATCTCGACGACGGCGTCGAGGCAGAGGAGCGCCGGCACCAGATCGGCGGCGGGAAAGCCCCTCGCACAGAGATTGCCGCCGATCGTCGCGGCATTGCGCACGGCGGGATTGGCCGAGCCGGCGGCCGCGGCCGCGAGGGCGGCGAGGTCTGAAAACGGCGACAGCGCCTTGGCGAGTTCGGCATGGGTGACGGCGGCGCCGATCGCCACTTCGTCGTCGGCGACGTCGATCCGCCGCAGTTCGGCGATGCGGCCGAGCGCGACATAGGCCGGCGCGTGCGCCTCATGGCGGATCGGCGCCCGCATGATCCAGGTGCCGCCGGCGAGCGGGGCGGCGCCGTCGCCCGCGGCGGAAAGCGCCGCGAGGGCTTCGGGCAGGGTCCGCGGAACGGCGACCGGCGGTGGCGCGAGGCCTTGCATCTTCTGTGGTGCCTCCGTTTCGGCGGCGGTTGGACGGGCCGGCCCCGTCGCGGCCGGCCGCGGGATGAAATGAGCGTCGCTCATCCTCCCGCTCGATCTTCCCGTTTCCGCATGATCTCTTCCGGAAACCGGTTCCCACCTTCCGGGATCATGCTCCAGTGGGTTGAATTTGACATTTGAGTCCCGATCGGGTGAGGCGTCGCATCAAGGTCAAATTCGAAAAATCCACTGGGATCATAATCTTGGCTCGTGGTCTTTCGATTCCGACATTTGCTGCGCAGTCTCGACAAAGCGGTACCAAATGTCGGAATCGGACCACTAGCGGGCCTCGAGGCTCAGCCGGTCGATGACCACGCCGAGGATGACGATCGCCCCGAGCACGATCATCTGGACGTAGCCGTCGACGCCGGTGAGGTTCATGCCGTTCGACAGGATGGTGATGAACAAGGCGCCGAGCACGGCGGTGACGACGCCGCCGCGCCCGCCGGCGAGGCTGGTGCCGCCGACGACGGCGGCGGCGATCGACTGCAGCGACAGGGTGCCGCCGAGATTGGGCTCGCCGGAGCCGGTGCGCGCCGTCATCATCAGCGCGCCGAGGCCGGCGAGCGCCGAACAGAGGATGTAGGCGGCGACCAGAAGCCGCCGCACCGGCACCCCGGCGACGGCCGCAGCGCCGGGATTGGTGCCGATGATGTAGAGCGAGCGTCCGAACACCGTCCGGTTGAGGACGAGATGGAGAACGAGGCCGACGGCGCAGGCGATGACGATCGCCGAGGAGATGCCGAACACCGACCCCGAATAGAAGATCTCTGAGAACGGCGCCGGCACGCCCTGGACGGGGCGGCCGCCGGAGATCGTCGTGGCGATGCCGATGGCGACGTTCATGCTGCCAAGCGTCGCGACGAGCGGGCTGACGCCGAGCAGCGCGACGACGACGCCGTTGAAGACGCCGCAGGCGCAGGCGAGGGCAAGGCCCGCGATGATGCCGAGAATGACGGCCGGCACGAGCGAGCCGCCCGTGCCGCCGACGCCGGCCATGGTCAGCGCCGCCGCGACGCTGACCATCGAGACGGTGGGGCCGAGCGAGAGGTCGAAGCCGCGCGTCAGGATCACCACCATCTGCGCCATGGCGAAGAGAGCGAGATAGCTCGCCTGCTGGGCGATGTTGAGGAGGTTGTAGCCGGTCAGCACCCGGTCGTCCGCGGCGCCGAAGCCGGCGAGCAGCACCAGCAGCACCGCCGGCAGGGCGAGCTGGCGCAGCCATTCGACGGCGAGGCCGCGCCGTTCCGCCTGCCGCGGCGCCTCGGCGGCGGTCTTCGGCGCGGCGGCGAGGGGCGCATCAGACACTGGACATTCTCCGCCGGCTGTATTCGTCGAGGGCGACGGCCAGAACCATGATCAGGCCGAGGAAGATCGGCTGCAGGCGGGAGTCGATCCGCAGCAGGTTGAGGGCGTTGGAGAGGATGGTGAGGAACAGCGCGGCGACCGCCACGACCTCGACCCGGCCGATGCCGCCGCGCAGGCTGACCCCGCCGATCACCGCCGCGGCGATCGACTGCAGCATCATCGCGTCGCCGCCGAGCGTCGCCTGGCCGGAGCCGACGAGGGCGGTCAGAAGGATGCCGACGCTCGCCGCGAAGACCCCCGAGAGGACGTAGGTGCCGACGAGATGGCGGCGGATCGGAACGCCCGAGACGACCGCCGCCTCCTGGTTGCCGCCGATGGCGTAGACGTAGCGGCCGAAGAGCGTGCGCCGCTGCACGAAAGCCATGGCGAGGATGATGGCGAGGGCGATGTAGATGGCGATCGGCAGGCCAAGGAACTGCAGCCGGCCGACGTTCTGGATGAAGGATTTCGGCATGCCGTAGACCGGGATGCCGTTGGTGAGCAGCAGCCCGATGCCGGCCGTCGCCGACATGGTGCCGAGCGTGACGACGAAGCCCGAGACCTTCAGCCGCGAGACGCAGAGCCCGTTGAACAGCCCCACCGCGAAGCCGGAGCCGAGCCCGGCGAGGACGCCGAGCACGACGACGAGGATGTCCGGGCCGCCCAGCGACGTCGCCAGCGCGGCCATCACCTTGGCGGTGACGACGCTCGCCAGCGCCACCACCGCGCCGACCGAAAGGTCGAAGCCACCCGCGACGATCACCATCGCCTGGCCGCAGGCGATGATCGCCAGGAAGGCGGCCATCCGCAGGATGTTGACGATGTTCATCCAGCCGAGGAAATACGGCGACAGGAGCGAGGTGCCGGCGACGACGACGAGGAGCAGCACCGGCAGCAGGCCGATCCGCAGCAGCCGGCCGAGATGGTCGCGGCCTTGCGGAGTGGCGGGCCTGCGGGAGAGGGAGGCGGTCGCGCTCATCAGGCTGCCTTTTCCCGCGTCTCTTCCTGGAAGAAGCTCGCCAGGACGTTCTGCTCGGTCATCGCCTCGCCTTCGAGCAGGGCCGCGATGCGGCCGTGATGCATGACGTAGAGCCGGTTCGACAGGGCCAGCACCTCCGGGAGCTCGGAGGAGACGACGATGACGGCGGCGCCGCCCTCGACCAGCCGCTTGATGAATTCGTAGACCTCGACCTTGGCGCCGACGTCGATGCCGACGCTCGGCTCGTCGAAGAGGAAGATGTCGAGGTCGCGCGCCATGGCCCGGCCGAGCATGACCTTCTGGCGGTTGCCGCCGGAAAGGTTGCGCACGGCGCGCTCGATGTTCGGCGGCCGCAGCTTCAGCGTCTCCATGATCGGGCCGACGATCCGCCGCTCGGCGCCGCGCCGGATGACGCCGCGGCGCTGGAAGCGCGCGAGGTCGAGCGCCGTCATCGAGACGTTCTCGCGGATCGGCCGGGTCAAAGCGAGGCCTTCGGCGCCCCGGTCGGCGGGGAAATAGGCGACGCCCCGCCTCAGGCTGGAGCGGGGATCGGGCGCGGCGACGGCTTCGCCGCGGATCGAGACGCTGCCGCCGGCGATCGGCTCGATGCCGTAGATCGCCCGCACCAGCTCCGACTTGCCGCAGCCGACGAGGCCGGCGATGCCGGTGATCTCGCCGGCCCGCGCGACAAGGTCGACGCCCGCCACCTGGTTGTCGGCGGTGGAGAGGTTCTCGACGGCGACGGCGACGGCGCCCGGCCGGTGGGTGATCGTCGGGAAGAGGACGTCGATCCGCCGGCCGGTCATCAGCTCGACCAGCTCGGCATCGGTGACCGTCGCCGCGTCGAGCGTCTTGATGTGGCGGCCGTCGCGCAGCACCGTGACGCGGTCGGCCAGCGCCCGGATCTCGCGCATCCGGTGCGAGACGTAGATGATCCCGATGCCCTGGCTCTTCAGCCGGGCGATCAGTTCGAACAGCCGGCCGGTCTCGCGCTCGGTGAGGGAGGCGGTCGGCTCGTCGAGGATGAGGAGGCGGACGTTGCCGAGCAGCGCCTTGGCGATCTCAGCCATCTGCTGATGGGCGCGCGACAGCCGGTCGACGCGGGCCTTGGGGTCGAGGTCGAAGCCGAGTTCGCCGATCAGTTCGCGGGCGCGCCGGCGCATCGCGCCGCTGTCGAGGATGCCGGCGCTCGAGGTCTCGCGGCCGAGGAAGAGGTTCTCCTCGACGGTCAGGCTCGGGACCAGCGAGAATTCCTGGAAGACGGGGCTGATGCCGATGGCGCGCGCCTTGTTCGGCGTCAGGTCGACGATCTCCTCGCCGCCGAAGCGGAAGCTTCCCCCGCTCGGCGGGAAGGTGCCGGCGATAACATTGATCAGCGTCGACTTGCCGGCGCCGTTCTCGCCGAACAGGACGTGCAGTTCGCCGGCCCTGACGTCGAGGTCGACGTGGTCGAGCGCGAGCACGCCGGGGAACCGCTTGGTGACGCCCGCAAGGACGAGCAGCGGTTCGCCGGGGCGCGGGCTCGCGGGCAATGAGCCTTCGGCTGGCATGGCCGTCTCCTGGCACGAGGGGGCGGGCCGGCGCACCGGCCCGCCGGGCTTCGGCGGGGCTTTTACTGCGCCTTGACCGAATATTCGGGGTTCCAGTCGGCCGGGGCAAGGACGAGGTCCATGTTGAGGTCCTTCGCCGTCGTCTCGTCGATCACGTCGGCCTTCGGCTGGGCGAGCTTGACGACGTCCTTGCCCTCGATCAGCCGCACCGCCTGGTCGATCGCCATGGCGCCTTCGGCAACCGGGTACTGGGTCGCGAAGGCGAGGATCTGGCCGCCGTTCAGCGCGTCGAGCATCGCCTGGTTCTCGTAGGAGGAGATGATCTTGATGTCCGGACGCCCGGCGAGCTGGACGGCGCCGATCGCCGCCTCGGCGGTCGGGGCGGTGCCCCAGATGACGTTCATGTCGGGATAGGTCTGCAGCGCGTCCTGGATCAGCTTGAGCTGCACCGCGACGCCGCTGTCGCCGAACTTCTCGTCGAGGATCTTGACGTTGTCGTGCCCGGCGACGGTGTCCTTGAAGCCCTTGTTGAAGTCCTCGGCCCAGCCCGAGCCGGCCGGTCCCGGGAAGGTCACGACATTCGCCTCGTCGTCGCCGATCTGGGCCAGGAGGCCCTTGGCTGTCACCCCGCCCATGGCGACGAAGTCGACGTAGTTGGCGGCCGGCAACGCGTCCTTCGGCAGCGGGTTGGTGACGCCGACGACCGGGATCTTCTTCTCCTTGGCCTCGGCGAACTTCTGGGTGAGGCCCGCGCCGGAGATCGCTCCGACGACGATGGCGTCGGCGCCGCTCGCCATGCAGTCGTCGAACTGCGAGATCTGCTTGGGCAGGTTCTCGTAGCCGCCGGCCTCGTAGAGGTTCATGTTGACGTTCTCGGCCTTGGCCTGGGTGACGATGCCGTAGGCCACGGCGACCCAGAAGCTGTCCTTCATGTGCGGGAAGAGGACGCAGATGTTGTAGGGCTTCTCGGCCTTGTCGAGCGGCTTGTACTCGGCCTCCGTCGGCGTCCCGGAGGATGCGTCGTAGATCGGGAACGGCCACCAGGAGGCCGAGGACTTCTCGTCGGCGGCAAGGCTCGGCCGGGCGGCGAGCGTCAGGAGCGCGAGCGCGCTCGTCGCGGCGAGGGCGATGCGGGCGGTTTTCGAGGCCATGGAATGCGGTCCTTTCTTCGGGGGCTTACGGGGGTCTCTACGGGATGAAGGGGCGGCCGCCGGCGGTCAGGCCGGCGCCCATTCGGAAACGGAGCGGCGTTCGAAGACCTCGCGGAACTGGCGGGTGGATTCCGGCAGGAGCGCGCCGCTCTCCCAGTCGAGGATCACCGCATGCCGGCGCACGACGTCGTAGACGTCGATGGTGCCGCCGCGGTAGCGCTCGGCGACGCTCTCGGGGTCCTCGCGCGCCCAGGCGACGCGCTCGGCGCGGATCGAGCGCCGCAGGCTCTCGGTCGCCGCCGCGTCGATCTCGTATTCGCAGATCTCCGGATCGACCGGCCGGATCACGACGCCGTAGTCACGCGCCGCGCGCTCGACCGAGACGTAGTCGTCGATGACGTCCTCGAGGACGCGGGCGGGGTCGCGCTCCAGCGGGTCGCCGAAGCCGCCGCCGCCGGCGGTCGGGCGGGTGAAGACGTCGCCCTCGGCGATGGCGACGTCGGAAAAGATCGCCCCGAGCCGCTCGGTGCGCCCGTCGGCGCGGGTGAGAGTCAGGCCGTGCGGCATCGACGGCAGGCCGCCCTCGATCCCCCAGACCACGGCGCGCTCGCGGTCGCAGATGTAGGAGATCACGACGTTGTCGCTGGCGAGCATCGCGGAGGTCTTCACCAGGCCCGCGCCGCCCCGCCACTTGCCGGGCCCCGGCGAGTCGGTGATGATTTCCATCTCGGTGCAGAGGATCGGATTGGCCCGCTCCTGGCCCTCGACGGGCTGGGCCATCATGCCGGTGCCGAAGGAGGCGGTGGTGCAGTTGTTGCCGTCCTTGCCGTTGCGCCCGCCCCAGCCGCCCGGCAGCCAGTCGTAGAACATGAAGATCGACTTGTCGGCGGCGCGGGCGTCCCAGCCGCCGGTCAGGAGGTATTCGAGGTTGAAGGCGCAGGCGAGCGCGCGCTGCGGCATCAGCCGCGACCACATCTCGTAGATCGAGTTCATGATCTTCTCGAACGGCATCAGGAAGCCGGTGACGGCGACCGGCCACCTGGCGTCGACGATCGAGCCCTCCGGCACGATGATCTCGAAGGCGCGGTAGAAGCCGGAATTCAGCGGCAGGTCCGGGAAGAAGGTCTTCATGCCGGCGGCGACGCCCGAGAAGGTCGTGCCGAAGGCGGAGTTGTAGATCGAGCCGATCACCGGATGGCTGCCGGTGAAGTCGTAGATCACCTTGTCGCCCCTGATGGTCATCTTGATCCTGATCGGGATCATGCCCTCGCCGCCGGCGGGATCGCGGTCGATGAAGTCGACCGTCTCCCACTCGCCGTCCGGCATCGCGGCGATGCGCTGGCGCACCGCCCGCTCGACGTAGTCCTGGACGGCCGACAGGCCGGTTTCGATGGTGTCGCGGCCGTATTTGTCGACGAGGCGCAGGATCTCGCGCTCGCAGACCCGCGTCGCCTGGGCCTGCGCCTGCATGTCGCCGATGATCGAGGCCGGGTCGCGGGTGTTGTGGGCGATCAGCCCGGCGACGTCCCGGTGCAGCTGGTTGTTCGAGAACAGCCGCACCGGGGTGATCCGCAGCCCCTCGCGGAACATCTCGCGGGCGGCGACGTCGAACGAGCCGGGGACCGAGCCGCCGACGTCGGACCAGTGGCCGTTCGACTGGGCGAAGGCGATCACCTTGCCGCCCGAGAAGATCGGCCGGACCAGGCGCACGTCGGAAAAGTGGGTGCCGCCGGCATAGGGGTCGTTGATGGCGAAGACGTCGCCCTCGTGCATGTCGCCCTCGAAGTGGCGCATGACGTCCTGGCAGGTGAAGTGCAGCGTGCCGACGTGGACGGCGATGTCCTGGTTGCCCTGCGCGGCGCATTCGCCCTTGGCGTCGTGAAGCGCGCTGGAGAAGTCGTGGTTGTAGATCACGAAGGAGTAGCAGGTCCGCAGCACCTGTTCGCCCATCTGGTCGACGGCGGTGATGAAGGAGTTCTTCAGGACTTCGAAGGTCACGGGATCGAGCTGTTCGTTCGCCATGGTCTCAGGCCTTCGCGCGGATGATGATGTTGAGGTAGCGGTCGACTTCCGCCCCGGCCCAGGGCGGGACGACGGTCGTCGAATCGACCTGCTCGACGATCGCCGGTCCGCTGAAGGCGAAGCCGGCGGGCAGGCGGTCGCGGTCGAAGATCGGCGTGTCGTGGGGCTCGGCATCGAACCAGACGGTCCGGCGGCCGGCCGGCTCCGGGGTCTCTCCCGTCGGCTCGTGCACCGGCAGCTCCGCCTTCGGCACGACGCCGACCGCCTTCAGGTTGACGCGGAACAGGCTCACCGGCGTGTCGTCGCGGCGGAAGTTGTACTCCCGGTCGTGCTCGCGGTGGAAATCCTCGACGAGGGCTGGGATCGAGCGGATCGGGCTCGGCGCCGAGACGGCGAGCGAGCGCCACTGGCCGCGATACATCATGTCGATCGAGCGCTGGAAGACGATGTCCTGCGGCGCGACGCCCTCGTGGGTGAGCCGGTCGAGCGCCTCCTTCTCGATGCGGGCGAACTGCGCCTCGATGGCGTCCGGATCGGCCTCGGCGGCCTCGACCATGCAGTTTTCCGAAAAGTCGTGCTGCATGTCGACGAGCAGGCAGCCGAGCGCCGAGGTGACGCCGGGATTGGGCGGCACGATCACCACCGGGATCGCCAGCTCGCGCGCCACCGCCGCGCCGTGCAGCGCCCCGGCGCCGCCGAAGGCGACGAGGGCGAAGTCGCGCGGGTCGTAGCCGCGGCTGATCGAGATCAGCCGGACGGCATCCGACATGTTGGCGTTGGCGACCTGCAGGATGGCGTCGGCCGCCGCCTCGACGGCAAGGCCGAAGGGCTCGGCGACGCCGGTCGCGACGGCGGTGCGGGCAAGCTCGGGATCGAGGCTGACCGAGCCGCCGGCGAGCTTCGTGCCGAGGCGCCCGAGGGTGACGTTGGCGTCGGTGTTGGTCGGCTGTCGGTTGCCGTTGCCGTAGCAGGCGGGGCCGGGATGGGCGCCGGCCGACTGCGGGCCGTTGCGCAGCGAGCCGGCCTCGTCGGTCCAGGCGAGCGAGCCGCCGCCGGCGCCGATGGTCAGCACCTCGATCGAGGAGAAGCGGATCGGATAGCCGAATTCGATGAACCAGTCCTTGGTGACCCGCGACTGGCCCTCATAGGCGAGCGAGACGTCGGTCGAGGTGCCGCCCATGTCGAGGCCGATCGAATTGGGATAGCCGCAGAGGCCGGCGATGTGGCGGCTGGCGATGGCGCCGGCGGCGATGCCGGAGCCGGCGAGGCGGGCGGCGAAATCCTTGACGCTTGCCGGCGTCATCACGCCGCCGCCG
Organism: Jiella sonneratiae; assembly: GCF_017353515.1. Lineage (GTDB taxonomy): Bacteria > Pseudomonadota > Alphaproteobacteria > Rhizobiales > Rhizobiaceae > Jiella > Jiella sonneratiae. Next base: position 211,192 of record NZ_JAFMPY010000005.1, read on the forward strand.
GTGTGCAGCAGCAGGAGGTCGCGGGTGTAGCCCTCGCTCGCCAGCCGGTCGCCCAGCCGGTTGGTGTAGCTGACGACGACGGGGCTGAGCGCGGCGTTGACGACCGTCGTCGAGAAGCGCTCGTGCTCGAAGATCTCCGGCAGCACCTCCGAGGAGATCGACACCGGCGTGTCCGGCATCGCCTCGATCAGGATCTCGCGCATCGCCCGTTCGTTCTCGCCGTTGAGGTAGGCGTTCATGAAGCACACGGCGATCGCCGCGACGCCGCGGCGCTTGAGGATCCGCGCCACCTCGCGGGCCGCCGCGACGTCGAGCGGCTCGATGTTGCGGCCGGCCGCGTCGACGCGCTCGGGCACCGTCAGCCGGTCGCGGCGCGGGACATAGGGGCGCACCACGTCCTTGTAGGCGTCCCAGAGATCTTCCTTGTTGGCGCGGCGGATCTCGATGACGTCGCGGAAGCCCCGCGTCGAGACGATCGCCGTGCGCGGCAGGCGGCGGGTGATCAGCGCGTTGGTGGCGACGGTGGTGCCGTGCGAGAACAGCGCCACCTCAGACAGGTCGACCCCGGCCTTGGCGACGCCCGCCATGATCCCGTCGATCGGATCGCTGGTCGAGGCGGTCTTCTCGATCCGGATCGTGCCGGTCGTCTCGTCCATGATGCACATGTCGGTGAAGGTCCCGCCGACGTCGACGGCTACGCGAAGGTTCTGCAAGGTCGTCTTCCCAGGTTCCTTGTCCTGCCGGCGCTCGCGGCGGCAGGGGAGCGTCAGGCCCATGGGAGAAGTGAAACAGCTTTCCGGCCGCGGTTCTTGACGCTGCGCGAAGGAAATCTTGCGTCTCAGCGCGTTGGCAGCGCGGTTTTTCCGCGCCTGCGAAAAATGCCTATTCGCTGTGCAGCATGCCGGCGGAGCCGGGCCGGCCCGCGGCCCGCGCGGGGCCGCGACGGGCGAGGCCGCCCTCAGCATCCACGTTGCGCCTCGGCCCGGGTCTGGCGCGGCGTGCAGCCGAAGCGGGCGCGGTAGTTGCGGCTGAACTGCGCCTGGTCGCTGAAACCGCATTCATAGGCGATCTCGGAGATCGATCCGCGGAAGCGCGGGTCGCGCAGGCGCTCGTCGCAGAGTGCCAGGCGCTGGGCGCGGATCTGGCCGCCGACGGTGGTGTTCTCGGCCTCGAAGATCTGCTGCAGATAGCGCAGCGAGATGCCGCAGGCGTCGGCGACGCTCTGGGGCGAGAGCTGCGGATCGGCGAGCCGGCTGCGGATGACCGCCTCGGCGCGGCAGAGATGGGCGTTGCGCACCGAGGTCGAGGAGCCCATCAGCAGCCGCTCGTCCGCCGCGACGGCCGCCGCGAGGAGTTCGACGAGCTGGTTGCCGATCAGGTGGCGGGAGGCCGCGTCGAACTCTGAGATCCGCGCGACGGCGAGCCGCAGCATGTCGACGAACAGCGCGCCGGCGCCGCTGCGGGCGTCGAAGCGCAGCGTCGCGAGCCGTTCCGGCCGCCGGATCCGGGCCTCCAGCACGGCGTTCGGCACCTTCAGCACCCAGAGCGAGGCCGGGTCGCGGTGGCTGAACTCGTAGGGAAGGTGGCTGCGTTCGATGAGAAAGCCGCCCGGGCTGCAGGAGACGTCGCGGCCGTCCTGGACGAAGCGGACCTCGGCGAGTTCGGGAACGGTGACGAGGTAGTTCTCGTCCTGCTCCTCGAGGAGATGCTGCTCGTGGCGGCGATAGAGGACGCCGTTCGAGCAGTTGCGCGAGATCGACACCGGCCCGAGCGTCCAGGCATCGAGCGTTCCCTCGAAGACGCGCGTTCCGGGAAAAGCCAGCTCCAGCGGGAAATAGATGTCCGCGATGGCCCTCTGCCAGGCGCGGCGGCGCTCCGACGGCCGGGAATCGAAGGTGGAGTATGTCAGCTGCATCGCCATGCACTCCCGAATTCGTCGCGCGGGCCGCTCGGAGCCCGGACGCTTTTCCCCCTTTCGATGTCGCTTCGGCCGGTCCTTCTTCTCGTTCTTCTTGTCGTTCCGTTCGCCCGAGTGGATGACGCCCGCCGGAAGAGCGCCATCGATCAGACGTCGCGGCTCAGGAAAATTCCCGCACCGATTGCTGAACCGCCCGCGCCAGCTCGACGGCACCGGGCGTGTCGGAATGCACGCAGACGGTCTCCGCGCGCATGTCGATCGAGGTTCCGTCGACGGTCGTCGCCTTGTGTTCGCGCAGCATCCGGGTGACGCGGCGGGCCGCTTCCTCGGGGTCGCGCGCATCGTGCTTGCGCGTGATGATCAGCCGGCCCTCGCCGTCGTAGTCGAGGTCGGCATAGTATTCGGCGAGGAAGGTGACGCCCCGCTCGGTGTAGACCCGCTCCTGCAGCGTGCCCCGCATGCCGAGCAGCGGCACGCCGAACACCGCGGCGGCGTCGGCGATGGCGTGGGCGACGTGCTCGTGGCGCATCGCCGCGCCGTAGAGCGCCCCATGCGGCTTGATGTGGTTGAGCGCCAGTCCCGCCTCGTCGAGGAAGCCGCGCAGCGCGCCGATCTGGTAGATCAGGCAGGCGGCGAGCTCGTCCCGCTCCATCGCCATCTCCCGCCGCCCGAAGCCCTGGCGGTCGGGGAAGGAGGGGTGGGCGCCCACCGCGACGCCGTGCTCGGCCGCCAGCCGGACGGTCGAGCGCATCACCGAGGGGTCGGAGGCATGAAAGCCGCAGGCGACGTTGGCAATGTCGACATGCGGCATCAGGCCGGCGTCGTCGCCGCATTGATAGAGGCCGAAGCCCTCGCCCATATCGCAATTGATGGTGACGCCCAATGGTCCCGTCCTTCGCTGCAACAGCCCCGCATTTGCGGTGTTTCCCAGCGTGGACAGGATCGTGCCCCGGCGTCAAATTGAATAAACCGGGGCCGGGTATCTGGAAAATCGATGGGATGATCGGCCGGCGAAGGGCAGGGGCGGGCAGGGCACGGGCGGCGCGATCCGCCTCGCTCCGGCCCGCCGGCCCGTCGGCTCAGGCCGGCACCTCGACGTCGCCGCCGGCGCTCGCCGCCGCATAGCGCAGGAAGTCGCGGAAGGCGTCGCAGGCCGCGTCCGGCCGCAGGTCGCGCTTCCAGGCGAGGCCGACGTCCATGCTCGGCACCCCCTCGTCGATCACCCGGGTCTCGATGCGCTGGCCGTCGAGCGACCAGGGACGGTAGACGAGGTCGGAGAGGATGGTGACGCCGACGCCGCTCGCCACCATCGAGCGCACCGCCTCGACGGAGGCCGTTCGGAAGATCACCCGCGGTTCGAGGCCGGCATGGCTCCAGTAGCGCATCGCCGTCACCCGCGCCTCGTCCACGGTCAGCATCAGATAGGGATGCGGCTCGATGTCGCCGAGGCCGACGCGGTTGGCCCGCGTCAGCGGGTGGTCGGGCGACAGCCACAGCCGGCGCGGCGAGCGCTTGAGGATCTCGCTGGCGATGTCCTCGCGGTTCTCGAGATTGGAGACCAGCATCACGGCGACGTCGATCGCGCCGTCGCCGATCGCCTGTTCGAGCACCGTGCGCGGCGCTTCGAAGAGATCGAGCGTCACCCCCGGGAAGCTGGCGGAAAAGCGCGTCAGCAGCGGCGGCAGGAAATAGCCGGCGACGGTGTAGGTGACGCCCACCCGCACCCGCCCGGCGACGCGGTCGCCGGTCATGTGCGGGCGGCGGATCGCCTCGGCGACGGCGGAGAGGATCTGCCGCGCCTGCGGCAGGAAGCGCCCGCCTTCGATCGTCACCCGCACCCCCTGGGGCGTGCGTTCGAGCAGCGGGGCGCCGAGCACCGCCTCGAGCTGCTGGATCGCCGTCGTCACCGCGGATTGCGAGACGTTCAGCTCGACGGCGGCGCGGCTGATCCGGCCAGTCTCGGCGGCGGCGACGAAATAGCGGATCTGCTTCAGCGATATGGACAAGCGGCAAGCTCTTCGACGGGACTACGGCGATCGCGGCCGGGACTGGCAGGGCGGCCGAAGGTCCCCGCGCATTGGGGCTCCGGCCGCGCCGGCCGGGGCAGGGCGGCTGCCGGTGCACGGTATCTGAATTATTGATACGGCGCTTTCTCTTTTGCAATTTTACGCCGCCGCCGAGTTTTGCAAGGCTTGCGGCCACAAGCGCTCCGACAAAGGCGAGACACCATGACGAAGACCACCATCGAGGCGCCGCTTCCGGGCACCTTCTACCGCGCGCCCTCGCCGGAGGAGCCGGTGTTCAAGAACGAGGGCGACCAGGTCGCGATCGGCGACACGGTCGGTCTGATCGAGGTGATGAAGTCGTTCACGCCGGTGGTGGCCGAGGCGGCGGGCACGCTCGTCGCCTTCCACGTCGACAACGAGGATGCGGTGATGGCCGGCCAGCCGCTCTACGACCTCGAAGCCTGACCATGGCGATCTCGAAGATCCTCGTCGCCAATCGCGGCGAGATCGCCGTCAGGATCATCCGCGCCGCCAGGGAACTCGGCATTTCGACCGTGCAGGCGGTGAGCGCCGCCGACGAGACGATGCTCGCGGCCCGCCTCGCCGATGCGGTGGCGAAGATCGGCCCGGCCCATGCCTCGAAGTCCTATCTCAACGCCGACGCGCTGGTCGCCGCGGCGCTGGAGACCGGCTGCGACGCCGTCCATCCCGGCTACGGTTTCCTTTCCGAAAATGCCGGCTTCGCCGAGAAGGTCGAGGCGGCGGGCCTTACCTTCATCGGGCCCAGGCCGGAGACGATCCGCAAGATGGGCGACAAGGCCGAGGCGCGGCGCGAGGCGGCGCTCGCCGGCGTTCCGACGGTGCCGGGCTCCGAGGGTGTCGTCGCCGGCGTCGAGGCGGCGCTCGAGGCGGCCGCCGGCGTCGGCTATCCGGTGATGATCAAGGCGGCGGCGGGCGGCGGCGGGCGCGGCATCCGCATCGCCGCGGACGCTTCGGAACTGCGCAGCCTCGTTCCCCAGGCGAGCGCCGAGGCGAAGGCGGCCTTCGGCGACGGCGGCCTCTATCTCGAACGCTTCGTCTCGCGGGCCCGGCACGTCGAGGTGCAGATCCTCGGCGACGGCGAGCGCGCGATCCATCTCTTCGAACGCGAATGCTCGCTGCAGCGGCGGCGCCAGAAGGTCTGGGAGGAGGCGCCGGCCGCCTGCCTCTCGCCGGACCAGCGGGCGGCGCTCTGCGCCTCGGCGGTGCGGCTCGCCGAACGGGTGAACTATCGCGGCGCCGGCACGCTCGAATATCTCTTCGACCCGGCGACCGGCGAATTCTTCTTCATCGAGATGAACACCCGCATCCAGGTCGAGCATCCGGTCACCGAGATGGTCACCGGCATCGACCTGATGCGGGCGATGATCCGCATCGCCGGCGGCGAGAAGCTCGGCCTCGCGCAGGAGGACGTCGCGCTTTTCGGCCATGCCGTCGAGGTGCGCATCAACGCCGAGGATCCGGCGTCGGACTTCCGCCCGCATCCCGGCACGGTGGAGAAACTCGCGGTGCCCGGCGGCATGGGGGTGCGCTTCGACACGATGCTCTATCCCGGCTACCAGGTGCCGCCCTTCTACGATTCCCTGCTCGGCAAGCTGATCGTCCATGCCGAGAGCCGGGAAGCGGCGATCGCCCGCCTGTCGCGGGCGCTCGGCGAGCTCGAGGTCGGCGGGCTGCCGACCACCGCGCCGCTGCATCGCGCGCTCGCCTGCGCCGGCGAGGTCCTGCGCGGCGACTTCCACACCGGCTGGCTGGAGGAATGGCTGAAGGGCCGTCCGCTCGCCGCAGCGCAACCCGCAACACAGAGTGAGGGCCGATGAAGACGCGTTATTCTTTCGGCGGCGACGAGCACATCTTCGTCGAGGTCGACGAGGAGATGTCGCTCGAGGCATTCTTCAAGAGCCTGTCGATGACCAATGCGGTGCGCGACAGCCAGATTGCGGGGATCACCGAGATCTGCCCGGCCAACGCCTCCTTCCAGGTGAAGTTCGATCCGGACGTGATCGCCCCGGACGATCTCATGGCCGAGTTGAAGAAGTTCGAGGCGGCGGCCGAGAACGCCGAGAAGACGATCGACACCCGGATCATCGAGATGCCGGTGCTCTACAACGATCCCTGGACCCATGAGACGCTGATGCGGTTTCGCGAGCGGCACCAGGACCCGACCGGGACCGATCTCGAATACGCCGCGCGGATCAACGGCTTCGAGAGCGTCGAGGCGTTCGTCGCCGCGCATTGCGGCGCGCCGTGGTTCGTCTCCATGGTCGGCTTCGTCGCGGGCCTGCCCTTCACCTACCAGCTGGTCGAGCGGTCGCGGCAGATCGAGGTGCCGAAATATCTGCGGCCGCGCACCGACACGCCGCGGCTCACCGTCGGCCACGGCGGCTGTTTCGGCTGCGTCTATTCGGTGCGCGGCGCCGGCGGCTACCAGATGTTCGGCGTCACGCCGATGCCGATCTACGATCCGAAGGGCGAGCAGTCCTATCTGAAGGAGCTGTTCCTGTTCCGACCCGGCGACATCATCCGCTTCAAGGCGATCGACCGGCCGACCTACGACGCGACGCTCGCCGCGGTCGAGGCGGGTCGCTTCACCCCGAAGATCGCCGAGGTCACCTTCTCGCTCGATGCCTTCAACGCCGATCCCGAAGGCTGCAACGCCAAGCTCCTGGAGGCGCTCGATGGCTGACACCGCAAGCTTCGAAGTCGTCAAGCCCGGCCTGTCGACGACCGTCCAGGACCTCGGCCGCCCGGGCTTCTACCATCTCGGCCTGCCGATCTCCGGCGCGATGGACCGCTTCTCGCTGATCGCGGCGAACCGGCTGGTCGGCAATCCCGACGGGGCGGCCGGGCTCGAGGCGGTGTTTCTCGGGCCGGTGCTGCGGTTTTCGGCCGACGCGACGGTCGCGGTCACCGGCGCGACCATGGCGCCGAAGCTCGACGGCGTCGAGCAGCCGGGCTGGGCGGCGTTCAAGGTCGCTGCCGGCCAGGAACTCTCCTTCGGCACGCTGAAGGCCGGGGCGCGGATCGTCATCGCCGTTGCCGGCGGCATCGACGTGCCGGAGGTGAAGGGCTCGCGCTCGACCTATGCGCTCGGCGGCCTCGGCGGCTTCGAGGGCCGGGCGCTGAAGGCCGGCGACGTGGTGAAGATCGGAACGCCGGCGGGGCCCGCGAAGCTCGGCGTCGCCGTGCCGGAGGAGATCCGCCGGCAGGCGCCGGCGGGCGGCACGGTGCTGCGTGCGATGCCGGGGCTCTACTGGCACCGTATCACCGAAGGCTCGCAGCGCTCCTTCTTCGAGGATACATGGAAGGTCGCGCCAGAGGCGGACCGCATCGGCTACCGCTTCCGCGGCGGCCGGAGCCTCGATTTCGTGCCCCGCGAGCAGCCCTTCGGCGCCGGCTCCGATCCCTCGAACATCGTCGACAGCTGCTATCCCTACGGTTCGATCCAGGTGCCGGGCGGCACCGAGCCGATCGTCCTGCATCGCGACGCGGTCTCCGGCGGCGGCTATTTCATGGTCGGGACGGTGATCTCCGCCGACATGGACCTGATCGGCCAGCTGCAGCCGCACCAGCCGGTGCGCTTCGAAGCCGTCGACATGGACCAGGCGCTCGCCGCCCGCCATGCGGAGAAGGAGCGTCTCGACCGTCTCGCCGCCTTCATTGCGGGCTGAGCCGTGGAAATCCCGCGCGAAGCCTCTTCGCGGCGCTGATCCCATCCGGCAGGATATATGGTATCAGCGGCGCGTGGAGGCGGCGTGGACAAGATCGAGCATCGCACACTCAACGATCGGACCTACGATCGCATCAAACAGGGTCTGATGACCGCGTCCTTCCGGCCGGGACAGGTGCTGGTGATCCGCACCCTCGCCGGCCAGTACGGCGTCTCGGCGACGCCGGTGCGCGAGGCGCTGCAGCGTCTGGTCGCAGAGCGGCTGCTGGTGATGAAGGCCAACCGCAGCATCGCGGTGCCGGAACTCGAACTCGACGCTTATCTGGAACTCCTGCGCATCCGCTGCGAGGTCGAGGGCCTTGCGGCGGAGCTCGCCGCCGAGCGGATCGACGCGGCGGGCGTCGCGCGGCTCGAAGCGATCGCCGAGACCCTCGAGCGCGCCGTCGAGGCCCAGGACCACGCGGCCTACCGCACCGCCAACCAGGCCTTCCACTTCGCGCTCTACGAGGCGGCGCGCTCGCCGCGCCTCTTCGGCATCATCCGCGACCTCTGGGGCCAGACCGGCCCCTACGTCTCGGCGCTCTTCGTCTCGGCGCCCTACCGGCTGCAGGCGAACAGCGAGCATCGGCGCATTCTCGCGGCCCTCGCCGGGAACGACGCGGCGGCGGCGCGCGAGGCCCTCGTCGCCGACATCAGCATCGCCAGCGAACACATCGTGCCGAATCTCATCCGGGCGCGGGCCTCGCGCGCCGCGGCGCAGCGCCGCGAGCCCGCCAGGCGACCGCTGCCCGATCCGGCCGAAGCGTGATCCGGCCGAAGCGAGATCCGGCAGGGGCGTGATCCGGCTGGGGCGGCCGGGCTCCCGGCCCGCCGCGCGGCTGCCGCGCGACGGAAAGGCCGCTCGGGTCGCCAGCCGACGGGCTGCGACGCCGACGCGCCCTCAAGGTATCAGCGGGTTTCGTCGAGGGCCTGTGCCATGACGGCATTGAACCGGTCGGCATTCGCCTCGGTGAAGATCAGCGGCGGGCGGATCTTCAGGACGTTGTGGGAACGGCCGGTGACGCTGATCAGGACGCCGAGCTCGCGCATCCGGTTGACGACGCGTGAGGCGCGGTGGCGATCCGGGATGCGGCTCTCTCGATCGGCGACGAACTCGGCCCCGACGAACAGCCCGGCGCCGCGCACGTCGCCGAGACAGGGATGGTGGTCGGCCAGCGCGCGGATGCCTTCGAGGAGGTGGCGGCCGACCCTTTCGGCATTTTCCATCAGCCCGTCGCGCTCGATCGTCCGCAGAACCGCCATCGCCGCGGCGCAGGACACGGCATTGCCGCCGAAGGTGTTGAAGTAGCGGGCCTTGCGCCCGAACTCGTCGCAGACTTCGGGGCGCATCACCACCGCCGACACCGGGTGGCCGTTGCCCATCGGCTTGCCGAGGGTGACGAGGTCGGGGACGAGGGCATGGCGCGCAAAGCCCCACATCGCCTCGCCGGTGCGCCCGAAGCCGGGCTGCACCTCGTCGGCGACGAAGACGCCGCCGGCCGAGCGGATCGCCTCGACGGCGCCGGCGAGAAAGCCCTTCGGATCCGGCAGCACGCCGTCGCTGGAAAACAGCGTGTCGACGATCAGCGCGGCCGGCCGGATGCCGTGACGCCTGAGATCGGCGATCGCCGCCTCGACGTCGGCGGTGAAGCGCGCCGCAAGGTCCGCGCCGCCGCCGCGATAGAGTTCCGGCGCCGGAACGGTGCGCACATGCGGCCCGAGATCGACCGCCGGGCCGAGCGAGGGCGAGAAGGCGGCGACCGATTCGGTGATGCCGTGATAGGCGTTGTCGGTGACGACGATGCCGGTGCCGCCGGTGAAGGCGCGGGCGATCCGCATGGCGAGGTCGTTGGCCTCGCTGCCGGTGCAGGCGAACATCACCTGGCTGAGGGCGTCCGGAAAGGTCGCGGTCAGCCGCTCGGCATAGTCGAGGATGAGGTCGTGGATGTAGCGGGTGTTGGTGGCGAGGATGCCGACCTGATCGCGGATCGCCTCGACGACGCTCGGATGGCAGTGGCCGAGCGAGGCGACGTTGTTGTAGGCGTCGAGATAGGCCCGGCCGTCGGCGTCGTAGAGGAAGACGCCTTCGCCGCGGACGATGTGGAGGGGCGTCTCGTACATCAGCCGGTAGGCCGGGCCGAGCACGCGGGCCCGGCGCTCGACCATCGCCTCCGCCTCCGGCGAAAGATTGCCCTGGCCGGGGACGAAGGCGTTCGGCATCGACAGGTCGGCGGCTCTGCTCACGGTCGGTCCTTTCCCCCGTCGCGGACGGGGCCCTGCATTCAGACGGTTTCCGGCAGATCACTTCGTGAGGCCGGAAACGATGACGCTCATTCGCCGCGCGGGCTCGATGCGAGCCCCGCTCCGATCGCGCGGATCTCGTATCGGACGATCGGGACACGGTTCGAGGTCCTGGGCAAGTGCGGCGATGCCGACCAGTCGTCGCGGCCGATCGGCGCGGCGCTGCACAACGCCGTCGGCGCCTGACTGTGTGCCTGGATGATATATCATTGGAAGTTCGTTGCCAGCCGAAATTCGCAGAGAACCGGCAATTCTCTCACGCGGTCTGGCGATCGTCGGGCGCTGTGGTATATCATGCAGGCCGGACCGAGTGGCACGGATGGAAGGGCGGGGCACGCAGATGACGGCATTCGAGGGCAACGGCATGTCGGCCGCGAGCGGGCCGCGGCCGTCGGCCGGCGAGGGCGCTCCGGCGGCCTTCAGCACCGCGGCGCCGCGACTCGACGAGGCCGAGATCGCAGCGCTCCTTTCGACACGATACGGCATCGAAGGCGCGGCTTCGGCGATGGCGAGCGAGCGCGACCTGACGCTGTCGATCAGGGCGACAGACGGCGAGCGCTACGTCCTCAAGGTCGCCAATGCCGCCGAGAATGTCGCGGCGATCCGCTTCCAGAACGCCGCCCTCGTCCACCTGGCGACGGCTGCCCCGGATCTGCCGGTCTCGCGGCTGGTGCCGACACGCTCGGGCGAAGCGGATTTCTTCTTCGAGGCCGGCGGCGGTCGCCATCTCGTCCGGCTGCTGACGTTCCTTCCGGGTCGGCCGCTGGCCGAGGCCCGCCGCACCGCCGCCCAGGCCGGGGCGATCGGCGCGCTGCTCGGCGAGCTGGCCCGCACCCTGCGGGATTTCGGCCACGCCGCGCCCGCCGGCGACAATCTCTGGGACATGCAGGGCGCTGCGCGGCTCCTCGATCTGACGCCGGCGATCGACGACGCCGGGCTGCGCCGGGCGGTCGAGGCGATCCTCGTGCGCTTTCGCGACGAGGTGGCGCCGGCGAGCCTGAGGATCCATCGTCAGATCGTCCACAACGACTTCAACCCGTCGAACCTTCTCGTCGCCGCCGAGGATCCGGAGCGCCTTTCCGGCATCCTCGACTTCGGCGACATGGTGGAGGCGCCGCGGATCTTCGACCTCGCCGTCGCCGCGGCCTATCACGTGCCGGCCGACGGGCCGCCCTTCGACCCGATCGCCCGGCTCGTCGCCGCCTATCACGCCGCCTTTCCGCTCGATGCCGCCGAGATCGCGCTGATCCCCGACCTCGTCGCGACGCGCCATGCCATGACCGTCGCGATCAGCGCCTGGCGGGCGAAGCGGCATCCGGAAAACGCCGCCTACGTGCTGCGCAACCGCGCGGTCGCGGTGCGGGGCATCACGCGCCTCGTCGGCGAGCCGCGCGCGGCCTTCGTCGCCGCTCTTTCGGCCGCCTGCGCCGGCGAACCGGCGCCGGGCTGACGCTCCGGATCAGGCCGGCAGTGCCGGTTCGGCCTCGCGGTCGAGACGGTCGAAGGCCTCGTAGATGTCGGTCGTCGTGAAGGTCACCTCGCTGCCTTCCGGCGTGCCGCGAAACCGCGGCAGGGCCGGCGCCGATCCGGCTGTCAGCCGCCGGTCGACGCCGACGCCGGACTGGCGCTCGACCTCGCCGAGGACGATGCCGTCGCGGCGCACCTCGAAGAGGCCGGGCAGGACCTCGTAGACGTCGAGATGGCGGCGGCGGATGTGCCGGCCGCGCGGCGGCGGCGGGGTTTCCCCGGCCGCGACGGCGGATGCCGGAGAGACTGCGGCCGGCGGCGGCTGCGGCGCTCCGGATGCCGCGGGATCGTCGTCCGGCGCCGCCTCCAGACATTCGGAAGGCGGAGGCATTTCCGCCTCCCCGACTGCCGCATCCGAAGCCGGCGCGCTCACCGGATCGACCTCTGCCGGCCCATCCGCGGCCGGGGCCTCCTCCGCTTTGGCTGCGACGAACGCCGCCGGCCGGCTGGAATCGACGAAGGCCTTCCGGCTGTCGAGGAAGCCGACCAGCTTTGCCGCCTCGCCCTCCGGATCGGCGTACCAGTCGGTGGACCAGACCCGCCAGATCGACCAGCCGAGCCCTTCCAGCACCTGCTGGCGGATGATGTCGCGGTCGCGGACGGTCAGCCCGGTGTGGAAGGGCGCGCCGTCGCACTCGATCCCGGCGATGAAGACGCCCGGATCGTCCGGGTGGCGCACGGCAAGGTCGATGCGGAAGCTTTCGACGCCGATCTGGTGGGCCACCTCGTAGCCGGCGGAAGCGAGCCTTGCCGCGACGAACTCCTCGAACGGGCTTTCCGCATCTCCCGCCTCGGCGTCGTCGTAGACGGCGCCGCCGCGGGCATAGTCGAGGAAGCCCTTGAACACCTTGACGCCGCGCGAGGAGGTGGCGGTCGGCACGATGTCGCCGGTCTTCAGGGAGGTGACGACGATCATCGCCCGTTTCGCCCGGGTGAACAGGACGTTGAGCCGCCGGTGGCCGGCCGCGCGGTTGATCGCGCCGAAGTTCTGCTTCGGCCGCTGGCCGGGCTCGGCCGGGCCGAACAGCGTCGAGATGACGATGACGTCGCGCTCGTCGCCCTGGACGTTTTCGAGGTTCTTCACGAACACCGGCTCGACCGTCTTCTCCCAGCGCTCGACATAGGCGCGGACGATCGGATCGCTCGCCGCCAGCCGCTCGAACTCGGCATTGATCAGGTCGCGCTGCTTGAGGTTCATCGTCGCGATGCCGAGCGACAGGTCGCGGCCGGTCTCGGCCGCCTCGTAGATCAGCCGGCGCGCCTCGTCGATGACCCGCTCGGCCTCGCGCGGGTTGACGTTGGCCTGATAGATCCCGTCGATCTCGATGGCGCGGACGCCGGAGAGCCCGTCTTCGCTGGCCGCCGGGAAGATCACCAGCTCGCGGTCGTAGAACTCGCGGTTGGAGAAGGCGATCAGCGCCGGGTGCTGCGAGCGGTAGTGCCAGCGCAGCCGCCGCTTGTGCGGCAGGCGCCCGCTGGCGAGGTCGAGGACGCTCTCGGCGAGGTCGGCCGCCCCCGCGTCGTCGTCGCCGTCCCCGTCGCCGTCGCTCTGGGCGGCGAAGAAGTCGGTCGGCGGCAGCTGCTTCTGGTCGCCGACGATCACCGACTGGCCGCCGCGGGCGAGGGCGCCGACGGCGAATTCCGGCTTCATCTGCGAGGCCTCGTCGATGACGACGAGGTCGAATTCGAGCGTGCCCGGCGGACCGTACTGGGCGAGCGCGTGCGGGCTCATCATCAGCACCGGCTTCAGCGCCTGCAGCGCCCTTCCGGCCCGCTGGACGAGCTGGCGGATCGGGACGTGGCGCTTCTTCTTACCGACCTCGTTGGTGATCAGCGCCAGCTGCGTGTGGGTGCCGACCGGCCCGGAATCGTTGCCCCAGGGCGCCTTGCGGGCCCGGGCCCTGGCGACGGCGAGGACGTTTTCCGCCTCCAGCCGGTAGATCTCCGTCTCGGCGTCCCGGAAGCGGCCGCGCGCCGTGTCGAGCCGGCCGGTGGTCGTGCGCCGGATCGGCGAGGCGGGGTCGTCGAAGATCCCTTCCAGCGCCTGCTGGCAGCGCAGCAGCGACAGGATCTCCGGCAGCGCGGCGAGCGGCATGCCCGCCGCAGCCTGCGCCTCGTAGAGCGCAAGGACGCCGGTGGCCGCGGCCTCTTCGAGATAGCGTTCGAGGCTGGCATGGAGTTTCAGCCCCTCGGAATCGGCGAGCGCCGCGTCGAGACGCTCGCGCCGCGTCGCGATCGCCGCTTCCGCCGCAATCGGCTGGAAGCTCGCGCCGAGCCGGGCGCAAAGCGGGGTGCACGCGGCGTCGAGCGCGGCCAGCCGGGCGGCGAGCTGTGCCGCGTTCGCCGTCAGCTCGCGCACCGCGGCGAGGCGCTTGGCGCCGTCCTCGGCAGGTCCCGTGCCGAAAAAGGCGCGGAGGGGCGGCGCCTCTGCCGCCTCGATTGCAGTGCGCGCGCCGTCCGGATCTGCGGCCGCCGCTTCCACCGCCGACCGCTGCTCGGGGCCGAGTTCGGCAAGGAGCGCCGCGATCCCGCTTTCGATCGCGGCGAGGCGCCCGGAAAGCCGTGTCTCACCATCGAGGAGGAGGGCATCCGACACGACGCCGAGCCGCTCCGCCTCGGCGGCGAGGTCGTCATAGTCGCGGGCGCGGCCGCCCAGCCCTTCCGCCAGCGCCAGCAGCGCGGCGCCGTCGCTCAGCCGCTCGACGAGGGCAGCCTCTTCATCCGACATCACCTCGGCTTCGAGATCGGCGGCCGGAATGCCGAGCGCCGCACGCAACAGGTGGTCGGCGCCGCGGCGCTGGAGATGGGCCGCGACCTCTTGGAGACAGGCGTCCGCCTCGTCGATGACGGCGAAATCGGTCTGCGGTCCGCGCCAGTCTGTCCCGAACGCGGCGATCCCCTGCTCGTCGGCGAGGATCCCCGCCCATTCGTCGCTCGTCGCGGCGGTCTCGAAGAGCAGCTTCTGCAGCCGATCCCGGTCGTCGACGCCCGGAGCGAGCGTCCGGGCGCGGGCAAGCGCCCTCTTGAAGTCGCCGCCGAACAGCCGGGCGACCATGCCGGCACCGCCGATCGTCTCGCCGATCTCGCGCAGTTCCCGCGAAGAAACCGCCGAGGCGGCACCGACGTCGACGGTCCCGGCAAGCCGTCGCAGCTCGGCCTCGACCTTGCGCGAGCGTTCGGCGAGGGCTTCGAGATGGTCGCGCCGGCGACGGTTGGCAATATGGAGCATGAGGTCCCACGCCCGCGCGCCGGAGCGCCGGCGGATCGCCGCGAGCCCGGCGAGCGTGCGGGCGCTGCCGGCGACGGCGGGAAGATCCTCGCCGAAGGCGGCAAAGCGCCGGCGGAGCCTGGCGTCGAGCGTTGCGAGGAGCCTCGCATCCTCGCCTGCCGTCAGGGCCTTGCGCCGCAGATCGGCGATCGAGGTCCGGGCGAAGCCGAGCCCGGCGAGGCGATCCTCCAAAGCGGCGAGCCTGCCGGGATCGGCAAGACCGTCCCCGACTGCGGCGGCGCGCTCGCCGGAGAGGTCGGCGAGCCTTTCCGCCCGCGCCAGGACTTCGGCGTCGAGGCGATGGGAAAAGGCGAAGCCGGCGAGCCGGTCGTCCGCCGCAAGCCGCACGGCGGCGATCCCGTCGCAGAAGGCGGCGAGGGCCGCGGCGGCTTCTTCCGTGAGCGACCTCCCGTCGGCGGAAGGGCCGAGCGCCGCGACGGCGTCGACGACGGCGCCGAGCATCGGCGCGAGACCTTCGCCGAGTTCGGCAAGGAGCGCCTCCTGCTGGTGCGGCTGGACCGGCAGCCCGCGGGCGGCGTGCCAGGGGCTTACCGCAAGGCCGTCCAGCCGCTCCTCCACCGCCGTCGCCGCGGCGGCGAGTTCGCGCAGCGTGTCGCCGGCGTCGCGGAACATCGTCTCGCCCCGAAGCTCGAGCCCGGCGGCGAGCCCGGGCCGGATCGTCTCGGCCATGCGTCCGGCCAGCTTGCGACGAAGGGCGGTCTCCTGCCAGATGAGCTGCCAGACGGTTCCGTCGTGGCCGTCCGGCCGCTTCTGCAGCGCGGCGTGATAGTCCCGGAGCAGCCCGCTCTCGCGCTGCTGCTCGGCACGCAGGCCGTCGAGGCGGGGCGGCGTCTCCCGGCGGTTTTCGATCGCCGCGGCGAGCGAGGCCATCACCTCCGGCTTCGAGGTCTTCTCCGAATGCAGTTCGAGCAGCGTCGGCCCGAGGCCGCGCTCCTCCAGCCGCTTGGCGACAGCCTCCAGCGCGGTGCGCTTTTCGGCGAGGAACAGCACGCGCTTGCCGGCGCCCGTCGCCGCGGTGATGAGATTGGCGATGGTCTGGCTCTTGCCGGTACCGGGCGGCCCCTCGACGACGAGGTCCTTGCCTTCCATCGCGTCGAGAATCGCCGAATGCTGCGAGACGTCGGCCGGCATGACCAGCGGCGGCACGCGGGCGCGCCACGCCGCGTCCTCGATCGGATGGTCGACGCCGAAGCTCGAGGCGCCGCCTTCCGTCGCGAGGCCGCCGAGGAGCCGGGCGAGGCCCGGATGCCGGACGAGGCCTTCCCCGGGCCAGATCGCCTCGTCGAGATCGGCCCACAGCCCCATGCGCGGGAAGGGGAAGACCGCGATGGTGACGAAGCGCCGCAGCTTCAGGAGCTTCTGGCCGGCGAGCGCCGGCGCCAGCCGCGCGAAATAGCCCTCCGGCGTCTCGTCCTCGCCGGCCTCGGGCAGGACGACGCCGTGGTCGCGCTTCAGGAGTTCGGCGAGCGCGAGATTGACCGTCAGCTCCGCCTCCGGCGCGCTCGCCCAGAAGCGGTAGCTGCCGCCGACGATCCGCCGCCTGAGACCGAGCGGCATGGTCAGGAGCGGCGCGTGGTAGGGCCCGGCCGACGGCTGCTTCGGATCGGCCCATTCGACGAAGCCGAAGGCGATCTGCAGCGTGTGGATGCCGGTCTCGTTCTCGAGCGTGCGGTTGCGGTCGAAGATCGTGCGCAGGCGCCGCTCGGCCTGCGACCTGGTCAACAGGATGCGGATCCTGTCGTCGCCGAGATGGGCCGGCGCCGCGGCGTCGAGCTCCGGGTCGGCGGGCGGCGCGAGCCGGACCTCGAAACTCGGGTCGAAGCCGTTCGCCCGGGCGAGTTCGGCGATGTCGAGCTTCCTGCCGCCGTCGAGCCTCGGCAGCGCCAGCGAGGCACGCACGCGGTGGCGCAGCGCCTCGTCGGCCTCGGCGAGCTTCTCGGTGTCGGCCTCGGCCTCGCCGAGTTCCGCCGTCGCGGCGAGATAGGTCTCGTCGGTGAGCCTTGCGATCGCCATGGCGTTCTGGAAGGCTTCGGTGCGCTCGTCGGCCGGCTCGCTGTCCGGATCGGGCAGCGGCTCGAATTCCATCTCCCCCGCCCGCAGGCGCGCCAGCAGCACATCCGGCAGTTCGTCGACGACGCGCACGAAGGCGCCGCCCCGCGAGTGGCGGAAGTTGAGGAGCCCGTTGCGGCGGGTCAGGTCGAGCAGCTTCTCGCGCAGCCGCTCGATCTCGCGGCGCTGGAAGGCGACGTCGATCGCCTCGGCCTCGCGGTTCGGTTCTGTGGCTGAATCCATCACGCTGTCTCGATTCGGGCTGCCGGCGTCATGCAACCGTAGGACAGGCCGCACGGCCTTGAGAAGAGGCGCGGTTGCACGGCCTCCTCCGGCTCGCGGCCCGGTCCTCTGCCGCGTGCCCCGGCCGCACGGGCCTCGACAGCCGGGTCAGGCCGAAAGCCGCTCGGCGCTGCGCGCATTGCGGCGCTTTCCCTCGAGCACGCCGAGGACGGCGAGCGCCGCCTGCAGCACGTGCGTTCCGGGGCCGAAGATCTCCGCGACGCCGGCATCGTAGAGGGCGGCATAGTCTTCCGGCGGAATCACGCCGCCGCACAGGACGTGGATGTCCGGCCGCTGCTTCTCCTTCAGGGCCTCGACGAGTTCGGGGACGAGCGTCAGGTGGCCGGCGGTGTGGGAGGAGATGCCGACGAGGTCGACCCCCTTCTCGATCGCGAGATTGGCCACCTCTTCCGGCGTCTCGAACAGCGGGCCGAGATGGACGGTAAAGCCGAGATCGGCGAAGGCCGTGGCGATCACCTTGGAGCCGCGGTCGTGGCCGTCCTGGCCGAGCTTGGCGACGAGGATCGACGGGCTGCGGCCCTTGGCCTTCGCATGGTCGGCGACGCGCTGGCGGATCGTCTGAAATTCCGGATCGCCCTCGTGGGCGGCGGCGAAGACCCCGGAGATCAGCGAGGTGGAGGGCGCGTGCCTGCCGCCGAAACCCTGCTCCATCGCCTGGCTGATCTCGCCGAGGCTCGCCCGCGCCCGCGCCGCCTCGACCGCGGCGGAAAGGAGGTTGCCCTCCTTGCCGGCCGCACAGTCGCGAAGCGCGGCAAGGGCGGCGTCGCAGGTTTCCCGGCTGCGCGAGCGCCTGACCTCTTCGAGCCGCGCGACCTGCGACCTGCGGACGGCGGCCGTGTCGATCTTCAGGATGTCGATCGGCGCCTCCTCTTCCAGCCGGAAGCGGTTGACGCCGACGACGACGTCCTCGCCCTTGTCGATCCGCGCCTGGCGCAGCGCCGCGGCCTCCTCGATGCGGCGCTTCGGCAGGCCGTCCGCGACGGCCTTGGTCATGCCGCCCGCCGCCTCGATCTCCGCGATCAGCGCTGAGGCCTTGTCGCAGAGCTCCTTCGTCAGCGCCTCGACGTAATAGGAGCCGCCGAGCGGGTCGACCACCCTCGTCACGCCGGTCTCGTTGGAAAGGATCAGCTGGGTGTTGCGGGCGATGCGGGCCGACATGTCGGTCGGCAGCGCGATCGCCTCGTCGAAGGAATTGGTGTGCAGCGACTGCGTCCCGCCGAGCACCGCCGACATCGCCTCATAGGCGGTCCGCACGATGTTGTTCATCGGGTCCTGCTCGGTCAGGGAGACGCCCGAGGTCTGGCAGTGGGTCCTCAGCATCTTCGAGCGCTCGTCTTTGGCGCCGAAGTCGCTCATGATCTTCGCCCACATCTGCCGCGCGGCGCGCAGCTTGGCGACCTCCATGAAGAAGTTCATGCCGATGCAGAAGAAGAAGGAGAGGCGGCCCGCGAAGCGGTCGACGTCGAGGCCCCGCGCCGTCGCCGCCCGGACGTATTCCATGCCGTCGGCGAGGGTGTAGGCGAGCTCCTGGGCGAGCGTCGCCCCGGCTTCCTGCATGTGGTAGCCGGAGATCGAAATGGAGTTGAAGCGCGGCATCTCCGCGGCCGTGTAGGCGATGATGTCGGCGACGATCCGCATCGAGGGCTCGGGCGGATAGATGTAGGTGTTGCGGACCATGAACTCCTTCAGAATGTCGTTCTGAACGGTTCCGGTCAGCCGCGACTTGTCGACGCCCTGCTCCTCCGCCGCGACGATGAACATCGCGAGGACGGGAATGATCGCGCCGTTCATCGTCATCGACACGCTCATCTCGGAGAGCGGGATGCCGTCGAAGAGGATCTTCATGTCCTCGACGCTGTCGATGGCGACGCCCGCCTTGCCGACGTCGCCGGCCACCCGCGGATGGTCGGAATCGTAGCCGCGATGGGTGGGCAGGTCGAAGGCGACGGAAAGGCCCTTCTGGCCCGCCGCGAGATTGCGCCGGTAGAAGGCGTTGGACTCTTCCGCCGTCGAGAAGCCGGCATACTGGCGGATCGTCCAGGGCTGGCCGGCATACATCGTCGCGCGGGGGCCGCGGGTGAAGGGCGGAACGCCCGGAAGCGCCCCGGCGGCCTCGGCCGGAAGATCGGCGGCGGTATAGAGCGGCTTGACGGCGATGCCCTCGGCCGTCTGCCAGGTCAGATCCTCGACCGGGCGGCCCTTCAGTTCCTTCGCCGCCAGATCGAGCCAGTCGCGCGGGGTCTCGCTCATGTCTCGAACTCCATGATGACGGCGTCGACGGCGAGGCTGTCGCCGGCCTTTACCGGGATCGATTTCACCACGGCCTTGTGCTCGGCCCTGAGGACGTTCTCCATCTTCATCGCCTCGATCACCGCCAGCGTCTGGCCGGCCTCCACACTATCGCCTTCCGCGACGCTGAGCGAGACGACGACGCCGGGCATCGGGCAGAGCAGGAGATTGGAGGTGTCGGGCGCCTGCCTTTTCGGCATCAACGCGGCGAGCGCGGCCATGTGCGGCCGGTAGACCCGCGCTTCGACGTCGATGCCGGCGTGCCGCAGCCGATAACCCGAGGTGATCGGATCGACGCGCAGATGCAGCGTCCCGTCGGCGAAGCGAAGTTTGGCGAGCGGCTCGCCGCGCCGGAAATCGAGCGCCACCGTGCCGAGATCGGCGCCGTCGACGGCGATGCCGCCGGCCTCCGAAGCGTCGACCACCAGCCGGTCCTCGCCGATGCAGACGATGCGCCGGCCGCCATCGCGGGAGAGCGCCAGGGTCTCGCCGAGGCTCGGGCCGCTTCCTGCCCGCCGGCGCTGCGAGGCCCTGTCGATCAGGACGGCCGCGGCGGCGAGCTTTGCCCGCATCGCCGCGTCGGCATGGGCACCCGCAAAACCATCCGGATATTCCTCTGCAATGAAGCCGGTGGAGATCTCGCCGGAGCGCCAGCGCGGATGCTGCATGATCGCCGCGACGAAGGGCACGTTGTGGCCGATGCCGTCGAGGACGAAGCGGTCGAGCGCCTCGGCCATGGCGTCGGTCGCGGCCTCGCGGGTCTCGCCCCAGGTGCAGAGCTTGGCGATCATCGGATCATAGAACATCGAGATCTCCGAGCCTTCGGAAACCCCGGTGTCGTTCCTGACGATCGGCGCGCCACCCGCGACGGCCCGGCCGGCCGGACCCGCCCCCGATGCCGGCGATCCGTCGAGGGGGCCTTCGTCCGGCGGAGAATAGCGCTTCAGCCGGCCGATCGACGGCAGGAAGCCGCGATAGGGATCCTCGGCATAGACGCGGGATTCGATCGCCCAGCCGTCGATCGTCACGTCCTCCTGCGTAAACGGCAGCCTCTCGCCGTCGGCGATGCGGATCATCTGCTCGACGAGATCGACGCCGGTGATCAGCTCGGTCACCGGGTGCTCGACCTGCAGCCGGGTGTTCATTTCCAGAAAGTAGAAGTTGCGGTTCTTGTCGACGATGAATTCCACCGTGCCGGCGCTCTGATAGTCGACGGCTTTGGCCAGCGCCACCGACTGTTCGCCCATCGCCTTTCGGGTCTTCTCATCAAGGAAGGAGGAGGGCGCTTCCTCGACGACCTTCTGATTGCGACGCTGGATCGAGCATTCGCGCTCGTTCAGATAGACGCAGTTGCCGAAACTGTCCGCCAGCACCTGGATCTCGATGTGGCGCGGCTCCTCGACGAATTTCTCGATGAAGATCCGGTCGTCGCCGAAGGAGCTCTTCGCCTCCGAGCGCGAGCGCTCGAAGCCGTCCTTCGCCTCGGCGTCGTTCCAGGCGATGCGCATGCCCTTGCCGCCGCCGCCGGCCGACGCCTTGATCATCACCGGATAGCCGACCTCCGCCGCGATCTCGGCGGCGTGCCCGGCATTCTCGATCAGCCCCATGAAGCCCGGCACCGTCGAGACGCCGGCTTCTGCGGCCAGTTTCTTCGAGGTGATCTTGTCGCCCATCGCCCGGATCGCCTTCGGCTTCGGGCCGATGAAGGCGATGCCGGCATCTTCCAGCATCTGACAGAAATCGGCGTTTTCCGAGAGGAAGCCGTAGCCCGGATGCACCGCCTCGGCGCCGGTGTCGCGGCAGGCCTTCAGGATCCTCTCGCCGAGGAGATAGGACTGGCCGGCCTGGGGCGGGCCGAGATGCACCGCCTCGTCGGCTTGTCTGACATGCATCGCGTCGCGGTCGGCATCGGAATAGACCGCCACCGTGGCGATGCCCATCTTCTTCGCGGTCCTGATGACCCGGCAGGCGATCTCGCCGCGATTGGCGATGAGGATCTTTTCGAACAAACCCGTTTCTCTCCCTTGCGAGGGACGGGCCTTGCCCCCCGGATGCTTCGTCTTATCCGCCTCAGGCCGGTTCCGTCACCATGCCCGCCTCATGCCTGATGCCTCATGCCGCGGGGCGAATGACCAACGCGCCTCCTGCCGGCTGCTTCCGGCAGGCCGACGCCACGCCGCCGCCTCGACGCCGGCGCGTCTCGAACATGCCTCTGCCCCACCGCGATACCACCCGCCCTTTGCAGAAAGCGCGCTGACCTCCGAAGCGGCGTCATTCTCGGGACGGTGCCCGAGAATGACGATGCGCTGGGGTCTGGCCTCTCTTTCGTCACGCTTTGCCAATCCCATCCCTTGCGGCGCAATGCCATGGAAGGGGCCGCTGCCTCGCCGGCTATCGGCCGGCAACAGACCACCTCAACCGGCAACCGAAATCCTCAAACCTCCAGCACCTCCTGAAACGCCTCCGGATAGCTTTTCCGCGCCACCTCCTCGTCGATCATCAGCATCGCCTCGTAGGAGGCCGGGTCGAACGGTTTTTCGGCCGGCACGATCTCGCGGTTGAACAGCCAGGAGATCCGGCCCGCGTCGAGATTGCCGCGCTCGAAGGGTTCGGGGCCGAACATGTGCCACAGCGCATGCAGGAAGGCGGCGTCGGCGAGCTTTTCCGTCGGCGTGCGATCGTTGAAGCGCTTGCGCTCGATGATCTTCGTCGCGCCCTTCGGGTTGGCCCGCCGGACGGTGAACTGAAAGCCGGTGCCGGGCAGCCCGGACGGGATGCCGCGGTGCTTGGTCATGTCGGGCAGTTTCGCCATTATTCGGCGGCCTCCGCGGGCGGCACGGCGCCGGGGGCCTTGGAGCCGCGGAGCATGCCTTTGATGCTGAGATCCTCATCCAGATCGGGCCAGTGAATACCCGAATACATCAGCTCGAGATTGTCGCGCTGTCGCTGAGATGCCGCCTGGAGCCGAGGGTACCACCACAAGGGCGTGATGATTTCACGCCCATCGGCCAGCCGGACATGGAGACTGCTGGTGTCGCACCACGCCGCTTTCGGCTCTTCGGCATCCATCTCATTTTCCGAACTGGTCATTCCAGACACCCAGCAGATGGACCTGCTGCTCCTTCGTCTTTTCGATCAGCGCCCGCAAGTCCTTTAAAGAATGGCCACGGTTGAACGCCACGGAGAGATCGTGCAGCCAGATCTTGCATTCAGCCCCGTCCTTGAAAATGTGGACGTGCGCCGGTTCGATCGCGTCATAGGGATACCAGAAAAACCGATATCCACGCCACCTGAGAACCGTGGGCACCTGTTCGTCCTCCCCGAAGCGTAGAGCCAGCTCGTCTTACTCGAGCTTTTCCCAGTCTCTTCACCATCAGGCCAGCCGCCTGCGCCGCGTGAAGACATAAGCGACGATCCCCGCATGGATGGCGATCGCCACCGCGAGGCCGAAGAGGTGGTGGCCGATGCCGACGCCAGGGACGGCCCCCACGACCAGCGCCCCCGCGATGCCGACCGGCAAGAACAGGACGATGGCCGTCGCGAGGCCGGGATTGTAGGACCGCAGCCGGATCGCCTGGCCGATATGGGCGAGCGCATTGACGAGGGTGAGGTACACGCCGATCAGGCCCCAGCCGATGCCGACGCCGAAGGCGAGCCAGATCGAGACGAGGTTGACGCCCCAGACGCCGGGGACGTTGATGACGAAGACCGCGGCGTCGTCGAGGACGGTCCTGCCCTTGCCGATCATGGCGTTGATGGCCGCTGCGAAGCGGCCATCGTCGTGTTCCTCGAACTGGTGGACCATGTAGACGGGCAGCTGCAGGAAGACGAGCGTCAGCGCCGCCGTCCATTCCGCCGCGATGATCGGCGTCAGAGCGAGGATCAGGAGCCCCGCCAGGAAGCCGCCATAGACCCAGTGCTCCACCAGACGCGTGACCATTAGCCCGCATCCCCGATCTTGTCCTGCGTCTTCGTCTCGAAGTCGCCGGCCTCGTGGCGCTCGCGGAGCTGCGTCGAAGGATCGCCGGAGACCGAATTGACCATCACGCCGCGCTTCACCGCCGCGCGCTCGCCGATCTGCCGGCGCCAGCGCTGGACGTTCTCGTATCCCTCGACCGAGAGGAAGTCGCCGGCGTCGTTGTAGGCCTGCTTGGCGGCGATGCGGCCGTACCAGGGCCAGGTCGCCATGTCGGCGATCGAATAGTCGGCGCCGGCGAGATATTCGTTGTCCGCCAGATGCCGGTCGAGGACGTCGAGCTGGCGCTTCACCTCCATGGCGTAGCGGTCGATCGCATACTGGATCTTCATCGGCGCATAGGCGTAGAAATGGCCGAAGCCGCCGCCGAGGAACGGGGCGGAGCCCATCTGCCAGAACAGCCAGTTCATCGCCTCGGTCCGGCCGCGGATGTCCGTCGGCAGGAAGGCGCCGAACTTGTCGGCGAGATAGGTCAGGATCGATCCCGATTCGAAGAGGCGCAGCGGCGCGCCGCCGTCCTTCGGCTTGTGGTCCATCAGGGCCGGGATCTTGGAGTTCGGATTGACACCGACGAAGCCGGAGCCGAACTGGGCGCCCTCGTTGATGCGGATCAGCCAGGCGTCGTATTCGGCCTCGGCATGGCCGGCGGCGAGCAGCTCCTCGAGCATGATCGTCACCTTCTGGCCGTTCGGCGTCGCCAGCGAATAGAGCTGCAGCGGATGCCTGCCGACCGGCAGCTCCTTGTCGAACTGCGCGCCGGCGGTCGGCTTGTTGATCGAGGCGAAGGCGCCGCCGGACGGCGTGTCCGGACTCCAGACCTTCGGCGGCACGTAGCCGGCGGGGAAGTTGTTTTCGGGCGGGAACTTGGATTCGTCGGACATGATCGGATCGCTTTCGCGTGAAATTGGCGGTCGAAAGGCGCCGCGCGCCGTCAGCGGAACATATCGACCCGCCCGCCGATGACGAGACTTGACGGATCGTTCGCGATTCGACGCCGTCCCTCACGAGGGCCGATCACGAGGGCCGATCACGAGGGCCGATCACGAGGGCCGATCACGAGGGCCGGTCACGAGGGCCGGTCACAGGGGGATGTTGCCGTGCTTGCGGAGCGGCGCCGTCACCGCCTTGGTCTTCAGCATCTCGAAGGCCCGGATCACCCGCCGCCGCGTCGAATGCGGCATGATCACCTCGTCGACGAAGCCGCGCTGGGCGGCGATGAACGGATTGGCGAAGCGGTCCTCATACGCCTTGGTATGCTGGGCCAGCCTCTCGGCGTCGCCGGCATCCTTGCGGTGGATGATCTCCGCCGCGCCCTTCGCCCCCATCACCGCGATCTGGGCGCTCGGCCAGGCGTAGTTCACGTCGGCGCGGATGTGCTTCGACGCCATCACGTCGTAGGCGCCGCCATAGGCCTTGCGGGTGATGACGGTGACCTTCGGGACCGTCGCCTCGGCATAGGCGAAAAGCAGCTTCGCCCCGTGCTTGATGATGCCGCCGAGTTCCTGGGTGACGCCGGGCAGGAAGCCCGGCACGTCGACGAAGGTCAGGATCGGGATGTTGAAGGCGTCGCAGAAGCGCACGAAGCGGGCGGCCTTACGCGACGAATCGATGTCGAGGCAGCCGGCCAGCACCATCGGCTGGTTGGCGACGACGCCGACGGTCGAGCCGTTGAGCCTGACGAAGGCGGTGACGACGTTGGGCGCGAAGTCCTTCTGGATCTCGAAGACGTCGCCTTCGTCGGCGACCTTTCCGATCAGTTCGGCCATGTCGTAGGGCTTGTTGGGATTGTCTGGGACCAGCGTGTCGAGGGCGTGGTCGAGCCGCGCCGGATCGTCGAGGGTCTCGTAGACCGGCGGCTTCTCGCGGCACGACAGGGGCAGGAATGTGAACAGCCGGCGCATCTCGGCCAGCGCCTCGACGTCGTTGTCGAAGGCGCCGTCGGCGACCGAGCTCTTCTTCGAATGGGTCGAGGCGCCGCCGAGCTCCTCGGCGCTCACCACCTCGCCGGTGACGGTCTTCACCACGTCCGGGCCGGTGACGAACATGTAGCTGGTGTCGCGCACCATATAGACGAAGTCGGTCATCGCGGGCGAATAGACCGCGCCGCCGGCGCAGGGCCCCATGATGACGGAGATCTGCGGGATCACGCCCGACGCCTGGACGTTGCGCCAGAACACCTCGGCATAGCCGCCGAGCGAGGCGACGCCCTCCTGGATGCGCGCGCCGCCGGAATCGTTGAGGCCGATCAGCGGCACGCCGTTCTGGACGGCAAGGTCCATGATCTTGCAGATCTTCTCGGCATGGGTCTCGGAAAGCGAGCCGCCGAACACCGTGAAGTCCTGGGAAAAGACGTAAGCCGGCCGCCCGTCGATGGTGCCCCAGCCGGTGACGACGCCGTCGCCGGGAATCTGCTGGGCCTCCATGCCGAAATCGGTCGAGCGATGCGTCTTGAAGGTGTCGTATTCCTCGAAGGAGCCCGGGTCGAGCAGCGCCTCGACGCGCTCGCGCGCGGTGAGCTTGCCCTTGGCGTGCTGGGCGTCGATCCGGGCCTGTCCGCCGCCGAGCCTGGCCTCGGCGCGGCGCGCTTCGAGCTTTTCGATGATCTCGATCATCAGGCGCGATCCCTTCCCTGCGGGGCGGCGGGGTGCGAGCCGCCACGCCGCGCCGTTCCGGTCCCGGCCGTCGCACGGCCATGGCTCCGGGTCGAAATCGCCTTGCCTGCCATCAATCCTCCCTCCGGTTCTCGGCGGCTGCCGCGCGGCACCCGCACGGCCCGTCGCCCGGGCGCCGCCCACCGCAGGAATAATGGTCGGCGAAGGAAATTGCCAAGACCCGGCTCCGGGACGCAGGGCGACGGGGCTCAGGAGTTCAGTAACACTTTGAAGCCAATTTTCGCACATCGCGACGTTCGCCCGTGGCATGAAGGGGCATCGCCCGCCGCCCTGCCGCGGGCTCTCGGATTTACGGGGCTCGACCATGCCGAACCTTCTCAAGCGCTATGCCACTCCCTTCGTGACGGGGCTTTTCGTCGTCTCGCTGATTTCCGGCATCGCGCTGTTCTTCCATACCGGACCCGGCGCGCTGCATCCGGTGCACGAGTGGCTCAGCATGGTGCTGATCCTGCCCTTCGTCCTGCATCTGTGGCGCAACTGGCGGGCCTTCTCGACCTATTTCCCGCGGGCGCCGATGGCCATCGCGCTCTGCGTCTCGGCCGTCGCGACGCTCGCCTTCTTCGTGCCGGCCGGCGGCGAGACGACGCGCGGCGGCCCGCCGCAGTTCGCCTTTGCCGAAACCGTCGTCGGCAACGGCACCCCGGCAAGCGTCGCGCCGGTGCTCGGCCTTTCGGTCGACGACGTGACGGCGCGGCTGCAGAAGGCCGGCTTCACCGACGTCGCGGCGGAAAAGCCGCTGGGCGCGATCGCCAACGCCTCCGGCCGTTCGACCGCCGACGTGCTGCGCGCCCTCTCCGGGTCGCCGGCGGCCGAAGGCGCGAACCGGTAGCCGGGCGGCGGGTGACCCCCGCACCCCGCGGCGAATGCGTCGCGGGAGGCTGTCCCGTCGCGCCTGATCCTGCGGCTCTTCCCGGCCCCTGCCCCGGCACCGGCCCCGGTTCTGGCCCCGGTTCTGGTTCCGGCCGCCGTCGCGGATCCCGGCGCAAAGGCGGGCGGCGCCGGGCGACTTGATCCGGATCAAGGCCGGGTGGTCCGGTCGGCTTAGAATGCGGTGCAGCTTCACATTGTCAGGGACGGCCCTCGCCGCGTTGCGGCAGGGCCGGGTCGCGCCGCCATGCCGCAACGGATCGAAACCGGCGAAGTCGTCGCCGTCAGGGGCGCGGTGGTCGACGTGCGTTTCGCCGAGGCCGCCCTGCCGCCGGTCGAGTCCGCCCTGGTGATCGACCCGGGGGAGGATGGCGGCGAGCCGCTGCTTCTCGAAGTCCAGAGCCATCTCGACACCCGGACCGTCCGGGCCGTCGCCCTTGCGGCGACGACGGGCCTGCGGCGCCACGTCGGGGTCAGGGCGACCGGTGAGCCGGTGACGGTGCCCGTCGGCGAGGCGGTGCTCGGCCGCCTCATCGACGTGCGCGGCGCGGTCCGCGACGAGAAGGCGGCGCTTGCCCCTAACACCCCGCGCCGTCCGATCCACGCTCCGCCGCCGGCCCTCATCCAGCCGCATGCGGCCGGCGGCCTGTTCGAGACCGGCATCAAGGTGATCGACTTCTTCGCGCCGCTGCCGCAAGGCGGCAAGGCGGCGATGTTCGGCGGCGCCGGCGTCGGCAAGACGGTGCTGGTGATGGAACTGATCCACGCCATGGTCGAGAAATATCGCGGCATCTCGGTCTTTGCCGGCATCGGCGAGCGCTCCCGCGAGGGCCACGAACTCCTGACCGAGATGGACCGCTCCGGCGTCTTGGCGCGGACCGTCCTCGTCTACGGCCAGATGAACGAGCCGCCGGGGGCGCGCTGGCGCGTGCCGATGACGGCGCTTTCGATCGCCGAGCATTTCCGCGACGAAAAGCACCAGAACGTGCTGCTTCTGATGGACAACGTGTTTCGCTTCCTCCAGGCGGGAGCGGAGATTTCCAGCCTCCTGGGGCGGCTGCCCTCCCGCGTCGGCTACCAGCCGACGCTCGCCAGCGAGGTCGCGGCGCTGGAGGAGCGGATCGCCTCCGCCGCCGGGGCGGCGGTCACCGCGATCCAGGCGGTCTACGTGCCGGCCGACGATTTCACCGATCCGGCGGTGACGGCGATCTCCAGCCACATGGACAGCGCCCTCGTGCTGTCTCGGACGCTGGCGGCGGAAGGCTTCTACCCCGCCGTCGATCCGCTCGCCTCCTCCTCCGTTCTGGTCGATCCGGCGATCGTCGGCGAGGCGCATTACGCCCTTGCCGAGCGCGCGCGCCAGGCGCTCGCCCGCTTCAAGGAGCTGCAGGACATCATCGCGCTCCTCGGCGTCGACGAACTCGGCCCCGAGGACCGGCTGACGGTCCGCCGCGCCCGCCGCCTGCAGCGCTTCTTCAGCCAGCCCTTCGCCGTCACCGAAGCCTTCACCGGCATCGCCGGCAGGAGCGTCGCGCGCGCCGATACGCTGGCCGGCGTGAAGGCGATCCTCGACGGCGCGGCCGACGACTGGGCGGAAGACTCGCTCTACATGGTCGGCACGCTCGCCGACGCCGCCGCGAAGGAGGATGCGGCGAAGGCCGGGAGCGACGGGAAGGCGGCGGCATGAGGCTCAGCATCGTCACACCGCTGACCGTGGTGGTCGAGGAGGCGGGCGTTCGGGCCGTGCGCGCCGAGGACGCCAGCGGCTCGTTCGGCATCCTTCCCGGCCATGCGGGCTTCCTGACGGCGCTCGGGCTTTCCGTGGTCAGCTGGACGGCGAGTGACGGCGCCCGCCACCACTGTGCCGTCCGCCGCGGCGTTCTCGGCGTCGAGCAGGACGGCATGAAGGACGGCGGCCACGTCTCGGTCGCGACCCGCGAGGCGATCCGCGGCGACGATCTGGCGACGCTGCATGCCACGGTGCTGGCGCGGTTTGCGGCCGACCGCGAAGACCAGCGCCGCGAGCGCGCCGAGGCGACGCGGCTGGAGCTTGCCGCGATCCGCCAGATCATGCGCCACCTGCGGCAGGGCGCGGCGGGGGCGGGACCGTGAGCGAGGACCCGCGCCGCGATCCGCCCGGGCCCGGGACCGCCGGGCCGGAGCCGGACGAAACGCCGGACCGCCTGGCCGACACCGTCCGCGTCCGCGCCGAGCGGCATCGCCGCTGGCGCGAGGAGGGCGAGCCGGCGATCGCCCATCGCCTCGCCCAGATCGGCGTCCTCGGCTGGATCGTCGTCACGCCGATACTGATCGGCCTGTTCCTCGGCCGCTGGCTCGATCGGGCGGCAGGGACCGGCCTCACCTTCGCGGGCGCGCTTTTGATGGTCGGAGCCGGCCTCGGCGCCTGGTCCGCCTGGAAATGGATGAACCACGCATGAGCATCGCTTCCCCTGTCTGGATCGAAATTGCCGAAAGCGCCGCCCTCCTCGTCGCCGGGACCGGACTCGGCGTCCTGCATTTCGGCGCGCTCTGGCGGCAGGCGCAGGCGCTGGCGGCGGGCGACGCGCCGATCCGTGCCGCCGGGGCCGCGGCCCTGCGCTTTCTCGCGCTCGTCGCCGGCCTTGCCGCGGCGGCCATGCTCGGCGCAGCGGCGCTGCTGGCGCTTGCCGCCGGCGTCCTGATCGGCCGCGCCTTGGTGATGCGGCGGGTGGAAGGGGCGGCCCGGTGAAGACGCCGCTTTCCACCGAGCCCCTGTTCACCCTCGGCCCGGTCGCGATCTCCGAGCCGGTCGTCGTGACATGGGCGCTGATGGCGCTCCTGACGCTCGGCTGCCTTCTCCTGACGCGGCGGCTGTCGCTGCAGCCCTCCGGACTGCAGGCGGCGCTCGAAACCGTGGTCGAGGCGATCGACGGCCAGATCCGCGACGTCATGGGCGCCGAGCCCGGCCCCTATCGCTCCTTCGTCGGCACGCTCTTCGTCTTCATCCTTCTCGCCAACTGGTCTTCGCTGGTGCCCGGGGTGGAGCCACCGACCGCGCATCTGGAGACCGACGCGGCGCTGGCCGTCCTCGTCTTCTTCGCCGTCATCGTCTTCGGCATCCGGGCGAACGGCGTCGTCGGCTATCTGAAGAGCTTCGCGGCGCCCGCGATCTTCATGTTCCCGCTCAATCTCGTCGAGACCGTCACCCGCTCGCTCTCCCTTCTCGTCCGCCTCTTCGGCAACGTGATGAGCGGCGTCTTCGTCGTCGGCATCGTGCTGTCGCTCGCCGGGCTGTTCGTGCCGATCCCGCTGATGGCTCTCGATCTCCTGACCGGCGCCGTCCAGGCCTACATCTTCGCGGTTCTCGCCGCCGTCTTCATCGCCGGAACGGTCGCCGAAGGGCGGCCGCACGGCGCCCCGTCTCCCGAAGCATCATAAAGGACCACGCCATGAACTGGCTCGCCCTCGCCAGCATACTGGGTGCCGCCTTCGCCGTCGCCTTCGGGGCGATCGGCCCGGCGCTCGCGGAAGGGCGCGCCGTCGCGGCCGCGCTCGACGCCATCGCCCGCCAGCCGGAGGCCGCCTCGACCATCTCGCGGACCCTCTTCGTCGGCCTCGCCATGATCGAGACGATGGCGATCTACTGCCTCGTGGTGGCGCTGCTCCTGCTCTTCGCCAACCCGCTGGTCTGAGACGGCGATGACCCTCGACTGGTGGACCTTCGGCTTCCAGACCGTCAACGTCCTGATCCTCGTCTGGCTGCTTTCCCGCTTCTTCTTCAAACCGCTGGCGGCGATGATCGCCGCCCGGCGGCAGGCCGCCGCCGCCATGCTCGCCGAGGCCGACGCCGCCCGCCGCAAGGCGGTCGACGCTGCCGCGGCGATCGAGACGACGCGGGCGGGCTTTGCCGGCGAACGCGCCGGCATCCTCGATGAGGCGCGGACCGAGGCCGAGGCGCTGCGCCAGGAGATCCTCGCAAAGGCGAAGGCCGAGGCGGCGAAGACCGAGAGCGACGCCGAAGCCGCCATCGCCGGCAGGGTCGACGCCCAGAGGCGGGCGTTCGAAGAGGAGGCCGCGCGGCTTGCCGTCGACATCGCGGCGAAGCTTCTCGGCCGCATCCGGGCGCCGGCGCTGAGCGGCGCCTTTCTCGACGCGCTCGTCGAGGCGGTCGCGGGGCTGCCCGAGAGCGAGCGCCGGGCGATCGCCGCCAACGGCGCGCATTTTACCGCCGTCAGCCCCGCGCCGCTCGATGCCGAGGAACGGACCCGCTGCCGCGACCGGCTCGCGCAGGTTCTCGGCCGTGCCCCGGCGCTCGATTTCGCCACCGATCCGGGGCTGATCGCCGGCCTCGAACTGAAGGGCGAGCATCTGACCGTCGCCAACAGCTGGCGCGCCGATCTCGACGCCGTGCGCGCCGAACTCGCCCGCTCGAAGGACCGGTGACCATGGCGAGCGGAACGGCGGAGACCGCGGGCGCGGCGGACTGGGCGAAGCGGGCGAGACGACGCCTCGGCGCGGCCGGGATCGGCGCCAGGGCGCGGCAGATGGGGCGGGTGGAGGAGATCGGCGACGGCATCGCCATGATCTCGGGGCTGGCGGAGGCGCGGCTCGACGAGCTTCTGGATTTCGGCGGCGGCCGCTTCGGCTTCGCGAAGGTGCTCGAGGAGGAGAGGATCGGCTGCGTTCTGCTCGACGCCGGCGCCGGCGTCGAAGCGGGAGATGCGGTGTGGGGGACCGGCGACGTGGTGCGCGTGCCGGTGGGCGAGGGGCTGCTCGGCCGCGTCGTCGATCCGCTCGGCCGGCCGCTGGACGGCAAGGGCGAAATCGCCGCATCAAGCTTCGCGCCGATCGAGCGGCCCGCCCCGGCGATCACCGAGCGCGACGCTGTCACGCGGCCGGTCCAGACCGGGACGCTGGTGCTCGACGCCCTGTTCGCCCTCGGCCGGGGGCAGCGCGAGCTGATCATCGGCGACCGCGCCACCGGCAAGACCACCGTCGCGGTCGATGCGATCGTCGCCCAGAAGGCCAGCGACATGATCTCGGTCTATGTCGCGATCGGCCAGAAGAGCGGCAATGTCCGGCGGGTGATCGAGGCCCTGCACGACCACGGCGCGCCGGAGCGCACGATCGTCGTCGTCGCGAGCCCCTCCGACGCGCCGGGCCTGCAATGGATCGCGCCATTCGCCGGCATGACCATCGCCGAACATTTCCGCGACCGCGGCCAGGATGCGCTGATCGTCCTCGACGACCTCACCAAGCACGCCGCGACCCATCGCGAGATCGCGCTTCTGACCCGCCAGTCGCCGGGCCGGGAGGCCTATCCGGGCGACGTCTTCTACGTCCATGCCCGGCTTCTGGAACGGGCCGCGATGCTCTCGAAGGAAAGGGGCGGCGGTTCGCTGACGGCGCTTCCCATCGCCGAGACGGACGCCGGCAATCTCTCGGCCTACATCCCGACCAACCTGATCTCGATCACCGACGGCCAGATCGTGCTCGACGCCAGGCTGTTCAACGAGGGGCAGAAGCCGGCGATCGACGTCGGCACCAGCGTTTCGCGCGTCGGCGGCAAGACCCAGGCGAAGGCGCTGCGCGAGGCCGCCTCCACCATGCGCCTCGACTATGCGCAGTTTCTGGAGCTTGAAATGTTCACCCGCTTCGGCGGGCTGGCGGATGCGCGGGTGAAGGACCGCCTGAAACGCGGCGCGCGGATCCGCGCGATCCTCGGCCAGCGTCCGTTGCGGCCCTACCGGCTCGCCGCGGAGGTGGCGCTGGCGACGGCGGTGCAGTCCGGCATCGCCGACGCCGTCCCGCTCGACCGGCTGGCCGCCTTCGTCGAGGCGGTCGGCAGCCGGATCGAGGCGGAGGCCCCGGCCTTGGTCGCGCGGATCGAAACCGGGGGCGAGCTGGACGGCGAGGGCCGGCAGGCGTTGCGGGCATGGCTCGCCGGGCTTTCCGGGACGTTTTCCGGCAAGGAGCGGGCGGCGGATGAGTGAGCGCCTCTCCGACGTCGCCGCGAGGATCGAAGGCGTCCGCCAGCTCGGAAGCGTCGTCAGCGCCATGCGCGGCATTGCCGGCGCCCGCATCCAGAAGGCGCGGGAGGAGCTGAAGGCCGTCGACGCCTATGCCGCGATCGTCGAAGCGGCGCTCGGCCGCTCGCTGGCTCTCCTGCCGCGGCCGGCGCCGGGGAGCGGCGCGGCCGAAGGCCGCACGGTGCTGATCGTCTTCGCCGGCGAGCAGGGTTTTGCCGGGGCGTTTTCCCAAAAGGTGCTGACGGCGATCGCGGGCGACGACGGGCCGGTCTTCCTCGTCGGCTCGCGGGGCGCCGCGCATGCCGCCGAGCGGGGCATCGCGATTGCCTGGCAGCGGGCGATGCCCGCGCGGTCCGACGGCATTCCCAAGCTTGCCAGCGACCTCGTCGACGCGCTCTATCCCGACATCGCCGCCGGCCGGACGGGCGCCGTCGACACCGTCTATTGCGAGGCGTCGCGGGCGGGCGATCTGTCGATCCTGCGTCGCCGGCTGCTTCCTCTCGATCCGGACGTTCCCGGCGCCGCCGACGAAGCCGTCGAGCCGCTCCGCAACCTGCCGCCGGAAACCCTCGTCGCGGAGATCACCGCGGAGTTTCTGCACGCCCGGCTGATGCGCGCCGCGCTGCACGCCTTCGTCGCCGAAAACCAGGCGCGGATGAGTGCCATGGCCGCTGCCCGGCGCGACGTCGACCGGCGCCTCGCAGAACTCGGGGCAGCCTTTCGCCAGGTTCGTCAGGAGGCGATCACCGCCGAGATCATCGAGCTGGCCACCGGCACGGCGGCCAGCTCCTCGGCTTGAGGCGCCGCCGCGTGCGCCTCATGCCAGGATGTGTTCGCCGCCGTCGACCGGGATGACCGTGCCGGTGATCCGCCGCGCCGCGTCCGAAACCAGGAAGGCGGCGAGATTGCCGACGTCGCCGATCTCGACGAGATGGCCTTCGGGCGCCCGGGCGGCAGCCTTTTCCAGAAGTTCGTCGAAGCGGTCGAGGCCGCTCGCCGCCCTCGTGCGGATCGGCCCGGGCGAGATCGCATGCGCCCGGATGCCCTTCGGGCCGAGTTCCGCCGCGACGTAGCGCATGGCGCTTTCGAGCGCCGCCTTCACCGGACCCATCAGATTGTAGTTCTCGACCACGCGCTCCGAGCCGTAGAAGGAGACGGCGAGAAGGCAGCCGCCCTCACTCATCAGCGGTTCGGCGAGATGCGCCATGCGGACGAAGGAGTGGCAGGAGACGTCCATGGCGAGCGCGAAGCCGGCCGGGGAGGAATCCGTCACCCTGCCGTGGAGATCCTCGCGCGGGGCGTAGGCGATCGAATGGAGCAGGAAGTCGAGGCCGCCCCATTCGGCCTTCACCCGCTCGAAGACCGCTTCGAGCTGGCCCGGCTCGCGCACGTCGCAGGGCATGACGAGGTCGCAGGGCAGCGTGTCGGTCACGGACCTGACGAAGGGCTCGGCCTTGGCGTTGACGTAGGTCGCGGCGAGCTTGGCGCCGGCCCTGGCGAAGGCCGCGGCGCAGCCGGAGGCGATGGAGTGCTCGTTGGCGATGCCGAGGACGAGGCCGCGCTTGCCGCGCAGGTCGACGATCGGCGGCTCGCTGGCGACGCGCCGCCCGAGGTGGATTTCGGGCAGGACGACGCGCGGCCGCCGGATCTTCGCCGTCGGCGCCCGCACATGCGCCGTGCCGATGATCACCGGGGCGCCGTCCTGATTGGTGCAGAGACAGTCGAGGAAGAGATCGGGCTTGCCGTCGTCGGCCTTCTTGGTGACGGTGAGCGTCGCCGTCACCGTGTCGCCGATCGAGACGGGCCGCAGGAATTTCAGCTCCTGCGACAGATAGATCGTGCCCGGCCCCGGAAGCCGGGTGCCGAGGACGCTGGAGATGACGCCCGCCCCCAGCATGCCGTGGGCGACGACGTGGTGGAACATGTCGGTCGCCGCATAGGCGGGGTCGAGATGGGCGGGATTGACGTCGCCGGAGACGAGGGCGAACAGCTCGATGTCCTCTTGCGTGATCCTGCGGGAGAGGCTGGCCGAGTCGCCGACGGCGATCTCCGCGAAGGTGCGGTTCTCGATCGTCGCCCGGCCGGCGAGGGGATCGCTCATGGCTCGGCCCTCAGTGCTCGTGGACGTAGGTGCCCGGCGCATCGGCGATCGCCGGATGGCGCTCCGAGCCGGTCGGCGGCGGCACGATCTCCTCGCCCGAACGGGCGGCGAGCCATGCGAACCAGGCCGGCCACCACGATCCGTCGCGCCGTTCGGCCTCGCCGCACCACTCGTCCGGCCCGACATAGCGGCCGTTTGCCGGGCGCGTCTTCATCCGGAAGCGCCGGTTCGGATGGCCGGGCTCCGAGACGATGCCGGCATTGTGGCCGCCGGAGGTGAGGACGAAGGTGATCTCGGCGTCGCTGAGGAGATGGATCTTGTGCACCGAGCGCCACGGCGCGACGTGGTCGGTCTCGGTGCCGACGACGAAGAACGGCACGTCGATGTCGCTCACCGCGACGGGTTTCCCCGCGACCTCGAACCGGCCTTCGGCAAGGGCGTCTTCGAGGAAGAAGCGGCGGAGATATTCCTCGTGCATCCGCGCCGGCATCCGCGTGCCGTCGGCATTCCAGGCCATCAGGTCGCTGGCATGTTCGCGCTCGCCGAGAAGATAGCTGCGGATGAGCCGCGACCAGATCAGGTCGTTGGAGCGCAGAAGCTGGAAGGCGCCGGCCATCTGGCGGCTGTCGAGGGTTCCGCGCTCGCGCATCACGTCGGCGAGGAACGCCACCTGGTCCTCGGTGATGAAGATCTGCAGCTCGCCGGCCTCGGTGAAATCGGTCTGGGCACAGAGCAGCGTGACGCTCGCCAGCCGCGCGTCGCCGTCGCGCGCCATGGCGGCCGCGGCGACGGTGAGGAGCGTGCCCCCGAGGCAGTAGCCGCAGGCATGCACCTTCGCCCCGCCGCAGATATCCTCGACGGCGGCGAGCGCCGCCATCACCCCCTCGCGGCGATAGTCGTCGAAGCCGACGTCGCCGAGCTCGGGCCCCGGATTGCGCCAGGAGATGGCGAACACCGTGTGTCCGGCCGCGACGAGATGCCGGATCAGCGAATTTTCCGGCGACAGATCGAGGATGTAGTATTTCATGATCCAGGCCGGCACGATCAGCACCGGCTCGCGCGCCACGGTCTGCGTCGTCGGGCGGTACTGGATGAGTTCGATGAGCCGGTTGCGGAAGACCACCTTGCCCGGCGTCGCGGCGAGATCCCTGCCGACGACGAGGGCGGCCGGATCAGCGGGGCGCCCGTTCAGCGCCTCGGCGAGATCGGTGGCGAAATTCGCCGCGCCGTCGACGAGGTTGGATCCCATGGTCGCGACGGTCGCGTCGATGACTTCCGGATTGAGGCACGGGAAGTTGGTCGGCGAGGCGACGTCGGCGAACTGGCGCGCGGCGAAGGCGACGATCCGCTGGTGCCTCTTGGCAAGGCCCGGCAATTCGCGGGTCGCCTCGGCCCACCAGTCCTCGCCGAGCAGGAAGGCCTGGCGGTAGAGCGAATAGGGCATCGTCTTCCAGGCCTCGACGGCGAAGCGGCGGTCGTTCGCGGCCGGCTCGATCACCTCCTCCCCGGCGCAGGCGCGCAGGAACTTCTGCCAGTTGACCACCGCATGTCCGGCGAGTTCGGCCCGCCGCCACGGTGCGTTGGCGAGATGCAGGGCCCAGTCGGCCACCGCCATGCCGAGGCCGGAGGGCGACAGCCCGCCGGTGAGCCGCCCCTCGAAGGCATGCAGCCGCCCGTCCGGGCCGGCGGCATCGTCGCGGCCGGGGGCAGGGTCGGGCAGGGCTTCGCAGGGGGCCGGGAGACGCTCCGACGCGACCTGCACGGCGTTCGTGAACTGGTTCAACGCATGCCTCCGATCTCGTTCCGGCCCGTTCCTAGCCGCCGCCCCGGCGGCAGGCTTTGCGATAGATCAAGGGTCCGCATCCCCGCCCCCGCACCCCCGCACTCGCGCGCATCGCGGCGGGGAGGGTTTGATCTCGCTCAAGGCGAAGCGCGCGAAGACGCGGTGGGATACGCTTCGATAGCGGCCGAAGCCGCCCTGGCGGAGTTGCGAGAATGATCCTTCCGAACGGTGCGATCGTCGCCGTTGCCGACGGCACGACCCTGAAGCTCTTTCGCAATCGTGCGGCGGAGCCCCACATCGATCTCGCGGTCTGGGACGACCCGGAGATCGCGGCGAAGAATCCGGGTTCGGGCGGCCGGCATCGCCTGAGTTCGGCCAATCCCGATTCCGATCGCGGCGCCGAGGACGGCTTCGCCGCCGGCATCGCCGCCTGCCTCAACCAGATGGCCCTCGACCACGGCTTCGACCATCTGTTCCTCATCGCCGACCCGCGCACGTTGGGCGAGTTGCGTCGGCACTTCCACCCGAGGCTCCGCTCGAGGATCGTCGGCGAATTGTCCAAGGATCTCACCGCCCATCCGGCCGAGGACGTGGCGGAGGCGATCCGGCGGGCATGAGGGGGAGAACGCGCATGCGAGGCAACCTTGCGGCCACCGCGATGCACGGCCTTCGAACCGCGCTGGCGTTCTGCCTGCTCGCGCCCGGCATCGTCCATGCCGGGCCGAGAGGCGATCCGGCGGAGGGCAGGCGGCTTGCCGAACGCTGGTGCGCCAACTGCCACATCGTGTCGCCCGAGCAGCGCGCCGGCACCGCCGACGTCCTGACCTTCGAGGCGATCGCGAGGAAGACCACCGACTTCGATGCCCTCGCGGCCTTCCTTGCCGATCCGCATCCGGTCATGGCCGACATCGGCCTGACGCAGCGCGAGATCGCCGATCTCGTCGCCTATATCGCCAGCCTCCGCTGAGCGCTGGCCGTCGCGGCCGACAAACTTCGCGCTGCGTTCCGCACTATCCGTGATTGCGCGCCCTGGCCTTGGCGAGCGCCGCCTTGACGTCCTCCATCCGCGGCACGCCGGGAAACAGCACCGTGCCGGCGACGAAGGCCGGCGTCCCGCTGAAGCCGAAGCCGTCGGCCTGGGCGTAGTTGCGGCTCAAGAGCCCGTCGATCGCCGCCTTGTCGCGCCGGTAGTTCTCCTTCAGCACGGCGATCTTGAAGCCGGCCCCGACCAGCGTGTCGTCGATCATCTTGGTGGTGAGACGGCCCCTCGTCTTCATCAGCGCGTCGAGCGCCTGCGGCCGGTATTTGCCGGCGGCGAGCGTCAGCTGCGAGGCATAGACCGACTCGTCCCCGAAGATCGGCCAGTCCTTCAGGAGATAGCGGACGTTCCCGTCCTCGCGGACGAGCCTGCCGACGTCGGGATAGATCTTCTTGCAGTAGGGGCACTGGAAGTCGAAATATTCGACGAGATTGACGTCGCCGCGCGGATTGCCGAGGACCGGCGCGCCGGGATCGCCGAACACTTCCTGCGGCGTCGGGTCCGGCGGCATGCCGGCGGCCTTCGCCGCGCCGATTGCCGCTGCACCGAAGGCCGCGGTGGCGCCGACGAGGAAGCCGCGACGGCCGAGCGTCGGATGATGCATGCGAATTCTCCTTTTTGGTGATGGCCGAAGCGTCGCCCGGATGGGCGATCGCGCGAATCTGCGGGCCGGGCACGGCGATCGGCCCGAACTCCCACGCGAGAGAAGAGATGCCGTCGGTGCGTCGCCGATCGCGCCTTCTCTGCAGCGATCGTCCTGACGCGATTGCCTTGGGCGGCCGGTCGTCCCGATTCTCGTCGTCCCGATTTTCCCGTCCCCCGCCTTTCTCGGCCCCGACTTTCTCGGTCCCGATACGGGAGCCGGGAGGGCCGCCGGCTCTGCGGGGTCTTTCCGCCATCCCCGCAACCGGCACGGTCCTTGCGGTTCGTCGCGCGGCGGCAAAGTGTTACGTCCGCCTTGCAATCGAAGGGCCGCCGGGCTTCGCCCGTGTCTTTCGCCCGCCGCCGTCTTCGGCGACAAGAGGAGGGCCACGAGAGAAGGATCGTCATCACCATGATGGACTGGGACGAGCGCTACCGCAGCGAGGACTACGTTTTCGGCACCCTCCCCAACGCCTTCCTGAAACGCGAGGCGGGCCGGCTGCCGGCGGGCGGCGCGGTTCTCGCGGTCGCCGACGGCGAGGGGCGGAACGGCGTCTTCCTCGCCGAACGCGGTTTCGACGTGACGGCGGTCGACGCCTCGAGCGAGGGGCTGGCCAAGGCGAAGCGTCTCGCCGATCGGCGCGGCGTCGCGCTTCGGCACCAGAAGGCCGATCTCATCGCCTGGGACTGGCCGCTCGAAGCCTTCGACGGCGTCGTCGGCATCTTCATCCAGTTCGCCCCGCCCGGGGAGCGGGCGATCCTCTTTGAGGGAATGCGGCGGGCGCTGCGGCCGGGCGGCATCCTCATGCTCGAAGGCTACCGGCCCGAGCAGGTCGACTACGGCACCGGCGGCCCCCCGACCCGCGAGAACATGTATACGCGGGCTCTTCTGGAAGAGGCCTTCGCCGGCTTCGACATCCTTCTCCTCGAAGAATACGACGCCGAGATCGAAGAGGGCGCCGGCCATCGCGGCCGCTCCGCACTGATCGATCTCGTCGCCCGCAAGGGCTGACGGCATCAGGCCCGAGCGCCGGCCGTCCGGCGCTCCTTCATCAACGTCGCAAGGGCCATGCCGGCCAGCATCGCCGGCAGGAAGACCAGGGTGCCGGGTGCGGCGAGCGGCAGCGCCGTCCAGGCAGGGCCGGGGCAGAAGCCGCCGATGCCCCAGCCGACGCCGAAGGTGGCGGCGCCGAGGATCAGGTCGCGGTCGATGTCGTTGCGGCGGGGCACCTCGAAGCCGGCGAGCAGCAGCGGCTTCTCGCGCCGCCAGACGAGCCGGTAGCCGAGGAAGGTGGTGACCGCGGCGCCGCCCATGACGAAAGCGAGGCTCGGATCCCACGTCCCGAAGAGGTCGAGGAAGTTCAGGACCTTGGCCGGGTCGGACATGCCGGCGACGACGAGGCCGACACCGAAGAGGAGGCCGGAGAGGAAGCCGAAGAGGATGCGCATGGGATCGGGTCTCAGAGAAGGTGGCGCAGGACGAGGACGGCGACGAAGGCCGTCGCCATGAAGGTGAGGACCGCGACCAGCGAGCGGGCCGACAGGCGGGCGAGGCCGCAGACGCCGTGGCCGGAGGTGCAGCCGGAGCCGGTGACCGTGCCGAAGCCGACGAGGAGGCCGGCGAGCGCCATCGCGACGAGATTGCCGGAAACGGTCTGAGCGACCGGCGCGCCGGTGACCGCGAGGACGAGGAGGGGCGCGGCGATCAGCCCGAGGACGAAGGCGAGACGCCAGCTCCAGTCGTCGCGCCGGGCCGGCAGCGCGCCGGTGGTGATGCCCGAGATCCCGGCAATGCGCCCGAAGAGCGCCATCACCATGACGGCGGAAAGGCCGATCATGATGCCGCCGAGGGTGGAGGCGAGCGGCGTGAAGGGGGTGATCGTATCGAGTGGCATGGCAAATGTCCCGGTGACGGCGGCGCACGATCAGGCGAAGGCGGCGGCGCTCTTGTAGATCATGTAGACCGCGACGACGAAGATGAGGCCGGCGAAGGCGGTGTTGAGGGCGCCCTTCTTGGCCGACAGGAATCTGGCGACGAAGGCGCCGAGAAGCCCGCCGACGATCCCGCCGGCGACGAAGATGATGGCGAGCGGCCAGTCGACGAGGCCGGAGAAGGCGTAGTTCAGCGCCGTCGTCAGGCCGAAGGCCGCGACGGCGACGAGGGAGGAGCCGATGGCGTTGAGGATCGGCATTCCCGTCGAGGCGACGAGGCCGGGAACGATGAGAAAGCCGCCGCCGATGCCGAAGAAGCCGGAGAAGACGCCGGTGAGGCCGCCGAAGCCGAGCACCTTCGGTGCGTTCTCGCGGTTGCACTCGGCGCCCGGATCGCCGGTCTGGCGGCGGTTCCTGAACATCAGGATGCCGACGACGATCATCAGGAGCGCGAAGAGGAACAGAAGCTTCTGCCCGTCGATCGCCTTTCCGATGGTGGAGCCGAGCAGGGCGCCGAGGATGCCGGCGACGCTGTAGAACCCCGCGCAGCGCCATTTGACGTTGCCGAGCCGGGCGTGGCTGACGAGGTTGGTGCCGGCATTCGCCGCGACCGCGAAGGCGCTGGTGCCGATCGCCATGTGGGCGTTCGGAACGCCGACGAGATAGACCATCAGCGGCACGGCGAGGATCGATCCGCCGCCGCCGAACAGGCCGAGCGTCAGTCCGACCAGCGAGCCGGAAACGGCGCCGAGGGCGTATTGCAGCGGTTCGAGGGTCATGGCGGTGCTGCGTCGGTCGTGGGGGTGGGGCTGCGGTCCGGCGCGGGCCGGGCCGCAGCCGATCCGCCTCAGGCGGAGGTCTTCTCGTGGGCGGGCTTGGCCATGGGCTCGCGGCCCTTCAGCATCGCCTGCCAGTAGACCGGCGGCAGGATCTTTTCCTTCAGGATCCAGGCGGTCTTCGACGGCTTCAGGTCGTCGATGAACCATTTCGGGAAGCTCGGCACGCGCCGGCCGCCATAGGCGAATTCGGCGAGCAGCACCTTGCCGCGCTCGACGGTGAGCGGGCAGGAGCCGTAGCCGTCGTAGATCGCCTGGCGCGGCTCGTCGATGCGGCCGAGATCGCGCAGCAGGTTTTCGGCGACGACCGGCGCCTGCTTGCGGGCGGCGGCTGCCGTCTTGGCGTTCGGCGCGCTCATCACGTCGCCGAGACTGTAGACGTCGGGATAGCGCGGGTGGCGCAGCGTCGCCTGGTCGACCTCCACCCAGCCCGCCTCGTTGGCAAGCGGCGAGACGCGGACGAAGTCGGGCGCGGTCTGCGGCGGCACGACGTGGATCATGTCGAACCGCTTCTCGACGATCGCCTTGCTGCCGTCGGCGTCGGTCCTTTCGAACCAGGCGGTCTTGGCCGGCCCGTCGATCTTCTTCAGATTGTGGCCGAAGGAGAGGTCGATGCCGTAGCGCGCGACATATTCCATCAGCGGCGGGACGTATTCCTTGACCCCGAACAGGACGCCGCCGGCATTCAGGAACTCGACCCTGGTGTTCTTCAGGGTGCCGCGCCGCTCCCATTCGTAGCAGGAGAGATACATCGCCTTCTGCGGCGCGCCGGCGCATTTGATCGGCATCGGCGGCTGGGTGAACAGCGCGGTTCCGCCCGACAGCGACTGGACGAGCTCCCAGGTATAGGGGGCGAGGTCGTAGCGGTAGTTCGAGGTGACGCCGTAGCGCCCGAGCGTCGCCTCGAGGCCTTCGACGCCGGCCCAGTCGAGCTTCAGGCCCGGCGCGACGATCAGCTTCTTGTATTTCAGGACGCGGCAGCCTTCGAGGATCACCGCATTGGCGTCCGGCTCGAAGGCCGCGACCGCGGCGCGGATCCACTTGACGCCCTCGGGGATCAGCGAGGCCATGTCCCGGCGGGTTTCCTCGGGCTTGAACACGCCGCCGCCGACCAGCGTCCAGCCGGGCTGGTAATAGTGGATGTCGGCCGGATCGACGATCGCGATGTCGAGGCCGTCAGCCCGGGCGGCGAGGCTCGCCGCCGCGGCGATGCCGCCGGCGCCGCCGCCGACGATGACGATGTCGTGGCGCATCTCGGCCGTGTCGGTGGGCACCCGGCCGCCATTGGCGATGCGCCTGACGACGCCGGACATGTCGTAACCGGCGGCCTTCGCCCGGGCGAGGATGTCCGGGACCGGACGCAGCCCGGCCTGGCTGAGGGCCCAGAGCGTCGTCGAGCGCGTGCCGGAGCGGCAGAAGGCGACGACCGGCTTCGGCAGTTCGTCCAGCGCGGCGGCGAATTTCGCCGCATCCGCATCCGACACCCTGCCGGTCTCGACCGGCACGTAGCGTGCCTCCATGCCGGCGGCCTTCGCCGCCCGTTCGATCTCGGCGAAGGTCGGCTGGTCGCCGCCTTCACCGTCCGGGCGGTTGACGAGGATCGCCCGAAAGCCCGCAGCTCTCAGGGCCGGGATCTCGTCGGGCCGGACCTGGTCCCGGACGGAGAGCTGCTCGGTCAGTTTCTTCGTGTCCATCTTGCATCTCCTTCCGACAGTGAAACCGGTTGGCCGGCCCAGCCGAGGTCGGGCCACCTCATGACCGGCTGGACCGACCCCGCCGCCACCGGCTCGCGGGGGCGGCGATCGCCGAAGGCGTTCAGGCCTTCGCGGACCATCGCGGCCGTCCGGCCGCGCCACTCATTTCGCGTCGCGCTCTGCGGCGTCGCGCTCGGCCGTGCCGCGAAGCGTCGTCTCTTCGCCCCGAGGGGCGGCCGCCGGCGGCCCGACATGCGCGAAGACCGCCGCCGAAAGCGGCGAGACCGGCCGGTGTTCGCGCCGCGGCGGCCGGACGGCGTGGCTGCCGCCGTTGCAGAGGATGTTCAGGACCCGTTCGACCCGCTCGTCGACGAGGCGGTAGAACACCTGCTTGGCCTGCCGCCGCGGCGCGATGAGGCCGGCGGTCCTGAGGTCGGTGAGTTGCTGCGACAGCGAGGGCTGGGCGAGGCCGAGATCGGCCTCGAGTTCGCCCACCGACCGCTCGCCCGACGCCAGATGACAGACGATGGCGAGGCGCGCCGGATGGCTGAGGCGCTTGAAGAGCTCTGCCGTCTCGACGATCGGCGCGCTGTCGATCCGCGGCGGGGTCGTCATCATCGCGACGCCTGCAGCTTCCGGGTGCGGTAGAGCCAGTCGGAGACGCCGAGACCGTCCTCGCGCACCATGTCGGCGAAGTCGATGATCTCGTCGCCCGGCTGCCAGCCCTCCGGCGTCGCGACGTCGTGGCCGTCGGAAAGCTGCAGCGCCCGGACGGTGCGCAGCACCTCGGCGACCGAACGGCCCGTCGACATCGGATAGAAGGCGCTCATCCGCACGATCCCCTCAGGGTCGATGACGAAGAGGCCGCGAACCGTCGCGCTCGATCCGGCGGCGGCGTCGAGCATGCCGTAGGCCCGCGCGATCGCCATCGAGGGATCCTCGCAGACCGGGAAGGGGATCTTCAGCGCAAAGCGCTCCTCGATCGCCCGGACCCAGGCGAGATGCGAGAACAGCCCGTCGACGGAGAGCCCGAGGAGGTCGCAGCCGATCGCCTCGAACGCCTCCGCCGCCCTGGCGAAGGCGACGAATTCCGAGGTGCAGACCGGCGTGAAGTCCGCCGGATGCGAGAAGAACACCAGCCAGCGGCCGCGATGGGCCGACAGCCTGACCTCGCCCCTCGTGGAGCGGCAGGAAAAATCCGGCGCGGCGTCGCCGATGCGCGGCTGGTGCCGGGCCTGATCGAGCGGGTTCGACATGGGGTCTCCTGAATTACGATTTCAAAAATATGCAATATTAGCCTCTTGTCAATATGCAAAAATCATATCTATATGTCGTCGGGACGGCGATGCCGGCTTACTGCCGCGATGACATGACGTCCGGATGTCGGCAAGCGTCGCAACGACACGGG
The DNA here is from genome assembly GCF_017353515.1 of Jiella sonneratiae. Lineage (GTDB taxonomy): Bacteria > Pseudomonadota > Alphaproteobacteria > Rhizobiales > Rhizobiaceae > Jiella > Jiella sonneratiae. The sequence continues at coordinate 255,580 of NZ_JAFMPY010000005.1, forward strand.
AAAATGCGTATCATTATGTAGAAATGCATAATGACGCTGTCGGCATCAAGGCTTCGGATCGCAGCCGCGCCGGTGCACCGACGCGCCCCTTCGTGCCGTTCCGACGGCGATCTTCCGGGGCGGCCCCGGAGCCATCCGGAAGCAAAGGAGACCGAAAATGGCAGTCAACATGGGCAAGCTCGACCGCGGCCTCCGCCTGGTGGTCGCCGCCGCTCTCTTCATCCTCGCCGCCGGCACGAGCGTCGGTGACGGAACCTTCGTCGAATGGGCGTTCTACGGCCTCGGCGCCATCGCGCTCCTGACCGCCCTCGTCGGGATCTGCCCGCTCTATTCGGTGCTCGGCATCAGAACCTGCCGCGCCGCCTGACCCAAACGCAAGAATGGAGGACCATGCCATGACCTACCCCGTCCATCTCGACGTGAAGCCGCAGGTGAAGGGCTTCTTCGACCCGGCGACCAACACGATCAGCTATGTCGTGAAGGATCCCGCCTCGAATGCCTGCGCCATCGTCGATTCCGTCATGGACATCGACTACGCGGCCGGCCGCATCAGCTATGGCCACGCCGACGAGATCATCGCCTATGTCGAGGCCAACGGCCTGACGGTGGCGTGGCTGATCGAGACCCACGTGCATGCCGACCACCTGTCCGCCGCCCCCTACATCCAGGAACGGCTCGGCGGCCGGATCGGCATCGGCAAGAACATCACGATCGTGCAGGAGACCTTCGGCAAGGTCTTCAACGAGGGCACCGAGTTCCAGCGCGACGGCTCGCAGTTCGACCGGCTGTTCGAGGACGGCGACACCTACGAGGTCGGCGAGATGTCCTGCCTCGCCATCCACACGCCCGGCCACACGCCGGCCTGCATGACGCATGTGATGGGCGACGCCGCCTTCGTGGGCGACACGCTGTTCATGCCGGACGGCGGCTCGGCCCGCGCCGACTTTCCCGGCGGCGATGCCGGCACGCTCTACGATTCGATCCAGAAGGTGCTGTCGCTGCCCGACGAGATGCGGCTGTTCATGTGCCACGACTACGGACCGAACGGCCGCGACATCCGCTTCGAGACGACGGTCGGCGAGGAGAAGGCGCACAACATCCATGTCGGCGGCAAGACCAAGGCGGATTTCGTCAAGTTCCGCACCGAGCGCGACGCGACGCTCGCCATGCCGAAGCTGATCATCCCGTCGCTGCAGGTGAACATGAAGGCCGGCGCGCTGCCCGAGCCGGAGGCTGACGGCAAGCGCTATCTCAAGGTGCCGATCGACACGCTGTGACGGCGTGAGGCAGAGGGCGGCGGCCACCCCGCCTGACGACACGACAGGCGCCGGGGTCAGAAGGTCTTGGCGCCATTCACCGGCAGGCGGATGGCGTAGAGCGAGGTGGTGCCGCAGATATAGAGATAGTTGCGCTTGATGCCGCCGAAGCAGAGATTGGCGACGACCTCGGGGACGCGGATCTTGCCGATCAGCGTGCCGTCCGGGTCGTAGCAGTGGACGCCGTCGGCGGCGCTCGTCCAGATGCGGCCGGCATCGTCGAGACGCAGGCCGTCGAAGAGGCCGCTGGTCGACACCGCGAAGACCTCGCCGCCGGAAAGCCGGCCATCCTCCGAGACGGCGAATCTTCGGATGTGCCGCGGCCCGTCCTCGACATGCGTCGCGCCGGTGTCGACGATGTAGACGAAGCGCTCGTCGAGCGAGAAGGCGATGCCGTTCGGCTGCACGAAGTCGTCGGCGACGACGCTCAGCCGGCGCCCCCGCGGGTCGAGGCGGAAGACGTGGCTGCCGGCCTGTTCCCGCTCGCCGCGATGGCCCTCGTAGTCGCTGTCGATGCCGTAGGTCGGGTCGGTGAACCAGATCGTGCCGTCGGACTTCACCACCACGTCGTTGGGGCTGTTGAGGCGCTTGCCGTCGTAGCGGTCGGCGAGGGTCACCACCCGCCCGTCGAACTCGGTGCGCGACACCCGGCGCCCGCCATGTTCGCAGCTGACGAGGCGTCCCTGGCGGTCGACCGTGTTGCCGTTGGCGTGGCCGGCCGGGTGCCGGAACACCCCGACGCTGCCGGTCGCCTCGTCGTAGCGCAGCATGCGGTCGTTGGGGATGTCCGACCAGACGAGATAGCGGCCGGCGGCGAAATAGGCCGGCCCCTCGGCCCAGCGGCAGCCGGAATAGAGCGTGTCGAGCCGCGCGGTCGGCACGAAGAGGCGCCTGAAGCGCGGATCGAGGACTTCGAAGATCTCGGAATTCATCGACGCATCCCTCCCGTCGGCGTGACGCTCCGGCCGTCTCGACGCGGCGCCTCCTCCCGGGGCAAGCCGTGTCGAGTGTGCCGGGTGCAGCGAGGTTTAGGCGGTCTTCGCCGTGCTGTCACGGCCGGCGGCGCCAGCCGGCACGATCTGCGTCCGCTCCCCGGCACGTCGCGGCTGCCCGCACCCGCGGCCCGCGAGGTTCGTCAGGCGATGCGGCGGACCGCGGCGGAGCGTGCTCCGTCGCCGAACCGGTCGGTTCGGCGATAGCCGACGAGAAAGGTCTCGACCGTCTCGGCGGCGGGCAGCGGCTTGCCGAAGAAGAAGCCCTGCAGTTGGTCGCAGCCGAGCGAGGCGAGGAACCGCGCCTGGTCCTCGGTCTCGACGCCTTCCGTCGTCACCTTCATCTTCATCTGATGGGCGAGGGCGACGATGGTCGCGACGATCTCCTTGACGTTCGGCTCGCCGTTTTCGAGCGCCTTCATGAAGGACTGGTCGATCTTGAGCTTGTCGAAGGGGAAGCGCCAGAGATAGCCGAGGGAGGAATAGCCGGTGCCGAAATCGTCCATGTCGATCGAGATGCCGAGCTGCTTCAGGGCGTAGAGCTGGTCGAGGATCGCGGTGGAGCGCTCGAGGAGCAGCGACTCGACCACCTCGACCTCGAGCCTGTTGCCCTGGATGCCGGCGGCCTTCAGGGCGCTGCGGATGATCTCCACGAGGTCGCCGTCGACGAACTGCACCGCCGAGAGATTGACCGAGACGAACAGCGGCTCCGGCCATTCGGCGATCTGGCGCGTCGCCTCGCGGATCACCCAGCTGCCGATCGCCTTGATGTAGCCGCGCGCCTCGGCGATGGGCACGAATTCGCCCGGCGAGATCAGGTTGCCCTTCTCGTCGCGCAGGCGGACCAGCGCCTCGAAGCCGACCAGCGTGCCGTCGCGCCCGCGCACCAGCGGCTGGTAGAACAGTTCAAAGCCGCCGTTCTCGACCGCCCGCTTGATCTGCGCCTCGATCTGGCGGCGGCGATGCATCGCCTCGTCCATGCTGGGCTCGAAGAAGACGAGGGGCAGCTGATGCGCTCCCTTGTGGTGGAAATGCGCGATTTCGGCGTGCTTGACCAGTTCGGAATGGCTTCTGCCGTGGTCGGGCGCGATGGCGCAGCCGATCGAGATCTTCGGCTTGACCACATGGCCGTCGAGATCGACCGCCTCTCCCACCGCGGCCGACAGCCGCCGCGCCAGGCCGTCGATCTCGGCGCGGTCGCCGACGCGGCGGCGCACCACGGCGAAGTCGTCGGGGCCGATGCGTGCGACGAGATCCTCGTCGCCGAGGCTCGTCGCGATCCGGCGCCCGACGATGCGCAGGATCTCGTCGCCGCGCGCCTGGCCGCAGCGGTCGTTGATCTCGGCCAGATCGTCGAGGTCGACGTAGAGATAGGCGATCTCCTCGCGCGTGGCGCGGATCTTGAACAGCAGCTGGTCGCAGGCCTCCTGCATGCGGCGGCGGTTGAGCAGCTGGGTGAGCGGGTCGTGATCGGCGAGAAAGCGGATGCGCGCGTCCGCCTCGGCGATCTTGCGCCGGCGCAGGACGTAGAGCACGAAGGGCACCAGCGTCGCGGCGAGCACGACGAGCACCACGAAGGTGTAGGTGCGGGCGAGCGTCGCCTGGTAATGGTAGCGCTCGGCGGCCATGTCGGCGTCGACCGACAGGAATCCGATCGTCCGGCCGTCGCGGATCAGCGGCATGATGACCGAGGGATTGGTCTGGCCGTCGTCATAGACCACCTGCCAGAAGCCGGGCCGCGAGACGACGGAACTGCCGAGCTTGTCGCCGGTCGAGACCCCGCCCGGCCGGTCGCGCAGCAGCCATTCGTAGCGCTCAGACTTCGACCGGAACACCTCGTTGCCCTGGCGGTCGAAGATCGCGTAGCCGTCGACATTGGACAGGTCTGCCACCTTGCGGACCAGGTCGCCCGTGCCAGGCCGGCGCGAGATGCCCGTCAGGAGGGCGTCGACATAGTTCTCGGGTCCGAGCAGCAGGTCGGCAAAATTCTGGCCGCGGCTGCGCATCTCCGCTTCGACGAGACGTCCGACGGCGACATGGCCGATGGCAAAGAGGCTCAGCGCGACGAAGCCGGTCACGGCCGCCGCTCCAAGGACATTCGCCCAGAAGACCCGCTTTGAAAGAAACGAAATCATGACCCTCGACGCTTATCGACGTCATGACAGTGGCCCGGATAAGTAAATTTTTCGGTGCGACGTCTCCGCGAAACCGGCGTAATTTCGATCAGTCGGCAATCGTTACCGATCGATGCGGGCAATATTTGCGGCTTGAACTCGCGCCGGCGGGAAAGTCGGCCCCGCCGCGGCTTTGCCGCCGGTCAGCCCTTCACCTCGTCATAGGCGGCAAGAGCCCGCTCGCGTGCCTCGCCGTGATCGACGACCGGCCGCGGATAGGTCTTCCCGAGCTTCACCCCGGCCTTTTCGAGAACGGCCGAATCGGCTTCCCAGGGCGCGTGGATCGCCTTCTTCGGCAAGTCCTTCAGCTCCGGCACGAACTGCCGGATGTAGTCGCCGGCGGCATCGAACTTCTCGCTCTGGGTGATCGGGTTGAACACCCGGAAGAACGGCTGGGCATCCGCCCCGGACCCGGCGACCCACTGCCACTGCGCGGTGTTCGAGGCGATGTCGCCGTCGACGAGCGTGTCCCAGAACCAGCGTTCGCCGGAGCGCCAGTCGATCAGCAGGTCCTTGGTCAGGAAGGAGCCGACGATCATCCGGACGCGGTTGTGCATCCAGCCCGTCTGCCGGAGCTGGCGCATGCCGGCGTCGACGATGGGATAGCCGGTCAGGCCCTTCTGCCAGGCCTTCAGATCCTTTGCCGACTTGCGCCAGGAGAAGCCGTCGAAGCGGTCGTTGAAGTTGTCGGCTTCGAGACGGCCGAAATTGTAGAGAAGGTGATAGTTGAAGTCGCGCCAGACGAGTTCCTGCCGGAACGTGCGGATCGCCGCGTCCGGGATGGTCTTGCGGCGGGAGGCGTAGGCGTTGGCGGTGTGCCAGGCGCGAAAGGGCGAGATCTCGCCCCATCTCAGATGCGGGGAGAGCCGCGAGGTCTCGTCGGCAAAGGGCCGTTCCCGCCCTGCCTCGTAGCCGTCGAGGAGTTCGTCGCAGAAATGCTCGAGCCGCGCCTGCGCCGCCTTTTCGCCGGGCGTCCAGAAATCGGCGATGCCGCCCGACCAGTCCGGGCTGGTCGGCAGGAGGTCCCAGTCGTCGAGGCTGTCGGATGTCGGAAAGACGTCCGGCTGCTTCAGCCCCTTCGGCGGGTCCATCGGATCGCGGAAGCCCGCCTCGGAGACGTTCTTCCAGAACGGCGTATAGACCTTGTAGTAGCCGCCGGTCTTCGTCCGGACGGTTTCCGGCTCGTGCAGGATGTTGGCAGTGAAGCGCTCCACCGTGACGTCGTCGCCGAGCGCTTCCGCGACGGCGTCGTCAACCTTGCGGGAGGCGGGATCGTAGCGGCGGTTGAAGAACAGCGCCGTCGCGCCGGCCGCGGCGACGACGTCGGGCACCTCGTCCGTCGCCTTGCCGCGACGCAGCGTCAGCCGCGAGCCCTTGCCGCGCAGCGAGGCTGCGAAGCTTTCCAGCGAATGGTGCAGCCACCATTTGTGGGCGGCGCCGAGCGAACGCACGCCCGGCGATTCCTCGTCGAGGACGAAGAGCGGCACCACCGGCCGGCCGGTGTCGGCGGCATGAGCGAGGGCCGGATGGTCGTCGAGCCTCAGATCGTCGCGGATCCAGACGACGATCGGTCCTTCGCCCGCCCCTTCGCGGTGCTGCTTGCGCTTCGGCATCGGCTGTCGTCACTCCTCAGAAGATCTTTGTGGCGCGGGTTTTTGGGGGCGCGAGATTTGCGTCGACCGGCGTGTCTGCAGCGCCGCGCTGCGGCGGATCGACCCGGAAAACTGGCGCCGGTGCGGCAAGTTGCGACCCGCTGCGACGATCCGCCGACGTCAAACCGGAAACGGCCGTTCACGATAAGGCGACAATACGTCACGAATCACCCCCTGACGGGGCGCGGCGGCAATGCCTAATCTTCTGGCCGGACAACCAACGGAGGCGACCATGAGCCTGACCCTCGCCGGAATCCACCACCTGACGGCGATCACCGCCGACGCGCCGGGCAATCTCGACTTCTACACCCGCGTCCTCGGCCTGCGGCTGGTGAAGAAGACCGTCAACCAGGACGACACCTCGGCCTACCACCTGTTCTATGCCGACGGGCTCGCCGCGCCGGGTACGGACCTGACCTTCTTCGACTGGCCGGCCCCGCGCGAGCGGCGCGGCACCCATTCGATCGCGCGGACGTCGCTGCGGGTGTCCGGGCGGGCGAGCCTCGACTATTTCGCCGCGCGGCTTCGGGAGGCCGGCGTTGCCGCCGGCGCCGTCCGAACGCTCGACGGCCGCGAATCGCTCGACTTCGATGATCCCGAAGGCCAGCGCCTCAGGCTCGTCGACGACGGCGGGGCGGGAAACGCCAATCCCTGGGACGCCAGCACCGTGCCGGCGGAACACCAGATCCGCGGCCTCGGGCCGATCGTTCTGTCGGTGCCGCAGCTCGACCCGACCGAGGCGCTGCTGACGAAGGTGATGAACATGCGTAAGGCGAGGCAATACGAGGAGGCGGGCGCCGTCGTCCACGTCTTCGAGATGGGCGAGGGCGGCCCCGCGGCCGAACTCCACGTCGCGGTCGAGCCGCATCTCGGGCCGGCCTCCCAGGGTGCCGGCGGCGTCCACCACGTCGCCTTCCGCACCAAAGACAATGCCGAACTGACGGAATGGACGAAGCGCGTGCGGGAATACCGGGTGCCGTCGAGCGGCGAGGTCGAGCGCTATTATTTCCGCTCGCTCTATTTCCGCGAGCCGAACGGCATCCTGTTCGAGATCGCCACCGACGGTCCGGGCTTTGCCGTCGACGAGCCGCTGGCGAGCCTCGGCGAAAGCCTGGCGCTGCCGCCTTTCCTCGAACCGAAGCGCGCGGCGATCGAGGCCAATCTGAAGCCGCTCGCCTGACGTCGCCTCAAAAGGCCGGCGGCCGCGACGAGACGGCCGCCGGCCCCGCCAACGCCATCCACCGCGAGGAAGGAGAATTTCCCATGCCCCTCGTCCAGCCGACCGGCGCTTTTGCCGGACACGGGCTCTCTGCCGCTGGCCGCGAGCCCGCAAAAGCCCGGCTCGCCGTCCTCTGCCTGCACGGCCGCGGCGCCTCGGCCCGCGACATCATCGGCCTGTCGGACGCGCTCGATCTCGACGACGTCTTCTACGTCGCGCCCGACGCCCCCGGCGGGGCGTGGTATCCGGCGCCCTTCATGCAGCCGCTCGAGGTCAACGAGCCGCATCTGTCGAGGGCCCTCGAACGGATCGACGGCATCCTGGCACTGCTTCAGGCGGAGGGCTTCGGCCCCGAGCGGGTCGCTCTCGCCGGCTTCTCGCAGGGGGCCTGCCTGTCGCTCGAATATCTGGCGCGCAACCCCGGCCGGGTTGCGGCCGTGCTCGGCTTTTCCGGCGGGCTGATCGGCCCGGACGCGGCGGAAAGGCCGGAGACCGCCAGTCTCGCCGGCACGCAGGTCTTCCTCGGCTGCAGCCGGACCGACCCGTTCATCCCGGCGCTGCGGGTGATGGAGACCGAGCGCCACCTCGTCTCGCGCGGCGCGAAGGTCGAGGCGGTGCTCTATCCGGAGCCCGGCCACACGATCAATGCCGACGAGATCGCCCGCGCCGCGGCCATGCTGACGGCCGTGGGCTGAGGCGCCGCCGCGGCTTGAGGCGCCGCGGCTCGAGGCGGGACGGTCCGGGATCGCCGGCCGGCGGCCGCGATCCTCGGGCGCTCAGTCGGCCTCGGCGAAGATCGCGAGGACGTGGCCGGTGTCGGCGAGTTCGGGGACGAACTGCTGGCGCCAGACGGGCGAGCCGGCCTGCTGCAGCCTGATCGACAAGGGCGGCGAGCGGCGCAGGCCGTTCAGGGTGACGCGGGCGGTCTTGCGGGTGCGCCGCGCCAGCCGGCCGATCGCCGCCTCCAGCGCCAGCTCGTCCTCGCGGCTGGCGAGGTTCAGCCGGTCGTCGAAGAAGCGCGGACGGAAATAGCGGGTCTCGTGCAAGAGATCCTCGGCGGCGACGTTGCTCGCCTCGATCACCATGTCCCGCGTCAACAAGACCACCGGCGCGGACAGATGATCCCAGGCGCCCTCGATGACGTCGCGGGTCGGCTGGTCGGGACTGCCGGTCGCATGCGACACGAGGAAGGCCGGGACGAGATCCTCCGCCAGCCGCTGCAGCAGCGCGGTGGCGGTCGGCAGCATCGCCTCCCGCGCCTCGGCGGGAACGGTGAGGGTCAGCGACCAGCTCTGCTGCGCGCCGTCGTGGAGAATCAGGCCGGCGCCCGCCTTGCCCTCGCCGGACGAAAGTTCCGGCCGGGCCAGGCGTTCGAGCTCGTCGAAGCGGAAGATCGTGCCGCGTTCGAGGCTCGGGAAACACTCGTCCTGCCAGCCGCCGTCGGAATAGCGCAGCCGCGTGCGGTTGGCGACTGACAGCACCCGGCGCACCGTGACGCCGCGACGCGCGACGTTACGATCGAAGCGCTGCAGCCGGCTCTCGACACCGGGCAGGATCCTGTCGATGGCCGCGAGAAGCGGCGTCCAGGAGGATGGACATAGAGAGGCTTGGCCGACACGCTCGCGAACGAGGTCCAGTCGACCGGGAAACTGGAGTAACATTGAAGCATGCCGTTTCTAAGCCCCGCCGGCATGATTCCACCGACGACCGAAAATTACAAGACCGCAAGATTCGCCGCGTCGCCGCGACGTCCCGCGGCCGATCATGCCCGACGCATCCTAACCGAAGCTGACGGTGTGCCGGACCTTCGCCGACCGGCGGCTCAAAACGTCGCGAAACTCCCTCATCCTGTGGCCCTGCAGCCGGGTCGTCCGGTTCATCGTCGCGCCGCCGCCTGCGCGATACCCGACCCGGACGACTGATCTGCTCCATGACCCGGACAACCAATCTGCCTGCGACACACAGACGGAAGATCGCTCTTGATGCGCCGGGCGGAGCGGAGTATATGAGCCGCATATTCTCTGCGGTGATGTCGTGAGAGTGGGTCCATCCGGTCCCGCTCTTTTTTGTTACCGGAAGCCGGCGCGGCCCGAAGCCAGCCGGTACGGCACGCCTTCGGAAGAGTGCGAGATTTCGAGGAGGAGCTGCGGCCCTGCCCGCCGCATGGCCGAGACGGCCGGCCGGTCCGACCGGCCGGGCGAGGCGGCCCCGGACAGTCCGGGCGGGCATCGCAGCGACACCGCCGATCCGTGAAGGAGCTTCAGCCTGGTCGAGCAGCGCATCATCCGTGAACACGGCCTCGAGGCCAAGGTCGCCGACCTCGTCGAGGCGCCGATCGAGGCCGCGGGCTATCGTCTCGTGCGGATCCGCATTTCGGGTCTCAACGGCATGACGCTGCAGATCATGGCCGAGCGCCCGGACGGGACGATGACCGTCGAAGACTGCGAGGCGGTGTCGCGGGCGCTGTCGCCGGTGCTCGAAGCCGCCGATCCGATCGACCGGGCCTATCATCTCGAAGTGTCCTCGCCCGGGATCGACCGGCCGCTCGTCAGGCGCGGCGACTTCGAGACCTGGGCGGGCTTTCTGATGAAGCTTGAGGCGAACCGGCTGATCGGCGAGCGCAAGCGCTTCCGCGGCAGGATCGTCGCCGTTTCAAACGCCGGCATCAGGATCGAGCGGGACCAGCCCGCCTATGGCGAGCCGAACGCCGTCGACGTTCCGTTCGACGCGATCGGCGAGGCCCGGCTGGTGCTCACCGACGATCTCGTCGCCGCCTCGCTGAAGGCCGACAAGGCCGCCCGCAAGCGCCGCGGCGAAGCCGGCGCGGCGGGCGGGGAAGAACCGGACCTCCACTGAGGCGCTCGACGACAACGGCGCGCCCGGGCCATCCGGCCGGCGCGCCACGGACAGGCGGCAACGGACGCATTTTGGGGTGAGGCCCCGCGGCAGGAATCTCGGCGGCCGCCCGATCAGGAGACAGGACAAATGGCAGTCAGTGCGAACAGGCTCGAGCTTCTGCAGATCGCCGATGCGGTCGCGCGGGAAAAATCGATCGATCGCGACATCGTCATCGGCGCCATGGCCGACGCCATCCAGAAGGCCGCCCGCTCCCGCTACGGCCAGGAGACCAACATCCGCGTCGACATCAACACCAAGACCGGCGAGATGAAGCTGCAGCGGCTTCTGGAAGTGGTCGAGGACGTCGAGAACCCGGCGACGCAGATCTATCTGGAACTCGCCCGCGACAAGAATCCCGATGCCGAGCCCGGTGACTTCATCGCCGAGCAGCTGCCGCCGATGGACTTCGGCCGGATCGCCGCCCAGTCCGCCAAGCAGGTCATCGTCCAGAAGGTCCGCGACGCCGAGCGCGACCGCCAGTACGACGAGTACCGCGACCGGGTCGGCGAGATCGTCAACGGCACGGTGAAGCGGGTCGAATACGGCAACGTCATCGTCGACCTCGGCCGCGGCGAGGGCATCATCCGCCGCGACGAGCAGATCCCGCGCGAGATGTTCCGCTACGGCGACCGTGTCCGCGCCTATGTCTACGACGTGCGCCGCGAGCAGCGCGGCCCGCAGATCTTCCTGTCGCGCACCCACCCGCAGTTCATGGCGAAGCTGTTCACCATGGAAGTGCCGGAGATCTACGACGGCATCATCACCATCAAGGCGGTGGCGCGCGATCCAGGCTCCAGGGCGAAGATCGCCGTGGTCTCGTCGGATTCCTCGGTCGACCCGGTCGGCGCCTGCGTCGGCATGCGCGGCTCCAGGGTCCAGGCCGTGGTCGGCGAGCTGCAGGGCGAGAAGATCGACATCATCCCCTGGTCGCCCGACGCCGCCTCCTTCCTCGTCAACGCGCTGCAGCCGGCGGAAGTCGCCAAGGTGGTGCTCGACGAGGACGCCGAGAGGATTGAAGTCGTCGTGCCGGACGACCAGTTGTCTCTGGCCATCGGCCGCCGCGGCCAGAACGTGCGCCTCGCCTCGCAGCTCACCGGCTGGGATATCGACATCCTGACCGAAGAGGAGGAATCGCAGCGTCGCCAGAAGGAATTCCAGGAGCGCTCCGAGACCTTCATGGAGGCCCTCGACGTCGACGAGATGGTCGGCCAGCTGCTCGCCTCGGAAGGCTTCGCGACGGTCGAGGAGGTCGCCTATGTCGATCTCGACGAGGTCGCCTCGATCGAGGGCTTCGACGAGGACACCGCCCAGGAGATCCAGACAAGGGCGCGCGAATATCTCGAGCGCCGCGAGGCCGAGTTCGACGCCCGCCGCAAGGAACTCGGCGTTGCCGACGAGCTCAAGGAGATCGACGGCCTGACCACCGAGATGCTGGTCGGGCTCGGCGAGGAAGACATCAAGTCGCTCGAGGACTTCGCCGGCTGCGCCGTCGACGACCTCACCGGCTGGAGCGAACGCAAGGACGGCGAGACCAAGCGCTATCCCGGCGCGCTCACCCGCTTCGACGTCGCCCGCGCCGACGCCGAGCGGATGATCCTGCAGGCGCGGCTGAAGGCCGGCTGGATCACCGAAGCGGATCTGCAGGGCCCGCAGGAAGAGGATTCGGAAGAGGCGGAGGCCGTCGAGACCGACGCCGCCTGAGCGTGACGGAACGGCAGGGGGCGACGGCGATGGCCGCGACTGAAGCGCCCGATGACGGGCTCGGCGCCGCGGCCTTTCAGGACGACGACGTGTTTGCGGGAGACGACACCTTGAACCCCCGCAGTTGCATCGTCACCCGGCAGCGGCTCGATGCCGACGCGCTGATCCGGTTCGTGCGCGATCCCGACGACCGGGTCGTGCCGGACCTGCGGCGCAGGCTTCCCGGCCGCGGCGCGCATGTCGCGATGCGGCGCGAGGCGGTCGAGGAGGCGGTGAAGCGGCGCCTGTTCGCCCGGGCCTTCCGCGGCAGCGTCGAGACCCCGGCCGATCTCGGCGCGATGGTCGACGCGCTGCTCGCCCGGCAGGCGGCGGGATCGCTCGGCCTTGCCCGCAAGGCCGGCCAGCTGGTCGCGGGCGCGGCGAAGGTCGAGGCGGCGATGCGTTCGGGACGTGCGGCGGCGCTCGTCCAGGCCCGCGACGCCGCCCCGGACGGGCTGCGCAAGCTCGACGCGGCGCGCCGCGCCGGAATGCGTGAAACCGGGCGCCCGATCGCGCTGTTTCGACCGTTCGACGCGGACGAAATGAGTTTGGCGTTGGGTGGGTGGAATGTGATACATGCAGCCATCCTTGCCGGTGACGCGGGCTCGGCTGCCCTGAAGCGCCTCGAGGCGCTGGCCAGATACCGGGGCGAAAACCCCGTGGAGGCGATCGACGGCGCCGTTGGCGGCGACTCGACGCCGGACCGTTGAGACGACTGCAACCGATCGGAAGCGCCTCTTGAAGCGACGCTTCCTGCAAGACGAAGGGCGCGGGGCCGATCCCGCGCAGGAAGTGGAAGCGTAGATGAGCGATACCAAGTCCGGCGACGACAAGACGCTCCATGTGAGCTCGAAGAAGACCCTGACCCTGAAGCGCGGCGGCGTCGAACAGTCGACGGTGCGGCAGAATTTCAGCCATGGTCGGACCAAGAATGTCGTGGTCGAGACCAAGAAGCGGCGGATCCACAAGCCCGAGGAGACGGCGGCGCCGAAGCCGGCCGTCGCCGCGGGGCTGAAGCCGCGTGCCGGCGAGCCGGCGCCGACCCAGCAGGCGCCGCAGCAGGCGGAGCGCACGCCGGCCTCCGGCGGTGCGGGCCACGTCGCGCCGAAGATCGCCCCGGCGCCGCAGCCGCTGAACACCGGCGGCCGGCCGAAGCAGATCGAGTTCGGCAGCAAGCCCGCCCCGGCAGCGGAAAAGCCCGCCGCCGAAGTCGCGCCCGCCGAGGCCACCGTCGCGGCGCCCGCCGCCGAGGAGGTGGCCCCGACCGCGACCCCGGCCGCGACTACGACCCCTGATCAGGCCCCGGCCGCCGCGGTGAGCGAGGCCAAGCCCGAAGAGGTGCCGGCAGCGCCGGCCGAGGCACGCGCCGCCGAGGTCGCGCCGGCCTCCGGCGAGACCACCGAGACCACGGAAGCAGTCGCGGCTCCGGCTGCCGCCGAGACCCGCGAGCCGCCGCGCGCGGCTGCCGCCTCGACCAGCCCGGCGCCGCAGCAGCGGAGCGCCGCGCCGGCGCCGTCCGGCCAGCGCGCCGGCCAGGCAGCCGCGCCGCAGGCACCGGCGGCGCGCGGCCGCGACGGCCAGCCCGGCGGACGCGACCAGCGTGACGGCCGCGGTGACGGCCGGGGGCCGCGCAGCGACCATCGCGGCGACCGCGGCGGCCGGCCGACGGGCCGCGACGACCGGCGCGGCGGGCCGCAGGGCCAGCCCTCCGGTCAGCGCCAGCCCCGCGGCGCCGTGTTGTCGGACCTCTCCTCCCGCGAGATGGACGCCCGCCGCAGGGCGCTGGAGATCGCCAAGCAGCGCGAGGTCGAGGCACGCCGCATCTTCCAGGAGGAAGAGGCGCGCCGCATCGCCGAGGACGAACGCCGCCGCGCCGAGCGCGAGGAGTCCGAGCGCCGCCAGGCCGAGGAGACGGCCCGGCTCGAGGCCGAGGCGGAAGCCCGCCGCAAGGCCGAGGCGGACGCCGCGACGCGCCGCTCCAACAAGCCGACGGCCACCACCGCCAAGGAAGCCGCGCCGCTGTCGCCCGCCGACGCCGAGGCGGCGGCCGCCCGCGCCGAGCGCGGCGAGGGCCGCCGGCGTCCGATCGGCGACGACGAGGAGGGCGGCCGCGCCGGCCGCACCGGCACCGCCCGCCGTGCGCCGAAGGGCGCGACGACCGAGGCTCCCCGCTCGACCCGGCCGGATCGGGGCGAGGGCCGGCGCAGCGGCAAGCTGACGCTCGACAAGGCGCTGTCCGGGGACGAGGGGGCGCGTGGCCGTTCGCTTTCGTCGATCCGGCGCCGCCAGGAGAAATTCAAACGCTCGCAGCAGAACCAGCCGCGAGAGAAGATTGCCCGCGAAGTGGTCATTCCCGAAACCATCACCATCCAGGAACTCGCCAACCGCATGTCGGAGCGTTCCGTCGACGTCATCAAGTTCCTCATGAAGGAGGGACAGATGATGAAGCCGGGCGACATCATCGACGCCGATCTCGCCGAGCTGATCGCCACCGAATTCGGCCACACGGTCAACCGCGTGGCGGAGTCCGACGTCGAGTCCGGCATCTTCGACGTCGAGGACAATCCGGAGCATCTGGTGTCGCGCCCGCCGGTGGTCACCATCATGGGCCATGTCGACCACGGCAAGACCTCGCTGCTCGACGCCATCCGCCATACCAAGGTGGTCTCGGGCGAGGCCGGCGGCATCACCCAGCACATCGGCGCCTATCAGGTCGAACAGGGCGGCCAGAAGGTCACCTTCATCGACACGCCCGGCCACGCCGCCTTCACGGCGATGCGCGCCAGAGGCGCCCAGGCGACCGACATCGCGATCCTGGTGGTCGCGGCCGACGACAGCGTGATGCCGCAGACGATCGAATCGATCCACCACGCCAAGGCGGCGGGGGTCCCGATCGTCGTGGCGATCAACAAGATCGACAAGCCGAACGCCGATCCCGCCAAGGTCCGCAGCGGCCTCTTGCAGCACGAGGTGTTCGTCGAATCGATGGGCGGCGAAGTGCTCGACGTCGAGGTTTCGGCGGTCAAGGGAACCGGCCTCGACAAGCTGCTCGAGGCGGTGCTGCTGCAGGCCGAGATCCTCGACCTCAAGGCCGATCCGGCCCGCACCGCCGAGGGCGTCGTCATCGAGGCGCAGCTCGACAAGGGCCGCGGTCCGGTGGCCACCGTGCTCGTCCAGACCGGCACGCTGAAGGTCGGCGACATCGTCGTCACCGGCGACGAATGGGGCCGTGTGCGCGCCCTCGTCAACGACAAGGGCGAGCAGCTCAAGGAGGCGCCGCCGTCGATGCCGGTGGAGATCCTCGGCATGCAGGGCACGCCGCATGCCGGCGATCGCTTCGCGGTGGTCGAGAACGAGGCCAAGGCCCGCGAGATCTCCGAATACCGCCAGCGTCTCGCCCGCGAGAAGCAGGTGGCGAAGTCGGCAGGCCAGCGCGGCTCGCTCGAGCAGATGATGTCGCAGCTGCAGGACACGGGGCTGAAGGAGTTCCCGCTGTTGATCAAGGGCGACGTGCAGGGCTCGGTCGAGGCGATCATCGGGGCGCTCGATGCGATCTCGACCGACGAGGTGCGCGCCACCATCGTCCATTCGGGCGCAGGCGCGATCACCGAATCCGACATCTCGCTCGCCGCGGCCTCGAACGCCGCGATCATCGGCTTCAACGTCCGCGCCAACAAGCAGGCGCGCGACGCGTCCGAGCGGGACGGTATCGAGATCCGCTACTACAACATCATCTACGACCTCGTGGATGACGTGAAGGACGCGATGTCGGGCCTGTTGTCGCCGGAACGCCGCGAGACCTTCATCGGCAATGCCGAGATCCGCGAGGTGTTCAACATCACCAAGGTCGGCAAGGTCGCCGGCTGTCTCGTCACCGAGGGCGAGGTCGAGCGCGGCGCGGGCGTGCGCCTGATCCGCGACGGCGTCGTCATCCACGAGGGCACGCTGAAGACCCTGAAGCGCTTCAAGGACGAGGTGCAGAAGGTCCAGAGCGGCCAGGAATGCGGCATGGCCTTCGAGCGCTACGAGGACATCCGCCAGGGCGACATCATCGAGTGCTTCCGCGTCGAGCACGTGGCGCGCAAGCTGTAGGGGCGACAGACGCACCGAGCTGACGTCATGTCAGCACTGAAACCGGCAATGCGGATCGAAGAAGACCTCCTGGCGATCAGGCGGGCTCTCGATTCGCTTGGCCGGCCCCGTGCCCCGAGCCAGGGTTCCGGGCCTTGACCGGCTGACGACGTGGTGGCCGCCAAGGCGGCCTTGGACCGGCTGGCGGATGCACTCGATATGCGATGGCCGGTCGCCGGCGACGAAGTGACGGACTTTCCGCACGCTCGTCGCTCGCCGGCTTCGCCCTCGCTTCGGGCGTGAATCGCGGCCGAACGAGGTCTGGTGAATTCCATTAAGGCGGCCGAAGAGGCGGCCGAGCGGATGGTTCGCGAGAACCAGGAATGGCACCGCGCTTTCGCCCGGCGCGCGGCAGAACGGCAAGACCCCTTGGCAGCTCTCAGTTCCGGGCTGCAAGACCTTCTCGATGGCTGAAGCCGGCGACCCCCGAAACCCACACCGAAGGACGGCGGAGCCTGGCCGGAATGGCTGACGCCGAAACGTCTTTGGGAATACGTCGGCAATGTCGCCCGGATGGAAAGCGCCTGAAGACGCTCGACGGCGACGACAAACAGCTGCGAGCCGACACATGTCAAACGGCTTTGGAACGGGCCCCCTCATTGGCGTGCGGCGCGGTGGGGAGCGTTGATCCCAAGTGGTCCACGCTCATGCCAGCCGATCGAAAACGGCGACCAAATGGGGCATGCGTTTTCCAGCCGCGATAACGTTGCCTTAGAGAATCCCTTCGTTTACGGATTTTCCCACCGGAGCCAGAAGAGCCCACGTTCAATTGGCGACCTGCCAGTGAATGCGAACTCTGGCCGGCCACGATCATTAATCGGCTCACTAAGCGCGTTCTTTTCGTCGGAGTACCGGAGTGGAAGGTCCGAGAACACGTTTTGGTCAAGCAGAGCCCGTGCCTAACCTTTTCCCCAGCCGAAGGTCGCTGGTACCTCAGCAAGCGTGGGGCAGTGCGATGGGTCCCGAAGGTCGACGACGCCGTAACCCTTGCGAGTTATCTACCGCTGATGATGCAGGATGTCGCCGAGGCCGCGAAGCTCGAGGGGTGGGCGATCGTCGCGACGGCGAATGCCGGATATTGCGATGTCAGACAGATCGACACGGCAGGACAGGATGTCGCCGAACCATTGCATCTGTCGCCGGTTTCCGTTGGCTGCGTGACCTGGCTTGACGGCTTCTTCCCGGAGGACAGGTGGGTGGACTGCGAGGTGTCCCTGTTTCTGGAAGAGGTCAGCCGGCTTGGCCTGCGTTGCTATCTTCCACAGATAGCCGGCCGAATCGCCAAACGCCTGACGGCCTATTTCGACGGAGTTCTTCTCCAGGAGTTCGACATTCCGCGCGGCCAATCGAGCGAGCTCTGGATTACGCTCGCGCTCCCGGGCACCGGCACGCTGTCATTGCGGAGCAGTTCCCCGAAATCCTCGGTCGGCGACGATGTGCGCGACCTCGGCTTCATGGTCTCACACGTCAATGTCAACGATGCGGACTGGATCTCTCCCAATTCACTTCTATGAGCGATTCAGATAAGATTCGCAATCTTCGATTGAGTCACAACCTCAAGGTCGCGACGACGTGGGCGAAGAAGGCGCAGGCATCGATCAGCCGCCTGGAACGCGCGATCAACCAGACTGCGGACGGTGCGGCCCATCCCGCGAAGACCGCCCGACCGGCGTTTCCCGACGGCGAGACGCGACGCGGACGTGCGGCGGTGGTCTGTTGGGATCTCGGCCATAATCCCGCCGGCCGCGGGGCCGTCCTTTACGACCTCCTCGAACACGACTGGCAGGTCGACCTGATCGGTGCGTTGTGGACGCGCTATGGAGGCAAACTCTGGCCCCCGATTGCCCAGAGTGCGCGGAACATCAAGACCATTCCGGCCGTCGGCCTGGAGGACTTCTACCCCTCGGCGCTGGCCTTCACGGCAGGGCAGCATTACGACCTCGTCGTCGTTTCCAAGCCGCGCCTGCCCTCCCTCCTCCTGGGAATGATGATCAAGGCGCGCTGCGGTTGTCCGATGGTCGTCGACGTCGACGATCTCGAACTGTCGTTCTTTCCGGACGGGACGACGGTCTCTCTCGACGATCTGGCGGCGGATCCGAACGCGCTGCGCGAACCTTACGAAGCGCTGGCCACGCGCGCCTGCGATGCGTTGGTTCGAGTGGCGGCGGACGCCGTCACGGTCTCCAATGCCGCCCTCAAGCAGCGCTATGGCGGTTTTATCCTGCGCCATGCCCGTGACGAGCGGGAATTCGATCCCGAGCGTTTCGACCGTTTTGCCGAACGCGCGAAGATGGGGATCGCACCGGACGACTTCGCGATCGTCTTCGTCGGCACATCGAGGCCCAGGATGACGCCTATCGGCAGGCGCTGCGGGCGATCGCCTGGGAGGGGCGTGCGGCCCAGATGCTCGATGCGCTCGATCGATGGACCAGGGGGGAGAGATGACCGACAGCCCCCCGGACGACCGACGATTGGTCGACGATGTCACAGGCACCACGGGCCGCGACGAGCCGCAGCACCTCGCCAAGCTGCGTGCCGAACGCTGCGTGCCGCTTGGAAGTGCCTGGGCCGGCTCCAGTGTCAACTGCAAGACATACGCTACCGAGGGGCTGGTCCAGACCGGCACGATGCTCTGGGGCGCGTTCTACGATCATGCCGGGATGCTTGCCGTATACGGCGTCGCCGACGGAGCGGAGACCGCTCAGATGAGGCGGTTTCCCATTGCACGGGCTCCCAGGGACGCACACGACACGCCGGCTCTCCAGACCGACCGGTCGGGCGTCTCCACGTCTTTTGCGGCGCCCATGTCAACAAACCGACCTATTTCAGAAGTGCCGATCCTGGACAACCGCTCGCCAGTCTCACGAATGCTGGTGCCGACCTCGACGCCGAAATGGCCAGGCTGAGCTATCCTTCACTGGTGCGATGCGGAGCGGACGGGGACCTTTGGCTTTACTATCGAACCGGCTTTCCAACCCGAAGTGTCTGGTCGGCGAGACGCTGGTGTGAGGATGAGGCCGGTTTCGGTTCTCAGATCGACATCCTGGGCGACGATGGAGCTTGGGCTGGGCACACTGCCGGACCGTATCCGAACAGCCGATCGTGTTCGATGACGGCGCGGTCGGCCTGGCGATCGCCTGGCGGACCGACGCAGTCAGGGGCGCCAACGCGGATCCGATGAATATCGGCCTCGACTATGCCGAGTTCCGGGAGGGGTTCGAGAGGCTCACGACCCGGTCCGGAATCGAGCTTGCGATGCCGCTTCTGCCCATCCAGGCCGAACGCGTCGTCGCGGTGCCGTGGGGTGCGGATCTCGCCAATCAATGCGGCGCCTGCAGCCTCGATGGGCGTCCAGAGTGCGGAGCGCCGCCCAACGATCCGGCAAGAGCCTGCTGCGGGCGGAGGCCGCAATTGCCGCGTTGCAGGCGCGCGAGAATGACTTCGCACTTGACCTCCTCCAGTCGCTGCAACTCGGCAAGGAGCACTGGGCGCCGCAGATGATGGCTCTGCGACGTCTCCTTGAGACGGTTCCCCCACAAACATGGGAACGTGCCCGGCTCATCGACGATCCGGCGAAGGAAATGCAGGTGGTCACGACGCCAGGCGCCGACATCACCCTCGTCGTATTCCTTACCCTCAACGGCAACTTCACCATGCTGCCGGTGGAGATGCTCGATGCCCTCTTGTCGTCGCTGCCCGCGAACGTGATTTATCTGCGCGACACGAGCTCGATGCTTCAAGGTGCCAACGGTTACAGGACTTTGGGCTCGTCACCGAGCCTGAGCGTCGCGGCGATCGCCACCGAACTCGCAGCGATCGGGGCGTCGCGCACGCTCGCCGTCGGTGGCTCGGCGAGCGGACTCTCGGCAATCCGCTATGGCGCGCGTCTTGGAGCAGAGCGCGTTGTCGGCTTTGGCGCCATGACGGCTCTCGCGCCTCGCCGCAGACCACGCAACAGTCATGCCTCGGCAGGAGCGAGCAGGGATTCGAGGGACCGCTTCGGCACTGTCGAGGAAGAGATGGCCGCCGCACCGGGACTTGTGGTCGACCTGTACTACGGAGCGGACTATGCCCGCGATTGCGAAAGGGTCGAGCGCGTCGCCGGTCTTCCGGGCATCCGCCTCCTGCCGCTCGCTGGTGTCGATCACCACTATTGCGCCCTGGAAATGATCGCCGACGAAACATTCCTCGATGCGATCATGCCCTCATCCTAATTCCCTCGATCCGACTGTTTGGAGAACACGATGCAACCCCAGCGCGCCGCTGTCACCCAGTGGATTAGCGAATATCTCATTAACGAACTCGACCTGTCGTCGAGTCAGATCGACCTGGATACGGATTTCGATACCTACGGACTGGATTCCCTGGAGCAGGCGGTGATGGTGGGCATGCTGGAAGAAGCCTTCGACATGGAAGTCGAGGTCAATGACATGGCCAAGACCCCGACCATCAACGGCCTCGTGGACAGTCTGGTCGCGCAGGGTCTCGTTCTGAGCGCGTGAGAAGGTGCCGACGACGTTTCGCACGCTCAGCATCGTTCTCGTCACCTACGAGATGGGACGCGAAGTCGCGCGCACATTGACCTCGCTCGCCCCGCCGTATCATACCAGATTCGGGTGATCAGGTCGGCCTGACTGGCTTGGGCCACCATGTAAAGCTTGTATGCGCCGCGACGGTTTGGCGTTGTTGGTCGAGTTCGCGGCAGCGTTTTTCGAGAACGAGCTCGAGGTCCCCGAGCGTTTCGAAGTATCGATTGGCGAGCGGTTCGTCGACGAGCGGCCATAGGTGTTCGGCGGGTTGGACTTCTGGCGTGTAGGCCGGCTGATGGACGAGACGCATGCCGTCTGGAACGGCGAGATTGGGCTTTGTGTGATAGCCGGCCCCGTCGAGGACGAGGATGACGAAGCGAT
>NZ_JAFMPY010000055.1 GCF_017353515.1 Jiella sonneratiae
CTCTTCGTCCGGGTCGCAATCGACGCTGCGGCCTGACGACCAACCCGTCTCCCAATCCAGAGACGACGAAACTCAGCGCACGGATGCAGACCCTGTGACCCGGCAAGGATCAATCTTCACGGACGACGGGGTCTTCGGCGATCAGGCAGTCGAAGCCGCTCCGCAGGCCCGTTCCCTCCGCCGCGACGGGCGTCAGCACGCAGGGAATGCCCCGGGCGAGGGCGCCCAGCACCTTGCCCTTGATGCCGGCGCCGCTGCGCAGCGGCGCGACGAAGACCCGGTGGCGGTCGTAGACGTCGGCCAGATCCTCCACGAAGCCGTGGGCCTCGACGTTGTCGCCCGCCAGCGCCTTGATGTTCGCCCCCATGGCGCTGCCGTAGATGTGGAAGACGTCGTCCGGCCGCTTCTGCAGGATCAGCGGCAGGATCGCGTCGGCGAACCACTCGACCGCCTCGACGTTCGGCGGATGGCCGTAGCTGCCGAGAAACGAGATGCCCTCGCGCCCGGCGAGCGGCGCGACGGTCTCGCTCGGCCGCACCACCCACGGCGCCTTCACGACCTTCACGGAATTCAGCGCATGCGAGATGATCACGCTATGCTCGACCTCGTTGTAGGACAGGGTCACGTCGGCCTTGCGCATGACGTCGAATTCTTCGTCGCGGACCTTGGTGGCATAGTTCATCCGCGCCTCGTCCTTGAATTCGAGCGAGGAGCGCAGTTCGCGCAGGAAATGCAGGTCGGCGTTCATGAACAGGATCTTCGCACGCGGCGCCAGCCGGCGGATCATGTCGATGTATTTCGACGCGACCTGATAGCGTGTGATGTAGAAGGCATCGAACTCGGCCGCGCGCTTTTCCAGAAATTCCGGGACCGAGAGGCAGAAGGGCGCATAGATCGTCTCGATGCCCTGGCGCATCAGCTCCTCGGAATAGTGTCCGAGATAGGCGACGTTGTCGGGCACGAAAGTGACCTTGAAGCCCAGCGCCTGCGCGAGCTTCATCTCCTCGACGGCGGCATAGCTGCCGGCGTCCCGATCCGGCCGCGGCGTGCCGTAGTCGATGAAGGCGATGCGGCCGACGATGCCGCGATCCTTCTCCATGTCGACATTCTTGCCTTCCTCGCTGGCGCTGCGATAGGCCGACGCCCAGCGCTGCTTGAACTTCGGCCGGTTGACCTCCTGGTAGCGCTTCATGCCCGAGGTGATCTCGGTGCCGCTGGTCTTGCCCTCGTAGTGGTAGACCAGGGACAGGGGGGCGAAGACGGTCTTGTAGCCGGCGTCGCGAATCTTGAAGGCGAAGTCCGTGTCCTCGAAATACATCGGCTCGAGATAGCTGGAGAGGCCGCCGAGCTCGTCCCAGATCGCCTTGCGGGTCATCATCGCGGCACCCGACAGATAGTCCGCCTGCCGGGTGTAGCAGAAGCGCGGCTCCCATGGATTGGCGTTGCGCCCGTAGTTCCAGGGATTGCCGGTGCGCCAGACGATGCCGCCGGCCTCCTGCAGACGCCCGTCGGGATAGATCAGCTTCGAGCCGGTCAGGCCCACCTTCTCGAAACGCTCGAAGGGATGGATCAGCTCGTCCAGCCAGCCGGTCGTCGGCTCGGTGTCGTTGTTGAGCAGCACCACATATTCGCCGCGCGCCCTGGCCGCTCCGGCATTGCAGGCGCGGATGAAACGCTGGGCCGTCTCGTTGTGGATCACCGTGACGTTCTCGACGAGTTCGTCGAGTTCGGCGGTTTCGTCGCTCGAGCCGTCGTCGACGACGATCACCTCGAAGCTCGCCTCGTTGCTGGCGAGGAGCAGGGCGCAGAGGCAGTAATAGGTGATGTTGAACTTGTTGTGGACGGGAATGACGATCGAGACGTCCGGCTTTTCGTGCTGCTTGAAGACGAGCGGCCTGTAGTCGCCGGCGGTCAGCATGTCGAAGCCCTTGACGACGATCTCGTGCGCATGGGCGAGTTGTTCGGCCTCGCTGCGGTCGGCGATCTGCGCCACCGCATGGCCGAGCGCGGCGTAGCGGTGGGGTGCCTGGCGTGCGAGGTGATAGGGCAGCGGCGGACGGGTTTCGCGGCAGATCACGTCGTAGCTGGTGAGGACGGCCGGCAGCGTCTCGTAGTTCTCGAAGAGAATGAAGAGGCCGTGCTCGTCGCGGATCGCGACGTGATGGATGGCGCCGTCGAGCAGATGGTCCGGCACCGCCACGCTGCCGATCCCGACGCCGAGATGGGCGTCGGCGACGTAGTTGCCGTCGATATAGAGCGTGTAGGTGTTGTCCTCGGTTCCCTTCACATAGAGCGATCGGCCGCTGAAGGAGAGTTCGGAGAACTCGGCGCGCGGACGGTCCGGCAAAAGGATCGTCTGATCCTTGACCATGACGACCGGGTCGGGGGGAGAATAGGGATTGAGCGGCGCCGTGAAGTCGAGCGTCCCTTCGTGCTCGCCGTCGAGGATGAAGGGTTTCGGCCCCTTGCTCTGGTTGGCCGGGTTGAGCTGCGGATTGCTGATGAAGAGATAGGGCGGGAGATCCGGGATCTCCTCGACATGCTCGACCTTCACTATGATCGCCAGGCTGGTCGCGTTCGTCGCGGCCTGGAAGTCGACGAGCATCTGCTTGTGGCGCGCCGTGTCCCTGCCGCCCGGATGATCCGGGCTGACATAATCCTCGCTGGACTGAACGACCGCGCCCGAGGCGTCGCGAAGCTCGATGGTGATCTTCGCCGAAAGCCGATGCGCCGCGAGCAGTGCGCTGAAGACGAGATTGCTCGGCAGCTTCTGGAGGTGGCCCTTGCGGCCGAGCATCATCTCGAACTCGTTGCCGGCCTTGGCGCCGTCGATGCGCAGGGTCATCGTGGTGCCGCTGGGCACCGTCCAGTCGGGCAGGCTGTTGATCGTCAGATAGGGGACGCGGCCGACGCGCGGCGCGACCTGGGTCTGATTGACCAGATGCTTGGAAAGCAGATTGACCCGGGCGCGCGAACCGCGCGCGCTCATCGGGCCGATCGGCCGCGCCTCGTCGCCTTCGACGAGTTTCAGGTCCGCCTCGGACACGCCGGCGTCCGCCGAGACCCATACGGCTCCGTCGCATGCGATGATCCGGCTTATGCCGGCGGGAAGTTGAAATTTCATTCCTGCATCCTGTGCATTCGACTGGGCCGGCAGATCGCCCAGGCATCGGGGTGTCGCGGCGTGGCGGAAAGTCTGGGGTCGGGTGGGAAGCGGGGGGACGTTGTCGACCGCGGACGGATCCTGCGATCCTCCCCGCTGCGATGCGTGCTACTCACATGCGAGAGGCGGACCATGGCGGCTGGCGGGACGAGGGTGCTGTCGCAATCTCGTCCTCGCTTTTTCGAGATACGACGGCGTTGCCGCGGCGATCGTCAAGTAATACCAACGGCCACGATTTCTGACTCGGCGGGGATTCCCTTGATGGCGAGCGAGTGATTCACTGGCATTGAACCATGGAGGTTTCGATGGCGGTAGAGATCACTCGAACGGACCACTCATCGGCGGCGCTTCGCGCGGCTGCGGCGAAGAGTTTGGATGCGAAGGCGGCGCGGCGGATGCTGGCGATCGCGCTGGTCCTGGACGGCGTGGATCGCCGGTCGGCCGCCGAGACGTGCGGCATGGATCGCCAGACGCTTCGAGACTGGGTTCATCGCTACAAC
>NZ_JAFMPY010000056.1 GCF_017353515.1 Jiella sonneratiae
AATGCGGAAACGGTGCTATCCGTCGTCATGGGCGTATCGCTCCTACGGGAGGTTCTGGCAGGCTTGATCACCCGCCTCGATACGCCGCCTCTCTCAGACCGTCATCACCCAGCTTCCGCCATAGCTCTGTTCCTGATGACGTGGTCTTCGCCACCAAGCCGGCGATGGCACGCGAGATGGTCGCAGCGGTTCTCGACGAGGGCGTCCCCTGCGCCTTTGTCTTGGCCGATGCGCTCTACGGGTCCGATTACAAGTTCCGAACTATGTTGGAAGACCGCGGACAGCCTTATGTGCTGGCCGTGCGCTCCAATCAGGTGCTGCGCTTCATCGACGAGTGGCAGTTCATCCAGACCGATCCGGCGACGCTTGTTGCCGAGCTTGAGGCACAAGCCTGGCGGCCGCTGTCGGCCGGTGAAGGCGCCAAGGGGCCGCGGCTCTACGACTGGGCGCGCCTGCCGCTGAAGGGATGCCCCCAAGAGGGCTTTGCTCGTTGGCTGCTGGCCCGCAGAAGCCAACGCGATCCCGACGCCATCGCCTACTACTTTGCCCATGCCCCGAGCGAGACGACGTTGGCCGAACTGGCCGCTGCGGCGGGACTTCGCTGGACCATCGAGGAGTGCTTCCTCAGAGCCAAGGACGATCTCGGCCTCGACCATTGCGAGGCGCGCTCCTGGCACGGCTGGCACCGGCACATGAGCCTGGTCATGGCCGCCGCAGCTTTCCTGACCAGGATTGGCGCCGAGCAACGTCGCAGCGCATTCGGCAAACGGAACGAAACGAGTCCAATGATCGAAACCGAGGCCGCATGACATTGGCGCTGGCCGAACTTTGCACAACGCCCGAAATCCTGCGGCTGGTCGCTCACCTCCTGCTTCGCCACCCCCGGCCGCCGACCTTCATCCTCGCCTGGTCACGGTGGCGACGACGACATCAAGCATTCGCCGCTCTCGCTCATCGAAAAATCCGCATCACTACGCAACTGTAGTACTAGGCAGAACGCAACTCGATTAGCCGACTGCGGAAATACTCGATTGTGCGGTCTAGTCCTTCGTCGAGCTCAACAATCGGCGCCCACCCAAGCAGCTCCGAGGCCTTGGAAATGTTCGGCTGCCGCTGTTTGGGATCGTCGGCAGGAAGCGAGTGCGTCACCAGCCTCGAGCCCGTCTGCGCGCGCTGGATCGTTTTCTCAGCTAGCTCGCGGATAGTGAACTCATTGGGGTTGCCTATGTTAATTGGCCCGGTCACCTCCGGCCCAGTGTCCATCAGTCGCAGGAAACCCTCGACAAGATCATCAACATAGCAGAAGGAGCGGGTCTGGGAGCCATCGCCGTAGATGGTTAGAGGTTCACCGGCCAGCGCCTGCACCACGAAGTTTGACACAACCCGCCCGTCGGCGTGGTGCATACGCGGGCCGTAGGTGTTGAAGATTCGCGCAACCTTGATCTCGAGTCCGACCTGGCGGTGATAATCGAAGAACAGCGTCTCGGCGCAGCGTTTGCCCTCGTCGTAGCAAGAACGCGGGCCAATTGGGTTGACGTTGCCCCAGTACTCTTCAGCCTGAGGGTGAACGGCGGGATCGCCATAGACCTCGCTCGTCGAAGCCTGGAATATCTTCGCCTTCAGTCGTTTGGCTAAACCCAGCATATTGATTGCACCGTGGACCGAGGTTTTGGTCGTCTGGATCGGATCGTGCTGATAATGAATTGGTGAGGCCGGGCAGGCAAGGTTGTAGATTTCATCGACCTCCACATAGAGTGGGAACGTAACGTCGTGCCGAATGAATTCGAAGCGCGGGTTATTGAACATATGCTCAATATTGCGCTTCGTGCCGGTAAATAGATTGTCGACGCAGACGACCTCATGCCCCTGCGCTAGGATCCTATCAATGAGATGAGACCCGAGGAATCCGGCACCTCCAGTCACGAGGACGCGTTTGCGACTTTCATAGATACGAGGCATGAGCTTGGCAATTCCTGACATGAGGAGGAGTGATTAAGGCTGCAGCGAAACTATACTGCCAGTGCCGATTTCAGGAGATCAAGATCAACTCGCCAGGGAAGCACTTTTTGAGAAGCAGGAAGAGCGCCGTCAAGCATTCCTGCGTCGAACACGCAGACCGTCCAGTCGATGCCCAGCGCTTGCCCAATGGTAGAGAAGCAAGGATTCTGATAACTACGGGGTAGCATCTCGATGACACGGACGTTTGGATTGCAGTAAATCACATTAGTCAAACCCGCCCCGTGTGCAGCGACGACAATCTCGGCTGCGGCAAATGCGCTAATTTGTTCCCGAACCGTAAGTCTTGACAGTTCAAGCGCCTTGAATCCTTGATTCTCAAGGAATTTAATAACTTCGTCTTCGTTCTCAATCGTACGCTTCTTACTGTCGCGGCGCGAAATATAAATTTTGCGGCCATCGGTACGCTGGGCGGGACAATTCTTAAGGACATGACGCGCGAATTCGCCAAGAAGAGGTGAAGGATTGAAGGCGAGATTTTTGTAGGTCGAGTTGAGAATAGCAGCACGCCTAAAACCAACTTGCGCGCGAGGATGTAAGAAATATATTTCAGGCGAGAACTGTCGCTCTGCTACATAATAAAGCAGCTCCTTTGCGTTCGGATGTATCTGCGGATAAACGAATATATTTCCTGCAGAGCCGAAGTAAGAGAGAGAAACATAAGTTGAAAACATGGACTGAATCGTCCAGTGATAATAATTTCTCCAGCCCGCATTATAGGCTATCATAACCCTTCTTGTTTCATCGATCTGTGGCCATCGCTCCGTTGATGATTTCATTTCTACGCCGGACGTCATATAAGTGGTGTCTTTAATGGATTTGCCGTCTGGAGTGAAGACGACACCACTCCCCACTAGGAGAGTGGCGTCAGGGACGTGGCGAGCACTAAATGTGAAGGAACTGCTTTCCAGCGGTTCGCGCATCGGGGGATCCGGCTCGCCGAAAAACCGGAGCGGACGGGGTTTTGTGGCCGCTCCCGTAACTGAGACTTCAACTGAAGCAGTTTGCGGAATTTTCGTGATGGTAGCAGCCTTTGTTATATTGCCAATAGAAATTGCATAATTGTTTTGATTAGTATTTTTCTTCATTGACTGTGGTTTGTTATCAGATATTTCTAATGTGCATTAAAGGTCTCCCCCTTTCCCACTTCAGTGTGCTGATTTCAATATCAGTGTAAGACAAGAGTTGGTGTTATGGTTTATGTAGCTAGCAGAGTCCAGCATAGCGCCCGCTGGGCCTGATGCCGAATAGCCTAACAAAATGAGTTCCGGTTCGCCATCGTCATGTTGTGATGCGGCGCCAAAGTTCGATTGCTACCCTATCCTCAGCCAGCGAGTAGAAGAGTTGGTCACGTCCGTCAAGCTGGTGTGGCTGATCCACTGTTGAGCTATGGCTGATTTTGGGTGACGGGTCCGATCAGGCGGCGCGTTGATCGGCGTCTGGGCTGACCGCGACGCCGTCGGTGAATGTGACGCCCGCAATGACCATCGGCAAGCGATTTTCGCCTTTCAGCTTCCGCCAAGTTTTTGAAGCGGCCATGACGAGCTTGAAGACCATGAGCTCGGCGGTCTTGT
>NZ_JAFMPY010000057.1 GCF_017353515.1 Jiella sonneratiae
GGCGAGCGCGATGGCGAGGGTCGCGCTGGTGACCCAGAGACTGCGTTTCATGCGTATGTCCTCCCGTTGCAGAAACCGGTCGATCTGACGAAGCCCGCGCCGACCGGCGGCGGAGCGGGCCGTGGCCGTCACCGCCCGAAGCCTCACACGAGGCTGAAGACGAGGACGAAGAACACCGCGCACAGGACGAGCGCGTACCAGAGCGAAAGATCGGTGGCCCAGAGCCAGCCGAGGCAGAGGAAGGCCGAACCGAGCAGCGAGACGAACAGCCGGTCGCCGCGCGTCGTCTCGAAGCGCAGGACGCCGACGCGCGGATGCCCGCCCGGCGAGACGTATTCCCACACGCCCATCAGGGCGATCAGCCCGAAAATCGCGACGAAGAAGATCGCCGTCGGCCAGGTCCAGGCCATCCAGGAGAGGTCGATCATGCCCAAGTCCTCGTGAGGATTGTCGTAGTCATCACACCCGCCCCAGGGCAAAGCCTTTGGCGATATGATTGCGGACGAACCAGATGACGATGGCGCCGGGGATGATGGTGAGGACGCCGGCGGCCGTCAGGACGCCGTAGTCGAGACCGGTGGCCGACGAAGTGCGGGTCATCGCGGCGGCGATCGGCTTGGCGTCGGTGACGGTGAGGGTGCGGGCGATCAGCAGTTCGACCCAGGAGAACATGAAGCAGAAGAAGGCCGCGACGCCGATGCCCGACGCGATCAGCGGCATGAAGATCCTGAAGAAGAAGCGCGGGAAGGAATAGCCGTCGATATAGGCGGTCTCGTCGATCTCCTTGGGAACGCCGGACATGAAGCCTTCGAGAATCCACACCGCCAGCGGCACGTTGAACAGGCAGTGGGCGAGCGCCACGGCGATGTGGGTGTCGATCAGGCCGAAGGCCGAATAGAGCTGGAAGAACGGCAGGGCGAACACCGCGGGCGGCGCCATGCGGTTGGTCAGGAGCCAGAAGAACAGGTGCTTGTCGCCGAGAAAGCGGTAGCGCGAGAAGGCATAGGCGGCCGGCAGCGCCACCGCCACCGAGATGACCATGTTCATGACGACGTAGGTCATCGAATTGATATAGGTTTCGTACCAGGTCGGATCGTTGAAGATCACGCTGTAATTGTGAAGCGTGAAATTCCGAGGCCAATATGTCAATCCGGACAGGATTTCCTGGTTCGTCTTGAAGGACAGGCTGATCAGCCAGTAAACGGGAAATAGAAGAAAAATGATATAGATCGTCGGCACCAGGGCCTTGAGCCGAAATCTGCCGCTCTTCATCTCTTCGCGGCTCTGAAGGGCGGCTTCCGAGTGGCCCGGCCCCGGCATGGGCTCGTTCTGTCTCGTCGGTTCGGTTGCGGTCATAGCTGATCCCTTTTTGGTGCCTTGTCCGCGCCGACATTGGTCATGGCGGTATAGAAGACCCAGCTCAGAAGCAGGATGATGAGGAAGTAGACGAGGCTCATCGCGGCTGCCGGGCCGAGATCGAACTGGCCGACGGCCATTTTGACGAGGTCGATCGACAGGAACGTCGTCGAAGACCCTGGTCCCCCGCCGGTGACGACGAAAGGCTCGGTGTAGATCATGAAACTGTCCATGAAACGGAGCAGCACGGCGATCAGCAGGACGCGGCCCATCTTCGGCAGCTGGATGTAGCGGAACACCGCCCAGCGCGAGGCGCCGTCGATCTTGGCGGCCTGGTAGTAGGCGTCGGGGATCGAGACGAGGCCGGCGTAGCACAGGAGCACGACGAGGCTCGTCCAGTGCCAGACGTCCATGACGATGACCGTCACCCAGGCATCGAGCGGGTTCTGGCCATAGTTGTAGTTGATGCCCATGCTGGCCACGGCATAGCCGAGAAGACCGATGTCGGTACGCGCGAAGACCTGCCAGATGGTGCCGACGACGTTCCAGGGGATCAGCAGCGGCAGCGCCATCAGGACGAGGCAGACCGACACCCAGATGCCCTTCTTCGGCATCGCCAGCGCCACCAGAATGCCGAGCGGCACCTCGATGGCGAGGATGATCGCCGAGAACAGCAGGTTGCGCATCAGCGCGTCGTGGAAACGTGACGAGGTGAGGATTTCGGTGAACCACTCGGTGCCTGCCCAGAAGAACTGGTTGTTGCCGAAGGTGTCCTGCACCGAATAGTTCACCACCGTCATCAGCGGGATGACCGCCGAGAAGGCGACGAGCAGGAGCACCGGCAGGACGAAGAACCAGGCCTTGTTGTTCCAGGTCTTTTCCATGATGCGTCTCCTCAGCCCCGCTCGACGAGCCAGGAATCGGCGTAGAGATTGAGGGCATGCGGCGCGAATGCCGCATCCGCCTCGGCGGGGATCGCCGCGTTCTCCTTGAGGATCGCGGTGAGCGGCATGCCGTCGAGCCGGGCCCGGACGATGCGCTCGGAGCCGATGTCCTCGACCCGGTCGATGGCGATCGGCACGCCGCCGCCCCGCGGCACGATGCCGACGAATTCCGGCCGGATGCCGAGTTCCGTCGTCTGGCCGGCATGCGGCACGGAACGCACGGCCGGCAGCGCGATGCGCGCGCCCGAGACCACCGCCTCGCCGTTCTCCAGCCGGCAGGGCAGGACGTTCATCCCCGGCGAGCCGATGAAATAGCCGACGAAGGTGTGCTGCGGGCGCTCGAACAGCTCTTCCGGCGTGCCGATCTGCACGACCTCGCCCTCGAACATCACCACCACCTTGTCGGCGAAGGTCAGCGCCTCGGTCTGGTCGTGGGTGACGTAGACCATGGTCATCGCGAATTCGTGGTGGAGCTGCTTCAGTTCCGAGCGCAGCTGCCACTTCATGTGCGGGTCGATGACCGTCAGCGGCTCGTCGAAGAGGATGGCGGCGACGTCGGAGCGCACCAGGCCGCGGCCGAGCGAGATCTTCTGCTTCTCGTCGGCGGTGAGGCCCCGCGCCTTGCGGTCGGCCTTCGCCTCGAGCCCGATGCGGCGCAGCATGTCCTCGACGCGGCTGGCGATCTCGGCGGCCGGCACCTTGCGGTTCTTCAGCGGGAAGGCGAGGTTCTGGCGCACCGTCATGGTGTCGTAGATCACCGGAAACTGGAACACCTGGGCGATGTTGCGGGCTTCCGGCGAAAGCATCGTCACGTCGCGGTCGTCGAAGCGCACATGGCCCTCCGACGGGGTCAAAAG
>NZ_JAFMPY010000058.1 GCF_017353515.1 Jiella sonneratiae
CGACCTGGACGATATCCGGAAACGCGTCGCCAAGCTCGCCCGCCGCCGAACCGTAGGCAAAGCAGCCTTCGCCAAGAGCCAGAATCGGATCAACTGATCGCCGCGGCCCAGGCCGGATGCTTACGCTACAAGGGCCACAACGCCCCTCAAAGCCATCGCCTCAAGGTCTACACCTCGGGCCAGAAGCGCGGCATGACCGACACCATCCGCCGCGAGATGAAACGACGGGCGGCCGTCGAACCCGTCATCGGGCACCTCAAGGCCGACCACCGGATGGGCCGCAATCACCTCGCCCACGCCATGGGCGACGCCGCCAATGCCGTCCCTGCCGCCATCGGCTACAACTTCCGCCGCATCCTCGCCTGGCTGAAGCTTTTTGTCGCCTTCATCCAGGCCGCCATTCTGACCCTGCTCGGTCAGGACCAGCTTCTCTCAGCGGCTTGATCAGCCTTCTTCACGGACGACCAGATGGCCGGTTGCCAGTCGTCAAGCTCGATCTTCAGGCGAGCAATGCGGTCCCGGTCACTCATGATGCCAGCGCCAGCGGCTCGTCCGCTGTCTTCCAGTTCCACGGCAGCAACTCGTCGAGCCGGGTCTGCGGTGTGTCGGCAATGCGGGCAAGGACGTCGGCGAGCCAAGCCTGTGGATCGACGTCGTTCAGCTTGGCCGTGGCGATCAGCGTCAGCATGAAGGCGCAGCGGTCGGCTCCGCGATCAGAACCGGCGAAGAGCCACGACTTGCGGCCGAGCGCCAAGCCGCGGAGCGCGCGTTCGGCGGCGTTGTTGGTCAGACAGATCCGGCCATCGGTGGTGAAGTGGGCGAAGCCCTCCCAGCGCGTCAGCATGTAGTCCATAGCCTTCGCGACTGGGGCATGGCGCGACAGGCGCGCCCGCTCGGTCCGCATCCAGTCCTCCAGATCGGCGAGAACGGCCACGCTCCGCTCCTGCCGGACGGCGAGACGCTCGTCGGCGGAGCGGCCATTCATCTCGCGCTCGATGTCGAACAGAACGTCGATGCGCTTCACCGCCTCCAGCGCCAGCGGTGAGATCGGTGCCGCGTTCTTTCCCCGCCGGGCGCTCCTGGCGATGTCGGCGAGCTCGAAGAACTTCCGCCGTCCATGAGACCAGCACAGTGCCTCGGTCAGCGGCTTCGGACTTCGATCCATGGCGTACAGGCGACCATATCCCGCATAGGCGTCGGCCTGAAGAATCCCGCCATAGCCGGCGAGATGGCGCTCGGGATGCTCGGCCGCTCGATCGCGGGAGGCGTAGAACAAGGCCGCCGGCGGCGCGGCGCCGCCGAACGGGCGATCGTCGCGGACATAGACCCAGATCCGGCCGGTCACCGTCTTGCCCTTGGCCAGGATCGGCACGGTGGTGTCATCGCCGTGCAAGCGCTCGGCAGCAAGGACATGTCGCTCGATCCGGTCGTGCAGCGGGCGAAGAGCATGGACGCAGGAACCGACCTGGTCGGCGAGCGTCGAAAGGCTGAGGTCGATCCCCTCTCGGGCGTAACGCTCCGACTGCCGGTTGAGTGGCTGATGCTGCCCGTACTTCTCGAACAGGATCATTGCCAGAAGGCTCGGGCCGAGGAAGCCGCGGGGCGTTGGATGGAACGGCGCCGGCGGCTGGTTGATCGTCTCGCACTCCCGGCAGGTGAACTTCTCCCGGACCGTCTGGATCACCTTCCACTGCCGCGGGATCACCTCCAGCATCTCCGTGACGTCCTCGCCGAGCTTCGACAGCCTGGCCGAACCGCAGCACGGGCACGAGGTCGGCGCCGGCACGACCACCCGTTCCCGCGGCAGATGCTCCGGGAACGGCTTCTTCGAAGGACGCTTGCGGGTGAAGGCCTGAACGGTCATCGTCTTCGCCGCGGCATGCTCGGCGGCAAGCTCGTCCTCGGTCGCGGCCGCCTGGGCGTCCTCGAGCTGCATCTCGAGCTGGTCGAGAAGACGCGCCTTCTTCTCCGATCGGCTGCCGTAGAGTTCGCGCTTGAGCTTCTCGATCTCCAGCGTCAGATGCGCGATCAGCGCCTCGGCGTGCGAGGCCTTCGCCCTTCTGTTGGCCACTTCGGCTTCCGCGAGATCGGCACGCCGCTCGGCCGCTGCAAGAGCGGCCTTCAGGGTGGCGATGTCGTCCGGCGCGGCGGCCATGCAGGAAAGCCCGAAGCAGTTGATGACGCCATCGATTCTCCCATAGAACCCCTGCGATGCAAGGCTTTTCGCCTATCCGACCGACGTCGGCCTCCAGGCTTCCTGAGGATTTCGCCAGTCGATTCCGGACAGGAGATAACCAAGTTGCGCCGGGGATATCGTCACTGCGCCATCGGCGATCGACGGCCAGAGAAAGCGCCCCCGTTCGAGCTTCTTCGTGTAAAGGCACGCGCCCTGGCCGTCATGCCAGATGATCTTCAAAAGATCGCCTCGTCGGCCGCGAAAGCAGAACAGATGGCCGCTGTTCGGATCGCGCTTCAGCACCTCCTGCACCATCAGCGACAGGCCCGGGAAACCCTTGCGCATATCGACATGCCCCGTCGCCAGCCAGACCCGTACTCCGGTCGGAACCGGGATCATTCCCTGGTTCTCGTCTTCAACGAGCCCGAGGACAGGCTCTGCCGATCCACA
>NZ_JAFMPY010000059.1 GCF_017353515.1 Jiella sonneratiae
CCAGATGGCCGGTTGCCAGTCGTCAAGCTCGATCTTCAGGCGAGCAATGCGGTCCCGGTCACTCATGATGCCAGCGCCAGCGGCTCGTCCGCTGTCTTCCAGTTCCACGGCAGCAACTCGTCGAGCCGGGTCTGCGGTGTGTCGGCAATGCGGGCAAGGACGTCGGCGAGCCAAGCCTGTGGATCGACGTCGTTCAGCTTGGCCGTGGCGATCAGCGTCAGCATGAAGGCGCAGCGGTCGGCTCCGCGATCAGAACCGGCGAAGAGCCACGACTTGCGGCCGAGCGCCAAGCCGCGGAGCGCGCGTTCGGCGGCGTTGTTGGTCAGACAGATCCGGCCATCGGTGGTGAAGTGGGCGAAGCCCTCCCAGCGCGTCAGCATGTAGTCCATAGCCTTCGCGACTGGGGCATGGCGCGACAGGCGCGCCCGCTCGGTCCGCATCCAGTCCTCCAGATCGGCGAGAACGGCCACGCTCCGCTCCTGCCGGACGGCGAGACGCTCGTCGGCGGAGCGGCCATTCATCTCGCGCTCGATGTCGAACAGAACGTCGATGCGCTTCACCGCCTCCAGCGCCAGCGGTGAGATCGGTGCCGCGTTCTTTCCCCGCCGGGCGCTCCTGGCGATGTCGGCGAGCTCGAAGAACTTCCGCCGTCCATGAGACCAGCACAGTGCCTCGGTCAGCGGCTTCGGACTTCGATCCATGGCGTACAGGCGACCATATCCCGCATAGGCGTCGGCCTGAAGAATCCCGCCATAGCCGGCGAGATGGCGCTCGGGATGCTCGGCCGCTCGATCGCGGGAGGCGTAGAACAAGGCCGCCGGCGGCGCGGCGCCGCCGAACGGGCGATCGTCGCGGACATAGACCCAGATCCGGCCGGTCACCGTCTTGCCCTTGGCCAGGATCGGCACGGTGGTGTCATCGCCGTGCAAGCGCTCGGCAGCAAGGACATGTCGCTCGATCCGGTCGTGCAGCGGGCGAAGAGCATGGACGCAGGAACCGACCTGGTCGGCGAGCGTCGAAAGGCTGAGGTCGATCCCCTCTCGGGCGTAACGCTCCGACTGCCGGTTGAGTGGCTGATGCTGCCCGTACTTCTCGAACAGGATCATTGCCAGAAGGCTCGGGCCGAGGAAGCCGCGGGGCGTTGGATGGAACGGCGCCGGCGGCTGGTTGATCGTCTCGCACTCCCGGCAGGTGAACTTCTCCCGGACCGTCTGGATCACCTTCCACTGCCGCGGGATCACCTCCAGCATCTCCGTGACGTCCTCGCCGAGCTTCGACAGCCTGGCCGAACCGCAGCACGGGCACGAGGTCGGCGCCGGCACGACCACCCGTTCCCGCGGCAGATGCTCCGGGAACGGCTTCTTCGAAGGACGCTTGCGGGTGAAGGCCTGAACGGTCATCGTCTTCGCCGCGGCATGCTCGGCGGCAAGCTCGTCCTCGGTCGCGGCCGCCTGGGCGTCCTCGAGCTGCATCTCGAGCTGGTCGAGAAGACGCGCCTTCTTCTCCGATCGGCTGCCGTAGAGTTCGCGCTTGAGCTTCTCGATCTCCAGCGTCAGATGCGCGATCAGCGCCTCGGCGTGCGAGGCCTTCGCCCTTCTGTTGGCCACTTCGGCTTCCGCGAGATCGGCACGCCGTTCGGCCGCTGCAAGAGCGGCCTTCAGGGCGGCGATGTCGTCCGGCGCGGCGGCCATGCAGGAAAGCCCGAAGCAGTTGATGACGCCATCGATTCTGCCATAGAACCCCTGCGATGCAAGGCTTTTCGCCTATCCGACCGACGTCGGCCTCCAGGCTTCCTGAGGATTTCGCCAGTCGATTCCGGACAGGAGATAACCAAGTTGCGCCGGGGATATCGTCACTGCGCCATCGGCGATCGACGGCCAGAGAAAGCGCCCCCGTTCGAGCTTCTTCGTGTAAAGGCACGCGCCCTGGCCGTCATGCCAGATGATCTTCAAAAGATCGCCTCGTCGGCCGCGAAAGCAGAACAGATGGCCGCTGTTCGGATCGCGCTTCAGCACCTCCTGCACCATCAGCGACAGGCCCGGGAAACCCTTGCGCATATCGACATGCCCCGTCGCCAGCCAGACCCGTACTCCGGTCGGAACCGGGATCATTCCCTGGTTCTCGTCTTCAACGAGCCCGAGGACAGGCTCTGCCGATCCACAACGGCGATGACCCGCGCCAGAACCTCGGGATCGACACCGGAGTCGATGACAATCCTCCGCCCGCATGTCAGGATGATCTCCAGGCGAGAAGATGTCGCAACGCTCGCCTGCCTCGGCAACTCCGACACCGGTGCGAGCACTGCGGGAACGAACGTCGGCATCCGATCCGATCCGGCTGGCTCGTCTCGACAGGTCCGCCGCCACGTCGCCAGTTGCGAGCGCGATATCCCGTAGCGACGCGCCGTCGCCGAGACCAGCCGCGGGGCCGCCATGCTCTCGACGACAATCTTCAGCTTCTCTTCGTCGCTCCAGCGACGACGCCGACCCGTTTCGACAATCTCAAGCCGCTCGAAAGCTCTGTGCGTATTC
>NZ_JAFMPY010000060.1 GCF_017353515.1 Jiella sonneratiae
TGTCAAACGGCTTCGGAACGGGACCCCTCATCGGCGTTCAAACGGGCCCCCTCTTCGGGTGCCGAATGCGCAACGGCCTCGTTATCGCGTAGCCGTAGGCGAGCGATGACGAGGCCGTTGCGTGCGGCGGTGGGACGGTCGATCAGAGGCGGTTTTTGAAGCGCCAGCTCTCGTTGCCGGTCTCGATGATGTCGCAGTGGTGGGTGAGCCGATCGAGGAGCGCCGTCGTCATCTTGGCGTCACCGAAGACCGAGGGCCATTCGCCGAAGGCGAGATTGGTGGTGACGATCACCGACGTCTGCTCGTAGAGCCGGCTGATGAGATGGAACAGGAGCTGGCCGCCGGACTGGGCGAACGGCAGATAGCCGAGTTCGTCGAGGACGATGAAGTCCATCCGTGTGAGATAGTCCGCCATGCGTCCCTGCCGGCCCGCCCGTCCTTCCGCCTCGAGCTTGTTGACGAGGTCGACGACGTTGAAGAAGCGGCCCCGGGCGCCTGAGCGGATGCAGGCTCGGGCGATGGCGATCGCCAGATGGGTCTTGCCGGTGCCGGTGCCGCCGATGAGGACGGCATTGCGCTGATGAGCGAGGAAGTTGCCGCCGGCGAGATCGCGCACCAGCGTCTCGTTGATCGGCGTGTCGTCGAAGACGAAGTCGTCGATGTCCCGGGCCAGCGGCAGCTTGGCGATGGTGATCTGGTATTTGATCGAGCGCGCCTGCTTCTCGGAGATCTCCGCCTGAAGGAGGTCGCCGACGACACGGCTCGGCTCGTGCTGACGCTTTACGGCCGTCGAGATGATCTCGTCGAAGGCCGCCTTCATGCCGTAGAGCTTCAGCTCGCCCATGGCGCCGAGGATCTCGGAGCGTTCCATCACACTGCCCTCCTGAGGTTGTCGTAGCGGGCGCAGTCGGCCGCCGGCTCGTGGCGAAGACGCAGCGCGTCCGGGGTCATGATGGTGATCGTGGGGGCGGGCTCCCGGGCTCTCGCCAGAATGTTGAGGATGACGTCGGCGGAGTGGACGCCTTCAGCCAGCGCCTCCGAGCATGCCGCCTCGACGGCAGGCAAGCCGTCGCTCAGCACGGCGGTAAGGATGTCGACCATCTGGCGCCCGCCATCAGGTGCGGTGCCGAGCTTACGGCAGACCCGATCAAGATGTGCGGGCAGGATCCAGTCCTTGAACGGTGCGCCGTTCCTGAGCGCCCCGGGCTTCCTCGCCAGGACGGGCACGTAATGCCAGGGATCGTAGATCGTCTGGTCGCGGCCGAAGCAGCGCGGATGCTCGCCGACGATCCGCCCCTCCTGGCGAATCTCGATGCGATCGGCGTAGGCACGGATCTCTGCCGGGCGCCCGACGGCGCCAGCGGCGACGGAGTAGCGATTGTTGTCGAAGCGCACGAGGCAGGTCTTCGACACCGAGACCGGCACTGCATGGAAGCCGTCGAAGCGGCCGCGATAGGGCACAAGGCTCGCCCGCTCCGCCTCGAACACCTCCCACACCGTCCGATCACGCTGTTCGGGATGGCGGTGCGCCTTGGCATAGGCGATCGTGCGGTCGAGCAGCCAGGCGTTCAGCTCCTCGTAGCTCTTCACCCGCAGGCGCGGCGTGAAGAAGCGCTCGCGCACCAGGCCGACCTGGTTCTCGACCTGGCCCTTCTCCCAGCCCGATGCTGGCGTGCAGGCGACGGGATCGACGAGATAATGACCGCACATCTGGAGAAAACGCCGGTTGTAGGCGCGCTCGCGGCCGACGAAGATCGTCTCCACCGCCGTCTTCATGTTGTCGTAGATCCCGCGGGTGCAGGCGCCCTTGAAGAAGGCGAACGCCCGGTCGTGCGCGTCGAACACCATCTCCTGGCTCTCCCGCGGATAGGCCCGCACGAACAGCATCCGGGAATGGCAGAGCCGGACGTGGGCGACCTTCACCGTCACCGTCGTGCCGTTGATCAGCACGATCTCGTGGCTCCAGTCGAACTGGTAGGCTTCGCCCGGATCAAAGCTCAAGGGCACGAAGGCCGCGGCCGATAGCGAGGACTGCTCCCGCTGCCAGCCTCGGGCGTAGCGGCGAACGGCGTCATATCCGCCCTCGTAGCCAAGCCCTCGCAACTCCTCGAAGATCCGGATGAGTGTCAGCCGCTCCCGGACCGGACGGGCATCGTTGATAGCCAGGATCCGATCGAGCTCCGGCTTGAAGGCGCCAAGCTTGGGCATCGGCTGCACCGAGCGCTCGTACTCGAAAGCCGTCTCGTCCGAGCGCAGAACCTTGCGCACCACCTTCCGCGAGACCTTCAGCTCACGGCAGATCGCCTTGATCCCCTTGCCCTGAACAAAATGCGCCCGGCGGATCTTCGCGATCGTCTCCACGACAAGCATCCCAACTCGGCCTCCGATCAATCTCGGAAGGCACTTTGAACCCCTGCGTCACAGGGGTCCCGTTTGGACGCCGATCACCCCTGAAACGGGGTCCTTATTCCACGCCGATTCACA
>NZ_JAFMPY010000061.1 GCF_017353515.1 Jiella sonneratiae
CCCCGAACTCAACCCGGTCGAGAACGTCTGGCAGTATCTGCGCCAGAACAAACTCGCCATAACCGTCTTCGACGACTATGCCCACATCGTCGACGTCTGCTGCGATGCATGGACATTCTTCGCACGAGACCCGGCAACCGTCGCATCAATCACCCGACGATCATGGGCACAGGTCAAGGGTTAGGACGGTTGGTATGAGCTGGATGGTGAGCGGAACCCGCCTCGTCCCCTTGCAATCGTGCCCCTTTCCGTACGCGCCGCTGACCACCGCCTGAAGCGGTGATCGACGACGACGGCGGCCGAAAGCGCGCCGGCCCGGCATGGTCGGCCGGCGCGGCTTGGCGGCGCTTGTCGCGCCTCGCGTCGTTGCCGATCCTCGCCGATGGCCCCCGGCATCCACTGCGTTCGGCGCCTGGCGAGACGACGATCCCCCGCCGATCCTCCTCCGGGGACTTCCCGGGCGAGCTTTGAGCGCGCCGGGCGGCTCGGTCCGCGCGGCGGGTATTAAATTGGCGGCGCGCGTCTCGATAAAGTCGCTCGTCCTGCATGAAGGGCGCAGAGTGAGCGCTCAGACAACTGGACGCGACGCGTCGGGCTCGTCGAAATCGGGTTGAATTTCCCGGCCGATGCTTTGCCGGCAAAGCAGGCGATCACCGTTGCATCGAGGGCACGGTGCGTCAGAGATCGGAGGGTTCGAACAGGTCGCCAGCGGGGCCGATGGTGATCCGCGTGCTGAATCGGGCGAAATCGTGGTCTTCGGCGTCCAGCGCCTGACGCAGGCTGTCGAGGGCGTCGTTATTGGCCTGCAGGCGACGCAGAAGGCCTTTTTCTTCAAACAGATCCGGAGCGTCGACCCATGTCCAGGCGGACATGGCGACATCCTCAGTCCGGTCTTCTCCCCTCGATGCCACGGCGATCCCTCCTGTCCGAAATCGATGAATCCGGCACTTCCAAGGCAACGAGGCGACCATAGACCATCGCAGACGGTTTGCTAAGAGTTTTCTGCTCGTCTGTTGCGCCTGTTCAACAAAACTTGAGTGGCCGATGCGCCCGACTGTGCCGGCGCCGGTGCGCGGGCCGGCCCTCTTCCCCCCGAGCGTCTCCCAGGCGAATCGCATATGGGCGCCGGCGGTTTGAAGCTGATCGGGCTTGCGGTTTCGGCTGGCATTGATTCTGGAAGTCTCCATGGAGTTTTTCCGTGGAGGCGAAGATGGATCGATTTGTCGAATGCTTCAGCGAAGTGGAGGACCCGCGGGCCGGCAATGCGCGGCACGATCTCGTCGAACTCTTGTTCATCGCGCTTCTGGCCAGTCTTTGCGGCGCCCGCAGCTGCGAGGACTTCGAGGAATTCGGCCTTTCCAAGCGCGATCTGCTCGCAAAGTTCTTGACGCTGCGCCACGGAACGCCGAGCCACGACACCTTCAGCCGGGTGTTCCGGCTGCTCGATCCCGCCGGCTTCGAAAAGGCCTTCCTCGCCTTCATGGCGCGCTTTGCCGAAGGCCTCGCCGGCGTCGTCGCTTTCGACGGCAAGTCGTTGAAGCGGGCCTACGACAAGGGCGGGGCCTACATGCCGAAAATGATGGTCTCGGCCTTTGCCGCCGAGACCCGGCTGACCCTGGCGAACCTTCAGGCCGCCGGCGGCAACGAGCGCGACGCGGTCCTGCAGCTCGTCGACCTCATCAGCCTGAAAGGCTGCCTCGTCACCGCCGACGCGCTGCACTGCCATGAAGAACTGGCCGGACGGATCGTCGCCGGCAAGGGCGACTATGCCCTGCGGCTGAAGGCCAATCAGCCCACTTTGCTGGCCGGCGCCAAGGCCGCCCTTGCGGGCGCGGGCGTCAAGAGCGCCACCGACGTCGCCCGGCGAAACGGCAAGGCGGTGATCCGCACGGCCGACGTCGCGCCCGCCGCCGCGCTGGCGGTCAAGACCGGCTTCCCGGGCCTCAAGGCCGTCGCGAGGCTGACCGTCGAGCAGCCCGGCGCCGAGACCGAACAGCGCTTCTACCTTCTCTCCCGCAAGCTGACGCCCGAACGCCTCATCCAGGTGACGCGCAGCCACTGGGCCATCGAAAACAGCCTGCATTGGATCCTCGATACCGCCTTTGCCGAAGATCATGCCCGATCCCGCAAGGACAACGCGCCGCACAACCTCGCCGTCATGCGCCGCCTCGCCCTCAACGTCGCAAGGCTGCACCCCGACAAGACCCCCATGCGCCGAAAACTCCTCAAGGCCGGATGGGACGAGAGCTTCTTCTTCGAGAGCTATGGCTGATTTTGGGTGACGGGTCCGATCAGGCGGCGCGTTGATCGGCGTCTGGGCTGACCGCGACGCCGTCGGTGAATGTGACGCCCGCAATGACCATCGGCAAGCGATTTTCGCCTTTCAGCTTCCGCCAAGTTTTTGAAGCGGCCATGACGAGCTTGAAGACCATGAGCTCGGCGGTCTTGT
>NZ_JAFMPY010000062.1 GCF_017353515.1 Jiella sonneratiae
CAGATGCGGTTCGATGATCTCCCATTCCTGGTCGCTCAGTTCGTGACGGCGCATGGCAATCTCCTTTCAAAGGAGATTGAATCAAATCAACCACCGAACGTGAACCCGGTTATGGGGATGCGACCTAACGGGCGCTTATCAGAACCCATGCGCTGACGTGCCCCTGAGTTCCAAAGCGAAGTGCAACACCCCCTTGCCGATGTAGGATCGGCTTGGGTTTGCAGACCTTTGGGAGTGTTGCCGTGTCATCCTACGAGCATCTGTCGTCCGCCGAAAGAGAGCGGATCGCCATTCTTCGTGCCTCCGGTCATTCGAGATCAGCCATCGCCAAGGAGCTTGGCCGTTCGCCCTCGACGATCGATCGGGAGCTTCGCCGCAACGCGCTGCCGAGCGGCGGCTATTCACCGAGGCAAGCCGACGGAGCCTATCTTGAGCGGAGGCAGCGGGATGCCATGCTCGAGCGTGACGAGCGTCTGCGCCAGTTCGTCACCGATCGCCTGGCCGAAGGCTGGTCGTCCGAGCAGATCGCCGGCTGGCTAAAGGGTGGCAACGAGGCAAAGCTTCGTTCGCTTGCCACCGAAACGACCTACGCCTTCATCTACCGGACCTCCCAGAAAGCAGCCGAACTCTGGCGCTATCTCCTGCGGCGTCGCAAGATCCGCCGTCCGATGAAGGCGCGCCCCTCGCGCGATACCATAAAAGGCCGCCGCTCGATCCATGACCGCCCGGCCGGGATCGAGGATCGCGGCGAAGCCGGCCACTGGGAGGCCGATCTCGTCATCTGCAAAAGGGCTCGGCCGGTCCTCGTTCTTCATGAGCGAAAGACAAGGGTGACGCTTGCCACCCGTCTCACCGGAAAGACTGCCGCCGAGGCGATTGCCGCCATGACCGCCGTCTTCCAGCGCATCACGCCGGGCCTGCGATCCTCGGTGACCTTCAACAATGACACAGCCTTTGCCCGTCATGGCCTGCTCACCGACATCTTCGGCATATCGACCTAGTTCTGCGATGCCTATGCCTCCTGGCAAAAGGGCGGCATCGAAAACGCCAACGGACGATCACGACGATGGCTCCCCAGATGGTTCGATCTCGACCAGATCGCCAAAGCAGATCTGCAGGACGCCGTCATCACCCTCAACACGACACCGCGAAAATGCCTTGGCGTCATCACCCCTTTCCAAGCCCTCCTCACAGAGCTTGGAAAGGACGTCAAAATCCGCTTCTCATGACCACTGTTGCGCTTCACCGGTGCAATCCACCGGTAATTACCAATAAGGGATGCAACCGTCTCGGTTGATCCACTAACATCCCGATTCGTTAAGTTTATCGTTCACTTCCGAGATCATTAAAGCCCCATATTCCTCGCTTAAATGGGAAAAGTCCTCTGAGTCATAGCCCTTATCATGTCTGTAAACGTCATACGTCAAATTGCTCGCCCCTATTGTACCGATTGGCTGCGGACGCAACTAATCTTCGAACAGCGGCAAGATGTTCCACACGGTGCGCGTAAAGTTCGTCTTCTGATTCAAACCCATTAGGTTCGATAGATGGTCGGAGCGCATCATAATAGCGCCCATCTTTCATCCAAACTGCATTCGCAGGAGACCATTGACCAAAAGCCTCAAGCAACAATTGGTAAAATTGTCTTACGACATAGATATTTCCGTAACGCGCTGAATATACCCCATATTGGTAAGTGCTAGCATCATCTGTCGGTAGCGCGTTCGGTGCAGGCTCTTCATCTAGAACTTTGCAGCCGGCGCGACGTAAAGCACGAGCAACGTGTTGTGCAAAACAGCTTCCCGCCGTCGCAATTCGATACTCATTTAGAGATGTAAACTTTGGGTGGTAAATATGACTTATATCGTACTTGGATTGGCTTGCAACGCCCGTGCGCCAGAAGCGGTGGGGTTCGAGGTCTGT
The DNA here is from genome assembly GCF_017353515.1 of Jiella sonneratiae. Classification (GTDB taxonomy): domain Bacteria; phylum Pseudomonadota; class Alphaproteobacteria; order Rhizobiales; family Rhizobiaceae; genus Jiella; species Jiella sonneratiae. Next base: position 1,924 of record NZ_JAFMPY010000062.1, read on the forward strand.
GTACGGCGATTGCATTACAGAACGTCCCTCAGAGAACTTCGATGTGTATCAGTTCGTAGTCATTTGTAATGACCGTAAATCTGTCAAAATGTTTAGCAGATTGAAATACGAGATTTTGTATATATGTCAATCAGGTGGAGACCTCAACGTAATTATCCACCCCCATTTCCCGCGTTCAGCGTTCAGGCTCCGACGGTCTGACGGATGGTTTGGAAATGGTTTGCGCTGCTTCGAAGTCGAGCGGTATCGACGACGGTGCGGAGAGCTATGGCTGATTTTGGGTGACGGGTCCGATCAGGCGGCGCGTTGATCGGCGTCTGGGCTAACCGCGACGCCGTCGGTGAATGTGACGCCCGCAATGACCATCGGCAAGCGATTTTCGCCTTTCAGCTTCCGCCAAGTTTTTGAAGCGGCCATGACGAGCTTGAAGACCATGAGCTCGGCGGTCTTGT
>NZ_JAFMPY010000063.1 GCF_017353515.1 Jiella sonneratiae
CCCCGAACTCAACCCGGTCGAGAACGTCTGGCAGTATCTGCGCCAGAACAAACTCGCCATAACCGTCTTCGACGACTATGCCCACATCGTCGACGTCTGCTGCGATGCATGGACATTCTTCGCACGAGACCCGGCAACCGTCGCATCAATCACCCGACGATCATGGGCACAGGTCAAGGGTTAGGACGGTTGGTATAATGGAGGCCGGCCAGGCCAGGATCACAAAACGGCCCACTTGGGGTGGTTTTTAGAGCCGTCTACTTGGCAAGGACGGCAAAATCCGCTTCTCATGACCGTGTTGCACTTCGCGACGAAAGCCACCAGAAATTCATAATTTATGAGAACAGGATTAGATATAAATGAAGATTTTCATAATAGGTATGAATAAGACCGCAACACGTTCTCTGCATCAATTCTTTAAAGGAAATGGTGTGCCCAGCGTCCATTGGGATGATGGACGTCTCGCTCGCGCGATTCGCGCAAACATACAGAACGGATCCCCGCCTTTACAGGGCTACGACGATTACATTGTGTTCTCGGACATGGAACTAGTTGGCGGAAAGCCCGGAGACCTCATTGAGGCTTACAAGTATTTTCGCGAGCTAGACGTGGCATATCCAGGTTCGAGATTTATCTTGAATATCCGCTCACCGGAGGGCTGGCTCGCCAGCCGTATGAACCACAGTAATGGGTTGTATACTAGGTACTACCAGAGACAGTATGGCGGGGTGAACGAGGCAGACGTGCTATGGCGCTGGCGCATCGACTATTATCGCCACCATGCTGACGTTTTGGAGTATTTTTCGGACAAGCGCGAGCAGTTGATTATTTTCAACATCGAGACGGACCCTATCGAAGCTCTGATCGAGCGCTTTGCCGATCTCTGGAAGCTTGATGCAAAATGGTTCGGTCACAAGGGCAAGGGTATTCCCAGACAGATGAACGCCTCCGGACATTAGTGGCCAAGCCGAGACAGATAAGTCCATATGGAACACCGTTTTTCTGGGCTTTCAGCGACGGTGGCCTGCTCCCACTGAAGTGGTCCTTCATGAAGGATGGTTTTCGAGCCATTGGAGGACGAGAGCATGCCGAACAAGTCTCCCGTGAAGTATGTCGAAACCACTGAAAAGGCTGACTGATCGGCATCTGTAAAGATTTAACTTCTGCCAGTTTCAGCCGGCTGTAGGCGGATAAACTTGCAAATTGCGTTGCGGCGTTGAGCGTGATTCCATGGCTATCGGGTCCATGGATCGGGAGCGCCAGGATGCGTCCGAGGGAGCGGCGGGATAGCGGGCAGACGGACATGTTCCGCGCCCGGCTCGACCAGATCGTCGACATGAGCCATGCGCTTGCCAGGCTCGGCCGGGCGATCGACTGGCGGTTTCTGGAGGAGCGGCTCGGGGCGGTCTACACCGACGCGCCGGGCCACCCGCCGTTGCCGACGCGGCTGATGGCCGGGCTCGCCATCCTGAAGGCGATGCATGATTTGTCCGACGAGGCGCTCTGTGATCGCTGGCTGGAAAATCCCTATTACCAGCTCTTCTGCGGCGAGGAGTTCTTCTGCCACAGGCTGCCCTTCGACCGGTCGTCGATGACGCGCTGGCGCCAGCGGATGGGCGAGGAAAGGCTGAACGCGCTGCTGCAGGAGAGCCTCGCCACGGCGACCCGAACTGGCGCGGCCAAGCCCGCCGACTTTACCAAGGCTATCGTCGACACCACCGTGCAGCCCAAGGCCGTCGCCCATCCGACCGATGCCAAGCTGATGCAGCGCTCGCGCGAGCGCCTGGTGCGCTTGGCCAAGACGCTGGGGATCGATCTGCGCCAGTCCTATGAGCGGGTCGGCAAGTTCGCCCTGATCAAGCAGCAGCGTTACGCCCATGCCAAGCAGTTCAAGCGGGCGAACAAGGCGCTGAGAACTCTCAGGACCTATCTCGGCCGCGTCATCCGCGACATCGTCAGGAAGACCAAGGGCGACCCGGAGCTCGAAGCCGCCACTGCCCACGAACTCATGCTCGCTCGCCGTGTCCATGCCGGCAACCGCAATCTCATTCCTCTTCGTGGCCAGCCGAAAGATGCCGATCTCCGGGTCTTCAGCCTGCACGCGCCCGAGGTCGAATGCATCGGAAAGGGCAAGGCGCACAAGCCCTGAGCTATGGCTGATTTTGGGTGACGGGTCCGATCAGGCGGCGCGTTGATCGGCGTCTGGGCTGACCGCGACGCCGTCGGTGAATGTGACGCCCGCAATGACCATCGGCAAGCGATTTTCGCCTTTCAGCTTCCGCCAAGTTTTTGAAGCGGCCATGACGAGCTTGAAGACCATGAGCTCGGCGGTCTTGT
>NZ_JAFMPY010000064.1 GCF_017353515.1 Jiella sonneratiae
GCATGATCGACCTCTCCTGGATGGCCTGGACCTGGCCGACGGCGATCTTCTTCGTCGCGATTTTCGGGCTGATCGCCCTGATGGGCGTGTGGGAATACGTCTCGCCGGGCGGGCATCCGCGCGTCGGCGTCCTGCGCTTCGAGACGACGCGCGGCGATCGGCTGTTCGTCTCGCTGCTCGGTTCGGCCTTCATCTGCCTCGGCTGGCTCTGGGCCACCGATCTTTCGCTCTGGTACGCGCTCGTCCTGTGCGCGGTGTTCTTCGTCCTCGTCTTCAGCCTCGTGTGAGGCTTCGGGCGGTGACGGCCACGGCCCGCTCCGCCGCCGGTCGGCGCGGGCTTCGTCAGATCGACCGGTTTCTGCAACGGGAGGACATACGCATGAAACGCAGTCTCTGGGTCACCAGCGCGACCCTCGCCATCGCGCTCGCCACGGGCCCGGCCTTCGCCGACATGGACGCCGCGAAGAAGTTCCTGGACACCGAGATCAAGGATCTCTCGACGCTGTCGCGGGCCGACCAGGAAAAGGAGATGCAGTGGTTCATCGATGCGGCCAAGCCCTTCCAGGGCATGGACATCAAGGTGGTCTCGGAGACCATCACCACGCACGAATACGAATCGAAGGTGCTCGCCCCCGCCTTCACCGCGATCACCGGCATCAAGGTCACCCATGACCTGATCGGCGAAGGCGACGTCATCGAGAAGCTGCAGACGCAGATGCAGTCGGGCGAGAACATCTACGACGCCTACATCAACGATTCAGACCTGATCGGCACCCACTGGCGCTACCAGCAGGTGCGCCCGCTCAGCGACTGGATGTCCGACGAGGGCAAGGACGTCACCAACCCGATGCTCGACGTCGACGACTTCATCGGCAAGTCGTTCACCACGGCCCCGGACGGCAAGCTCTACCAGCTGCCCGACCAGCAGTTCGCCAACCTCTACTGGTTCCGCTACGACTGGTTCAACGACGAGAAGAACAAGGCCGACTTCAAGGAGAAATACGGCTACGACCTCGGCGTGCCGGTCAACTGGTCGGCATACGAGGACATCGCCGCATTCTTCACCGGCCGGGAGATCGACGGCAAGAAGGTCTTCGGCCATATGGACTACGGCAAGAAGGACCCGTCGCTCGGCTGGCGCTTCACCGACGCCTGGCTGTCGATGGCCGGCAACGGCGACAAGGGCATTCCGAACGGCAAGCCGGTCGACGAGTGGGGCATCCGCGTCACCGACAAGGACCAGCCGTCCGGCTCCTGCGTCGCGCGCGGCGGCGACACCAACGGCCCGGCGGCGGTCTATTCGATCCAGAAGTATCTCGACTGGCTGAAGGCCTACGCGCCGCCGGAAGCCCAGGGCATGACCTTCTCGGAGGCAGGGCCGGTGCCGGCACAGGGCCAGATCGCCCAGCAGATCTTCTGGTACACCGCCTTCACCGCCGACATGGTGAAGGACGGCCTGCCCGTCGTCGACGAGAACGGCAATCCGAAGTGGCGCATGGCGCCCTCGCCGCACGGCGTCTACTGGGTCGACGGCATGAAGCTCGGCTACCAGGACGCCGGCTCCTGGACGCTGATGAAGTCCACCCCGACCGACCGTGCCAAGGCCGCCTGGCTCTACGCGCAGTTCGTCGTGTCGAAGACCGTCGACGTCAAGAAGAGCCACGAGGGCCTGACCTTCATCCGCGAGTCGACGATCCGCGACAAGAGCTTCACCGAGCGGGCGCCGAAGCTCGGCGGTCTCGTCGAATTCTACCGTTCGCCGGCCCGCGTGCAGTGGACGCCGACCGGCACCAACGTGCCGGACTATCCGAAGCTCGCGCAGCTGTGGTGGCAGAACATCGGCGACGCCGCCTCGGGCGCCAAGACGCCGCAGGAGGCGATGGACGCGCTCTGCGCCGCCCAGGAGCAGGTGCTGAACCGCATCGAGCGGGCCGGCATCCAGGGCGACATCGGCCCCAAGCTCAACGACGAGGAGGACATGGACTACTGGGTCGAGCAGGCCAAGGCGAACGGCACGCTCGCCCCGCAGCCGATGAAGGAGAACGAGAAGGAGAAGCCGGTCACCATCTCCTATGACGAGCTGGTGAAGAGCTGGGCCGACGCCAATGCCACCATGCCGAAGGACGGCGGCTCGGGCGACGCGATGCAGCCGGCGTCGAGCGACGGCTCGATGAAAAAGTCGAACTGACGCTCACGTCCGACGCTGAGATCGCCGGGCCCGAGGCAGCCGCAAGGCCGCTTCTCGGGTCCGGCG
>NZ_JAFMPY010000006.1 GCF_017353515.1 Jiella sonneratiae
CTTCAATCGCATCAAGAACATGCGCGGACTGGCAACGCGCTACGACCGACGCGCAGACAACTACCTCGCAGCCCTCAAACTCGTCGCAGTTCGAATCTGGATCGCATCGTTATGAGTCTACGCCCTAGGAATGGCTTTCTCTCCCACGACGGGGAGAGAGGGCGCGTCCGGGAAAACCGCTGCCTTCGAAATAAAGATATCCCCACCCCTCCACTCCGCCCGTATCATTCCATCACCGCCGGCCCACGGAACGGGCACGAATGATCGACCCAAGATCGTTCGGGGGCCGGCAGGCGGCGTCCCGCTTCCGCCGCCTCACTCCTCGCCGGAAATATGCGGCGCGGCGTCCGGGCCAGCCATGCGGTTGTAGGCGTCGAGGGCGGCCACCTTATAGGCCTCCGCCAAGGTGGGGTAATTGAAGGTGTTCTCGACGAAATAGTCGAGCGTGCCTTTGAGGTTGAGCACCGCCTGGCCGATGTGGATCAGCTCGGTGGCGCCTTCGCCGACGATGTGGCAGCCGAGCAGGCGCCGGGTCTTCATGCTGAAGATCATCTTCAGCATGCCCTTGTCGAGGCCCATGATGTGGCCGCGCGAGGTCTCGCGGAATCTGGCGACGCCGACCTCGTAGGGAATGCCGCGCTCGGCGACTTCCTTCTCGGTCATCCCGACCATCGACATTTCCGGCACCGAATAGATGCCGTAGGGAAAATAGTCCGGCGGCTCGACGGCGGAAAAGCCGAAGGCGTGGCAGGCGGCGACGCGGCCCTGCTCCATCGAGGTGGAGGCAAGGCTCGGAAAGCCGATGACGTCGCCGGCGGCGTAGATGTGCGGCACGGCGGTCTGCAGCGACTTCGGGTCGACGCCGAGGCGGCCGCGGTGGTCGGTGGTCAGCCCGCAGGCCTCGAGGTTGAGCGACCGCGTCTGGCCCATGCGCCCGGCGGCGAAGAGGATCATCTGCGCGCGCACGTGCCGTCCGCCCTCGAGCCCGATCTCGCAGAAGCCGTCGGCGGACCTGCCGACCTTCTCGACCTTGTGGCCGAAGCGCAGCACCATGCCGCTGTCGCGCAGCTGGTAGGTGAAATCCTCGAGCATTTCCTCGTCGAGGAAGTCCAGCATCGAGCTGCGCGGCTCGATCAGCGTCACCTTGACGTCGAGGGCCTGGAAGATCGTCGCATATTCGACGCCGATGACACCCGCCCCGATGACGGCGATCGAGCGGGGCAGGGTGGCGAGTTCGATGATCTCGTCGCTGTCGAGGATCGTCCTGCCGTCGAAGGGCACGTAGTCGGGGCGGAACGGCTGGGTGCCGACGGCGATGAGGAAGTTGTCGGCGGTGAACTCGCGGGTCTCGCCGTCCTGGCCGTGGACCTCGATGGTGTGCGGCCCGAGGAAGCGCGCCTCGCCGCGCAGCGTGGTCACGCGGTTGCGGGCGAACTGGTGTTCCAGCACCTCGACCTCGTGGCCGAGGGTGAGATGCAGCCTGGTGCGCAGGTCGTCGGCGGTGATGTCCTTCTTGACCCGGTAGGAGCGGCCGTAGAAGCCGCGCTCGCGCCAGCCGGAGAGGTTGAGCACCGTCTCGCGCAGCGTCTTCGACGGGATGGTGCCGGTATGCACCGAGACGCCGCCGACCTTGCGACCCTTTTCGACGACGAGGACGCTGCGGCCGAGCTTGGCGGCCTGGATGGCGGCACGGCGGCCGGCCGGGCCAGAGCCGATGACGACGAATTCGTAATGCTCCACGAGCGGACCTCGATGATGGCGGTTGTCGCGTCGGCTGCGTCGGCGAATCGGGAACGGCCCCGCGCTGCGGTCCTGCAAGAAACGTGCCTAGGCTTGACCGAGCCTTGAAGGGAAGGGCGGAGCGGCGCCCTCGACCGGCGCTGTGTCGCCGGTCGAGGGCGTCAAGGGTGTCGCGGCGCGGATCGTTCCGTCCGGCGGCATGCGCCGCGGCCGGCCGCATGGCGAAGGCGACGGCTGCCCAAATCGTCGGCGCCCCGCCCTGTCCGGCGGCGCGCGGGGGGCTGGCGGGCGGCACGCCGAGGGACATGCGCGCCGGCATCGACGCCGCGGCAACGATCCATCGCCATTGCCTCGGCCATGGCCCGGCGCTACGACCTCCCGCAACGATCAATCGCTAGCGGAGAAGCCGCCATGGCGCTCGATGTCGCCGTCCAGATGGATCACGTCTCGTCCATCACGATCAAGGGCGATTCCACCTTCGCCATCTGCCTCGAGGCGCAGCGGCGCGGCCACCGGCTGTTCCACTATACGCCCGACCGGCTGTCGCTGCGCGACGGCAAGGTGACGGTGCGCGGCGAGACGATGGAACTGCGCGAGGAACAGGGCAACCACTTCACGCTCGGGCCGTCGGAAAAGCGCGATCTCGGCGAAAGCGACGTCGTCCTGCTGCGTCAGGACCCGCCCTTCGACATGGCCTACATCACCTCGACCCACATCCTCGAGCGGGTTCAGCCGAAGACGCTGGTGGTCAACGATCCGGCCGCCGTGCGCGACGCGCCGGAGAAGATCTTCGTCACCGAGTTTCCCGACCTGATGCCGGAAACGCTGATCACCAAGGACGCGGCCGAGGTGGCCGAATTCCGCAGGGAATTCGGCGAGATCGTCATGAAGCCGCTCTACGGCAACGGCGGGGCGGGGGTGTTCCACATCACCCGCGAGGACCGCAACATCACCTCCTTCATGGAAACCTTCGCCCTGCTGTTCCGCGAGCCCTTCATCGTCCAGCGCTATCTCAAGGACGTGCGGCAGGGCGACAAGCGGATCATCCTCGTCGACGGCGAGATCGCCGGCGCGATCAACCGCGTCCCCGCCGAGACCGACGCGCGCTCGAACATGCATGTCGGCGGCGTCGCGACGGCGACCGAGCTGACCGAGCGCGAGCGCGAGATCTGCGCGCGCATCGGCCCCGCGCTGAAAAAGCGCAAGCTGCTCTTCGTCGGCATCGACGTGATCGGCGGCTTCCTGACCGAGATCAACGTCACCTCGCCGACGGGCATCCGCGAGGTCGCCCGCTTCGGCGGCAACGACATCGCCGCGATGATCTGGGATGCGATCGAGGCGCGTCTCTGACCGCGCCTCGCCGGTGCAGGGCGGCTGGACGCGCCTCGGCGCGTGTTCCGCGAGGGCAAGCCGGGGCAAGATGAATGCCCGATGAAGGCCCCGTTCCGGAACCGTTCGTCTCCGTCGTGTTTTCTTGGGCAATGAGAAGAACGCCGGCCGGACCGGGAGAATGGTCCGGCCGCGCTCCACCAAGGAGGGAACGACATGCGAAAGACATTGCTTGCGGCGACCGCCCTGATCGGCGCCCTGACCCTGCCGGCCGGTGCGGCCCTCGCCTCTGAGATCGCCGTGGCCACCACCGACGTCAATCTGAGGGCCGGCCCGTCGACCGACTATCCCGTCGTCGACACGCTGATCGCCGGCGAGCGGCTGCGGGTCTTCGGCTGCCTGCAGACGCGGTCCTGGTGCGACGTCAGGTTCCAGGGCCAGCGCGGCTGGATTTCCGCCAACTATATCGCGCTGCGCGGCGACGGCTATGCCGGCTACCACGACTTCAACCCGTATTCGGCGCCGGTGATCACCTTCTCGGTGGACAGCTACTGGCGCGACCACTATGCCTCCCGCAACTTCTACCGCGACCGCGACCGGTATCGCCGCGACCGGGACGGCGGCCGCCACGACCGCGGCGACCGCTACGATCGCCGCGACCGCGACGGGCGCGACTTCGACCATCGTGACCGTCCGCGGCCGGACTACGGCGACGACCGCCGCCACGGCGGCTATGACGACGGCGGCCGTCGCGGCGGCTATGACGGCGATCGCGACCGGCACGACCGGGGGGATGGCGACTACCGGCGCCGCCCGCCCCGCGACGGCCGTGTCGGCGACGACCAGGGCCGCGGCGACGACGGCCGGCATGGCGGCTATGACGGGCGGGGACGTGATTCCGGCGGCCACGACGGCGGCCACGGCAATCCGCGGCGCTATCCGGTCGATCCGAATGCCGGCCCGCCGATCCCGCTCTACAAGGTGCGCTGAGGCCTGTTCGTAATCCGCGCCGGCCGGCCCCGAAGGCCGGCCGGCTTGCTTTCAGGGCAGGCTCCGGCATTCCCGCCGGAGCCTGCCCTTTCGCTCTGGCCCTGCTGCTTGGAGATGCCGCCCGCCTATGGTAAGCGGCGGGCGATCAGGCCGCCGCCGCGCCGTCGCGGCACCGTGGCGGCAGCCCCGCCAAGCGGCCGGCAACCGTCTGCTGCGCCGGCGCGTGCGCATCGACCACAGGGAGAGCGAAACATGAGCGTTGCCCGCAGCACCGAACCGTCCGGCGAAATTTCCGGCTTCTTCACCGAAGCGCTCGCGTCGCGCGACGGCGAGGTGTTCTCCGCCATCGAGAAGGAACTCGGCCGCCAGCGCCACGAGATCGAGCTGATCGCCTCGGAAAACATCGTTTCGCGCGCCGTCCTCGAGGCGCAGGGCTCGGTCCTCACCAACAAATATGCCGAGGGCTATCCGGGCCGGCGCTACTATGGCGGCTGCCAGTATGTCGACATTGTCGAGGAACTGGCGATCGAGCGGGTGAAGCAGCTCTTCGGCTGCGAGTTCGCCAACGTCCAGGCGAATTCCGGCAGCCAGGCGAACCAGGCGGTGCTGCTCGCCTTGTCGAAGCCCGGCGCGACGCTGCTCGGCATGAGCCTCGACGCCGGCGGCCATCTGACCCACGGCGCCAAGCCGAACCTTTCGGGCCGCTGGTTCGATGCCGTTCAGTACGGCCTCGACACGGCGACCGGCCTCATCGACTACGACCAGGTCGAGAGCCTCGCCCTCGACCACAAGCCGGAGGTGATCGTCGCCGGCGGCTCGGCCTATTCCCGCCGGATCGACTTCAAGCGCTTCCGCGAGATCGCCGACAAGGTCGGCGCCTATCTCTGGGTCGACATGGCGCATTTCGCCGGCCTCGTCGCCGCCGGCGAGCATCCGAGCCCGTTCCCGCATGCCCACGTCGCGACCTCGACGACCCACAAGACGCTGCGCGGCCCGCGCGGCGGCATCGTTCTCACCAACGACGCGGAAATCGCCAAGAAGATCAATTCCGCGATCTTTCCGGGCCTGCAGGGCGGGCCGCTGATGCATGTCATCGCCGGCAAGGCGGTGGCCTTCGGCGAGGCGCTGCGGCCGTCCTACAAGAGCTACATCGCAGCAGTCTGCGAAAACGCCCGCGTGCTCGCCGAGACGCTGCGCGAAGGCGGTCTCGACATCGTCTCCGGCGGCACCGACACGCATCTGATGCTCGTCGACCTCCGGCCGATGAACCTGACCGGCAAGGCCTCGGAAAAGGCGCTCGGCCGGGCGAACATCACCTGCAACAAGAACGGCGTCCCGAACGACCCGGAAAAGCCGACCATCACCTCCGGCATCCGGCTCGGCAGCCCGGCGGCGACGAGCCGCGGCTTCGGTGCCGCCGAATTCCGCGAGGTCGGCAAGCTGATCCTCGAAGTGCTGGACGGCCTGCGCAAGGCGAATTCCGAGGACGGCAACGCCGAGGTCGAGGCCTCGGTGAAGCAACGCGTCGTCGCGCTGACGGACCGGTTCCCGATCTATCAGGCGATGTGAGCGGGGCGAACTTTTCGCTCGGCCGAACCGTCATTATCTGAGAAGGCCGCCGCCGTGCGGCCTTTTCCTCGTCTGAATCCAGGAGTGCGGAAACGATGCGCTGTCCCTATTGCGGCTCCCAGGACAGCCAGGTGAAGGACTCGCGCCCGGCCGAGGACGGCGCCGCGATCAGGCGGCGACGCATCTGCCCCGACTGTTCCGGGCGCTTCACCACCTTCGAGCGGGTGCAGCTGCGCGAGCTGCACGTCCTGAAGAAATCCGGCAAGCGCGTCGCCTTCGAGCGCGACAAGCTGGCGCGGTCGGTGGAGATCGCGCTTCGCAAGCGGCCGGTCGATCCGCAGCGCGTCGAGCGGATGATCTCCGGCATCGTCCGGCGCCTCGAACAGATGGGCGAGGCGGAAGTCCGCTCGGAGGTCATCGGCACCATGGTGATGGAGGCGCTGCGCGGCCTCGACGACGTCGCCTATGTGCGGTTCGCCTCGGTCTATCGCGATTTCGCCGAAGCGAGCGACTTCGAATCGGTGATCGGCGAACTGGCACGGTCCCACAAGGAGGGGCCGATCGCCGCCGTCGCCAATCCGCCCCAGGCCGGGGAGGTCGTTTCCGATGGCGAATGAGGCGCGGGCTTTCTCCCCCGAACGACCGGAGGACAGGCGTTTCATGGCGGCGGCGATCCGCTTTGCGGCGCGCCATGCCGGCCGGACCGGCACCAACCCGGCGGTCGGGACGCTGATCGTGCGCGACGACCGGGACGGCCGCGGCCCGCGGATCGTCGGGCGCGGCGTGACGGCACTCGGCGGCCGCCCGCATGCCGAGGCCGGCGCTTTGGCGGAAGCGGGCGACCTCGCCCGCGGCGCGACGGCCTATGTGACGCTGGAGCCCTGCGCCCATCACGGCCGCACGCCGCCCTGTGCCGAAGCGCTGGTGGCGGCGGGCATTGCCCGCGTCGTCTCGGCGGCGGCCGATCCCGACATGCGGGTCGACGGCAAGGGCCACGCCATGCTGATCGCCGGCGGCGTCGAGGTGACACCGCGGGTGATGGCGGCCGAGGCGGCGCGCGGGATCGAGGGCTATCTGACGAGGCACCGGCGCGGGCGGCCCGGCATCACGCTGAAGCTCGCTCTGTCGCGCGACGGCCGGATCGGCATCCGCGGCGGCGGCCAGGTGAAGATCACCGGGCCGGTTTCAGATTCCCAGACCCATCTGGTGAGGGCGCGGCACGACGCCATCCTCGTCGGGGCCGGAACGGCGCTTGAGGACGACCCGCGGCTCGACTGCCGGCTGCCGGGCATGGCCGACCGCTCGCCGGCCCGGATCATCCTCGACCCGAATTTGCGCGTCTCGCCGGAGATGACCGTCGCGAAGACGGCGCGAAACGTTTCGACGATGATCGCCACCTTCGAGACCGCCGACCCGGAGCGCCGCGCCGCGCTCGCCGCTGCGGGGGTCTCCTTCATCGCCTGCGTCGCGGATCCGGAAACTGGCCGGGTTGCGCTGCCGGAGCTTCTCGAGGATCTCGCGGCGACGGGGATATCCTCGATCCTCGTCGAGGGCGGCGCGATGATCGCCGAGAGCTTCCTTCAGGCCGATCTCGTCGACCGGCTGATCCTCGTCACCGGTCCTGAGGCCATCGGTGCGGCGGGCATTGCGGCGCCGATCGACGTCGACGCGGCGCGTCGGCGCTACGCGCTGTTGCGCCAGGACGTTTTCGGCGCCGATGCCTGGTACGAATTTTCCTGCGGAGCTGCCTGATGTTCACCGGAATCGTCACCGATGTCGGCCGCGTCGAGGCCGCGGCACCGCGCGAGAAGGGCAGGGCCTTCCGCATCGCCACCGCCTACGACCCGGCCGGGATCGACATCGGCGCGTCGATCGCCTGTGCCGGCGTCTGCCTGACGGTGACGGCGCTGCCCGAAGCGACATCCAACGCGCGGTGGTTCGAGGTGGAAGCCTGGGAGGAGGCGCTGCGCCTGACCACGGCCGGCAAATGGCGGGACGGCACGCGGATCAATCTCGAGCGGTCGCTGAGGGTCGGCGACGAACTCGGCGGCCATCTCGTCTCCGGCCATGTCGACGGCCTGGCGGAGATCGTCGAGCGCGAGGAGGAGGGAGAGGCGGTCCGGTTTCGCCTCAGGGCGCCTCAGGACCTGAAACGCTACGTCGCCCGCAAGGGCTCGATCTGTCTCGACGGCACGTCGCTGACGGTGAATTCGGTCGAGGACGACGTCTTCGACGTCCTTCTGATCCGCCATTCGCTGGAGGTCACGACCTGGGGTGAACGCAGCGTCGGCGACCGCGTCAACCTTGAGATCGACCAGATTGCGCGCTATGCCGAGCGCCTGTTCGGCGCAGCGGCCGGCTGAAGCCATCGAAGCGGCTCGGCCGGCCGGGCGCCGTTTGAAATTCTCCCCGCTTCGGCCTGCCGCCACGCTTTGATACGCCGCCAGACGCAAGGCGCGTCGACGCCGGGGCAGCGGGCCTTGAAAGGACAACCCATGGCTTCCAGGCCGCATATCCTGATCGTCGAGGCGCGCTTCTACGGCCATATCGCCGATCATCTTCTCGCCGGCGCCAAGGCGGCGCTGGACGCCGCCGGGGCGACACACGACGTCGTCACGGTGCCGGGCGCGCTGGAGGCGCCTGCGGCGGTCGGTTTCGCGCTGTCGGGCGCCGATGGCGGCGGCACCGAATATGACGGTTTCGTCGTGCTCGGCTGCGTCATCCGCGGCGAGACCTTTCACTTCGACATCGTCGCCGGTGAATCCGCCCGGGCGCTGATGTCGCTCAGCGTCGACGAGGGGATCGCCGTCGGCAACGGCATCCTCACCGTCGAAAACGAGGAGCAGGCGCTGGTGCGCGCCGATCCCGCCCGCAAGGACAAGGGCGGCGAGGCGGCGAAGACGGCGCTTCGGATGATTGCCCTCAGGGACCACTTCGGAGCCTGACCATGGCCGACCAGCAGCAGCCGCCGCGCCCGGTGAAGGCCGCCAACAAGCGCGGCGCAGCCCGTCTCGCCGCCGTGCAGGCGCTCTACCAGATGGATGTCGGCGGCTCGACGCTGATGGAGACCGTCGCCGAATACGAATCCTTCCGGCTCGGCCGGGAGATCGACGGCGAGCAGTATCGCGACGCCGACGCCGCCTGGTTCCGTGACGTCGTCTCCGGCGTGGTGCGCCAGCAGACGACGATCGATCCGCTGATCCATACCGCGCTGCCGACCGACTGGCCGCTGGCCCGCCTCGACACGACGCTGCGGGCGATCCTGCGCGCCGGGGCCTTCGAGATCCGCTCGCGGCTCGACGTTCCCGTGGCGGTGATCATCAACGAATATGTCGACGTCGCGCGGGCCTTCTACGCCGAGGAGGAGCCGCGGCTGGTCAATGCCGTGCTCGACCGGATCGCCCGGCAGAACCGCCCCGACACGCCCGAGCGGGCGGCAAAAGCCGACCGGACATGAACAGGGTCGCCGCCCCGCCGGCAACGGCGCCGATCGCCGCGGCGCGGCGCAACGCCGTCGTTCTGGCCGCCGCCCAGGCGATCGTCGGGTCGGCGGCACCGGTGGCGATCTCGACCGGCGGCCTCGCGGGAGCCTGGCTGCTGCTCGAGGACAAGTCGCTCGCCACCCTGCCGGTCACCGGCTTCAACCTCGGCGTCGCCCTCGGTGCGCTTCCCGCCGCCGCGCTGATGCGGGCGATCGGCCGGCGCCTCGGCTTCACCTCCGGCGCGCTGGTCGTCTCGCTGGGCGGCCTCTGCGCTGCGCTTTCCCTGCTCGCCCAGTCCTTCTGGCCCTTCGTCGCCTCGCTGATTCTCGTCGGCTGCGGCAACGCCTTCACCCAGCAATACCGCTTCGCCGCCACCGACGGCGCGCCGAGCGACTACCAGTCGCGGGCGATCGGCCTGGTGCTGGCCGGCGGCATGTTCGCCGCCGTCATCGGTCCGCAGATGGTGAACTTCACCACCGAACTGTTCCGGCCGGCGGAATTCGCCGGGGCCTATTTCGGCCTGTCGATCCTCGGCCTTCTCGGCGTCGCCGTCCTGTCGGCGCTGCGCATCAACGCGCCGGCCGCCGCGCCGGCGGCGGGAGAAGCCGAACGGCCGGCCCGGCCGCTCGCCGAGATCGTCTCGCAGCCGCGCTTCCTCACCGCGCTGCTCTGCGGCGTCGGCAGCTTCGCGATGATGAGCTTCGTGATGACCGGCGCGCCGCTCGCCATCGTCGCCTGCGGCCACCCGCAACAGGTCGGCTTCTTCGGCATCCAGTGGCACGTCATGGCGATGTTCGCGCCGAGCTTCTTCACCGGCAGGCTGATCGCCCGCTACGGCAAGGAGCGGATCATCGCCGCCGGCCTTCTCTCGCTGCTCGCGAGCTTCGCCACCTTCCTGTCCGGCACGGCGGTCTGGCAGTTCTGGCTCGGCCTCGTGCTGCTCGGCCTCGGCTGGAACTTCGGCTTCATCGGCGCGACGGCGATGGTCGCCGAGACGCACCGCCCGTCGGAGAAGAACAAGACGCAAGGCTTCCACGACCTCGTCCTGTTCAGCACCGTGGCGTTCTCGTCCTTCATGTCCGGCCGGGTCTTCGTTTCGAGCGGCTGGGAGACGATGAATCTCGTCGCCCTGCCGGTCGGCCTCACCTGCCTCGCCGCGATCGCCGTCGAGGCCCGGCGGGCCGGCCACCGGCTCGTCGCGGGCTGAGTTCCGGTACGCCTCTTTCCCCACGCTCGCGCCGCGCTTGACGCGGCCACAGCCTCATATAACCTCCGCTTGCCTTCGGCCGTGGGGGGAGCAAACCGGCCTGGGCTCACGAAGCCACGGAAGCCATAAAAGGGATCGTCGCAGGCCAGGTCTGCGACCAAGTGAGGAAACGGCATGCTGACAATTCTACTGGTCGTGGCCCTGTGCGGGCTGCTTGCGGTGGTCTACGCCATCTGGGCGACCCGCTCGATCCTCGCGGCCGATCAGGGCTCGGCGCGGATGCAGGAGATCGCGGAAGCCATCCGGGAGGGCGCGCAGGCCTATCTGGCGCGGCAATATACGACCATCGCCATGGTCGGCGTCGTAGTGTTCGGGCTGAGCTGGCTGCTGCTCTCGCTCTATGCGGCGGTCGGCTTCGCCATCGGCGCGATCCTCTCCGGCCTCGCCGGCTTCATCGGCATGAACGTCTCGGTGCGGGCGAACGTGCGCACCGCCCAGGCGGCCGCCCGCTCGCTCGGCCTCGGCCTGTCCGTCGCCTTCAAGTCGGGCGCGATCACCGGCCTCCTCGTCGCCGGCCTGGCGCTGCTCGGCGTCACCCTCTACTTCGCGGCGCTGACCGGCTGGCTCGGCTTCGCGCCGGCCGACCGCACGGTGATCGATGCGCTGGTCTCGCTCGGTTTCGGCGCCTCGCTGATCTCGATCTTCGCCCGCCTCGGCGGCGGCATCTTCACCAAGGGCGCCGACGTCGGCGGCGATCTCGTCGGCAAGGTCGAGGCCGGCATTCCCGAGGACGATCCCCGCAACCCGGCGACCATCGCCGACAATGTCGGCGACAATGTCGGCGACTGCGCCGGCATGGCGGCCGATCTCTTCGAGACCTATGCGGTGACCGTCGTCGCGACCATGGTTCTCGGCGCGATCTTCTTTGCCGGCTCGTCGGTCATCGAGAGCGTCATGGTCTACCCGCTGGCGATCTGCGGCGCCTGCATCATCACATCGATCATCGGCACCTTCTTCGTCCGGCTCGGCGCCAACGGCTCGATCATGGGCGCGCTCTACAAGGGCCTGTGGGTGACGACGCTTCTGTCGATCGTCGGGCTCGCCGCGGCGAATTACTTCACCATCGGCTTCGGCGACATCGGCCAGTCCTCGGACGGCGTCACCATCAACGGCCTCAACCTGTTCATCTGCGGCATCGTCGGCCTCGCGGTGACCGGCCTCATCGTCTGGATCACCGAATACTACACCGGCATCGGCTTCCGCCCGGTGCGCTCGATCAGCCAGGCCTCCGTCACCGGCCACGGCACCAACGTCATCCAGGGCCTCGCCGTCTCGCTGGAAGCCACCGCGCTGCCGACCATCGTCATCGTCGCCGGCATCATCTCGACCTATCAGCTCGCCGGGCTCTACGGCACCGGCATCGCCGTCACCGCAATGCTCGGCGTCGCCGGCATGATCGTCGCGCTGGACGCCTTCGGCCCGGTCACCGACAATGCCGGCGGCATCGCCGAGATGGCGGGCCTGCCGGCCGACGTGCGGCGTTCGACCGACGCGCTCGACGCCGTCGGCAACACCACCAAGGCGGTGACCAAGGGCTACGCGATCGGCTCGGCCGGCCTCGGCGCCCTGGTGCTGTTCGCGGCCTACAACTACGACCTGCGCTACTTCGTCGAGCAGAGCGCCAAGGGCAACGGCGAGTTCGCCTATTTCAAGGGCGTCTCGCCGGACTTCGCGCTGACCAACCCCTTCGTCGTGGTCGGCCTCCTGCTCGGCGGCCTCATCCCGTTCCTGTTCGGCGGCATGGCGATGACGGCGGTCGGCAGGGCTGGCGGCGCCGTCGTCGAGGAGGTGCGCCGGCAGTTCCGCGAAAAGCCCGGCATCATGGAGGGCACCGAGCGGCCGGACTATGCGCGGGCCGTCGACCTTCTGACCCGGGCGGCGATCAAGGAGATGGTGATCCCGTCGCTCCTGCCGGTGCTGGCGCCGGTCGTCGTCTACTTCGTCGTCTATCTGATCGCCGGCAAGAGCGAGGCCTTCTCGGCGGTCGGCGCGATGCTGCTCGGCGTCATCGTCACCGGCATCTTCGTGGCGATCTCGATGACCTCGGGCGGCGGCGCCTGGGACAACGCCAAGAAGAGCTTCGAGGACGGCTTCGTCGACGTTCACGGCACCCGGCACATGAAGGGATCTGAGGCGCACAAGGCCTCGGTGACCGGCGACACGGTGGGCGATCCCTACAAGGACACCGCCGGCCCGGCGGTGAACCCGGCGATCAAGATCACCAACATCGTCGCGCTGCTGCTGCTCGCGATCCTCGCGCATCAGTGAACGAAGACGGGCAGAGGGCTGGTTTGCCGAGCTGCCGCTCGACTTCGTGCCGAGACGCGGCGACTGGCCTGATCTCCCCCCTCGTGGGGGAGATGCCGGTAGGCAGAGGGGGGGCAGACCTCGCGCCAAACCTCGAAGTGTGGCGCAGTACCCCCTCTGGGTTGCCACCCATCTCCCCCGCAATGGGGGAGATGGGAGCGTCGTGGATGGCGCCTTCCTTCAATCGATTTCCCTGAGTCGGCGCGGTGACGCCACCCTCGCGCCACGTGGATCCGTCGTGGCGCTGAAGCCTTTTCGAAGGCGCGTGCCGGTCCGGATGCGTGGTCTCGGCCCGCCTGACTCGAGAGAGTTTGCCCTCACGCCGCGGCGCTGGCGAGAAATGCCTCCTCGGCGAGCTTGATCGCCGAGGGCGTGCCGACGGTGATCCAGACGCCGTCGAGGCGCACGCCGTAGAGCCGCTCGGCCTCGATCGTCCGGTCGAAGATCCGGTTGAGCGAGAATTTTTCCGGCTTCATCCCGGCAAAGAGCTCGGGCTTGAGGATCGCGCCGCCGGCATAGATGAAGGGCGAGATCACCCGCTCGGGAACCCGGGCCAGCCGGCCGGAGGGATCCATCACGAAATCGCCGTCGCCGTCGTAGCCCGTGGCCTGCCGCATCTCGGCGATCAGCAGCGAGACGTCCATCTTCGCCGGGTCCCAGAGCTCGGCGAGGAGGTCGAGATTGTCGCGGTAGCCGTCGATCCAGAAGGTGTCGGCATTCAGCACGTAGAAGGGGTCTTCCCCGAGCTCCGGCAGCGCCCTGACGATGCCGCCGCCGGAATCGAGCAGCGCGTCGGTCTCGTCGGAGACGACGATCTCGACGTCCTTGCGCTTCCTGAGATGGGCGCGCATCAGGTCGGGAAGGTAGTGGACGTTGACGACGATCCTCGTCACGCCATTGCGGACCAAGGCGTCGAGCCCGTAGTCGATGAGTGCCCGGCCGCGGATCTCGATCAGCGGTTTCGGCATGGTCGAGGTGATCGGACGCATGCGCTTGCCGAGGCCGGCGGCGAGGATCATCGCGGTCTTCGGCTTGAAGCGGGGCTGGATACTGTGGAGCGTCATGGTCTTGTCGATCGTTCGGGTGATGCGGCGCCGGCGGCCCCGGCTGCGGTGATGCCCCATTCGCCATAGAGATGGCGAAGGGCCGACAGCGAGGGGTGACCGAGCGTTCGGGCGAGATAGCCCTTAATCCGCGGTATGTGACGCAGATATTGCGGCTTGCCGTCTCTTTTGAGTAGGCGGACGAAAATGCCGAGAATTTTCGAGGCGCGCTGCGCCGCCATGATTGCATAGTCGCGCTCGAATGCGAAGGCGTCGAAGCTTGCGTCGGCGGCCCGCCGCTCTGCCACATAGGCGGCCGTCAGCGCCGCCTCGAGCTCGGCCGAGACGTCGACGCGGGCATCCTGGGCGAGCGAGGCGACGTCGTAGGCCGACGGGCCGATCACCGCATCCTGGAAGTCGATCAGCCCGATCTTCAGAACGACGGCGGCCTCAGGCCGGTAGATGATGTTCGGCGAGTGGAAGTCGCGGAGAACGAGGGAGGTTTCGGCGGTTGCGAGTTCGTCGAAGATCGCCTGCCAGATCTCGGAAAACAGCCCGCGCTCGTCGGCGCTCGCCGCGCGGCCGATCGCATCCGGCAGATACCAGTCGATCAGGAGTTCGACCTCGGCCGTCATCGCCCGCCGGTCGTAGGGCGGGACGCGGTGGACCGGCCCGCCCGGAACCGGAAGCTCGCCCGGCCAGGCGACGCCGTGCAGCGCGGCGAGGCAGGCGACCGCCTCGTGATAGCGCTCGGGGATCGGCCGCCGCGCCGCGTCGATGACGCCGTCCGTCCCGAGATGTTCGATCAGAAGAAGGCCCGCGTCGAGGTCGGCGCGGTGGATCGCCGGTGCGGCGAAGCCGGGCCTCCGCAGCGCCGTGGCGACGGCGACGAAGGGCGCGACGTCCTCGGCGAGATGGGCGATGCGGCTGTAGGGGAGCCCGTCGCGGATCGGTGGGCCGTCCGGCTGGCGTGGCGCGTCCATCAGCACGAGGGTCTCCTCGCCGGTGCCGACGGTCTCGTAGCGCCGCGTCGAGGCATCGCCGAAGAAGCGCCGGCGCGGCGCCTCGGAAAGCCCCGCCGCGGCGAGGAAATCCCGGATGGCGAGGGTGCGGGCGAGCCGCCCGCCGGCGGTGCCGCGGGTGGTCACTGTCGCTTCGCGGCCGCCCGCCGGCGAAAGCGCGAGGGCGATCGAAACGGTTGCCGCGGCGAGCACTTCCGCCGCCCGCTCCGGCCATTCGACGAGAACGACGCCGGTTTCCACGGCGTCGCGGAAATCGAGTTCGTCGAGTTCCTCGCCCGAGGCGAGCCGGTAGAGATCGAAATGCGCGACGGGCGGCTCGGTCGGATAGGGCTGGACCAGCGTGTAGGTCGGCGAGGGGACTTCGAGCCCGGCATCGCCGGCGAGCGCCCGGATCAGGGCGCGGGCGAGGGTCGACTTGCCGGCACCGAGATCGCCGGAGAGGGCGATGACGTCGCCGGGCCGGACGATCATCGCGAGGTCGGCGCCGAGCCGTTCGGTGGCGGCGGCATCGGGCAGCGCGAG
Organism: Jiella sonneratiae; assembly: GCF_017353515.1. Taxonomy (GTDB): domain Bacteria; phylum Pseudomonadota; class Alphaproteobacteria; order Rhizobiales; family Rhizobiaceae; genus Jiella; species Jiella sonneratiae. Next base: position 15,272 of record NZ_JAFMPY010000006.1, read on the forward strand.
CCGCACGGCCGGAGCGGCCTCGGCCGCGAAAGCTTCCCTGCCGTTCGATCCCGCCGGGTCAGTCGCCCGTGTCATTCGGCCGCGTCCCAGAAATGTTCGTCGCGATCGGTGTCTTCGCCGGGTGGCAGCGTACCGAGCGGGAAGTGGCAGGTGAAGGCCGTTCCCTTGCCGGCGGCCGAGCGCACCTCGACATGGCCGTGATGCAGCTCGACGAAGCTCTTGACGATCGACAGGCCGAGCCCGGCGCCGGACTGGCGACCGCCGATCGGATTGGCTTCGAACCGGTCGAACACCTTTTCGATGTTGGGCGTCGCGATGCCCGGGCCGCGGTCGGAGATCTCGAAGGAGAGCATCCCCTGGTGCCGCCAGGCGCGCACGCCGACGGTCGAGCCCGCCGGTGCGAAGTTCGCGGCGTTGGAGAGGAGGTTGAACAGGATCTGGGTCAACCGGTGGCCGTCGGCGAGGAAACTGCTTCCGGCCTCCGACAGGTCGACGTCGAGGCGGATGTCGGCCGCCTCGAAGCGGTCCCTGACGCCGTCGACCGCCTGTTCCACGGTGCGCGCGATGTCGACCTTGGAGAGCTCGAGCTCCATGATCCCGGCGTCGACCGTCGCGAGGTCGAGGATGTCGTTGACAATTGTCAAAAGTGTCGAGGTCGAGGAGGAGATGTAGTCGAGATACTCGCTCTGGCGCTCGTTGAGGGGGCCGGTCTCGGGCGAGCGGAGCAGGGCCGAGAAGCCGATGATGTTGGTGAGCGGCGAGCGCAGCTCGTAGTTCACGTGTTGGACGAAGTCGGTCTTGATCTGGTTGGCCTGTTCGAGGGCGTCGTTGCGCTCGCGCAGCACCAGCTCGGCGGCCCGCGCCTCGGAGATGTTCGAGAAGGTCAGCATCGTCAGCCCGTTGGGCAGCGGCACGATGGTGTAGTTGTAGATGCGTCCGTCGGAGAGGCTGATCTCGCCGATGAGCGTGTCGCGGCCGTGATCGTCGAAGGCGGTGACCTGTTCGAGGAACAGCTGCCAGCCTTCCGAAAGGCCCGGCTGCGGCGCGCCACCCGGCCCGAGCGTCGTCACCACCTTGATCGTCGCGACGTCGGCGAGGCCCTGGATCCGCGTGCCGTTCGTCAGCTGCGCGGCGTCGATGCCCCACATGTCGGCGAAGGCCGGGTTGGAAAGCCGCATCCGCCCGTCGCTGCCGAACACCGCGACCGCCTCCGACAGATAGTCGATGGTCTCGCGCTGCAGCTGCGAGGTCGACTTGACCTGGCTTTCGAGTTCGAGCTTCTCGGTGATGTCCTCGAACACCCAGGTGGCGCCGCCGCGCGGCTGGGGCGTCGCGATGACCCGCAGGGTGCGGCCGTCGGTCAGGTGCCACATCGCGTCGACCGGCTCGGTCGCCCGATAGGCGGCGAGGTCGTGCTCCTGCAGTTCCGAGCGCATCAGCTTCTCGATCGGCAGGACGCCGCGGGTGCGCAGGTGATCGAGCAGCGCGACGTGGTCGGGCTCGGTCTCGAGATAGGCGTTGGTCAGGTCGAAGAGACGCTGGAAAGCGGAGTTGTAGTAGGCGAGGCGCGTCTTCTCGTCGAACCGCGCCACGGCGGTCGCCAGCTGGTCGAGGGTCTCGGACTGGCTCTCGATGGTCTGGCGCAGCTCGATGCGCACCTGCTCGGTCTCCGAGACGTCGATGGCGAGGCCGGCCGAGCCGGCCGGCCCGGTGGTCTCGACGACGTTGAACTTGCGGCGGTCGGCCGCGACGACGGTCGAGAGCTTGTCGGCGAAGGGCCGCGCCTCGGCGAGATGCCGGGCGACGCGCAGCCGGTCCTGGGCGCTGAGGAATTCCAGCTGCCCGTCGAGGGCGGCGGTGGCGGAGGGCGCGTCGACGGCGGTGGCATAGGCCTGGTTGACCCAGATCAGCCGGCCGTTGCCGTCGCGCAGCCAGATCGCCGCCGGCGCGACGTCGAAGAGCTGCTTGAAGGTCGCGACGCCTGCCTCGGCGCGGGAAAGGGCGGTGGTCAGCTCCTCGAGCCTGCGGCGAATTCCCTCGAGGGCGCTGAACCGGACGACGGCGAGGCCGCCGGAGGTCCGGCCGGCCGCCTCGATCACGCAGTTTTCGTCGAGGTCGATGGCGATGCGGAACGGCGTGGCGTTTTCCAGCAGCGCTGCGAGCGCGGCTTCGAGGCCGTGCGCGGCTTCGGCCGGCATCCAGTCGGCGAAGACAAGGAAACGCTCGGGATCGACCGGCACGCGGGCATGGCCGGCGATCTGGCCGATCACTTCCGGGGCGTTGTGGCCGGCGAAGACCAGGACCCGCTCGTCGCCGGAGATCATCAGCGCCGTGCGGGCATCCGCCGTCGCCCGGGCTTCGTGGAGCTCGCCGCGGATCACGTCGTTCTCGACCTGCAGCATGGCGCGCTGCCGGATCAGGAAGGTGGCGGCGACCATCGCCGCACCGATCAGGAAGGCGAGGACGGAAAGATAGAGGATGTCGCTGTCGCCGAGCGAGGTGCCGAAGGCGGTGGCTCCCGCCTCCGCGGCGAAGACGCATTTCGGCAGCAGGACCAGCCCGAGGGGCTGGACGACCAGGGCCGCCGTCTTCGAAGTCGTGGCGCCGTGACCCGACGCCGTCCTGCGATTCAGTCCGGAATCCATGCGCAACCCGGCGGCGCCCCCGCGCCCGGGTCCGATGTCTTTCGACATGTGAGCCTGTCCTCGTCGTTGCCGCCGCTCTTCGAGACGTACTCAACGCATCTCGACAAGGCTTTCAGGTCCGCATCTCAAAGCCTTGATTCGGACATATTAGCGGCTGCCGACTCGGGCGCAATCCGTAATATTTGACGAAAGTTGAAAACAATTGACCCGGCGAGGCTTGCGCCTCGCCGGGTCGTGTGAATCGCTCGCTGAGCCGGTCGCAAATCAGTAGCGGTAATGCTCAGGCTTGTAAGGACCTTGCTGGGTGACGCCGATATAGGAAGCCTGTTCTTCCGAAAGCTCCGTCAGCCTTGCGCCGAGCTTGCCGAGATGCAGCCGTGCGACCTTTTCGTCGAGATGCTTGGGCAGCACGTAGACCTGGTTCTGATACTGGTCGCCCTTGGTGAACAGCTCGATCTGCGCCAGCGTCTGGTTGGTGAAGGAAGCCGACATCACGAAGCTCGGGTGGCCGGTGGCGTTGCCGAGGTTGAGCAGGCGGCCTTCCGACAGGAGCAGCATGCGGTTCCCCTTCGGGAATTCCACCATGTCGACCTGTGGCTTGATGTTCGTCCACTTCAGGTTCTTCAGGGCGCCGACCTGGATCTCGTTGTCGAAGTGGCCGATGTTGCCGACGATCGCCATGTCCTTCATCTCGCGCATGTGCTCGATGCGGATGACGTCCTTGTTGCCGGTGGTGGTGACGAAGATGTCGGCCGAGGCGACGACGTCCTCGAGCTGCACGACCTCGAAGCCGTCCATCGCCGCCTGCAGGGCGCAGATCGGATCGACCTCGGTGACCTTGACGCGGGCGCCGGCGCCGGAGAGCGACTGGGCCGAGCCCTTGCCGACGTCGCCGTAGCCGCAGACCACTGCGACCTTGCCGGCCATCATCACGTCGGTGGCGCGGCGGATGCCGTCGACCAGCGACTCCTTGCAGCCGTACTTGTTGTCGAACTTCGACTTGGTGACGCTGTCGTTGACGTTGATCGCCGGGAACGGCAGCAGGCCCTTCTTCTGCAGCTGGTAGAGACGGTTGACGCCGGTCGTCGTCTCTTCGGTCACGCCCTTGATGGCGTCGCGCTGCCTGGCGAAGAAGCCCGGCGTCTCGGCCATGCGCTTCTTGATCTGGGCGAAGAGGATCTCCTCTTCCTCGTTGCCCGGCTTCGACAGGACGTCCTCGCCGGCCTCGGCGCGGGCGCCGAGCAGGATGTACATCGTCGCGTCGCCGCCGTCGTCGAGGATCATGTTGGACGGCTGGCCGTCCGGCCACTGGAAGATCTTGTCGGTGTAGGTCCAGTATTCCTCGAGGCTCTCGCCCTTGACGGCGAAAACGGGAACGCCGGCGGCGGCGATCGCAGCGGCGGCGTGGTCCTGGGTCGAGAAGATGTTGCAGGACGCCCAGCGGACCTCGGCGCCGAGGGCGACGAGCGTCTCGATGAGGACGCCGGTCTGGATCGTCATGTGCAGCGAGCCGGTGATCCGGGCGCCCTTCAGCGGCTTGTCGGCGCCGAACTCCTCGCGGCAGGCCATCAGGCCGGGCATCTCGGTTTCGGCGATGTCGAGTTCCTTGCGGCCGTAGTCGGCCAGCGCGATGTCCTTCACGAGGTAGTCGTTCTGCTCGCTCATGTGTTCGCAACTCCGTCTGTGGATCGAATGGGTCGGTCAGGGGTGCGCCGATGCGCGGCCCCGATATGGCGCTGGCTTTAGCAGGCGACGGGTCGCCTCACAAGGCCATATAAACATTTGTACATGTCTTGATCGGAATTTTCGGGCTGGGGATTCGCCGGCTCCCGAGTTACGTTCGCCGCCGGGGTGTGGCGTAATGCGGGGCGGCCTCGGCTTCACGGGAGCCGGCCGCGCCGGGAGGAAGAACATGACGCGCAGCTTCGCCGCGCTGTTGCCGGCCCTCGTCGTCTCGGCGACGACGGCGACAGTGCCGGCCCTATCGCAGACGGCGCCGACGCCGGTCCCGCTCGCGGCCGACCCGCAGGGGCTCGCCGGCCTGGTCCTTCCCTATACGCCCTATCTGTTCGATTTCGCGGTGACGTCGCTGCGCACCCTGGCGCAGATCACCTATTCCGGGCGGCGCTACGATCCGATCACCCGTTCGCTGGTGGTGACGGGGCTCGAGGTCGACCGCGACGCGGTGCATTTCAGGGTCGGCCAGCTGCGCCTGTCGACCGACCAGATGATCCTCGACGACGTCTCCGTCGACACGCGCCGGCTGTCCCTCGATCCGACGACGGCGGCGGTGCTTACCCGTCTCGGCAAAGAGGTCGTGACCGGAACCGTGACCGTCGACTTCGATCTCGACGCGCCGCGGGCGGACTATCTCGTGCAGGCGACGGCGCGGCTCGACGGCATCGGCGCGCTGGAGCTCAATGCCGATCTGCGCGGCTTTCATTTCCTCGCTCCCCTCAGCGATATCGAGGGGGCGGGTGCGGCGCCGGGGAGAAACGCCCCCGAGCTGCGCGGGCAACTCGCCACGGCCGATGCAGCCTTCACCGACATGGGCCTGGTGCCGGCGCTCTACGACGTTCTCGGCAAGAGCCAGGGTCTCAGCCCCGAGGGTGCCCGCAGTGCCGCGACGGTGATCGCCGGGGCCGGCGTCGCCGGGATGTTCGACAAGCTGCCGGGCGGAGCGACCCCGGCGCTTCAGGAAAGGGCGCAGGCGTTCTCGGCCGCCGTGCAGGCCTTCCTCAAGAATCCGGACCGGCTGCTGGTCTCGTTCCGGCCGCAACAGCCTTTCGATCTCGCCCGGCTCACCGACGGCACGGTGGATGCGGCGGACGTCGAGGCGCTGAACCCGCAAGTCGCGACCGGCGAGACGCTGCGCCAGCCGCTGCTCGCCCCCGCCGCGCTGACGCTCGCGCCGGACGCGCCGCTGGCGAGCGTGCTGGCGCTCGCCGAGACGCTGCTCGAAGGCCGCGGCACGCCGCAGAACGCCGGCCGGGCGCTGGAGCTCATCATGCCCGCGGCGATGGACGGCAATCGCGCCGCCGTGGCGCTGCTCGCACGGGCGATCGCCGTCGATCCCTATGTGACGATCGCCCAGGAGAAGCTGGCCCCGAGCTACGTCGCCCTCGACCTTGCCCTCGCCGAGGGACTGCCGTTCGCCGCCGAGAGCCTGACGGCGATCGGCGCCCGCCTCAGCCCGGCGGAGATCGTCGGGGCGGAGGACGACGCGGTGGCGGCCTGGCGCCAGACGCCGGTCGGCCAGCGCCAGCGCGCCGCCGAGATCGAGGCGTTCCGCACCCGCGACTGGGCGTCGATCCGCCAGTTCGCCTACGCCTATTACGAAGGCGCCGAGATGCCGCGCAACATCATGCGCGCCTATGGCTGGGCGTCGATCGCGGCGGCGGGCGGCGACCGCGTCGCCGCCAAGCTGCGCGACGAGCTGACACGGGCGGCCGGCAGCGGCAAGCTCGTCCTGCCGCTCGACCGGGCGCGCAAGGCGACGGACGATCTCTGGGCGCTGATCCTCGGCGGCGACAAGCCCGCCGAACCCGCGGCCACCGGCGGCGACGGGGACGGTGGCGGAACGACGAAGGACGGCGGTGCCGCGGCCGGTCCGGGCGGCTCCGGCACGTTGCCGCGACCCGTGCCCGGAGGCGGGGCGGGATCCTCCGCCGCACCGACGGCGACGCAGGACGGCGGCTCCGCCGCACCCGGCGAGGGGACGCTGCCGGAAGGCGGCACGCTGCCGGGCGAGGGCGGCGCGACGACGCCGTCGCCGCAGCCGCCGCAGCTGAAGGGCAAGAACTCCGGCGAGACGGTGACCCCGGCGGCCGCGCCGGCCGCCTTCACCGGCGGAGGGCGGCCGGCCCTCGCGGCGGTGGCGCGGCAGGCGGCGAACTGACAGGCCGCTCCGGGCTACACGCTCCGGGCTTCCAGCTCGGGGCTTCCAGGTCGAGGCTCCCCCCCCCCCTCGACGCTTCATTGTCGCCGGGACACGTTCGAAAGCCGCGGCGCCTTGACCGGCCGCGCATCCGTCACTATAGCGTGACCATTCTCGGGGCCGGTCCGTCCGCGCCCCGACCGCCCTGCCCATCAACCGACTGAACAAGAAGACGGCCCGCGCCACACCGCGGCACGAGAGCCGGTCTGACGAACGGAGACAAAATGTTCGCAGTCATCAAGACCGGAGGCAAGCAGTATCGCGTTGCCGCCGAAGACAGGTTCACCATCGAGCGCATCGCCGGCGAGGCGGGCGATCTCGTGACGTTCAACGAGGTGCTGATGGTCGGCTCCTCGATCGGCGCGCCCTTCGTGGCGGGCGCCAGCGTCGCTGCCGAGATCGTCGAGCAGACCCGCGGCAAGAAGGTCATCTCCTTCAAGAAGCGCCGGCGGCAGAATTCGAAGCGCAGCCGCGGCCACCGTCAGGACCTGACGATGATCCGCGTCACCGAGATCCTGACCGACGGCAAGAAGGCGTCCGGCAAGGCGAAGGCCGCGAAGCCGGAAGCTGCTGCCGCGAGCGAGCCGGCCGCCGTCGACGCGCCGCAGGCGCCGATGTTCGATGCGCCGGCCGGCGAGAAGGACAAGCTGACCGAGATCAAGGGCGTCGGCCCGGCCGCCGAAAAGCAGCTCAACGCGCAGGGGATCACCACCTTCGCGCAGATCGCTGCGCTCGGCGACGAGGACATTGCGCGGATCGACGCGGCGATGCCGTTCAGCGCGGCGCAGATCCGCGACTGGCGCGAACAGGCGAAGGCGCTCGCCGGCGAATGAGTGGCGCAGCGCGCCGTTGAACCGAATTGACCGGGAACCCGCGAGGGCCCGGGCCTGAAAAGGCAAGGAGATCGAACCATGGCACATAAGAAAGCAGGCGGTTCCTCGCGCAACGGTCGCGACTCGGAATCCAAGCGCCTCGGCGTGAAGAAGTTCGGCGGCGAAGCCGTCATCGCCGGCAACATCCTGGTACGCCAGCGCGGCACGCAATGGCATCCCGGCCTCAACGTGGGCATGGGCAGGGACCATACCCTCTTCGCCAAGTCGGAAGGCGTCGTCGCCTTCCAGAAGAAGGCCAACGGACGAACCTACGTCGCGATTATGCCGAAAGCAGAAGCCGCCGAATGACCGGAGCTTCTGAGCGCCGGCGTTCCACCGACCCGGCGCTCACCCAGCCAGAAGGCACCGCCTGACGGATCGAGCGAAAGGGGAGATGGATCGCCGTCTCCCCTTTTCGCTTGAGAGGAAGGACGATGCGATGACCGAGGAGATGAGCGAAGGGTCGAGGCCGCGTGCGGGGCCGCCTCGCGCCATCGTCACACCCCGGCTGCGGCTGCGGCCGCTGCGGCTCGACGACGCGGAGACGCTGGCGGCGCTGCTCGACGACTTCGAGGTCGTCCGCATGCTCGCCCGGGTGCCCTGGCCCTACGGGGTCGCGGATGCCGAGAGCTTCATCTGCGACTACGGCGACGAGACGGTCTTTGCCGTCTGCCTGAAGGCGAGCGGCGAGCTCGTCGGCGTCTGCGGCCTGCATCCCGGCCGCCGCGGCGGCAATGCCGGCGATCTCGGCTACTGGATCGGCCGTCGCCATTGGAACCAGGGTTATGCCACCGAAGCCGCCCACGCGGCGATCGACTACGGCTTCACGGCGCTCGGCCTCGACGAGATCACGGTCAGCTGCCGGGTCATCAACGAAGCCTCGCGGCGGGTCGTCTGGAAATGCGGTTTCCGCTTTTCCGGCAGCGGCATGATCGACACGCTGGCTTCCGGCCGCGTCGCCGCCGAACATTTCAGCCTCGACCGCAGCTGCTGGCGCTCGCTCAAGGCTTGGGGAGGAACGCCGTGAACCGCAGCAAGAAAGACCGCGCGATCGGGCGGCCCGCCGCGGCCGCCCGGCGCTTCCGGCCGACCGCGGCGCTGTTGCTCGCGATGGCGGCGGCCGGATTGCTCCCGATGGCAGCCACGGCGAGCGCCGCCGGGCCCGCCGCTGCTCGCCACGCTGAGGCGGCGGAGCTGTCGCTGCTGAGGTTCTTCGACGGGCGGGCGCGTTCGCACGGTACGACGACGCCGCTGATCGGACGCGCCGAGACCTTCACCGCGACCTTCACCGGCACGGTGGCCGGCCGGCACCTCAGCCTCGACGAGCGCTTTCGCTTCGAGGACGGGCGGCGGCTGCAGCACTGGGACCTGACGCGCACCGCCCGGGGCCGCTACGAGGGCACCGTGCGCACCGAACTCGGCGACGGCACCATGGCGCCGCCGGTGCGGGTCGAGGGCCACGGCTTTGCAGGCGGCGCCGTCCTTGCCTATGACGGTTACGCGCCGGGCGGCGGCCGCATCCTGCTCGGCTTTCGTCACGTCATGCGGCGGCTCGGGCCGGACAGGGTGGAGAACCGGGTGACGATCGCCAAGTTCGGCCTGCCGATCGCCCATGCCGACGTGATCTTCCGGCGCGCCGGCCGGTGAACGGAACATTCGAGCGGCGCCGCGCCGACAGGGGCGACCGCAGGTGAGACGAGACCATCCAGCGCGGAGGACGGCGACGCCGCCGCGCCGGCAGGACAGACGGACGGTAGGACGATGAAGTTCCTCGATCAGGCGAAGGTCTATGTGCGCTCCGGCGATGGCGGCGCGGGCTCCGTCTCGTTCCGGCGCGAGAAGTTCATCGAGTTCGGCGGGCCGGACGGCGGCGACGGCGGCCGCGGCGGCGACGTCTGGATCGAGGCGGTGGCCGGCCTCAACACGCTCATCGACTATCGCTATCAGCAGCATTTCAAGGCCAAGACCGGCATGCACGGCATGGGCCGCAACCGCAACGGCGCCAAGGGCGCCGACGTGACGCTGAAGGTGCCGGCCGGGACCCAGGTCTTCGCCGAGGACAACGAGACCCTGATCTGCGACCTGACCGCGGTCGGCGAGCGGCAGAAGATCGCCGCGGGCGGCAATGGCGGCTTCGGCAACGCCTATTTCAAGTCCTCGGTCAACCAGGCCCCGCGCCACGCCAATCCGGGCCTTGCCGGCGAGGAGATGACGATCTGGCTGCGGCTGAAGCTGATCGCCGATGCCGGGCTGGTCGGCCTGCCGAATGCCGGCAAGTCGACCTTCCTCGCCGCGGTGACGCGGGCCCGGCCGAAGATCGCCGACTATCCTTTCACCACGCTGCATCCCGGCCTCGGCGTCGCCAAGGTGGACGAGGGCGAGTTCGTCATCGCCGACATCCCCGGCCTGATCGAGGGCGCGCACGAGGGAGTCGGCATCGGCGATCGCTTCCTCGGCCATGTCGAGCGCACCTCGATCCTGCTCCACCTCGTCTCGGCGGTCGAGGAGGACGTCGCGAAGGCCTACCGCACGGTGCGCGGCGAGCTTCAGGCCTATGGCCACGGCATTGCCGAAAAGCCCGAGATCGTCGCGCTGTCGCAGGTCGATACGCTTGCCGAGGAGGCGCGGGCGGAAAAGCTCGAGGCGCTGGCGAAGGCCGCCGGCGTCGTGCCGCTGGCGATCTCCGCGGTGAGCGGCGAGGGCATGACCGACGCGCTGAGGCGCATGCGGGCGGAGATCGACGGCCTGAACCCGCCGGACGCTTCGCCGGTCGTCAACCGGCCCGACCTCTCAGACGCTTCCGACGGACAGACGCAATGAGCAATCTTCTCCAAGGCCACCGCCGGATCGTCGTCAAGATCGGCTCGTCGCTGCTCGTCGACCGCGAGCGCGGCATGAAGCGGACATGGCTGGAATCCCTCGGCGAGGACATCGCCCGGCTGACCGGCGGCGGAAGGCAGATCCTCGTCGTCTCCTCGGGCGCCATCGCCATGGGCCGCAAGCTTTTGAAGATGCCGCGCGGGCCGCTCCGGCTGGAGGAGAACCAGGCCGCGGCGGCCGTCGGCCAGATCGCCCTGTCGCGGACCTATTCCGAGATCCTCGGCCGGCACGGGCTCGAGACCGGGCAAGTCCTCCTGACCATCGGCGACACCGAGGAGCGGCGGCGCTACCTCAACGCCCGCGCGACGCTGGCGACGCTGCTCGACATGGGCGCGGTGCCGGTGATCAACGAGAACGACACGGTCGCGACCAGCGAGATCCGCTACGGCGACAACGACCGCCTCGCGGCGCGGGTCGCCACCATGGTCGACGCCGACCTTTTGATCCTGCTCTCCGACGTCGACGGCCTCTACACCGCGCCGCCCGCGGAAGACCCGGCGGCCGAGCACATCCCGCTCGTCGACAGCATCACGCCGGAGATCGAGGCGATGGCGGGAGCGGCCGGCTCGGAACTGTCGCGCGGCGGCATGAAGACCAAGATCGACGCCGGCAAGATCGCGACCGGTTCTGGCACGGCGATGATCATCACCGCCGGCCAGCGCCTCTATCCGCTGTCGGCGATCGAGCGCGGCGAGCGGGCGACGATGTTCCTCGCCTCCGGCACGCCGCGCAGCGCCCGCAAGCGCTGGATCGCCGGGCATCTGCAGATGGCCGGGGCGCTGGTCGTCGACGAGGGCGCCGTCGCCGCGCTGACCTCCGGCAAGAGCCTCCTCGCGGCGGGGGTCGCCTCCGTCCACGGGGTGTTCTCGCGCGGCGATCCGGTGCTGATCACCAGGGCCGACGGCTCCGAGGTCGCCCGCGGCATCGCCGCCTACGACGCCGAGGACGCACGCAAGATCGCGGGTCTGCGCTCCTCGGCGGTCAGCGCGGCGCTCGGCTACGAGGCGCGGGCGGCGATGGTGCATCGCGACGATCTGGTGCTCAGCCACGCCGTCGAGGCGGTGGCCGCGGAAGTCGCCGTGATGATCGCCGAGGAACGCGAAGCGGCCGCCGGCGGCGCCGCCGGCTGAGACAGGGAGAACTCCGGATGCTCGACAAGACCGAGATCGACAGCCAGTCGGTGGCAGCGACGATGGATGCGATCGGCCGGCGCGCCCGCGCCAGCGCCCGCAAACTGGCGCTCGCCCCACGCGAAAGGAAGGACGCCGCGCTCCACGCCATGGCCGACGCGCTCGACGCCGCGATCCCGGCGATCCTCGACGCCAATGCCCAGGACGTGTCGAAGGCCCAGGAGGCCGGGATGCCGGCGGCCTTCGTCGACCGGCTGACGCTCAACCCGGCGCGGGTGATCGCCATGGCGGAGGGGCTGAGGACCGTCGCCGGCCTGCCCGATCCGGTGGGCGGGACGATCGCCGAATGGCAGCGGCCGAACGGCCTCAGGATATCGAGGGTCCGCACGCCGCTCGGCGTCGTCGGCGTCATCTACGAGAGCCGGCCGAACGTCACGGCCGATGCGGGCGCCCTGTGCCTCAAGGCCGGCAACGCGGTGATCCTGCGCGGCGGCTCGGATTCGGCCCATTCCGCGCGGGCGATCCACGCCGCGCTCGCCACGGGCCTGCGGGCGGCGGGGCTTCCCGAGGATGCGATCCAGATCGTGCCGACCACCGACCGCGCCGCCGTCGGCGAGATGCTGAAGGGCCTTTCCGGCAATCTCGACGTCATCGTCCCGCGCGGCGGCAAGTCGCTGGTCGCAAGGGTGCAGGACGAGGCGCGCGTGCCGGTCTTCGCCCATCTCGAGGGCCTCTGCCACGTCTATGTCGACCGCTCGGCGGAGCTTCGGATGGCGGTCGAGGTGGTGGTGAATTCCAAGATGCGGCGCACCGGCATCTGCGGTGCGGCCGAGACGCTGCTCATCGACCGGGCTGTCGCGGCAAGCCATCTGGCGCCGATCCTCGACGCGCTGGCGGCGAAGGGCTGCGAGATCCGCGCGACGCAGGAGGTGCGGGCGCTCTATCCGGCCGCTGCCGCCGCCGACGAGACGGACTTTGCGACCGAATATCTCGACGCGATCATCTCCGTCGCGCTGGTCGACGGCGTCGCCGGCGCGATCGATCACATCGAGCGCCATTCCTCGCACCATACCGAGGCGATCGTCGCCGAGGACGCGGCGGCGGTGGAAGCCTTCATGAACGGCATCGATTCGGCGATCCTGCTCCACAACGCCTCGACCCAGTTCGCCGACGGCGGCGAATTCGGCATGGGCGCGGAGATCGGCATCGCCACCGGCAAGATGCATGCGCGCGGTCCGGTGGGCGTCGAGCAGCTGACGAGCTTCAACTACCGCGTCCGCGGCAGCGGCCAGACCCGGCCTTGATGCAGCCGCCGGAACGCCTCTTCGCGGCCGGGGCGGCGCACGCGGCGATGGCGATGCCCCCCGGCAACCGCCAGATGACCGTCGGCCTGTTCGGCGGATCGTTCAATCCGCCGCATCCGGGGCACCGGCTGGTCGCCGAGACGGCGCTGAAGCGGCTCGGCCTGTCGCGCATCTGGTGGATCGTCACGCCCGGCAATCCGCTGAAGGATCACGGCATTTTGCGGCCGCTCGGCGAAAGGGTCGCAATGGCCCGCGCGATGGCCTCGCCGGCGCGGATGGACGTCACCGCCTTCGAGGCCCGCTACAAGGTCCGCTTCACCGCCGACATGGTGGCGCTGGTCAGGGCGCGGCGGCCGGAGCTGCGCATCGTCTGGGTGATGGGCGCCGACAGCATGGCGACGTTCCACCGCTGGCAGGAATGGCAGCGCATCGCCGAGATGGTGCCGATCGCCGTCGTCGACCGGCCGGGCGCGACCTTCGCCGCGCTCGCCTCGCCCTTCGCGCGTCGCTACGATTTTGCGAGAATTCCACAGGAACGCGCAAGCATTCTGCCGTACCGTCAGGCGCCGGCCTGGACGTTCCTGTTCGGGCCGCGCGACGCGACGTCCTCGACACGCCTGCGTGGCGAGGCCGTCATGCCGTCTTGAAACGGACATGGAACACTGCCTACATTACCATTGTCGGGGTCGTCGTGATGCCGGCAAGTTGGCCCAGGAAAGGGAAAACAACACTGAGACAAGCGGCTCAAGCGAAGGACGTCTTCGAGACGGCTCCTTCTGAAGCGCCCGCGACCGACGTTTCGGCCGGCGGGACTGCCATCGACCTCGTGATGCAGAGCCTTGAAGACTCCAAGGGCGAGGACATCGTCTCCATCGATCTCGGCGGAAAGTCGGCGCTGGCCGACTACATGGTGGTCGTCTCCGGACGCTCCAATCGCCATGTTACCGCGATCGCCGATCATCTCCTGCGACATCTGAAAGAACACGGCCTCGGCAACGCCAAGGTCGAAGGGCTGCAGAACGGCGACTGGGTGCTGATCGATTCCGGCGACGTCATCGTCCACATCTTCCGCCCCGAAATCCGCAGCTTCTACAACATCGAGAAGATGTGGACCGTGGGCGACGCGGCGGATCAGACGATCCACTGATCGGGTCCGCTGACCGGGCGATGACGAAGCACCTGGCGATCGGCCCGTCCGGGGGGCGCGGCCGATGCGGTTGACGATTGCCGCCGTCGGCAAGGTCAAGCGGGGCCCGGACCGCGATCTGGTCGAGCGCTATCTCGACCGGCTGGCGAAGGTCGGCCCGAAGGTCGGCCTCGATTTCCGCGGCGTGCGCGAGACCACCGAATCGCGCCTTGCGACCGTTGGCGAGCGGCGGCGCGAGGAGGCTGCGCGGCTCGGCGAGGGCATGGACGAGGACTGCGTGCGGCTGGTCTTCGACGAGCGCGGCGAGAATCTCTCTTCCGAAGAACTGGCGGCGCTGATCGGCGGCATGCGCGACGCAGGGCGCCGCGAGACGCGGCTGTTCCTCGGCGGTCCTGACGGCCACGACCCGGATTTCGTCAAGGCGGCCGACCGGTGCCTCTGCTTCGGCCGCATGACCTTTCCCCACCAGATCGCCCGGCTGATGCTCGCCGAGCAATTGTACCGCGTCGCGACGATCCTCGCGGGCCATCCCTATCACCGCAGCTGACGGGCGTCCTGCGCCGCCATCCGCCCTATCGCCACGTCACGCCTTCGTCGCGTCCTCTTGCCGGTGTGTCGCCCGCTTCGGTCCCCCGGTCGGGACAAAGTGCGGGGAGACGGCGGAAATGCCGGGAGGGGAGCCCACGGCCCCCAGGGATTTTGCCGGTGTCGTGCCGGGACCACACGCCGGATCGCCGAATCTGTGCTAGGAATCCGGTTCCACCACGCGGGGTACCGCGCCGGCGCGAGGAGCCGGTTCGAGCCGCCCGCGCCGGGAGGAACCGGGCGCCTTCGGGCGGCGGTTCGGACCGGCCATGGTCGACAGGCCATGGTTGATGGGTTGTTAACGGCCCCGTCCTATGCTCGGCGGGTCGAAGACAGGGCGGAACGGCGTGCGGGCAGCAAACGAGAGTGGCGCAGGCGAGAAAGGCCTTGCGGGTGGCCGGCCGGCCGCGCGCCGGGCTGCGCTGCCGCTCGGCGCGATGCTGCTTGCGCTTCTCGGGGCGGCCGCCGCGCCGTCTTCCGGCCCGACCGCCGAGACCGATCCGACGACGGTCGCGGCGCTGTCGCCGGCGCCTGCGGCGCAAGCTGGCGCTGACGCATCCGGCACGGGCTCCGTCTCGGCCATCGAGGCGCGGCGTCTGAAGACGGCGGCCGAACTGGCCGAACTCGCCTCCAAGATCAAGCTCTCCGAAGCGACGATCCGCTCGCTCGACGAGGAGATCGTCACGATCGCCGCCGATCGCGACAAGCTGACCGCGGCGCTGAAGAAGGCGACCGACGACCAGCGCCGGATCAGCGCGTCGCTGGACGCGACCGAACAGCGGCTCGCCGATCTCGGCGGCCGGCAGGATGCCATCCGGGCGTCGCTCGCCTCGCGCCGCGGCGTCCTCGCCGAGGTGCTCGCGGCGCTGGAGCGCATGGGTTCGAAGCCGCCGCCGGCGCTGCTGGTGCGTCCCCGCGACGCGCTCGGCGCGGTGCGCAGCGCCATCCTGCTCGGCGCCGTCGTACCGACCATGCGCAAGGAGACCGAGGCCCTCGCCGCCGATCTCGAAAATCTCGCTACCGTCAAGGCGTCGATCGTCAAGGAGAAGGATCGCTTCGCGTCGCAGATCGGACAGCACCGCGAAGAGGAGGCGCGGCTGTCGCGGCTGTTCGCCGAAAAGCAGCGCCTCGAAGCCGACAGCCGCGAGAAGCGCGAGGCCGAGAGCCGGCGCGCCGCCGAACTCGCCCGCAAGGCCGGCGACCTCAAGGATTTGATCGCCTCGCTGCAGGCCGAGGCGGATGCCGAGCGCGCCCGCGCCGCTGCCGACCGGCAGGCCGCGGCCCGCAAGGCGGCCGAGGCGAAGCGGCAGGAGGAGATGGCGAACCGCGATGCCGCCGCCGCGGGGGAGAAGCTCGCGCTGAAGCGCAGCGACGAGGCGGCGAAGAAATCCGCCCGGCTCGTCGCGCCGGAGGGTGCGTCCGGCACGGCGGAGGCACCGACGGAGGTCGCCGAGGCGAAGGACCCGGCCGCCCCGGCAGACGGCGGCGCGGCGGGAGAAAAGCCCCCGGCGCCCTCTGCGGATTCCACTTCGGCCAATGCTTCCGCCGGATCGGACGTGGCTGCGGATGGAGCAGATTCGCCCGCCGGCGGTGGCGGGGCGAAGCCTGCCGAAACGAAGGACGGCGTCGAGATCGCCGCGCTCGAGGATGCCCCGTCGTCCCAGCAGAGCGGCTACGACGTCGCCGCCCTCAGAAACAACACGGCGTTACTGGAGCCGGCCGCCGCATTTTCGACACTCAAGGCTCGTTTGTCCAAACCCGTGCTCGGGAGACAGATCATCGGATTCGGCGAAAAGGACGACATCGGCAGGCCGTCGACGGGCGTCTCCTTCGCCTCGCGTGCAGGCGACGTCGTGATCGCGCCCGCCGACGGCCGCGTGCTCTATGCCGGTCCCTTCCGTTCCTACGGCGAACTCTTGATCCTCGATGCGGGCGACGGCTATCATGTCGTCTTGGCCGGCATGGACCGCATCGATGTGGCGAGTGGTCAGTTCGTCTCGGCAGGGGAGCCGGTCGCGCTGATGGGTGCGCGGCGGCTGGCAAGTGTTCAGGTGGCGGAATTCGGCGCGGCCGAGCCCGCTCTCTACGTCGAGTTTCGCAAGGACGGGAAGCCGGTCGATCCGACCCCGTGGTGGACGGTAGAACCCTCTGGAAGGACGAGGAATGATTCGTAAGCTATCGATACTCTTCGCCGGTGTGCTGATGGGTGCCACGGCGATGACCGTGGTCAGCCAGAGCCCGGGCGTCGCCAACGCCGCCGGGTCCGATACCTATCGCCAGCTTGCGATCTTCGGCGACGTCTTCGAGCGGGTTCGCGCGCAGTATGTCGAGCAGCCGGACGATCAGAAGCTGATCGAGACGGCGATCAACGGCATGCTCACCTCGCTCGATCCGCATTCGAGCTACATGAACGCCAAGGAAGCCGCCGAGATGCGGACCGAGACCCGCGGCCAGTTCGGCGGTCTCGGCATCGAGGTGACGATGCAGGACGACCTCGTCAAGGTCGTCTCGCCCTTCGAGGGCACCCCGGCCGACAAGGCCGGCGTCCTTGCCGGCGACCTGATCGCCGAGATCAACGGCGAGCAGGTGCGCGGCCTCAGCCTCGGCGAGGCGGTCGACAAGATGAAGGGCGACATCGGCACCAAGGTGACGCTGACCATCGTGCGCGACGGCGCCACCAAGCCGATCCGGCTGACCCTGACACGCGCCGAGATCAAGGTGCCGTCGGTCCGCCATACGGTCGAGGGCGACGTCGGCTACATCAAGCTCCTGAAGTTCAACGAGCAGACGACCGTCGGGCTCGAAGACGCCATCGCCGACATCAAGGAGAAGGTCGGCGAGGACAAGCTGAAGGGCTACGTCCTCGACCTGCGCCGCAATCCGGGCGGTCTGCTCGACGAGGCGGTCTCTGTCAGCGACGCCTTCCTCAACGGCGGCGAGATCGTCTCGACCCGCGGCCGCAATCCGGAGGAGACGCGCCGCTACAACGCCCGTTCCGGCGACGACATCGACAGCAAGCCGCTGGTCGTCCTCGTCAACGGCGGGTCGGCCTCGGCCTCGGAGATCGTCGCCGGCGCCCTGCAGGATCAGCGCCGCGCCACCATCGTCGGCACGCGCTCCTTCGGCAAGGGATCGGTCCAGACGATCATCCCGCTCGGCCAGAACGGCGCGCTGCGGCTCACCACGGCGCTCTACTACACGCCGTCGGGCAGCTCGATCCAGGGACGCGGCATCAACCCGGACATCACCGTGGAGCAGCCGCTGCCGAAGGAGATCCGCGAGCAGATGGGCCTCGACGCCGAGGACGAGATCACCCGCGGCGAGTCCTCCCTGCGCGGCCACATCCAGGGCAAGGAAGAGACCTCCGAAGGCTCCGGCTCGCTCGACTACGTTCCGCCGGAAAAGAAGGACGACATCCAGCTCCAGTACGCGATCGACCTTCTGAACGGCGTCAAGACCAACGCCATGTTCCCGCCGAAGCGCGAGGCGAACAACCAGACCGGAAGCGAGACGGCCCCGGCGACCAACGCCAAGAACTGATCCGGAGCGGGGCGAACCGACACCCCGCCCGGTCATCAAGGCGAGACACCGACACGAGGGCCCGGCTGCCACGAGCAGCCGGGCCCTTCGTCGTCCCGGGGGGAGCCATCAGGCTGACCATGCGGCACGGCGAGGCCCGGGAAAGCTTCGGGCCGTAAGTCTTCGGCCATGCTCATCGAAGGCGAACTCTATCGGCCCCTCGGGCTCGACAGGCGGGTGCGGCGCAGCTGGCCGCGCCTTCCCCGGGCCTCGACCCTCTTTCTCGCCGCGAGCGCGGCGGCGATCCTCGCCGGCTCTGCCGCGACCGCGCTGCATTCGCATCCGCCGCGGCGACTCGTCGACGTTCTCGCGAAACCCGCCGCCGTGCCGGTCGCGGCAGCGCCCGCTTCCGAGCAGAAGGTCGCCGTCGTCGCCAAGCCGCTGCCGCGGCGTTCCGGCCCGACCATCATCGGCCCCAGCCCAACGACCGGGCAGGTCACCTTCCGGGTCGAGGAGCCGACCGACCACCGCCAGTCGCTGGCGACGGCCTACCTGCCGGAGCCCGATCTTCTCGAGACGACGTCCTTCGGCCAGCTTCCCGTGCGGGCCGCAGACGGACGCCGGCCCTTCGACGTCTATCGCGGCGCCTGGAGCGGCAAGCCGGCGACGCGCATCGCCATCGTCGTCGGCGGCATCGGCATCAGCCAGACCGGCAGCATGGAGGCGGTGGAGAGGTTGCCGGGCCCCGTCACCCTCGGCTTCTCGCCGGCCGGCAACAGCCTCGACCGCTGGATGCAGGCGGCGCGGCGCGGCGGCCACGAACTGCTCCTGCAGGCGCCGCTCGAACCCGTCGGCTATCCCTCCGTCGATCCCGGCGCCGACACGTTGACGGTGAAGGCGGCGGCGAACGGCGACTTTTCGGCGCTCTATGGCTCGCTCGGCCGGATGACCAACTATGTCGGCGTGATGAACTACATGGGCGCGCGCTTCACCAGCGACCGTTCGGCCATGGATCCCTTCATGTCCGAGCTCGGCCGCCGCGGCCTGATGTATCTCGACGACGGTTCCTCGTCCCGCTCGCTCGGCAAGGACATCGCACTCGCCGACGGCGTTCCCGCCGCGGGGGTCAACGTGCTTCTCGACGAGACCCAGGACCCGGCGGCGATCGCGAGCCAGCTCGACATGCTGGAAAAGGTCGCGCGGGCGCAAGGCTCGGCGATCGGCGTCGCCTCGGCCTTCGACCAGTCGATCGCGACGATCGCGGCCTGGATCCCCGAGGCCGAGCGCCGCGGCATCGAGATCGTCCCGGTCTCGGCGCTCGCCTACGATCCCGAGGCGAACTGAGGCGAGATCCGCTCGGTCAGAGCGGGGCTCGAATCAAGCCCGCGCGGCGAATGAGCGTCTTTGTTTCCGGCATCACGAAGTGATCTGCCGGAAACCGTATGAGGCGAGGGGACCGGCCGCGAGGCCGCCAAGCCCGCCCTGCGGCAGCGTCAGAAGGGCAGGCCGACATAGTTCTCGGCAAGCGCCGTCTGCGCCGCCCTGGAACTTGCAAGGAAGTCGAACTCGGCTTCCTGGATGCGCTGGCCGAAACCGCCGTCGTCCTCGAAGCGGTGGATCATCGAGGTGAACCACCAGGAGAAGCGCTCGGCCTTCCAGACCCGGGCGAGGGCGTCGGCGGAATAGCGGTCGAGATGGCCGTCGTCGTGGTCCAGATAGTGGGCGACGAGGGCGCGCGACAAATAGAAGACGTCCGAGACGGCGAGGTTCAGCCCCTTCGCCCCGGTCGGCGGCACGATGTGCGCCGCGTCGCCCGCGAGAAAAAGCCGGCCGTGGCGCATCGGCTCGGCGACGAAGGAGCGGAGCGGGGCGATCGATTTCTCGATCGCCGGGCCGCGCTTGAGGTTGGCGGCGATCCGCTGCGGCAGCCGGGCGGCCAGCTCGTCGAAGAAGCGCGTCTCCGGCCAGTCCTCGACGCTCTCGTCGAGGCTGCACTGGACGTAGTAGCGCGAGAGCTGCGGGTTGCGCAGCGAGCAGAGCGCGAAGCCGCGGTTGGAATGGGCGTAGACCAGTTCCTCCTGGATCGGCGGCTGTCTGACGAGGACGCCCAGCCAGCCGAAGGGATAGACCCGCTCGAAGGTCTTAATCGTTGAAGCCGGAATCACCGTCCGGCAGACGCCGTGGAAGCCGTCGCAGCCGGCGACGAAGTCGCAGTCGATCCGTTTCTCGCCCTCCGCCTCCGTCCTGAAGGTGACGAAGGGCGCGGTTCCCGCCACCTCCTGCGGCAGGACGTCTGCGGCCTCGTGGACGACCGGGACGCCCGCCGTGTCGAGCGCGTCGTAGAGGTCGTGCGTCACCTCGGTCTGGCCGTAGACCGTGACGGTCTTGCCGCCGGAGAGTTCGCGCAGGTCGATGTGCAGCGTCTCGCCGCGCCAGGCGATGTCGATGCCTTCGTGGACGAGGCCCTCGCGGTCCATCCTGCCGCCGACGCCGGCGGTGCGCAGGAGATCGGTCGTTCCCTGTTCGAGCACGCCGGCCCGGATGCGCGACAGGACGTAGTCGCGGCTGCGCCGCTCGAGCACGACGCAGTCGATGCCGGCCCGATGGAGCAGCAGCGCCAGCAGGAGCCCGGCGGGCCCGCCGCCGACCACCACCACCTGCGTCCGTTTCGGAGCCGCGCCCCCGCCCGCTTCGTTGCTCATCTCGCCTCCCCGTGAACGTGAACCGCGCAGCGGCCGCCATGCCGGGGCGCCGCGCATCTTTCGCCGCTGCGGCCCCTCCCGCGCCGGTCATACGAGATCCGCTCGATCAGAGCGGGGCTCGAATCAAACCCGCGCGGCGAATGAGCGTCTTTGTTTCCGGCATCACGAAGTGATCTGCCGGAAACCGTATCAGATGTCGAAGAAGATCGTCTCGCGCTCGCCCTGGAGGAAGATGTCGTGGCGATAGGTCGGAACGCCCTCTTCGGTCGTGCGCGGCGCGACGAGGGTTTCGACGCGCGACCGGTGCTCGATCCTGGAAAGGATCGGGTCCGCCTCGTTCGCCGCCGCCTCGTCGCCGAAATAGATCCGGGTGTGGAGGCCGATGTTGATGCCGCGGGCGACGATCCAGAGCGTGACGTGCGGCGCCTGGGGGCGTCCGTCCTTGAACGGCACGGTGCCCGGCTTGACGGTGTCGAAGACGAATTCGCCCGTCGCCATGTCGCCGGCCGATCGGCCGAAGCCGGTGAAGGACGGGTCGGCCTTGCCGCGGGTCTCCTGCGGCGAGTTGTAGAGGCCTGCCGCGTCGGCCTGCCAGAGCTCGACCATCGCGTCCTTCAGCGGCGTGCCGACGCCGTCGAAGACGCGCCCGACGATGCGGATGCGCTGGCCCTTCGTCTGCGGCGTCAGCATCGTCCTGCCGAGATCCTGCGGATAGACGCCTTCGATGCCGCAATAGTTGGGCGTGCAGCCGATGTGGACGTAGGGCCCGGCGGTCTGGGAGGCGCTCTCCTTCAGGCGGTCGAGAGACTGCACCATCAGTTGCCCTCCATCCGGTTCTCGAACAGCGTCGAGCGGCGGCCGCGCAGCACGATGTCGAACTTGTATGCCCTGGCGTCCATCGGAACGGTGTTGGCCATGTCGAGCGGGGCGATCAGCCGCTCGACAGCAGCCTTGTCGGGGATCGTCGCGACGATGGGGCAGCGCCAGATCAGCGGATCGCCCTCGAAATACATCTGGGTGATCAGCCGCTGGGCGAAGCCGTGGCCGAAGATCGAGAAGTGGATGTGGGCGGGGCGCCAGTCGTTGGGCCCGTTCGGCCAGGGATAGGGGCCGGGCTTGATGGTGCGGAAGCGGTAGCTGCCGTCGGGCCCGGAGATCGTCCGCCCGCAGCCGCCGAAATTCGGATCGAGCGGCGCGAGATAGGTCTCCTTGCGGTGGCGGTAGCGCCCGCCGGCATTGGCCTGCCAGACCTCGATCAGCGCCCCCGGCACCGGCCGGGCGTCCTCGTCCAGCACCCGGCCGTGGACGATGATCCGCTGGCCGATCGGCTCGCCGTCCTTGGCGAAGTTGCGGATCATGTCGTCGTCGAGCGGGCCGAGCACGTCGTGGCCGAAGACCGGCCCGGTCATCTCCGACAGCGTGTTGTCGAGGGCGACGAGCGCCTTCTGGGGCGAGCGCGTGACGCTGGTCTTGTAGATCGGCGCATAGGCCGGCGGATGCCACTGCCGGTCCCGCTGGTAGAAGGAACCTCCGCTCATGTCGTGCCTCCCTCGCCGCTGTCCCCGGCCTCGGCGTAGATCTGCTTGGCGATCCTGATCGCATGGTTGGCCGCCGGGACGCCAGCATAGACGGCGACGTGCATCAGCGCCTCGACCACGTCCTCGCGGCTTGCCCCGGTGTTCCGCGTCGCGCGGATATGCATTGCGAGTTCCTCGTGCTGGCCGAGGGCGGCGAGCAGCGCGATGGTGACGATCGAGCGCTCGCGATCGGAAAAATGCGGCCGCGACCACACCGAGCCCCAGGCGCCTTCGGTGATGAAGGCCTGGAAATCCCGGTCGACCGGCGACATCGCCGCCTGCGCCCGATCGACATGGGCGTCGCCGAGGACCCGTCGGCGCGTTGTCATGCCAAGCTGGTAGCGGTTCGGTCCTTGCTCCGACATGGTCATCCGATCTCCTTGAGCCGGCAATATGAAAGTGAGAAAAATTCATGTAAAATGAATTCGCTTGGGGATTATGATGACTGTATAGTTATGGAAATTGATCGACGCATCAAAATTCGCCATCTGAGAACATTTGTTGAAGTTGCACGCACCGGCAGCGTGGGGAGGGCCGCGGAGCTGATGCACGTCTCCCAGCCAGCCGTTTCCAAGACCCTTGCCGAGCTCGAAGCCGTTCTCGGTGCAAGGCTGATGGACCGCAACCGCATCGGCGTGGCGCTGACGCCCGTCGGCCAAATGTTTCATTCCTATGCGAGTTCGAGCCTGGCGGCGCTGCGGCAGGGGATCGACGGGGTTTCCGACACGCTGGCGGCGGGCGGGCTGCGGCTGGCGGTCGGGGCGCTTCCGTCGGTCGCCGCGCGCATCGTGCCGGACGCTGCGGTCGAAATGGGCCGGGTGGCGCCGGAGGTCGGGCTCGCAATCGTAACTGGACCGAATGGTTATCTTCTGTCCGAACTCGCCAATGGCAGCCTCGATCTGGTGATCGGCCGTCTCGGCAATCCCGAGGCGATGGAGGGCCACAGTTTCTCGCAGCTCTATTCCGAGCGCATCTCGCTGGTGGTGCGGCCCGGCCATCCGCTGGTGGGCAACGGCGACGTCACGGCGATCTCGCAATATCCGATCGTCTTTCCCAACCGCGACGCCGCGATCCGGACGCTGGCCGAGCAGTTCTTCATCGCCCAGGGCATCCGGCGGACCGGACACCGCATCGAGACCGTCGCCGAGACCTTCGGCCGGGCCTATGTCCGCCGGACCGACGCGATCTGGGTGATCTCGTCGGGGGTCGTGGCGCTCGACGTCACCGAGGGCAAGCTCGTCGAATTGCCGATCCAGATGCGCGAGACGCTCGGCCCCGTCGGGCTGACGATGCGCGGCGACGGCAGCCCGTCGCCGGCGCTGCGGATGTTCATCGAGGCGATTCGCCGGACGGTCGCCCGCCTCGAACTCGCGAGCTGACCCGGCGCCCGCGTCGCGCTTTGTCGGGCAGGGCCGGCCGGGGCCGAACGGCGGGCGGGATCCCGCGGCTGGCCCGGAACTGGCCGGCGCGAAGGCGGCATGCGCAACCGGGCGGCGATTTAACCTGCAATTAACCATGACATTGGAAATTCGTCTCGAGGAGGGCCTCGATGGCGGCGCGTTCACTCTTGCTTGGGCTCCTTGCGGGCGCGGCGCTGGCCCTTGCCGGCTGCGCCGTCAGACCGAAGACCTGCTATGTCACGCTGAGCGCCGTCGGCCAGCCGACGGCCGAGGCGTGCGAGAGCGGGCCGGTGCTGATCGTGCGGCCGATCACCGAGAGCAACGCCGCCTATTACGTTCCGCCATACGTTCTCGGGGCACTCTCCTACGAAGGCTATGTCGAGCCGGCCGACGAAAGCGATCAGGCCTCCGGCGGGACGAAAGCCGGCGCCGCGGACGCAAAATCCGAGGCGGATGACGATGCCGGGGCCGCGGCGACCCCCGCCGCTGCCGGCACGGCGACCGGCGCCAGCGAGGCGCTGAAGCGGGCAATCATCCGCAACGCCTTCCTGATGCCGATGCCCGGCGAATCCATCCCGCCGCTCGCGCAGGCATTCGCGCCGCCGCTCGGCGAAATTTCCGCGGCGGCGTCGAACGGCGATACGGCCGAGAAGCCGCTGGCCCTCGCGGGTCGAGCTCCGGCCGGCCGCCTCGCGCCATCGGCGGAGCGAACGGCGGCCGATCGCCCGCCGGCGCCTCGAAACCGCATCGCGCCGGAGCATCCGCGCATCGACGGCGAGGTGCGCTACACCATACCCTACGAGGGCGTGCCGGCGGCGCCTATTTCCCCCGACCTTTCTCTATGAGAAGCGGCAAGCCGTTGACGAGCGCGTGGCCGGGCTTCAGCTGCCGCACGACCTTCGGCGGGCGTTTGCCCGGCGAGCCGTCGACGACGATCTGGCCCCTGCGGACGTCGAAGCTGTAGTTGACGCCGTTGCAGGCCACCGGCGTTCCGAAGGTGCTTTCGGAAAAGGAATTGAGATTGATCGTGCGGCAATCGCCGATCGGCTTCGACACCCGCTCGCCGGTCTCGAGATCGATGACGATGGCGTTCAGCCGGTAGCCACCGGTGATCTCGGCGAATTCGAAGGCCGTCTCGTAGCGGGCGAGGGGGGTATTGGCGGCCGAGGGATCCGGAGCGGGCGAATCGGAAAACGGGATCGCGATGGCGCCGGCGAGAAAGACGGTCTCAAGCATCGAGGTTCCTCCCAGTCGGACCGGTCCGTGCCCGAGGATCCGGGCCTGGCCGATCCGCAGCCGGACCGGCGGGCGTCCGCCCGGACCGGGGTGGACCGTTCAGGTCCCGGTCGAGAGCGAGACGGGAGAAGACCGACGGTCCTCCCCCGTCCGCGACTTCGCGTGATCGAGTCTCAGCAGGGGACCAGCGTGTAGTGGTCCTGCTCGACGAGCTTCTTGGTGGTCACGTACACGGCCGGATTCCGGCGGTGGTAGATGTGGTTGCCGTCGACGATGTCGCCTTCCCACGACGTGCTCTCGTGCTGAACGAGCTTGCCGCGCGTGTTGTACTTGTAGGTGGAAGGAACATACTCGACGAGGTAGCACTTGGCACCCCGTTCATCGACTTCTTTCTTGTACCACTTCGCGTCGGCGGTCCCCGCGAAGGAGACTGCACCGGCAGCGGCGATCAGCGTGAGCAGCACTTTGCGCATGAGAATAAACGCCTCCGTGTTCGATGTTGCGCAAGGGAAGCATTAAAGGTCCGTAATCAAAGATCAATAGATTATCGACATTCGAATTGGAAAAAGCGCAATGAGCCACCAGTTGTTCCATTTTGATACGAAAATCGTGCGGATATGGGGCTCGTCGCAAGGGAAGATCTCATATTGATACTCGGCGGTAACGGCAATGCAAGACCCTTTCTCGGAGGAAAGGCTGACGAGGGCACTGCCGCCGGACCCGTGGGGGTTGCCGTCGCCTCATGTCATCGGCGGCGCGGCCTGCCGTCGTGGCGGATGCGCGGCGAAGCGCGCTGCACTGCAAAATCAGGGCGATGCGACGGCGCTCGGGCTGGGGTGCGCGCGGGGTCAGCCGAAGCCTGCCATGGCTCGCCAAGCCGCGGGCCGGCGATTGCAATCGACGGGCGTCGCCGCCGTCAAGACCGGCGTTGTGGAGATGATCTTCGACTGCCTTTGCGGAAATTCGTGCAACGCCGGTCAGGAAAGACGGGACTTTGACCTGGCAGCGCTCCCGGCATGCGGCGCAGCCGGAGCCGCGCGGCCTCGGCGTGGCTGCTCGAAACATGAAGGGGCGGTCGGCCGCTCGTGGACCGGAGGGCGGCCGCCATCGGCGCGCCGGCGCCCGGGCGTGCGAGGGCCTGTGCGGGCGGGGCGGGCTTGCGGCCGGCCCTCGGACCGGCCAGGGGATCGGATGAGACGCTTGGATCGCGGTCGCACCGAATGTCGTCTCAAATGTCAGATCCGAAAAATCCGCCAGGGTCGGACACCTGGCTGGTGGCCTAATCCTCGTTGATCAGCACGGTCTCGCAGACCTCGATGCCGAAGCCGCTCAGCCCCACGAAGGCGCGCTGATGCGTCGCGAGGACGGCGATCGACGAGACGCCGAGATCGCGCAGGATCTGCGCCCCGACGCCGACCTCGCGCCAGCGCTGCCGGCGCAGCCGGGCACTGAGATGACGCTCGCCGTCGGTGACCGGGCCCTCGCCCTCGGGCGGCTTGACCCCGAGGTCGTCGATCTGCGGCGCGCGCAGCAGCATGACGACGCCGCAGCCGCTGGCGCCGATCTTCTCGACGGCGGCATCGACCCAGCTGCGGCCGCCTCCGACGCGCGCGAGGAGGTCGAGCACCGGCTGCTCGCGATGGATGCGGGTCGGCACGTGGTTGCGGCCGCGCACGTCGCCATGCACGAAGACGACGTGCTGGGTCTCGTCGAAGGGCGTCTCGTAGACGCGGATCCGCCCGTCGAGCCCGGCGAAGGCGAAGGTCTCCTCCCGCACGCAGGTGACGAAGGATTCGCGGCGCACCCGGTAGGAGATGAGGTCCTCGATCGAGACGATCTTGAGGCCGTGCTCGCGGGCGAAGGGGACGAGTTCGGGCAGGCGCTTGACCGTGCCGTCGTCGTTGACGACCTCGGCGAGGACGCCGCCCGGCTCGAGCCCGGCGAGGCGGGCGAGGTCGACGCCGGCCTCGGTATGGCCGGAGCGGATCAGGACGCCGCCCTCGCGGGCGATCAGCGGAAAGATGTGGCCGGGCCGCAGGAAGTCGGTCGGGCCGCAATTGCCGTTCAGAAGGGCGCGGCAGGTGTTCGCCCGCTCCTCGGCGGCGATCCCCGTGGTCATCCCGACCTTGTAGTCGACCGAGACGGTGAAGGCGGTGCGCATCGGATCGAGATTGTTGGCGACCATCGGCGGCAGGTTGAGCGTCTCGGCCCGCTCGCCGGTCATCGGCACGCAGATGATGCCGCTGGTGTGGCGGATCATGAAGGCCATCTTCTCCGGCGTCGCCTTGCTGGCGGCCATGATGAGGTCGCCCTCGTTCTCGCGGTCGGTGTCGTCGACGACCACCACGAGCTCGCCCTCGGCGATCGCCGCGATCGCGTCTTCGATGGGGTCGAGGGTGAGATCCTGGTCGCTCATGGTTCGTCCTGTATGCCGGGGCCGGTGGTGGCCGCTCGATGGGTCCTGCGGGCGTTGCTGCGGGCTTTTACGTCCGAACCGCCCTGCGCTTCAATCGCCGCGGCGCGGCAGCTTCGCTCAGCCGCGGCCGCGATAGGGCGGCACGCCCTGATCCGGCAGGAAGACGCCCTCCGGCGCCGGGCCGGTCTGCCAGAAGACGTCGATCGGGATGCCGCCGCGCGGATACCAGTAGCCGCCGATCCTGAGCCACAGGGGCGCGGTCGCCGCGACGATCCGGCGCGCGATCGCAACCGTGCAGTCCTCGTGAAAGGCGCCGTGGTTGCGGAAGCTGGTCAGGAAGAGCTTCAGCGACTTCGATTCGACGAGCCGCCGGTCCGGCGCGTAGTCGATGACGATGTGCGCGAAGTCCGGCTGGCCGGTCACCGGACAGAGCGAGGTGAACTCCGGCGCCGTGAAGCGCACGATCGTCGGCGGCCCGTCCGGGCGGTGGTAGGGCACGGTTTCGAGCACCGCCTGCTCGGGCGAGGCGGCGGGGCGGCTCGACTGGCCGAGCTGGGTGAGATTGTCGGGGGACATTCGATTTCCTACTCTGTCCGACGGCGGCGTCGTGGACGTGACCGGTGACATGCGGGATCGAGCCGTGGCCAGAAGGAATTCGCCTGGAGCTCGATCGAAATTTTCTCCATTTTCGAGAATATGTTATGAAAATTGAGATCAGGCGTCGAAACGAGCGGGTAAAGCTGGCGTCCTCGGCGATCAACGCGATTTCGCTTGCCTTCTTTATTTCGGGAATCGTGGCGCCGCTGTTCGAGGTGAGTGAGAAGCTGCAATCTCGGGCATATGTTTGGGTATGGATCCTGCTGGCTATTCTCCTTCACTTCATGGCGCAGCTTCTGCTCGGTTTCCTTCAGGATGAGGGCTGATACATGCCTGATCCTGCTCTCTATATCATGCCGGCCGTGGCGGTGATCCTGTCGCTCGGCGCATACGCATATTTTTGGTTGACCACTCCGGAGGCTCGGCAAGATCTCGACAGTGACGTGGCGTTCGACGTCGATCTCGTTCGCGACGAAGAGGCGGATGTCTGGACTGCGGCAAACGAGGCCATCCCGATAGCGGTGGAGGCCCCGTCCTATCAGCAGCTTCTCGACGACGTGCGACTCATTTCCCGGGACCTGGCACGGCTGAATCTGCAATCGGACCAGGTGAAAATCCGCTTCCATGTCCGGTGATCCGGAGAGGCTGCACGACAGGGAGACCGTGTTGTCGGAATTGTACAGGCAGATATCGGCGATCCTGCGCGAGAACGGTTGCGAATTCGCGCGGCAGGCCGGCTCGCATGAATTATGGTACAGCCCGCACACCCGCAGGCATTTTTCCGTGCCTGTCGAGACGAAGAGCCGGCATACGGTCGATGCCGTATTGAGGCAGGCCGGCATCAGACAGAAGATCGACCCCGTGGGGTTAAAGCCGTTGTCGCCCGCTTGATCGAGATGCGAGAAGTGATCGCGGCGGATCTGAGCATCTTCGGCCGCAAGTCTGACGGGCGCACATGATCGACAAGCTGGAATATCTGATAGCGCTGGCGGGCGAGCGGCATTTCGGCCGCGCCGCCGACCGGCTCGGCATCACCCAGCCGACGCTCTCGGCCGGCATCCGCCAGCTCGAGGAGCGGCTGGGCACGACGCTGGTCAACCGCGGCTCGCGCTATCGCGGCCTGACCGAGGAGGGCGAGCGCGCCCTCGCCTGGGCGCGGCGCATCGTCGACGACGTCAGGACGATGCGCGAGGAGATCCACACCGTCCGCAAGGGGCTCTCCGGTCACCTGAGGATCGGGGCCGTGCCGACGAGCCTTGCCATCGTCTCGCGGCTGACCGCGCCGTTCCACCAGAAGCACGAGAACGTCACCTTCGAGGTCACCTCCCAGACCTCGACGGAGATCCTCGCCGCCATCGAGAATTTCGAGATCGACATCGCGCTGACCTATGTCGACGACGAACGCCTGCGCAAGCTCGACACCCATGTCCTCTACGAGGAGCACTACTGCCTGGTGACGCGCAAGGGCAGCGGCTTCGACGACCGCGACTGGGTGACCTGGGAGGAGGTGGCGACGCTGAAGCTCGGCCTGCTCAGCCCGACCATGCAGAACCGGCAGATCCTCAACCGGCATCTCGGGGCAGGCGGCCGGCGGATCCGGACCGTGACGGAATCGAATTCGATGATCGCGCTCCTGTCGCAGACGCGGCTCGCCGGCATCGCCACCGTCATGCCGCTGCGCTCGGCGGCGGTCCTCGGCCTCGCCGATCCGCTGATGGCGATCCCGATCACCGGCCCCGACGTCGGCTACCGGATCGGCCTCGTCACGGCGAGGCGCGAATTGCGGCCGCCGATCGTCGCGGCCTTCTGGGAGGAGTCGCGGCTCATCGTCGACGTCTGAACGCGCATCGAGCGCGGCCCGTCGAGGAGAAGCCCGTTCCCCCGGAACCTGCGCTCTCAATTCGCGCGCCGCTTCTCCCGGCGCTCGTAGAGCGACTTGGCGAGTTCGCCCAGAGACCCGAGGAACATCCCCGCCGAACCCGCGACGAACAGCCAGACGGCGAGCGTGTGCCAGGCCTTGAAGGTCTCGAAGAACAGCACCGAGCCGACGACGAAGCAGAAATTGCCGAAAAGCCCGATCCCGAGATGGATCCAGGCATAGTCGCGGACGATGGTCTGGAGCATGGTCGGCTCCCGTTTCGTGGTTGGTCCTTCGGGGAGGCGGCGCCGGCCGCGCGCCGGCTCAGTCGAGCGTTTCGGCCGGGACCGTCGAGGGCCGGCCCTCGTCGTCGATCGCCACCATGACGAAGCTGCCTTCGGTCACCTTGGCCTCGACGCGGCTGGTGCGCCGCTGGGTCCAGGCCTCGATGGCCAGGGTGATCGAGGTCCGGCCCACCTTCTCGATCGCCGTGTAGACGCAGAGCGTGTCGCCGATCTTCACCGGCTTCTTGAAGACGAGGGCGTTGATCGCGACCGTGGCGACGCGCCCCCGGGCACGCTCCGAGGCCCGGATGCCGGCGGCAAGGTCCATCTGCGAGACCACCCAGCCGCCGAAGATATCGCCATTGGCATTGGCGTCGGCGGGCATCGCCGGAATGCGGACGGTGAGTTCGCCCTTCGGCAATTCGTCGGTTTCGTCCATTCCGGTTCCATCCCCTCGATCCGCAAAAATGTCCGCCCGCAAGCCCCCTCATAGGAAGGGGATGACGCGCCGAAGGCAAGCCGCAAGGCGCCTGCGGCAGGGTCCCCCGGCAAGAAACTCCCCCGTGCAATCCGGGTCGGGCGGGATTATATGCGGGGCATTGCGGCAAGGCCCCAGGCCTCGCCACGCCAGTCGCATCACGAAGGAAATTCCGATGTCAGAGACGCAGGCCGCTCCGATTCCCGTGACCGTCCTCACCGGCTATCTCGGCTCCGGCAAGACGACCCTCCTCAACCGGATCCTCTCGGAAGACCATGGCCGCCGCTATGCCGTCATCGTCAACGAATTCGGCGAGATCGGCATCGACAACGACCTCATCGTCGAGAGCGACGAGGAGATCTACGAGATGAACAACGGCTGCGTCTGCTGCACGGTGCGCGGCGACCTGGTGCGCGTCGTCGAGGGCCTGACGAGGCGCAAGGGCCGCTTCGACGCGATCGTCGTCGAGACGACCGGCCTCGCCGACCCGGTGCCCGTCGCCCAGACCTTCTTCATGGACGAGGACGTCAGGGCAAAGACCGAGCTCGACGCCGTGGTCGCGCTGGTCGACGCCAAGCACCTGCCGCAGCGGCTGAAGGACAGCCGCGAGGCGGAGGACCAGATCGCCTTTGCCGACGTCGTCCTCCTCAACAAGACCGACCTCGTTTCCGCCGACGAACTCGCGGCCGTCGAGGCGACGGTGCGCGCCATCAACCCGCATGCCGTCGTCCACCGCACCGAGCGGGCCGGCGTCGATCTGGCGAAGGTGCTCGGCCAGAAGGCCTTCGACCTGAAGCGGGTGCTCGACGGCGACCCGGCCTTTCTCGAGGAGGCCGCGCAGGCCCACGATCATGACGACCACGTCTGCGGGCCGGACTGCGACCACGACCACCATCATCACGGCCACGGCCATGACGGGCACGATCACGGGCACCATCATCACGGCGCCGTCGCGCCGATCCACGACGTTACCGTGACCTCGATCTCGCTGAAGGGCGGGGCGCTCGACCCGAAGAAGTTCTTCCCCTGGATCCAGGCGCTGACCCAGGAGCAGGGGCCGAACATCCTGCGGCTCAAGGGCATCATCGCCTTTGCCGACGATCCGGACCGCTACGTCGTGCAGGGGGTCCACATGATCATCGAGGGCGACCACCAGCGGCCGTGGCGCGAGGACGAGCCGCGCGCGAGCCGCCTCGTCTTCATCGGCCGCCGGCTCGATCGCGAGGAACTGGAGGCCGGCTTCGCCGCCTGTGCGGCAAAGGCGAAGGCGCCGGCCTGATGCCTTCGATCGCTGCCTACGACTTTTCCGACTTCGTCGAGACCACCTGTTTCCTGAAGGGCCAGCCGGCCTTCGCGCTGGCCGACGGGACGCTGCGCCTGCCGGCCGGCGGCGAGCGGACGCTGACGCTGCATGAAGGCGGGCTGCTCGCCGCGGTCTACGATCCGTTCGGCAGGCGGCTTCTGTCCGGCGGCGAGGACGGCCGCGTCGTCGCGACGGCGGACGGCGCGGCGGTCTCGGAGATCGCCGCCATCGGCCGCAAATGGGTCGGGGCGGTCGCCGGCGGGCCGGGCGGTGCCGTCGCCTTCGCCTCGGGCCGCAGCGCCTTCTTCAAGCCGGAAAAGGGCGCGCCGAAGGAACTGCGGCACGAGCGCACCGTCGAGGGCGTCGCCTTCGCCCCGAAGGGCACCCGGCTCGCCACCGCCCGCTACGACGGCGCCTCCCTGTATTTCCCGGCGACCGACGCCGCGCCGGTCTCCCTCGACTGGAAGGGCGCGCATCTCGGCGTCGGCTTCTCGCCGGACGGACGTTTCCTGGTGACGATGATGCAGGAAAACGCCTTGCACGGCTGGCGCGTCGAGGACGGCCGGCACATGCGCATGACCGGCTATCCGGCCAAGGTGAAGGGCTGGTCGTGGTCGGCCAAGGGCAGGTTCCTCGCCACCACCGGCGCGCCGGCGGCGATCCTCTGGCCGTTCTCGGGCAAGGACGGGCCGATGGGCAAGGCGCCGCTCGAACTCGGCACGCGCGGCGATTCCATGGTCACCGCCGTCGCCTGCCATCCGGCCGAGGAGATGCTGGCGATCGGCTATCAGGACGGGATGATCCTCGCCGTCCGCTTCGCCGATTCCAAGGAAGCGCTCTTGCGCCGGGGCGGCACGTCGCCGGTCAGGACGATGGCCTGGGACGCGGATGGCGGGCTCATCGCCTTCGGCGCGGAGAACGGCGAGGCAGGCGTTGTGGATATTGCGGGGTGAGCATAGGCGTTCACGCTTAGTGAGTTATCTTGCGTGGCTACGGGTCATCCTGACAGATTGATACTGAAATCGCAGTTGCCGTGTTTGAGGTCTATTGTCTGGCGTTCGGCAGGGAATGACGTGCGGGACGCGTTCCTTTCTGTGGACGGCGGTCTCGAAGTTGCCTTCGAATGATGACCGAAATTCATCTCTGCCTTACAATATTCGAAATTTGAACCATATGCGGACTTGAATATCCTTCGATGCATTCTGGCCGCTTTGCTTGCTGATATAAAGGCGGCAGCAAATGATGGAGCGTGAGAATGGACCTTGCTGAGTTGAGACGTCGATCCCGAGCGAGCGACATGAGTGTTGTCGATCCTGCCGCTGAGATGATGAAGAACCAATTGGAGCGGGCTGCGCTTTCGACGTCCCCCTTACAAGCGTTGCAGAAGCAGATGGACTCCTTTCGGCTGCAAGAAATTCTTCCATCCAATGCTTCTGAGGAATTAGCTAAGCCGTGGAATGATAGCGCTTTAGATTCGTTGCGCAGAGCTATGGCGCCGGCAAATGAGCTTACGGATCGAATGCGATCTCTAGGTCTATTAGCTGGAGAAGAAACACCTTTGGGCCGTCTCTCTAAAAGGATCGGTGAGCAGCAGGTCGCGATAGACGCTTTAAAATCTGGTGTATCTATGGATGCTGCCAGTAGGTCGGTCTTTGAACACAGTCGGTCGCTGGATGGCGATGTGCCCAAAGTGGTGCGAGTTCCCAGCCTCCCGCCATTGCCTCCAAATCCACTAAACGAAACGAACAAACGGCTTGCGCGCATCGAATCGCGCTTTGATCAGTTGCAGAACGTTGCCACGGAAGGCGCGCAGATTGCAACGGGCCTCCAAGCATCTGCTGCGGAGTTTCTTCTGAAGTTTGAGCAAGCGGCCGCCGAAAACGATCGTACTGCAAGTCGCGCCATCCGAATTGGGGTTATCGCAATCGTGATCGCGGTAGCGATGCCCACGCTACAGATTGCGTACTCTGAGTACAGGCGTGTATCCGACACGGATCACTCCATTCACGCGACAAAAAGCGCAAGTTTAGAGGATATGATAACGTCTGATAATGGGGACATGACATCAAATTGGTTTGACAGATCGAGGTTGCCA
The DNA here is from genome assembly GCF_017353515.1 of Jiella sonneratiae. GTDB lineage: Bacteria > Pseudomonadota > Alphaproteobacteria > Rhizobiales > Rhizobiaceae > Jiella > Jiella sonneratiae. The sequence continues at coordinate 49,237 of NZ_JAFMPY010000006.1, forward strand.
TCCGGGTTTGAGGCCGCAGAATTATTAGATTATTTAGACGTAGGAAGATGATATGGTGTAAATTAGGGCGACCTGATTGTAAAATATCAGAAAGTTCATCAATTATAGAATTATAATTCTTAAATTATATATTATGGATAATAGATAATTGATCATTTTCTGTGACCCTTGGGTAAACATCCAGGTGCGAAGTTTGATAAACCACCACGGAGGACCACCCGATCCCATTTGAACCCGGCGCCTCCCTGTGCCATAGGAGCCGCCAGGTGGGGATGTTTTCAGATGCCGCGCGGAACGCGCCGGCGCGCCTCCACCTCTCCGAGGATATTTCATGCCGTTTCGCACCGCCATCACCCCGCTCGTCCGGGCGCTTTCCGAGCGCGGCTACGAGGAGCCGACGCCCGTCCAGGACGCGGTGCTGGAGGAGGGGACGGAGAACCGCGACCTGCTCGTCTCGGCGCAGACCGGTTCCGGCAAGACCATCGCCTACGGGCTGGCGATTGCCGCAACGCTGCTCGGCGAGGACGAGCGCTTTTCCGCCGCCGCCGAGCCGATGGCGCTGATCGTCGCGCCGACGCGGGAACTGGCGATCCAGGTGACGGTCGAGCTTGCCTGGCTCTACGCCCATGCCGGCGCCGAGATCGTCACCTGCGTCGGCGGCATGGATCCGCGCGCCGAGCGCCGCAGGCTCGAGCGTGGCGCCCATATCGTCGTCGGAACGCCGGGCCGCCTGCGCGACCATCTGGAGCGCGGGGCGCTGAAGATCGGCGGGCTGAAGGCGCTGGTGCTCGACGAGGCCGACGAGATGCTCAATCTCGGCTTCCGCGAGGATCTGGAATTCCTGCTCGAGGCGACGCCGGCGGAACGGCGGACGCTGCTCTTCTCCGCGACGCTGCCGAAGACAATCATGGCGATGGCCAAGCGCTATCAGCGCGGCGCCATGCGCATCGAGGTGGCGAAGGGCACGGCGGGCCATGCCGACATCGAATATCGGGCGATCCGCATCGCCCCGAACGAGGTCGAGCATGCGATCGTCAACGTGCTGCGCGAGGCCGAGTCGCCGAGCGCCATCGTCTTCTGCAACACCCGCGAATCCGTGCGCCATCTCTCGTCCGGGCTGATCGAGCGCGGCTTTGCCGCCGTCACGCTGTCCGGCGAGCTCGGCCAGGCCGAGCGGAACCAGGCGATGCAGGCGCTGCGTGACGGCCGGGCGCGGGTCTGCGTCGCGACCGACGTCGCGGCCCGCGGCATCGACCTGCCGAGCCTCGGCCTCGTCGTCCATGCCGAGCTGCCGAGCGACGCCGAAACCCTGCAGCACCGCTCGGGCCGCACCGGCCGGGCCGGCCGCAAGGGTGTCTCGGCCCTGCTGGTGCCGATCTCGCGGCGTCGCAAGGCCGAGCGGCTTCTCGCCGAGGCCGGTGTCACGGCGCGATGGGGCGGCGCACCCTCGGCCGAGGCGATCCGCCGCCTCGACGAGGAGCGGCTGCTCTCCGATCCGCTGCTGGCCGAGCCGGCGGGCGAGGACGACATCGCCGTGGCGCGACGGCTTCTCGCGACGCGCGGGGCCGAGGAACTGGCGGCCGCGCTGGCGCGGCTCTACCGTGCCCGTCTGCCCGCGCCGGAAGACGTCTTCGACCCGGGCTTCGGACCGGATCCGAAAGTCGCCAAGGAGCGGGAGTTTGCCGGCAAGGGACGCAAGTTCGGCGGCGAACGCGGCGACGGCGAGCGCGGCGGCCGGGAACAGATGCGCGGCGGTCCGGTGGTCTGGTTCCACATGGATGTCGGCCGCAAGAACAATGCCGATCCGAAGTGGATCCTGCCGCTGATCTGCCGGCGCGGCAAGATCACCCGGCAGGAGATCGGCGCGATCAAGATTTACGACCGCGAGACCAAGTTCGAGGTCGCCGAGAGCGTCGCCCGCAAGTTCGCCGGCGCCGCCGAGGTCAGCGACGGCGACGACATCACGATCTCCTATGCCGATAGCCCGGGCGGCAAGGCGCCGCCGCGGGGCCGGGGCGCAGGTGCGGAGCGCGGCGGCAGCCGCGGGCCGGGCGGCCCATCCGCCGGCCGGCCGGGCCATGACGGTCAGCGGCCGAAAAAGCCGTTCCACCGCAAGGGCGGCAGGCCGGAAGGCGCCGGCGCGCCGGGGGGCGGTTCCAGCGCCGGGGAGAGGCCTCGCAAGGCCAAGCGCCCGAAGGGTTGACGCCGCGCGGAGCTGGCGCTCACAGCATCAGGGCGGCGAGCGCCAGGGCCAGCGCCGGCAGCGTCACCGCAAGGCCGATTCTGAGAAAGGCGAGGGCGCCGTAGCGGATGCCCTCGCGCCGCAACGCCAACAGCCAGAGGATCGTCGCCAGCGAACCGGTGACCGAGACGTTCGGCCCGAGATCGATGCCGACGAGGACGGCGCCGGTGATTTCCGGCAAGACATGCGCCGCCTTCACCACGCCGCCGGCGACGAGGCCGAGGGGCAGGTTGTTGGTGAGGTTCGTCAGGACGGCGGTGACGGCGCCGGCGATCGGCGCGGCGAAAGCGCCGGTCCGGTCCGCGAGGCCATGGAGCGCTGCGACGAGCTGGTCCTGGAGGCCGATGCGGTCGAGAGCGCGGACGATGACGAAAAGACCCGCGACGAGGACGAGCGTCGACCAGGAGACACCGCGGAGCGCGGCAAGCCGGCTGCGGCCTTCGCCGATCGCGACGAGGACGAGGGTCGCGAGCCCCGCCAGCGCCGTCGGCAGGCCGAGATCGGCGCCGAGGGCCGAGGCGGCGAGAAGCGCGACGACGGCGAGCGCGAGGCCGCAGGCGGCGATCCTTCCGCCGGAAGGCAGCCGCACCGTCTCGCCGGGGATTGCGACCGTCTCGCCGAGGCGCCGGCGGGTGAGAAGCAAGAGCATGGCGAAGGTCACGACGATCGCCGCCGCCGAAGGCAGGGCGAAGCGCGCCAGCCAGGCGCCGAGCGGCGGCATGGCCTCGCCGAAGACCACGATGTTCGCCGGGTTGGAGATCGGCAGGACGAAAGAGGCGGCGTTGGCGACGAAGGCGCAGATCAGGAGATAGGGGATCGGATCTGCGACCTTGGCCGCGCGGGTGACGGCGATGACCGCCGGCGTGAGGACGACGGCGGTGGCGTCGTTCGACAGGAAGACGGTGACCAGCGTGCCGACCAGATAGACGAGCACGAAGAGACGGACCGGCGATCCCGCGGCGGCGCGGGCGGCGCGGCGGGCGAGGTGGTCGAACAGGCCCTCGCGCCGGGCGATCTCGGCGAGCAGCATCATCCCGGCGAGGAACAGATAGACGTCGGATCCCGAGGCGACGCCCGCAAGCGCCTCGCCGGGCGGCAGCAGCCCCAGCACAACGAGCAGCAAAGCGCCGAGCGTGGCGAAGATCCATTCGGCGAGGCCGAACGGCCGGACGATGACGCCGCCGATGGCGAGCGCGGCGATCGTCGCCGTGGCGATTCCGTCCGCCACTTTCCGCCCGCCTCAGTAGATGCCGGGGATCAGCCGGGCGGTGCGTCGGCGATAGTCGCGCCAGGCATCGCCGAAGGTCTCCTCCATCATCGCCTCTTCCGGCCCGACGCGCAGGAAATACAGGGTGCCGAAGCCGGCGAGCCCCGCAAGGCCGGCAACGAAGTTGGGCAGGAGCAGCGCCTGGGCGAGGGCCATGGTCCAGAAGGCCGTGTACATCGGGTGGCGCACGTGCCGGTAGATGCCGCGGGTGACGAGTTCGTGCTTCTCGCGGATGTCGAGGGAGACCGACCACATCTTGCCGAGCGCCTTGTGAGTCAGGCGGAAGAGGACGAGGGCGACGACCATCAGGGCGAGGCCGAGCGCCGTCTGAACCGGCGAGGGCGCGTAGGTCGCAAACCACGGGAAGCCGGTCGCGACGAAGAGCCCCGGCAGGATGCCGAGGCCCGACAGCGAGATCAGCATCCGGATCGTCTCGGCCCGGCCGCGGCGCGTCCGCTCCACCCGGCGGCGTTTGGCGCGCCGCTCGAACGGATAGCGGATGGCGTACCAGCCGACGACCATCGCCACCCAGAGGATCTTGCCGACGAGTGCCGCGCTCATTTCGCCGGATCCTCGGCCATCGTCGGCGTCTTCGCGGCGATCTCCTTCGGCGGTTCGGGGAGCGCCTTCAGCGGCGGCCGGTCGAGGGTTCCCTCGAGAGCGAGGTCGGAGACGGGGTGCGGGCCGGTGAGGAGCATGTGGAACGAATAGGGCGCCCGCTTCTCCACGGGAAGCACGAACTGGCGGTGCAGGCGGAAGAAGTCCCGCTTGATGCGCCGGTAGGTCTCCGGCTTCACCAGCTTGCGGAAATGGACGCGCACGACGCGCGGCGTCCGGCCCTCCTCGATGCCGAGCGAGGTCGCCGGATTGGACTTGTAGAAGTTGATCGGGTCGGACAGGCCCTGGCAGTCGGTCCAGGCGACGAGGCGGTCGGCGACGAGGTGCCGCACCGCGGCCCGCTGCTCGCGCGCCGAAGGATGCAAGGCCGTCTTCATCAGGCTCGATCCGACGGTCAGAAGATGCGGCTGCAGGCCGGAAAGCGCTGGCCGGCGGAGCGCCTCGTCGAGCGCCCGCACCGCCATCACCGCGCCGAGGCTGTGGGCTGCGACGACGAGTTCGGCGTCGCCGGTCGCGGCGCCCGGGGCGAGGCGGGCGGCGAGTTCCTCGGCCTGGAGAAGGATACGCTGGCGGATCGCCGGATTGCGGTCGCGGCAGATGTCCCGCGCCATCGCCCAGTCGTCGAGCGCGGTGAGGAGATGCAGCCGCCGCTGCGCGAGGACGAGCACGCCGGCGGCGACCGTGAGGCCGACGACGACGCCGATCAGCGTCGCGGCGACGCCCCCGAGGCTGGCGGAAAGGCTGGCGACGAGGGCCGTCGCGAGCGTTCCGCCGAGCCATCCGAGAAGCAGGGCGGCGGCGAGGACCACCAGCGGGAAGAGGTAGAAGAGGCCATAACGCCAGCTCACCTTGAAATAGCGAAACACCGTGCCCGTCACCAGAAAGTCGGCGAGGGCGAGATAACCGGTGGCGAACCGGGTCGGCACCGGCCGCGCCGCATAGGCGAGGATCAGGTCGCCCCAGTCGAAGAAGACGATTTCGGTATCGCAGCGCCAGGGCGGATTGCCGGGAGCCGCCCCGCCGAGCCGGACCTTCAGCTGCGGGAACAGGCCGTCCGGACCGCTCGCCGCCGGCTCTTCGAGGCCGACCGTCAGGTCCCAGAGCGCGGCCGCACTCTCTACTCCGCGGCGGAAGCGCTTGCGGTGCGCGTCGGCACGCATCGGCTCGAAGCCGGGAAAGAGGCAGACGAGCCGGCGCGAGATCATGCTTTTCCCCCTGACGGTACGGCGAGCCGTTCTGGCAGAAGGCCTTAGCCCAGTCGACCGGGAAGCGTAAACCGTCGGTTCTTGCGCCATTGTCCGCCGGGCAGGGCGGAACCGGGAGCGGACCCAGGCCCGACCAGCCGCATCAGGCGGCCCGGCGCGCCTCGGCGATCCGGCGCATCGCGTCGGCAGCGATGGTGAAGGATTTCAGCCGCGCCGCGTGATCGTGGATCTGGCCGGTGAGGATCATCTCGTCCGGCCGGTAGCGCTCGACGAGGGCGGCGAGGTCGCGGTGCACCTTCTCCGGCGATCCGACGGCCGAAACCGCGAGCGCCTGATCGAGCATCGAGCGCGCCGCGGGCTCGAGGCCTTCGAGATAGCCCTCCCTCGGGCGCGGCAGCTTGCCGGGAGTGCCGGTGCGCAGATTGACGAAGGCCTGTTCCATCGAGCTCTTCAGATAGGCGCCCTCGGCGTCGGTCGCGGCGGCGAAGACGTTGGCGGCGAGGATGAAGAAGGGCTGCGGATGGCGTTCCGAGGGGCGGTAGGTCGTGCGATAGATCTCGACGGCCTGGTCGAGGGCCTGCGGCGCGAAATGCGAGGCGAAGGCGTAGGGCAGCCCGAGATGGGCGGCGAGCTGGGCGCCGTAGAGGCTCGAGCCGAGGATGAAGACCGGCACGTTCGTGCCCTCGCCGGGGATCGCCCGCAGCTTCTGTCCCTCCGATGCCGGCTCGAAATACAGCATCAGTTCGAGGACGTCCTGCGGGAAGCTGTCGCCGGCCTCGAGGTTTCGCCTGAGAGCCCGCGCCGTCATCATGTCGGTGCCGGGGGCGCGGCCGAGCCCGAGGTCGATCCGGTCCGGATAGAGCGTCGCCAGCGTCCCGAACTGCTCGGCGACGACGAGGGGCGCGTGGTTCGGCAGCATGATCCCGCCGGCGCCGACGCGGATCGACTTGGTCTGGCCGGCGATGAAGGCGAGGGCGACCGCGGTCGCGGCGCTGGCGATGCCGGGCATGTTGTGATGCTCGGCCATCCAGAAGCGGCGGTAGCCGAGCTCCTCGGCATGGCGGGCGAGCTCGCCGGAATTCTTCAGGGCATCCGCCGCCGTCAAGCCGTCTGGCACCGGCGAAAGGTCGAGGACGGAGAATGCGGGCATGGCGGGGCTCCGGTAGCGGATGCGCGGACGGTCGATCGCCCTGAGATGGCGCCTCGCAACGCGGCTGAAAAGACGTCTCGCCGGCGGTGACCGCAGCGTTCACCCATGCGCCGGCCTGGGCGGGGCAGGGCGAGGCGGGCCGGCCGCCGCCGGCTTCAAGGTCCTCGTCAGAGCCAGTTCTTGTAGCGGAAATACAGCATCGGCAGCACCGCCGAGACCCCCATCAGCGCCAGCGCATAGGGGTAGCCATAGGTCCAGCCGAGTTCCGGCATGTGCTCGAAGTTCATCCCGTAGACGGAGGCGACGAGGGTCGGCGGCAGGAAGGCGACGGCGGCGACCGAGAAGATCTTGATGATGGCGTTCTGCTCGATCGAGATCATCCCGACGGTCGTGTCGAGCAGGAAGGTCGTCTTGTTGGACAGGAAGGAGACGAAGTCGTTGAGCGAGTGGATGTCGCGGGCCATCACCTTGACCCGCGCCTTGCCGTCCTTCACGCCGTTGCCCTTCTTGCGGTCGAGCACGAGCTGCAGGAAGGGCAGCAGGCGGTCGAGCGTGGCGAGGCTTTCGCGCACCCGCGAGGTGAGGTCTCCCGCCGCGCCGATGCGCTGCAGCAGCTTCTTGAAATCCGCGGTGCCGGTCGGCTTCTTGCGCGCCGAGGAGGAGAAGATGTCCTCGCCGATGCGGTCGAGATCGGCGGAGATCAGTTCCAGAAGGTCGGCCATGCGGTCGACGACGGTTTCCAGGAGCCCGACGAGAAGCTGCTCGGCGGTCGGCGGCTTGCCGGCGGCGCGGACGATTTCGCCGGCCTCGGCGTGATCGTGGTGGGACGGCAGGGCGGATGGATCGCGGCACAGCTTGGCGACGAAGATGCGGAAGCTCTTCGGCTCGCTGTAGCGCACGGTGACCAGCCGGCCGCGGGTGAGGATGAAGGTGATCGGCGAGAAGGCCGGCGCGCCGTTCTGGACGCCGTGGACGACGCTCGCCGTCATCACGTCGGCGCCGTCCTCGGAGTAGAGCCGGCTGGAGACCTCGATCTCGCTCATCTCCTCGCGGGTCGGAACGGCGATGGTGCAGAGCGCCTCGACGGCCGCGACCTCCTCGGCCGACGGCGAATCGAGATCGATCCAGATGGCGGTCTCCGAAAGGCCGCCCGGGCCGACGGTGTCGTGGACGACCTTGGAGCCGTCGAACGCATAGGTCTCGATCATCCGCAGCCCTTCGAGAAGCGATTGACGCCCGGCCGGCAGCCATGTGCGGTCCAGCCGAACCGGTCCGGCATTCCATGAGATCGCCGTGCGACGCCGCCGGCGCATCCGCTCGCTCCACTTTTCAGAGAGCCCGCGGCGAACGAGACGCCCGTCGAAATCTGCCTCGCCGTCCGACCTTGCCCGGGACCGCCCCCCTGCGTCGACCGCCTCCAACCTCTAGCCGCACCGGGTGAAGGGTTGATGAATCGGCGCCATGCGAGGACGTGGCGGCAGCGGCCGTCCGGCCGGGCGATCCGGCAGGAACAGGCCGTTCAGGACGGCGCTGACGCGGCCTCGCCGCCTTCTTCCGGATGAACCTCCGGCGCGGGGACGACGGCCTCGATCGGCACGGTCAGGGTCCAGACGACGCCGGTCGCCGCATAGTCCATGTCGACCGAGCCGCCGAGGCCTCTCGCCGTCATCTTCTGGGTGACGAGGGTGCCGAAACCGGAGTGGCGCGGCGGCGTCACCGGCGGACCGCCGCTTTCGCGCCAGGACAGGCGGAACCTGTCGCCGCAGGTCCATTCGATCAGGACCTTTCCTTCCGGCACCGACAGTGCGCCGTATTTCGCGGCATTGGTCGCGAGTTCGTGGAGGGCGAGGCCGATGGTCTGGGCGGCGGTCGGGTTGAGCGCGATCGTCGGACCGCGGGAAACGATCTGCTCGTTGCCGGTGCCGAAGGCCTTGAGCTGGCTCTTCACGAGGTCGCCCACCGAGACGCTTTCCCAGCCGCCCGAGGACAGCAGGTCGGCCGAGCGGGCGAGCGAGTTGAGCGCCTCCGAAAGCGTCGCGAGGAACTGCGTCGTGTCGGCGCTCTCGTTGGCCGCCCGCCGCGCGATGGCGGCGATCAGCGCATACTGGTTCTTCGCCCGATGGCTCATCTCGCGCATCAGGAAGCGGTTCTGCTCCTCGGCCTCGCGCCGCTCGCGCGACGCCTGGGCGAGAACCCGCGAGACCTCGGCGATCTCGGCGATGTCGGTGGCGATCATCGTCGCCGGTTCGCCGCGGCCGATCAGGCCGGCCTGGCTGGAAAGCTTGCGGATCGGCTCGGCGAGGCGGCGGCCGAAGGTGATCCCGAGGGCGACGGAGAAAGCGAGCAGCAGTGCCCCGGCACCGATGAGCAGCAGCCAGGAGCGCATCACCGGCCGGCCGATCACCGCGCTCGGCACCGCCACCGTCGTCGTCCAGCCCGAAAGCGCCGAGACCGTCGACGCCTCGATCAGGTCCGTCCCCATGCCGGTGTTGCCGATGGTCTCGACGATCGACGGGTTGTCGTAGGACACGCTCTGGCGGGCCCGCATGCGGCCGTCGCTGGTGACCGCCGCAAAGACCCGCTTGCCGGCGGCGTCCTTGATGATCGCCGACCAGCGGCTCGGCAGGTTGCGGTCGGCGATCACCGCCTCGAACGACGTCGTCGCCTTCGACAGCACGAGGACGTATCCGACGTCGCTGCCCTTCTTCACCGGAAGCGCCACCTGATAGACGAACTCGCCGCGCTTCTTGCGGAAGCTGACGCCCGAGATCGCCGGCTGGTGGGTGTCGAAGACCCGCTGGATCAGCGGCGTGTCCGAAAAATGCGCCGAGGGCGGCGGGAAGCGGTCCTGGGTGTCGACGAGGACGGCCATGCCGTGATCGACCAGTTCGGCGGTGGTCATCGTCCCGGCGAGCGCCTGCGCCGTGCGGTCGTTGAATTCGGCCAGCCGGTCGTCGACGAGGGTCGGGGAGGCGGCGAGGACCCGGCCGGAGGTCATCAGGCCGTAGATCTCGCGGTCGATGGCGTTCGAGACGATCTCCGCCGTGTCGTTCACCTGGGCGGCGGCGATCTCCTGCTGCTGCTGGGAGAACTGGACGATCAGATAGGCGCTGAACAGCAGCGCCGGAACGAGCACCATCAGCGCGAAGGTCAGCAGATGGACGACGAGCGTCGGCCGCCGCCACCGGCGCTTCAGGCCGAGGCGCCGCAGCCGTGCACCCGGCCCGGCGGAACGCCGGCCCGCGCCGGCGGCAGGTCGCCCCTCTGTTCGCATGTGAATGCTCACGGCTCTTCGTCCCGAGCAAGCGCGGCTCAACGCCTCGACCCGCGACCCCTCTTTTCCTATGCGATTTCCCCCATTGCGCGAACACCTTACCCGAGCCGGAGGGATTTTGCCACACGACATCGGCGATCGGCGGGGGTGCCGCGCATCGCGACCTGCGGCCGCCGGGCGCAGGCGAGGAACGATCCCCGACTTGTGCGGCCGCCACCCCGCTATATACCGTTTCGACGCAACGTCGGAGGCTCGCGCGCATGGCTCAGTCGGATCGGATCTTTCTCGGCGCGAGCCGCGATTCCCGCAACGCGATCGGCGACGGCGAATATCTCGACCTCGCCTTCGCCAACCGCCACGGCCTCGTCACCGGGGCGACCGGCACCGGCAAGACGGTGACGCTGCAGGTTCTCGCCGAGGGCTTCTCGGACGCCGGCGTCCCGGTGTTCTGCGCCGACATCAAGGGCGACCTCTCCGGCATCTCGCAGCGCGGCGAGGCGAAGGACTTCCTCGTCGAGCGGGCCAGGAAGATCGGCCTCGAACCCTATTACAACGACCTCTATCCGACGGTCTTCTGGGACATCTTCGGCGAGAAGGGCCATCCCGTCCGTGCGACGATTTCCGAAATGGGGCCGCTGCTCCTGTCGCGGCTGATGAGCCTTTCCGAGGCGCAGGAGGGCGTCCTCAACATCGCCTTCAAGATGGCCGACGACGAGGGGCTGCTGCTCCTCGACCTGAAAGACATGCAGGCGATGCTCGCCCATCTGTCGGAGAACGCCTCGGAGATTTCGGGGCTCTACGGCAACGTCTCCAAGGCCTCGGTCGGCGCGATTCAGCGCGCGCTGCTCGTCCTGGAACAGCAGGGGGCGGCGAGCTTCTTCGGCGAGCCGGCGCTGAAGATCGACGACCTGATGCGCACCGACCGCGACGGGCGCGGCTTCGTCAACGTGCTCGCCGCCGACAAGCTGATGATGAATCCGCGGCTCTATGCGACCTTTCTTCTGTGGCTGTTGTCCGAGCTCTTCGAGGAACTGCCGGAGGTCGGCGATCCCGAAAAGCCGAAGCTGGTCTTCTTCTTCGACGAGGCACATCTCCTCTTCGACGGCGCACCGCAGATCCTGCTCGACCGGGTCGAGCAGGTGGTGAAGCTGATCCGCTCGAAGGGCGTCGGCGTCTATTTCGTGACGCAGAACCCGCTCGACGTGCCGGACGGCGTCCTCGCCCAGCTGGGCAACCGCGTCCAGCATGCGCTCAGGGCCTATACGCCGCGCGAACAGAAGGCGGTGAAGAGCGCCGCCGAGACCTTCCGGCCCAATCCCGACTTCGACGCCTACGAGGCGATCACCACGCTCGGGGTCGGCGAGGCGCTGGTCTCCACCCTCGGCAAGGGCGGCGTGCCGTCCATGGTCCAGCGCACGCTGATCCGTCCGCCGGCGGGGCGGCTCGGCCCGGTGAGCGACGCGGAGCGGGCGGAGACGCTGCGTTCGAGCCCGGTGGCCGGGCTCTACAATCACGCGATCGATTCCGAATCCGCCTACGAGATCCTGGTGGAGCGCGCCGGGGCGGAGCTGAAGCGCGAGGCGGAGGAACGCGAGCGCGAGGCCGAGGCCACGCGGCAGCGAGAAGCGAGCGACAGGGCCGCGCGCGACGCGCGGGCGGAGGCGGCACGGCGGCGCGAGACGGAGACGGCGCGCGACGGCGAAAGCGAGGCGCGGGGGCCCTGGGGCGGCGGCCGGGCGTCGGTGCCGGCGACCCGCCGCACCCGCACCGGCTTCCAGATCCCGGATTTCGGCCTCGGCGGCTCCGGACGGGACGATGCCGAAGACTATGTCGAGGACGAAGAAGACGCCCCGCGGCGGCGGGCGCCGCGCCGCCGGGCGTCGCGCTCCTCCGGCTACCAGCGCCAGACCCTGACCGAGACGGTGATGAAGCAGGTCGGCCGCACCGTCGCCTCGACGGTGACCACCGCCATCGTCAGGGGAATTTTGGGCAGCCTGAAGCGCGGGAAGTGAGCGAAGGAGCCCGCACAGGCTTCTCGGCCGGTCCGTCGACGCGGCCGTCGCGGACCATTCCGAGCGGCGGATCGTGATCGGCCCGCCGGGCCTGCGCGAGCCGGGCGACGGTAGGCTCGCCGATCATCTGGCCCCGCGGGCCTTTCGTCAGATCACCCGCCGCAGCACCGCCCTGAACTTCTCCGCCACCTGGCCGAAGCCGCCGTCGGTGCCGTGGATCTCGTCCGCCCATTCGCCGAGCTCGAGCGTCCCGCGCACGTCGACGACGTGGACGTCGGTCTTTCGCGCGGCGAGGCCGTTCAGCATGTCGTAGAGCCGGTCGATCAGCAGCCGGACGATGGCGCGCTGCATCTGCGGGTCGACGATCCCCTTCTGGCGCATCGGCCCGCCCAGCCACTCGTCCTGCGCCGCCCAGCTCGGGTCGCGGACGTCGCCGGAAAAGCCGCCGGCGATCGCATAGTCGTAGCCGTGGACGAGGATCGGCAGCCGCTCGAAGCCGCGGCGGGCGTGGATCGTGTCGACGACGGTCTCGTAGGATCGCTCGAGGGTTTCGAGCACCCGCCGCAGGGCCGTTTCGTCGATGTGCCAGGACGCGCTCTTGCCGGGCTCGAAGTGCTTCAGCAGCGAGCCGAGCACCGGCTTGCCGGTGAGATCCTCGCCGATCACGTCGTTGCCGGCGGCGGAGAACAGGAAGGCGCGCACGCCATGCTCGCGCACCGCCTCGAGGCCGGCCATGTATTCCGGCTCGGTCCTGACCATGTTCTCGGCCGTGTCGCCGGCCGCCGAAAGGCTCCAGATCAGATATTCCTCGCCGAGATGGTCGATGACGTCCTTGATCAGGAACGGGAACTGGAACCAGGAATCGCCTTCCTCGACGAGGACGGGGCTGTGCCTGTCAAAGATGCGCCGCAGCTCGTAGGCGCGGTTGCGGCGCCAGCGGCTGAGGGCGTTGCCCCAGCCGAGGGCGCTCTCGACCTCGAGGCGTGCGGTCCCCTCCATCCGCACCATGGCGGGATCGGGCCTGACCTCCGGACTGAAGGCGCCGGAGCGCTTCGGCACGCCCGTCAGATAGCGGGCGATCGTCTCGTCCGGCACCTTCGGATCGAGCATCATCGCCTTGAGCTGCTCGTAGGAGATCCGTTCGCCCTCGGCGGCGGCTGCGGCCGCGGGTATCCCGTTGCCGGTGCCCCCGCCCGCGCCGCGAACCGCGCCTTCGTGCTGCGACGCGGCGCCGCGCCCCCCGCGCGCCGAGGCGAAGACGATGTCGGCCTCGTTCGTGACGACGCGGCTTCCCACCCTTTCGCGGACGGATTCGGCGCTGGCGCCGGCGGGGCTGCCGGCGGCGGCCGCGAAGGCGTCGCGCTGGCGCAGCGTGCCGAAATCGAGGCCGGTGATCGCCTCGAGCTCGGCGATCGCGATCTGCTGCGGCCTGAATTCGACGAGCCCCTGGTCCAGCGCGGCCTCGCGCGCCAGCCCGGCGATCTGGTCGGCCTGGCTCAGCCGGAAGGCGAGGGCGCTCACCTTGGTCTCGCTCTCCGGGAAGATCACCAGCTTCCAGAAGGCCGCGGGGACGAAGAAGTCGTGCCGGTACGGCCGGTCATGCTCGGTGAAGACCGGCCCGTTCATCACGCTGAGCCGCCGCTGCGACTGGCCGGCGAGCCGGGCGACGGCGTTTTCGAGATTGCCCCAGAGCATCAGGCCCTTGCGGCTGGCGAGCCGGGACTGGTTGAAGATCTCGTGCTGCGGCGAGCAGTTGGTGAAGTGGAACGTGTCGTCGTTGGCGCGTTCGGCCTCTTCCGTGCTGTGTCCCCAGGCGGCGTCGGCGCGGCGCACCAGATGGCCGCGATCGAGCGGGTTGTCGCGGTAATAGCTGCCGTCCGCCTGCAGCGCCGCGGCGAGGCGCGGATCGAGATACCAGCGGTCCGAACCCTCGCGGCTCTGCTGGAAGGGCGCGGCGCCGTCGATGTTGACCGCCGAGACATAGGCGAGCCGGCGCCGCTCGTTCATCATCACGCTGTAATGATGGTATTTCAGCTCCGGACCCGACGCGGTCGCGGCGAGCGGGCCGTGGCTCGCATCCCTGAGGGTCGGCAGCGGCACGGCCTCGCCGAGAAAGACCGGATCGTAGCCGACTCTGTTCTTGTAGTCCGGGTCCGACGGGTCGGGCCGGCCGCTTTCGGTCGCGGCGACGGGAAGCGCGTCTCCGCCGCAGGTTGCACGGGGCCCCACCACGGGCTTGTCGCGCGAGACGGACCCTGCCGAGAGCGCACCGCCCCCGGATATTCCGCCTTCCGGACCACCATCGTGCCGACCACGCGAAGGGCCGTCGTCCGTTGCGCGATCGCCGCTCCCGCCGGCCTGCGGCGTCTCGCCAGGCCGGTCATCCGGCTGCGTCTCGCCCGGCACGTCGGTGATCGGGGTCGGGTCCGACATCGCCTTCTCGGCGCGCTTCTTGGCGGCCTCCGGCCGGCCCTGCAAGGCCCAGGTCGCCAGCGCTTCGTCGCGAACCGCATCCATCGCCGGGTCGAGCGGAACGTCGCGGATGAAGTTGACGAGCCGCGAGACCCTGATGCCCTCGTTGGCGACCCAGACGATCCGGTCGGGCGAATCGCCCTGGCGCAGGACGACGCCGCCGGCGTCGACGAGTTCGCCGTTGGCGTCGGTCTTCGGCACCGAGGAATGATGCAGCGCCACCACCTCCCACTGGTCGTTGAAGACCGGCGAGCCGGACGAGCCCTGCTCGGTGTCGCTCTCGTAGTGGAAGAAGATGTCGAGACCGTCGCCCTCCGGCAGGTCGAGAAGCCGGTTGTTGCGGATCACCACTTCCTTCGGCCGTCCCGCCGGGTGCTGGACGATGTTCAGGGCCTCGCCGACGCGGGCCTTGCCCTCGTCGCCGATCAGCGGCAGCAGCATGGCCGTGTCGAGCGTCGTGCCGCTCTGCGACGTCTTCTCGATGGCGACGAGGGTGAAGTCCAGCCGCGTGTCGGTGAGGAAGAAGTCCTGCGGGCGAAACAGGAAGGTTTCGACGGGCCGCGGCACGCCGACCTCGTTCGGCTCGTAATACAGCTGAAAGCGGCTCGCGCTCGCCTCCTGCGGGCTCGCGAGCACGTGGTGGTTGGTCATCACCAGGCCGGGCGCCACCAGGAAGCCGGTGCCGTTCGGCTGGCCGCCGGTGGTGATCCGCCCGACGCAGTCGGCGGCGACGAGGCCGAGCTCGAAGAACTCGATGGAGAGGAGGTCCTTGGTCTCAAGGATCCGCTCCTCGGCCGCCCTCCCGATGTCCTCCGGCCGCCAAGCCCGGGCACTGAAGCTCTCACGAGCCGAGATCGTCTCGCCGTCGTCCGTCTTCTTCGCGGTCGCCGCCCACTCGTCGAGGCGGTTCACGCGCTTGATGACGCGTTCCTGCTTGTCGGCCTCGATGATGGCGCCGCGTTCGAGCGCCCGTTTGCGCCGCTCGCGCTCTTCCGTCCGTTGCTTCCAGCGTTCGGCCGCCCGTTTCGCCCGGTCGATGGCGTCGGCGTCCAGGAACTCGCGATTGGCCATGATGCGTCACCCGAAAGCTTCGCGGGCGAGAAGCGGCTCACCCGAAATGACCTTACGGCAGGCCGGGCGTTTCGACAATGATGAATTGTATAAAGATACTGTTGCAGCGCAGCGGCGATTGCGTGAAGCCCGGCGGCGGCGCGCCGATCCGCGTCGTCCTCAAGCCAGTGCGTGCCGGCCCCGCGGCCCGCTCACCCCCTGCCGACGACATTGCGAAATTGTAATGCGAGCGAAACTGTCAGGATTAGACGGCAGGGTATATCCCTCGCTGCGACCCGCTCGGGCGGGCCTCACTGTGAGGAATGAGACTATGGTCAAAGCACGTATCGCGGCCTGGGCGGTCATCGCCTCGGTGGCCGCAGGTCCGGCGTCCGCCACCGAATTCTACATGGGCGAACCCGTCGTGAAGGACGGGATGCAGCTTTCGCCCGCCTATCTCACCGGCATCACCATGAGTGCGATGGCGCCCGGGATGAGCCGGGCCAAGGACGCGGTCCATGTCGAGATCGACATCCACGCCACCGCCAAGGAAGCCCACGGCTTTCCGCCGGATGCCTGGATCCCCTATCTCGGCGTCAAGCTGACGGTGGCCAAGGCCGACGGCTCCTACAGCGAGACCAAGACCCTCGCGCCGATGACCGCAGCCGACGGCCCGCATTATGCCAACGACTTTGCCATGCACGGCCCCGGCACGTACAAGGCCACCTACGTCGTTGCGCCGCCCTCGGTGAACGGCTTCCTGCGGCATGTCGACAAGGCGACCGGGGTTCCCGACTGGTGGAAGCCGATCACCGTCTCGTGGACCTTCGACTATCCCGCCAAGCACAGCTGAACGGACCGCCCTTTCCGCGACGTGGGAAGGGCGGCAAGACCAACCGAATTCGGAGAATTGGAGAAGACGACGATGACCGCCCTCCTGCGATCCGCCGCCCTTTCGCTCTGTGTTGCCGCCGTCGCCGCTCCGGCGCTGGCCGCGGACGTGCCGACCTTCGAGGTCACCCTCAAGGACCACAAGTTCTCGCCCTCCGAGATCGAGGTGCCGGCCAACCAGCGCTTCCAGATCAAGCTGACCAACGCCGACGCCACCGCCGACGAGTTCGATTCCACCGACCTGCGTGTCGAGAAGGTCGTGGGCGGCGGCCAGACCGGCGTCATCCGCGTCCAGCCGCTGGTCCCGGGCCGCTATCAGTTCATGGGCGAGTATCACGCCGCGACGGCCCGCGGCATCGTGACGGCGAAGTAACCGCCATGCTCGCAGCCTTCATCATCGTCTTCCGCGAGGTCATCGAGGCGGGTCTTGTCGTCGGCGTGGTGCTCGCGGCGACGCGCGGGCTTGCCGGCCGCAGCGGCTACGTCGCCGGCGGCATCCTCGCCGGTTTCCTCGGCGCCTGCCTCGTCGCGGCCTTCGCCGGCGGCATCGCCGATCTCTTCGAGGGATCCGGGCAGGAGGCGCTGAACGCCACGGTGCTGTTCGTCGCCGTCGTCATGCTCGTCTGGCACAATGCCTGGATGGCCAGCCACGGCCGCGAACTCGCCCGGTCCCTGAAGGCGGTCGGCGAGGAGGTGAAGGCGGGCCGCCGCTCGCTGATGGCGCTCGCCATCGTCTGCGCCGTGGCGGTTCTGCGGGAAGGCTCGGAGGTGGTGCTGTTCCTCTACGGCGTCGCCGCGGCCGGCCAGACCACCGCCACCGGCATCATCGGCGGCGGGCTGATCGGGATCGCCGGCGGCGCGGTCGTCTCGGCGCTGCTCTATTTCGGCCTCGTGGCGATCCCGCTGCGCTATCTCTTCGGCGTGCTGACGGCGCTGATCACGCTGCTCGCTGCCGGCCTGGCGGCCCAGGCGGTGCGCTTCCTCGCCCAGGGCGGCTGGCTGAATGACTGGGTGACTCCGCTCTGGGACACCAGCGGCATCCTCTCCGAGGCGAGCCTGCCCGGCCGCGTCGCGCATGTGCTCTTCGGCTATGCCTCGCAGCCCTCGGCGAGCGAGCTTGCCGCCTATCTCGCGGTGATCGCCGTCATGCTCCTCGTCCGCTGGTTCGTCGGGCAGGAAGGCGGCTCGCCCCGCAAGCCGATGCAGGCCTCGTCCTGACGGGCGAGGGGCTGCACGCGCAGGGCCCTGTGGCCTGAAAGAGGGACCTTCCGGGCCGCGCGGACTCCCGCCCGCCGGCCCTTCGAAGCCGCGGAAGATTGCTGTTGCATCCGGGCCGCCGACGTTCTATCTCAGCGCGGCCGAAGGGGTATAGCTCAGTTGGTAGAGCGGCGGTCTCCAAAACCGCAGGTCACAGGTTCGAGCCCTGTTGCCCCTGCCATCGACCTCCAGCACCGCGACCCATCACCGACACATCACAGCAGGATCGCCCAGGCGTCGTGACGGTCGTCACAGTTCGCGTGCCGATCATCTTCCGCGCGTCGCATGGCGGCTCCGCCCTGCCGGAGCGGCGGGTCGATACGCTATCATCCCACGTCCATGGTGATGCACGGCAATCCCGACGCAGATTGTCGGCGGCATCGGCCGATCGTCCGCGATAGGATGAGCCGCGGGATTGCCGCTGATCCGATTGGGGATATTCTGCCGCCCATGAACGAGATGACGATGCCACTCACCGTCCCGCTCGACGTCGGCTCCTATACCGCGGCGGAGGCGGCGCGCCTCCTGCGGACGCCGGCCCGGAATATCCGGCGCTGGATGCGCGGTCACAGATATGTCGCGGGCGACGCGATCCGCCAGGTTCCGCCGCTCTGGCAGTCCCAGCTTGCAATGTTCGAGGACAGCCTCGAACTTGGGTTTCGCGACCTCATCGAATTGCGATTTGTCAAAGCCTTCGTCGACGCCGGCGTCGGCTTGAAGGCGGTGCGTGGGTGCCTGGAATATGCGCGTGAATGCGTCGGCGACCCCTATCCCTTTTCCACGCGGCGATTTCAGACCGACGGTCGAACGATCTTTCTCAAGAGCATCGAGCGATCGACCAGCAACGAGGCGCTTCTCGATCTCAAGACACGCCAGTACGTCTTCAAGGACGTCATCGAAAGGAGCTTCAAGGATCTCGATTTCGACGACCGGACGGTCGCGAGATGGCGCCCTTTTCACGGCAAGGCTTCGATCGTGATCGACCCGTCCCGGGCCTTCGGGCAGCCGGTGGCGGCTCAGTTCGGTGTGCCGACCGTGGCGTTGGCCGATGCCGTCAAGGCGGAAGGATCGGTCGAGAAAGCCGCCCGACTGTTTCAGGTTCCGGCCGCCGTCGTGCGTGATGCGGCGACGTTCGAAGCGAGCCTCGAGGCCGCGTGAAGGTTCTCGTCGACGAGAACCTTTCGCCGGCTCTCGCACATGCGCTCCAGGCCCTCTTTCAAGGCGAACACACGATCGTCCATCTTCGCGAGAAATTCGGCCCCGGCGTCAAAGACGTCGAGTGGATACCGGTCCTCAGTTCCGAAGGACGGTGGGTGGTCCTTTCAGGTGATCGCCGCATCACCCGGAACGAGCTCGAATATCAGGCATTCAGAAACTCCCGGCTCATCGGCTTCTTCCTGTCGAGGGGGCTTCAGAAGGCCAAGGTCACGAAGCAGATGGAACGCATCCTCTTCCTGTGGGAGACGATCGAAAAGCAGGCCGCCATCGTTGCCGGGGGAGCGATGTTCGAGCTTCCGATGCGAAGCTCTCTGATCGAGCAGTTGAAGCGCTGAGCCGGAGGCTGCGCTCCGCCGCTCAGCCGGGCGCGACCACATGGCCCGCAGCGGTGAGCGCTTCGCTGGTCCGGCCGGCATTCTCGATCTTCACGAAGAGATGGTCGGTGTCGAAGCTCGAGACCAGGAAGACGCCGATGCCGGCCGCGGCCAGCGGCTCGAGCACCGCCGCCGCGATGCCGGTCTCGTCGAAGGCGAAGGGGCCGACGAAGGAAAAGCCGCACCAGCCGGCTTCCGACTGCGTGCCCTGCGGCACGCGCTCGGCGGCGCAGAGGATCGAGAGTTCGTCCGCGCTGCGGGAGATCGAGACGAAACCCTCGCCGTCGGCCCAGGCGGGGATCGCCGCATCGGGAGCAAGCCGGCTCACCGCATAGAGGTGCGGCAGCGCCCGCAGGGTGACGCAAACGGCCGGTGCGTCTTCCGGTGTCGCCCCCGCCACCGTCACAAGGCCCGTTCGGCAGCACGGCCGAGCGCGAAGGCCCGCTGTTCGATCAGCGTCGGCACCTCGCAGACATAGCTCAGCGACTGGCGCCGCTCGTTGAAGACGCGGGTGTCCCAGAGCAGCTGCTGCCGTGCGTCGTCGAGCGCGGTCGGGTTGGCGGTCGGATTGTTCTGATGCGTCGAGAACGCCGTCGTCTCCTTGCGCAGCCGCGCCGCCAGCGCCTTCTGCTTGGCGCCGTAGCGCTCGATGCCGCTCATGATCTGGCTGCGTTCGGCATTCAGCCGGTCGAGCAGCAGGGCGACGAAGCGGCCGGCCCCGGTCTCCCGCTCGGCCTCCGGCAGGCCGCCGAGATAGTCCTTCACCGCGGCTTCGGCGTCGGCGAGCGGCGTGCGCCTCGCGCTGACCGTGTCGAGCAGCCGGCGAAGGGTCGGATCGACCTCCACCTCGCCCGCGTCGGGAAGCGCCGGCCCGCCCCAGATCTGGCCGGCGGAAATGCGCTCGACCCGCCTCTGGATGCAGGGCCAGTCGGTGGTCGCCGGGGCCGGCGCCCTGGCGAAGTTCACCGGGTTCTGGGCCGCTTGACCGGATTTGGACGGCCCGGCCTCCGGCGCGGATTCGCCCGCCTTCGCGGCAGCGCCGCTGCCGGTGCCGACCGGCGCGTTGGTGGGGGCGGGGCCGGGGAGCACGAAGTCCTTCGGCACCTCGCGGGGCGTCGCGCCGTCCTGCGCGAGGACGAGGCCGGCTTGGGCAAAGAAGACGGCGGCGGCGATGGCGGCCGGGGCGATCCGCCGGGACCCGGCCGTCGGCGATGAAGTCATCATGAGGTTTCCTCCCGTCTCGTGTCGTTGCCGCTCGAGGCTATTGCCGTTTGCGGCTGATCAGCCCGCGTGCCGGATCGTAGGCGAGGATCGCACCGCCGAGGAACACGATCGTGCAGCCGAGGACGATCAGGAACGCGTCTGTGTTGAACTGCCGGTAGAGCGCGAAGCGGATCAGTTCCACCGCATGGGTGAAGGGGTTGAACTGGCAGATCCGGTAGAGCAGCGGGCTCGATTCCTGCACCCGCCAGAGTGGATAGAGCGCCGAGGACGCGAAATACATCGGGAAGATGACGAAGTTCATCACCCCGGCGAAGTTCTCGAGCTGCTGGACGAGCGACGACAAGAGCATGCCGAGCGCCCCGAGCATCAGCCCGGCGAGGAAGATCGCCGGCAGCGCGCTGAGATAGCCGAGCCAGTCCGGCCGGACCTCCCAGAACCAGGCGATGGCGAAGAAGACGTAGACCTGGACGACGCCGACGGCGACGCCGGCGAAGAGCTTCGAGCAGAGCAGATACCAGCGCGGCAGCGGCGAGACGAGCAGCGTCTTCATGGTGCCGGTCTCGCGGTCGTAGACCATGGAGAGCGACGACTGCATGCCGTTGAACAGCAGGATCATGCCGACGAGGCCGGGGGCGATGTAGACCTCGTAGAGGATGTAGGTCTTGTAGGGCGCGATGATCGAGACGCCGAGCACCTGGCGGAAGCCGGCGGCGAAGATGAACAGCCACAGCAGCGGCCGCACCAGCGCCGAGACGAAGCGCTCGCGCTGGTGGACGAAGCGCAGGCCCTCGCGCCAGACGATGCCGCCGGCGCAGATCAGATAGGCCGAAAGCGGAAAGCCGCGGCGCATCTTCGGGGCGCCGGCGGTGTCGATCATGGCGCCGCTCACCGCGTCACCTCCAAGAGCTCTCCGGTCATGCCCGTGCCTCCTCGCGTCCGTTCGCGGCCGTCACGCCGGTCAGGCGGGTGAAGGCCTCGCCGATCGAGCCCGCCCGCTCGGCCGCGACGACGTGCGGGACGAGACCCTCGGCCCGCACCGTGCCCTGATGCAGCACCACGACGCGGTCGCTCTCGTCGATCTCGTCGATGAGATGGGTCGCCCACAGGACGCTCACCCCCTCTTCGCGCACGAGCCGCCGGACTTCCGCCAGGATGGCGGCGCGCGAGCGGATGTCGAGGCCGACGGTCGGCTCGTCGAGGAGGATCAGACGCGGGCGGTGCATGAAGGCGCGGACGATCTCGATGCTGCGAAGCTGGCCGCCGGAAAGGTTCCGGGCCTTGTCGGAGAGCCGCTCGCGCAGTTCCGACGTCGCGAGGATCTCGCCGATGCGCGCCTTGGCCTTCGCGCCCGACAGCCCGTGGAGGGCGGCGTGATAGACGAGGTTCTGCCGGATCGAGAGGTCGAGGTCGAGGGTGCGGGCCTGGAAGACGACGCCCAGCCGGCGCAGCGCCTCGCCGGGATCTGCCGTCAGGTCGAAGCCGAGAATGTGGATGCGGCCGTGGCGCACGTCGAAGAGTCGCGTCACCAGCGAGAACAGCGTCGACTTGCCGGCGCCGTTCGGCCCGAGAAGCGCGGTGAAGGAGCCCTGGGGCACGGTGAAGCTGACCTCGTCGAGCGCCTTGCGGGCCCCGTAGGAATGGCTGACGCCTTCCACCGAAAGGGCGGGAAGCCTGCCTTCCTCCTGGCTGAGGATGCCGTCCTGCATGTCTACTCGCCTCTCGCGGGCCCCGCCCGCCCTCCCGGAGCGGGATGGGACGAGCTTCGCTCGCCATCCGCCCCCGTCTTCATGGGCGCACGATCTTTTTCCGAATATCGGCTCCCGCTTTTCGAGATCGTGCTCCAGGTCCTTCAAGCCAACCTATCGCGCCGGCCCGAAAATGGCAGACGGCCGCGAAGCCTCCATAGGCTCGCGGCCGCTTCCTTGCCGGCTTCGGGCCGTCACTGGACCACGGTGATCGTGCCTTCCATGACGTGGTTCTCGTCGAGACCGCCCACCTCCCAGTGGTAGCGGCCGGGCCGCACCGTCTGGAACTGCACGGTGATGGTGCCGTGGGAGTCGTATTCGAGCCAGGCCGGGGCGCCGGCCATGTGGACCTCCAGATCGTCGATGACGATCTGGTTCATCCAGACATTGCGGAAGAAGTCCGGTGCATTGAACTTGTATTCGATGTCGCCCTCGGACTTGATGTCCCAGCGATAGGGCTGGCCGGCCCGCAGATAGAAGTCCTTGTGGCTGGTCTTGAAGGCGTCGCCGTCGGCGCCGAGGACGAGCGGCGTGACGATCTGGGTCGTCAGGCTCTTCTTCGGCAGGCCCAGCATGTCGCCGTTGAGGGCGGCGGCGGGCATCAGTTCCGAACCGGGGGGAATCTTCAGCCCGTCGGCGGCGGGCACCATCTCGGCGCCGTGGCGCTCGTCGTCGTCGTCGTCATCGTCGTCCGCGGCCTTCGAGGCGGAGGCGGCGGGCTTGGCGTCATCGTCGTCGTCGTCATTGCCCTGGGCGAACGCCGTTCCGCCCGGCGCGAGCCCGATACCGAGTGCGAAGACGGCAGCCATCAGAGCGAGCCACGGTGATTTCATCGATGTCCTCCCGATCGAAATTGCGAATTCCGGCACGCGGCTTTCCCGCGGGCCGCCGGTCAGTTCGGCGTCACGGCGACGCCCCAGGGCTGCTGGCCGACCTGCACCGTCTTGACCGGCTCGTCGGAAGCGACGTCGATGATCGTGACGTCGTTCGACAGGCCGTTGGTGGTGAACAGGTATTTCTCGTCGGGCGAGAAGCCGAGATGCCAGACGCGCTGGCCGACGAGGAGATAGTCGGTCACCTCGTAGGTCTTGGTGTCGACCACCGCGATGCGGTTGGCCGGGCCGAGCGCCACATAGGCCTTCGAGCCGTCCCTGGTGATGGCGACGCCGACCGCCTGGATCGCCTCGGAGCGGATGCCGGGGATCTGGAAGCTGATCTTATGGGTGATTTCTTTGGTCGCCGTGTCGATCACCGACACCGTGCCGCCGATCTCGGCCGAGACCCAGACCTCCGAGCCGTCGTGCTTCCACTCCGCCCAGCGCGGGCGGGAATCGACGAGGACGTTGGCGACGATCTGCTGGCTCTCGCGATCGATGAAGTGGGCCATGTTCGTCGTTTCCGACGTGTTGACGATGGTCTTGCCGTCCGGCGACACGCCCATTCCCTCCGGCTCGACGCCGACCGGGATCTCGGCCAGCCGCTGGCTGGTCTTGGTGTCGATGACGGTGACGAGATTGTCGTCCTCGTTCGCCGCATAGAGCTGGTCGCCGTCCGGCGAGAGCGCGAGGAGTTCCGGGTCGGGGCCGGAGGGAAGCGTCCCCAGAAAGGCGTGGGTCTTGGAATCGTAGACCTGGATCGTGTCGTCGTCGCTGGTGCAGATGTAGAGCTTCGCCCCGTCGGGGCTGACGGCGATGCCGCGCGGACGCTGCCCGACCTTGAAGGTGTCGGTCACCGCGAAGTCCTTGTCGGAATCCAGCACCGTGACGTCGTTGCCCTTCTCGTTCGACACGAAGACCTTGTAGGCGAAGGCGGGACTTGCCGACATCGCGAGCGCCGCGGCGAGAGCCGCCAGTGACAGTCGTTTCAAACCATTCCTCCCCTGAGCCGGACCGGGCCTTCCCCGTTTCGTCCGGCCTCGTCATGCGACATCGAGCGTCATTCGTCGATCGACATCACGATGATCTTGTAGTCGCCGTTCAGCTTGATGTCGTACTGGCCGATCGCGCAGGTGGCGTCGTCGACCTCGAAGAGCCGCTCGCTTTCCTTCTCGACCGCCGGCGCGGTGCAGCCGATCAGGGCGAGCGTCTCGCCGACCTTCGCCACCTCCTCGGGCGAGGCCATCTGCTCGACCGTCTCGGCCTCCTCGGCGGTCGCGGCGCCCGCGAAGCAGGTGAGGGCCACAGCACATGAAATTCGCGCGAATGTCGTCAAGGCGAGCCTCCCGTCCCGTCTGGCGGTGCCTGGCACTCCCCGGGACCTGTCCATGGGAGACAAGCCCCGAGGAGCGCCGGCTTTCGAATTGGTAGCTTATGAATTCCGCCACCGGCAACGGGACTACTTCCCAACTTGCCGCCCCGGCCTCAATTGCCGCCGTCGAGCATCCGCCCGCCCTTGGTCTCGAGGGCGAAGCGCACGAGATCCGAGGTCCGCTCGACGCCGAGCTTCTCCTTCATCCGGGTCGAGGTGTTGGCGACGGTCTTGTAGGCGACGCCGAGCCCCTCGGCGATCTCGGACAGGCTCTTGCCGTCGCCGAGCATGTGCAGGATCTGCAGCTCCCTTCGGGTGAGGTCGGAGACGCCGGTCTCGCGGCTGGCGTGCTCCTTCATCAGGGAGGAGGTCTCCGAATCGACGTAGGGCTCGCCGCCCAGCGCCTTTTCGAGCGCGACGAGGAGTTCGTCGGAGGGGGCGCTCTTCGAGACGTAGCCGAGCGCGCCCTCGCGGCGCGCCGACACCGCGTAGACGACGTCGGAATACATCGAGAAGACGACGATCTTCGCCCGGGGATCGTCGGCTCTCAGGCGCCGCAGCACGTCGAGCCCGCTGCCGTTCTTCAGGTTGATGTCGAGGATGGTGACGTCCGGCCGCAGCCTGCGGAAGGCGGCGAGCGCCTCCGAGGGCGTCTCCGCCTCGCCGATCTCGCTGACGGCCATGTCCTCGACGAGGCGGCGGATGCCGTCCCTGACGACCTTGTGGTCGTCGACGATCAGAAGCTTCATCGCTCGTCCTTCATCGATGCCATGGCGGCGAGCGCCGCCTTCTCGTCCAGAACCGCCGGCCCAGCGCCCGCCGCCGCCGCATGGGGCGGAACCAGGCCGGCCACGGGGATGCGTCCGAAGACCCTGACGCCCTTCGGCGCCGGGGTCTCCTCCACGGCCAGCGTCCCGCCGGCCGCCTCGATCCGCTCGCGCATCCCGACGAGGCCGAAGCCGCCGTCGCGCTGCGGCCCGGCAAAACCGCCGCCGTCGTCGCTCACCGAAAAGGCGAGGGCGCCGGCGCGTTCCTCCACCGCGACCGCGATCGCCTCGGGCCGGCCGTGGCGCAGCGCGTTGGTCACCGCTTCGCGCACGGCGCGATAGACCAGCATCTCGATCGTCGCGCCGAACTCGCCGCCGGGAAGATCGAGACGGAAGGCGACGTCGGAATGGCGCGCGGCGAGGCCGGCGACCATCTCCTCGATCGCGCCCTTCAGTCCGAGCCCCGAGGTCGCGCCCGGCCGCAGATTGCCGAGGATGCGCTTCAGCTCCCGCCGGGCCTGGTGGGCGGCGGCGACGACGGCGCCGGCGCGCTCGGCGATCGCCGCCTTGTCCGGGCTCGGCGAGGCCGCGGTGCGCCTGATGCCGGAGGCGTCGACGTCGATGGCGAAGAGCAGCGGGCCGACGTCGTCGTGGAGGTCGCGGGCGAGGGCGGCGCGTTCCTCGTCCTCGAGATGCAGCAGCCGCTCCGAAAGGCGGCGGTTGCGGCTCGAAATCGCCTCGAGGCGACCGGTCATGGTGTTGAGGCCGCGGGCGAGTTCCTGGATTTCCGGCGGCCCCCGCGGCGCGACCTTGGCGGAATAGTCGCCGCCGCCGATCCGGGCGAAGGCGTCGTGGATCGCCGTCAGCGGCCGCAGCGCCCGGTCGGCGACCACCCAGATCGCCCCGAAGGCGATGGCGAGAAACGACACCAGCAGACCGAGGGAGGTGAGGAGGTCGAGCCAGGCGTCGGCGAGTTCGTTGCGCGGATCGACGATGACCGCCACCGAGGTGAGCGGCTCGGAGACCGCCGCGAGCGGCATGATCGTCGTCGATGGTTCGGGGGCGAGGAGCTGCACGAACCACTGCGGCAGCGCCCCGAAGTCGTGCGCCATGATCGACTGGTCGCGGATCACGCCGAGCGAATCGATCAGCACCACCTTGACGCGCCGGTCGCCGTTGAAGGTGCGCACGAAGCCGGCGAGCTTGCCCCTGACGTCGCGCGAGGCCGGGAGTTCGGCGACGAGTTGCGCGACGCGGTTGGTGGCGACGCTGCGCGCCGCGATCAGCTCGGTGTGGATGTTGTCGCGCGCCTGGAAGAAGGTCAGCACCGCGCCGAGGATGACGATGGCGAAGAAGGCCGTGGCGAGGGTGAGGGCGAGCCGGGCCTTGAGCGACATCGTCGCCGCTCTCTGGCGCCGCCCCGTGGGCGCCGCATCCTCGCTCTGGCCGTCCGATTGCCTCATCAATGCCTGCTCACACCGTCCGCGACCCTGCCGTTCAGAGGTCGCGATGCTGCCGTTCCGGCGGTTTCGACCCGGCCGGTCCCGCCTGCCTGGGGCGGGCGGCCTCGGGATCTCGCCGTGGCGGAAGCCGGCCCACCCGGGCTGCGCACCCGCTTTGCAGCAGGCGTGTCGCGGCGCGGGAGGCGGCCTCTGCGGGTAGCATCTTTCCACCGGCCTGTCAGCGATCCGGCGGCCCCCGCCTGCCGGCCGGATCGGGTCGGCGGGCGTCATGCCGGTCATCACCGCCGGGCGGCCGGCCGGCCGCTCAGTCGGCGAACTTGCAGGTGGTCTCGGGCCGGTCGGTGCCGAGCGTGTCGAGCTCCGAGACCTGATGCAGGAAGCCATCCTGCGGCGAGGCGGTGACCACCGAGTTCTCCGTCGCCAGGAGCACCGGCTGGCGCAGCTGCCAGTCCCAGTCGCGGAAGGTCAGGCGCTGTCCCTTGAAGGCGGCGACGGTGAAATCCTTCGAGCGGATGAAGGCGTCGATCTTCTTCGGATCGGCGGACTGGGTGCGCGATGCCGCCTCGCCGATGACGCGGACCGCCGTCCAGGCCTGCATGTCCTTCGCCTGCATGCGCCGGCCGGAGGCATCGACGAAGCGGTTCTGGATCTGCGCGCCGCCCCACTGTTCGCTCGCCGGGTGCCACGAGCCGGGAACCAGGCCGGCGGTGCCGGCAACGGGCCGCGGGATCCAGGTCCGCCACGGGATGTAGGTGCCGAACACCTCGCTCTCGTCGGCGACCAGCAGGACGTCGTGCTCCGGCAGGTCCTGCAGGAACACCGGGATCTGCCGCTGCACCTCGGCCTGGCCGGAATCCGTCGCCCGGGCGCCGCCGCGATCGGGGAACACCTTCTCGCCGACGATGTTGCCGCCGAACTTCTCGGCCGACCGTTTCAGCGCGTCGGCAAAGAGCTGGTCGTTCGGGTGTTCGCCCTCGACCAGCGCCCAGTTCCGCCACTGCTTCCACATCAGGTACTGCGCCAGCCCGTCGGTCAGCATCGAGCGCGACGGCGCGATGTGGAACATGTTGTTGCGGCAATCGTCGTTGCGCAGCCGGTCGGCCTCGGACCCCGCATTGAGGATGATCGCGCCGGACGTCTTGGCGATGTCGGCGGCCTTCAGCGTGTCTTCCGCCGACAGGTCGGTGACGATATAGTGGTCGCCGTCGGCGATGAGCTTCTGGAGCGACGCGTCGATGCTCTCGCCGGGCTTCAGCGTCACCTCGTCGAGGACGAACTTCTGGCCCATGAAGGAGCCGGTCGTATCGTTATCCTTGATCGCGACGCGGGCGCCTGCGAGCCCGATGTCCTCCGGCGGGATGTCGAGGACGGAAAGCGCCAGCGTGCGTTCGTAGGTCCGCAGATAGCCGATGCGGATCGTCTCCAATTGCTTCTTGCCGGGGCTCGCCGCCGCCGGAGCGGCCGGCTTCGGCGCGGTGCCCTGGCCGGAGGTCTCCTGGGCCGGCGCGGCGACGCTCATCGCCGCGACCAGCGCCGGGGCGAGGACGAGCGACGACAGCCTGTTTCGCAGGCGATCCGGATCGAACATGACGATTTCCTCCCGCATTTCACGCGGACGCGGCGCCCCGCCGCCGCCGTGCCGCGTCCATTGTTCCTCCCCGTGGCCGCCCTATCACCCGGTGTCGGGCACCATTCCACAGTCCAGGGGAGAAGCCTCATGCCTGTACCGCCCATCTGTCACGGAGCCGAACTGATCAGGCAAGCAAGATTTTTTCCCGTTATGCTCCTGGCGCTGACGGTCGCCGCTCCGGCCGTCGCGGCCGAACGCGGCGTCGCGGTCTTCAAATTCCAGCTGATCGATTCGAGCCTCGAAGGGGCAATGACCGGCCGCGACGAGGCGCAGCAGGCCCGCCTCAGGCGCATGGCACCGGAGCTGCGCAGGGACATCGCCGGGCTGAACGGCTACGACGTCGTCGACGTCGCGCCGGTCGCCCCGAAGGCCGAGGCCGCCAATCTTCAGAGCTGCGGCAACTGCGCGATCGGCTTCGCCCGCACGGTCGGGGCGGACGTCGCAGTCGTCGGCACCGTGCAGAAGGTTTCCAACCTGATCCTCAACATCAACGCCTATGCCTTCGACGTCGGAACCGGTAAGGAGATCGCCCGCGGCAGCGCCGACATCCGCTCCAACACCGACGAGAGCTGGGACCGTGGCCTCGCTTATCTGTTCGAGAATTTTCTGAAGAAGCAGCTGGAGGCTGCGCGTTGACGAAACTCCTGGCGAGCGTCACCGGCCCCGAAGAGGCCGAGCTCGCGATCTCCGGCGGCGCCGACATCATCGATCTGAAGGATCCCGCCGCGGGCGCCCTTGGCGCGGTTCCGCCGGCCGTCCTCGCTGCGACCATCGCGGCGGTGGCCGGCCGGCGCCCGGTTTCGGCGGTGGCGGGCGACCTGCCGATGCAGCCGGACCTTGTGATGCGGGCGGTTCGCGAGCGGCGCGCCGCCGACTTCGTCAAGATCGGCCTGTTCCCGGCGTCCCGCGAGGAGCGCCTCGCGGTGATCGGAGCGCTCGCGGTGCTTTCCCGCGAGATCCGGCTGGTCGCGGTGTTCTTCGCGGACGGCGATCCGGACTTCGACCTTCTCGCTCCGCTCGCCGAGGCGGGATTTCACGGCGCGATGATCGACACGATGGGGAAGGCGGGCGGCGGGCTGTTGTCGAAGCTCGCCTTTCCGGCGCTGTCGCGCTTCGTCGACGCGGCGAGGGCAAACGGCCTCGTCACAGGCCTCGCCGGCTCGCTCGAAGCGCCGGACGTGCCGCGTCTTCTCGTCCTTTCGCCGGACTATCTCGGATTTCGCGGCGCGCTGACGAACGGGGCGCGCGGCGACGCGCTCGACGCCGACAAGGTCCGCCGCATCGCCGCGCTCGTCGCCGGCTCCGGGCGGCCGGTCGAGGGGGCCGGTCCGGACGGCGCAGCCGCCCCCGCCGGGCAGCCCGTCCACGACAGGATCTTCGTGCGCGACTTCGTCCTCGACATCGAGATCGGCGCCTACGGGCACGAGCGCGGACGGCGCCAGAAGGTGCGGTTTTCAGTCGACGCCCTGATCGACAGGATCGATCCGCGGAACGACGACATCGCCGCGGTCTATTCCTACGACCTCGTCATCGACGCGATCCGGCACCTCGCCGAACGGGGCCACACCGATCTCGTCGAGACGCTGGCGGTCGATCTCGCGGCGACCGTCCTCTCCGACCAGAGGGTCTTCGAGGTCGGCGTCAGGGTGGAGAAGCTCGAACTCGGCCCCGGCTCCGTCGGCATCGAGATCATCCGCCGGCGGCAGGCGGCGGGCGGCTGAGCAGGGCCGCGCCGCCGCCTCTTGCATCACCGGCCGAGACGTCATTCACTCCGATCTGACACAGACTGACGACCCCGCGGGCGTATTCCGCCGCAACTGCCGGGCTGGAACCGGCGACGCGCGGCGCCAGTTTCTGTGACGAAACTGTGAAGCGGCCCGAAGAGGCCGCGACGGGAGAGGTCGGCTCGCGGCTTCGCGGCGGCCTTCGGGAAACGCCAGGGAAGGGTCGCCGGTATGGGAATTCGCAAGCAGCTCTTGGTGGTCAAGCTCGGTGGCAGTTCGGCGACCTCGCCGGATCTCGCCCGCTGGGTCAGGGCGCTCGAACAGGCGCGTCTGCCGATGGTGGTGGTGCCGGGCGGCGGGCCGTTCGCCAACACGGTTCGGCGCTATCAGTCGAAGCTCGGCTTCGACGACCGGGCGGCCCACGAAATGGCGATCCTCGGCATGGAACAGTTCGGTCTCGCCCTCGTCAGCCTGTCGACGCGGATGGTCCGGGCGCGCGACCGCAGCGAGATCGATACGGCGATCGAGGCCGGCCGGATCCCGGTCTGGCTGCCACGCGACGTCGCCCTCACGGCATCGGACATCGCCCAGGACTGGACCGTCACCTCCGATTCGCTGGCGGCCTGGCTGGCACGCCGCCTTTCGGCCTCCGACCTCTGCCTGATCAAGCAGATCGACGTGCCGAAGGGCAGCGACGTCGAGGCGCTGGTCGGGGCGAAGATCGTCGACGACATGTTCGGCTTCCATCTCGCCGAGGCGGCGAGGGTTCACGTGGCGGGCCCGGGGGATCTGTCTGCGGCGGGGATGCGCCTTGCGGAGGGGAAGGTTCCCGGCCATCTCCTCGCCCGCCAGCCGGCGCGTCTCGTCGCCGTCGCCGGTTGAGCGGCATCTGGCCGGTTCCGCCGCCGGCGGGCTTTTCAACCGGCCGGGAATGACCGACATAGCGGGCCATGGCGAAACCGCGACTGCTCTTCCTGACCGGCCATCTGGCCCGACCGCGCCTGGAACGGATCCTCGCCGGCCTCGATGCCGCGGATTTTAGCTGGGCGATCGCGGATATCGGGGTCAAGGTCGCCGCCCTCGCCACCGGCGAGATCATCGAGCGGCGGCTGGCCCGGCCGGTCGAGGCCGACCGCGTCGTCCTGCCGGGGCGCTGCCGCGCCGATCTCGGCCGGCTCGAGGCCTCCTTCGGCGTCCCCTTCGTGCGCGGGCCGGACGAACTCGCCGACCTGCCGGCCTTTCTCGGACGCAAGGGCGGCCCGCCCGATCTCTCCCGGCATGCCATGCGGATCTTCGCGGAGATCGTTGACGCGACCGCGCATCCGGTCGAGGCGATCGTCGAACGGGCGGCGAGGATGCGCGGCGAGGGCGCCGACGTCATCGACCTCGGCTGCCTGCCGGACACGCCGTTTCCGCATCTCGAAGCGACCATCTGCGCCCTGAAGGCCGCCGGTCACCGGGTCAGCGTCGATTCCGCCGACCCCGACGAGCTCTCACGGGGCACGCGGGCCGGCGCCGACTACCTCCTCAGCCTCACCGAGGAAACGCTGGATATCGCCCGGGAGGGTGATGCCGTGCCGGTGCTCGTTCCGGCAACGCCGCACGACCTCGACTCGCTCGACCGGGCGATCGAGAAGGCACGGGCGATGGGGATCGACGTCATCGCCGACCCGATCCTCGATCCGATCCATTTCGGCTTTTCCGCCTCGCTGGCGCGCTATCACGAGCTGCGTCGGCGCCATCCGCAGATCTCCATCCTGATGGGAACCGGCAATCTCACCGAACTCACCGACGCCGACACGTCGGGCATCACCGCGACGCTGCTCGGCATCTGCTCGGAACTCGCCATCGACAATCTCCTCGTCGTCCATGTCAGCCCGCACACCCGCCGGACGATCGCCGAGCATGATGCGGCCCGGCGCATGTTCTTTGCGGCGCGGCAGGACAACGCCCTGCCGCGCGGCTATTCCAACGCGCTTTTGCAGGTCCACGACGTCAAGCCCTTCGCCGTGACGCCCGAGGAACTCGGCGAGATGGCCGCGACGATCAAGGACCGCAACTACCGGATCGAGACCGCCGAGGACGGCATCCACCTCTACAACCGCGACATCCATGCGGTCGCGACCGACGCCTTCGAGCTGTTTCCGCACATCGAGGTGGACGGCGACACCGGCCATGCCTTCTATCTCGGGGCGGAACTCCAGAAGGCCGAGATCGCCTTCCGGCTCGGCAAGCGCTATGCCCAGGACACAGCCCTCGACTTCGGCGTCGGGGCACCGCGCGACGAGGAGGACCGGACGCGGCTGGAAGAGGCGGGCCATACGCTGAAGGCGAAGAAGAACCCCCGGCGTGCGGAAGCTGCCGGGAAAGACGACGGCGAGGGGAGGTGAGGCCTTGGCCTATATTCGCGAGACGATCCTGACCACCATTTCCGAGGCCGGCGAAGTCCACATCGCGCCGCTCGGCATCATCCAGGAGGGCGACGGTTGGGTCATCGCGCCGTTCCGGCCCTCGACGACCCTCGCCAATATCGAGGCCAACGGCATTGCCGTCGTCAACTACACCGACGAGGCGAAGATCTTCGCCGGCTGCCTCACCGGCCGCAAGGACTGGCCGCTGGCGCCGGTCGAGGGCTGCCCGGTGCCGCGGCTCGAAGCGGCGCTTTCCCACGACGTCCTGAAGGTCGAGCGGGTCAGCGACGACGCGGCGCGGCCACGCTTCTTCTGCAGGGTCGTCTCCTCGGGGCAGCACCGGCCCTTCACCGGCATGAACCGCGCCAAGGCGGCGGTGCTCGAGGCCGCGATCCTGGTCAGCCGGCTGAAGATGCTGCCGGCCGAGAAGATCGAGACCGAGATCGCCTATCTGAAGATCGCCATCGACAAGACCGCCGGCCCGGACGAGGAGACCGCCTTCTACTGGCTGCTCGAAAAGGTCATTGAGCATCTGGCGGAGGTTGAGGCAACGCAGTGAGGCCGGTCGGCGATTTCGACGTTTCGGCCGCGGAATTTTTTGCCCGACACGCACCGGATGCCGCACGGATCATTCGTTGGCCAATGGCTTATTGAACACTTCGTCACCCCACTCGAAACCATCGGGTCGTGCCCTCGTTAACGAACGGATTTCGAACCGTTCCAAACTGGGCGTGGCTAAGCATCGCGCCCGACGGACGCCAACGAAGGG
This sequence comes from Jiella sonneratiae, assembly GCF_017353515.1. GTDB lineage: Bacteria > Pseudomonadota > Alphaproteobacteria > Rhizobiales > Rhizobiaceae > Jiella > Jiella sonneratiae. Next base: position 82,247 of record NZ_JAFMPY010000006.1, read on the forward strand.
CGAGTTCACGCAATGAAGCTGAAGATCAACGGGAGCGAGTACACGCTCGACGTCGACATGCGCACGTCGCTGCTCGACGCCTGCCGCGACCATCTGGGGCTCACCGGCTCGAAGAAGGGCTGCGACCACGGCCAGTGCGGCGCCTGCACGATGCTGGTCAACGGCCGGCGGATCAATTCCTGCCTGACCCTCGCCGTCATGCACGAGGGCGACGAGATCACCACCATCGAGGGGCTCGGCAATCCGGCCGCTCTCCACCCGATGCAGGAGGCCTTCCTGCACCACGACGGCTTCCAGTGCGGCTACTGCACGCCGGGTCAGATCGTCTCGGCGGTCGGGATGCTCGGCGAGGTCGCCGACGGCTGGCCGAGCCACGCCAGCGCCGACGTCAACGGGCGCCCCGAACTTTCGGGCGGCGAGATCCGCGAGCGCATGAGCGGCAATCTCTGCCGCTGCTCGGCCTATCCCAACATTGTCGACGCCATCGAGACCGCCAGCGCCAAGCTGAAGGAGACCGCATGAGACCGTTCGAATACGCGAGGGCGGGCGACGTCGCGGAGGCCGGTCGGCTTGCCGGGCGCTTCATCGCCGGCGGCACCAATCTCCTCGACCTGATGAAGCTCGAGGTCGAGACGCCCGAAAAGCTCGTCGACATCACCCGTCTGCCGCTGCGCGGCATCGAGGAGACGGACGACGGTGGACTCAGGATCGGCGCTCTCGTCACCAATTCCGATCTCGCCGCCGAACCGTGCATCCGCCGCGACTACGAGGTGTTGTCGCGGGCGCTGCTCGCCGGTGCCTCCGGTCAGCTGCGCAACAAGGCGACGACCGGCGGCAATCTCCTCCAGCGCACCCGCTGCAACTATTTCTACGAGCCGTCCCAGCCCTGCAACAAGCGCGAGCCGGGATCGGGCTGCGGCGCGATCGGCGGCTTCAATCGCATCCACGCCGTCCTCGGGGCCTCGAAGCACTGCATCGCCACGCATCCCTCCGACATGGCGGTCGCCATGCGGGTGCTCGATGCCGCCGTCGAGACGCAGAAGGCCGACGGCTCCAGCCGCACGATCCCGCTCGGCGAACTCTATCGCCTGCCGGGGGAGACGCCGCAGATCGAGACGGTGCTCGAGCCGGGCGAACTGATTACCGCCGTGCGGCTGCCGAAGCCCCGCGCCGGCACGCAGCGCTACCGCAAGGTTCGCGATCGCGCGTCCTACGCCTTCGCTCTCGTCTCGGTCGCCGCGATCGTCCGCATGGAGGGCTCGACGATCGCCGAGGCCGGACTCGCCTTCGGCGGCCTCGCCCCGATGCCCTGGCGCGACGCGCAGGTTGAAGCCGCGCTCGTCGGCAAGGAGCCGACGATGGCGAACTTCGACAAGGCTGCGGACATCCTCCTCGCCGAGGCCGAGGGCCAGGGCGGGAACGACTTCAAGATCCCGCTCGCGCGGCGCACGCTGAAGGCCGTGCTCGCCGACGCCACGAAGGGAGCATGACGCCATGAACAAGCACGTGATGAACGAAGCGATCGGCGAGACCCGCCTCGATCGTGCCACGCAAGGGGTGATCGGCAAGGGCGTCGACCGCTACGAGGGCAAGCTGAAGGTCTCCGGCAAGGCGCCTTACGCCTACGAGCATCTCGTCGGCGAGAAGGTCGCCTACGGCTTTGTCGTGCCGGGGCCGGTCGGCCGCGCCAAGGTCACGTCGATCGACACCATGGCCGCCCAGTCGCTCGCGGGCGTCCTCGCGGTGGTCAGCGGCGACCGGGTGATGCACTCCTCTGCCCAGCCGATGGGCCCTGACGTGCCGGCGATGAAGGGCGAGATCTACCATTACAACCAGCCGGTGGCGCTGGTTGTGGCGGAAAGCTTCGAGATCGCCCGCCATGCCGCCAGCCTGGTCAAGGTGGAATACGAGGCGCTCGAAGGCCGCTACGAGATCGAGAGCCGCCGCGGCACCGGGCGTGCCTCCGACGGCGGGCCGATGGCGGCCGATACCAAGCGCGGCGATTTCGAAAAGGCCTTCGCCGCGGCGGAGGTCCAGTTCGACCGCACCTACACGACGCCGGCCTATCACGCGGCGGCGATGGAGCCCCATTCGTCGGTCGCGAAGTGGGACGGCGATCAGCTGACCGTCTGGTCGTCCTGCCAGCTCCTCGACCTCAACGTCCAGCAGATCGCCAACGGGGTCGGCATCGACGCCTCGAAGGTGCGGTTGCTCAGCCCCTATATCGGCGGCGGCTTCGGCTCGAAGCTCGGCATCGGCCCGGACGCCGTCCTCGCATCGCTCGGCGCCCGCGAGGTCGGCCGGCCGGTGAAGCTGGCGTTGACGCGGCAGAACGTCTTCCAGGCGACGTCGCGGCGCGGCGAGACCATCCAGCGGGTCCGCATCGGCGCGACGCGGGACGGCCGCATCACCTGCTTCGCCCATGAGAGCGAGACGGCGAATGCCGAGGGCGAGGGCTTCTTCGAACCGTCGGGCATCTCGACCGTCTTCCTCTATCCCGGCTCCGACCGGCTGGTGACGCACCGGGTCGTCACCACCGACGTGCTGACAACCTCGGCGGTGCGTGCCCCGGGCGAGGCGACGGGAATGCTCGCCACCGAAAGCGCGCTCGACGAGCTTGCCGAGATGTTCGGCATCGATCCCATCGAGTTCCGCAGGAAGAACGAGCCGGAAAAGGATCCGCAGGAGGACGTGCCGTTCTCCTCGCGCCGGCTGCTCGAATGCATCGACGAGGGGGCGAAGCGCTTCGGCTGGTCCGACCGGCCGAAGACGCCCGCCTCGCGGCGCGAAGGCGAGTGGCTGATCGGCTGGGGCATGGCCTCGGCGAGCCGCGCCAACTCGCTGATGGCGTCCTCCGCCGAGATCGAGATGGATCCGGCCGGCCGGGCGACGGTGAAGACGTCGATGACCGACATCGGCACCGGCACCTACACCATCCTGCAGCAGATCGCCGCCGAGATGCTCGGCCTGCCGCTCGATCATGTCGACGTCCTCCTCGGCGATACCTCGCTGCCGGAATCCTCCGGCTCCGGCGGCTCCTGGGGCGCGAACTCGGCCGGTTCCTCGGTCTATGTCGCGGCCGAGGCGGTGGTCGCGGAATTCGCCAAGCGGCTCGGCGTCGAGGCGGAGACCCTGACGCTGAAGGACGGGCACGCGATTTCGGGCAACCGGCAGATCCCGTTTTCCGAGATCCTCGAGGGCGAGACGATCCGGGTGACCGGCAAGATCGAACCGGGCGATACGTCGAACGAGACCAACCAGGCGAGCTACGGGGCGCATTTCGCCGAGGTCGCGGTCAACGCCACCACCGGCGAGACAAGGGTGCGGCGGCTTCTCACCGTCGGCGCGGCCGGCCGCATCCTCAACATGAAGACCGCGACGTCGCAGTGCTACGGCGGCCAGATCTGGGGCATCGGCTACGCGCTCGAAGAGGAACTGGTGGTCGACGCCCGCAACGGCCTGATCGTCAACCACGACCTTGCCGAGTATCACGTGCCCGTCCATGCCGACGTGCCGAAGCTCGACGTGGTGCTGCTCGAGGACCGCGACCCCTATGCCAGTCCGCTCGCCGGCAAGGGCATCGGCGAACTCGCGATCGCCGGCGTCGGGGCGGCGATCAACAACGCCATTCACAACGCCACCGGCATCCGCATCCGCGACTATCCGGTGACGATGGACAAACTGCTGCCGCATCTTCCCGAGGAGGTCGGCGCGGCGGCCTGATCACCGCGCCAAGCCGCCGTCATGGCATGAATCTCTGGGCCGGTGCGTATCGCGCCGGCCCCGTTTTTCGTGCCGTTCGGTCATCACACCGGCACGTTGCCGCGCCACCGAAACGCTTCTCCCCGGCCGGCCTGCAGGCGAAGCGCGCACCGGCGCCGCCCGCGTCTCTTCGGGCTCTTGCCGGCGCGGCCCCTGCTGCGACGGTCAGGTCGTCCGCCCCGCCAGGACGGCCAGCGCCGCCGCCGGCGCCGCCCGGCAGACGGCGTCGCGCAGTTCGGCGGGGCAATCGAAGAGATCGGGAAAGTCGACCACCCCGCGGTCGAGCCTCGCTGCGAGGCGCTTCAGCACCGGCCGCCCGGTTCCGGCGACGACGACCGGCGCGTCCTCCGAGACGTCCTCGCGCGACAGGACGAGGAGGACGGCGTCGTGGATCTTTCTGAGCTGTTCCTCGGCAAAGCCATGGGCGAGCCATTCCCAGGCGCCGTCGGTGCCGTCCTCGGCATCGAGACCGATCATCCGGGCGAGGCGCCGGCGGGAGGCCTCGACCGTCTTCTCGGCATTGTCCGCGGCGGGGTAGAGGTCGTCGGCCTCGTCGAGGACGCCGACGATGCGCTGGACGTCGGCCATCGTCGCGAAGAACTCGTTCATCACCGGCACGACGCGCCCGGCAAAGGCGGCCCGGCCGGCGACGGCCATCAGCGGCGTGCGGGTGTAGCCCTGATAGACGAGTTCACCGCAGGCGAGCCGGGCGTTGTCGCTGGCGCCGGCCGCCTTCACGGCGCCGCCGGCGACGGGCAGGATGTCGGTGGTGGTCGACCCCATGTCGACGAACACCGCCTCTTCGATCGATGCGGCGACGAGGGCGGCGCTGGCATGCCAGTTGGCCGAGGCGATCTCGCCGGCATGGGAGCGGGCGTCGCCTGGCGCGAGGAAACCCGCCGCGCCGCCATAGAGGAGGACGTCGCCGGACAGCCGCGCGCCGAACAGCCGGGCCAGCCGCTCGACGCCTTCGCGGCGCGACGCAAAGACGTCCGAGAGCTCGCCGGTCATGGTGACGACATGGCGATCGACCGATTCGGCATCGATCTCGCCGAGGATCCGGCCGAGTCCGGCTTCCAGATGATCGAGGCCCTGCCAGATCGGGGTGCGTTCCTGGAAGACGCGCAGGATGCGGTCGTTTTCGGCAAGCGCTGCCTTGAGATGCGCGCCGCCGACGTCCCAGCCCAGAATTCTCGTCATGAAATCAACGTCTCGAAGTCGTTTCCGGATGCCGTCCCGCCCGAAGCCCGGCGGCGACGGGGAGGATATGCCGGCCTCGCGCGGCCGCCCGTTCTGGCCGCCTCGCAATGCTTGCGGTATATGACCACCGAAAGCCAACCGGTCTCAAGGTTCAAGATGCAAGTCGTTCCGGTCCTCGACGTCAAGGGCGGCAGCGTCGTGCGGGGCGTCATGGGCGACCGGGCGAACTATCGGCCGATCGAAACGCCGCTCTCCAACACTGCCGAGCCGCTGGCCGTCGCCCGCGGCCTTCTGTCCCTTCATTCGTTCGGCGCGCTCTACGTCGCCGATCTCGACGCCATCGAAGGCGTGGTGGTGGAGGGCGTGCTGGAGGAGGGGGCCGGTCGCCGGCGGCGTGGCGAGCCCGACGAGGCGCTGATGGCGGACCTCGTCGCGGCGCATCCCGGCATCGCGCTCTGGCTCGATGCCGGGGTCGCGAGCTTCGACGAGGCGATGGCGATCGACGCCCTGCCGGGGGTCCTCTGCGTCGTCGGCTCCGAATCGGTGGACGGGCCCGCCACCGTCGGCAGGCTGTCGGAGGCGACCGACTTCGCGCTGTCGCTCGACTTTCGCGGCGAGGCCTTCCTCGGGCCGCGCGAAATCCTCGATGATGCGGGGCTCTGGCCGGATCGGCTGATCGTCATGACGCTCGCCAAGGTCGGCAGCGGCGCCGGGCCGGACTTCGATCGTCTCGAAGCGATCAGGGCGCGGGCCGGGGACCGCGACGTCTTCGCCGCCGGCGGGGTGCGCGGGCCGGAGGACCTTCGTCGGCTGGCGGCGATGGGGATCTCCGGGGCGCTGGTCGCATCCGCGCTGCACGACGGCCGCATCGCCGCCGCCGATCTCTCGGCCTTGCCCGGCTGAGCCGAGCTTCGGCGACCCGATCGCGGAACCGCCGCCGGCTCGGCGCGATGCCAGGCCGCGCCGACGCCCCAGGGTCCAGGAATTTTCGGGTTCTTCGCGCGGGCGGGATGTGCTACCGCGTGGTCTGCGCCGGCGTAGCACAGCGGTAGTGCAGCGGTTTTGTAAACCGAAGGTCGGGAGTTCGATCCTCTCCGCCGGCACCGTTCAATTCCATGAAATCAAAGCATTTTTCGGAAGCGCGCCGTCAAGGCGGTGGCGCACGTGTTCAAACGTGTGCGTCGAGAACCACGGTGGCGTCTCGCCGCCGCTCGGGCTCCCGGGAAATCGCCGCTCGATCACGGCGCGGTCTCGTCAGTCGGCACGGTCCGGCCGTCGCCGGCGGACGAGGCGGGGCGCCAGCAATAGACGTCTCCGGAATTTGCCTTAAGAGGCAGGGCCCGAAGCCATGCCGCGATCGCCTCGGCCGGTTGCCTGTCGCCGAAGGTGAAGCGGTGGCTTTCGCCGAGCGAGACGTCGAAGGCCCGGTAGCCGAGCCGCTGCACGGTCGCCAGCGCATCGAGGGCCGGGGCGAGGTCCATGGTCACGAATTCGAAGGAGAGCCCCGCGGGGGCGTTTTTTCCCGACAGGCCGGCGAGCACCCGGTCCTCGAAGCCCTCGACGTCGATCTTGACGAAGTCCGGCCGGCCGAAGCGGGCGGCGAGCCCGTCGAGGGTGACGCATTCGACCTCGACGGTTTCGTCCCAGACCTGCCCCTGCCAGCCGGGCGCGCCCTGCGACGCGGCCGCGACGAATGCCGCCGAGACGCTCGCGACGCTGGGGTTGCCGGCATTCAGCCGCAGGGTGAGCGTCCCGGGCGCCGCGCCCGCGGCCGCCTCGACGACGGTGAGACCGGGCGTCAGGCGGGCCTGCCAGCGCAGGAGCCGCGCCAGCCGGGGCTGCGCCTCGACGGCGACGACCCGGGCGCCCAGCGCCGCGAAGGCGGCGCTGCGGTCCCCGACATGGGCGCCGACGTCGAAGACGAGATCGCCCGGCCTCACCAGGCCGGAATAGAGGCGCCTCAGGCCTGCCGCGTGGCGCCGGTCGAGCCGGTAGGTGAGGAGGCTGCGGGCGATGCCGCGCCAGGCCCCGATGCGCCGGCGCAGCGTCACGGCCGCCCGGCCGAGACGTCCGCCTCGCGGAGCTCTTTTGCCGCAGCGACCGGCCGGCGCGCCGGCCGGCGCCACCGCCGCGCCGCGGGGGAGACGACCGAGCGCAGCACCGGCGGCATGATCGTCTCCTCCGGAATGGCGAACAGGCCGAGCCAGGTCGTCAGCCGGCCGAAGGCCGGTGCGGCGGTCAGGGCGGTGAACGGCACGGCGAGAAGCAGCCCGGCGAGGAAGGGCAGCCCCAGAAGCACCGCCGCGCCGCTGCCCGAAAGAAGCAGCACCCCCGTCAGCGACAGGCCGAGCGCGGTCTGCGGCGCCAGCGCCCTGGCGGCGGCCGACAATGGAACGCCGAGGCGGTCGCGGTTCTGGCCGTTCCAGCCGACGCGCCGGCCGAAGCAGAGACCGACGAGGAACACCGAGACGTAGACCGCGACGATCGGGGCGATCAGCATCGCCGCCGCCAGTTCCAGCACCACCGAGGCGAGGAAGCGGGACGCGCCGCCATAGGCCCGCATCGCGCCGCGGGTCGTCAGCACGTCGGCGACGCCGGCGAGCTTCGGGGCGAGCGCCATGATAAACAGCGTGGCGAACAGCGCCAGGCCGCGTTCGACCGTTGCCGGGTCGTAGCCGCCGGCAAGCGCCTTCGCCGCCGCGGCAAGCGTCATGATCAGCCAGGCGAGCGGCGCGACATACATCAGGATCGCCTGCAGGATCTGGAAGCGGCTGACGGGCTGCAGCCCTTTCTCGAAGAGGAAGGGGAAATACTGCATGTTGCCCTGGCACCACCTGAGATCCCGCTTCTTGAATTCGAGCAGCGTCGGCGGATTGGTCTCGAAGCTGCGGGTCTCGACGGGGACGACGCGCACCTCGAAGCCGGCGCGCCGCATGTAGACCGCCTCCAGCTGGTCGTGGGAGAGCACGGGACCGCCGAGCGGCGGCTTGCCGGAAAGGACCGGCAGGTCGCAATGCGCGTGGAAGGGCCGGGTGCGGACCAGCGCATTGTGCCCCCAATAGGGCCCGCAGTCGGCGTTCCACCAGGCAGAGCCCATGGTGAAGGACCGCATGCCGTGGCGCATGCCGAACTGGAAGAGCCGCGCGAAGCCGCTCGTCGCCGGCATGCCGACGACGAGGCTCTGCAGGATGCCGATCTGCGGATTTGCCTCCATCGCCTCGACCATCCGCAGGATCGTGCCGGCGCCCATCAGGCTGTCGGAATCGAGCGGCAGGAAGAAGTCGGACTCTTCGGCGTGGCCGGCGAGGAAATCCCTCAGATTGCCAGCCTTGTAGCCGGTATTGTCGGCCCGGCGGCGATAGAGCGGCCGAGAGGCTTCGGGGAGGGACGCGAACAGATGGGCGAAGCGGTCGAAGGCGCACCGCTCGGCCGCCGCGACCAGCGGATCCGAGGTGTCGGAGAGGACGGCGAAGCGGAAGCGCTCGGCCTTGCCGGTCGCCGCCAGGCTTCGGCGCATCGCCTCCAGCCGGGCGAAGATCGGCTCGGGCGCCTCGTTGCGCAGGAAGACCAGGAGATCGGTCCGGCTCGTCGGGGAAGGGGCGGCGCGGCCGCCGGTTTCGGCGAAATAGGGATAGACGCTTCTCTCCGGCCGGCCGAATCTGATCAGCGCAAGGCCGATGACGGCGTTCCAGCAGCCGAGCACGGTGAAGGGCGTGGTCAGCAGGAAGCCGGCGAAGACGACGGCGTCGAGCGCGTCCAGGCCGTCGTCGGAAAGGATCGCCAGGGCCGCGGCCGCGAGCCCGCCGATGGTTGCGAGATTGAGCGACAGGACGATTCCCCGGCGCAGGCGCACCGGCAGCCCGGCGGTGACGACGGGCCGCGGTGCCGGAACGTTGGTCGCCGCAACGCCGGCCGCCGGAACGCCGGCCGTCGGAGCGCCGGGCGTCGGAACGTCGTTCCTCGGGGCGTCGGCCGGAAGCGGCCGCGCATTGGTCGGGTCCATGGCGACGGCGTCGGTCGGTGGGCCGAACATGGGTGCTTGGTCTCCGCAGGTGCCGGACGTCGCGCGGCGTGCGCGACGGGGCGGTGTGACACCGCAGAACGATGATGGCTGGCGTCGCCCGCGTATGTGATTTCTGTCACAGCGCCGTCCACCTTGGAATCGCTCACATCTTCGCCAGCGGCCCGGTGCCCTGAGGCCCGGTGCCCGGAGGATCGATGCCCTGAGGCCCGGTGCCTGAGGTCAGTTGCGCTCGGCGGTCGTCGCCGGCTCGGCCGGTTCGGGCCGCTCGGCGTCCGGATACCAGTAGCGCGCGGCGACGGCGCCCTTGTCGATCAGCACGAAATTGTCGGCGAACACCCTGTAGGGGTGGCTCCATTCGCCGTCCGGCCACTGGACGCGGATTTCGGCGCGTTCGGCGGTGCCGACGCCGACATGGACGAAGCCGGCGGTTCCCGAGGCGTGGCCGCCGCCGACCTGGATCGTCCGATTGAGCGTCGTCGCGCCGATCTTCACGGCCAGCTTTGCCCCGACCGCATCGCGGTTCGCACCCTTCTGCGACAGCTTCACCTCGACGAAATTGCCGAGCGGGCGCTCTCCGAAATCAGCCTTGCCGCCGAGGTTGCGGAAAAGGCTCGCCTTCTGGCCGCGATTGACGACGAGGAGGTCCATCGCTCCGTCGAGGTTGAAGTCGGCGATGAGCGCGCCGCGGCCCTTCGTCGGCAGGGCGATGCCGGCCCGATCGCCGACCTCGGTGAAGCGGCCGTCGAAGCCGCCCATCAGGAGATTGTCCGGATCGTCGGCGGCAAAGTCCGGCATCGCCTCGACATTGCCCTTGGCGATGAAGAGATCGAGCCGGGTGTCGTTGTTGAAGTCGGCGAAGCCGGCGTGCCAGCCGGTCGAGGGCTTGCCGGCATCGTGGACATAGGGACGGTGCGCCGTCGCCCCGCGCTGATAGGCCTCGTCGCGATAGGTCGGCGCGTCCTCGAACTCGCGGTCGAGGAACTGCAGCTTGGTGTCGCCCATCGAGGTCAGCGCGTAGTCGGGATAGCCGTCGTTGTCGACGTCGCCCTCGGCGATCCCCATGCCCCAGATCGACAAATGCTGCCAGCCGTCGGCCTTGCGGTAGGGCCGCGGCGCCCGGCCGGGCTCGACGCGCCAGAGCTGTTCCTCGCCGCCGCGATAGTATTGCCGGTCGTTGGTGATCCTTAAGGAAGGCTGGCCGGAGCGGTCCCAGTCGGTGAACAGCATCGACAGGGCGCAGTAGCCGGGAGACAGCGCCGTCGGTTCGGAATAGTCCGGGCCGCCGGCGCCCGGCAGCGGCGCCGGTTCTGCGCCGGCGGCGACCCGCGGCTCGGGCGCCGCAGCAGCAGGCTGCCTCGGACGGATCAGCACGTTGTCGGCGCAGGTGCCCCAGGGCGAGCCGGGCGCCGCCCGGTCGACATAGTTGCCGAAGGCCAGCGTCGGATACGCCATGCCCGGCTCGAAGGTCGCCGAGAACGCCGTGGTCCAGGCGCGGCCGCCGTCGAAGTGCCAGGCAAAGTTCGCCTTCTCGAAGCGGCAGCCCGGCAGGCCCTTGAGCAGGACGTTGCCGCCGACCCTCAGAAGGACGAGGTCCTGCCGGCCGTCCTGGTCGATGTCGAGCGGATAGGCGCCGGTGACGTTCTGAAGATCCTTCGGATCGAGGTCCTGCGGCGCCTTCTCGAAGGCGAGCCTGCCGCCGGCGCGCGAACGGTTGACGTAGAACGCGCCGTCGCCCTTGCCGCCGGCGAGGAAGACGTCGGGAAAGCCGTCCTCGTTGCAGTCGAGGGCCGCACCGCCGCCCCCGACGAAGAATTCCCACGGGCCGCCATAGACGTGGTCGATGCCGGCCGCCGCGGCCTCCTCGTGCAGGACGGGAACGTCGCCGGAAAAGGGGCTGGGGGCAGGTTCGGCGGCGACGGCCGGCATGGCGAGGAGAAGGGCCACCAAAGCGGAGAGGACACGCCTCTTCAGACGGAACACCTGTCTGACGTCGGTGCGCGTCGCGCCCCCCTCTGTCCTGCCGGACATCTCCCCCGCAAGGGGGGAGATCGACCCTGCGCCGCTGCCTCGGCCAATCGTCGGCGACTGAAGAAAACGCAAGCGATGAAGGAAAAGCGGCGAGCCCCAACGCTGCCGATCTCCCCCCTTGCGGGGGAGATGTCCGGCAGGACAGAGGGGGGTGCCTCGCGCCGACCCTTCCGGAATGTCTTCCTTCAGCCGCGATCCCATCGCCCTCACTCCTCCACCCGCAGCGTCTTCAGCCAGGCGATCAGCGCCGAGCGGTCGGCGTCGGGAAGCGCGGCATAAGCGTGGCCGCTCGCTTCGCCTTCCGCCCCGTGGGCGCGGATCACCGCATCGAGCGTGGTGATGTCGCCGCGATGGCCGTAGGGCGCCGTGTCGGCAAGGCCCCAGAGTTCGGCGGTCATGAACACGTCCCGCTCGACGAAGCGCTGGGCAAGCGTCTCGTTGCCGAGGCGCGGCGTGCGGCTGTCGGCGATCCGGTGCCGCTTGAGGTCGCCGAACAGCGGCACCAGCACCTCGCCCGCGTCGTTGCGCGGCAGGCGCTTTGCCCATTCGAGCGTCGAAAGGTCGTAGGTCGCGGGCGTCTCGACGTCGCCGGTCCGCAGGGTTCCCGCCATGTCGAGCGGCCCCGGATCCTCGAAGCGCAGGCTCTTCAGCGGCAGCGCCGGCCTGTGGCAGCTCTCGCAGCCGATGTCCCTAAAGACCGTCCGCCCGCGGGCGGCCGCCTCGACCCAGGCCTCGTCGTCGGGCGCTTCCTCGCGCGGCGGGGCGAGCGTCGCCTGGAAGGCGACGAGCGCCGAGACCTCGCCGGGTCCGAGTTCGTCCGCATGGCCGTCGCCGTCGAAGTCGGCGGTGCCGGTCCAGCGGGCGCCCCAGCGTTCGCCGGCCTCCATGCCGTGATGCTGGTTCATGGCGTTGACGGAGAACTGGCGGATCGAGGTCATCACCCCCTTCTGGCTGAACGGCCGGACGACGAGGTCGTCGTCGACGCCGGAAAGCTCCGACAGGTCGACCGAGCCGTCGGGAAAGGCGGTGAGACGGCCAAAGTCGACGCCCTTGGAGGACAGCGGCTTGCGCACCGCCCCGCCCGACTGGCGCGCCGCGTGCAGCGCTGCCCGGCGCTGGCTCGCCAGATCGGCGCTCATCTCCCGCGCCAGGAGCTCGATCAGCCCGGCGCCGAACAGATGGTTGGTTCCCCGCTCGTTGGAGAACTGGGCGTCCAGCGTGTCGAAATTGGCGCTCTCGAAGCCTTCCGAGACGAAGGCGTTGGCGACGAAGCTGCCGGCCCCGCCGGCGACAGGCTCGTTGTGGCAGGAGGAACAGGCGTTGGCATCCGGCCCCGCAAGCCGCTGGAAGTCGAGCTCGGCCGGCCTGCGCGTCGCCGTCGGCACGATCGCCTGGGTGGCGTTCGGCCGGCCCGCCCCGTCGAGATCGGTGAAGCGGGCCTCGAACAAATCGCGGCCCTCATGCGCCAGGGCTTCGAGCGAAGCGCCGGCGATCCTGCCCGTAACCGGCGGGATCTGCCGCTTGATCGCCTTCTCGCTCCAGGCAGGCTCCCCGGCTCCTGCCGGAGCGGCGAGGGCGCCCGCGGCGAGGTTTGCAAGGACGAGCGCCGCCGCCCGCAGAGCATTGTCTCTTCGCGTTGTCATGCTGCCTCCGTCGCTTCGGCCGCCGAACGGGCGAATGCCTGGTCGAGCGCTGCCAGCGCGTGCGCCGTCCCGGCATCGAAGACCAGGGCGTCGGTATCCTCCACGAGGATGAAGGGCGCGTCGGCGCCGAGCCCGTCGACCGAGCTTTCCCGAATGCCGGTCCGGATCGCCGGCTCGAGCAGGTCGATGGCCCGCGCGCCGGAGCCGGTCAAGACGATCGGCAGCGGGTCGATCATCGTATAGACGCGGCCGAGGCCGTAGCCGATGGCGATGCCGGCCTCTTCGAAGGCGATCCGCGCCGCCTCGTCGCCGGCCCGCGCCGCGTCGGCGAGCCGCTGCATCACGGCGTCGGAGATCCGGTGCGCCGGGATCGCGTCGCCGCCGGTGGCGCGGCGCCAGATCGCGTAGTCGCTGGCATAGGCCTCGACGCAGCCGCGATTGCCGCAGCGGCACAGCGCGCCGTGGGGCATGTGGTTGATGTGGCCGAACTCCACCGCCGAGGAGTGCTTGCCCTGGAAGGTCGCGCCGTTGATCTTCAGCCCCATGCCGACGCCGAAGCCGACGAACAGCGTGGCGAAGTCGAGGCCGGAGAATTCCGGCCGCCAGCGGAACGCCTCCGGCATCAGCGAACAGTCGTTGAGCACCGACACGTCGGCGCCGAGCCGCTGGGACAGCGGGGCGGCGATTTCGATGTTCCAGTGCTTGAGCGCCGGCGACCAGACGATGCCGGAGAGGTCGCTGTGGGTCTTGCCCTGGACCGCGACCACCACCTTGTCGAGGTCGGGCAGGCCGGTCCGTTCGAGGAGAGCGGCCGCGAGTTCGGCAAGCAGCGCGACGAGGCGGTCGCCGTCCTCGCCGGAAATGTCGACCTCGCGCCGCAGTTCCGCGAGCGGGCGGCCGGCATAGTCGCTGATCCGGCCGGTCACCTCGCCGACGGCGATCTTCAGCGCCGCCACCCGCGCCGCGCCGCCGCACAGGGCGAGACTCTTGCCCGGCCGGCCGCGGCGGATCGAGCGCTCGTCGTCCTCCAGCTCCTCGAGCAGGCCGCAGCGCAGCAGCGTCCCGGAGATCGCAGATGAGGCGGAAACCGACAGCCCGGTCGCCTCGCTCACCAGCTTGCGGGTCGTCGTCCCCACGCGACGGAGGTGATCGAGCACCGCCAGCCGATTGTGGACGCGCACCATGTCGGCATCGGTCTTCGCCAGCCTGCTCAACTGCGTCTCTCCTCCCGCCGGCGTCGCTCTTCATGGCGTTTCGGCAGCCCTGCTCCGACAAGTTGACACGGATCGCAAATGCTGTCACCATTTTTTCCGAGGCTTGGAAAAAGTCTCGGCCGGCGAAAAGCCGGGCTCCGTGACGCGAGGGCGCCATGGGCGCCGTGGGAGGAAAATTCATGAAGACGCTGAAATTCGCGCTTGCCGGCGCGATGTTCTCGGTCGCCGCCATGAGCGGTGTCGCCTACGCTCAGGACGGGAAGGACATCACCGTCGGCGTGTCCTGGTCGAACTTCCAGGAGGAGCGCTGGAAGACCGACGAGGCCGCCATCAAGAAGGCCCTCGAGGCCGCCGGCGCCAAGTACATTTCCGCCGACGCCCAGTCCTCGGCCGCCAAGCAGCTCACCGACGTCGAGTCGCTGATCACGCAGGGGGCGAACGCCCTGATCATCCTCGCCCAGGATTCGGCGGCGATCGGCCCGGCCGTCCAGACGGCCGCCAACAACGGCATCCCGGTGGTCGGCTACGACCGCCTGATCGAGGATCCGAACGCCTTCTACATCACCTTCGACAACAAGGAAGTCGGCCGCATGCAGGCCCGCGCCGTGCAGGAGGCGCAGCCGGAAGGCAACTACGCCTTCATCAAGGGCTCCTCGTCCGATCCGAACGCCGACTTCCTGTTCTCGGGCCAGATGGAAGTCCTGAAGGACGCCATCGACAGCGGCAAGATCAAGAATGTCGGCGAGGCCTACACGGACGGCTGGCTTCCGGCCAACGCCCAGAAGAACATGGAACAGATCCTGACGGCCAACAACAACAAGGTCGACGCCGTGGTCGCTTCCAACGACGGCACGGCCGGCGGCGCCATCGCGGCGCTCGAGGCGCAGGGTCTTGCCGGCTCCGTGCCGGTTTCCGGCCAGGACGCGGACCACGCCGCGCTCAACCGCATCGCCCTCGGCACGCAGACCGTCTCGGTCTGGAAGGACTCGCGCGAGCTCGGCAAGCGCGCCGCGGAGATCGCCCTTCAGCTCGCCGAAGGCAAGAAGATGAGCGAAGTCACGGGCGCCGAGGAGTGGGACAGCCCGAACGGCAAGAAGCTCGAGTCGATCTTCCTGAAGCCGGTTCCGATCACCAAGGACAATCTCGACGTCGTGATCGACGCCGGCTGGATCTCCAAGGACGAAGTCTGCCAGGGCGTGAAGCCCGGCTCGGTCCCGGTCTGCGGCTGATCCGCAAGGCTCTTCGAAAGCGATGGCCGCGGCTCCCTGCCGCGGCCATTTTCCAAGGCGCCGCTCTCGACCGGGCCGCGCAACTGGGCCATGCTGCCGGAAGGGCAGGCCACGAAACGAGCCGGCCCGAAGCGGCCCGGCTTCAACCATAACCGGACCGCGCCACGCGCCTGCGCCCGCCGCAGGGCCCGGTGACGCCGCGGTCGCGAAAGGGAGGCGGCATTGAGCGAGGCGACCTCGAACACGTCCCTGACCAGGCCCGGTCCCGCGAGCCGTTCGGGCAGCGGCATGAAGGGCTTCATGCGCGCGACCGAGATCGACACGCGCATGCTCGGCATGATCGGCGCGCTGCTGGTCATCTGGATCGGCTTCCACATTCTGTCCGGCGGCACGTTCCTGACGCCGCGCAACCTCTGGAACCTCTCGGTCCAGACCGCTTCCGTCGGCGTCATGGCGACGGGCATGGTGCTGGTCATCGTCACCCGCAACATCGACCTGTCGGTCGGCTCGATCCTCGGCGTCACCGGCATGATCATGGCCGTGGCGCAGACCCAGTATCTGACGCCGATGCTCGGTTACGATTCCGGCCTCGTCTGGCTGGCGACGCTTCTCGTCGGGCTGGTCTGCGGCCTTCTGATCGGCAGCCTGCAGGGCTTCATCATCGCCTATCTCGGCGTCCCGGCCTTCATCGTCACCCTCGGCGGCCTCCTGGTCTGGCGCGGCGCCGCCTGGTGGGTCGCCTCCGGCCGCACGATCCCGCTCACCGACGACAATTTCAAGCTGCTCGGCGGCGGCAGCGACGGCTCGATCGGCGCCACCTGGAGCTGGATCCTGGCGGCCGTCGCCGTCGCTCTCATCCTGCTCGGCGCCTTCACCGCCCGCCGCCAGCGCCAGCGCTTCAACTTCGCCATCAAGCCGATGTGGGCCGAGGCGGTCACCGTCGGCATCTCGGTCGTCGCCGTCGTGGTCGCGACGATGATCGTCAATTCCTATCTCCTGCCCGGCCCGCTGGCGCGCCGCTACGCCGAGGCGCGGGGCATCGAGGTTCCCGAAGGCGGCCTCGACATCTCCTTCGGCTACGCCGTGCCGGTGCTCCTGTTCATCGGCGTCGGCATCGTCATGACCTTCGTCGCGCGGCGCACTCGCTTCGGCCGCTACGTCTTCGCCATCGGCGGCAATCCGGAGGCGGCGGACCTTGCCGGCATCAACACCAAGCGGGTGACGCTGATGGTGTTCGCGCTGATGGGCATGCTCGCCGCCGTCGCCGCGGCGATCTCCACCGCGCGGCTGTCCTCGGCGACCAACGCGCAGGGAACGCTCGACGAGCTCTACACCATCGCCGCGGCGGTGATCGGCGGCACGTCGCTCGCCGGCGGCGCCGGAACCATCGCCGGTGCCATGCTCGGCGCCCTCGTCATGCAGAGCCTGCAGTCCGGCATGGTGCTGCTCGGCATGGACACGCCGCTGCAGAACATCGTCGTCGGCGCCGTCCTCGTCGTCGCCGTCTGGCTCGACACGATCTACCGCAGGAGGGCCGCATGAGCGCCACGATGGAGGACATCCGCGACCACGGTCGCGGCCACCACCACGACGATGTCGACCGGTCGGGCGCACCGCTCGTCGCGATGGAGGACATCTCGATCGCCTTCGGCGGCATCCACGCCGTCGACCACGCCTCGATCGACCTCTTCCCGGGCGAGGTCGTGGCGCTGCTCGGCCACAACGGCGCCGGCAAGTCGACGCTGATCAAGATCCTCTCCGGCGCCTACAAGCGCGATTCCGGCGAGATCTACGTGCGCGGCGAAAAGGCGACGATCGGCAATCCCCGCGACGCCAAAGCCTATGGGATCGAGACGATCTACCAGACGCTGGCGCTCGCCGACAACGTCGACGCGGCCGCCAACCTCTTCCTCGGCCGCGAGATCATGACCGCCTTCGGCACGCTCGACGACGCGGCGATGGAGGCCGAGGCCCGCAAGGTGATGGGCCGGCTCAACCCGAACTTCCGCCGCTTCAAGGAACCGGTGAAGGCGCTTTCGGGCGGCCAGCGCCAGTCCGTGGCGATCGCGAGGGCGATCCTCTTCAACGCCAAGATCCTGATCATGGACGAGCCGACGGCGGCGCTCGGCCCGCAGGAGACGGCGCAGGTCGCCGACCTGATCAAGGAGCTGAAGAAGGAGAACATCGGCATCTTCCTGATCAGCCACGACATCCACGACGTCTTCGACCTGTCGGACCGCGTCGTGGTGATGAAGAACGGCCAGGTCGTCGGCACGGCGAAGACCGAGGACGTCACCAAGGACGAGGTCCTCGGCATGATCATCCTCGGCAAGTGCCCGGCCGGCGCGACCCCCGGGCCGGGCGCGATGAAGGAATAGGCGGGGCGGCGCTCAGGCCTGCGGCAGGACTCTCGCTGCCCGTGGTCCCGCACCGGGCCCCGCATCGGGCCGGAGAGGGCAGGAGAGGGCGAGGCGGCGCGGACGATGCGCTGCCGCTTCGCCCCGCCACGCCTTACTGGACGGCTTTACAGGAATCGCCCGTCTTCGAGTGGATGTCCGTCGCGCCGTCGTCCTCGGCGGCGCAGGGGGTCGAATATTCCTTCGGCTCGCCGTCCTTGATGCCGCAGCTGATGACGTCCGGGCAGATCCGGCCCTCGGCAGGGGCAGCTTTCGTTTCGTCGGACATGCCCTTCGACCTGTCGCCGCACGCGCCGGCGCTCGCGACGCTCACCCCGGCCATATGCGCCTCGCAGGCGTTCGGATAGGTCTTCTGGTCGCAGCCGCAGACCGGGACGTACTCCTTCGTGCAGGCCTGCGGCACCGCCGCGCAGACGCCGGACTGATCGCCGGCGCCGCAAGTGCCCTTGTCGCCGAAGTCGCAGAACTCCTTCTCGCCGCATTGCACCGCGGCGATCCCGCCGCACATGGCGCCGACCTCGGCAAAGGCCGGCAGCGTCCAGAGGACGATACCCGACACGAGACCCAACAGCAGTCCACGCATTGCTTCCTTCCTTGTTTCGATTTGCCTGGATTGACCGTCCCGCCGGCTTTGCTTGGCAACGCGAGGCAGAACGGGCATCTCATGATACAATCAGGAGGCGTATTTCACAATCAGGGTGCGGCGGGCAGGGTGCGGCGGGCACGGTGTGGCGGGCAGAGTGCGGCGGGCAGGGTGCGGCTGTCTTGGTGGGGCGGGTCGGGGCGATCGCTCGGACAGCCCGGCCGGACCGGGCAAGGCGACTGGCCCGATCTTGGCCGCAGCGGAAAAGCTCGGAACGGCGCGCATGGATGGATGGATCATACGAGATCCGCTCGATCAGAGCGGGGCTCGTATCAAGCCCGCGCGGCGAATGAGCGTCTTTGTCTCCGGCATCACGAAGTGATCTGCCGGAAACCGTATCAGCGGATTTCCCGGCAGCTGTCCTCGATGCCGTCGAAATTGATCGAGACTTCGCGGCCCTTGCCGCCCAGCCAGTTGCGTCCCGCCTGAAACTGCACGCCCGAGCCGGAAGGGACCTGCACCAAGCGGATTTCCGGGAGCGAGTCGTGCGAGGCGTAGGCGACGAAGTTGCGCCCCTCGTTGCGGTAGCGCACGGTGAGCGGAATGCCTTCGTTGCAGCTGTAGGCGACGTCGCGCGCCGGCGGCCGCCCGGAGCCCGGCTGCCCGCCGCCGGCGTCGCCGCCGAGGCCCGAAAGCTGACGGTCCTGCTGCGACCCGCAGATGGTCAGGATGCCGCTCTCCTCGCCGTCGGCGCACATCAGGCCGCCCCACTGATAGCCGGTGCGGCCGTTCGGCATGCGAATGAGAAACCAGTCGTAGCCGTCCATCCGCGTCGAGCGCTCGATCAGCACGATGCGTTCGTTGAGGCGCGTCGAGCCGACCTGCCGGTAGCCGGCGCCCGGCCCAGACCGCACCTTGCCGCCGTAGGAACGGCCGGAAAGGTTGAGCTGCTCGGCGAATGCCGGGGTCGCGGCAATGAGCGCCGAGGCCATCAGGCAGACTGCAATCGCGACGCGTCTCATGGCGGCTCTCCTGGTATCTTCCGTTAAGGAAGGCGCACAGAAGAGGCCGCGGCGCAACCGTCCTCGCCGGAACGATCCGCCATGGCGGCGGCAAGTCCCTGACGACGCAAAGGCGGCGCCGGTATTCGGCCGGCAAACGTTTTCGTGATCCCGCGGCGTTTCGCGCTTCTCGCCGCCGTCCTGTGCGGAGCGGCCTCAGCCGAGGCGGCGCAGCAGGCGCTCGCGCCCGATCAGCGGCAGCAGCGGGCCGAGTTCCGGCCCGTGGTCGAGGCCGGTGATCGCCCGGCGCAGCGGCAGGAACAGCGCCTTGCCCTTCGCCCCGGTCTCCGTCCTGATCGCGGTCGTCCATTCCCGGAACGTCTCCGGCCCGGTCTCGCCATCCGGCAGGAGCCGCAGCGCTGCGGCGCGAAACGCCGCCTCCGCTGCGTCGGCCGGCGGCGGGACGACGGGGTCCCCGAAGACGATCTCCGCAAACACCCGCGCGTCCGGTACCCTGTCGCAGTTCGCCCGCACCGCCTGCCAGAACGCCTCGCCGTCCGTTTCGGCGACGCCCATGTCCGCGAGCCTGCCGGCGACGGCCGCGTAGGGCAGGGTGTGGACGATCTCGCGGTTGAGGCGGTCGAGTTCGGCGGGGTCGAATTTCGAGGCCGAAGCGGAGACCGCCGAAAAATCCAGCCGCGCGCCAAGCGCCGAAAGGTCGGCCATCGGCTCAATCGCCCCGGCGGTGCCGACGAGGACGGCGAGCGAGGCGAGCGCCATCGGCTCGTAGCCTTCCTCGCGCAGGGTCTCGAGCGACAGCGCGCCGCTTCGTTTCGACAGCCCGTCGCCGCCGATGGTGGTCAGAAGGTTGTGGTGGCCGAAGCGCGGCACCGAGGCGCCGAGCGCCTCGAAGATCGCCGCCTGCACCGCGGTGTTGGTGACGTGGTCGTCGCCGCGGATGACGTGGGTCACGCCCATCTCGGCATCGTCCACCACCGAGGGGAGGGTGTAGAGATAGCTGCCGTCCTCGCGGATGAGCACCGGATCCGACAGCGAGGCGAGGTCGATCGCCGTCGGCCCGCGGATCATGTCGTCGAAGGCGATGTCCGTGCGCGCCGGCGCAAACGGATCGAGGGTAAAGTTCGGCAGGAGGAAGCGCCAGTGCGGCTTGCGGCCCGCTTCCTCCAGCGCCCTCCGCTCCCCCGGCAACAGCTTCAGCGCCTCGCGGCCATAGACCGGCGGCAGGCCCCGCGCGGCGAGGCGCTTGCGTTTTCGGTCGAGTTCGTCCGGCGTCTCGTAGCAGGGATAGAGCAGGCCGGCGGCCTTCAGCTTCGCGGCCGCCGCGTCGTAGAGCGCCAGCCGCTCCGACTGCCGGGCGATCCGGTGCGGTTCGATGCCGATCCAGGCGAGGTCCTTCTCGATGCGGTCGGCATTTTCGCGCGTCGAGCGCTGCCTGTCGGTGTCGTCGAAGCGCAGCACGAAGTGGCCGCCCTCGCGCATGGCGAACAGCCAGTTGAACAGGGCGGTGCGCAGGTTGCCGATATGGAGCCGGCCGGTCGGCGACGGCGCGAAGCGGAGGATGACGGACATGGCGAGCGACCTACACGAAAGCGGCAGGCGCCGGAAGTCTGCGGCGCCAGGCTGTTCGACGCGGCGTCATCCGCTAAGGCGCGCCGCCCGCCCGATCAGCGCCGGCGCGGCTGCGGGTCGATCCGGTCGATGCCGCGCTCCGTCAGGCCCGCCGCCGGATCAGCGGCGGTGGTCGCGGCGGCGCGGCGGCGGAGCGCCAGCATCGCCATGACGCAGGAGATGGCGAGGCAGTAAGCGCCCATCGCGCCGATCTGCAGCGGGTAGGAGACCTGCCGGTCGATCAGGACGCCGGTAACGCCGGGGCCGAGCGCCGAAGCGAGAACCATCAGCGCCACCGTCACCGAGCGCACCGAGCCGAGATGTTTCGTGCCGTAGAGCTCCGGCCAGAGCGCCCCGAGCAGCGTCGAGGAAAAGCCGTTGGAGATCCCCAACAGCACCATGAAGACGAAGATCGCCGCCACCGCCGAAAAGCCGGAGACGACGAAGCAGGCGAGCGCCATGGGCAAAAGGAAGAAGGGCAGCAGCCGCACCGCCGAGAAGCGGTCGACCAGCGCGCCGCAGAGAAGGGCGAAGACCACCGTCGTCGCCGACATCAGGGCAAAACCCGAGGCGAAGACCTCAATCGGCCAGCCGCGCAGCTCGGTCAGATAGACCTGGTGGAAGAACAGGGTCGTGCCGATGAAGGGCGGGGCAAGGACGGCCGAAGCCACCAGCCAGAAGGTCGGCGAGGCGACGACCTCGCGCATCGTCCAGTCGCGCACCGCCGGTTTCTGCTTCGACTGCGGTTCGGACTGCGGGTCCCGGTCCCGCAGCGTCGCATAGACGACCACCGGCAGGGCGACGGCGAGGAGCACGGCGCCGCAGGCGAGCCAGGTGCCGCGCCAGCCGAGCGCCCCCGCGACGAGGACGAAGACCAGCGGAAACAGGCCCGTGCCGACGTGGAAGCCGAGCGAGATGATCGCCATCGCCCGGCCGCGATTGGCGGCGAACCAGCGGCCGGTCGCCGTCATCGCCGTCTCGGTCATCATCCCCTGGCCGAACAGCCGCAGCAGGTAGAGCGCGAGGAAGAGGATCGGCAGGCTGGCGACCGAGGACATCAGCGCCGTCGCCAGCGCCAGGCAGACGACCGTCGCCGCCGCCACCTGCCAGGCCCTGAACCGGTCGAGCGTCCAGCCGAGGGCGGGCAGCGTCGCGGCGCTCGCCAGCGTCGCCGCCATGTAGATCAGCCCGAAATCGCCGTTCGAAAGGCCGAACTCCCGGCGGATGTCGCCGTTGGAGAGCGAGATGTAGAAGGTCTGCCCGAAGGACGAGAAGAAGCAGAGCAGGAAGCCGCCGGCGAGCCAGCGGGCGTTCCGGCCCATGAAGGTGAGGAACTGCATGATCGGTCCGGGATGCGGAAACGCGCCGAAATCCTCCGGCAAACGTGCATAGCATCGAACGGCACGGGGGCGAAACCGGGCGGCGGCATGGACCGGCGGCCCTTCGCCCGGTCGCGGGTGCCGCCGCCGCGCTCAGTTCACCAGATCGGGGAGGTAGAGCGCGAGCTGCGGGAACAGCATGACGAGGATCAGGCCGACGATGCCCATCAAAGCGTAGGGGAGGGAGCCGGTCAGCACCTCGCGGATCGAGTAGTCGTCCCTGAGCGACTGGACGACGAAGAGTTTCATGCCGACCGGCGGCGTCACGGCGCCGATCTCCATGTTGATGACCAGGATCACGCCGAACCCGTCTCGGCCGGCATTCCAGGTCGCAGGAGCCTGTGCGGCCATGCCGTTCAGCCGGCGGCCTCGCCGACGGAATGCCCGGCGCGCCGCTCCATGGCGTGGCGGACGAGGGCGCCGAAGCGGTAGAGCCCGTGCACGAACTTGCCGTAGGGCATGGTCAGGAAGAACGCGAAGACGACGCCGAGATGCACCGCGAGCAGCGTTCCCATGGCCGGCGTCGCCCGCAGGAGGAGGAGCAGGAGCCCGGTGACGCCGAGGAGGAAGAGCATCGCCAGGAAGGCGACGTCCATGCCGTAGCGGCCGGTGTCCGCCATCGCCGGGTCGCGCCTCGTCTTGGCGGCGAAAAGGCCGAGCGGCCCGACGACGAGGCCGCAGCCGCCGACGAAGCCGAGCACGACCGGCACGCTGTACCAGGCGTAGGGCGCCTCCCAGCCGAAGAGATAATGGGCGAGCGTCGCCGAACAGGTGGAGGCGAAGCACAGGAGGAAGCCGTAGAAGGTGGCGTGGTGGTAGTGCCTGCGCCGGTCGGTCGGACGCTCGTCCTCGTTCATGCAGCCGACGCCGCCGCCGTCGAGATAGCGCAGCCGCCCGGCATCCTTGACCGCCTGCCAGAGCGAGCCGCCGCCGACCGCCTCGCCGGAGGCGCCGATGTCCTTCCAGAAGGCGCGAAATCCCATCGTCAGGGCGACGATCGCATAGAGGAAGGCGAGGCCGAACAGCCATGCCATCGCGGCATGCGGCATGATCCTGTAGAAGGCGCCTTCGCCGTGCTGGGCCGAGAACATCACGCCCGGATCGCTCCAGGCCATGAAGCCGAAGAGGAAGGCGGCGACGCCGAGGGCCGCGGCCAGCGCGACGGCGAGGCCGTTCTTCTCGAACATCGGCGCGAAGGCCTGCGGCCAGACATAGGCGCGATAGGAGCCGGCGCGCACCTTCGACAGGGTTTGCGGGACGTTGACGGCGAACTCGTGCGGCGGCGCGTACTGGCAGTCGAAGTAGCAGGCGCCGCACTGATGGCAGAGATTGGCGAGATAGTTGAGGTCGCCGTCGAGGAAGGTGCGGCGCAGCTCCATCGCCGGGAACACCGCGCAGAGCCCCTCGCAATAGCGGCAGGCATTGCAGATCCGCATCAGCCGGTCGGCCTCGGCGTGGTCCTCAGTTGCGAACATGGTGGCCTGCTTCCCGTCCCGCGATGCGGCCGAACACCGCTCCGATGGTCATGCCGATGCCGGCGAGATAGCCCTTCCCGAGCACGTTGCCGGCCATGATCTCTCCCGCCGCGAACATGTTCGCGGAGGGCTTTCCGTCGTCCATCACGATCTGCGCCCGGCGGTTCACGCGCACGCCGAGATAGGTGAAGGTGATGCCCGGCCGCAGCGGATAGGCGTAGAAGGGCGGTTCGGCGATCGGCCGCGCCCAATGCGTCTTTTCCGGCGCCAGCCCCTCGGTGCGGCAATCGTCGAGGGCGGCAGGGTCGAAGCTTCCCGGCCGGACCGCGGCGTTGAAGCTTTCGACCGTGTGCCGCAGCGCCGCCGGGTCGAGCTCGAGCCTGCCCGCGAGCTCCTCGATGCTCGCCGCCTCGATCGGCGGGAACACCGAGGGCATGAACTTGTCGATCGAGGTCCGGTCGATGATCGCATAGGCGATCTGCTCGGGCTGGGCGGCGACGAGCCGGCCCCAGATCGCGTAGCGCTTCGGCCAGAAATCCTCGCCCTCGTCGTAGAAGCGCTCGGCCGCGCGATTGACCACGATGCCGAAGACGACGCAGTCGAGGCGGGTGGAGATGCCGCCGTCGAACTTCGGTGCGCGGGCGTCGATCGCGACGGCGTGGCACT
Source organism: Jiella sonneratiae (assembly GCF_017353515.1). Classification (GTDB taxonomy): domain Bacteria; phylum Pseudomonadota; class Alphaproteobacteria; order Rhizobiales; family Rhizobiaceae; genus Jiella; species Jiella sonneratiae. Next base: position 106,497 of record NZ_JAFMPY010000006.1, read on the forward strand.
GTTTCGGATCGCCGATCGGCCTGACCCCGCGATCGAGCAGCAGGCGCAGCATCGAGCCGCGATTGTAGGGCGTGCCGCGGATCAGGAAGTTCTTCGCCTCCGGTCCCCAGGCTTCGGTCAGCCACTCGATGTTCGCCTCGAAGCCGCCGGCCGCCGCCACCAGCGCCTTGGCCGCGATCCGATGGCGGGTCCCGCCGTGCGATACGGTGGCGGAAAGGAAGAAGCCGTCCTCGATCTCGACGTCGACGACTTCCGCCTCGTACACCACCCTGACGCCCAGCGCCTCGGCCGTGCGGTAGAGCGCGTTGATCATCGCCCGGCCGCCGCCGAGGAAGAAGGCGTTGGTGCGTCCGAGCGACAGCGTGCCGCCGAGCGACGGCTGGAAGCGCACCCCCTGCTCGTTCATGTAGTCCCAGAGTTCCTTCGACTGCGCGATGGTGAAGCGGGCGAGCTCCTCGTCGGTCTCGCCGCCGGTCACCCGCATCAGGTCGTCCCAGAACTCCTCTTCCGGGTAGGGCCCGGTCAGCACCTCGTTGCCCTCGTCGTGGGCGCAGCGCAGGTTGCGGGTGTGGCGGGTGTTGCCGCCGCGGTAGAACTTCGGCGCCGCCTCGACCACCAGCACCCGCGCGCCGGCGCGCGCCGCGTTGATCGCCGCGCACAGCGCCGCGTTGCCGCCACCGGCCACCAGCACGTCGGCGCCCGCTGTCAGAAGCTCGGATGGTTCGGCCATTGCCCCCCGCACTGCCGGTCTCGTGATATGAATGTATGCCGAGGTATACGATCGTCGGCGCGTGTCAAGCGGGGCGGAACGCCGCGTGCAAAGCGCGCGCGCTTCGGATACCCCGGCATCACCGCATGCCGGGCGGCTGGAGAGAGGCAGGGAGGGACGGGATGGCGACCGAGATTTCGCGCGGCGAGGCGGCCTATCGCAAGCTGAAGGAGGCGATCCAGGACGGCACGCTGCCGCCGGGAACGCGCATCCGCGAGATCGAGATCGCCGAGCGCTTCCATGTGAGCCGGACCCCGGCGCGCGACGCGATCCGCCGGCTCGAATCGGACGGGCTGATCTCCTTCGTCCCCCGCCAGGGCGCGGTGGTCTCCAAGCTCGACCACCAGGAGACGATGGAGCTCTACGACCTGCGCGAGGTGCTGGAAGGCTCGGCCGCCGCCTTCGCCGCCCGCCACGCCTCGGAAGCCGAGATCGAGGAGCTGCGCGAACTCGTCGGTTCGGAAGAGGCGATCAAGGACAATCCGGCGAGGCTCGCGGACCTCAACCGGCTGTTCCACTCGGTGCTCTACCGGGCGGCGCACAACCGCTATCTCGAGCGGTCGCTGATCGGCCTGCGCGATTCCATGGCGCTGCTCGGCGGGACCAGCCTGAGGGTGCCCGGACGCTACGAGACGGCGCATCGCGAGCATGGGGCGATCATCGCCGCCATCGCCGAGCGGGATTCGGCCGCCGCCGAGACCGCCGCGCGCGGCCACATCCGCCAGGCGCAGAGGGCGCGGCTGAAGATGATGCGCGAGGATCTGTTGGCCGGAGAGCCGGGCCGGGACGACGGCGAATGAGATGACAGTTTCTCCTGCATTGTCGGAACCGATTTGACAATGTCGCAATCATCGCCTCTCCTGTGGCCGATGGAAGACGCCGGAGCCTGTGCGCGTCGGTGCAGCGTGGAGCAGGGGAGAACGGATTGCCGCCACGAGAACCGGAGCGGGATGGCCCGTGCGACCTTCTGGTCCTCGGCAGCGGCGCGGCCGGCCTGACGGCGGCGCTGACGGCAGCGCTCGCCGGCCTCAAGGTGGTGGTTCTCGAACACCAGCCCCTCTTCGGCGGAACCAGCGCACGCTCCTCCGGCACCGTGTGGATTCCGGACAGCTCCTATCTTCGCGAGGCCGGCGTCACCGACGACCGCGCGGCGGCCGAGCGTTATCTCGACGCGCTGGTCGGAGTGCGGGGCGATGCCGCGATGTGGCGCGCCTTTCTCGACCTCGCGCCGAAGATGGCGGCGGATCTGCGCGACCGCGCCGGCATCGGCTTCCGGCCCTTCATGAGCGCCGCCGATTACCGCCAGGACTGTCCGGGCGCCGCGCCCGGCGGCCGGGCGCTCGAGCCGCTCGCCTTCGACGGCCGGACGCTCGGCGACGATTTCTCGCGTCTCGCCCCGCCGATCCCGGAGCTCATGCTGTTCGGCGGCATGATGGTGACGCGGAGCGAGGCGGCCGAGCTGCTGCGCGCCGACCGCTCGCCGCGCGCCGCGCTGAAGGCCGCCCGGCTTCTCGCCCACTATGCGCGCGACCGGATCAGCCATTCCCGCGGAACGCGGCTGGTGATGGGCAATGCTCTCGTGGCGCGGCTCTCCAAGGCGTGCCGGGATCGCGGCGTCGACCTTTGGACCGGCATCCGCACCATCCGCCTCGTCCGCGACGGCCGCGGCGTTTCCGGGGTCGAGGTGGAAAGGGACGGCGGATCGCGGCTGCTTTCGGCGGCTCGCGGCGTGGTGCTCGCCGGCGGCGGCTTTCCGGCGGACGCCGGCTGGCGGGCCCGCGAACTGCCGTCGCCGGTTGCCGAACACACGCCCGCCGCGCCCGGCGCCGACGGTTCGACCATCTCCCTGGCGCTCGAAATCGGCGCGGCCCTCGGACCGTCCGGCCGCGACAACGCCCTGTGGTTTCCGAGCTCCATCGCGACGCGCCCCGACGGCTCGACGGCGGTCTATCCGCATATCGTGCTCGACCGGCCGAAGCCCGGCGTGATCGCCGTCGACGGCTCGGGCGAGCGTTTCGTCGACGAGGCGGTCTCCTATCACGAGTTCGTGCGGGCGATGTATCGCAGAAACGCCGAAGTCCCGGCGATCCCGGCCTGGCTGATCTGCGACCGCCCCTTCATCCGGACATACGGGCTCGGCCTCATCCGGCCGCGCACGCCGAGCCTGAGGAAATACGTGGCGAACGGCTATCTCACCGAGGCCGCCTCGCTCGGCGAACTCGCCGGAAAGATCGGTGTCGCAGCCGAGAGGCTGCAGGCGACGGTGGCGCGCTTCAACGGCTTCGCCCGCACCGGCGTCGACGCGGATTTCGGCCGCGGCACCGGCGCCTACGAGCGCGGCAACGGCGATCCGGCGCACGGGCCGAACCCCTGTCTCGGGCCGATCGAAACGGCGCCGTTCTATGCGCTGGCGCTATGGCCGACGCCGCTCGGCACCAGCCGCGGCCTTCTGGCCGACCGGGACGCCCGCGTTCTGGACAAGAACGGGAGAGCGATCCCCGGCCTCTATGTCTGCGGCAACGACATGCAGTCCGCCTTCGGCGGCGAATATCCGGGCGCCGGCGCGCAGCTCGGCCAGGGAATGGCGTTCGGCTGGGCGGCTGGCCGGCACGCGGCGGGCGTCAACGCCGAGGGCTGACGCTGCCAAGGGTTTTCAACATGGTCGACGGGAGTGCGACATGACGGTGAAGAAGGGCGGCGACCTCATCGCCGAGTTCCTGGTCAGGGAGAAGATCCCGTATGTCTTCGGGATCTGCGGCCACGGCAATGTCGGGCTTCTGGATTCGCTCTACGACGTGAAGGACGAGGTCAAGCTCGTCTCGCCCCGCCACGAGCAGACGGCCGCCCACATGGCCGACGGCTTCTTCCGGGTGAGCCACCGCCCGGCCGCGACGCTCACCTCGACCGGGCCGGGCTCGGCCAACCTGATCATGGGGCTTGCCGTCGCCCAGACCGATTCCTCGGCGGTTCTCTCGATCACCGCCAACGTTCCGACCTCGCAGTTCAACCGCGGCCCGTTCCAGGAGCTCAACCAGCACCATCAGGCCGACTTCAACAACGTCATCAAGCCGGTGGTGAAGCGCTCCTTCCAGCCGACGCGGGTGGAGATGCTGCCGCTCGCCATGCGCCAGGCGGCGACCACCATGACGACAGGCCGGCCCGGCCCGGTCAATCTCGACATCCCCTACAACCTCTTCGTCGAGAGCGCCGAGGTGAGCGAGGAGCCCGCCTGGGACGGCTATCTCTCGCGCCGCAGCGGCGCCAGCGAGGCGGACGTCGCACGCACGGTCGACTGGCTGCTCGAGGCCGAGCGGCCGGTGATCTTCGTCGGTCACGGCATGACCCTGTCCGAGGCCGGGGCGGAGCTGACCGAACTCGCGCAGCGCCTGTCGATCCCGGTCATTTCCTCGCCGAACGGCATGGGCACGATCGACATGCGCGACGAGCTCTCGCTCGGCTTCATCGGCCGCAACGGCGCCTATCAGGCCAATCAGGCGGGTCGCCATGCCGACCTCGTCGTCGCCATCGGCGCGCGCTTCGACGATCGTTCCGCCTCCTCCTGGAAGCCGGGCTATTCCTGGAACTTCCCGTCGACGCGGCTCGTCCATGTCGACCTCGACCATGGCGAGCTCGGCCGCAACTACGCGCCGGATCTCGCGATCCTCGCCGACGCCAAGGCCTTCATCCGCCAGCTCTTGTCGGAGCTGGACCGGCGCGGGGCGGGCGGTGCGCCGCGGCTCGAGGCCTGGCGGGCGGACATCGCGGGCTGGCGCAAGGAATGGGCGGACTTCATCCGCCCCGGCTTCGAGACGCACAGCCAGCCGATCCGCCCGGAGCGGATCGTCGCCGACTGTCGCAAGGTGCTGCCGGACGATGCGATCATCACCCTCGATTCGGGCATCCACCACAACTGGTTCATGCAGTTCTGGGAGGCGCGCCGGCCGCAGTCGATGCTCAACACCTGGGGCTATTCCGGCATGGGCTTCGGGCCGAGCTCGGCGCTCGGCGCCAAGCTCGCCGCTCCCGACCGGCCGGTGGTCTCGATCTGCGGCGACGGCGGCTTCACCATGGTGCCGCATGTCCTGTGCACGGCCGTCGAATACGACATCGCGGTCGTCTGGGTGGTCTGGAACAACTTTGCCTGGGCGGCGATCCGCGACCTGCAATATGCCTATTTCGACGGCCGCGAATACGGCACGGGCTTCTACCAGGGCCCGAACCGCGAGCCTTACAATCCCGATTTCGCGATGTGGGCGAAGGCGGCCGGCGTCGCGTCGTGGACGGTGACCCGGTCGCAGGACTTCGCCGGCGTCCTCGAACAGGCGGTGGCGTCGAACCGGCCGGCGCTGATCGACGTCCATGTCGACGCCAACATCCGCCCGCCGGCCACCGGCGCCTGGGAACTGCCGCCGATCCCGCCGAAGGAGCCGGCCTTCGGTGCGCCCTGGCGCCCGGACGGACGCTGACGCAACGAACGAGACCGCAAGGAGAGACATCATGAGCGACGACTACAAGTCCGGCATCCGCAACATCGCCGAAGAGCCCTGGCGGCAGTTTCCCAACCATTTCGGCAGTGCGCTGTCGAAGGCGCTTGTGCATCCGGAGACCACGGGATCGCGGCAGATCGACTATCGGATCTCGACCTACCAGCCGATGGCCTATGTCGAGCGGCATGCGCACAAGGTGCAGGAACAGGTCTATCACGTGCTGGACGGCGAGGGACTGATGGAAATCGGCGACGAGAAGCGCGTCGTGCGCCGCAACGACGTCGTCTTCATCACGCCCGGCACCTTCCACTCGATCGAGAACACCGGGCTAGGCGACCTGACCTTCATCGTCGTGACGACGCCGGTGAAGGACGAATAGGGGCGAAAAATGCCGAGAATCCGCAAGGCGGCCGCCGCCGGGGCAGGGGAGGACGCGGTCACGACCGGCCGCCCGCCCGCCGCCCCGGCGGCTTCGGGGCGGAGCGGCGGCATCCAGTCGCTGGTGCGGGCCGGCGCCATTCTCGACACCGTCGCCCGGCATCCGGGCGGAATCGCGCTCGCCGATCTCAGCGCCGCCGTCGGGCTCCACACCAGCACGGCCTTCGCCCTGATCCAGACCCTCGTCGCCCTCGGCTACATCGACCAGGGCGAGCGGGACCGGCGCTACCGGGTCGGCAGCCGGCTTTTCGCGATCGCGGCGGGCGCGCTCGACGAGGCGGCGCTGCTCAACCTCGCTTCGCCGGTCCTCGCCGATCTCAGCGCGGCGACCGGCGAAGCCTCGCATCTCGCGGTCCGCTCCGGACGCGACATCGTCGTCGTCGCCCGCAAGGCGGCGACCGGCCTCCTGCAGCTTTCCGACCGCGGCGGCGCCGTCAGGCCGGCGCATGCGACGGCGATCGGCAAGGTGCTCCTGTCGGCGATGCCCGAAGAAGATTTCGAACGGCTGCTGCCGACGCTGAGCCTCGAGCGGTTCACGCCCGACACCATCACCGAACCGGAGGCGCTGCGCCGGGAGATCGCCGCGATCCGGGCGAGCGGGATCGCTCACGACCGCCGCGAGCTCGACCCGGACGTCTCCTGCATCGCGATGCTGGTCCATGATTTCGCCGGCCGGCCGCTCGCCGCGATCGGCGTTTCCGGTCCGATCTGGCGGATGGCCGCCCATCTCCAGGAGCGCTCCGACCAGCTTCGCGCCGCGGCGCGCCGGCTGTCGGCGGCGCTGGGTCATGCCGACCGCGACGGCGCCTCCTGAGGGGCGGGTGCAGGCTTTGCCTTCGCCGCGCCGCCGCGCCGGGCGGGCGGCGTGGCGGTGATGCTGTCGAAGCCTGCCCAGACGCGGCTTGCCACCAGTTCGCGCGCCGCCGCCTTCAGTTCGTCCGCGACGACGGCCGCAGCCGGCGTCATCCGGCCGGCGGGCAGCGAATAGAGGAAGTTGCGGCGGCGGAACCTCGCATCGGAAAACGACAGGTGCCGCCATTGGCGGCCCCGCGCACCCTCGTGCATGATCGCGCCCATCGGCTTGATGGTGGCGCCGATGCCGTCGAAGACGCTGTTCATCAGAAGCGACAGCGAGTCGATCTCGGCGACGACGTCGGTCGGCAGGCCGCGGTTCTCGAATTCCGAAGCGATCCGCTGGCGCAGCCCGTGCGAGGCCGTCGGCAGGATCAGCGGCAGCATCGAGGCTTCCGCGATGGTGATCGTCTCGCGATCCGGCGGGACGAGATCGCTGTGCCGCGGCAGCATCAGGAAGAGCTCTTCCTCCAGGAGCGGCTCGACGACCATGTCCCGCGCCGCGTCGTTGCTGAACAGGATCGCGAGGTCGAGCTGGCCGAGCCGGAAGAGCTGCCCGATGTGGCCGCTCATGCCCTCGACGACGTTGAGCAGGATGCTCGGATAGGCGTCGCGGATGCGGCGCACCAGCGACAGGCCGATGGCGGAGACCGTCGTCGCCGGCAGGCCGACCGCGACCATGCCCTGCACCGCGCCCGCCTCGCTGCGTGCGATCGACAGCGACTGGTCGAGCTGGCGGAGCATGAAGCGCGCGTGGTGGTAGAGCGCCATGCCGTTGCGGGTCGGCGAGATGCCCTTCGACGAGCGGTTCAGAAGCGGCTTGCCCACTTCGCCTTCGAGCTTGGCCAGCTGCTGGCTGAGAGCGGGCTGCGCGATCAGAAGCTGCCGCGATGCCTTGGACAGGCTCCCGGCTTCGACGATCTGCACGAAATAGCGGAGTTGGCGGATGTCCATCGCCCATCTGAGCGCGTTTCTGGCCATACGTCCAGCTTATAGCCATTCTCGCTATTTCGTATTTTCGCTTCGCCTCTGCGCCTCCTAGTCTGGCGCCACCTGGTCGATCGCCGGGCCGGAGGCGGCGCGACCGGGCAAGAAAAGAGCCACCATCGATCTGGGAGGAGAGATATGGACAAGTGGAATTCGAGCGCCGGGCCGAGCCCGGACGTCAATCGCCGGACCGCCCTGCGGCTCGGCGCGGGAATTGCCGCGACGACGGTTCTCGGCATGCCCTCGATCGTCCGCGCGCAGTCGACCGACGCCATCACCATCGGCCATCTGACGCCGTTGACCGGCTTTCTCGGAGCCCTGGGCGACTATGCCGTGCTCGGCATCAAGATGGCGGCGGAGGAGATCAACGCCGCCGGCGGCGTCATGGGACGCCAGATCCAGGTCAATTCCGAAGATTCGATCAATCCGGACACCGCGGCGACCAAGGCCGAGCGCATGCTGACGCGCGACGGCTCGGTGCTACTCCTCGGCGAGATCTCGTCGGCCTCGGCGCTGGCGATCTCCCAGGTCGCGGCGCGCAACAAGAAGCTGTTCCTCGCGACCGGTCCGCGGTCGGACACGCTGCGCGGCAAGAGCTGCAACCGCTATCTCTTCTGCAGTGACATTCCGAACACCGTGATGGTCAACGCCGTCGGCAGCGCCCTGAAGCGCGACGACATGGTGAAGGGCAGGAAGTTCTACACGCTGACCGCCGACTACGTGTTCGGCCACGACCTGCTGCGCGCCGCCAAGGACTTCTTCGAGCGCAACGACGCCGAGCTGATCGGCGACGAGCTGGTCGCCACCGACGTCACCGACTTCAGCCCCTATCTCCTGAAGATCCGCCAGGCGCAGCCGGACATCGTCTGCTCGAATCTCGCCGGCAACCAGGTGACCAACCTCGTCAAGCAATACGCCGAATTCGGCATTCCCTTCCCGATCGTCGGCTTCAACCTCAACACCGCCGACGCCTGGGCCGCCGGGCCGGGCAATCTGAAGGGCACCTGGCCGACGGTCTGGTACCACACGCTCGACGTTCCCGCGTCGAAGGAGTTCGTCGACAAGTTCCAGAAGAAGTTCGGCAAGCTCCCCGAGAACCACGCCTGGATCGAATACGTCTCGCTGAAGCTCCTGGCCCAGGCGATGAACGAGGCGAAGTCGACCGACAGCGAGAAGCTCGTCGACTATCTGGAAAGCGGGGCGAAGTTCGACATCCTGAAGGCGCGCGAGGCCTATTTCCGGCCCTGGGACCACCAGCTCGTCCAGGAGGCCTATCCCTTCACGGTCAAGCCCGACGACCAGATGAAGGACGAGCAGGACATGATGGAACTCGGCGCCGCGGTTCCCGGCCCCGAGCAGCCGCTGGAATCGATCTATCCGACCGAGGAGCAGAATCCCTGCCAACTGTGACGCGCGCAGACCCGTGACGCGCGGAGGCCGCGGAACGGCACGTTCCGCGGCCCGCCATAAGTGACCGCCGGGCGCCCGCCGCGCCCGCGCATCGTGCCAAGGCAGAACCCTAAAATGCAGCTCATCTTCCTGTTGGAGCAGGTCGTCAACGGGCTCGTGCTCGGCGGCTACTACCTGCTGATCGCGCTCGGCCTGTCGCTGATCTTCAGCGTCGGCGGCATCGTCAATCTCGCCCACGGCGCCTTCTATGCCCTCGGCGCCTATCTGGCGGTGACGCTCGGCCACACGCTGGGCTTCGGCCCGGCGACGGTGGTCTCGCCGATCCTCGTCGCGGTCCTCGGCATCTTCTTCGAGCGCTTCATCCTGCGCCGCTTCTACGAGGAAGATCCGATCCTCAGCCTGCTCGTCACCTTCGGCCTCGCCATGGTGGCGGAGCAGATCATCCGCATCGTCTGGGGGGCGGCGCCGCTGCCGGCGCGCATTCCCGAGGCGCTCAACGGCGCCGTCATCGTCGGCAACATGCTGTTTTCGAAATACCGGCTCATCCTCCTCGCGATCGTCGCGCTGGTGCTCGCGGCGCTCTGGCTGCTCCTGCACAAGACCGCCTTCGGCCGTGTCGTGCGGGCCGGCATCCAGCGCCCCGACATGGTCGCCGCGCTCGGCATCCGGCTGCAGCCCTACATGACCAGCATCGTCATGCTCGGCGTCGGCATGGCGGCCCTCGGCGGGGCGCTGTTCGCGCCGATCACCACGGTCCATCCGGCGATGGGGGCCGACATCATCACCGTCGCCTTCGTCGTGGTGATCATCGGCGGGCTCGGCAGCTTCTGGGGCGTCGTCCTGTCCGCCCTCCTCGTCGGCGTCGTGCGGGGCGTCACCATCCACTTCCTCCCGTCGGCCGGCGAAGCGTCGATGTATGTCCTGATGTTCCTGGTGCTGATCCTGCGTCCGCGGGGTCTCCTCGGCGAGCCGATCGAGAAGTTCGAGCTATGAATGCCCGCCTGCTTTCGCGGTACCGCCCGTTGCTGATCGCGGCCGCCGCCGTCGTGCTGCTGCCCTTCGCCATGCCGCTGATCGGCCTCACCATCAACACTGCCGCGGTGCTGGTGATCCTCACCATCGCCGTCCTCGGCCTCAACATCCTGATCGGCCAGACCGGGCTCGTCTCCTTCGGCCACTCCACCTGGTTCGGCGTCGGCGCCTACGCCGCGGCGCTCGCCCAGAAATACTGGCTGCCCGGCGACATCTTCCTGCCGATCCTCCTTTCGATGGTCGCCGTCGCGGCGATCTCGCTGCCGGTCGGCCTTCTCATCCTGCGCCGCCGCGGCGTCTATTTCGCCCTGATGACGCTGGCCATGTCGGCACTGACCTACACCGTCGCCTTCCGCTGGACCGCCGTCACCGGCGGCGAGGACGGGCTCGGCGGCCTCGACCGCGGCAGTCTCGGGCCGATCGATTTCGACGACACCCGCTGGTACTACGCGCTGGTGGCGGTGATCGGCCTCGCCGTCCTCTACTTCCTCCTGCGCGTCATGCGCTCGCCCTTCGGCCACGTCCTCGCGGCGATCCGCGAGAACCAGATGCGCGCGACCTTCCAGGGCTATGCCGTCGACCGCTACAAGCTCGCGGCCTTCGTCCTGTCGGCGACGGTGACGGGGCTCGCCGGGGCGCTGTCGGCCTTCCAGCACTATCTCGTCTCCGCCGAATCGGTGTCGGTGGAGCTTTCCGGCGAGATGCTGGCGATGGTGGTCATCGGCGGCATGCACAACATCCTCGGCCCGGCCATCGGCGTCGCCTTCTACATCGTCTTCCGCGAGATGTTCTCGATCTGGACGGAGAACTGGCTGCTCTGGTTCGGGCTGATCTTCGTCGGCTTCGTCATGTACACGCCGGGCGGCCTCGTCGGCGCCTGGGAGCGGCTGTCGCGCCGCTGGCGGCCGCTGCCGGAGATGAGCTCGGCGATGAGCCGCCGCAAGATCCACGAGGGCCTGGCGCTGCCAGCGTTCCTGCGCCCGGAAAAGACCGCAGGAAGGGTGCTCGAAGCCGATTCCGTCTCCATGCGCTTCGGCGGCTTCAAGGCGGTGCGCGAGGCGAGCCTTGCCCTCGACGCCGGCGAGATCCACGCGCTGATCGGCCCGAACGGCGCCGGCAAGACAACCTTCTTCAACCTCGTCTCCGGCCGCTTCGCGCCGACCGCCGGCGCCATCAGGCTGCACGGGCGCGAGATCCATGGCCTGCCGGCGCATGCGATCTGCCAGCAGGGGCTCGCCCGCTCCTTCCAGATCACCAACCTCTTCAAGAACCTGACGATCTACGAGAACCTCCGGCTCTCGGCGCAGGCCAGGCACTCCTGCCGCTTCGGCTTCTGGCGCGACATCGACACCTACGACCGGCTGCATGCCGATACCGCCGAACTCGTCCGCTTTCTCGGGCTCGAAGGCATCGAGGACGTGAAGGGCGGCGACCTCTCCTATGGCGGCCAGCGCCTCGTCGATCTCGGCATCGCGCTCGCCTCGCGGCCGCAGGTCCTGCTGCTCGACGAGCCGCTCGCAGGTCTCGCCGCGGCGGAGCGCGAGCGGGTCTCGAAACTCGTCAGGACGATCGCCGAGAACATTCCCGTCCTGATCGTCGAGCACGACATCGACCGGGTGCTCGGCTTCTCCGACCACGTCACCGTCATGAACGAGGGCGCGGTGCTGGTCACCGGCTGTCCGGACGAGATCCGCCGCAACCGGCGCGTCCAGGAGATCTACACCGGCACCGGAACGCCGGTGGTCACCGGCCGCGCCGCGCCGGGTTCGGCGCCGCAGGCGACGCTCCTCGACGTCCGTGACGTCAACACCTTCTACGGCAAGAGCCACATCCTCAACGACGCCTCGCTCGACCTTCGGCGCGGCGAGATCGTCGCGCTCCTCGGGCGCAACGGCGCCGGCAAGTCGACCTTCCTGAAGACGCTGGCGGGCCTCGTGCCGCCCGCCTCCGGGAACATCGTCTACGACGGGCGGGAACTTGCCGGCATGGCCGCACCGGACATCGCCCGGCTCGGCGTCTCCTACGTGCCGCAGGGGCGCGGCATCTTCGCCGGCATGACGGTGGCGGAAAATCTCGGCCTCGGGCGCCTGGCACGGGCGAACAGGGGCGAGAACGGCGTCGCCTGGAGCCCGGAGCGGATCCTGGAGATGTTCCCGCGGCTCGGCGAGCGGATGCACACCCATGCCGACGTCCTGTCGGGCGGCGAGCAGCAGATGCTGGCCGTGGCGCGGGCGCTGTCGGGCGACACCCGCCTTCTTCTGCTCGACGAACCCTTCGAGGGCCTCGCGCCCGCAGTCGTCGAAGAGCTCTTCACCGTCTTCGACACGCTGCGCCGGGAGGTCTCGATCCTCATCGTCGAGCACAATCTCGACCTCGTGCTGGCGCTCGCCGACCGGGTGTTCGCGCTGGAGAACGGCGCGGTCTTCCACGAGGGGCCGGCGGCGGACCTTTTGAACGATCTCGACTATCGCAAACAAATCCTGTGGCTCTGACCGGTTTGGAGATGGACGCCATGACATTGACGACGAACGTTGCCACCGGAGCCTTCGACCGCGGCCATCTGCTCATCGACGGGGCCTGGACGCCGGGGGAGGGCGAAAGCTTCACCGTTCTCGACAAGTACCGCCTCGAGCCCGTCGCCGAGATCGCCGCGGCGACGCCCGCCCAGGTGACGGCGATGGTCGATGCCGCGCATGCCGCATTCCGCCGCGGCGCCCCGAGTGCCTACGAGCGCGGGGCGATCCTGCAGCGCGCCTCGCAGCTGGTCTCGGAGCGGCGCGACGGCTTCGTGAAGACCATGCAGGCGGAAGCCGGCTTCACCTTCGCCGACGCCTCGGGCGAAGTGACGCGCTGCGTCGAGACGCTCAAACTCTCCGGCGTCGAGGCGCAGCGGCTCGCCGGCGAGGTCATCCCCTTCGAGGGGGCGCCGAACCAGGACGGCCGCTTCGCCTTCACGCTGCGCGTGCCGCTCGGCGTCGTCGCCGCGATCACCCCGTTCAACTCGCCGCTCAACACCGTCGCCCACAAGATCGCCCCGGCCTTCGCCGCCGGCAATTCGGTGGTGCTGAAGCCCTCCTCGAACACGCCGCTGACCGCCTGCATGCTCGCCGAGGCGCTGGTCGACGCCGGCATGCCGGCCGGCTTCCTGTCGGTCCTGCACGGCCCCGGCGGCATCGCGGCGCGTCTCCTCGACGATGCGCGCCTGCGCTTCTTCGCCTTCACCGGCTCGACGGAGGTGGGGCTCGGCATCCAGCGCCAGGCCGGGCTGCGCCGGACCCAGATGGAACTCGGCTCGATCGCCTTTACCATCTTGTGCGACGATGCCGATCTCGACCGCGCCTTGCCGAAGGTCGTCGCCGCCGGCTACCGCAAGGCCGGCCAGGTCTGCACGTCGATCCAGATGCTTCTCGTCAGCGAGGCGATCTTCGATGCGGTGAAGGCCCGGCTGACGCCGCTGGTGAAGGCGCTGAAATTCGGCGATCCGGCGGATCCGGAGACGACGGTCGGCCCGCTGATCAGCGAGAAGGAGGCGGCGCGGGTCGAGGCGTGGATCGACGAGGCGGTGTCGCGCGGCGCCGAACGGCTGGCGGGCGGCGCCCGCAACGGCCCGGTGATCCCGCCGACGCTGCTCGACCGCGTCGATCAGTCGATGCGGGTCGGCTGCGCCGAGATCTTCGGCCCGGTCGTCTGCCTCCTGCCCTTCGCGACCCTCGACGAGGCGATCGACCGGGTCAATGCGACGCCCTACGGGCTCGCCACCGGCATCTTCACCAACCGGCTCGCCGATGCCTTTGCCGCCGCCCGGCGGCTCGAGGTCGGTGGGGTCCACGTCAACGAGACGTCGAGTTCGCGCGTCGACATGATGCCCTATGGCGGCTCGAAGGATTCCGGCTTCGGCCGCGAGGGGCCGCGCTATGCCATCCACGAAATGACGGAAGAGCGGATCGTCTCGATCTCGGCCTGATTGACCGGAAGGCTGCAGGCGCAGCATCCGGCGGCAAACCAAGGAGCATGACATGCAGGACAAGAAGATCGCCCTCGTCTTCGGCGGATCGCGCGGCATCGGCGCGGCGAGCGTTTCGGCGCTCGCCCGCGACGGCTTCGAGGTCGGCTATACCTATGTCAGCCGGGAGCCCGCAGCGGCGGCCGGCGCGAAGGCTTACAAGGCCGACATCACCGACCCTGCCGACGTCGCGCGGGTGTTCGCCGCGGTCAGGACGGATTTCGGCGCGGCGCCGAGCTGCGTCGTCGCCAATGCCGGCATCAACGTGCCGCCGGCGCCGCTCGGCAAATTCGATCCGGAAAGCTTCCGCCGGCTCGTCGAGGTCAATATCGTCGGCGCCTTCAACATCCTGCACGAAGCGGCGAACGAGGTCGCCGACGGCGGCACGATCGTCGCGCTGACGACCTCGCTGGTGCGCCATGCCGCCCCCGGCCTCGGCCCCTACAGCGCGAGCAAGGCGGCGGTGGAGTGTCTCGTGCGATCCTTGGCGAAGGAGCTCGCCGGCCGCGGCGTCAGGGTCAATGCGGTGGCGCCGGGGCCGGTCGACACCGACCTCTTCCGGGCCGGCAAGAACGACGAGGCGGTGGCGCGCTCGGCGGCGATGAGCCCGTTCAACCGGGTCGGCCGGCCGGAAGAGATCGCCGAGGTCGTCAGCTTCCTCGCCTCCGACCGGTCCTCCTGGGTCCACGGCCAGATCATCCAGCCGAATGGCGGGCTGATCTGAAGCGACGGCCTGATCTGCATGACGGCGCCTCCATCTCTTTTCGGAACTCGGTCGGCGGACGGACACTCCCTCATGGCATCGGATACTCGTCGGCGAGAGTCGGGTCGTGTCCCCCGAAGCCGGCGGACCGCCACCGACCGGCTGCAGCGATGTCACCACACGGACGTCAGGCGGCTGAGGGGAAAGCAGTGCGCGGAAAGTCGTGTTCGATCCGGACGCCGGCGCCGCCGCGGCCGAGCCCGACGGATTGAAAAGCGTCTTATGCGATCATCATACCTGTTGACATGATGATGAGAAATATCGAGGTTGCTGCCGATCAGGGAAGTCTGGGTCGAGGAGGACGCAGACTGATCGGGAGGACCGTACATGACCATGACACGCCGCGAATTCGTGTCGGCACTCGCCGTCGCTGCCTGTCTCTTGGCGAGCCCGGCGCTTGCCCAGGACAAGGGGCTGATGGCGATCATCACGCCGAGCCACGACAATCCCTTCTTCAAGGCCGAGGCCGTCGGCGCCGAAAAGCGCGCCAAGGAACTCGGCTACGACACCATCGTCCTCGTTCATGACGACGACCCGAACAAGCAGTCGGAAATGTTCGACACGGCGATCGCCCGCGGCGCCAAGGCGATCATTCTCGACAATGCCGGCGCCGACGCCACCGTCGCGCCGGTGCAGCGGGCCAAGGATGCCGGCATCCCGTCCTTCCTGATCGACCGGGAGATCAAGGAAAGCGGCATCGCCATCAGTCAGATCGTTTCCAACAACTACCAGGGTGCCCAGCTCGGGGCCGAGAAGTTCGTCGAGCTGATGGGGGAGGAAGGTCCCTATGTCGAGCTCGTCGGGCGCGAGGCCGACACCAATGCCGGCATCCGCTCCTCCGGCTATCACGACATCATCGACCAGTATCCCGACATGAAGATGGTGGCCCAGCAGTCCGCCAACTGGTCGCAGACCGAGGCCTACGAGAAGATGGAGAGCATTCTCCAGGCCAATCCGAAGATCAAGGGCGTCATTTCCGGCAACGACACCATGGCCATGGGTGCCTGGGCGGCACTCGAGGCGGCAGGGCGCACCGACGTCATCCTCGTCGGCTTCGACGGCTCGAACGACGTCCGCGACTCGATCATCAAGGGCGGCATCAAGGCGACGGTCCTGCAGCCGGCCTACCGGGAGGCGCAACTCGCGGTCGAGCAGGCCGACCAGTACCTGAAGACGGGTTCGACCGGCCAGCAGGAGAAGCAGCTGATGGACTGCATCCTGATCGACGAAACCAATGCGAAAGCTCTGGAAACCTTCGCCCTTTCGGAGTGAGATCTCGGTCGAAGGCCATCTCGCCCGGCGTCTCCGGCGCCGGGCGCCTCGATGCTCACGGGAGGGCATTCATGTTGCGTCAGATCGCGCGGCCGATCCTTGCCGCCGCCGCCTTCGCATGCCTCTCGGGCTTCACCATCGTCTGGGACAAGCCGGCTTCGGAAACCGGAGAAAAGGCGGTTCCGCAGACCGACGAGGCACGCATGGCCGCCTATGCGCAGGAGAACTGGCAGAACAAGGTCGTGCCGGTGATCGAAGAACACGTCGTGCCGCTCGCGAAGCTGCGCGGCCTTGTCGCCGAAAGCGCCGACAAGGCGGGAGAAGCCTACGGGTTGAGGCCCGAGGGCGAAGCCAATCCCTGGAATTTTGCGGTGTCCGGCGAGGGCAAAATCGTCGGGGCGAAGCTGAAAAGCCGCGCGGCCAAGCTCGAAGTCGACACCGACGGCGACGGCAAGGGCGACGTGACGATCCAGCTCGGGCCGGTCATCCGCGGCACGGCGCTGCGGGACGCGATGCCGTTCATCAACTTCACCGACTTCCGCGACCAGATCGAGTTCGCCAAGCTCGCCAACGCCCTCAACGACGTCGCCCATGGCCGGCTGAGCCTGCCGGAGAGCGATCCGACCGGTGAGACGGCGCATTTCGAGGGCGTCTTCACCCTGCGCGGCGATGCCGCGAGCATCGAGCTCGTTCCGACCAAGCTGACGATCGGCGGCTGAGATGGTGGCGAGCGAGCATCCCGTCGGCCTGTCGATCCGCGGCGGCACCAAGGTCTATCCGGGTACGGTCGCCCTCAAGTCGGCGGATTTCGACCTGCGGATGGGGGCCGTCAACGTGCTCGTCGGCGAGAACGGCGCCGGCAAGTCGACGATGATGAAAGTCATCGCCGGGGTCGAGCGGCTGACCGAGGGCCGCATCCTGATGGACGGCGAGGAGGTCGTCTTCCGGACCACCGACGACGCGGCCAGGCACGGCATCGGCATCGTCTTTCAGGAGCTGAACCTCTTTCCGAACCTTTCCGTCGCCGACAACATCTTCATGGCCAGGGAGAGGACGCGCGCCGGCATCGACATCGACAGAAGGGTGCAGCGCGAGGAGGCGCGGCTGCTGATGCGGCGGCTCGAGCACGACATCGATCCGGACACGCTGGTCGGCGACCTCAAGGTCGGCCAGCAGCAGATCGTCGAGATCGCCAAGAGCCTGTCCCAGAATGCCAGGATCCTCATTCTCGACGAGCCGACCTCGGCACTTTCCTCGGCCGAGGTGGAGATCCTGTTCCGGGTCATCGACGAGCTGCGCAAGGACGGCGTCGGCATCGTCTACATCTCGCACCGGCTCGAGGAACTCCTTCGGATCGGCGACTACATCACCGTGCTGCGCGACGGCCAGGCCACCGGCGCGCGGCCGATGGAGGGGGTCGATCTGGCCTGGATCGTCCGCAACATGATCGGCGACGCCTCGAAGGACTTCGCCAAGGACGTCGAACACGCCTTCGGACCGGAGATCTTTCGCGCCGAGGAGATCACGCTGGCGTCGAGCCGCGGCGGCCTTGCCGTCGATCACGTGTCGTTTTCGCTGCGGGCCGGCGAGATCCTCGGCATCTACGGCCTGATGGGCGCCGGTCGCTCCGAACTTCTCGAATGCATCATCGGCGGCGTGACGCATTATGGCGGCCGCCTCTTCGTCGAGGGAAAGCCGCTCGCCGAGCGGAGCGTCTCGGGACGGATCGCCCGGGGCATCGCCCTCATCCCCGAAAATCGCAAGGAGGACGGTCTCGTCCAGATCCTCTCGATCCGGGAGAACATGACGCTGTCGAGCCTCAAGGCTTTCGCGACCGGCATCCATCTCTCCCTGAAGCGTGAGGCGCTGAGCGTCGCCGAGTTCGTCAGGCGGATGACGGTCAAGGTCGCCTCGACCGAGCACGAGGTCTCGTCGCTGTCCGGGGGCAACCAGCAGAAGGTCGTCATCGCCAAGGCTCTGATGACGAAGCCGAAGATCCTGTTGATGGACGAGCCGTCCCGGGGCATCGACATCGGCGCCAAGGCGGAGGTCTTCCGGGTGATGCGCAGGCTCGCCGCCGAGGGCCTCGGCATCGTCTTCGTCACCTCCGATCTCGACGAGGTGATGGCGCTTTCGGACCGGATCATCGTGATGTCGAACGGGCGCGTCACCGGCGCGTTCGACCGCGCCGAGGCAACCGAAACCGCTCTCGTCGAAGCCTCCAGCCTCGGCCACGGGCCGGATGCCGGGCATGCCGGCCGTTTCAGGGAAGCATCGTGATGTCCGAACAGACCCTCGCCCGACCGGCGCATCAAGGCTTCGACCTGAATGCCGCGCTGCTCGTGCTTCTCAAGGCGCGCACCTTCATCGCGCTGATCCTGGTCTTCGCCTTCTTCGCCTTCGCCGCCCCGAACTTCCTGTCGGTGGCGAACCTGGTGATCATGTCGAAGCACGTCGCGCTCAATGCCTTCCTCGCGATCGGCATGACCTTCGTCATCGTCTCGGGCGGCATCGACCTTTCCGTCGGCTCGATCGTCGGGCTGTGCGGCATGGTCGCCGGGTGGCTGATCCTCCACGGCATCGATCTCGGCCTCGGTTTCACCATCGAGTTCAACACGTTCGAGATCTGCTTCCTGGTCGTTCTGGTGGGAATCGCCGTCGGCGCCGTCAACGCCTTCCTGATCACCCGGCTCAACGTCGCGCCGTTCATCGCCACGCTCGGCACGCTCTATGTCGCGCGGGGAACCGCGATGCTCTCGTCGAATGGCGAGACCTTCCCCAATCTCAACGGCAAGGCCGCCTACGGCTCCGACACCTTCCGCCTGATCGGGGCGGGAGACTTCCTCGGCGTGCCGATCTCGATCTGGATGCTGATCGTGGTCGGACTGGCCGCCGCCTACATCGCCCGCCGCACGCCGCTGGGGCGCTACATCTACGCCGTCGGCGGCAACGAGAAGGCGGCCGGCCTCTCGGGCGTCAGGGTCAACCGGGTCAAATACTTCGTCTACATGTTCTCCGGCTTCTGCGCGGCGCTGGTCGGCATCATCATCGCCTCGCAGCTCGTCGCCTCGCATCCGGCGACGGGCGAGACCTTCGAGCTCAACGCCATCGCCGCGGCGGTCCTCGGCGGCACCTCGATGTCCGGCGGACGCGGGCGGATCGCCGGCACCATCGTCGGCGCTTTCGTCATCGGCATCCTCTCGGACGGGCTGGTGATGATGGGCGTTTCGGCCTTCTGGCAGACGGTGATCAAGGGCGTCGTCATCATCGCCGCCGTGGTGATCGACCAGGCCCAGCAGCGCTTCGAGAGCCGCCTGGCGCTGCAGGCCCAGGCCGCACTCGGCAAATAGGGAGGGCTCGCCGATGAAAGGCGCACTGATCGGCTGCGGCTTCTTCGCGCAGAACCAGCTCCACGCCTGGGCCGAGATCCCCGGCGCCGGGATCGTCGCCCTTTGCGACACCGACGAGGCGAAGCTGGCGGAAACCGCGCGGCGCTTCGGCATCGAGCGGACCTACCGCGACGCCGCCGCGATGCTCGAGGCCGAGACGCTCGACTTCGTCGACATCGCGACGACGGTCCCGAGCCATCGGCCGCTGGTCGAACTGGCGGCGAGAATGCGCCTCCACGTCATCTGCCAGAAGCCCTTCGCCGAAACGATGGAAGACGCCCGCGCCATGGTCGCCGCCGTCGAGGGCGCCGGCCGCGTCCTGATGGTGCACGAGAATTTCCGCTGGCAGTCGGCGGTGCGCCGGGCGATCGACACGGTGCGCGGCGGGGCGATCGGCGAGCCGTTCTTCGGGCGGGTCTCCTTTCGCTCCGGCTACGACGTCTTTTCCGGCCAGCCCTATCTCGCCGAGGGCGAGCGCTTCATCATCGAGGATCTCGGCATCCACATCCTCGACATCGCCCGGGCCTTCTTCGGCGACGTCGACCGGCTGGCCGCGACGACGCGGCGGGTCAACCCGAAGATCCGCGGCGAGGACGTGGCGACGATGCTCCTCTCCCATGCCGGCGGCGTCACCAGCGTCGTCGACTGCTCCTATGCGACGAAGCGCGTGCCGGACACCTTCCCCCAGTCGCTCGTCGAGATCGACGGCACCGACGGAACGCTGCGGCTCGACGCCGGCTATCGCCTGACGATCCAGGCGAGGGGCGAGGAGAGCGTCGTCGACGTTTCGCCGCCTCTGCTTTCCTGGGCCGAGAGGCCCTGGCACAACATCCAGGAGAGCGTCCGGACGATCCAGCAGCATTTCGTCGATTGTATCGGCGCTGGCCGCGAGCCGGAGACCTCCGGCCGGGACAATCTGAAGACGCTGGCGCTCGTCGAGGCGGCCTATCGCTCGGCGGCGACCGGCGAAACGGTCCGGCCGGGGGATCTGTGAGCGGGCTCGTCGCCCTCTACGGCACCGAGGAGCCGGTGGAGGAGCGCCGGCCGTATCGGCTCGGGCCGGTCTCCTTCGAGCTTTGCGGCGGTGCCGTCCGGTATCTTGCGGTCGGCGGCAGCGAAGTCGTCCGCCGTATCGCCTTCCTCGCCCGCGACCGTGACTGGGGAACGCTGGCTCCGACGCTCGGGCCGGTCGAGGAGAAAGCGGACGGCGCGAGCTTGCGCCTTGCCATCCCGATGCGGTTCCAAAACGGCGCCGCGCGGCTCGACACGCGCCTGACGCTGACGCTTCGCCCGGACGGTCTCGACTTCGAGGCCGAGGCGGTTGCGCGAGGCGTCTTCGAGACCAACCGCGCCGGCTTCACGATCCTGCATCCGATCGCCGGCCAGGCCGGGTCGCCGGTCACGGTCGTTCACGGTGCCGGCGGGACCGAAGAGGGGACGTTTCCGGAAACCATCGCGCCGTGGCAGCCCTTCAAGGACATCGCCGCGATCACCCATCACGTCGGCGTCCTCTCCTGCACCTGCCGGCTGGAAGGCGACGTCTTCGAGATGGAGGATCAGCGCCAGTGGGGCGATGCGTCCTTCAAGACCTACAACCGGCCGCTGGCGCTGCCCTGGCCCTACCGGATCGACGACGGCGCAACGATCCGCCAGGCGGTGCGGGTGTCTTGGCGAGAGAGAAAGCCGGCGCAAGCCTCGGTTCGCCCGACCCGGACGGTTGCGGCTTGCCGCTTTCCCGAAACCGCGATCCTCCTGACGCCGGAGCAAGCGCGCCGGGCGCTCGGGCGGCTCGACGACATCCGGGCGATCGGGCCGCAGCGGCTGCTCTGCCATGTCGACGCCTCGCGCGGCGATCTTGCCGGACAGTTTGCGGCCTTCGCCGATCTGCAGCGCGCCGCGCCGGCCTATCTCTACGACATCGAGATGATCGCGGATTTCGGCGACGATCCCGCTGCCGATCCGGCCGGGCCGCTCGACGCCGCTGCCGGTGCGATGCGGGAGACGGGCCTGCGGCCGGCAAGCGTCATGGTCTGCCCCTCGGTCGACCGCCAGTCGACCCCGCCCGGCTCGACATGGCCGGCCTGCCCGCCGCTCGATCTGATCCATGCGGCGGCGCGTGCGGCATTCGCCGCGCCGTTGATGGGCGGCGGCATGGCGAGCTTCTTTCCCGAACTCAATCGCAAGCGCCCGCCGGTCGGGCGCCTCGATTTCGTTTCCCATTCGCTCTGTCCGATCGTCCACGACGCCGGCGACCGCGCGGTGATCGAGACGCTCGAGGCGGTGCCGCACATCACCCGCTCCGCCCGCGCGATCATCGGCGACCGGCCGTATCGGATCGGCCCGTCGACCATCGCCATGCGCCAGAACCCCTATGGCGCGAGGACCATCCCGAACCCCGAGGGCCGCCGCGTCGCCATGGCCGACGACGATCCGCGCCATCGCGCGCGCTTCGGCGCGGCCTATGCGCTCGGACTGGCGGCAGCTCTGGCCCCGGCCAAAATCGCCGTCTGGACGCCCGCCGAGCTTTACGGGCCTCGCGGCATCGTCCGCGATGACGGAGGCTGGCATCCGTTGACCCATGTCGTCGCGGCACTGGCCGCGTGTGCAAGCTCGCCGGTGGCGGAAGCGACGATCGACGACGGCCTCGCCAGGCTGGTGCTCGGCAAGCGCCGCTTCACGGCCAACTTGACCGACGCTCCGCTTCGTGGATTGGAACCCTATGGCTGGTCCGGGGAGGGAACCTAGCTGAAGAGAGAGCCGCGCCGTCCGGCCGGTTCATCGCATTCGAGGAAAGCCCGTGGCATCGCAACTCTCCGCAGGTCCTGAAGGGGACAAGATCGTCCGCCGGAAACTGTCCGAGCAGGTGCTCGACCGGCTGCGCGAGATGATCCGCGGTGGCGAATTGCGGCCCGGCGACGCGATGCCCTCGGAACGCACCTTGATGGAGCGCTTCGGGGTCGGCCGCCCGGCGGTCCGCGAGGCGCTGCAGTCGCTGCACAATTCCGGCCTGATCACTATCAATCACGGCGAGCGCAGCCGGGTGAACGAGATCACCGCCGGCACCGTGCTCGACCGTTCCGACGAGATCGCCCGGCTGCTGCTCGACGCGGTGCCGTCCAATCTCGAACATCTGAAACAGGCGCGGCGGATGTTCGAACTCGGCATCGTGCGGATCGCCGCCGAGAAGGCGAGCGACGACGACGTTGCCGAGCTGCGAGGCCTCGTCGCCCGCCAGCGCGCGCTTCTCGGACGGGACGCGCTGCCTTTCATCGAGACCGACATGGCCTTCCATGCGCGGATCGCCGAGATCGTCGGAAACCCGATCATCGCCGCCGTCTCCGTGGCGATGCTGCGCTGGCTGTTCGAGTATCACACCGCACTCCTCCACTGGTCGGGCAAGGAGGAGGTGACGCTCACCGAGCACGAGCGCATCGTCGATCTGATCGAGGCGCATGACGCCGAGGGCGCCGTCGCCATGATGCAGACCCACCTCGACCGCTCGCTGGAGCTTTACGCCCGCAGCGAGGGACGGGGCTGAGGCGAGTGGAGAATTTGAGACGGAATTGCCAGGAGTGTTTCACACTTCTGTCACAGCGCCAGCGCGTTGAGCATTCAACTACCGAGGTGGCGCTGTGGGTTCCCGCCGCGCAACGCTCGCACCGTTCATCCGGCAGCGCCATTCGGCAAAGCTGGTCTTCCAGCAAAGTCCCTCCGCTGCCGACACGTCCGCCTCCGCACAGTTCAGGTCGGGGTTCCCATAAATCGCGGCATCATGGCGTGTCTTGCAGGTCGACCACGTAAAGCTGCCTCGGATCGGGTAGGTGTCGGCCCGTGTGTCGGCATCCTCCATGACATATCGATCGTACATGGCGAGATAAGGAACGGGCCCGCCAACCTCGAGCTCGACGTTTTCCATCAGTGACATGGTGCCCTCCACCGCGACTTCGCCGGAACAGCGAACGAGCGTAACAGCCTGTTCGGCGGTGGGCGGTTCGCTTTGGGTCAACGCCACACAGGGCGTAGGGTCACGAGCGCCCCAGTCGAGCCCCGATCCTTCCTTCGCCGACCCTGCGGAGGCTCCGCAAAGAACGCCCAGACACGCAAAAATCGCATATATGCCAAGAACTTTCATGCCATACGCTCCATGAAGAGATTGTCCGATCAGAGCCCGGCATCTTGTTCCAATGGTGGCATGACTTCGCATTTTAACGACCGCATCATGCAATGATGAGCGCACGGCCGGTTTCTCTTGCATATCTCGCCACGATTTCATGCATTCCATAACCTAACCTTATGACAGGTGAGGCGGCGGACACGACGGGATTGTAGATTCCGCATCCGATTCAGCTCCGTGGCGAGCAGTGACCTCTGCGTGGTAGGGTTGGATGCATGAGCACCAAAACCCAAAAAGAAAAGATGTTGGCGGGGGAACTGTATCTCGCCAACGATCCTGAACTGGGAGCAGCCTACGGACGGGCGCAGAACCTCCTCGCCAGATTCAACGCGACGCCCGGCCATGAGCTGACAGCGCTTGTTTCCATCCTTCATGATCTCCTCGGTCATCTTGGGACAGATGCCGTCGTAAAGCCGACGCTCCGGTGCGATTACGGCTTCAATATCTCGATCGACGCGAGAACATTCGTCAATTACGATTGCGTTTTCCTCGACTGCAACACGATCACGATCGGCGAGGAAGTCCAGGTCGGGCCCGGCGTTCATATCTACACCGCGAGTCATCCATTGGACGCTGAAACGCGCCGATCCGGGTTGGAGTCGGCTCATCCTGTTCTGATCGGTGACGGCGCTTGGCTCGGCGGTCGAGCGCTGATCTGCCCTGGCGTGACAATCGGCGAAAATACGGTCGTCGGTGCTGGGAGCGTTGTCACGAAAGACCTGCCGCCAAACGTGCTTGCGGTGGGTAACCCATGTCGTGTCGTTCGAGCGCTCGAAGGAGCACGCAAAGCTCGTATTTGAAGACTTTCATCGTAATCAGTTTCGATCTCCGCACCTCGGCTCACGGCGACCGGCGCTGGGCAAAAGCGAACCTGCCGAGTTCGAACTCCGCGCCACTGCGGCTCTACCTTGCCCCGCCGCCATCGCGGATCCAGCCGAAGAAATCCTCCGAGCCCATCTGGCCGCCCTTCAGGGCGATCTGCAGGCCGTCGTGGGAGCCGTTGCCGTAGGCGGTGCAGAGCGACGCGCCGGGGATGGTCGGGCTGAGCGCGGTGAGCGCGTCGAGCCTCAGCTGGCGCATGCCGTGGCCGGAAGTGTCGCCGCCGGAGATCACGGCGCGGCGGATGCCGGTTTCCGTGAGGATGCGGTCGAGGATGCGGCCGAGCGCCTCGCCGATGCGCCGGTTGGCGGTCTCCGGCGCCATGCCGCTTCGGCCGAGCGCCGCCCGGAAGGCGGAAACCGCTTCGCCTTCGGTGCCCATCGCCGAATGGACGAGAGGGCTTTGCCCCCGTGCGGCCGCCTCGCAGGCGCGGGCGACGACACGGCTTTCCTCGGCCGCGAGCGCGGCGTCGCTGCCGCAGACGGCGGCGGCGTCGAAGGCGGTGAGGGCGAAGCCGTTCGCCCCCGCCCAGCGCAGCTGCGCCGCGGTCATCGGCGAGACCGAGCCGGAAATCACCGCGATCCGGTCGACCTTCCCGGCGGAGGGGGTCGGTGCGGGCGGATCGATCAGGCCGGTCGCCTGCCAATGGCGCAGCAGGGCATATTCGACACCCTGGCTGCCGACCACGAAGCCGAGCCTGTCGCGGTTTTCCCAGATCAACCGGCCGGCGGCCCGCTCGCTTTTCTCCTCCATCGAATCGAGCGACAGGATCCGCGCGCCGGCGCCGATCGCCGCCTCAAGGCGGGACTGCGGGCCGGACCACAGCGCCTCGAGGTCGATCAGCGCTGAGGGAAGGGCCGTCTGCGCGGCGAGGTGCTTCAGGAGATCGGCCTCGTTCATCGGCGTCACCGGGTGGTTCGCCATCACCGGATGCCGGTCGAGGCGAAAGACGCCGTCATAGGTGCCCGCGAAGAGATGGCCGAAGGCCTGGTAGCGGCGCATCTGCGGCGCGGCCGTGAGGAGCGGCACGGCGCTTGCCGGACGAATCGTCAGCCCGATCTCGATCGCCTTGCCGATCGACCCGACGTCCGGCGCCGAATCGAAGGTCGAGCAGACCTTGTAGTGCAAGAGCGGCGCGCCGAGGCTGTCGAGCCAGCGCAGCGGTTCGCGGAGATTGTCCTCCATCCACGTGGGCCCGTGGCTGCGCGCCGTCGAGGCGATCCCGAAGGCCCGGCATCCGGCAAAGCGCTCCAGCGTCGCGGCTTCCGGAATGCCGGTGAACAGCACCGCATCGGCGCCGGCAAAGGCCAGAGCCTCCATCACTGCCGCTGAGCCGGTGAAGTCGTCGCCATACCATGTGACGAGCGGCGCAATTTCAGCTTTTCCGGTCATCGGACCTCGCATCGTGGATGGAATTGACATTCGCCGTCCGATCGTTATCTCATCATACCAGTTGATGAAAGCCGGTTGGGCTGACAGGGAGGGGAAGGCGATGACGAGCATTGCGCTGTTCGGGGCCGGCGGGAAGATGGGCGTCAGGCTGTCGCGCAATCTGGCGAAGACGGATTTCGACGTCCGCCATGTCGAGGTGATGCCCGAGGGGCAGGCGCGGCTGAAGGAAGCCGTGGGCGCCGCCTGCGTCGCGCCGGACGCGGCGATCGAAGGTGCGGACGTCGTCGTCCTCGCAGTCCCGGACACGGCGATCGGCAAGGTCGCCGGAATGGTGGTGCCGAAGGTCGCGCCGGGAACGATCGTCGTCATCCTCGACGCCGCCGCGCCCTTTGCGGGCCATCTGCCGGAACGCGCCGACATCAGCTATTTCGTCACCCATCCCTGCCACCCGACGATCTTCACCAAGGAGACCACCGAGGCGGGCCGCAACGACCATTTCGGCGGCATCGCCGCGGAGCAGGCGGTGGTCAACGCCCTGATGCAGGGGCCGGAGGAGCATTACGCGATCGGCGACAGCGTCGCACGGGCGATCTACGCGCCGGTCAACCGGACGCACCGGGTCAGCGTCGAGCAGATGGCCTATCTGGAACCAGGCCTCTCGGAGACCGTCTGCGCCTCGCTGCTCGTCGTCATGCGCGAGGCGATGGAGGAGGTCATCAAGACCGGCGTTTCGCGCGATTGCGCCCGCGACTTCCTGCTCGGCCACATGAACATTCTCGGCGCGGTGATCTTCGAGGAGGTCGACGGGGTGTTCTCCGACGCCTGCAACAAGGCGATCGAGTTCGGCAAGCCGATGCTGATGCGCGACGACTGGAAAAAGGTCTTCGAGCCCGACGAGATCGCGGCGAGCATCCGCCGCATCACCTGAGCCCCGAAGCCATTGCTCGACGATGACACGAGGCCGGCGCGCGAGAATCGCGCCGGCCTCGTGTCGCATCGAAAAGCTGGCCTTCACCCGTGTCTGATCGACACGGTCTTCAGCCGCGAGAAGCCGTAGAGCGCCTCGAAGCCCTTCTCGCGGCCGTGGCCCGACTTGCCGACGCCGCCGAAGGGGAGTTCGACGCCGCCGCCGGCCCCGTAATTGTTGACGAAGACCTGGCCGCAGTGGAGCCGGCGGGCGAGCCGCATCTGTCTCGCGCCGTTCTCCGTCCAGACGCCGGCGACGAGGCCGTAGTCGGTGCCGTTGGCGATGCGGATTGCCTCCGCCTCGTCCTCGAAGGGGATCATCACCTGCACCGGGCCGAAGATCTCCTCCTGGGCCAGGGCGTGGTCGGCGGGGACGTCGGCAAAGAGCACCGGCGCGACATAGTGGCCCTTCGCCGGCGCGTCGTCGTCGATCCGCCCCTCGGCGGCGACCGTCAACTCGTCGCGGCCTTGGGCGATGTAGCGGGTCACGATCGCCTTCTGCCTGCCCGAGACCAGCGGCCCGAGGTCGAAGCCGCCGGAGGCAGGTCCCGCGACGAGCCTGCCATAGGCGGCGGCCATCTTCGCCTTCACCTCCGCGTAGATGCCGCGCTGGACGAGGACCCGCGAGGCGGCCGAGCAGGTCTGGCCGGCGGCCTGGATGCAGGCGCCGACGAGCGTCGGCAGCGCCGCCTCGAGATCGCAGTCGTCGAAGACGATGTGCGGGCTCTTGCCGCCGAGCTCCAGCGTCACCGGCACGACGTTCTCCGCCGCCGCCGACTGGATGCGCCGGCCGGTGCCGACCGAGCCGGTGAAGGAGACGTGATGGACGCGGGGGTGGGCCGACAGCGCCGCGCCGACCTCGTCGCCGTAACCGGTGACGACGTTGAGCGCGCCGGCCGGCAGGCCCGCCTCCTCGGCCAGTGCGGCGACGGCCAGGGCGCTCAGCGAGGCGTCCTCGGCCGGCTTCAGCACGCAGGCATTGCCCATTGCGAGGGCCGCCCCGATCGAGCGGCCGAGGATCTGCATCGGATAGTTCCACGGAATGATGTGGGCGGTGACGCCGTGCGGCTCGCGGAGGGTCAGAACGGTGGTTCCGGCCTGATAGGGGATCGTCTCGCCCATCACCTTGTCGGCGGCGCCGCCATAGAATTCGAAATAGCGGGCGAGGGCGGTCGCGTCGTTGCGGGCCTGGGTGATCGGCTTGCCGACATCGGTCGATTCCAGATGGGCCAGCGTCTCGGCACGCTCCTCGACGAGCCGTGCCCAGCGGATCAGGATGCGGCCGCGCTCCGTCGCGGTCATCGCCCCCCATTCGCCGTCGAGCGCGGCTTCGGCGGCACGGACGGCCGCCTCGACGTCGCCTGGCGTTCCCGCGGCGATCGATGCGACGGCCTCGCCGGTCGAGGGGTTCTCGACCGGGATCGATCCGCCGCCCTCCGCGTCACGCCATGTCCCTCCGACGAGAAGCCTGGACGGATCGAACCACAGCTTCGTGTTCAACTTCATCGTTCCCTCCCATGAAAGCTTTCGGCGACCGGTCGCGTCGAGGACGTGCGCCGTCGTGAATTGCGCTTCGCGTCCCCGCGTCGTCCCCGCGCGGTGCGATCCGCTCAGTCGGCGGCATCGAGATGCGCCTCGATCCGCTCGCGGCCGGCCTCGATATGGCCCCGCATGGCCGTTTCCGCCCGGGCCGGATCGCGCGCGCCGATGGCGGCGAGGATGTCGATGTGTTCCTCGATGACCGCCTGGGCGACGTCGGAGTGATAGCGCAGTCGGAAGATGTGCATCTGGGTGAACAGCCGCCCGAGCGCGTCCTCGATCAACTCGTTGCCGCAGGCGGCGGCGATGGCGCTGTGAAAGCGGCTGTCGAGGACGACGAGTTTCGCCCGGTGGCCGGTGATGTCCTCGGCGGCCATGGCGCGCATCTCCTCGGCGATCGAACCGAGTTCGGCGAGCGCTTCGGGCGATGCCAGCCGCGCTGCCCCGGCGGCGCTTGCCGGCTCGATGAGGCAGCGGAGCTCGAAGATCTTGGCGAACTGCTCGGGCGAGGGGAGCGGCGCGACGCTCCAGCCGGTGAACTGCTTCTTGACGACGAGCCCTTCCGCCTCGAGCCGGATCAGGGCTGCCCGGGTCGGCGTCTGCGACACGCCGAAGCGGCGCGCGAGGCCGTCGACGGACAGTCGCGCACCGGCGGGGATGCGCAGCGCGATCAGGTCGTCGACGAGCCGCTGGTAGACCTCGTCGCCGAGCGACGGGCGCTGCAGGATCGCATCCCGCGGAGAGCGGTCCTCCGGTCGGGTGCCGAAGACGGCGTCTTTCGCAATCAAAGGGGCATCCTTGACCGTTCCGAAAACGTCGCTTACGAATATCGTATCGGATATCTGGTGTAAACACTGGGCCGATGGGGCCGGCGCTGCCCGGGGGAGACGTGCGGCGCGTTCTGCGGCCTTGCCCAAGGGAGGAAATTGAGATGAGCTACAAGTCGATGCTCGCCGGCCTGATGCTGGCGACGACGGCCCTCGCGACCACTGGCCTCGCGACCACGATCGCCGATGCGAAGGAGATGAACTTCGCCATCGTGACCCCGCCGGACGGCCACTACGGCCAGGGCGCCAAGGCGTTCGCCGAGAAGATGAAGGAACTGTCGGGCGGCGACTTCGTCGTCAACGTCAAGGCCGGCGGTTCGCTCGGCGGCGAGCGCGAGCTCCTCGAGGGCGAGCAGATCGGCACCATCGAATTGGCGATGACTTCGACGGGGCCCGTCGGCTCCTTCGTGCCGGAAATCTACGCTCTCGATTTCCCCTTCCTGTTCAAGGACTATGCGAGCGCCCGCAAGATCCTCGACGGCGAGATCGGCGACGAGCTTCTGTCCAAGTTCGAGGACAAGGGGATGATCGGGCTCGCCTGGTCGGAGAACGGCTTCCGCCACATCACCAATTCCGTCCATCCGATCAAGACCCCGGCGGATCTCCAGGGCCTGAAGCTCCGCACCATGGAGAACCAGGTCCACATCGACGCCTTCAAGGAGCTCGGCGCCTCGCCGACGCCGATGAGCTGGACCGAGGTTCTCACCTCGCTCCAGCAGGGGACGATCGACGGTCAGGAAAACCCGATCCCGATCATCGTCTCGAACAACATGTGGGACATGCAGAAATACGTGACGCTCACCGGCCACGTCTATTCGCCGGCGGTGATCACCATGTCGAAGATCCACTGGGACCAGCTCTCCGACGAGGAAAAGGGCTGGATCAGAGAGGCTTCCAAGGCCGCCGTCGAAGCGACGCGCGCGGTCGTCGACCAGACCGAGGCAAACGGCGTCAAGACCATGCGCGAGCATGGCATGGAGGTGATCGAGGACGTCGACAAGGCGGCCTTCCAGGACGCGGTCGAGCCGACATACGAGCGCTACGGCAAGGAATATGGCGAGCAGATGATCCAGAGGATCCGCGACGCCCAGAAATAGGCGCCGCTGCCGCGCGCCTCTCCCGGCAGGCGCTCGCCCGGTCAGACGGCCGGGCGGGCGTCGCCGGCAAGGGCACGAAGCCGCCCGATAAACCTCGTCGAGGTCCCGCCGATGCGGAAGATCGCCGTCAATGCCGCCGAGCGGCTCATCGCGCTCACCCATAATCTCGCGGCCGTGCTTCTGGCGGTGGCTGCGCTGCTGGTGTTCTGGCAGGTCGTCACCCGCTTCCTCCTCGGCGATGCCGCGGCGTGGTCGGAGGTGCTGGCGCGCGGCGTCGTCATTTGGATGGTGTTTCTCGTCGCCGGTGCCGGGTTTCGCCTCAGCGCGATGATCCCGCTCGAATTCGTCCGCAGCGTCCTGCCGGACACTCTCCAGCGGGTCGTCGGTTTCGTCGTGATGGCGCTGATCCTCGTCTTCCTGGGCGTGCTGATCTGGTTCGGCACGGCGATGGCGATCCGCGTCTCGACCCAGCAAGTGGCGATGCTCGGCGTACCGATCTCCTGGTTCTATGCCGCGATCCCGCTCGGTGCGGCCTTGGCGGTGCCGGGCGTCCTCCTCGAATTCTTCCGGCCGATCGACGAGCTTCGCGACGCGGCGGCCGCCCGGGACGAGACGTTCGAATGAACGCCGGCCTCGTCAGCGCACTGATCTTCTTCTTCGTCCTCTCGGTCCCGGTCGGCGTGGCGATCGGGCTTGCCGCCATCGTCGGCGTCGGCTTCTTCTCGCCGCTGCCGCTGCTCGTCATCCCGCAGAAGATCTTCACCTCGATCGACAGCTTCCCGCTGCTCGCCGTGCCGTTCTTCATTCTCGCCGGCAATCTGATGACCCATGGCGGGGTGTCGCGCCGGCTCGTCGGCTTCGCCAAGTCGATGGTCGGCGGGGTGCAGGGCGGCCTCGCCTCGACCTGCGTCGTCACCTGCATGATCTTCGCGGCGATTTCCGGCTCGTCGGTGGCGACCACCTTCGCGATCGGGGCGATCCTGGTGCCGGCGATGGCGCGGCACAACTATCCCCTGCCGATGGCTGCGACGATCCAGGCGACCTCCGCCGAACTCGGCGTCATCATCCCGCCGTCGGTGCCGATGATCATCTTCGGCGTCGCCACGGAGACCTCCGTCACCCAGCTGTTCATGGCCGGGATCGGACCCGGCCTCCTCGTCGCCGGCGCGCTCGTCGTGATGACGCAGGTCTGGTGCCGGATGAAGGGCATCGGCAAGCAGGACGGCGACGAGAGCCAGCCGATCCTGAAGAGCTTCGTCGACGCGTTCTGGGCGTTGATGCTGCCCGTCATCATTCTCGGCGGAATCTATGGCGGCGTCTTCACCCCCACCGAGGCGGCGGCTGTGTCGGTGGTCTATGCGCTGATCGTCGGGCTCTTCGTCTATCGCGAGATGACCGTCGCCGACCTGCCGCAGATCTTCCGCTCGGCGGCGGTCTCGACGGGGGCGATCATGCTTATCATCGCGACGGCCGGCCTGTTTTCCTTCCTGATCAGCCTTTCCGGCTTGCCCAACCTCATCGGCGGCTGGGCGAAGGCGAATTTCGACAGCGCCGTCGGCTTCCTGCTGTTCGTCAACCTGCTGCTGCTCGTCGTCGGCATGTTCGTCGAGACCTCGGCGGCGATCCTGGTGCTGGCGCCGATCCTGACGCCGATCGCCACCGGATTCGGCGTCGATCCGGTGCATTTCGGCATCATCGTCATCGTCAACCTCGCCCTCGGCATGATCACCCCGCCGCTCGGCGTCAATCTCTTCGCGGCGGCGCAGGTGGCGAGGATCCCGGTGCAGCGGATGTTCGCCTCGCTCGTCATCCCCGTGACGGTGGTCTTCGCGACGCTCCTTCTCATCACCTACGTGCCGCCGATCTCGCTGTTCCTGCGCGATCTGTTCAACTGACGGCGGCGATCCAGACGCGGCAAGCCAAACGAAGGCATGACGGCATGAGCGGACATCCAAAAGCTACATATCGCATCGCGACGATCGAAGGCGACGGCATCGGGCCGGAGGTCACCCGGTCGGCGATGGCGGTGCTTGCGGGAGCCTGCGGCGCAGGCCGGCTCGACTTCGTGATGGTGCCGGGGGGCGTCGGCCACTACCAGGCGTCCGGCGAGGTTCTGCCCAAGGATACGCTGAAGGCCTGTCGCGAGCTCGACGCCACCCTGCACGGCGCCGCCGGCCTGCCGGGTGTGACCTATCCGGACGGGACGGAGGTCGGCAACGAGCTGCATCTGCAGCTGCGCTTCAAGCTCGATCTTTACGCCAATGTCCGCCCGATCAAGCTTCTCAAAGGCGTGCGCTCGCCGCTGCGGGATTTCGATGCCGCCGGCGGCAGAAGCATCGACTACGTGATCGTGCGCGAAAACACCGAGGGGCTCTATGCGAGCCGCGGGGCAGGCGTGCTTCTGCGCGGCGAGTTCGCGTCCGACAGCCTCGTCGTCACCCGCAAGGGGACGAGCCGCGTCGCCCGCTTCGCCTTCGATCTCGCCGAGAAGCGCGGCGGAGCGCTGCGCGATGGCAGGCGCCGCATGACGGTGTGCGACAAGGCGAACATTCTGAGGAGCTATGCCTTCTTCCGCTCAATCTGCGACGAGGTGCATGGCGAGTTTCCCGACGTCGAGATCGACTACGCCTATGCCGATGCGATCACCGTCCACCTCCTCAAGCGGCCGGACTTCTACGACGTCATCGTCGCCGAAAACATGTTCGGCGACATCATCTCCGACCTCGGGGCGGCGACCGTGGGCGGCATGGGCATCTCGCCTTCCGGTGAGATCGGCGACGCGCACGGCCTCTTC
Source organism: Jiella sonneratiae (assembly GCF_017353515.1). Taxonomy (GTDB): domain Bacteria; phylum Pseudomonadota; class Alphaproteobacteria; order Rhizobiales; family Rhizobiaceae; genus Jiella; species Jiella sonneratiae. The sequence continues at coordinate 139,567 of NZ_JAFMPY010000006.1, forward strand.
CAGGGCGCCCACGGCTCGGCGCCGGACATCGCCGGCCAGGATCTCGCAAGCCCCGTCGCGGCGATCCTCTCCGGCGTCATGATGCTGCGCTGGCTGGCGGACCGCCACGGCGACGCGGCGCTCGGCGAGGACGCGAGCCGGATCGAACGGGCCGTCGAGACCGTGCTCGAGGCCGGCGCGTTCGTTCCGACCGATCTCGGGGGCAAAGCGCGCTGCAGCGAGATGACACAGGCGATCCTCGGCGCGCTCGCCTGAACGATTCGAGAAGGACGCAACCCATGAGCAGGAAGATCGGCATCATCGGCGTCGGCATGATGGGCCACGGCATCGCCCGGAATATCGCGCTCGCCGGCTGGCCTCTGGCCTATCTCGACCACCCGGGCAACCAGCCGGCGGAGGATCTCGACGCAGCCGGCGCGACCCGCATCGACGCGCTGCCGGATCTCGTCGCGCAAAGCGACGTCGTCGTCCTCGTCGTCACCGGAAGCAGGGAGATCGAACGGATCGTCCTTGCCGACGAAGCCTTCATTCGGGCCCTGCGCCCCGGCACCATCGTCGTCGACTGCTCGACCGGCATTCCCGCGGTCACCCGGCGGGCCGCAGCGCGGGTCGAGGCAGCGGGAGGCCGCTTCTGCGACGCCGCGATGACCCGCACGCCGAAGGAGGCGGAGGCGGGGCGCCTCAACCTTCTGATCGGCGGCGACGAGAAGACGGTCGCGGAGCTGACGCCGCTGTTTGAGCTGTTTTCGGAGAACCGCTTTCATGCCGGGCCGGTCGGCGCCGGGCAGACGCTGAAGCTGATCCACAATTTCGTCTCGCTCGGCAGCGTCGCGCTGATCGGCGAGGCCGCGGCCTGCGCCGCCGAAAACGGCATTGCGGCGGAGATCCTCGTCGATTGCCTGAGGCGCGGCGGTGGCCACGGAGCCGCGCTCGACCGCGTCGCGCCCTTCCTGCTCGAAGGCGAGACCGCCCAGATGCGCTTCACCAACGCCAACGCCTTCAAGGACGTCGGCTATTACGACGAACTCGCGGGTGCGACGGGCACGCGGCGGGACATCGCGAAGGGCGTTCTGGCGGCTCTCGGCTGGCTGAACGACAACGGCTTCGGCGCGGCGATGGCGCCCGAGGCGGCAGAGGCGTTCCGGCAGAAAAATGATCGCCGCGAAGGTCCCTAACGAAACGTCTCCAGGGCGCCTTTCAGCGCCGGACGGCTCTCTGCGTATTCGGCGAGGGGCGTTCCGGACATCGCCGCCTCCCAGGCTTCGCGCATGCTGGCGACGCCGCCGGCCGGGCCTGCCGGATGCGCCATGATGCCGCCGCCGGCGGCATGGATGAGATCGGCCGACCCCAGCCGCGCGAAGGTCTCCGGCGCCTGGCGTGCCGTCTGGCCGGACGAGAACACCGGCATGATGATGCACGGTTTGTCGTCGAACATCGGCGTCAGGCAGGCGCGCGCCGCCGCAATGACGCTGTCGTCGTCCTCCGAGAACTTGTTGCTGAGGCCGTTCACATGCATGTGGTCGCAGCCGACCAGCCGCCAGATCTTCTGCCAGGCGGTGTAGGACCAGCCGAGCAGCGGATGGCGCGACAGGTAGCCCCAGCCGTTGCGGTGGGCATGGATCGGCAGTTCGCTGTGACGGGCGAATTCGATCATGCCGACGAGACCGACGGAGTTGAGGCTCGCCATCACGCAGGTGCCGCCGAGCTCGCGGACGAGATCGTGGCGCCGGCGCATCTCGTCGAGATCGCCCGTCAGATTGAAGGCGAACATCACCTTCCTGCCGCTGCGCTCGGCGTGCCGCTCGATGACCTCCATCACGGCGCGGGCGCGCGCCTCGAAGGGACAGCCGGGACCGTCCGACTGGAGTTCGTCGTCCTTGATGAAGTCGATGCCGGCGCCGGCGAGCGTATCCACCGCCTCGGCGGTGGCTTCCGGCGTCAGGCCGATGCTCGGCTTGATGATCGTCCCGATCAGCGGCCGGCCTTCGACGCCGGCGAGCCGGCGGGTGCCTTCGACCCCGAATTGCGGCCCCGGGTAGGCGTCGGCGAAGGCCCCCGGCAGACGGATGTCGAGAAGGCGCAGGCCGGACACCTGCTTTAGTTCGAAGAGATTGCCGGCGACCGTGGCGAGAAGGTTCGGCAGCGACGGGCCGATATTGGCGAGCGGCCAGGAGATGGTGATTTTCGCCCGGTTCCAGCGACCCCCGATCCGCGGTTCGGCGGCGCCCGGAAGCGACGGGCGGTCGGAGGGGGCCAGATTCTCGATAGCCGCGACGGTCGCCGCCGCACGTTCTTTGAGCTCGGGCGTCTCGCCGGGGACCGGCAGGAAGGTCCCGCTCGACTGCTCCCCGGCGATCGCCGCGACCGCTCTCTCCACAATATCCGGCGTTTCCAGCAGGTAGTCGGCCTCGATGCGATCGACCGAGCGACGGCTGGACGCGACGCGATCCTCAGATGACATGCAACCCCCGAAACCGTACTGGTCATCTCATTATACCAGAGTCGGAGAGGACACAAGTTGGGACCTGCCCGACGCCCAGCGCCGAACCACGCTTGCGATATGCAAGCGGCGGAAATAATTGCGAAATTGCGTCGAAAGTCGACTTGATCGGGCCGCGCCGATCCTGCTGGGAAATCCTCAGCCCGCGGTTACTTCACGGCGGACGGCGGACGGCGGACGGCGGACGGCGGACGGCAGGCGGAAGGCGGCAGCCATGATAATCCATGCCTGCGATATGCCCGGCGAGCATCGGACGAAGGCGATGCATCCGCCGGGCCGTCGCCCCGTCGTCAGGCGGCCGACAGCTTCGCCATCACCGCGTCGTCGACCTCGAAATTCGCATAGACGTTCTGGACGTCGTCGTCGTCGTCGAGATTGCCGATCAGCTTCAGGATGCTCTGGGCCTTCTCCTCGTCCACCGGGGTGCCGGTCTGCGGGCGCCAGATGGCGCGCACGCTCTCGGCCTCGCCGAGGGAGTTTTCCAGGGCCGTGGAGACCTCGTTGAGATCCTCGAAGGCGGTGATGATGGTGTGGCCCGTCTCGTCGGAGACGACGTCGTCGGCACCGGCCTCGATCGCCGCCTCCATGACGGCGTCGGCGTCGCCCGCCGAGGCCGCGTAGACGATCTCGCCGACCTTGTCGAACATGAAGGCGACCGAGCCGGTCTCGCCGAGCGCCCCGCCGGACTTGGTGAAATAGGAGCGCACGTTCGAGGCGGTGCGGTTGCGGTTGTCGGTCAGCGCCTCGACGATGACGGCGACGCCGCCCGGGCCGTAGCCCTCGTAGCGGACCTCCTCGTAATTGTCGCCCTCGCCGCCGGCGGCCTTCTTGATCGCCCGCTCGATGTTGTCCTTCGGCATCGATTGGGCCTTGGCGTTGTTGATCGCAAGGCGCAGCCGCGGGTTCATGTCGGGGTCGGCCAGGCCGGCCTTCGCCGCGACGGTGATCTCGCGGGCGAGCTTGGAGAAGAGCTTCGAGCGGACGGCATCCTGCCGCCCCTTGCGATGCATGATGTTCTTGAACTGTGAATGACCGGCCATGCGGCACCTGCTCTCGAAATGTCGGCGGTGAAACGTGGGTGTCATATAAAAAATCTCGGCCGGTCCGTCCAGAATCCTCGCAAAGCCTGCAGGAGAGCGGAGCGGACAGGACGCGTGCCGGCCGGATGCCGTCCGGACGTTGGGAATCTTGCCGGCACGGGTGAAAGGCACGGCGCCGCGTCAGGCGTCAGAGAAAGTCGCCCTCGACGAGAAGGTCTTTGCGGACCGGCCAGCGCTCGTCGTCGAAGCGGACGACCTTGCGATAGGGGAAGGCGTCGAAGAGCGGTCGCGGATCGAAGTGGAAGAAGGGCGCCTGGCGATCGCACCACTCGACGATCGCGTGCCAGTTCGCCGGGCGCTGGCGCGGCCAGCAATAGGTCGGCGCGGTCTTGCGGTCGAGCACGGAATAGAGATCCCATATCCGATGGTCCATCACGTGCGTCGGAACGATCGGCAGGTCCTGCGGGCCGGCCTCTTTGGTGACGCCGAAGGGAAAGGCCGGAACCCCGAGAGCCTCGGCCACGACGAGCCCGTGAAGCGAGGCCGAGAGGATGCGCCGGCACCGGCCGATCTGTTCGATCACCTTTCCAACGCCGTCGAACGACCGCTCGGCGATGGGGCTGATCAGGACGACGCGCTCGGCGAGATCCGACGGTATCTCGTAGCGGCGCAGGCCCGCCTTCAGAGGCGAATCCGCGCGCCTTCCAGCCCATTCGCTCAGATGCGGAATCACGCCGACGTCGTAAATCTTCTCCTGCCGCGCGTGTTGCGGCCAGAGCTTGCCGACGAAGAAGCCCGGATCGCCGAAGATCTCCGGCGAAGCCACGCCCGCATCCAGGAAGATCTGGCGGGTGTGCCGGCCCCGGCAGGCCGCGATCGTGAACCTGGTATAGGACGGAAGCCGGTAGCCGCTCTGGTCGACGTTGATGCCATGGGTGTAGCGATCGAGGCCCGACCCCCAGATCTGGACGTCCCCGCCGGAGAAGTTCTGCGCGATGGTGCCGATCGCCGAGAGCCTCGTCTCATTGGTGACGAAAGGGAGCTTGCGGATGCGGCGACCGGAAATGGCGCTGACGACAAGTGGACTGAGCGCGTCCCCGAAATTGACATGACCGTGACCTTCGTCGAGGCTCGCCCAGGTTGCGTTCAGTTCTCGCTTGATGAATCTGCGACGCAGCTTTTCGGCATGTTGACGCAGCGAAGGCAGGTGACGCTGTCGAAGGGTTGGAATGGTCGCCCTCCCAGGCAGGGTTCCGGTTTGCGGCCCTCTTGAAAGGGCTTTGGCCACTCGTGGTCCGATTCCGACATTTGGTACCGTCTTTTGGAGACCGCGCAGCAAATGCCGAAATCGAAACACCACTAGCCAAGTTTATGATCCTAGTGGATTTTTCGAATTTGACATTTGATCCGACGCCTCATCTGGTCGGGGTTCAAATGTCAAATTCAATCCACTAGACCCGACCATTGTCCTGAAGCAAGAGCGGTTGGGGAAGCGAGACCAGCGGGGAATGATGGCAGACGAGGTCTCGATGCAGGATCGATTTTGGCAGGAGGCTCGTCTCGCCGTTCAGGCACTCGTCGAGGAGACCGGGGACGTCTCCGTTTCACTGCCCGCGGAGTTCGATGGAATCTTCGACCGATCGGTCGCCTACGGCGTGCCGGCCGACGTGGTATTGCTGCACAAGGGGATGATGAGCGCCTTCCCGCTGTCCTTTTTGGCCGAGATCGCCCACTGGGACGTCGTCTTCGCAAATCCGGTCTTCCTCCTCCTGACCCGCCGGCGACGGCGGGGCGGATTGCTCTCCTCTCGATGGAACTTGCGCAGGGAATTTCTCGAAAGACGCACCAGGGCTCATTTGAGGTCCTATGTCGCGGACGTCGCCTCGGCGCGTTTTTCGGGGCGGCAGACGGTCTTTCTGCACGTGCCGAAAACCGCAGGCACCTCGATTTTCGAGGCGGCGCAGGGCCGCTTCCATCGATCCCTCCGGCTGCGCTCGGACTCGGAGCTTCTGTCGGCGGCAGGGCACCTTTACGCCTACGATTTCGTCGCCGGACATTTCCGGTTCGATCATGCCGAAAGTCTCCTGCCGGACGCGGCCTTCGTGACGCTTCTCCGCGATCCGCTGGAACGGCTGGTCTCGGCTGCGGGTCACGCCCGCCGGCCCGGTGAAACCGCGGCGCGTCTTGCGCATGGCCTGCGTCTCCTCAGGTCGCAGCGACTGAAGCAATTCATCGCGACGCCCTACGGCACGGCGGCGCTCTTCATTCAGAACGGCATCGTCGGTGGGAAATCGCGGCCCTTGCCCGCCGTCCATCTCGAACGCCGCATCGAGCGCATCGCGGCCGGCACGATCGAGGGCATGGCCGGTTTTCTCGATCGGAATCGGACGCTTCTGAGGATCGACAAGAGCGAGATCGGCCACTTCAATGCCACACGGAACCGATCGACCCTGGTAAGCCAGGAAGAAATCGAGGAGGCGCGCGCCGCCCATCAAAGCCTGATCGAGGAGGCGGGCGAACTCTACAGAATGGTGCGAGCCCGGGAATTGGCCGGGACGGCCGGAGCTCGGGAACCATCGTCAGCCTGATTCCGACAGGGCACTCCGTTCATAGCTCCCGGTCGCCCTTGCGGCCTTCGGCATCGAGGTCGGCGAGGCTTTCGAGCGCCGCCCGCACGATTTCCTCGCGCAGGAGAAGCTCCTGCCGGCTCATCGCCATGCGGGTGAAGTCCGACCACATGATCCAGCGCGAGAGGCTGCGCTCGGGCGCGCTCTGCTGGAGGAAGATCCGGATGTCGGAATGCCGCTTGTCGGCGATGATCGCCTGCATCAGCGTCTCGACCGGGTCGAGCGGGCCTTCCAGGAGCTGGATGAAGCGGTTGAACTCGTGGATCAACAGGCCGGTGACGCCGATTTCCGCGTTGCGGCGGGCAGCGGCTTCCGCGAGGGAGGTGAGGTCTTCAGCCGTCAGCCCGGGGCTCGGCCGGGAGACATAGGCGAGCCGGTAGATCGTCATGGCAGCAATCCTTCCTCGCCCTCGCCCTCCACATGGGGCCGGACCGTTCGGCCGATAACGACAATATGACTTTGCCGATCCGGCGCAAACTGGCGGAATCGGCGGCGGCGGCGATGGGCTGCGTGGTTTCGGCACTCGGAAGCGGAGGACATGATGGCGTCCTGCTTGCAGCTATCGGGAAGGATCCTCGCAGGCTTCGCGGCGGCCTGCCTCGCCTTCGCCGCCGCCGCGGCGGCCCTCGTGCCGGACGCATCGGCGCAGACGACGGGCGAGCCGCGCGGCCTGCCGCAGCCTCATGCGGCCGACGACCTCCCGCGGCTCTTTGCAAGATTGCGGGCGGCGCGGGACGAGGCGAGCGCCCGGGCGATCGAGGACCGGATCTGGCGGCGATGGATGGAGGCGCCGGACGAGAAGACCGGGGCGCTCCTGCGCGAGGCGATGGCGCGGCGCGAGGTCTACGACTTCGCCGGGGCGAGAACCCTGCTCGATGCGGCGGTCGCCGGCGCGCCGGACTATGCCGAAGCCTGGAACCAGCGCGGCTTCGTCCGCTTCCTCCAAGAGGATTTCGACGGCGCGCTCGAGGACGTCGACCGGGCGATCGCGATCGAGCCGCGCCACTTCGCGGCGATGGCCGGGCGTGCGCTCATCCTGATGCGGCAGGGGCGGCATCGGCTGGCCCAGGATCAGCTCCGGGCGGCCGTCGCCATCGATCCCTTCCTCAAGGAGCGGTCGCTGCTCGTTGCGCCGACCGGCGGGCCGGCACCGGCGAAGGGGCAGGTGGATCTCTGAGCGCGGGCCCCCCGGAACACCAAAGGCGGCGCGCGACTGTCGCTCGATGACACCGTCGTGATTTTGCCTCTGCGGCGGCGCCGATAATCTCGCCTTGCGCCTCCGCAAGGCGGCGGCACTCTCCGGCTCTTGGAGCCGCGAGGCCGATGATGCGACCGGTCGAGGCGAGGGGTGGCGGCGATCCGATCGGCTCCGCGCGTGGGATCCGAGCATGAGAAGGGAACGAAGTCATGCGCGCCAGACCGATCGTCCGCGTGTTCCTCTGCCTCGTCGCAGCGCTGTGGACGCTCTCGCCCGGCCGGGCCTTTTCCCAGGATGCGGCCGGCGCTGGCGAGCGTCCCAGCCAGTGCCGGGCGATCGCCAGCCGCGACCCAGGCAGCGATCCCGACCTCGCCCTCGGCGTCGTTCCGGCGCAGTTCGCGCCGTCGGGGCGGGGCCTCTTCGAGGGCGGGGCAGGCGACCGGACGGTCAGGATCACCTATGTCACCCACGCGACGTTCCTGATCGAGAGCCCGGGCGGGGTGCGCGCCGCGACGGACTATGCCGGCTATGCGGGGCCGGCCGTCCCCGACATCGTCACGATGAACAAGGCGCATTCCTCGCACAACACGGCCTTTCCCGACCCGGCGATCAAGCATGTCCTCAAGGGGTGGAACCCCGCCGGCGACGGCCCGGCCCGCCACGCGCTGACGGTCGGCGACATGTATGTGCGGAACGTGACCACCGACATCCGCTCCTTTGGCGGCGCGATGGAGCCCGACGGCAACTCGATCTTCATCTTCGAGGTGGCGGGGCTCTGCATCGGGCATCTCGGCCATCTGCACCACCGGCTGACGGACGAGGACTATGCCGCGATCGGCCGGCTGGACGTCCTGATGGTGCCGGTCGACGGCGGCATGACCATGAGCCAGGACGGCATGGGCGAGATCGCCGAGCGGCTGCAGTCGCGGATCATTTTGCCGATGCATCGCTTCAGCGGCCCGATCGACCGTTTTTTGGCGAATGTGCCGGAGTTCGAGGTCGACTGGCGCCTCTCGGACACGATCGAGGTCTCGGCGAAGACCCTGCCGAAACGGCCGACCGTCATCGTCCTGCCGGGCGTCTGACGCGGAACGATCGCGCCGTGCCTGCAGCCTGCGGCAGCCTGCGGCGCGCAAAGCCCGCCATGCCGGCCGGCGTCAACCGCACCAGGGGTTCGACCGGTTCGGCCATGGCTGTGCCAGACCTTCGCCCATCAGCACACGGCCGGCGTCGCGCCCGTCCGCAAGGGTGATGGTGACGAGATCGCGGCCGTAGCGATCGGTCCCGTCGGCAGCGAGCCGGTAGCCCTGCGACAGCAGCGCCTGCAGCCGGCGTGTCGCTTGCTCGCCGATCCGGCGTTCGGCCGGGCAGGCGGGGCTGAAGACTTCCGGCGTGTCGATGCGCGCGAGCCGCCATTTGCGGCCGTCGGCCCAGCCCGTGTCGCCGTCGACGAGGCAGGTCCGACGTTCCCCGCGGCCGCAGACCGGCAGGGCGCCGTGGACCGAAGCCGCGGCCGCGCCGTGACCGCCGACCCCGGAGGCCGTCGCCGACAGTCCGCCTTCGACGGCCGCGAAGAATTCGTCGGCGACGCCGTTTTCGTGCAGCCGACCGACGGCGACGGCGGCGAGGAAGACCGCGGCGACGAGCAGCGCCTCGCGCGCGAGCTTGAAAGGCAGCCGCCACGCGCCGCGCCGGCGGCGGCGGGTGGAGGCTGAACGCCAGGACGTGCGGGTGCTTTGGGCCATGGCCGCAGCATGCGGCGCAAAGCTCAACCGCTCGTGGAGTCGATCGATCGCATTTGAACCAATTGACGAAAAACCGGCCGGATCGCGCGTCGGCCGGGCTGCGCCCCGAATCGTCGGTGCCGTTCATTCCAAAAAATTTACCATGCGTCATTTCGCTTGCCTGCCGCGGACTGAGCACGCATGGTGGACGTGGAACCCGGGCCGGTCCGGGCCGCCGGGGGCGATCGACCCTCCGTTCCGGCCGCAGGGGAAGGGCCGGAAATCTGGACGATGGAGGATCCGACAGCATCGATGCCGACCGGCCTGTTCGATCCCGCCCTCTTTCCGTTCACCCTTGCGCTCTGCGGCGTCGTCGCGATCGCATTCTTCGAAGCGGCATCGACGATCCTCGGCCATTCGCTCTCCGGGCTCGTCGACGACGCCCTGCCGGACCTGTCGGCCGATGCCCATTTCGACGTCGGTGGCGATCTCCATGCCGAGTTCGACGCCGACGCGGCGTCCGCCGACGGCGCCTTCGACGGATCGTCGCTTGGCGCCGTCCTCGATTTCCTGTCCTTCGGGCGCGTGCCGCTGCTGGTTCTCGTCATCCTGTTCCTGCTCGGCTTCGGAGCGACGGGATTCGTCCTGCAGCTTATCGCCGAGGCGATTTCGGGCGGTCCGGCGTCGCCGGGTCTCCTCTCGGTCCCGGCGGTCGCGGGCGGGGCGGTGTTCATGCGGTTTCTCGGCCGGGTGATCGGCCGCATCATCCCGAAGGAGGAGACTGCCGCGATCAGCCGCGAGAGCTTCGTCGGCCGGCTCGGCGTCGTCAGTTCCGGCACAGCGCGGACCGGCCTGCCGGCCCAGATCCGCATCACCGACGAACACGGCACCACCCACTACCTCCTCGGCGAGCCGGAGGACGACGGCGAGACCTTCGGCCCCGGCACGTCCGTCATCGTCGTGTCGCTCGAGGGCGCCCGGGCGCGGGTGATGCGTGATCCGACCGCTTGAGCGCCTATCCGAGAACCGTGCCGCTCGTCGCGGTGCCATCGCATGAGGGAGAGCCAGCCGTGAATGTCGAATTCCTGATCCTCGTCGGGGCGGTGATCGCGGCGATCGTCGCCGTCTTCCTGATCTTCGCCCGGCTATATCGCCGTTCCTCCAAGGAGATCTCCTACGTCCGCACCGGTCTCGGCGGGCAGAAGGTGATCATGAACGGCGGCGCGCTGGTCATGCCGGTGCTGCACGAGATCATCCCGGTGAACATGAACACGCTGCGGCTCGAGGTGCGGCGCGCCGACGAGGCGGCGCTGATCACGCGGGACCGCATGCGCGTCGACGTGGTCGCGGAATTCTACGTCAGGGCGCAGCCGACCGCCGAATCGATCGCCAACGCCGCCCAGACCCTCGGCCGGCGCACGATGGAGCCGGAGAGCCTGAAGGAGCTGATCGAGGGCAAGTTCGTCGACGCGCTGCGCTCAGTCGCCGCGGAAATGGCGATGGAGGAGCTGCACGAGCGCCGCATCGACTTCGTCCAGAGGGTCCAGAACGCGGTTTCGGAGGATCTCCTGAAGAACGGCCTGGAGCTCGAGACGGTGTCGCTCACCGGCCTCGACCAGACCCGGCGCGACTACTTCAACCCGGACAACGCCTTCGACGCGGAGGGCCTGACCCGGCTGACGGCCGAGATCGAGGAGCGGCGCCGCATCCGCAACGAGATCGAGCAGGACACCCAGGTGGCCATCGCCCGCAAGAATCTCGAGGCCGAGCAGAAGCAGCTCGAGATCACCCGCGAGCAGGAATATTCGCGGCTCGAGCAGCAGCGCGAGATCGCCGTGCGCCGAGCCGCGCAGGAATCCCAGGTCGCCTCGGAAAAGGCCCAGCGCGACCGCGAGGCCAAGGAAGCCCAGATCCATTCCGAGCAGGAGGTCCGCCGGCGCGACATCGCCCGCCAGCAGGCGCTGGAGGCGGCCGAGATCGAGCGCAGGAAGACCGTCGAACTCACCGAGCAGGACCGCGAGATCGCCATCGCCGACCGCTCGCGCGCCCGGTCCGAGGCGCAGTCGGCGGCCGACGCGGCCCGGGCGATCGCCGTGCGCGCCGCCGAGCAGGTCGAGACGGTGCGCGAGGTGGAGGCGGCCGAGCGGCGCAAGCAGGTCGAGCTCGTCCAGGCGCGCCAGACCGCCGAACGCGAGGCGATCTCCATCCGCGTCGCCGCCGAGGCCGAGCGCGAAGCCGCCGAGGACCGGGCCGAGGCGCAGCGCCAGGTCGCCCAGGGCGAGGCCGACCGCGCCCGCATCCTCGCCCAGGCCGACGCCGACGCCGTGCGCCAGAGGGCCGAGGCCGACGAGGTGCGGCTGCGGGTCGAGGCGGAAGGTGCGCGGGCGATCAACGATGCCGCGAACATGCTGTCGGCCGAGCAGATCGCCATGCAGGTGCGGCTGCGGCTGATCGAGGAAATGCCGAAGATCATCGCCGAGAGCGTGCGGCCGATGGAGCGCATCGACCAGATCAAGATCCTGCAGGTGGACGGGCTCGTCGGTGTGGCCGGCGGCGGAGGCGCCGGGGGAGACGGCGACGGGGCGTCGATGTCCGACCGGCTGGTCAATTCGGCGTTGCGCTACCGCGGGCAGGCGCCGCTCGTCGACGCGCTGCTGAAGGAGCTCGACCTCGAAGGCGGTCTGGGAAATCTCGGCCGCAGTGCCGCAAAAATGAACGGGGCAGAGGGGCCGGACCGATCGTCCGGCGCGTCGGGACGGTCCGAGGGATCGTCCGCCTGACCGGGGCCGGCAAAGGCCGCAGACCCGTTCCGGATCCGCTCGGGCGACGATCCGGCGACGATCGGGCGACTCTTGCCAGCCGCCCCTGGAGCGGCATATGGGGAGGTCAGAAAAGACTTCCTGACAGACGATTTTCCTCTTCCCCTTCGCCGCGCGTTTCGACCTTCGCGGCTCGAGGGGCATCGGTCGACGGGCATCGAACTGCCCGCCCGATTACGCAATGGCCCGACCATGACCGACAGTTCGGCGCTCCGCCGCCCCTTCATCGTCGCCTCGATCGTCGGGGCGATGGCGATGATCGCGATCGAGGCGACGATCGTCTCGACAGCCATGCCGCAGATCGCCGGCCAGCTCGGCGATCTCCACCTCTATTCCTGGGTGTTCTCGTCCTTCCTGCTGACGCAGACGGCGATGACCGTCGCCTTCGGCAAGCTCGCCGACCTTTACGGGCGGCGCCCGATCATGCTGCTCGGCATCGCCATCTTCCTCGCCGGCTCGGTGCTCTGCGGCCTTGCCTGGTCGATGCCGTCGCTGATCGCCTTCCGGCTGATCCAGGGCGTCGGCGCCGGCGCGATCCAGCCTGTCGGCATCACCATCGTCGGCGACCTCTACACCGTTGAGGAACGCGGCAAGGTGCAGGGCTGGCTCGCCAGCGTCTGGGGCATTTCTTCGGTGATCGGCCCGCTGGCGGGCGGGCTGATCATCCAGCATGCGAGCTGGGCGTGGATCTTCTGGATCAACGTGCCGATCGGGCTCGTGGCGGCGGCCGGCTTCGTCGCCTTCCTCAACGAGGGCATCACCTATCAGCGCCGCAAGATCGACGTCGCCGGCGCGGCGCTCTTTGCGATTTCCGTCGCGGCACTGATGATCGCCCTCACGGAAATCGGCGAGTCCACAGGCCTCGTTCTCGGCGCGCTGGCCGTCGCGGTGGTGACCGCGATCCTCTTCCTCGCGCAGGAACGGCGGGCCGTCGATCCGATGATGGACGTGCGCCTGTGGATGCGCCGCTCGATCGCGCTGACCAACGCCGCGACGCTGCTTTCCGGCATGACCGTCATCGGCCTGACGACCTTCCTGCCGATGTACGTGCAGGGCGTTCTCGGCCGCTCGCCCCTCGTCGCCGGCTTTGCGATGACGGCGATGGTGCTCGGCTGGCCGATCGGCGCGACCATCGCGGCGAAGAACTTCACCCGCTTCGGCCTGCGGGCGATCCTCATCGTCGGGGCGGCGCTCCTGCCGGTCGGCGCCAGCGTCTTCGTGTTCCTCGGTCCCGGCTCCTCGCCGGTGGTCGCCGGAGTCGGATCGGTGATCATGGGCTTCGGCATGGGCTTCTTGACCAATGCCGCGATCGTCATCATCCAGAGCGCGGTCGGCTGGGGCGAACGGGGCGCGGCGACCTCCTCCAACATCTTCGCCCGCAATCTCGGCTCGACGCTCGGGGCGACCGCCCTCGGCGCCGTGTTCAACCTGTCCATGGCGGGCGGCTGGGGCGGCACCGCGCCGGTCGACTTCGGCCGCATCCGCGAACTGCTCGACGGCGCGGGCGAGATCGCCGCCGATCCGCAGACGCAGGCCGCGCTCGCCCATTCGCTCAACCTGACCTTCTGGGCGATGTTCGCCGTCTCGGCGCTGACGCTGGTGCTCGCCTTGATCGTGCCGAAGCCGGCGCCGCCGCAGCCCTTGTCCCGTGAGGCGGCTGCCGCCGCGCCGGAGGCGTTGCCGACGGCGGAGGCCTGAAGCCGGTCCCGCCGAGGAAGCCGGTCGTCTTCGGGGCCTCTTCGAGGGTCAGCCTTCGAAGAAGCGGACCCTGCCGCTTGCAAGCTCGTGCATGGCTCCGACGATCATGACGTCTCCGGCGTCCACCATGGACTTGATCGTCGGGCTGTTGTCGAGGATGAAGCGGCCGGCGAGTTCGACGTTGGCGTCGGAAACTTTCTGCACGAAGGCTGCGTCCTTCGAGGTTCCGGCATCGCCGCCCGTCGAGGCCGCGTCGACGGCCGGCCGGATGTTCGAAAGCGTCGCGGTCAGGTTGCCGAGTTCGACGCCGTCGATGGCGCCCTTGATCGCGCCGCAGTCGCTGTGGCCGAGGATGCAGATCAGTCGCGCGCCGGCGACCTTCGTCGCGAATTCGAGGCTGCCGAGGATGTTCGTGTCGACGAAATTGCCGGCGATGCGGGCATCGAAGACGTCGCCGATCTTCTGATCGAAGACGAGTTCGGGCGGAACGCGCGAATCCATGCATCCGACGATCGCCGCGAACGGCGCCTGGCCGCCCGCGGTTCGCTTCGCCTGGGCCAGGAGATCGCAGTCGATCGTCTTTCCGGCGACGAAGCGTTCGTTGCCGGCCTTGAGCCGCGCCAGGGCGTCGGCCGGCGACATCGCCTGCTGGCGCGCCGGCGTGAAGACGTCGCAGGCATCGCCTTCGGCTGCAAGCGACGGGCGGGCGATGGTGGCGAGAGGAACCGCGGCGAGGCAGCCGCACATCATGCGTCGGGTCAACATGGGAAAGCTCCACCGTGCGGTCCATTCCGCACAATGTAAGTATATTTTATGATATCGACCCATGCGAGATCATCGCAAATCAATCGCCGACGCCGATGAAGACTTTGCGAAGTGCAGCCGAAGCATTTGCATCAATTTTTGCCCGGCCGGTCGAAGCAGAAGTCCGGCCCGCCGTCAGGTCACGGTCGGCGGGCCGCCATGCGCCTGCGCCGGAACCTTGACCGGCGCCGTCGGAGCGGCGCCCGCCGCAGCCCCCGCCGCTCGCTCGCGGTCCAGCCGGCGCTTGCGCTTGGCGAAGATGTTGAGGATCTCGACCAGCGCCGAGAAGGCCATCGCGGCGTAGACGTAGCCCTTCGGCACGTGGAAGCCGAGGCCGTCGGCGATCAGCGTCATGCCGATCATCAGCAGGAAGCCGAGGGCGAGCATGACGATCGTCGGGTTCTGCTCGATGAAGCGCGACAGCGGTCCCGAGGCGAGGAGCATCACCATGACGGCGACGACGACGGCGATCACCATGATCCCCACCTCGTCGGTCATGCCGACGGCGGTGATGATCGAGTCGATCGAGAAGACCAGGTCGAGGACGAGGATCTGGACGATCACCGCGCCCATCGTCACTGTCGCCGCCTTGGAGACGATCGTGTCCTTGTGGTCTTCGGGGTCGACGGAGTGATGGATTTCCTTCGTCGCCTTCCAGACGAGGAACAGGCCGCCGGCGATCAGGATCAGGTCGCGCCAGGAGAAGCCGTGGCCGAAGAGCTCGAAGATCGGCTCGGTCAGCTGGACGATGATCGCCACGGTGGAGAGGAGGCCGAGCCTCAGGATCAGAGCGAGGCCGATGCCGACGCGCCGGGCCGTGGCGCGGCGGTTTTCCGGCAGCTTGTTCGACAGGATCGAAATGAAGACGAGATTGTCGATGCCGAGCACGATCTCCATCACCACCAGGGTGAAGAGCGCGACATAGGCGGTCGGGTCGGCGAGGAAGGCGAACATGTCGGCCATCGGGGCTCCAGGGCGCGAGGTGGTCGAATGCCGCCGGATTCTCGGCGGTTGCCGTCAGATGTGGTGCCGCATTTCGGAAAACCAGAGACGGCTCACCAAAAATCCGGACGCACCTCCTGAAGCCGCGGGCCGAGCCTCAGGGCCGCGACCTTTTCGGCGAGGCCGGTGCGATCGGAAATCTCGACGGCGAGGCCGCAGATCGTCGCCGGCCCCTGCGCCGCCTCGAAGCGGCCGCGCGGCACCTTGGTGACGAAACGGTTGAGCGGCTCCTCCTTCTCCATGCCGAGGGAGGAATCGTAGTCGCCGCACATGCCGGCGTCGGACTGGTAGGCCGTGCCGCCGGAAAGGATCTGGTGGTCGGCGGTCGGGACGTGGGTGTGGGTGCCGACGACGACGCTGGCGCGGCCGTCGAGAAAGTGGCCCATCGACTGCTTTTCGCTGGTCGCCTCGGCATGGAAGTCGAGGATGACGGCGTCGGCCTGTTCGCCGAGCGGGCAGGAGCCGACCAGCTGGTCGGCGCAGGCGAAGGGATCGTCGAGGTCGGGCACCATGAACACCCGCCCCATGATGTTGGCGACGAGGACGCGGGCGCCGTTCTTCGCCTCGAACAGTCCCGAGCCGTTGCCGGGGGCCCCCTTCGGATAGTTCAGGGGGCGCAGGAAACGCGGCTCGCGCGGCGCGAAGCCGATCGCCTCGCGCTGGTCCCAGACGTGGTTGCCGGTGGTGACGACGTCGGCGCCGGCGCGGAGCGTCTCGTTGAAGATCTCCTCGGTGATGCCGAAGCCGCCGGCGGCGTTCTCGCCGTTCACCACGACGAAATCCAGCCTGTAGTCGGAAACGAGGCCGGGGAGGGCGGAAAACACCGCATTGCGGCCGGACCGGCCGACCATGTCACCCAGAAACAGAAATCGCATCAGCCCGTCTTGGCACGCTTGGCTTGGTCGAGCTTTTCGATAGCGGCTTTCACCGCCGGGCGCGAGCCCACCCGCTCGGTCCAGGCGAAAAGGTTCGACAGGTCAGCCGCGCCTTCGGTCTTCAGGGCCGAGAGCCCGGTGCGCACCCAGCCGAAGTTCATCATGTCGGCGATCGAATAGGCGCCGGCGATCCACTCCCGATCCTTCAGGCGCTCGTCGAGGACGCCGAGGAGCCGGAGCGACTCCTTCCGGTACCGTTCGATCGCATAGGGCAGCTTCTCGGGCGCGGACTTCTCGAAGTGATACCACTGGCCGAGCATCGGGCCGGTGCCGCCGGCCTGGAAGAAGGTCCAGGCGAGGGTCTCGTAGCGCTCGGGGCCGGATGGCGGCAGGAAGCGGCCGGTCTTCTCGGCGAGATAGACGAGGGTCGCGCCGGACTCGAACACCGCGTCGGTCCGGACTGCGGTCGTCTCGACGAGTGCCGGGATCTTGCCGTTCGGGTTGATCGCCAGAAATTCCGGCGTCTTCTGTTCGCCGGCGGAGATGTCGACCATGTGGAGGCGATAGTCGAGGCCGCATTCCTCCAGCATCAGGACGGGTTTTTCGCCGTTCGGCGTTTGCCAAGTGTAAAGATCGATCATGAAAAATCCTTCGTCGGGGCCCATCGGATGGGCGCGTGACCTGTAACGGCGAGTTAGGCCGCTTCGGCCCGCGGCAAAGCGATGGCCGGGCCGTAGGGCCGGTAAGAAGGGCAAAAGGGGGATCTTCGGATGACTGCGGCAGAGCATCGGTCCAAACATGCGCGACGTCTTTCGGGGGCGGGGCTCGCCTTCGCTCTCCTTCTCGCCCTGTCCGGCTGCGCGGGCGGGCTCGGTTCGGTCGACGTCGCCTTGACGAGGGACGTGCCCGTCGACCGGCAAGTGGCGCTGTCCTCCCTCAACGCCTTCAGGGCCGAGAACGGCCTGCCGGCGCTGGTGTTCAATCCGATCCTCGGGGAAGTGGCGGAACGCCAGGCCCGGGCGATGGCGGCGCGCGGCGATCTCTCCCACAGCGTCGACGGGACGCTGCCGGAACGCGTCCGCTCCTACGGCTACGACGTCTATGCGGCGGCCGAGAACATCGGCTGGAACTACCGCTCGGTGCCGGCGGTGATGGACGGCTGGAAGAACTCCGCCGGCCACCGCAAGAATCTGCTCAATCCGCGGGTTCGCGAAATCGGCTTCGCGGCGGCCGAGGGCCCGAACGGCGAGCCCTACTGGGCGCTGGTGCTCGCCGCGCGGGAGTGAGCTGCGAGCCGCGCGCTTCGCCGAAGACGCCGGCGGCGGCTCGCCGGCTGGCGCCCGACGGGATCGGCGGGTTCACCCGGAGGGCCGGATGATCCCTGCTTCGGTGGCGATCATGCCGAGACGGACGTCGTGGGCATCCATCGGCACCGCGTCCACCTCCTGGCAGGCGAAGGCGACGCCGACGAGAACCGGGTCGAGGCCCTTCTGCCGCAGCCGCGCAATCGCCCGGTCGTAATAGCCGCGGCCGTAGCCGACGCGTCCGCCGCTGCCGTCGAAGGCGGCAAGGGGAATCAGCATGAGCTCGGGGTCGAGGACCGCCGCCTCGGCGCCCGGCGCAAAAGTGCCGAAGCCCTGCGGCTCGAGCGCGGCGCCGCGCAGGAGCTGGCGGAACTGAAGCTCGCCCTCGACGATCGCCGGGACGCAGAGCTGCGCGCCGCGATCGGCAAACGCCGTCATCAGCGGGCGGATGTCGATTTCGGAGCGGATCGGCAGGAATCCGGAGACGATGGCGGGGGATGCCGCGACATGCGCCGCGACGGCATCGCAGACGGCGAGCGAAGCCTCGATCCGGCTGTCTTCCGCCATGGCGTCGCGGCGGGCCAGCGCCTCGCGGCGGATCGTCGCCTTGCGCTCTCTGATCGTCGGGTCCATCGTCGCGGCGCCGTCAAATTTGGTCGGAAGAAAATGATCGGAGGAAAATGGCCCGACCGCGCAGACAGGCCGAGGCCGAAACGAGGGGCGAGCCACCCGGCCGATGGAGAAGTCGATCCCGGGAACCTACAACGTAGGTGGGCGCCGTGTGCCCCGGCCCACGGGCCGAGGCAGGGACAGCTCCCTTCGGAATGACTAAGGCCCCGGGGATAAGTTACTCCTGTCGCACCGCGCAGCCCGCCTTTGCGCAATATAGGCCGTGGGGAATCGCGGCGAAAGGGATCAGGGTCGTGAAATTCCGGGAAGCCACGTGGCCGGCACCGCATTTGCTCGGGCGCGTGCCGCCGGCGCCCGGGGGCGCAGCTTGATCCCGATACACGGCGGCCACAAATTCGGCGCGACCGCATCGTCGGCAACTGAGCCGGAAAGGACGAGATCATGGACCAGAGGACGTTTCCAGTCACCCGGAGCGAGGCCGAATGGCGTGCCATGCTGACCCCCGAACAGTATCAGGTGATGCGCGGCCACGGCACCGAGCGGCCGGGCAGTTGCGCCCTGCTGCACGAAAAGCGGCCCGGCCGCTTCTCCTGCATCGGCTGCGGCCAGCCGCTCTTCGTCGCGACGACGAAATTCGAGAGCGGCACGGGCTGGCCGAGCTTCGACACGCCGGTGGAAGGCGCGATCGAGGAAACCGTCGACCGCAGCCATGGCATGGTCCGCACGGAGGTGCACTGCAGCCGCTGCGGCAGTCACCTCGGCCATGTCTTTCCGGACGGCCCGCCGCCGACCGGCCTGCGCTACTGCATCAATGGCGTCGCACTCGAATTCGAGCCGGAGTGACGGCCCGCCGACTGCAGCGGGATTAACGTAAAGATCCACAACCTCTTCACTACCGTGGATAGTGAGGAAATCCTGGCTATAATCGGCGGCAACGGGCCGGGCCGGACGACGCTCCGGCCCGGATCTCATGCTTTGCCAAAGAGTTGTGTCGATGCCGTTCTATGCGTTCATGCAGCGGATCGGATGGCCGCGGTCCTACCGCGGCAAGATCCTGGCGATCTGTTTCCTCGGAACGCATGTTCCGCTCGTCGCCCTGCTCGTCTGGCTCGCCGGCGACGGCCGGCTGCTCGAAAACCTGCCGGTGCTCCTCGTCGTTCTCGTGGCGACGCTGATCGGCACGGCGGCGACGCTTGCAGGGCTCGCCGCGATGCTGGTGCCGATCCGGCTGGCCACCGCCGCCCTCGACGACTACGGCGCCGAGCGGGCCCTGCCGGATCTCCCGACCGTCCATGGTGACGATGCCGGACGGCTGATGGCGAGCGTTCAGGCGACCATTGCCGAACTCGACATGACGATCGCGACCCTCGAGGGGCTCTCGGTGACGGATCCTCTGACCGGCCTCTACAACCGCCGTTGGATCGACGACAGGCGCGAGCGTCTCATCTCGGACGCCAGGCGCGAGCGGCGCCCGCTGGCACTCCTCGTCATCGACGTCGACCGGTTCAAGTCGTTCAACGACGAACACGGACACTCGATGGGCGACCAGGTGCTGATCCTCGTCGCCGACGCGATCCGCGACGGCATGCGAACCGGCGACCATGCGGTCCGCCTCGGCGGCGACGAGTTCTGCGTCCTCTTGCCCGGCGCCGACCGGGAAATGGCGGAAGGCGTCGCGCAGCGCATCCGGCTCGCCACCGAACTCGGCGTCGAGAACTTCATCGACCGCGAAGCCGGCAGCATCACCCTGAGCATGGGGCTGTCGCTTCTTCAGGTCGAGGACCGCACTTTCGACGACCTCGTCAAACGCGCCGACAGGCAGCTCTTCCAGGCAAAGCGCAGCGGCAGGGACCGGCTCTCGACCGGCTGAAGCACGGTTGCCCCGACGCCCCGACGCCCCGACGCCCCCGACACCGCGCGACGGCCGTGGCCCCGGTCTCGCCGCGCATACGCCCCGGCAGCACAGTCCCGGAACGAACGATGACGGACTATTTCGCCTTCTACGGCACGTTGATGCAGGGCGCCGGCGATGCCGCGACGCCCCGGACCGAAGGGCTTGTGCGCCGGATCGGTCCGTGCCGCCTTGCGGGCATCCTGCGCGACCACGGCAGCTATCCCGGCTACTTTCCGATGCCGGCCGACGCGCGTGCGACCGGCGGGGACGCTGCCCGCGAGGGCCATGTCGTCGCCGAGCTACATGCCGTCCTGCGGCCGGAGGCCTTCGCTGTCTTCGACGACTGGGAGGGCTACGATCCGCGCGACGAGGCCGGGTCGCTCTATGTGCGCCGCCGGATCGCCCTCGTCGAGCCGGCGGGCGTTCACGCCTGGGTCTACGTCTCGCAGCAGTCGGAAGACGACCCGGTGCTCAAGGACGGCGACTGGCGGGCACATCGACGGCTGAACGGCGCGGGCGATGCTGAGGGGTTTTAGCGACCGGCCAGCCGGCCGCGGCCTTACGCCTCCATCTGCCGCTTCGCCCCTTCGCCGAGCGCCCGGAACACCGTGTCGACGATCGCCTTCGCGTCGAGGCCGGCCTCGTGAATCATCGCCTCGGGCGAGGCCTGATTGACGAAGCGGTCGGGCATCGCCATCGGCCGCAGCTTCAGCCCGGCGTCGAGCAGCCCGTTCATCGCCAGGAACTGCATCACCAGCGATCCGAAGCCGCCGACGGCTCCCTCCTCGATCGTCACCAGCACCTCGTGCTCGCGTGCCAGCCGGGCGAGGAGGGCGGTGTCGAGGGGCTTGGCGAAGCGGGCATCCGCGACCGTCGTCGACAGGCCGAAGCCGTCGAGCTCCTGCGCCGCCTTCATCGCGTCGGCGAGCCGCGTGCCGAGGGAGAGGATCGCCACCTTCGACCCCTCCTTGACGATGCGGCCCTTGCCGATGGGAAGGATCTCGCCGCGGTCCGGCAGGTCGACGCCGACGCCGTTGCCGCGCGGGTAGCGGAAGGCGATCGGGCCTTCGTCGTGGGCCGCTGCGGTGCGGACCATGTGCTTGAGCTCGGCCTCGTCGCTCGCCGCCATCACCACCATCCCCGGCAGCGAGGTCAGGAAGCCGAGGTCGAAGGAGCCGGCATGGGTCGGTCCGTCGGCGCCGACGAAGCCGGCCCGGTCGATGGCGAAACGCACCGGCAGATGCTGGATCGCGACGTCGTGCACCACCTGGTCGTAGGCCCGCTGCAGGAAGGTCGAATAGATCGCCGCGAACGGCCGGTAGCCTTCGGACGCCAGCCCCGCACAGAAGGTCACGGCGTGCTGCTCGGCGATGCCGACGTCGAAGGTGCGCTTCGGAAACCGCGCGCCGAACTTGTCGAGGCCGGTGCCGGCCGGCATCGCGGCGTTGACGGCGACGATGCGCTCGTCCTCCTCCGCCTCGCGGATCAGGCTGTCGGCGAAGACGCCGGTATAGCTCGGGGCGTTGGCCTTGGATTTCGACTGGGCCCCGGTGATGACGTCGAACTTCGAGACACCGTGATACTTGTCGGTCGAGCTTTCCGCCGGCGGGTAGCCCTTGCCCTTCTTGGTGACGACGTGGACGAGGATCGGGCCGGACTTGGCGTCGCGGACGTTCTTGAGGACCGGCAAGAGGTGGTTGAGGTCGTGCCCGTCGATCGGCCCGACGTAATAGAAGCCGAGTTCCTCGAACAGCGTGCCGCCGGTGAAGAAGCCGGGGGTATATTCCTCCGTCCGCCGCGCGCCTTCGCGCATGAAGTCCGGCAGGATGCGGGTCAGGCTCTTCGCCCGGTCGCGGATCGTGCGGTAGGTCTTGCCGGAGACGAGCCGCGCCAGATAGGCGCTCATCGCGCCGGTCGGGGGGGCGATCGACATGTCGTTGTCGTTGAGGATGACGATCAGCCGCGCATCCAGCGCCCCGGCGTTGTTCATCGCCTCGTAGGCCATGCCGGCGCTCATCGCGCCGTCGCCGATCACCGCGACGACGTTGTTCGTCCCGCCCGACAGGTCGCGCGCCACGGCCATGCCGAGCCCGGCGGAGATCGAGGTCGACGAGTGACCGGCGCCGAAGGGGTCGTATTCGCTCTCGGTGCGCTTGGCGAAGCCGGAGAGCCCGCCCTCCTGGCGGATCGTCTTCATCCGGTCGCGGCGTCCGGTGAGGATCTTGTGGGGATAGGCCTGGTGGCCGACGTCCCAGATCAGGCGGTCGCGCGGCGTGTCGAAGACGTAGTGCAGGGCGACGGTCAGCTCGACCACGCCGAGACCGGCGCCGAGATGGCCGCCGGTGCGCGATATCTGGTCGATGAGATCGGCGCGGAGTTCGTCGGCGAGCTGGGTGAGCTTCGATTCATCGAGGTCGCGCAGATCCTCCGGATGGGTGATCCGATCGAGGAGCGGCGTGTTGGACGTTTCTGCCACCTCAAAACCTTTCAACGAGACTGACGCGGCCGCCCGCGGGCCGTTGGCATCGGATCGGGCAGCCAGGCCCGCGTGCCTCACGGCGCGCCGGCATTGCACTTAGATCGTTCACAGAGTGCGCTCTTCAAGCACGGGATCGCAAGCCCGGCCGGACGAGCCGCGGGAACGAGGCGCGCTCCGCCCCGTCTGCCGCCTTTTCGGGCGAAGAGGTGCGGCGAGGCCGGTCTCAGCCGGGATCGAGCGGCTCGGTGCCGGAGGGCTTGCCGGCGCGGTTCAGCTTGATCTTCTCCACCTTGTCCTCGGCCGCCGACAGCAGCCGCTCGCAGTGGTTCTTCAGCTTCTCGCCGCGATCGTAGATGCGGATCGAGACGTCGAGCGGCACGTCGCCCCGTTCGAGATCCGTGACGATGCGCTCGAGCGCGGCGATCGCGTCCTCGAAGCTCATCCGCTTGATGTCCGAATCGTCCGCCGGCAGCGGCGCTTCACCGGTCTCCGCCATGGGCCGGACCTTTCGTCGTGGGTTGCGGTTTCGCCGGCCGGAGCGGGCGGGGCGTCGCGCCGGCGCCTCAGCCGGTCATCAGGCGCTTGATGTGGGCGGCTGCAGAGAAAGCCAGGCCCTTGAGGTCGTAGCCGCCTTCGAGCAGGCTGACCAGCCGGCCGCCGGCATGGCGGTCGGCGACGTCGAGAAGCTGGCCGGTCGCCCAGTCGAAATCGGCCTCGGTGAGGTTGATGTTCGCCAAAGGGTCGCGCCAGTGCGCGTCGAAGCCGGCCGAGACGATGACGAGATCGGGTTCGAAGGCCTCGAGTTCGGGGAGGATGCGCTCGCGCATCGCCGCACGGAATTCCTCGCCGCCGTCGCCGGCCCTCAGCGGCGCGTTGACGATGTTGCCGGCACCGGTCTCGTTCCTCGCCCCGGTGCCAGGATAGAGCGGCATCTCGTGCGTCGAGGCGTAGAGGACCGACGGGTCGGACCAGAAGATGTCCTGGGTGCCGTTGCCGTGATGGACGTCCCAGTCGACGATCGCCACCCGCTCCAGACCGTGCACGGTTTGGGCGTGGCGGGCGGCGACCCCGGCATTGTTGAACAGGCAGAAGCCCATGGCGATCGCCCGCTCGGCATGATGGCCCGGCGGGCGCGCCGCCACGAAGACGTTCTTCGCGCTTTTCGCCACGACGTCGTCGACGGCGGCGATCGCCCCGCCTGCGGCGTGGAGCGCCGCGGAGAAGCTCTTCGGGCTGACGACGGTGTCGTTGTCGAGCCGGGTCAGGCCCTCGCCGGGGATCGTCGTCGCGATCCGGCGGACGTATTCTTCCGGATGGCAGCGATAGATCGCCTCGAGCGGCGCTTCGGGAGCCTCGGCGCGGTCGAGATGCTGGAACGCCTCGGCCTCGAGCGCCGCGGCGACCGCCTTCATGCGGTCCGGCCGCTCCGGATGGTCGGGGCCGGTGAGGTGCTCGGCGAAGATCTCGTGATGATAGAGCCGCGTGTTCATAACAAACGAGCTAGCGCCCCTCCCGCCCAACTTCAAACCGGCCGGCATCGGGGGCATGGCGGTTCACGCACGCACTGCCCCGACCTGGCCGCGATCTCGCAGATAATGGTCGGCGATGGCGCAGGCCACCATCGCCTCGCCGACCGGCACGGCCCGGATGCCGACGCAGGGGTCGTGACGTCCCTTGGTCATCACGTCGACGGCGTTGCCGCCGGCATCGACGGACCGGCGCGGCGTCAGGATCGAGGAGGTCGGCTTCACCGCGAAGCGGGCGACGACGGCCTGGCCCGTCGAGATGCCGCCGAGGATGCCGCCGGCATGGTTCGACAGGAACTGCGGCCTGCCGTCCGGACCGGGGCGCATCTCGTCGGCGTTCTCCTCGCCCGACAGCGCGGCGGCGGCGAAGCCTTCGCCGATCTCGACGCCCTTCACCGCGTTGATCGACATCAGTCCGGAAGCGATGTCGGCGTCGAGCTTGCCGTAGATCGGGGCGCCGAGCCCGGCCGGCACGCCCTCTGCGACGATTTCCACCACCGCGCCGATGGAGGAGCCGCTCTTCCTGACGGCGTCGAGTTCCTCCGCCCAGCGGGTCGCCGTCTCGGCGTCCGGACAGAAGAACGGATTGCGCGGCACCTCGTCCCAGTCCCAGCGCGAGCGGTCGACCCAGGTCGCGCCGATCGCGACGAGGGCGCCGCGGACCCGCAGGCCGGGCACGACCTTGCGGGCGAGGGCGCCGGCCGCGACCCGCATCGCCGTCTCGCGGGCCGAGGACCGCCCCCCGCCGCGATGGTCGCGGATGCCGTATTTGACGTCGTAGGTCATGTCGGCATGGCCCGGCCGGTAGCGCTGCGCGATGTCGGAATAGTCCTTCGAGCGCTGGTCGGTGTTCTGGATCTCCAGCGCGATCGGCGTGCCGGTCGAGACGTAGTCGCCCTCGGTCTCGCCCGGCATGACGCCGGAGAGGACGCGCACCTGGTCAAGCTCCTGGCGCTGCGTGGTGTAGCGCGACTGGCCGGGACGCCGCCGGTCGAGCTCGGCCTGAATCTCGGCGACGGTGAAGCGAATGTTCGGCGGCATGCCGTCGACGACGCAGCCGATCGCGGCGCCGTGGCTCTCGCCCCAGGTGGTGACGCGGAAGAGGTGGCCGAAGGTGTTGTGGGACATGGGGCAGTCGAAGCCGTGGCATGAACAGGGGACGAGGCCGTCTGCGACCTCTCTACGCGCAAAGCGCAAATCGACGCAAATCCCGTCTGCGAGGGCCTGAGCAACGCGCCGCCGCGGCAGCCGTCCGGCCGGCGTTCCGCAGGGCCGCCAGCCTTAAAGAATTGCTTACCATCGCGGCGAATCTTTCGATACAATTCGCCATGGCCCGGTACGACTTTGGACACAATCGGAGGCGACGTTCCGGGTCGGCGGACGGGAGCGGGCCGACGATGCTTCGCTCTCCGAAATTGGCGGCACTTCCGACGCGAAGGCCGCAGGCCCGAATGCACGGCATCAGACGTGGCGAGCGAGGAGCAAGGTCATGACGAGACGGATTCTGGCACTTTTCGCAAGTTCGTTCCTGACCGTGGCACTGACGATCCCCGCAATGGCGGAGGAGACCGACGGTGTCATCGAATCCATCGATCGCGAGCACGCGCAGCTGCGCCTCAGCGACGGCGAGATCTACAACCTGCCGCCGGACTTCGACTACGAAGCCATCGCCCAGGGCATGACCGTCGTCCTGATCTACGACGCCGCCGACGAGCGGCCGCATCTCAGGGCGCTCTGACCCCGCGAGGCTCGATCCACCGCCGGGCTTCGCCGTTTTTCCGGCAGGACCGTTCGTCGCAGGACCGCGTCTACAGCACGCCCGAATAGCGCTTGGCGATCGCCGAGAGCGTCGCCTCGCGCCAGCGCGTGTCGCGTTCCGCGCGCGGCTTCGCGATGTCGTGGACGCCGCGCACGCGTGACGGGCGCTCGGTCAGGAAGATGATCCTGTCCGAGAGCTGAACCGCCTCGCGCAGATTGTGGGTCACCATCAGCGCCGTCGTCGGCCGCGCCGACCAGACGTCCATCAGCAGCTTGCGCAGCCGCGTCGCGGTCTGCTCGTCGAGCGAGACGAAGGGCTCGTCGAGGAGGAGCAGCGACGGACGCACCGCGAAGGCCCGCGCCAGGGCGACCCGGCGCGCCAGGCCGAGCGAGAGCTCGGAGGGATAGCGCGAGCGCATCTCGGCGAGGCCGAGGACGGCGAAGAGCTGGTCGAGGTCGCGTTCGGCCTCGTCGTCGGACAGTGCCAGGCGGACGTTCTCCTCGACCGTACGCCAGGGCAGGAGACGCGGCTCCTGGAAGACCGCCGCGATCCGCCCGTGCCCCTCGTCAGGCAGCCTGAGCCGCCCCTCGTAATCCTCGTCGAGGCCGAGGATGATCCGGAGCGTCGTCGTCTTGCCGCAGCCGGACGGGCCGATCAGCGTCGCGAAGCTCGCCGGCGCGACCTCGAAGGCAATCGTCTCGATCGCACGGACCGCCTCGCCGTCTGCCCCGCGGAAGGTCTTGCCGCGGATCTCAACCTCGAGCGCGTTTCGGCCGCCAGCGGGTGGAATGGGCTTCGAAAGGTTGGACAAGGAGGAACTCGATGATCAGCATGACCGCGACGAAGGCGAGTGTATAGGCGAGGATCGCCGCCACGTCGAAGAGCTGGAAATAAAGGTTGATCTGAAAGCCGACACCGTTCGAACGGCCGAGCAGTTCGACGACGAGGGCGATCTTCCAGATCAGCGATATGCCGGAGCGGGACGCTGCGGCAAAATACGGCTGAAGCTGCGGCAGGACCACGTGGCGCAGCGTCCTGGCGAAGGAGAAGCGGTAGACCCGCGCCATCTCCTCGAGATCGCGGTCGAGCGCCCTTGCGCCTTCGCGCAGCGTCACGACGACGTTGGGAATCTTGTTGACGGCGATGGCGCCGATCGCCGCCGCTTCGTTCAGCCCGAACCAGATGTAGGCGAGGACGATCAGGACCAGCGCCGGGACGTTGAGGAAGAGGATCACCCAGGGGTCGAAGAAGCGGTTCGCCTCGCGGTTCATGCCGAGGAAGATGCCGATGGCCGAGCCGACGGCCATGGCGATGGCGAAGGCGCCGGCGACCCGCATCAGCGTCATGCCGAGATGGAAGAACAATTCGCCGGTTCGCGCGTCGCGCCAGAACGCCTCTGCGACCTCCGGCGGGGTCGGCAGCACGCGGCTGTCGGCGAGCGTCGCTGCGACCCACCACACGGCAAGGAGACCGGCAAGTGAGACGATCGTGACGACGCCGGGCGCAAGGCGCGAGGGGACGGCGGTGCCCGCCGTCCCGTGTTCCAGCTCAAGAGCCATTCTTGCCGTCGTCGTAATAGGTGCCGGGCTGCAACGTCTTCGACGGCCCGACCAGCTTTTCGCCGCCGATCTCGGACAGAAGGCCGTAGAGCCGCTCCGTGTCGGTGCGCTCCTCGGCCGCCGACCGATCGGGGATGCCTTCGCGATAGCGGTCCCGCAGCGTGGTGAAGGTCTTCTCGTCCTCGGCCTTCATCAGCGGTTTCAGCGCGTTCCAGGCATCGTCGGAGCTCGCCAGCAGATCCTTCGTCGCCTGGTCGGCCTTCAGGAAGGCGGCGATCGCCCCCTGGTGCTTCTCGGCGAATCCGTCGCGGAACACCCAGCCGATCGAGGCGACCGGCCCGGACGTTCCCATTTCCATCGCCGCTTTCGTCCCGGAGATCAGCGTGCGGAAGCCCTCCGCCTCGAGCCGCGCGGCGTAGTGCCAGAAGTTCAGCACGGCATCGAGTTCGCCCTGCCGGGCCTTTTCGGTAAGGAGCGGCGGGGCGCCGTAGACCACCGAATTCTCGGCCGCGAGATCGACGCCGTAGCGCTTCTTCGCCAGCGCCTGGATCAGCAGCCAGTTCTTGTCGAGCGGGCCACCGGCAACGCCGATGGACTTGCCCTTGAGGTCGCCGAGGGTCTTTGCCGGGCTGTCCGCCTGCACCATCAGCGAGCCGACCGAGGTCGAGTAGGGCACGAAGGTGAGGTCGGTCCCCATCGCCCGCTCCCGCGACACCCACAGCCAGTCGGAAACGATCATGTCGACCGAGCCGGCCTGCAGCGCCACGGCGGAGGCGTCCTCGCCGGCGAAGGGGACGACGTCGATGGTGACGCCGGCCTTCTCGTCGAGGCCGGCCCGCTGCATCGCGTCGAGCTCCCAGTTGACGGTGCCGAATTTCAATACGCCGATCCGGATCGTCGGATTCTCTTCGGCAGAGCCGGGGGTGACGGTGGCAGCCAGGACGAGCGCGAATACCGCCGCGACGGCGCTTGTCAGCCGCATGACGATCCTCCCAAATTCCGCGGTGCCCGGCGCCACCATAAGCGCTTCGCCGCGCTGTGGCGATGGTCCGACGTCCCGTTTCGACGCGGTGCGCCCGCCTTGCGATGCGAAGGCCTCACGACCGGGCGTCGATCGCCTCGGCGATCTCGTCGGCCATCTTCAGGAGGCGGACGATCAGGGGCACCACCAGGCTGACCGGAGAGGGCCTGCGGCCGCGCGCGATCTGCGCCTCGCGCACCTCCGCCGCGATCTGTCCGACGGCCGGGATGAAGCGGATGGCGAGGGAAACGGCGAGGCTGATCTTTCCGACGTCGAGGCCGAGCCGCGCGAGGGGCGACAGTCTGCGTTCGAGCGACGCGACGAGATCGGCGGTGCGGGTCGTCAGCGTCACCAGCCCGGCGGCGAGCACGAGCGCTGCGAATCGCAGGACGAGGAGGAGCGCTTCCGAAGGCGTCGAGAGCCAGAGCTGGGCGAGCGCCAGGAGGACGAGCACGAGGGCGACGGGCCTGAGCTGCGCAAGGAAGATGCGTGCGCCAAAGCCCGCCGCGAGATAGAGGCCGAGGACGAGCAGAAGCCCCCCGGCCGCGACGATCGGCGAGGCAACCGAGAGGAGAAGCGTCCCGAAGAGGACCAGCGCGAGGAGCTTCGTCCCCGCGCCGGTGCGATGCAGCGGGCTGTCTCCCGCGCGGTAGAGTCCGGCGATCACCCGGCGATCCGAAGATAGGCGTCGATCGCCGCAGCGGGCGCCGCGTCGGTGGCGAGGCGGCCGGCCTCGAAGACGAGCACGCGGTCGAAATCCGCCAGGAGCGTCAGATCGTGGGTCACGAGCAAGACGTTCTGGGGCATCGCCGCGACCGCCGCCATGATCGCGCGGGCGTTCCGGCGGTCGAGCAGGGTCGTCGGCTCGTCGAGGACCAGCCATTCCGGCTCGAGGATCATGACGCCGGCAAGCGCCACCAGCTGCCGCTCGCCGCCGGAAAGTTCGTGGACGAGGCGGTCGCCGAAGCCCTCCAGGCCGAAGCGGTTGAGAGTTGCCGCGACCCTTTCGGCGATCTCCGGCTTCGCCAGGCCGCGCCCCTTCAGGCCGAAGGCGAGATCCTCGCCGACGGTCGGATAGACGATCTGGTTGTCGGGATTCTGGAACAGGAAGCCGACCTTGCGGCGCACCGCCTTCGCCTCGCGGCGGGTGTCGAGGCCGTCGACGGTGACGCGGCCAGCGCTCGGCAGCAGCAGCCCGTTGACGAGGCGCGCGAAGGAACTCTTGCCGGAGCCGTTGGCGCCGACGACGCCGATGCGCCGCTCGGCGAGCGTCAGATCGAGCCCCGAGAGAACCGTTCGTCCGCCGCGTTCGAGCCGGACGCCCTCAATCGAGATCATCGCTCGGAGCGGTCCGCCAGCGGTCCTCCTGCCGGATCATCGGATAGGCCCGCCTGACCATGACGATCGCGGCCGCCGCGAGACCGGCCTTGATGAGGTCGCCGGGGATGAAGGCGGCGGAGCCCGTGGCGGCCGTTGCCAGCGGCACGCCGCCGACGAGCGAGATCCAGGGAATGCCGATCGCGTAGAGAAGCACGATGCCGCCGGCGGCGGCGGCGAGGAAGGCGGTGACGAAGGTCAGCTTCGCCCAGAATCGCTCGACCACGAGGCCGGTGGCGAAGGCCGCGACGATCCAGCCGAAGATGAAGCCGGCGGTCGGCCCGGCAAAGATCGCCAGCCCGCCGCGGCCCCCCGACAGAAGCGGCAGGCCGGCGGCGACGAGCACCACGAAGAGCAGCATCGACAGCGCCCCGCGCTTCGCGCCGAGGATGCCGCCGGCGAGCATCGGGCCCATCGACTGGGCGGTGACCGGTACCGCGATGGCGGGAATCATCAGCGGCGGAAAGGCGCCGAGCGCGGCCATCAGCGCGGCGAAGAGCGCGATGAGGACGATGTCGCGGGTGGACATGGCGATGGGAAACCTTTCTTCGGGTCGTGCCGGATCAGGCGACGACTGACCGCATGGCCGGCGAAAAATCAATGGGCACGAGCGATCGCACGTCTCACGCGGTGCCTTTGGCGGGCGGGGCGGGCGGTCGCCGCGTCTCGGCGCCTCCGCTGCCGGCGGCAGGCAGCTTCCGGCGCCAGCGCCCGGCGCCGTGGCCGGCGAGGATCCAGTAGACCAGCGGGAAGGTCAGCGAGGCAACGAGGATCGCCGTCTGGACGCTCATATGCGGCACGTTCTGGCCGTAGGCGACGAAGAGGATCGCGATGCCGCCGAACAGCCCCGCGACCAGATGCAGGAGCAGCGACGACAGGCCGAAGAGTTCGCTCACCACCATGCAGGCGACCCAGGGCATGAAGGTCACGGCACCGATCTGCAGCGTCTGGGCGCCGAAGACGAAGGCGGCCCGGCCGACGAAGATCGGGTCCATCGCGGCCGACCCTCCAATCTGCATGAACGGCCAGAGCATGGCGAAGGCCGAGGCGAGGCAGGCCGCGACATAGGCGAGCGGCACGACGAACAGGAATCTCAGGACCGTGCCCATCGGCGACCACCTTCTTCGATCTGCACGCGATCGTTATCGGCCCGATCGCGGCCGGACTGTAACCGCTTCGGCCGCCGCACCGAACCCCGGTCGAGGACACAATGTCGAGGAGACGACGATGCCCGCCAGATGGTTTGCCGCCGCTTGCCTTGCGACCATGGCCGCGCTGCCCGCGACGGCCGGGCCGCGGCACGTGGTCGAGCTCTTCACCAGCCAGGGCTGCTCTTCCTGCCCGCCGGCCGATGCGCTTCTGCGCGGCCTGTCGGGCGAGGCCGACGTCCTGGCGCTCGGTTTCCACGTCGACTACTGGGACCGGCTCGGCTGGCCGGACACGCTCGGCTCCCCGGCCTTTTCGACTCGCCAGCGGGACTATGCCGTCCGGCGCGGCGACGGCCAGGTCTATACGCCCCAGGCGGTGGTCGACGGCGGCGGCCATGCGGTCGGCTCCAACGCCGTGGCGATCGCCGGGCTGATGGGCGCGCCGCTGCCGGTCGAGATCGCGGTCGACCGCAAGGCCGGAACGGTCAGGATCGGCGCTGGAAAGGAAAGGGCGGGTTCGGGCGGGGCGACGCTCTGGCGCGTCGACTACACCCGCACCGCGTCGGTACCGATCGGAAGGGGCGAGAACCGCGGCCGCACGGTCACCTACGTCAACGCCGTCCGCGGCCTGACGCCGCTCGGACGGTGGACCGGCACGCCGGCACGCTTCGATCTCGGCCGCTGCGGCGCGGCGAAGGGCGCCGACGCCTGTGCCGTCGTCCTGCAGGCGGACAGTGACGGCCGGCCCGGCGCCATCCTCGGCGCGGCGGACTGAGGGCAAATACGGTCGTCTTTCACGCGTCGCCGGGCGCACCGTGGAAATGTGCGTCGACGTCGGCATGGCCTTCCAGGATGTTGACGATCTCGAGGGTTTCGCGATCGTCGAGATATCGGATGTAGATGACATAGCCGCGGAACGCATAGCTCCGGATGTCACGCCGAAGCTCCGGGCGCGGGGTGCCGAGAAGGCCCGGAAGGCCTAAAGGAGTGGCACATTTCAGGCGCAACAGGTCGATGAAGCGTCGCCCGACCGACAGGCTGCCGCTTTGCCGGGTGACGTCGGTGAGGATTTCCACCAGATCGGTCCGAGCGGACCTCAAATGTCTGATACGGATTCCGGCAGATCACTTCGTGATGCCGGAAACAAAGACGCTCATTCGCCGCGCGGGCTTGATACGAGCCCCGCTCTGATCGAGCGGATCTCGTATGAGGCGTGGCACCTCAGTAGCCTTGTTCGGCCAACTCCGCCGCTCGTGCTTCGAGGGCCGCGTCGATGTCGGCCTCAAGTCGCCTCGCCGCCGGCGGGGCAAGGTCTTCGGGGCGATTACTGGATGTTCCCGCTGCACCTGAAGAACGCGTCGAGCGCCTTGTTGCTTCCCCCAAGATCGGTTTCCAGGATGATGTTCGGTCCGCTGAACGACACCTGCCGGGAGTTGGGGATCGCATCGTCCAGATAGCCCGGGCCGTCGCTGCGCCCCTGGGTGATGCGGGCCCATTTCTCGCCGTCGCGCCCCTCGATGATCTCGACGACGGAATCCGTCGGCGCGTCCCGCGGCCCGAAGCCGACCTTGACGGGAATGCGCTGGCCAAGACGGCCCATCTCGCCGCCGTCCTTGAAATCGATATAGCTGTTGTCCCGGTCGATTTCGAAGCGCAGGTTGCCCTTGGCGGAATCGTAGGTCTCGCAGGCAACGACCCGGCCGCCTTCGCGAAACTCGTTGATGATCCACGAGCCCGCCTTGCCGAAGCGCGCGGCCGTCGCCTCCGTCGGCTCGGGCGCCGCCGCGGACGCGGCCTCGCCGGAACGGCCGACGCATTCCTTGACCTTCAGCACCGCCGCCGTCGAACCCGACAGGGCGAAGTCGTAGTCGGCCTTGCCGACGCCGAGAACAGCAGCCTTGCCCTGGCGCAGGCCGTCGAGTTCGGCCTCGCCGAGCCAGGCGATCGTCCAGCGGCCGGTTGCCGTCCCCGAAATGAAGTCGCCGCCTCTCTGATAGCCCTGGCCGGAGCCCGCACCGTCGATCCGAAGCGTGCCCCGCCAGTCGGGCCGGGAGACGACCGGCACCGCGAGCTGCCACTGCTGGCCGTCCCAGCCGAGGCGGAAGGCCGAGCCGTCGCTGCGCCTTGCCTCGGCAAAGCAATAGGCGAACTTCCCGCGGGCCCTCGCGGCGAAGACGCGCCATCCCCGCGTGTCGGCGTAGAAAGATTCGCCCTTCGGCGCTGCGACGATGTCGTAGCCGCCGTAATCGTTCTGCTGGGCCGTGGCCGACCCGGCGAAAGTCAGCGCGATGGTCGCACCCAGGACGAGGTTTTGCCAACCGAACACGGATCACCTTTGACGCGGGGAGAGAGAGGATGGAGGCTTCGATGGGGGCGGCGGAGGCAACCGCCGCAACGTTTGACGGTCGGCTACGGATGCATCATCCGGATCATCGCATCCGGAGCGCCCTGCGGCTTGGTCTTGCCGAACCAGGATCTTCCCTCCAGGGAATTGAAGTCTCCGAGCCAGAACTCGTAGTAGGTCGGAATGATCGACGGCACGACGAACCTGTAGATCTGGTTCTTTTCCGTAAAACCGACCTTCCAGCACGAGCCGTTCAAGCAATAATTGACCTTGTTTCCCATCAGAAGTTCGATGGAGGAGTGATTGTCCTTCGTGATCCCTTTGCGGATTTCGGGGATGTAGATCCAGCTGCCGCTCCAGCTCAAGGTGCCCTGAACCTTGATGACATGCGCCTTCTCGGGGCCGGCAGCCGGGGCTTCCGCCGTGAACCCGGCAATCGAGACGGTCGCATATGCCAATGCCGCCAGTAATGCCTGCATGATCCTGCCGATCTCCGTGCGCTCGCGCTCATTCGAATCTTGACGGCCGACACCCGACGACCGTTGCAGCTTCCGGCGTCAGCCGCCCTCGGCCTTCCTGCATCTTGCACGGCGCGCGGACGCCCCGGCGGTGGCAGCGTCGATCTTCCCGCGGTCGGACAGCACGACAAAGCACTGCCGCGCTGCTTGCGCAGGCGCATTGCAACTTCCGGCAATTCCGACTTTCAGGATGACCGACATTCCCCAGGGGAACGTACTATGCCGTCGATGCCGCGATGGCAAGTCGAATCATCGGCGCGACCCCATGACGGTGAAGTCGGCGCTTTCGCCATCGAATTTCGATGATTTGGGCTCGAAGCCGGAAGGTGCCGCCGCCCCGGACCGGGTTTTGCTCTGAAGCGAGATGGCCGGCACGGACGGACATGCGGACCCGCGCCCCGAGCGCCCTCGCGAACGTCGTGTTGGCGCGATGATGGCGACGCGTCCGCTCGCCCGGCACAGCCGGATGCGCAGACGAATTTTCGACGCCAAGCCGGGCCACGTTAGAAAACCGGATCGGCCGCCATCAGCCGGCTTCGATGCCTCACGGCATCGGACCGGCTTCGGACCGGCGTCACCCCGGCACAGGTCTCACTCGGCCGCCGCCAGAGCCTCGCGGTCCTTCTTGCGCATCCGCTCCGATTCCGATTTCAGCTGGCCGCAGGCGGCGAAGATGTCGCGGCCGCGCGGGGTGCGGATCGGCGAGGCGTAGCCGGCCTGGTTGACGAAGTCGGCGAAGCGCTCGATCTGGTCCCAGTCGGAGCATTCGTAGGCCGAGCCCGGCCAGGGATTGAACGGGATCAGGTTTATCTTCGCCGGAATGCCCTTCAGCACGCGCACGAGCTCCTTCGCGTCGTCGAGGCTGTCGTTGACGCCCTTCAGCATGACGTATTCGAAGGTGATCCGCCGGGCGTTCGAAAGGCCCGGATAGGTCCGGCAGGCATCGAGCAGCTCCTTGAGCGGATATTTCCGGTTGATCGGCACCAGCTCGTCGCGCAACGCGTCGCGGACGGCATGGAGCGAGATCGCCAGCATCACGCCCATCTCCTCGCCGGTCTTTGCGATCATCGGCACGACGCCGGAGGTCGAGAGCGTGATCCGCCGCTTCGACAGCGCCAGACCCTCGCCGTCGGAGACGACGGCCAGCGCCGCCTTCACGGCGTCGAAATTGTAGAGCGGCTCGCCCATGCCCATCATCACGACGTTGGAGACGAGGCGGCCTTCGGAGGGAACGATCGCGCCGGCGGGCGTCTCGGCATCGGGAAAGTCGCCGAGTCGATCGCGCGCCAAGAGCACCTGGCCGACGATCTCGTCGGCGGTGAGGTTGCGGACGAGCCGCTGGGTGCCGGTGTGGCAGAAGGTGCAGGTGAGGGTGCAGCCGACCTGGGAGGAGACGCAGAGCGTGCCGCGGCCTTCCTCGGGGATGTAGACCGTCTCGATCTCGACCGGCCGGCCCGCCCCCTTGGCCGGAAAGCGCAGCACCCATTTGCGGGTGCCGTCGACCGAGACCTGCTCGGTGACGATCTCCGGCCGTGCGATGGTGAAGGCGGCGGCCAGCTTTTCCCGCAGCTCCCTCGAGACGTTGGCCATCTGCGAAAAATCCGAGACGCCGCGGACGTAGAGCCAGTGCCAGAGCTGGGCGACGCGCATCTTGATCTGCCGCTCGGGCACGCCGACGGAGGCAAGCGCCGCGCCGAGTTCCTCGCGCGACAGGCCGATCAACGAGGGCGTCTCGCCGAGCGGCTGCGGGACGGCCGGGATCGCGGCGGCGGCGAGCGCCCGTTCGGCGAGCGCGGCGCGGCTTTCCTGCGGCTTCAGGTCGATCGAAACGGCCATGACGGTCCTTCGCGAAATCGTCTTGCCGGCGGCGCATCGCGGCCGGCTGGGTCGAGCGCTGCCACCCAAGGCGCGCGGATGTGTCGGATTTCAGGAACACATGCCCGTTTTGCCCCGATACTTCAAGGTGCGGGGATGTGCCGAGCCGATCGCGCGAAGCCGGGGCCCGCATTTGCGATTGGCCTGATCTCCCCACAAGGGCGGAGATCGAAGCGTCAGCGACGGCGCTCGCATTCAGGCGATCGCGCCGGCGACCTGGGGTGCCGCCTTGCCGTCAGCCGTCGTCGTTCGGAATGTTCAGGATCTGGCCGCAGGCCTTGCAGTGGACGGCGTCCGGGTCGTGCCGCTGAAGGCCGCATTGCGGGCAGGGATGGTGGACCTTCGACGGCTTGAAGATCGCCTGGGCGAGTTGCACGAACAGGCTGATGCCGATGATCATGACGACGATGGCGGTCAGCTTGCCCCAGGGGCCTTCCAGCGTGATGTCGCCGTAGCCGGTCGTCGTCACCGAGGCGACGGTGAAGTACAGCGCGTCGAGATAGCCTTCGAGGCCGGAGCTCTGGCGAAAGAAGAAGGTGTAGATGAAGCCCGTCGCCAGAAACAGGAAGGTGACGAGATTGACCACCGCCCGCGCCGGCAATTCCCATTCGGCAAGGCCGCGGCGCTTCAGCGGCTGCCACAGCCGTCCGCTCTTCGACAGCGACCAGAGACGCAGGATCCTCAGGAAACCGAAGTTGATCAGCGCATAGGGCAGAAGCAGCGTGACGAGGATCAAGACGTCGAGGAGGACCAGCGGCTGGCGCAGCCGGCGAAACGGCCGGGGCACCGCCAGCATGCGCGCCGCGATGTCGATGAAGAGCACGGCGGCGACACTGTAGTCGACGGCGAGAAAGGCCTGGGTGCCTTTCAGGACCGGCTGGGCGATGAACAGCGCGATGATCGCAAGGTCGACGGTCAGGGCGGCCGTCTGAAAGCGCATGGCGGCTTTGCCGTCGCCGTAATAGAGCCGGCGAAGCCTCGATCTGAGGCGGGCGAGGGGCGCATCGTAGCGCGGCGCTCTGGCCGGGTGGGGCGATGTCGGCATCCGGTTCCTTGAGCGCGCCGGTTCCTTGAGCGCGAAGCTGTCCCGGGGCCATATAGGCCGAAGCCCGGACGATCGACCGCTTCAGGCCGCCCGCGGCGCGGTCGTCTGCCTCTCAACCTTTCGGAGGTTCATCCCCATGTCAGCACCGACGCCCTTAAACGAGGAGCGCCCTCGCATCGCGATCACCTATTGCACCCAGTGCCAGTGGCTGCTCAGGGCGGCGTGGATGGCGCAGGAACTGCTCTCGACCTTTTCCACCGATCTCGGCGAGGTGGCGCTGGTGCCGGGGACGGGCGGCGTCTTCGAGATCCGCTATCGCGACGGCGCGAGCGAGGCGCTGATCTGGGAACGCAAGGCCGACGGCGGCTTTCCGGAGGCGAAGGTGCTGAAGCAGCGGGTGCGCGACCGCCTCGATCCGGAACGGGATCTCGGCCACAGCGACCGGCAGCGATGACGCCCGCTGTCGATCAGCGGCGTCTCAGAACGACGTAGACGCAGAGCCACCCCGCGAGGATCGCGGCCGCCCCGGCGAGCTTGATGCCACCGCCGTAGCCGGCATCCGCGAGAAAGTTGAACGCCACGAAGGCGCTGACGAAGGCGGCGAAGACGTAGAGGTCGAAGGTCAGATCCCTGAGGAACGAGACGATGAACCTCATTCGAGGTAGCTCTCGAACCTGGTGAAGGCGGCGCGCGACTGCGGGTCGCTGCCGGCGATGATTGCAGCCAGCGCGACGAACGGCGCGAGCTCGTCCTCGACCAGCCCGTAGAGCATGTCGAGGTTGCCGTCGGCCAGCTTCTGCCAGAGCCGGGGGTCGATCTTCCTGAGCCGCTTGGAGGCGTTCGACGCCTGCTCGATCGTTCCCTGGATCGAGATCGGCATCAGGGCGACGCTCATAACCCTGTTCGCCGCCTGCTTGCTGATCACCCGGGCCACCGTCTTTGCGCCGATCTTCGCGACGACGATGTCGGTCACGGTCTTGACGATGAATTTCTTCGTCGCACGGCTCGCCACGATCTTCATTCCGCGCAGGGCGAGATGATCGGCAAGCTTTTCGATCGCGGAGGCGGGAAGGCGTTCCAGCGATTCCGAGACGACGATCGTGATGACGCTCATCAGGATGCCGCGGTTCTCGAAGGCAGCCTTCATCAGCGCCCAGACGCGTCTGTCCTCGGCAAAGTTCTCGCGCTGGATGTCGCGGCCTAGAACGCCGCTGTCCTCCACCGTTCGCCGCGCGCCGTAATACAGCCCGATCGGAATGGACGCCACGCCGTCGACCACCGCA
This sequence comes from Jiella sonneratiae, assembly GCF_017353515.1. GTDB lineage: Bacteria > Pseudomonadota > Alphaproteobacteria > Rhizobiales > Rhizobiaceae > Jiella > Jiella sonneratiae. The sequence goes on from NZ_JAFMPY010000006.1 coordinate 177,616, forward strand.
CCACCGACATCAAGTATCCGCATCGCGCCGCGCTCGTCCCAACAATATCAACCGAAAATAGCATATTCCTGAACATACACAATCTTTGATTTAGCATATGGCGCGTCGGGCCGGCCCGTCTTGCGGCGGGGGCCCGGCCATTCCATGAGCCGTCGAGGACGATGCCGTCCGCAGGCGCCGCCACATGCCGATTTCAGCAGACAATCCACGGCGTTAACGGTTTGTTAACCGGGGTCTCGCGCAAGCTTTAGACGGCATTGTCCCTCGCGACTCAGAACGGCAGTTCGTGCGTATCGCGAGGAATGAACATGGCTCTTGCCATCGGCGGGCAGGCTCAGCAGATCCTGACGAATCTCTCGGGGCTCGGAGCGCGCAAGCTCTCCGCGCTCGGCCTCGTCGGCCTGTTGGTGGTCGCGCTCGTCGGTCTCGGCAGCTACTACCTGTCGCGACCGGACATGGAGGTGCTCTATTCGGGCCTCGATCGGACCGACGTCACCCGCATCGGCGCGGCGCTGACGGAAGCCGGCATTCCCTTCGACGTCAACGCCAAGGGCGACGCGGTGATGACGCCGTTCTCGCAGACGGCGCCGGCGCGCATGCTGCTCGCCGAAAAGGGCCTGCCGCGCTCCGAGAACGCCGGCTACGAACTCTTCGACAATCTCGGCTCCATCGGCCTCACCTCCTTCATGCAGGAGATCACCCGCGTGCGGGCGCTCGAAGGCGAGATCGCGCGCACCATCCAGTCGCTGGCGCATGTGCGTGCCGCGCGCGTCCACATCGTTCTGCCGGACGAGGGAAGCTTCCGCCGCAACGAGCGCAAGCCCTCGGCGAGCGTCGTCATCCGCACCGACCAGCCGGAGGACTTCTCCTCCGCCCAGGCGATCCGCCACCTCGTCGCTTCCGCCATTCCCGGCATGACGCCCGACGAGGTGACGATCCTCTCCTCCGACGGCACGCTGCTCGCCTCCGGCGACGATTCGGCCTCCAGCGCGCCGACGAAGCTGTTCGGCATCGAGCGCATCGTCGGCAAGAGCGTCGAGGATTCGATCCGCCGCACCCTCTCGCCCTATCTCGGCATCGGCAATTTCCAGACCTCGGTGACGGCGCGGCTCAACACCGACCGCCGGCAGATCAGCGAACGGACCTTCGATCCGGACGGCCGGGTCGAGCGCTCGGTCCGCTCCATCCGCGAGAACGGCGAGAGCGAGAACTCGACCAAGGAGAACGCCGTCGGCGTCCAGCAGGACATCCAGCCGGCCAACGGCCAGGCGCAGTCGAGCAGCGGCCAGACCTCCAAGGACAACAACGAGCGCCGCGAGGAGCTCACCAACTACGAGATCAACGAAAAGACCGTCCAGACGACGAGCGAGGGCTACAGCGTCGAGAAGCTGTCAGTCGCGGTGGTCATCAACCGGGCGCGGCTGAAGCAGTCGCTCGGCGAGAAGGCGACCGACGCCGACATCGACCAGCGCATCGGCGAACTCAAGGCGCTCATCGCCTCGGCCGCCGGCATCTCCGAGCAGCGCGGCGACCAGCTGAAGCTGACGGCCGTCGACTTCCTCGACAGCGAGACCGCCCTCGAGCCGGTTCCGGGCCCCGGGCTCGGCGAGATGTTCATGCGCCAGTCCGGCACGCTCATCAACGCGCTCACCATCCTCGCGGTCGCCGTCCTCGTCATCTGGTTCGGCCTCAAGCCGGCGATCCGGGCGATCGTCCAGACGCCGGGCCAGGAGAACGGGCTGGAGCTCGCCGGCGAGGGGCTGCCGGGCCTCGGCCTGCCGGAGAACGCCGGCGCCCTGGAGTTGCCCGGCGGTTTCGAGTTCGCGCAAGGTACGCCCGATATATCCGAGTTCGGCGGCGGCGCGCCGGCCTATCTCGGCCAGTTCGACGAACCCGACAACCTCAGCCCCCAGGAGCGCATCGAGCGGTTGCTCGACCAGGACGAGCTGAAGGCCGCCAACGTGCTGAAGCAGTGGATCAATCACAAAGAGGCGGCGTAAGGGATGATCTCTCTCGCAGACTATCTGACGGAATTCCCCGAGGCCGGCGACGAGCACTTCCAGAGCCTGACGCCCGCGAAGCCGAAGCCGCAGAAGAAGCCGAGCTTCGAGCATCTGACGCTGGTCTCCGACGCCCTGCCGGCCCAGAAGCGCCGCAGCAAGCCGGTGCCCGAGCATCTCGAGGCGATCCCCGAGATGGGCGAGGCCGAGAAGGCCCTCGACGACGTTTCCTTCGACGGCGCCGACTTCGGCTTCGACGCCGAGCAGGCCGCAGCACCGCAGGAGATCGCCTTCGCGCTGCCGCAGCTGACGGAAGAGGACGTCGAGGCCGCCCGTGCCGAGGGCCGCGAGGCCGGACGCGCCGAGGCGTTCGAAGAGGCCGAGGCGCGGATCGAGGCCGCGGTGGAGGCTGCCCTGCAGGCCGAACGTGCCCGCGCCGCCGCGCATGAGGCCGAGGCGGTCGAGGCCGCGCGCCTCGAAGCGCTCGGCGAGGAGGGCGGCCGCCTGGCGGAACTTCTCACCGACAAGCTCGAGCGCATCGAAACGGCGCTGTCGACGTCGCTCGCCGGCGTCCTGAAGCCGATCGCGCTCGACGTCAGGACCCGCCAGACGATCGGAGACCTCGCCACGGCCGTCGCCACCATGTCCCTCGACGGACGCTCGCTCTCGCTCGAGGCGGTCGGCCCGGCGGCGCTGCTCGACGCCTTCGCCGAGGCCCTCGGGCCGCGGCGCGGCTTCGTCGCCTTCGAGGCAGACGAGAACCTCTCCGACATCCGCATCAGCTGCGACCAGACCACCCTCGAGACCCGTCTCGCCGACTGGAAGCGCGCCCTGGAAGAGGCCCTGACGTGAGCGAGCAGTCCGGAGCGGGGCATCTCGACCAACACCAGATCATCATCGTCCGCCGCAGCGGCCATGGCGAGGGCGAACACCACGGCGGTGCCTGGAAGATCGCCTTCGCCGACTTCATGACCGCGATGATGGCGTTCTTCCTGGTGATGTGGCTGACCAATTCCTCGGACATGGCGACGCGCAAGCAGGTCGCCCAGTACTTCAATCCGATCAAGCTCAACGATCCTTCGCCCGCCACCCGCGGCATCAAGAAGAAGGACGACGGCGCCGACCGCAGCGAGAACCAGAACGGCGAGAGCGCCGCCGAGACCAACGGCGATCCGCGCGGGCATCCCACCGCCGGCAACGAGACCGGCGGCGAGGAGAAGGCGATCTTCCGCGACCCGTATTCGGTGCTCGCCGAGATCGTCTCGGAAAGCAGCAAGAACGGCGACGGCCAGATGTCGGGCAAGCCGGACGGTTCCGGCCTGCCGGGCCTCAACGGCGGCGAGGCCTATCGCGATCCGTTCGACCCCGATTCCTGGCAGCTGTCGCCCAACGTCATGGAGAGCGGCGGCCGGCTGGAGGACGTTCCGCCGATCGACTTCCGCACCGCCGTCCTGCCGCCCGAGGACCCGATGAGCGACCCGGAAAAGGGGCCGAAGGGCGAGGGCGTCGACGACCCCGGCAATTCCATGGCCGCGGGCGACCAGAAGGACAAGACCGGCTTCAAGGCGGCTGGCGACCAGAGCGGAGCACCCTCCGGCAAGGGCGCCGACGCCGCCGGCAAGGCCGAGGACGGCACCAAGAAGCAGGGCGGCGAGGCTGCCCGGATCAAGCGCGAGATCAATGCCCAACTCGCCAAGCTGGGCGATCACGTCCCGGCCAATGTCGAGGTCGTCGAGGGCGAGGGCGGCGTCACCATCTCGCTCGCCGACGAGGCGAAGTCCGGCATGTTCCCGGTCGGCTCGGCCAAGCCGAGCGCCGACGCCATCAAGATGATGGAGAAGATTGCCGAGGTTCTCGCCAAGCGGCCCGGCAGGATCACCATCCGCGGGCACACCGACGCCCGGCAGTATGCCGGCGGCGAATACGACAACTGGCGGCTTTCCACCGCCCGTGCGCACATGGCCTACTACATGCTGGCGCGCGGCGGCCTCGACGAGACCAGGGTCAAGGCCATCGAGGGCTTCGCCGACCGCGACCTCAAGGATCCCAAGCATCCGGACGCGGCGATCAACCGCCGCATCGAAATCTTCCTCACCGAACCACGGGCGTGATGCGTCAACCCCTCAACCATCTTGCGCGTCTCCTCGCGGTGGCCGCGGTCGTCCTCGCTGCGCCGGTGCGCGGCGAGGAGGCGCACGGCGACGCCGCCGGCAAGAGCGCGGCCGAGCGCGTCCGCGAGGCGGGCGAGGCGGCGCGGCGCGGCGACGAGGCCGGGCACGACGCTCCCGCGCAGGGCAGTGCCGGGCAGAATGCCGCCGGGCACGATGCCGGCGGGCACGAAACGGGCGGGGCCGACGCCGCGGCGCAGGCGCCGCACGAAGCTGGCGACGGGCATGCCGATGATGCCGGGCAGCCGGCGGCCGCAGCCGGCCACGGCGAGAGCGGGGCGCAGGCCGGCGCGAAGGCGGCCGATGCGGCACATGACGGTGGCAATGCCTCGCACGCGGCGAATGCCGGCGAGGGCGCCCATGCGGAACCGGATGCGCACGCCGGCGATGACGCCCATGCGGGGGACGCTGCGGAAGAAGCCCATTCGGACGAAGGCCACGGCAAGGCGCCTGCGCCGGTCCCGACCCGCGGGCCGCAGCCCTACGAGGTGATCCGCTCGCTGCAGTTTCTGCAGGACCAGGCCGCACGCGGCAATCCGTCGGCCAATCGCGTCCAGGCGCGTCTCCTGCAGTGGTACGGACCGGCGTTCGAACGTGCGAGCCAGGACACCTGGAAGGACCCGCGCAACCAGCGGGCGGCGGCTCTCTTCGTCCTCTCCGGCGGGCCGCCCTCCGTGCTGCGGATGATCCTCGCCAAGAACGACTTTCCCGCCGACGTGCGGCCGCTGCTCGACGGCGCGCTGGCCTATGTGGAGAACCGCCAGAAGGATGCCGAGCGGCTGCTCTCCGGTCTCGACGTCGCCAGCCTGGAGCCGGGCCTTGCCGCCCAGGTCAACCTCGCCGTCGCCCAGATGATCGAGAAGACCGCGCCTGACAAGGCGCTGGAGCGGCTGCGGCTGGTGATGCTCGACGGCACGGGCACGCTGCTCGAGGAGGCGGCGCTGCGCCTCGCCATGGTGCTGGCCGAACAGCTCGGCGAGCACGACCGGGCCGATGGCTACGGGCGGCTCTATTTCGACCGCTACGCCCATTCGGTCTATGCCGGCAATTTCCGGGCGATGTTCACCGCGCTCTACGTCGCGCGGCCCGTGGAAGAGGCGGACAAGACGGTGGAACGCGTCGCCGACGCGGTTGCCCGGATCCCGCTCGCCGACCGGCTCAACATCTTCCTGTCGATCGGCCGGCGGGCACTGATCGCCGGCAACATGAAGCTCGCCGGCATGGTCGGGGCGAAGGTTCTGGAGGTGCCGAACCTCACGCCCGCCGCCCGCCAGCGCGCGCTCCTTTACGTCGCCGCCTCGACCTTGACCGAGCGCGACCCCGCGGAGACGCTCGCCAGGCTGGAGGAGATCCAGCGCGACAATCTGCACCCGGCCGACCGCAAGCTCTACGAGGCGGCGCTCGGCGTGCTCGACGAAATCCGCAAGCCGCTGATGGCCGACGCGGCGATGCCTTCCGCCAAGGGCGGGGACGCGGCGCCGGCGGCCGACGCGGCCGATTCGGCCGTCCTCGACCGGGCGAACAAGCTTCTCGATGCCGTGCGCAGCGATCTCGAAGGGATGAAGGAATGACCGTGGCGAGGGGGATCGCGGCCGACGTGGCGGTGCCGGGTCGCAGTGCTTCCAAGGACCGTGGCGGCAAGGCGGGCGACGCCGACGGCTTCGCCGCGGCGATCCGCGACCTCAAATCGGCGCAGGACGGCGGCAATGCTGCGTCCGCCGCCTCCGGCAGGCGGCGCCCGGCGGCTGCGGGCGAGCCGGCCGCGCAGCAGGATGCTGCGGGACAGAAGGGTTCCGACACGGCCGAAACCGCCGCGCGTCTCGGCCGCGGACAGACCTCGCGCAGTGCCGGCAGACAGGTTGCCGGCGAGGCGGCCGGCGGGCCGGCGCCCACTGCCGGTCCAAAGGTCGCCGACGGCCCCTCCGGCGTCGCCGACGCGGCAGAGGCCATCGCACCGCTCGGCGACGCCGAGGGCGATGCGCAGGAGAGTGATGCGCAGGCGGCGGTCGTGCCAGAAAAGGGCCGCTCGCTGCCGGCCGCCGAGACCAAAGCCGCTGCGGCGGAAGGACTGTCGAAGCGCCGCATGGCGGCAGCCGGCGCATCCGTCGCCGGCAGGGACGGGCAAACCCGTCCGGGCGCCGCCGCTGCGGCGACGAACCTCGAAACGGGCCGCCGGGCCGCCCCGCAGGCCAGGCTCGCGGCGGTCACCGCCGAGACCGATCCGGAACTTTTGCGCCTGCGGCTGCTGCAATCCGGCGTCGATGCCGAGAATCCGGCCGTCGAACTGCAGCTTTCTGCGGAAGAGACCGCCGAGCGGCTCGGCATCACCCTGCCCGGGGACGCCGACACGAAAGCCTCCGTACAAAGGGCGGCGAGCCCGGTTCGCAGCCACCGCGTCATCGTCACTGTGGGGAGCGGGCAGGCGGTCGCCGCTTCCTCCGGCGACGACACGGACGAGGATGCCGGCGCGCCGGCCGCCGAGCCCGTCGAGACGGTCTCGGCGGCGCCGCTTTCGCCCGACGCCAAGCTCGCGGCGATCCTCGGCGGCTTCGGCCTGGAACGGCAGATCGTCGCCGCGAGTGCCGGGACCGAAGACGCCCCGCAGAACGGGCCGGCGGCGACGACCGCCGCCACGCCGTCGAACCTCCTCGCGGGGGCCTCGCTGGTCGATCGCAACCCGCTGCAGCCAGGTGTCGCGGCGCAGGCCGGTCCGCGCGCCCAGGCGCAAGGTGCCGCCGCCGATGCCGCGCCTGCCGCCGCCGGCCGGCCGGCGGTCGATCCCGCCGCCGTCCGGGGCGCCTCCCGGAGCGGCGAGGCTGCCGCGCAGCAACTGCGGCCGGCGGCCGCGTCGAGCTTCGTCCTCCCCTCCGGTGCGGCTCCGCAACAGGCTGTCGCCGATCTGGCGGCGCGCGCGAGCCTTCCGTCGCAGCAGGCCGCGTCCGGGTCGCCGGCCGCCACCGGCGGAGCGACCACCGCCGCCGCCACGAATGCGATACCCGGCGGCGCCGCACAGACGAGCGGGGCGGCGACGCCCGCACCGGCGAGCGGCGGCGACGTGCCGGTCGACGCATTGCGCGCCGCCTCCGAGCGCAGCATCCGCCTGCCGGGCTCCTCCCGGGCCATGCTCGGCGCCCGGGTCGACCTCGTCTCGATGCGCACCGACTTCGAGCCGGCGACACGGCGGGCCGACCGCGGCAGGGCCGGCGAGGGCGCCACCACCGCTACGGCACCGGTTGCCGCCACCGGCGGAACGATCGCCGCCGCCGCCCGTCGCGATGCGCTGGCGGGCCTCGGCGTCGCCGGCCAGACGGCGAACGCTCCCGCGACGGCAGAAAATGCCTTCTCCGCCTCCCAGAACACCGGCGCGACCGCTCAGGCTGGAACCGCCGCCATGCCAAGAGCTGCGACCGTTGCGGGCGGCGCGGTGGCCGAGTCGGTTCGCGGCTTCGCCGGCACCGCCTCCGCCTCCGCCGCCGCCTCCGTCGCCGGCCAGACGGCGACGAACGTGCCGACCGTAGCGGCTACGGCCGATGCCGCCCCGGCGCAGGCTTTCGAGCGCACGGCCCCGCTTTCTGCTACCGCTGCATCCGCCTCCACCGAGACGAGCAGCCCGGCTGCGACGACGCGCTCGGCCGACCCGTCCACGACATCGCCGCGCAAGCCCTCGATCGCCGGTCAGGCGGGTGCGGGCGCGCCGACCACCACCGTCCGGGCCGATGGCGCGCCGGTGCGGGCATTCGAGCGCTCGGCGCCGCTTGCGGCGACGGCTGCTGCCGGCGTTTCGTCCCGCGCTTTCGGCGAAGCGCAGCTCGGGCAGACCCAGCCTTCGACGAGCAGCATTGCGGCCGGCGCGGCTTCGGCGGGAATTGCTGCTGCAAGCACGCAGACCGCTTCCGCGGCAGAAGCCCGGCCCGCGGCCGGCACGGTTGCGGCCGTCCCACGCGGTGCAGGCACGGTGGAGCCGGTAAACAGCGGCCAAGCCGCGACCGCCGCGACCGGCTCGACCGAGACGAGCGTCACTGGGGCTGGCGCGCGGTCGACCGACCAGTCCGCCGCGGCGCCGCGCAACCCTGCGGCTTCCGGACAGCCTGCTGCCGCCCGGCGCAGCGCCCGCCCGGCCGCCGGGCAGGCGCAGGCTGCGACGCAGCAGACCGGCCAGCGATCCCCCGCAAATCCGGCATTCCAGCTTGACCGCCAGGCACAGCCGGGAACGGCCGCCGCAGCAGGCTCGAGCAGTGCCTCGCCCGAACCGGTGCGGAGCGTCTCGGGCGCGGTGCCAGAGGTTCGGCCCGGAGCGGGGATCGGGGCAGAAAGCGGTGCAGAGAGCGCGGTAGCGGGCATGACGGCGCCGGCCGACGGCCAGGCACGCGGCATGCCGAACCTTTCGCAAGGCGCAATGACGCCGGGGGCTGCAGCCGGTGCCGGACAGCCGGGATCTGCCGCCACGCAGACATTTGCTGAAGTTAGCCCCGCAGCGGTGACGTCGAGGATGACGGCGCCCGAAGCGGTGACCACGACAGCCGCCGCGCCGGCGGCCGGCGATGCCGAAGGTTCCGCAGCGATCGCCACGGGATCGCGGCCGGTCGCCGCCGCAACGACCGTGGAGGCCATTGGCGAGACCGGTGCGGCCTCGGCTCAGGCCGTGGCGGGCAGCGCCTTTGCCGAACAAGGATCGGGCGTTTCTGGGGAGAAAATGCCGAGCCCCTCCGTCCAGGGCATCCGCAGCGCCGATGCCTTGACGCCGCGCCAGGCGGCCGCCGCCGCTGCCGCGCCGCGTGACGCCGCAGCTCCCCGCGCCGCGACGTCGCCGGCCCGCGCGGATGCAGCTCCGCCGATCGCTTCCGGCACCGGACGTACCGACAGTGCCGACACCTCCGAGCCGAAGCAGCAGGGCGGCCGCGAGCTACCGGCGACCCGACAGGCCGGCGCAGCCGCCGCGCAAAGCCAGGCAGCCTCCAGCCGCGGCGTAGCTGCGGCGAGAATGCCCGAGGCCGCTCCTGCGGGCGGGCAGGCCGCAGGCCGCGGGGCGCTTGCGTCCGGCGCCGCAGCCTCGACCGAAGGCGCCGCTTCGTCCGCACCGGCCGGCAGCGATGCCGCATTGCCGGCGGCGGAGCCTCGCGTCGCCCGTGACGATGCCGGCGCGCCGGCGGCCACGGCGCAGCAGCCCACGTCCGGCAGCGATACCGGCGAGCCACTGCTGACCGGCGCGGCCGCTTCGGCGACGCCCGCCGAAACGAGCGATCAGGCCGGTACCGCTGCACCCGCAGAAGCCGGCACGCCGGGGCGCGGAGAGACGGCCGCGGCGCCTCGCAGCTCTCCCGGGGCGGAAGTCGCGGCTGACCTGACCACCCCTGCGCCTGCCGCGGATTCGGCCGCCGACGCCGGTGCCGATCGCGGCGCCGCGATGCCCGTGCGGGGCGAGACGGACCGCCGGAACGTGATGCCTGCGCCAGCCGGCAACGCCCAGAAGGCGCCCGCCGCCGCGCCTGCCGCGACGACCGGCACCGCCACGACCGGCGCCCGGCCCCTCCAGGTAGCTGCGGCCGGGGATCGCACCCCGGCGTCTGCCTCCGCCGCTGAAGGCGGGACGGGCGCGACGGTCGGCGCTGATCCGGCCGCTTCGCATCCTGCCGCGGACGCCCCCAAACACGAGCCGGCCTCGGCGCGCGAACTCGCAGCGGAGTTCGCCCGGCCGCTTCCCGCCGTCCAGCCGCAGGTTCCGGTCGCGCGCGGCGAGGCGGTGCGGGGCGTTGTCCCGGCGAACGTCGCGCCGGCGACCAGCCAGGTCGCCAATGCGGTTGCCGCGGCCCTCGTCCAGATGCCGGCGGCAGCCGCCATGTCCGAAGGGGTCGAACGCACCCGCCTGCGGGCCGGCGGTGCGGCGCTGAAGACGATCCAGATCCAGCTCGCGCCGGAAGATCTCGGCAAGGTCAACGTCACGCTCAAGCTGATCGAGGGCAGCCTCTCGGTGCATATCGAGGCGCTCGAGCCGGAAACCGCGATGCGGCTGAAGGATGACAGCGAGGCGCTGAAGGCGATGCTGAAATCCTCGGGCTTCGACGTCGACGACGCGCTCGTCACCGTCGGACAGCGGGACACCTCCGGCCTTCGCGCGGCGCAGCAGCCCGCCGGCCAGGGCGATCCGGCAGCTTCCGGCCAGCCGCGCGGCGATGCATCCTCCGGTGGTCAGACGGCGTCCGGCGGACAGAACGGGCAGGGCGCCCAGGGCAACCGCCGCGACGACGGTGCGCCGCGGCAGCCGCGCGGCGATCGATCAGCCGGGCCGATCGGCACCGGCGGCGAGGCCGGCAGCCGCGGCATGGGCCTCGACCCGTCGATCTACCTGTGACAGGCTGCGACGACCACACCGTCCGGAACGGTTCCGGCCGCTTACGGCCAGGCGGCGGGCGATGGCCTGCCGCCGCCGTCCGCATTCATCGTGGCAAAAAACTTTTTGCCGCAAATTCAATGGCTTGGCCGCGCGATCGCAAGCCATGGTTAATAGATCACTAAATTTCAGGATTGGTGCAAGACTCGCGTCAGGTTACGGTTTTTTTACCAACAACGCGGCGGCGGACGAGGGGGTAAAAATGATCGTAGTGGTTGACAATCGGGAACTGGTGACGAGCGGATATCAGTCGCTCTTCGCGCGTGAAGGCGTTTCGACGGCGACCTTCCATTCCAGCGAGTTCCGCGACTGGGTCGAGACGGCGCCGGACGCCGACATCTCGGCGGTCGAGGCGTTTCTCCTGGGCGACTTCGACGAGCGGGCCGGCTGCCCGCGGGTGATCCGGTCGCGTTCGACGGCGCCGATGATCGCCCTGTCCGAGAGCCGCAACCTCGACGGCACGCTCGATCTGTTCGCCGCCGGTGTCGACGACGTCGTCGCCAAGCCGGTGCACGTCAAGGAGATTCTGGCACGGGTCGGCGCCATCCGCCGCCGCGAGAACGCCGAGACGACCCGGACGGTGGTCGGCGAGATCTGCGTCTACCAGGACGGCCGCGACGCCGAGGTCGCCGGCAAGGCGATGGCCCTGCCGCGCCGCGAGCGCCGCATCCTCGAATATCTGGTCGCCAACCGCGGCCGCCGGGTCTCCAAGCAGCAGCTCTTCAACGCCATCTACGGCATCTTCGACGAGAACGTCGAAGAGAACGTCATCGAGAGCCACATCTCCAAGTTGCGCAAGAAGCTGAAGATGCGCCTCGGCTACGACCCGGTCTCGTCGAAGCGTTACCTCGGATACGGCATCGGGGTAGAGTAAGCGCCAAATCTTTCCAAAGTATTAAATTCAAAATGCCCTGTCGGATATTTCCGGCGGGGCATTTTCATTTGCAGAAGTACCACCCGGATCGGGGCGGATCACAGCCAGACGCAAGCTTGCCGGCCTATCCGTGATGCAGCGCGGCAGGCTACGGAGTCTCGAGCCCATGAGCATCAATGGCGTCTTCAGAACCAGTGTTTCGGGTATGAATGCCCAGGCAAACCGCCTGTCGGCCATCTCGGACAACATTTCCAATTCCAGCACGGACGGCTACAAGCGGAGCGAGGCCGAGTTCTCGACGCTGGTGATCGCCCAGTCCGGCGGACAGTACAACTCGGGATCGGTGAAGACCGAGACCCGTCAGTATGTCAGCACCCAGGGCAGCATCGCGGCGACCTCTTCGTCGACCGACGTCGCGATCTCCGGCGACGGCTTCTTCGTCGTGCAGGACAACACCGGCCGCGAGTTCTACACGCGCGCCGGTTCGTTCGTTCAGAAGACCTCGACGGTCAACGGCGAGCAGACCACCTATCTGGTCAATTCCGCGGGTTACCGGCTGACCGGCACCTCGGAGGAGGACGGCACCACCGGGCCGATCCAACTGCCGGTCGGCGAGCTGGTGAAGCCCAAGGCGACCGACAGCGCCAGCCTGAACCTCCAGCTTCCCTCGACCGCCGAGCTCGGCGACGACGGCAAGAAGACCACGACGATCACCGTCTACGACAACATCGGCTCGCCGATCACGCTGACGATGACGCTCACCAAGCTGGTGCAGGGCGATGCCACGACGTCCACCAACAGCCAGTGGTCGGTGGAACTGACCGACGGCACCTCCACCACCACCCAGACGGTCGAGTTCGATCCGACGACCGGTCGGCCGGTCTCCGTGACCCCCGATGGGGGTACGGCGACGGCAGTCCCCGACGACGACCTCAGCGACCTGACGATGGACATCACGCTCGCCGCCGGCAACGAAGTCGCGGTCAATTTCGGCTCGCTCACCGAATACGACACCGACTTTTCCGCGAAGGTCTCGGCGAACGGCAATCCTCCGGGCTATTTCAGCGACTTCTCGATCGGCGACGACGGCGTCCTCAGCGGCGTGATGGACAACGGCACGCTGGTCTCGCTCTACCAGCTCAACCTCGCCCGCTTCACCAGCCCGGACATGCTGCAGGCCGGCGTCGGCAACGTCTATTCCGCCACCCTCGATTCCGGCACGGCCGAATACGGTCTTCCGGGTTCGAACGGTTTCGGAAGCCTCGTGTCGAGCGCCGTCGAGCAGTCCAACGTCGACCTCGCCACCGAACTGACGGACATGATCGAGTCGCAGCGCTCCTACAGCGCCAACTCGAAGGTGTTCCAGACCGGCTCGGAAATTCTCGACGTTCTCATCAACCTGAAGCGCTGAGCGGCGCACGGCGCCACCGGCAGGGGTAGAAAACCGAGATGTCCCTTCTTTCCGCCTTTACGAGCGCCCGCTCGTCGCTGGCGTCCGTGTCGCAGCAGTCGACCCTGGTTTCGCGCAACGTCGCCAATGCCCAAAACTCATCGGCGACGCGCAAATACACGAACCTGTCGTCGAACCTCTATGGCGGAGTGTCGATCCTCTCGGTCTCCCAGTCGAGCAACCAGGCGCTGTTCAGCTCGATGACCACGGCGACGGCGTCGCTGGCATCGGCCAACGCGACCTATTCGCTGCTCGATTCCATCCGCAGCGTCATCGGCGACACCGACTCCACCGCCTCGCCGGCCGCGCGCCTGACGGCTCTCAAGACGGCGCTGTCGCAATATGCCGTGACGCCGGAGGATCCGCAGACGGCGCGCGCCGCCGTCAACGCCGCCTCCGACCTCGCGGTGAGCCTCAACGACACCACCGACGCGGTCCAGGCGGCGAGGACGGACGCCGACCGGCAGCTTTCCGACATCGCCGGCCGGATGAACAGTCTGCTGTCGGAGTTCGAGACGCTGAACGGCCGGATCATGGCCGGAACCGCGACCGGCCAGGACGTGACCGACGACGTCGACCGCCGCGACCAGATCGTCACCGAGCTCTCGGGCTATGTCGGCGTCAACGTCCAGAGCCGGGCCGGCGGCGACATGAGCCTCTACACCGATTCGGGCATCACGCTGTTCGAGACCACGGCGCGCAAGGTCGAGTTCACCGCAACCACCGCCTACGACGCCAACACCGTCGGCAACAGCTTCAAGATCGACGGCGTCAGCGTCTCGGGCGATTCGACCGGCATGCCGATCAAGTCCGGCAGCGTCTACGGCCTCCTGACCTTCCGCGACGAGACGGCGGTCACCTATCAGGGCCAGCTCGACGAGGTCGCGGCATCGCTGGTCGAGGCGTTTTCCGAGACCGACAGCGGCGGCACCGCCTTCTCCGGCCTGTTCTCGATCAAGGCCGACGGCTCCTCCACGGATCTTTCGACGATCACCTCCCAGACCGGCTTCGCCGGGCTGATCACCGTCTCGCCGAGCGTCGTCAACGATCCGACGCTGCTGCGCGACGGCAACATCTCCGGCCAGGGCATCGTCTACAACGCCGACGGCACCTCGGGCTTCAGCGACCGGCTGAACGATCTCCTCGACGGGCTCGCCAGCCAGCGCAGCTTCGACGGCTCCTACGGCGCCGGCACCCAGGGCACCATCGGCGACTACATCGCCTCGTCGATCAGCTGGCTCGAGGACAAGAGGTCCACGGCCAACGACGACGTCGACTACCAGTCGACCGTCCTGTCCCGCGCCGAAGAATCCCTCTCCAACGTCACCGGCATCAATCTCGACGAGGAGATGTCGCACCTTCTCGACCTCGAGAAGTCCTACCAGGCGTCGAGCAAGCTGATCTCCACGATCGGCGAGATGCTCGACAGTCTCCTCCAGATCGCCTGACGAGGCCGGCCATGACCAACTTTCTCGTATCGAATTATTCGCTGCTGTCGTCGCCGCGCAATGCCGTGTCGAAGATCCAGCAGGAACTGACGATCATGCAGAAGCAGGCGACGACCGGCCGCCTCGCCGACGTCGGCCTGGCGCTCGGGCTCCGGACCAACCAGTCGATCTCGCTGCGCTCGGAAGTCGAGAGCGTCGACCGCCAGCTCGACACCAACGCCATCGTCGGCCAGCGCTTCTCCGTCATGCAGAACGCGCTCGATTCCCTGTCGACGACAGGGTCCGACTTCCTGTCCTCGCTGATCGCCAACGGCACCGGCGATCCGGGCATCACGGCCAGCGTCCAGCAGGCGTCGGCGAGCCTGCAGCAGCTCGTCGGGGCGCTGAATTCCTCCTCCGGCGCACGCTTCCTGTTCTCCGGGTCGGCGACCGACCAGCCGGCGGTCGGCTTCACGACGTCGGGGGGAACCAAGGCCGACACCTATTTCGACGGCTCGACGGCGCAGGACGCGACCGCCGCCGCCTTCGCTGCCGCCTTCGGCTTCAGCCAGACCGACGCCGCCGTCGCCGACATCACCGAAAGCGACCTCGAGGCCTTTCTCGACGGGCCGTTCGAAGACCTGTTCACGACCGGCACCGGCGGTGGCTGGACTGACAACTGGTCGAACGCCGACGACACGACGGTGGAAAACCGCATCAGCGACAGCGAGACGGTCAAGACCTCCTATTCCGCCAACGAGGAGGCCTTCCGCAACATCGCCAAGGCTTACGTCATGCTGTCGGATCTCGGCGCCGAGAACATGAATGACGGCGCCCGTCAGCTTCTCACAAGCCGGGCGATCGAAACTCTCAGCAAGGGTCTCAGCCAGCTCACCCAGATGCAGGCCGAGATCGGCGGCAGCCAGAACCGCGTCGACCTGGCCGACGAGACGCTGAAGGCGCGAAAGAGCGTCCTCAACATCTCGATCTCGGATCTCGAGGAGGTCGACCAGTACGAGGCGAGCACGCGGGTGACCGGCCTGCAGACGCTGCTCGAGACGTCCTACACGCTGACGGCGCGGATCTCGCAGCTCAGCCTTCTCAACTACATCTGACGAGGGGCGCGACGATGACGAGGCAAGAGCCGCAACAACCGACCGAGGTGCGGCAATCGAACCGCCGGATACGGCGGCTGCCGGCGGGTCCCTCGCGTTTCGGCCCTTCGGCCGGCGCGCCGGACCTCTGGGGCCTGCCGGAGGGAGCGGACGGCGGGCTCCGGCCCGCCCGGACCGCGGAGACGCGCCCGCTCCGCCGGGCCGTGCCCTGCCGGGGCCGGCAGCAGACCTTCGCCGACGCGCTGTTCTGAGCGCGCCGACGATTGCGGCGGGGGAGCCGAGACGCGCCCGCGACCGAACACGACCAATCACTGGTTTCACAATGCCCGGACGCCGGCGGCAGCGCGGTCCACGGGTAGGATCAAGGGGTAGGAATGTACCAGTTCTCCTATGCGGAAATCTCCGAGGACGTCGAGATCAACGCACGCGAGCGCGAACGCCAGGCGCTCGACCATTCGATCGGTCTTCTGAAGCGCGCGGAGAAGAATGGCCCACGGTCCCGCGATGCGATCGAAGCCATCTACATGACGCGGAGCTTGTGGGCGATCCTCGTCGAGGATCTCTCCAGCTCCGAGAACGGTCTGCCTGAGAACCTGCGCGCGGAGCTGATCTCGATCGGACTCTGGATCATGCGTGAGGCGGAGGCGATCCGTCTCGGGCGGTCGAACAACTTTGCAGGCATCATCGAAATCACCACCCTGATCCGCGACGGACTCAACTGACCATGGCGACACTCCGAATTTCCCTCAGGGCCGGCGAACGCATCTTCGTCAACGGCGCGGTCCTCAAGGTCGATCGCAAGACGACCCTGGAATTCCTCAACGACGTGACCTTCCTCCTGGAAAGCCACGTCATGCAGGCCGAGCAGGCCAAGACGCCGATGCGTCAGCTCTATTTCGTCGTGCAGATGATGCTGATGGATCCCAACAGCGTCGGGGCGGCGATGGAGCTCTTCGCCAAGGCCCATCCGGCGATGCTCAAGACCTACAGCAACCGCGACATCATCGACGGTCTGCTCGAGGTCGAGGAGCTGATCGGCCGCGGCCGGGCCTTCGACGGGCTGAAGCGCATCCGCTCGATGATCCCGCTCGAGGATCACATCCTCGGCGAGACGCCCGACGCTCCCACCACGGTGACCAAGTTCGAGCCGGCGCTCCGCATGGCCGCGGGGGCCTGAGATGGTCACCGCCGTCTCCTCCGCGACCGCCGCGTCGACATCGCAGACGACCTCCACCGCGTCTACGGCCAAGTCCACGCTCGACTACAATTCGTTCCTGCAGCTCCTGGTCGCCGAGATGTCGAACCAGGATCCGCTGAACCCGACCGACTCGACCGAATACGTCGCGCAGTTCGCGACCTTCTCGGGCGTCGAACAGTCGATCCAGACGAACAGCAAGCTGGATTCGCTGATGGCCGTCTCGGCTCTCACCCAGGCGAATTCGCTGATCGGCCGCACCATCACCTCGGCCGACGGCGCGACGAGCGGCGTCGTCTCGGCGGTGCGGGCCGGCTCGACGGGGATCGAGGCGGTGCTCGAGGGCGGCGGTTCCGTCACGCTGGAATCCGGAACGGAGGTCCAGTAGTCGTGAACGAAGCCGAAGCGATCGAAATCGTCCAGGAAGCCGTCTGGACGATCGTCCTCGCCTGCGGGCCGGCCGTGGCCGTGGCGATGGCCGTCGGCGTCGTCATCGCGCTGTTCCAGGCCCTGACCCAGATCCAGGAAGTCACGCTCACCTTCGTGCCGAAGATCCTCGCGATCTTCGTGGTGATCGCCATGACCGCCTCCTTCACGGGCGCGCAGGTCTACACCTTCACCCAGGAATCCTATTCGCGGATCGAGACCGGCTTCGACCGCTGAGGCGGCGACCTGCCACGGAACTTGCGACCCGAAGACGAAGCCCGCCGGACCCGCCCCGGCGGGCTTTGGCATTTCCCGCGGGGCGCTGGCCGCCCGAAGCCGTTGCCGCCCTGCCGGAAGAACGCCCGGGAGCGGCACCGCTCCCGAAAGGGGCGGCGGCGTCCGACCCAGCCTGAAGCAATCTTGATCTGCGACGAAACCTCAAGGACGCGCCGCTCCGGCGCGCTTGCCGTTCAATGCCGCAGATGGGGTTTGCCATGGCCGTCGACATTCTGAAGCCCGGCCTCGCCGGTGCCCAGAAAGCCAGCGACGCGAAGAAGTCGGGCAATCGCGAGATCGGCTTCGCGATCGCGGTCGTGATGATCCTGACGGTCCTGTTCGTCCCGATCCCGCCGTTCCTCATCGACATCGGCCTGTCCTTCTCCGTGGCGCTCTCGATCCTCATCCTGATGGTCGCGCTGTGGATCCAGAAGCCGCTGGAATTCTCCGCCTTTCCGATCGTCCTCCTCCTCGCCACGATGCTGCGCCTGTCGCTCAACATCGCGACGACGCGCATGATCCTGTCGCAGGGCCACGAGGGCGTGAACGCCGCCGGCCACGTGATCGGCGGCTTCTCGCAGTTCGTCATGGGCGGCGACTTCTTCATCGGCATCATCGTCTTCGTGATCCTGATCACGGTGAACTTCCTGGTCATCACCAAGGGCGCGACGCGTATCGCCGAAGTCGGCGCGCGCTTCACCCTCGACGCCATCCCCGGCAAGCAGATGGCGATCGACGCCGATCTGTCCGCCGGCCTGATCGACGAGAAGGAATCTCAGCGCCGGCGCAAGGAGCTCGAGGAGGAAAGCTCGTTCTTCGGCTCGATGGACGGCGCGTCGAAATTCGTGCGCGGCGACGCCATCGCGGGCCTGATCATTACCGCGGTCAACGTCTTCGGCGGCATCGTCATCGGCATCACCCGCTACGGCATGGATGCCGCAGCCGCCGCCGACGTCTTCACCAAGCTCTCGGTCGGCGACGGCCTGGTCTCGCAGATCCCGGCGCTGATCGTCTCCCTCGCCGCCGGCCTCCTCGTCTCCAAGGGCGGCACGCGCGGCGCGGCGCAGACCGCCGTCCTCGGCCAGCTCGGCCACTACCCGCTGGCCCTGTCGCTCGCCGCCGGCCTGATGGGTGTTCTCGCGCTTTTGCCGGGCCTTCCCTTCATCCCCTTCATCATGACCGCCGGCGGTCTCGCCTTCGTTGCCTGGACGGTGCCGAAGAAGCGCAAGCAGGAAGAGGACGCGGTGGCGGCCCAGAAGGCCGTCCAGGACAAGATCGCCGCCGAGGCCGAAAAGGATTCCGTCAAGGAATCGCTGAGAATGGTCGAGATCGAGCTGGTGCTCGGCAAGCAGACCTCGGCCCACATGATGGCCAAGCGCGAGGAACTGGCGCGGCGCGTCCAGAAGATGCGCAAGCGCTTCGCGGCGCGCTACGGCTTCGTCGTGCCGGAAATCAAGTTGTCGGACGATCTGACGATCGAGCCGAAGTCATACCAGATCAAGATCCACGGCACGACCATCGCCGCCCAGCCGCTGCGGCTCGGCGAAATGATGATCGTCATCGGCGATGCGCCGGGCCCGGACGTGCCCCACGACATCACCAAGGAGCCGGCCTTCGGCATGCGCGCCGCCTGGGTTTCGGAGAGCTTCACCTCGGAACTGAAGCGCCAGGGATTCGAGCCGATCGACACGCTGTCGATCGTCCTCACCCATCTTTCCGAGGTGATCCGCAACAACCTCGCCCAGCTTCTCTCCTACAAG
Source organism: Jiella sonneratiae (assembly GCF_017353515.1). Classification (GTDB taxonomy): domain Bacteria; phylum Pseudomonadota; class Alphaproteobacteria; order Rhizobiales; family Rhizobiaceae; genus Jiella; species Jiella sonneratiae. The sequence goes on from NZ_JAFMPY010000006.1 coordinate 196,695, forward strand.
GACATGCGCACGCTGCTCGACCGCCTCGACAGCGAGTACAAGCGGCTGATCGACGAGATCATCCCGACCCACATGTCCTATTCGGGGCTGCAGGCGGTCATGAAGCTCCTGCTCGCCGAGCGCGTATCGATCCGCAACCTCAACCTCATTCTCGAGGCGATCGCCGAGATCGCGCCGCATGTCCGCCGCTCCGAGCAGATCGTCGAGCATGTCAGGATGCGGATGGCCCAGCAGATCTGCGGCGATCTCCTGCACAACGGCAAGCTCTCGGTTCTGCGCCTCGGCAACCAGTGGGATCTCGCCTTCCACCAGGCGCTGAAGCGCGACGCCAAGGGCGACGTCGTCGAGTTCGACATCGACCCGCGCCTCGTCGAACAGTTCGCCGGCGAGGCGACCAAGGTGATCCGCGCCAAGATGGACCAGGGCGAGTCCTTCGTCCTCGTCTCGGCGCCGGACGCCAGGCCCTACGTGCGCATGATGATCGAGCGCATCTTCGTCAACCTGCCGGTGCTCAGCCACGTCGAGATCGCGCGCGGCGTCGACATCCGGCCCATCGGGTCGATCTCGTGATCGGCCAGCTTCCCGACGTCGCGCTGGCGCTGTTCCTGATCTTCTGCCGCGTCGGGACATGCCTGATGGTGATGCCGGGGGTCTCGTCGGCCCGCATTCCCCAGCAGATCCGCCTGTTCCTGTCGCTCGCCGTCTCGCTCGCCCTCGCGCCGGCGCTGCTGCCGATCGTCCAGCCGCTGGTGCAGACGGGCGACGACGCCGAGCATCTCAGGCTGATCTTCTCGGAGGCGCTGATCGGCTTCATGATCGGCATGCTCGGCCGCATCTTCATGCTGGCGCTGAGCTTTGCCGGCCACGTCGTCGCCAACATGATCGGCATGGGCCAGGCCATGGGGGGCGCCATCGAGGATCACGAGCAGTCGGCGGCGCTCACCTCGCTGATCACCATGACGGCGACGACGCTGATCTTCGTCCTCAACCTGCATGCCGAGATCGCCCGGGCGCTGGTCGCCTCCTACGGTGCGATCACCCCGTCGGCCGGCTTCGCGCCGCAGGCGAGCCTGATCGCCGTCACCGACAACCTCTCCGAGGCCTTCCTTCTCTGCCTCAGGATCTCCAGCCCCTTCCTGCTCTACGCGGTGATCGTCAACTTCGCCATCGGCCTCGCCAACAAGCTGACGCCGTCGATCCCGATCTACTTCATCTCGATGCCCTTCGTGCTCGCCGGCGGAGTCGTTCTGTTCGGCTATACCTTCGGCGACTTCATGACGATCTTCATGACCGAATTCCAGAACTGGGTGTTGCACGGATGAGCGACAGCGCCGACCGGGTCAAGCGACTGGATCGCATCCTCAAGGTGCAGGCGCAGAAACGCCTGATGCAGGAATGGCGCATCGGCCAGCTGCGCGAGCAGCGTGTCGCGCTGGAAAAGAGCGACGCCGACATCCTGGCGAGCCTCGGCGTCGACAACGCCCTGCACGGGCTGTTCATCGGCGCCAAGGTCAACAATCTCCGGCGCAACGAGGCCGAGCGCAAGAAGCTCGCCGCCGAGGAGGCCGACGTCGAGGCGCGGCTGCGGGAGGTGCGCCGGGTGGAGAAGGGTATCGAGAAGGTGCGCGACCGGGACGGGCGCATCGCCGAGGCCGAGGCCGAGGCGAGCCAGCGCGATGCCAGCATCGACGCGTTTCTCGCCCGCACAACAAGCTTCGAATAAGCCGCATCGCCTAGAACCGGGACACCGATTTCCCACCGAACCGGCGCCGCGCGAACTCCATGACGGTTTCCAACGACTTCACGATCAATCCGGCCATAGCGCTTCAGCGCGCGGCACAGCGCGAGAGCGTCGCACAGCCCGCCGCGGCGGGCGCTGCCGGCACCGACTTTACCGCGGCGCTGCGGACGGCGGCGGCGGCAACCGCCGCGACGCCCGTTGCCAAACCCTTGCAGGAGCCGACGATCCGCCCGCTCGTCAAGCACGAGGCGCGCAAGGTGGGACCGCTCGAACAGTTCGAGGGCTTCGTCCTGCGCAGCTTCATCCAGTCGATGCTGCCGAGCGAGGATTCCGGCTTCTTCGGCGAGGGAACCGCCGGATCGGTCTGGCGGTCGATGCTGGCCGAGCAGATCGGCGACGAGATCGCCAAGGGCGGCGGAATCGGCATCGCGGCGGAGATCGCCAAGCGGGACAAGCTGGCGGCTCCCGGGCGTGCTGCGGCGGCGGATGCGAGCGCCGGCGTCGACGCCATGGAGACCGAGGACGGCGCGATGGCCGCGGCGGCCGCCCGGCGGACGAGAACCGGCGGCTGACCGGGCAGGGGCCGGCGGCGGCGCCGGGCCATCAGAGAAACCAGCCGCTCGGGGCGAGCGGCCAAGCAACAAGCGAGCAGAAGGGCTTCGGATGTATCAGGCTATCGAAAAGGCGGCGGACCGGCTGGAGTCGATCCTTTCGCTGGAGATCGACACGCTGCGCGGCAAGGCGAGCGAACCGCTGGCGGAGCTGACCACCCGCAAGAACCACTGCCTTCTGGAGCTCAGCCGGCTGTCGCGGGCGCTCGCCGTGCGCGAGGAGCGCGACGGCCGCATCGAGGACCGGCTGCGTCTTCTGCAGAAGGCGCTCAAGGAGAACCAGCGGGTGCTCGGCCTGCACGTCAAGGCGAGCCACGAGATCGGCGGCGTGATCGCGGCGACCATCGCGGCGGCCGAATCCGACGGCACCTACACCACCGCCGTCGTGCGGCGAGGCTGACACGGTGATCAAGCTCATCGGCATAGGCGTCTGGGCCGCCGTCGTCGCGCTCGGTTCGAGCTACGTGATGGCGTCGGTCTTCGCTCCCGCCCCGGCGCAGGAGGTGAAGAAGGACCCGACCTATTTCGACGGGCTCGACTACAAGTCGACGGACAGCGTCACGATCCCGATGATTTCGGACGAGACGATCAAGGGATACATCCTCGCCCGCTTCGTCTACACGATCGACGGCACCATCGGGAACACGCTGAAGGTGCCGCCGGACCCGTTCATTCTCGACGAGGTGTTCCGGCGGATGTATTCGACCGACAGTTTCGACTTCGAGCATCCGGAGAAGTTCGACCTGACGGCCCTGACCACCTCGATCCGCGATTCGGTGAACCAGCGCTTCGGCATGGAACTCCTGCACGAGCTTCTCGTCGAGCAGTTCGACTACATCTCCAAGAAGGACGCCCGGAGCGGCGGCGGCGCGGGCGGTGGTACCGGCGGTGGCGGTGGCGGCGAAGCCGTCCATCTGAACAAGCCGGCGCACTGAGGCACTCGGGGGTCGCACCCCGAACCCAGCCGGTGGGCGCGCGCGATCGGCGCCTGCCTCGCCGGCTTCCCTACACCTTATTCGGGCAGGGCATAGTAGCGGCCGGTCAGGCGCCGGATCTCGGCAAGGGTCGGGCGGATCTCCGCCCCGACGAAGCGCACGCCGAGCTCGAGCCCGTCCTCCCAGACGATCGCGACCGGCAGGAAGACGCATTCGCCCTCGTCGAGCAGGAGAAAGCGCGCCGGAAGGGCGGTCGCGGACGCGCGGCGGATGCGGGCGCCGCCCTTCGAACGGTCGCGGAGCAGCCCCTCGTCGATGAACCGGCGGGACAGGCTGGCGAGCTTCACCGGCCGCAGCCGGGTGCGCCGGCGTTCGAAGAGCCGGCCGTCGCCGCCGATCGTGGTTTGTCGCGCGCGCTGCATCGCGAAACCCTACACGTCCATCGCCAAGGAAGTCTGAACGCGCGATCGTCAGGGTCGGTGACTTGCCGATCTCGATGCACGGCGTCGATGAAAGATTAACCCGCGGCTGCAATGCTCCGTGCCGTCGGAGTTGCATGAGGCTGCCTCGACTTTCCAGCCCATGGATCGAGGCCGTCCATCATGATCAAGATCGCGGGCCGCAGGTCGGCGAAAGCCGAACCGACGGCTGCAGAAAAGCTCAACGCCGCCTATCAGTCCGACCGTGCGGTGAGGGCGCTGTCGCTCTTCCTGTTCGTCCTTTCCACCGGCTTCTTCTCGGTGGTGATGTCGATCTCCTACATGTATCCCGGCTATTTCGACCGCCTCCTCATCTCCCAGATGGCCGATGCCCAGATCGATCCGATCGCCGTCGGCTCGACCGCCAAGGCGGAGGATGACGACGAGGAAACGGCGACCGTCCCGGCGCTGCCGGTGGCGACGCTGGTCCGGCCGTGGACGCTGCAGCCCAAGGACTTCTCGATCGTCATGGTCTACGGCCACGAGGCGCATCTCGCCTCGCCGGGCGAACTCTGGCACGTGCAGGTCGGCTCCTCCGTTCCCGGCCTCGGCAAGATCATCGCCATCGAGGCGACCAAGGACGGCGGCATCGTCAAGGCGGAGAACGCGACGCTGAAGGGCATGCCGCACTGACCGTCGCCGGTTCCGGACGGGCGACTTCCATCCGTTCGAAGCCCCGCCGCACGGCGCGTCAGCCGCGCGATCTCATCTCGCGGACGAGCTCAAGCTGCGCCTCCTGGATGCGCGACAGATGCTCCCACTGGGTGAGGAGGTGCTGGTCGATCTTCTCGTGCAGGCGGCGGATCTCGAGCTCGGCCTTCAGGTTCACCCGGTAGTCGTTTTCCGAGCGCAGGCGATCCTTCGCCTCCTGCCGCTTCTGGCTCATCATGATCAGCGGCGCCTGGATCGCCGCGATGCAGGAGAGGATGAGGTTGAGCAGGATGTAGGGATAGGGGTCGAACGGCCGGACGAAGAGCGCCACCGAATTCGCCGCGATCCACAGAACGAGGATCGAGCAGAAGATCGAGATGAAGGTCCAGGACCCGGCGAAGGACGCCATGTCGTCGGCCAGCCTGTCGCCGAAGCTCTCGGCACGGCCATAGACCTCCTCGGGATTTTCGGTGACGGTCTCGCTCTCGGCAAGGCTCGCCAGAACCGACTCGTCGAGGGCGCTCAACTCGCCGCGCTCCTCGCGAATCATCTCCTCGATGGTGGTCTGCCGGGCCTTTCGAAGGTCGTCGCGGCAGACCCAGCCCGTGGCGTTCCAGCCCGGCGAGCTGCGGGACAGGACAGCGGCGACGGCGCCGCTGACGAGGGCCGCGGGCCGCAGTTCGTCGCGCGGAAGCGTCCGGCCGCAGACGCCGCAGCCGTGGCGCTCGGGCGGCTCGGCCGTGAGCGATGGGACCGGCTTTGCCCGGCGCTCGGCGGCGGGATCGACCGATCCTTCAGCGGTCATCGCGTGATGTCCTCGGCCAGCTTCTCGTCTTCGCCATAAAAGTGGTGTCCGCCTCCGGTCCCGGCGAGTCCCGACCCGCCTTCCTCGATGGCCGGGCTGGCGGCGTCGCCGCCTCTTCTGCCGTCATAGCACTGCACCAGGGGAGCGGGAATGCGGGCGACGTGGGGCCGCATGGCAGGCCGGCGTCTTCCCGTCAGGCGTCGCGCCTGGCGATCCAGTCGTGGTCGGGATGGTTCCTGAAGCGCCACTTGCGCAAGGGACCCGCCATGACGTTCAGATAGTACATCTCGTAGCCATAGGGTGCCGCGCAGGGATGATGGCCCTTCGGCACCAGCACCACGTCGTGATTCGAGACGCTCATCGTCTCGTCGAGCGTGCCGTCCTCGGTGAAGACGCGCTGGTGGCCGTAGCCCTTTGCCGGGTTCAGCCGGTGGTAATAGGTCTCTTCGAGATAGGTCATGTCCGGGAAGGCGTCCTCGTCGTGGCGGTGCGGCGGATAGGACGACCAGTGGCCGGCGGGGGTGAAGACCTCCGTCACGAGCAGCGAGTCCGCGACGTCGCGCTCCTCCATGGCGATGGCGTTGATGTGGCGAAGGTTCGTCCCCTTGCCGCGGTCGGCGAGCGATATGCCCTCCGGGCCGATCCGCGCCGCCTCGTGCCCGCCATGCCCGGGCGCCGTGCAGACGGCGAAGGTGCAGGCCGTCGTCGCGGTGGCCGACCATTCGCTGGCGTTCGGCACGTAGAGGCAGTGGGGCGGCGTCTTCTCGAAGACGTCCATGCGATCGCCCATCTCGCCGAAATCCTCGCCGTTCGCCGAGAGCTTCGCCTTTCCCTCCACAAGGACGAGGATCGCCTCGCGATCGCCGGTGGCCTCGGCGACGGTGTCGCCGGGCGCCAGCCGGTGGACGGCGAAGCCGACATAGGTCCAGTCCGGCGAGAGCGGCGTCCGGGCGCTCTCAGGCGTGATGTCGTGGATCCTGCCGGCGGTGCCGGCCGGCTTGCGCAACAGATGCGGCATGGGCTCTATCCTTCGGTCAGTCCGACCTCGCGGGCGAGACGCCTCAGCGTCGCCAGCCCCAGGGTCTGGTAGAGGAGGGGGTTGCGGATCGCCGGGTCCTGTTCGGCCTCGATGACGATCCAGCCGTCATAGCCGTTTTCGGCGAGGATCTTCATCAGCGGGCCGAAGTCGACCGCCCCCTCCTGGTCGCCCGGGACGGTGAAGACGCCGGCGCGCACGCCGTCCATGAAGGACAGGCCCTCCGCCTCGACCTTCGCCCGGACGGCGGGCCTGACGTTCTTGGCATGAAAGTGCGCGACCCGGCCGATGTGCCGGGCAAGCACCGCGGCGGGATCGCCGCCGCCGAAAAAGCAGTGGCCGGCGTCGAAGAGCAGCTTGGTGGCGGGACCGGTCGCCGCCATGAAGGCGTCGATGTCCTCGGGGCTCTCGACCACCGTTCCCATGTGATGGTGATAGACGAGGTCGATCCCACGCTCGGCGCAATGCGCGGCGATCGCTTCGACCTTTTCGCCGAAGGCCTGCATCGCGTCGGCGGAAAGCTTCGGCCGCTCCGACAGCGGGACGTCGCGCCCCTGCACCGAATTCGACGTCTCGCAGACGATGCAGACCTTCGAGCCGTTGTAGGCGAGCTTGTCGAGATGCGGCGTGATCGCGGCCTTCTCCTCCGCCACCGAATGGGCGAGGAGGTTCATGGAGTGCCAGCCGGAGACGAAGACGAGGCCGGAAGCGGCGAGCAGCGCCTTCAGCGCGGCGGGATCGTCCTGCGGCCAGCGGTGGCCGTTCTCGATACCGGCGAAGCCGATCTGCCGGCCGGCCTCGTCGAGAATGCGCCCGGTCGGAATGTCGGCGCCGAGGCTCTGGTCGTCGTCATTGGCCCAGGCGATGGGGTTGGTGCCGAAGCGGATCATGGGAAGGTCCTGTGGGAAGGAAGAGGAGGGAAAGACCTGGGAGAGAGCCCGGGGCAGGGTCATCGAACCGGATACGTCGCGCCGTACCCCCCTCTGTCACTGCGTGACATCTCCCCCACAAGGAGGGAGATTGGCGCGCGCTGCCGAGGATAGAGATCGATTTCCCGCCTCGTGGGGGAGATGCCGGCAGGCAGAGGGGGGCGCCGAAGGTCGCCGCCGTTTCCGCTCTGCCGGCGCGGTCAAAACCGGCCATCATCACCCGCCCGCCCGGAGCTTCAGCTGCGCCTCGTAGGCCGCGCGTGCCTCGATCACCTCGTCGCGCGACGAGACCTCGGGAACCGCGACGTCCCACCAGTGGCCGCCCGGCTGGCTCGACGGGTAGGGATCGGTGTCGATGACCACGACGAAGGGACCGGCGGCCGCCTTCGCCCGGTCGAGCGCCGTCTCCAGCTCGGCGATCGAGGCGGCATGCACGGCCTGTGCCCCCATCGACGCCGCATGCGCCGCGAAATCGATGGTCGAGGGGTTCACGTGGAAGGCGTGGTCGAGGAGGTTGTTGAATTCTGCCCCGCCGCAGGCCGTCTGCAGCCGGTTGATGCAGCCATAGCCGCGATTGTCGGTCAGGACGACGGTAATCTTCAGCCCCAGCATGACGGCGGTGGCGAGCTCGGAATTCGCCATCATGTAGGAGCCGTCGCCGACCATGCAGACGACGTCGCGGTCCGGCTCGGCCATCTTGATGCCGATGGCGCCGGCGATCTCGTAGCCCATGCAGGAATAGCCGTATTCCATGTGGTAGGCGCCGGGGCGCGGTGCCTTCCAGAGCTTGTGGAGTTCGCCCGGCATGGTGCCGGCGGCGCACATCACCACCGTATCGGGCCCGCTCGCCCGCTGCACGGCGCCGATCACCTGTTGGTCGGTCGGCAGCGCGTTTCCCTCCGGGCGGGCGGTGAGCGGATCGACGGCAGCGAACCAGCTCTGCTTCAACGCCGGGTCCGGCGCGTCGAACCGCTTGTCGCCGAGCGCCTCGGACAGAAGTTCGAGGCCGACGCGGGCATCGCAGCACAGCGGCGCGGCGCCGTGCTTCATCGCGTCATAGGCGGCGACGTTGAGCGACACGAGCTTGCGATCCGGGTTGCGGAAGAGGTTCCACGAGCCGGTGGTGAAATCCTGGAAGCGGGTGCCGACGCCGAGGACGAGGTCGGCTTCGGCAGAGGCGACGTTCGCCGAGGACGAGCCGGTGACGCCGACGGGCCCGAGATTCATCGCCGCGTCGAAGGCGAGCGCCGACTTGCCGGCCTGGCTCTCGACGACGGGAATCCGGTGCTTCTCCACAAAAGCCTTCAGCGCCTCGGTCGCGCCGGAATAATGGACGCCGCCGCCGGCGACGATCACAGGCTTTTTGGCGGCCTCGATGAGGGCCGCGACCGCGGCGAGTTCCGCCGGGTCAGGGTGCGGCCGCCTGAGGCGCCACACCCGCGGCTCAAAGAAGCTCTCCGGAAAGTCGTAGGCCTCTGCCTGGACGTCCTGGCAAAACGCGAGGCACACCGGTCCGCAATCGGCCGGATCGGTCATCACCCGGAAGGTCCGCGGCAGGGCGGTGAGCAGCTGCTCGGGGCGGGTGATGCGATCGAAATAGCGGGTCACCGGCCGGAAGCAGTCGTTGGCAGAGACCGTGCCGTCGGAAAAATCCTCGACCTGCTGCAGCACCGGGTCCGGCCCGCGCCCAGAAAAGACGTCGCCGGGAATCAGGAGCAACGGCAGCCGGTTGACATGGGCGAGGGCGGCGGCCGTCACCATGTTGGTCGCCCCGGGTCCGATCGAGGAGGTGACGGCCATCGCCCGTCGCCGTCCGGACTGCTTGGCGAAGGCGATCGCCGCGTGGCACATCGTCTGCTCGTTGTGGCCGCGATAGGTCCGGATCGCCTCGCGCTCGGCGTGGAGCGCCTCGCCGATGCCGGCGACGTTGCCATGGCCGAAGATCGCCCACACCCCGGCGAGAAAAGGCTCGCCAGCCTCGGTCATCTGGGCGCTCAGATATTTCACCATCGCCTGGGCGGCGGTCAGCCGGATCGTCGTCATCGCGTCGTCTTTCTGCCGGAATTCGTTGCGGCCGCCCGCGCATCGTCCCAGTGGGCGCAGAGCCTGGCGTATTTCTCCGCCATCATTGCCGTTGCCTCCTGCGGGGCGAGCTCCCCGGCCATGTAGGCCCGCGCCGCCTCGCCGAAGATCGTGCGCCCGACGGCGAAGCCCTTCACGAGATCGAACCGCGCCGCGGCCGCGAAGCTCTCCTTCAGGGCCTCTTCCGAGGCGTCGAGGCCGAGCATCACGATGCCGCGCACATGCGGATCGTTCTCGGCGATCGCCGCGCAGGCTTTTTCCCACGCCGCCTCGCTCGCCATCGGCTCGAGCTTCCACCAGTCGGGATAGATGCCGAGGTCGTAGAAGCGGCCGATCACTTCCGCCGTGGTGTCGTCGTCGACCGGCCCGGTCTTGGATGGGATCACCTCGAGAAGGAACTCCAGCCGGTTGCGGCGGCAGGCGTCGAACAGCCTCCCGACGCTCGCTTCCTGCTCGGCCCAGAGATCCTGGTCGTCGTCCGGATGGCAGAAGCACAGGCATTTGACCACGTGCTCGGCCGGCCATTCGGCGAGGCCGCCGCAATCGGAACCGATCTCCGGCTCGAACAGCAGCGGCCGCGAACCCGGCCATTCGACGGGCCGGCCGATCCACAGGCCGCGGCCCGCGGCGCGGTAGAGCGCCTCGCGGCCGAGCCTTCCGTCGCACAAGATTCCGTAGCCCGGCCGGCCCGCCTGGACCTTCAGTGCGGCGTCGAGGCAGAGCTCCTTGAAGGCGCCGATCATTTCCGGCGTCGCGCCGGCGATCTCCTCGAGCTGGATACGGTGGTCGAAGGCGAAGACCCGCATCGTCGAGAAGTCGCCCTTGCGGTTGGTCGACCAGTGGATCTGTTCGAGCTCCGCGTCCTTCCTCAGCGCCTTCTCCTTCACGCCGCGCTTCAGAAAGAAATCGAGCTCGGCGAGGGAGGGGTAGGACGGCGTGCAGCCGTGGCGGGAGACGGCAAAGGCGCCGCAGGCATTGGCGTATTCGAGCGAGCGCGGCCACGCCTCGTCGTCGAGCCAGCCCTTGAGGAGGCCGGACATGAAGCCGTCGCCGGCGCCGAGGACGTTGAACACCTCGATCGGAAAGCCGGGCCCGGTTTCGCCCTCATCGAGGCTCGCCGGAATGGCGCCGGCAAAGGCGACGGCGCCCGCCGCGCCGCGCTTGAGGACGAGCGTCGCGGCCGAGACGGCGCGCACGGCGCGAAGGGCCGCCAGCGTGTCGGTCGTCCCGCCGGCGATGTGGAACTCTTCCTCGGTGCCGACGACGAGATCGAACAGCGACAGCGTCGACTGCAGCTTTGCCGTCACCTTGTCGGATGCGATGAAGCGCTCCTCGCCGGCGCCGTGGCCGGCAAGGCCCCAGAGATTGGGGCGGTAGTCGATGTCGAGGGCGGTTCGCGCGCCATGCTTCCTGGCGAGGCGGATCGCCTTCAGCACCGCCGCCTCGGTGCGCGGATGGCTGAGATGGGTGCCGGTAGCGACGACGGCGCGCGCCCGCGCCACGAACCCCTCGTCGATGTCGGCTTCCGACAGCGCCATGTCGGCGCAGTTCTCGCGGTAGAAGATCAGCGGAAACTGCCTGTCGTCCCTGATGCCGAGGATGACGAGGGCGGTCAACCGCTCGGGATCGGTGACGACGCCCGTCGTGTCGACCCCCTCGCGCTTCAGTTCCTCGATCAGGAAGCGGCCCATATGCTCGTCGCCGACCCGGGTGATCAGCGCCGATTTCAGGCCGAGCCGGGCTGTGCCCGTCGCCATGTTGGTGGGGGAGCCGCCGACATATTTGTCGAAGCTGCGCATGTCCTCCAGCCGTCCGCCGATCTGGCCGCCGTAAAGATCGACGGAGGAGCGGCCGATGGTGATGAGGTCGAGATCCTTCGCCATCACACGGTGCCCCCGAGCGAGCCCTCGAGCGAGGCCATCTCCTGGCCGCCGGCCATCAAGTCCTGCAGTTCGTTGCCGGTGATCGCGCCGCGCCGCGCCGTGCCGAGCGTCTTGCCGCGGTTGAGCACGGTGAAGCGGTCGCCGACGGCCATCGCGTGGCGGACGTTGTGGGTGATGAAGACGACGCCCACCCCCTGCTTGCGCACCCGGTCGATCGTCGCCAGCACGTTGGAGGTCTGGCGCACGCCGAGGGCGGAGGTCGGCTCGTCGAGGATCAGCACCTTGGCGCCGAAATAGACCGCGCGGGCGATGGCGACGGTCTGGCGCTCGCCGCCCGACAGCGTGCCGACGGCCTGGTCCGGGCCGCGCAGATTGATGCCCATGCGGCGCATCTCGTCCATCGTCACGGCATTCGCCCGCTCGATGTCCATGCGCTTGAACAGCCATTTGCCGCGGGTCGGCTCGCGGCCCATGAAGAAGTTGCGCGTCACCGACATCAGCGGGATCATCGCCAGATCCTGGTAGACGGTCGCGATGCCGGCCTCCATCGCGTCGCGCGGGCTGGAGAAGGAGAGCGGCCTGCCCTCGAGCAGGATCTCGCCCTTCGTCGGCTTGTGCACGCCGGACATGGTCTTGATGAAGGTCGACTTGCCGGCGCCGTTGTCGCCGAGCAGGCAGTGGCACTCGCCCGGGCGGATGTCGAAGCTGACGCCGGCGAGGGCGATGATGTTGCCGAAGTGCTTCTCGATGTCGCGCATTGCGACGATCGGCGCGGCGTCGGTGCCCGGATCGCCGTGGTGGAAGGTGGTGTCGCCGCTCATCTCAGCGCTCCCCGGTGACGCGCTTGCGGATGAAGTTGTTGAAGAGGACCGCGGCGAGAAGCATCGCGCCGAGGAACACCTGGAACCAGTCCTGGTCGATGTCGGTGTAGGTGAGGCCGAGGGTGACCATGCCGAAGATGATCGCGCCGAAGAAGGCGCCGATCGCCGAGCCGTAGCCGCCGGTGAGCAGGCAGCCGCCGATGACCGCGGCGATGATCGCCTCGAATTCCTTCATGAATCCGCGCCTTGCGTCGGTCGAGCCGGCGTCGATCACCGTGATGACGGCGACGAGGGTGGCGCAGCAGGCGGTGAGCACGAAGAGCGAGATCTTCACCCGCCGGACCGGCACGCCGGAATTCGACGCGGCGTTCTCGTCGCCGCCGGAGGCGAAGATCCAGTTGCCCTGGGGCGTGCGCAAGAGGACGTAGGTGGCGACAAGCGCGAAGGCGACGAACCACAGGATCTCGACGGGAATTCCCGGCACCTTCGGCAGGCCGCTCGGGAACCGGTCGATCACGCCCTGTTCGGCCAGCCACGAGAACAGGCCGGTGAAGGCGTCGCCGGAAAAAAGCGGCGCCAGCCAGTCGTCGCCGATGGCGTCGCGCACGCCGCGCAGCTGCGTCGAGCCGCCGGTGGCGACCTTCAGGCCGACCAGCGAGGCGCCGCGCAGGATGAACAGGAAGGCCAGCGTCACGATGAAGGAGGGCAGGCCGGTTCTCAGGACGATCGAGCCGTTGAGGACGCCGATCGCCGCCGCAATGGCGAAGGTCGCGGGGATCGCGACGACGAGCGGCATGCCGAAGGTGACGACGAAGGCGCCGAAGACGAGGCCGGAAAACGCCACCATCGAGCCGATCGACAGGTCGAACTCGCCGCCGATCATCAAGAGCGCCGCGCCGATGGCGAGGATGCCGAGCTGCGCCGCCGGGGTCATGAAGTTCATGATGCCCGAAAGCGTGAACATCGTGCCGGAGGCGGTGACCAGGAAGAACAAGGTGATCGCGACGAAGCCGGCGACGGCGCCGAGTTCCGGGCGCTTCATCAGCTTCGTCGCGAAGCCTTCGCGCTTCAGCCGTTCGTCCTCGATGATGGGGGAGACGTCCGCCATGGCATGTCCCTCGAAGCCGGTTCTGGGCGCGATGCGGCCGCGGCGCGGCTCAATCCGCCGCGGCCTTCGCTCGGTGCCTTGCGAAGAGTGCGTGACGGCCGGGGCCGTCAGCGAATGCCCTTCGCCGACAGGTCGATGACCTGGCTCGCCTTTTCCTTGGTGATGAGGTTCGGGCCGGAAGGCACGTTGCCGCCGGGCACGAGGCCGTATTTCGCGTCGAGGGCGAGGAACACCACCGGCAGGTAGCCCTGCAGGAACTGCTGCTGGTCGATGGCGAAGGCGGCCTTGCCGTCGGCGACGTCCTTGAGGAAGCCGGCGGAGAGATCGAAGCTGCCGACATTGACCTTGCCGCCGCGGCCGACCGCCTCGACTGCCGCGACCGCCGGCTCGCCCACCGTCGCCGCGCCGAGGCCGAGAATGGTGTCGACGTCCTGGTTGGATTCCAGCGCCGCCTGCACCTTCGACTTCACCTCGGTCGGATCGTTCGACGTCGGCAGCACCTCGACCTTGCCGCCGAAGCCTTCCTCGAAGCCCGCGCAGCGCTGGTCGAGCGAGACGTTGCCGACCTCCTGGTTGACGCAGAGGGCGTTCTTGCCGCCCATTTCCTTGAGCTTCTCGCCGGCCTTCTTGCCGGCGGTGAACTCGTCCTGGCCGACATGCAGGACGGCGCCGAGTTTGGCGGAGACGTCCGAGCCGGAATTCATCGAGATCACCGGAATGCCGGCCTGGACGGCGCGCTCGATCGAGGGGCCGAGGGCGTCGGCGTCGGGGATCGACACGACGAGGCCGTCGGGCTGCTGGTTGACGGCCGCGTCGATGAGCTGGCCCATCTTGACCATGTCGAAGGTCTCGGGGGCGCGATAGTCGACCTTGGCGCCGGTGTCCTTGGCGGCCTGTTCGACGCCGTTCTTGACGACGGACCAGAACGGATCGTTGGCCTGGCCATGGCTGACGACGATGATCTGCTGGGCCGCGGCCGGCCCGGCGATCGTCAGCGCGACGGCGGCGACGGCGAGTTTCCTGGAGATGCTCAATGGTTCCTCCCTGGGTTGAGCAAATGCTTCACGGCCGCCCGGCGGCCGCGTCCGGCCGTGGCCGAACCCTTCGTCCTCCCTTCGTCCTCCCGACGAATTTGGAAGATTTATTCCATTTTTGTCGCTGGCGATGGATTTGTCAATCGGTCTTCTCGCGGCTCTGGCCGATGGCGACGGCGAGCGAGGTGGCGAGCGTCAGGGCGGCGGTCGGCACGCGAAAGGCGCCGACATCCACCTCGCGGGCGACGAGCAGCACGTCGGCGGTGGCGGCGAGCGGCCCGTCGACCGTGTCGCTGAGGGCGACGACCGGCACCTTGCGCCGCCGGGTCCTTGCCGCGAGTTCGAGCGTCTCCTCGGAGAAGGGGGTGAAGCTCACGGCGAACAGGGCGTCGCCCTTGCGGATGGCATGGTCGCTCTCGATCTGGCCGGAGGTCCGGTGGATGACGGCCGGAACCTTCATCTTGTCGAGCAGATAGCCCATGTAGCTGACGATCGCGAAGGCGCGCCGCAGCCCGACGAGATGCACCGTCCCGGCCGAGGCGAGCAGCCGGGCCGCCGTGGCGAGCCTTGCCGCGTCGAGGTCGTTCATCAGCGAGACCAGCGATTTGTGGCCTGCCTCGGCGAAGCTTGCGGCGAGCCGTCCGGGCCCCTCGGCGCCGCTCTGGCGAAGCTGCGACAGGCGCTCGGCATAGTCGGGGCGCAGTTCCCGGTATTCGGCGCGAAACAGCGCCTGCATCTGGGAGAAGCCGGAAAAGCCGAGCACCTGGCAGAAGCGCATGAAGGCGGACGGCTGGACGCCGGCGCCGGCGGCAAGATCGGCGACGGTCGACACCGCGACGAGATGGATGTTGTGGCGCAGGAACTCGGCCGACTGGCCGAGGCGCTTGGGCAGCGTCGGGGCGATGGCGTCGATCCGCTCGATCAGTTCCGACACGCTTTCCGGCGCCATCGTCGGCGCGCCGTCTTCTGCGGGCATGCAACTCTCCTGTCTTGACAGCGGGCACTATACAGGCGCATCCCACTGTTGGAATATATATTCCAATCAATCGGAGGGGAGGAAGGGGAATGTCGATCGGTCTCGGCCTCATCGGCACCGGCTTCATGGGCAAGGCCCATGCGCTGGCCTACCGCGCGGCCGGCGCGGTGTTCGGCGACCTTCCCGAACTCCGGCTCGCCCTCCTGTGCGACACGCCGGGCGAAAAGGCCGGCGCCATGGCCCGGCAGTTCGGCTTCGCGGCGGCCACCGACGACTGGCGGACGCTGGTCGAGAGCCCTGAGGTCGACATCGTCTCGATCACCACGCCGAACGGCCTGCACAAGGAGATGGCGCTGGCGGCGATGGCGGCGGGCAAGCACGTCCACTGCGAAAAGCCGATGGCGCTCACCCTCGATGACGCCCGCGAGATGGAGGCGGCGGCCCGGGCGGCGGGCGTGCGCACCATCGTCGGCTACAACTACATCCACAACCCGGCCTTCGCCCATGCCAGACGGATGATCGACGAGGGCGTCATCGGCCGGCCGGTGCATTTCCGCGGCGTCGTCGACGAGGACTACCAGGCCGATCCCGACCTCGCCTGGACCTGGCGGGCGACACGCGCGGCGGCCGGCCTCGGCACCCTCGGCGATCTCGGCTGCCACCTCGTCTCGATGGCCGTCGGCCTGATGGGACCGCTCGAAAGTCTCCTCGCCGATACCCAGACCATCCATGCGACCCGGCCGCTCGCGGACGGCTCCGGCCGTGCCGCGGTCGAGAACGAGGACACCGCCTCGGCCATCGTGCGGTTCCGCAGCGGTGCGCAGGGCACGCTGCTCACCTCCCGCTCGGCCTGGGGGCGCAAGAACAGGCTGGACTTCGAGGTGCACGGGACGAAGGGCATGATCGCCTTCTCCCAGGAACGGATGAACGAACTGCAGCTCTTCGTCGCCGACGAGCCCCGCGCGCGCCAGGGCTTTCGCACCATCCTCACCGGCCCCGAGCATCCGCCATACGGCGCCTTCTGTCCGGCGCCCGGCCACCAGCTCGGCTTCGGCGATCTGAAGACCATCGAGGCGGGCCACTTCCTGCGCGCCATCGCCGCGGGCGAGCCGGCGTATCCCGATTTTACCGCCGCGCTCGGCTTCGAGGCGGCGATCCACGCCATCGACGTCGCGGCCCGCGAGGGGCGGCGGGTCGAACTCTGACACGCGAAAAGGTCCGGCATCCGGACCGGGAGGACGTACAATGAAAGTCGCGCTCTTCGGCGCCGGCCGTATCGGCAAGGTCCATGCCGCCTCGATCGGGGCCGATCCACGCTCGCAGCTCGTCGCCGTCGCCGACGTGGTGCCCGAGGCGGCCGAGAGCCTGGCGAAGGCACACGGCATCGCCGCGATGGCGCCGGCGGAGATCTTCGCCGACGCCTCGATCGACGCCGTGCTCATCGCCTCCTCGACCAACACCCATGCCGACCTCATCGAACAGGGCGTCGCGGCGAACAAGGCGATCTTCTGCGAAAAGCCGATCGACCTCTCGCTCGACCGCGCCCTCAGGGTGCGCGAGATCGCGGCCGGTTCGACGAAGCCGGTGATGCTCGGCTTCAACCGCCGCTTCGATCCGAACTTCGCCGGCATCAAGATGGCGTTCGACGCCGGCGAGATCGGCAAGGGCGAGATGCTGGCGGTCACCTCCTACGATCCCGCCCCGCCGCCGGTCGCCTATGTGAAGGTCTCGGGCGGGCTCTATCGCGACATGATGATCCACGATTTCGACATGTGCGCCTTTCTCTTCGGCATGCCGGAAAGCGTCATGGCGCACGGCTCCTGCCTCGTCGATCCGGCGATCGGCGCGGCCGGCGACGTCGACACGGCAGTGGTCGTCCTCATTTATGCCGACGGCCGGCTCGCCACCATCCGCAACTCCCGCAGAGCCGCCTTCGGCTACGACCAGCGGGTGGAGCTGCTGGGTTCGGAGGGGATGCTGGAGGCGCGCAACGAGATCGAGAACACGGTGGTGAAATCGACCGCGGCAGGCGTTTCCTCGGCCAAGCCGATGTTCTTCTTCCTGGAACGTTACATGCGGGCCTATCAGATCGAATGGGCGGCCTTCGTCGATGCCGTGACCGGCGGCAAGCCGGTGCCGGCCACCGTCGAGGACGGGGTGAACGCGCTGGCCCTCGCGGAGGCGGCGAACCGCTCCCTGAAGGAAGGCCGGCCGGTCGCCGTGGCCGAGGTGATGGCGGGCGGCTGACCATGGCGTTCACCCTTGCCGCCTGCGCCGAGATGCTGTGGCGCGACAGGCCGATGGAGTGGCGGGTGAAGCGCCTGACCGAGCTCGGCTTTCACGTCGGGCTGTGGAACTGGCCGGATCACGACCTCGCCATGCTCGAACGCTCGGGCGCGACCTTCTCGATCATGAACGGCTATCTCTCCGGCCGGCTCGCCGACGAGGAGGGTGCGGCGGAACTTTTGCGGACCGCGCGCCAGACCGCCGATGTCGGGCTTCGCCTGAACGTCGCCCGGCTGAACCTCCACGGCACCGGGCTCGGGGAGGGCGGCCTGCCGGTCACGCCCTGCGGGGCCGTCACCGGCGCGATGTGGCTGAAGGCCCGCGACACGCTGGAAAGGATCGCCGACCTCGCCGAGGAGAAGGGCGTGACCTTCACGCTGGAGAACCTCAACCTGCCGGTCGACCATCCGGGCGTCCCCTTCGCCCGGGCAGAAGACACGCTGGCGCTGGTCTTAGCGGTGAACCGGCCGGGGCTGCGGCTGAACCTCGACCTCTATCACGCGCAGATCGGCGAGGGGAACCTGATCGATCTGTGCCGGAGGGCGCTGCCGTGGATCGGCGAGATCCAGGTGGCGGACGTGCCCGGCCGGATGGAGCCGGGCACCGGCGAGATCGCCTATCAGAACATCGCCCGCGCCCTCGCGGCGATGGGATACGACGGCCCGGTCGGCCTGGAAGCCTTTGCCAGCGGCGATCCGGAACGCGCGCTCGACGCCTTCCGGGACGCCTTCACCCTGGCCTGAGCGGGCCTCGACTCCAGCCCGAAGCCGCCGGAAAGCGGCGGCTCGCGGCCGTCGCCGGGCTCGCTTCACCCTTCGATTCAGATGAGGCCTCGCCTGCGGTGTACCTTCGATGGGCGCGCGGATTCGATGGGCGCGGGGGCGCGGCCGTGCGCCGCGTTCCGGCGGCGAGGACGGGTCCGCGTCGACCTTCTCCGTTTGACCGGGCGGCCAATCCCATCTAGGCCATCGCGCTGTGGATGACGGTGCCCCTCGCGAAGGGGCTGCAAGCGATTCCGGTGCGGTCGACCCAAGCAGGGGACCAAGACGGAGCTGTCGGATCGGTTCGCCCGCCCCGGAACACCGGGCAGGCGGATCCTCCGGGCGTCGTGAACGGGCAAGGAGGATCGAAGGTCATGATGAAGTCACTGATGCTGTGCGGCCACGGCAGCCGCGACGCGGGCGCCGTGCGCGAATTCGCCGGCCTTGCCGAGAAGCTGAAGGCGCGCCTGCCGGAGTGGCAGACCGACTACGGCTATCTGGAATTTGCCCGGCCGATCATCCGCGACGGCCTCGACAGGCTGCGCGAGGGCGGTGCGCGCGAGATCCTGGCGCTGCCGGGGATGCTGTTCGCCGCCGGCCACGCCAAGAACGACATTCCCTCGGTGCTGAACACCTATGCCGCCGAGCATGGCGTGACGATCCGCTACGGCCGCGAGCTCGGCATCGACCCGAAGATGCTGAGGGCCGCCGGCGCGCGGATCAGGGAGTGCCTCCTCGCCGACGGCTGGCGCGACGGCGAACCGCTGCATGACACGCTCCTCGTCGTCGTCGGCCGCGGCGCGTCCGACCCCGACGCCAATTCCAACGTCTCCAAGGTCATGCGCCTGCTCTGGGAGGGCTTCGGCTTCGGATGGGGCGAGACGGCCTATTCGGGCGTCACCTTTCCCCTCGTCGGGCCAGGCCTCACCCATGCCGCCAGGCTCGGCTACAGGCGCATCGTCGTCTTTCCCTATTTCCTGTTCACCGGCATCCTGGTGCGCCGGATCTACGACCAGACCGACGCCGTCGCCGCGGAACATCCCGGCATCCGCTTCCTCAAGGCGCCCTATCTCGGCGACCACGACCTCGTCGTCGAGACCTTCGTCGATCGCCTTCACGAGATCATCGACGGCACCAACGTGATGAACTGCCAGCTCTGCAAGTATCGCGAGCAGGTGCTCGGCTTCGAGGCCGAGGTGGGCCTTGCCCAGGAGAGCCACCACCATCATGTCGAGGGGATCGGCACCGGACCGGCCGATGCCGCAAAGAGCGACCACGGCAATTCCTCCGGCTCTCGTCACGACCATCGTCATGGCGACGGCGCCGGCGACGGGGAGGGCCACAGCCATGGGCACCCTCACCACCATCACGACGACGGACCGGGCGCCCACCACCACCATCACCACGACGACCACGGCCATGATCATGCCCATCATCGCGGGCATTCCCATGATCACACTCATGACCATTCGCATGGCCACGCCCATGACGGCGGCCATGACGGCGGCCATGGTCATCACCATCATCCCTACCCGCATGCCGACCATCCTCTCGGCCCGCGGTCGATGCGCTAGATAAACGACAACGGGGCGCCGCCGGCGCCAGGAGACGAGACGACCGGATGCCTCTTTTCGACCGCTACGCGATCATCGACTGGTCGGCCGCCAACACGCCCACCACCGGCAGGGATTCGATCTGGATCGCCCTTGCGGCGCGCGAGGGGCGGGACGTGCGCATGGTCGAGACGGTCAATCCGCCGACCCGCTCGGCGGCGATGGCGCATCTGCGCCAGTTCCTGCGCGACGCGCTGGCCGAGGAGAAGACGGTCTTCTGCGGCTTCGACTTTCCCTTCGGCTATCCGAAGGGCGGCGCGGCGGCGGTCGCCGGTGAGGGCGGCTGGGAGGCGCTCTGGGCCTATTTCGCCGAGGCCCTGCAGGACCGCGACGACAACTTCTCCAACCGCTTCGAGGTGACCGGCCGGCTCAACCGCGAACGACTCGCCTTCGCGCCGATGTATTGGGGGCGGCCGATGCACCAGGAGGTTCCGGGCCTCTCGGTCACCAAGCCCGACCCCTATCCGACGGCGCTGGCGGAAAAGCGCATCGGCGAGGCGCGCACCGGCAAGGCCCAGCCGGTCTGGAAGCTGAACTTCACCGGCTCGGTCGGCAGCCAGGCGATCACCGGCATGGCGCGGCTCGACCATCTGCGCAGGGATCCGGAATTCGCCGGCAAGATCGCCGTCTGGCCCTTCGAGACCCGCTTTGCCGAGGCGATCTCGGCGCCGGTCGTGCTCGCCGAGATCTATCCCGGCCTCGTCGACATCGAGAGGGGCGAGAAGAGCTGCCTCGACGAGGCGCAGGTCGACACGCTCGCCGAACTCTTCGCCCGCCTCGACGCCGCCGAGCGCTTCGGCCCGCTGCTCGACGTCCCGTCCGGCCTCTCCGACGAGGAGATCGCGGCGGTGCTTGCCGAGGAAGGCTGGATCGTCGGCCTCGACCAGCTCAAGGAGGCAAATCTCGTCGCCGACAAGGGCGGCGGGTTCGATTCCTTCGCCGGCAGCGTCTCCGGCGACGCCTATCTGAAGGACCCGGCGTCGATCTACGCCGAGAGCTTCCGCATCATCCGCGAGGAGGCGGACCTTTCCGCCCTGCCGGCGGAGGCCGAACCGCTGGCGGTCCGGATGATCCATGCCTGCGGCATGACCGACATCCTCGCCGACCTCGCGATCTCGGAGGGCGCCGTCGCGGCCGGCAGGGCGGCGCTGGACGCCGGGGCGCCGATCCTCTGCGACAGCGAGATGGTCGCCCACGGCATCATCGGCGCCAATCTGAAGCAGCAGAACAAGATCGTCTGCCGGCTGACCGACCCGCGCACCCGACGCATCGCCGAGCGCGAGGGGACGACGCGCTCGGCGGCGCAGGTCGATTTGTGGAGCGACGATCTCCTCGAAGGCGCAATCGTTGCGATCGGCAACGCGCCGACGGCGCTCTTCCGCCTGCTCGAACGGCTCGACGAGGGCGCGCCGCGCCCGGCGCTGATCATCGGGCTGCCGGTCGGTTTCGTCGGGGCGGCCGAATCGAAGGCGGCGCTCGCCGCCGATTCCCGCGGCGTGCCCTTCGTGACGCTGGCCGGCCGGCGCGGCGGCTCGGCGCTCGCCGCCGCCGCGGTCAATGCCCTTGCCGTCGGCGCGGAGGCGCCATGAGCGACCCGGTCCGCCCCTGGCTTTCGGGCCGCGCCGAGACGGAGGAGGGCGAGCGGCCCGAGGGCGGCGCCGCCCGGCCCTGGCTGACCGTCGTCGGCATCGGCGATGCCGGCCTCGCGTCGCTGACTGGCGAAGCGCTCGACGCGATCGACGGCGCGACGACGATCTTCGGCGGCGAGCGGCACCTCGCCCTGCTGGGCGAGACGCGGGCCGAGACGATCGTCTGGGATAAGCCCTTTTCCGAAGCGCTCGGCAGGCTGCTCGCGCGCGCCGGAACGCCAACCGTGGTGCTCGCCACCGGCGATCCCATGTGGTTCGGCGTCGGCGCGACGCTCGCCCGCCACGTCGGTCCAAAGGATATGCGCGTCGTCACCCAGCCTTCCGCCTTCGCGCTCGCCGCCGCGCGGCTCGGCTGGCCGCTGCAGAACGCCGCCTGCCTGACCGTCCACGGCCGCCCGGTCGACCAGCTCTCGCGCCATCTCTTTCCCGGCGAGCGGCTTCTGATCCTTTCCGAGGACGGCGCCTCGCCGCGCGAGATCGCGCGGCTTCTCACCAGCCGCGGCTTCGGCCAGAGCCGGCTGACCGTGCTCGAACATCTCGGCGGCGAGCGCGAGCGGGTCCTTCAGGCGCCGGCGGCCGGCTACGACCTGGAGGACGCTGCGGCGCTGAACCTCGTCGCCGTCGAATGCGTCGCCGGGCGGGCGGCGACCCCGCGCCCGCTGGTCGCCGGCCTGCCGGACGATGCCTTTGTCCACGACGGCAAGATGACCAAGCGCACGCTCAGGGCATTGGCGATCGCCGCCCTGGAGCCGATGCCCGGCGCGCTCCTGTGGGACGTCGGGGCGGGCGCGGGCTCGATCGCCGTCGAGTGGCTGCGTGGGGCACAGCGCACGCGGGCGGTCGCCATCGAACCGCGGCCGGAGCGCTGCCAGGCGATCGCCGAAAACGCCGCGACGCTCGGCGTTCCGGAGCTTCTGATCGTCGAGGGGTCGGCTCCCGCGGCCTATGCGGGGCTCGACCAGCCGGACGCGGTCTTCATCGGCGGCGGCCTGTCGGAAGGCGTCTTTGCCGCCGCCTGGGAGGCGCTGAAGCCGGGCGGCCGGATGGTCGCCCATGCGGTGACGCTCGAATCGGAGGCGATCCTCATCGATCTGCACGGAAGGCTCGGCGGCGAGTTGCTGCGGGTCGCGATCGACCGGGCCGAGGCGGTGGGGCCGTTCCGGGGCTTTCGGCCGGCGATGCCGGTCGTGCATTTCCACGTGACGAAGCCGCATCCGCGGCCGGGGCAGGGCGGATGACCGCGCCGAGGACCGGCCGGCTCTACGGCCTCGGCGTCGGCCCGGGCGACCCGGAACTCCTGACGCTGAAGGCGCTGCGGATCCTCAAGGCCTGCCCGGTCGTCGCCTATCCGGCGCCCGATCGCGGGGCGAGCTTCGCGCGCGCCATCGTCGCCGGCTTCCTGACCGGCACACAGGAGGAGATCGCGATCGTCGTGCCCATGCGGGTCGAGCGCTATCCCGCGGCGGAGGTCTACGACGCGGCGGCAGCGCGGATCGCCGAACGGCTCGACGCCGGCGCCGACGTCGCCGTCCTCTGCGAGGGCGATCCCTTTTTCTACGGGTC
Source organism: Jiella sonneratiae (assembly GCF_017353515.1). GTDB lineage: Bacteria > Pseudomonadota > Alphaproteobacteria > Rhizobiales > Rhizobiaceae > Jiella > Jiella sonneratiae. The sequence goes on from NZ_JAFMPY010000006.1 coordinate 219,658, forward strand.
CTTCATGTATCTCTTCGAGCGGCTCGCGGAGCGCTACGAGAGCGAGATCGTGCCGGGTGTCGCCTCGCCCATGGCCGCCGCGGCGCGGGCGCTTCGCCCGCTCGCCGCCCGCAACGACCGTCTCACCGTCATCCCCGGCCCGCTCGACGACGGGGCCCTTGCCGCAAGGCTCGAAGGCGCCGAGGCCTTCGTGATCATGAAGCTCGGCCGGCATTTCGACCGGGTGCGGGCGCTGATCGAGCGCCTCGGTCTCATCGACCGCGCGGTCTATTGCGAGCGGGTGACGCTTCCCGAGGAGCGCGTCCTGCCGCTCGCCGCGGTGTCGGGAGAGGCACCGTATTTTTCGATGATCCTCGGCTATCGCGGCGACGAGCCGGCGATCGCCCGGCGCTATGGCCGGGAAGCGGCGGCGGGCGGCACGTCGATCGTCCGGGCGACGGCCGCGCCGGCTGCCGGAGGCGCACCGTCGTGAGCGTCATGCCCGAAGGAACGCCCGCCGTCGTTCATCTGAGCGCCGCCGCACGGCCGCTCGCCGAACGGGTGGCAGAGGCGATCTCCGGCGAGGTGACCGGCCTCGGCGACCGGAGCCGAGATGCCGGATCGTCCGGTGCGACGTCCGGTGATCGCCCGGCGGAGGACAGCGCTCCGTCAACCGCCGCACCGGGCGTCGCGGAGGGGCTGCGGCAACTCTTCGCCGGGGGCCGGCCGATCGTCGCCGTGATGGCGAGCGGCGCGCTGATCCGCATCCTCGCGCCGCTTTTGTCGGACAAGCGCAGCGAGCCGCCCGTCGTCGCGGTCGCCGAGGACGGCTCGGCCGTGGTGCCGCTGCTCGGCGGCCATCGCGGCGCCAACGATCTCGCCCGGCTGATCGCCGCGGCGACGCGCGGCTTCGCGGCGGTCACCACGGCAGGGGACGTGCGGTTCGGCGTCGCCCTCGACGCGCCGCCGGCGGGTTACGTGCTGGAGAATCCGGAGGACGCAAAGGCCGTCATGGCGGCGCTCGTCGCCGGCGCGCCGGCGTCTCTCGAAGGGCCGGCGCCCTGGCTCGAGGCCTCGGCGATTCCGTTCGTCGACCGCGGCGGCTCGGTCGCGGGGGCCGTGCGGCTGACGGTTTCGACGAGCGCCCGCCCCCCGGCGCCGGACGAGCTCCTCTATCGGCCGAAGAGCCTCGTCCTCGGCATCGGCGCCGAGCGCGGCGCAGCCCCCGAGGAGGCGATTGCGCTTGCCGCGGCTGTGCTTTTTGAAGCCGGCGTCAGCCCGCTGTCGCTTGCCGCCGTCGCGAGCCTCGACGTCAAGGCCGACGAGGCGGCCGTCCATGCGGTTGCCGGCCGCTACGGCGTGACGGCGCGGTTCTTCGGCGCCGCGCGGCTGGAAGAGGAAGCGCCGCGGCTTGAAAACCCGTCCGAAGTGGTCTTCGCGGAGGTCGGCTGCCACGGGGTCGCGGAGGGCGCGGCGCTCGCCGCCGTCGGCGCGGCGGGCAGCCTCCTCGTCGCCAAGCGCAAGGCGAGACGCGTCACCGCCGCCCTTGCCGGCGCGGCCGGGCCGCTCGATCCGGAGGCTGTCGGGCGGGCGCGGGGCACGCTCTTCGTGGTCGGCATCGGGCCGGGGCAGCAGGCCTGGCGCTCGCCGGAGGTGAGCCGCATGGTTGCGGGCGCCGACGATCTCGTCGGCTATTCGCTCTATCTCGATCTCCTCGGGCCGCTCGCGGCCGGCAAGACCCGCCACGACTTCGATCTCGGCAAGGAGGAGGCGCGGGTCCGCCACGCCATGGAGCTTGCCGGCGAGGGGCGGCGCGTCGCGCTCGTCTGCTCGGGCGACGCCGGCATCTATGCGATGGCGACGCTGGTCTTCGAGCTTCTCGACAAGGGGGATTTGTCGGACGCCGCCCGGCGCATCGAGATCGTCAATGCGCCGGGCATCTCGGCGCTGCAGGCGGCCGCGGCGCGGGCCGGGGCGCCGCTCGGCCACGACTTCTGCACCATCTCGCTCTCCGACCTGCTGACGCCCTGGGAGGACATAAAGCGGCGGGTGCGGGCGGCCGCGGCGGGCGACTTCGTGATCGCCTTCTACAATCCTGTCTCGAAGAAGCGCCGCACCCAGCTCGCCTTCGCCCGCGACGAACTCTTGAAGCACCGCGGCGCGGAGACGCCGGTGATTCTCGCCACCAATCTCGGCCGTCCCGGCGAGTGCGTGCGCATCGTCGGGCTCGGCGAACTCGCGGTCGACGACGTCGACATGCTGACGGTGGTGATCGTCGGCTCGTCGAACTCGCGGGTGGTCGAGACGGGCGACGGCCGGCGCTGGGCCTACACCCCGCGCGGCTATGCGCGGAAGGAGGGGACGGGCATTGCCGGCGGACATCCCGGCGCGCCATCGTCGCGGTAGCTGTTCGGTCCAAACCCGGAAATTCGAAGGGCGAAGGGCGAAGGGCGAAGGGCGAAGGCGCCGGGTGGCAATCGGTCGCCGCTGCAGTGGCGAACTGCGGGACCGGCGACGCCCGCACCTCCCGTCGTGACGCCGGGCATTTCCCCCTCAAGGGTGTCTTGCAGGGGAAATCGCTCACGAAGCGGAGGGAGCCGCGCCGTCGAAGCGTAGAAGTGGCGGTGCTATGCGCGCTGCGCCATCATTTTCCCGGCGGCGGCGCGAAGGCTTCCTTCAGCTTCTTCGACAGGTCCTTGAACGGCTTGTCGGTGACCGGATCGCCGGGATTCTGGACCAGATAGTCGTAGATGTGCGGCACCAGATCGACGGCCTGGTCGAGCGTCGCATCGGAACCGCGGCTGTAGCCGCCGAGCAGCCTGAGGTCGCGGGTGTCCTCGAAGCGGGCGATCATCGCCCGCAGCCGGGTGACGAGTTCGCGCTCCTGCTGGTTCCAGGCGCGGTCGGCGAGGCGCGAGATCGACTTCAGGACGTCGACCGCCGGGAACCGCCCCTGTTCGGCGATCTTGCGGTCGAGGACGATGTGGCCGTCGAGGGTTCCGCGGATCGCGTCGGCGATCGGATCGTTGTGGTCGTCGCCGTCGACAAGCACGGAAAACACGCCGGTGATCGTGCCGGAGCCTTCGAGGCCGGGCCCGGCCCGTTCCAGAAGCTGCGGCAGTTCGGAAAAGACGCTCGGCGGATAGCCCCTGGCGACCGGCGGCTCGCCGGCGGCCAGAGCCACGTCGCGGGCGGCGTGGGCGAGGCGCGTGACGCTGTCGATGATCAGCAGGACGTTCTCGCCCCGGTCGCGGAAATATTCGGCGATCGCCGTCGCCGTCTTCGGGGCGAGCCGGCGCATCATCGGGCTCTCGTCGCCGGTGGCGACCACCGTGACCAGCTTGTCCAGCCCGCCGGCCATGGTCTCCTCGAGGAATTCGCGCACCTCGCGGCCGCGCTCGCCGACGAGGGCGACCACCGCCGTGTCGAAGCCCTTGGCCCGCGACAGCATGCCCATCAGCGTCGACTTGCCGACGCCGGAGCCGGCGAAGATGCCGATGCGCTGGCCTTTGACCAGCGGCGTGAACAGGTCGATCGTGCGGATTCCCGTCTGCACCGGGCTGCCGACGCGGCCGCGCTTCAGGGCCGGCGGCGGCGAGCCGTCGGCAATCCGCTCCTCCTCGCCCTTCTCCAGCGGTCCGAGGCCGTCGACCGGCTGGCCGAAGGCGTTGACGACGCGGCCCTTCCAGTCGGCGGTCGGCGCGACGGTATAGGGGCCCATGCGCCGCGCCGGGCTCTTGACGCCGAGGGTCGAGCGAATGCCGAAGGGCTTGACGGTCAGGCTGTCGGATTCGATCCGCACCACCTCGCCGATCTCCTCGCCGCCGGCGCCGGGGCAGGCGATGCAGTCGCCGAGCCGGACGAAGGGCGACAGGCCGGCGACGCGGAACGCCTGCGGCCCGACGTCGACGATGCGGCCGGAGATCGCCACGCGCGGCATGTCGAGGGCGGCGAAGTCGGCGGATTTTTCCGGAACGAGACTCATTTGGCGCCCCCGAGGGTCTGGATGGCGTCGCCGAGGCTGCGCTCGTTCGACTGGACGAGATTGGCGGCGCTTTCGAAGGCGCGCTGCAATTCGATGAGCCGCGTCATCTCGAGGATCGGATTGACGTTGGAGCCTTCGACGAAGCCCTGCATCACGCCGGCCTGGGAGAAGTCGAGCGCCGGCTGGGCGGCCTGGTCCGGGACGACGCCGGAGGTGTCGAAGCGGGTGAGCTTGGCGCTCGCCGGGATGGTGAACAGGCCGACGGCGCCGAGCTGCCGGCCGTTCTGGGTGATCATGCCGTCGCGGGCGACGGTGATCGCGCCGCCGCTCGGATCGACCTGCAGCTGCGCGCCGCCGGCATCGACCAGCGGATAGCCGGTCAGCGTCTCGATCGTGCCGGCCTGGTTGATGCGCATCCGCCCGTCGCGGGTGTAGACCGTGCCGTTCGGCCCCTGGAAGCCGAACCAGGCATCGCCGCTCACCGCCATGTCGAGGGGGTTGCCGGTCTGGGTCAGCTCGCCGTTCTTGGTCGAAAGGAAGCTCTCGCCCTTCGAGGTCAGGCTGACCGGGTCGGCGCCGAAGCCGTCGCCGGCCTTGATCAGCTCGTCGAACTTCACCTCCTCGGAGCGGAAGCCGACGGTTCTGAGGTTGGCGAGGTTGTGGGCGAGCGTGTCGAGCCGCCGCTCGACGGCGAGCTGCGCCGAAAGCGCGACCGGAAGCGAAGCCTCCATGACCATCCTTCTCGATTCTTGTGTCCGGTTGCGGAGCGGCGCGCGGGTAAGGGTCCGGGCCTAGCGATGTCGGGCGGACAATGCGGGACCTGCCTTGTCTCAGACTGAAAGGACGGGCTCCGGCGATCTCGGGTGGCCGGGCAGGGGGACGGTCAAGGCTCGCACAAGCGCTTCTGCCTTAGGCCTGCCGGTGGGACAACCTGCGTATTCGAGGCTCACATGGGAATTCTGATCGGTCTGGTCGTGGCGCTCGCCGCGCTGCTCGGCGGCTTCGTCGCCATGGGCGGCCATCTCGAGGTGCTCGTGCAGCCCTTCGAATACGTGGTCATCCTCGGCACCTCGCTCGGCACCTTCATCATCTCCAACTCGGCGAAGACGATCAAGGACGTCGGCAAGGCGATGGGCGACGCCGTCAAGAACAAGGTGCCGAAGCAGAAGGACTATCTCGAGGTCCTCGGCCTCCTGCACAACCTGATGCGCGAGATGCGCTCGAAGTCGCGCTCGGAGGTCGAGGCCCATATCGACGACCCCAAGGAATCGACGATCTTCCAGGCCTATCCAAACATCATCAAGGATACGCCGATGCTGAACTTCATCTGCGACTACGCCCGGCTGATCATCATCGGCAATGCGCGGCCGCACGAGATCGAGGCGCTGATGGAGGAGGAGATCCAGACCATCCACCACGATCTCCTGAAGGCCAAGCACGCGCTGCAGGACGTCGCCGACGGCCTGCCGGCCATCGGCATCGTCGCCGCGGTGCTCGGCGTCATCAAGGCGATGGGCGCGCTGGACCAGTCGCCGGAAGTGCTCGGCCACCTGATCGGCGCCGCGCTCGTCGGCACCTTCGCCGGCATCTTCTTCTCCTACGGCATGTTCGGCCCGATCGCCGCCAAGATCAAATACGTCCGCGAGAAGAAGGTGCGCATGTTCGTGATCGTGAAGGCGACGATGATCGCCTACATGAACGGCGCCATGCCGCAGGTCGCGCTGGAATACGGCCGCAAGGTGATTTCCGCCCACGACCGGCCGACCATCGACCAGGTCGAGAACGAGACCATCGGCGGCGGATCGGGTGCCTGATCGATGAGCGAGGTTGCATTCGCGTCCGACCCGGCGGAAATCCACGCCCGCCTGAAAAGCGCCAACGAGCTCGATCCGGCACGCCTGCCGCGGCTCGCCCATCTCTGCGAGGCCTGGACCGAGGAACTCGAGGCCCGCATCCGCGAACTCGCCACCGGTGCGCTCGAGATCGCCTACCAGCAGTGCGAGGTCGAGAACGCGCCCGACCCCGAGGACCAGGCGCTCGCCACCCAGCTGATCGCGCCGCTCCTGTCGAACCGCTTCCAGCGGCCGGGTTTCGTTCTCGCCGAGCGCGGCATCGTCGAGGCGGTGCTCTCGAGCTTCCTCGGCTGCGAGCCTTCCGCGGAACTCGCGGCATCGCGCCAGCCGACGGCGCTCGACCAGCATTTCGTGCGGCTGTTCTTCGCCAAGGTGATGGAGACCGCGACGAAGACGTTCCAGCCGATGGCGGCCTTCGACCTGTCGCTCGGCAGCTTCATGTCGGCGGCCGACCTTGCCGAAAGTCTCGGCGAGGAGCCGGAGCGCTATTTCGTCTTCCGCTTCGAGATGCAGGTCGGAAGCCTGACAGCGCCCTTCGCGCTGGCTCTGCCGAAGAGCTTCCTGTCGCCGCATCGCCGCTTCCTGAGCGACATGCCGGAAAAGCCGCCGATGGACGCCGACGAGGCGTGGAAGAAGGGCATCGAGGCGAGCTTCGCCCAGAGCGACCTCACCATCGAGGCGGTGCTCTGCAAGAAGAAGATCCCGCTGTCGGAGGTCGCGCGCTTCCGCGTCGGCGCGACCGTCGAGCTCGACGTCGGGCTCACCAGCCTCATCCCGCTCGAATGCGAGGATCGGCCGATGTTCAGGGCCAAGGTCGGCCGCTCCCGCGATTCCTACGTGGTGCGCGTCGAGGAACGCGTCGATCCGGCACAGGAGTTCATCGATGACATCCTATCTGATTGACCTCCTGCTCGTCGTGGCGCTGGTCGTCACGGCGCTGCGCTGCGGGCGCATGCACAAGGAGCTGCGCGCGTTGCGCGGGACCGACCTCGCCGGCGCGCTCGTCGCCGCCGAAGGCTCGCTCAACCGGGCGGCCGAGGCGCTCGTCGCCGCGCGCTGCGAAGGCGTCGACACGGTGCGTTCGCTGGAACGCCGCCTCGTCGAGGCCCGCCAGGTCGCGGACGAACTCGGCGACCTCGTCGACCGGGCGCGGTTTAGGGCCGACGGCGGCGCGGCCGCGGCGAGCGACATCGAGGCCGACGGCTACCGCGACTTCTTCCAGGCGGCGCAAGACAGGCTTCGCGCCAGTCTGGCCCGCTAGTTCGTTGAGACGCACGGACCGCCAGGCGTTTCGCCGCATCCCGAAGACCGAACCCGAAGGGCCTTCAGCATGAGCAATCCCGATCTCGACAACGACCTCGAAGATGCCGACGACGAGGAGTCCGGCCTCGGGGGATTCGAGATGCCCGCCGGCTTCGATCCGTCGGCCGCGATGGGCGGCCTCGGCGGCCACGACGACGAAGAGGACGAGGACGAAGCCCCGCATCAGCCGGTGGCCGACCACGTCGATCTCGACCTCGTCATGGACGTGCCGGTGACGATGCAGGTCGTGCTCGGCCAGGCGACGATGACCGTCGCCAACATCCTGAAGCTCGGGCGCGGCGCCGTCGTCAAGCTCGACACCAAGGTCGGCGATCCCGTCGACGTCGTCGTCAACGGCCGCATCGTCGCGCGCGGCGAGATCGTGGTGATTGACAAGGAGGAGCAGCGCTTCGGCATCACCCTGACGGACGTCGCGAAGCCCGGCTCGAAGCTGCAGGCTCGCAAGTCGCGCGCGGCCTGATCAGTCATGTCGATCATCGCCGCCTATTCCGACGAACCCGGTCTGCCCGACGACGGCAGGGCGCGAGCGGCCATCCTGCTGCTGGCGCTCGGGTCGCAGGGGGCGGCGCGGATCCTCAAGCATCTGTCTCCCGACGAGATCCGCCTCGTGCGCCAGAGCGCCGCGACGCTGCCGACCGTCGGTCCCGAACACATCAACGAGGTGGTCGACGAGTTCCAGAGCTATTTCAAGAAGGGCGCCGCGCTGACCGGCCCCGGCAAGGAGATGGTGGAACTCCTCGAGAGCGCGCTCACCCGCGACGAATACGTCGCGATCTTCGATCCCGACAGCCGCGATCCGGCGCTTGCCGATCTCGTGGAGATGAACCGCGAGGGCGACGTCTGGGAAGCGGTGGCGGCGCTGGAGCCGGCCGGTTTTGCCCAGAAGCTCCTCGCCGAGCATCCGCAGATGGTCGCGATCATCCTCGCCCGGCTGCAGCCGGAGATGGCTTCGACGATGATCCGCGAATTCGCGCCTGCCATGCGCAACGACGTGATGCGCCGGATCCTGACCCTGAAGCCGCTGCCCTATACGGTACAGACGATCCTCGAGAACCAGATCCGCCGCAACTACGTGACGACGTCGGGCGACAGCGAGGAGGGGGGAAGCCACGCCTTCCTCGCCGAGATCGTCAACCGTCTCGACAAGGAATCCTCCGAGGAAATTCTCGAATCGCTGCGTTCGTCCCGGCCGAAGGATGCCGAGGCGCTGGAGAAGCTGCTGTTCGCCTTCGACGACCTGCCGGCGCTGCCGTTGAAATCGCGGCTCACGCTGTTCGACGCCATCCCCGCGGATCTTCTCGTCAAGGCGCTGCGCGGCGCCAATCCGGACATCGTCGAACTCGTCCTCTCCTCGCTCGGCGCGCGCGCCCGGCGCATGGCCGAGGCCGAGCTCAAGCAGGAGGTCAGCATCCAGAAGGCCGAGATCGAGGGTGCCCGCCGGCAGATCGCCAAGGAGGCGCTGCGCCTCGCCGGCGAGGGCAAGCTCAGCTTGCGCGAGCAGGTCGACGAATAGCGCATGATCCCGAAAAGTGGGAACCGGTTTTCGGAAAAGATCATGCGGTCAAGAGAACACGGGGCAGGACGAGGGGCAAAGCCCGTCCCGCCAGCTCCCGAGCATGATCCCGGAAAGTGGGAACCGGTTTTCGGCAAGGATCATGCGCACGCGAGAAGATCAGGCAGGATGACGGGAGACGCTCGTCACGCCCTGTTCCAGCGGCGGCGGCGCATCGCCCGGCATCGCCGTCATCTGCCGCTGCGGCGGCCCGACGCCGTAACCGCCGTAACCGATGCGCAACCGTAATGTCAGGCTCTCGAACCCGAATTCATCCGACGTCAACGACTTGAGGGAGTAGATCGTTGTCGGACGAAGACCGATCGTCAAAGACAGAGCAGCCGACGGAAAAGAAGATCCGCGACACCGTCGAGAAGGGCAACCTTCCGGTTTCGCGGGAAGCTCCGATCCTCGCCTCTCTTCTGGCAGCGATGGCCTTCTTCACCTTCCAGGTGAGGGAAGGAGCGGCGCATCTGCTCCTCGCCTTGAAGTCGACGATGGAAAATCCGCTCCAGTGGGAGCTGGCGACGGGGGCCGATGCGATCCATGTGCTCGGAATGTTTGCGGTCGAGATCGGCCGCTTCGTCATGCCCGCCCTGCTTCTGTTCATCGGCGGCGGCGTCGTCGCCTCGGTGTTGCAGAACCCGCCCCAGGTCAACTTCGAGCGGATCGTTCCCAAGGCTTCGAACGTTTCCCCGTCGTCCGGCTTTCGCCGCATCTTCGGCCTCAAGGGCCTGACGGAGTTCGGCAAGGCCATGTTCAAGTTCATTGCCATCGGCGTCGTCGTCGGCTCGATCCTGATGTCGGGCTTTCCGACGATGATGAAGACCATGTACGCCGATCCGGTGCTGATGCCGGAGCTCATCCTCCAGATGGCGATGAAGCTTCTGTCGGGCGTTTCGATCGCCACCATCCTGCTCGTCGCCGCCGACATCGGCCTGTCGCGCCTGCACTGGAAGCGCGACCTGATGATGTCGAAGCAGGAGATCAAGGACGAAGCCAAGCAGATGGACGGCGATCCGATGGTCAAGGCGCGCCAGCGCCAGATCGCCCGCGAGCGCGTCAGGCGGCGGATGATGTCGAACGTTCCGAAGGCGACGCTGGTGATCGCCAACCCGACCCACTACGCCATCGCCCTGCGCTACGTGCGCGAGGAAGGCGGCGCGCCCGTCGTGCTGGCCAAGGGAACCGACCTCCTGGCCCTCAAGATTCGCGAAATCGCCGAGGCGAATGACGTCCCCGTTATCGAAGACAAGCTCTTGGCAAGGTCGATGTACGACCATGTCGAAATCGACCAGATGATCCCGCCACAGTTCTTCAAGGCCGTCGCCGAAATCATCTATTATCTGTACACTCGGTCGGGGACCAAGATGGGAGTTGCCACAGCTTAGCCATGCTCGACATTCGAAAAAGATCGACCATGTCGCGTGAGCGGGCGCTCGCGGACGGCATCAAGGAAGTGGCGGCGGAGCTTCGGCTCGTCGACGTCGTCGACTACGTCGCCTTTCTGAGGCTCGAACGCTACGGCAACCTCGCCGATATCGTCACCTCGTCTTCCGAACTCTATCTCAAGCCGGGCGTCCTGCGCTTCGCAGATGGCGGCGACGTGCGGCTGAAATGGGGCGAGATCCCGATCATCGTCCTCGCCCTCGAATTCCGCCATGCGGGTGTGACCGCCCATCTGCACCTCGAACTCGGCGCGACGACCGCCGCGGTGGACATCGTCCATGTCAGTTTCGACGAGCGGCCGGCGACGCAGGACGAGGAACTCGTCCTTTTGATGAACGCCATCGCCGACGCGCATCTGAAGGTCGCCGACTAGTGGATTGAATTTTGACATTTGAGTCTCGACCAAGTGAGGCATCGAATCGAATGTCAAATTCGAAAAATCCGCCGGGATCATAAGCCTGGCCAGTGGTCTTTCGCTTTCGGCATGTGCTGGGCGGTCTCCACGAGACGGCACCGAATGTCGAAATCGGACCACCAGTTTTTCGGCCGCCAGCCTTCCGAGGCGAACAAAAGCGCCGGGGCCCGACGCGGTTCCGGCCGGCGCACCGAGGGTCCGGCCGAGTGCCGGGCGCGCCGGTGCCGGGCCTTTCGCCGGCCGCAGAGCCGGCGCATTTCCGTTTCTCTGATCTTCCCCTTCTTCCTCGAACGCACCCGGTTCGGCGCATTCCGCCGGCCCGGCTGCGATTGACGCCGCGCGTTTTCCGCGCAGCCGAATCGGCCGCCTCTCGCGACTTTCCCGGGGCTGCCCGCAGGAGCGGCGCATCTGCGCGCCGGCACCATCGTGACTGTGCCGAGGCTCCGGCATTTCCGGCGAATGCATGCGGCAACTTCCCTACAAGTTTCGGACAAGTGGTTCGGCCTAGAACCGGGTCAGTCGAAACAGAGGAAGTTTCGCCATGGACAGCGCATACCTCTTCGGAATTGCTTCGCAGCGCAACGCCTGGCTGACGGCACGTCAGTCGGTGGTCGCCGAAAACGTCGCGAATGCCGACACGCCGGACTACAAGGCCAAGGACATCGCGCCATTCGAGGACGTGCTGAACCAGATCGGCATGCGGATGGTCGCCGACAACGAGGCCCACATCTCCATGGGCAGCGGCGCCACCGAAGGCGTCGCGCATACGGGCAAGCAGGACTGGGTGGTCGACACCACCGACAAGGACGTCTCGCTGGAGCAGGAGATGCTGAAGGCCGGCGAGGTCTCGCGCGCCTATTCGCTCAACACCTCGATCGTGAAGGCCTTCAACCGCATGGTGCTGAGCACGGTGAAGGGCTGATCCGATGAACGACCCGATCCTTTCCTCGCTGAAGATCGCCGCGAGCGGCCTCGCCGCCCAGTCGACCCGGCTGCGCGTCGTTTCCGAAAACATCGCCAATGCCAACACCACCGGCGACGCGGCCGGCGCCGATCCCTACCAGCGCAAGACCGTGAGCTTTGCGGCCGAGCTCGACCGCCTGACCGGCGCCGACCTCGTCAAGGTCGCGCGGGTCGGCCGCGACCAGAGCCCGTTCCTCGTCGAGCACGATCCCGGCAACCCGGCCGCCAACGCCGACGGCTACGTCAAGATGCCGAACGTCAACACGTTGGTCGAGATGGCCGACATGCGCGAGGCCAACCGCTCCTACGAGGCCAATCTGCAGGTGGTGAAGCAGGCCCGCGAACTCATCAACATGACCATCGATCTTCTGAGGAGTTGACCATGATACCTGCGATCGGATCGACCCTTCCCAAAGTCGAACTGGCGCCGACCTCGGGTCTGGTCACTGGCGGCGTCGCGCAGCAGGCAAGCGTCGACGGCGGCCAGAGCTTCGGCGCCGTCCTGACCCAGCTTGCCTCCGATGCCGTCTCGACCGTGAAGTCCGCGGAAGCCACCTCCATCAAGGGGGTCAACGGCGAGGCCTCGACCCAGGCCGTCGTCGAGGCGGTGATGGATGCCGAGCGCACCCTGCAGACCGCGATCGCCGTCCGCGACAAGGCGGTGGCGGCCTATCTCGAACTCTCGCGCATGGCGATCTGACGGCGGCGACCGCCGATCGACGTCTCGTGACATTTGGCGTTCGCGCCCGGACCGGCGGCGCCGGCCGGCCGATCCGCCGCGCCCATCATCCCGATCTCGCGACCGGCAAGGCCGTTGCGGGCGACAACGACCACGGAGTATCCCATGCGCGCGCTAGCCATCGCTGCCACCGGCATGAACGCCCAGCAGACCAATGTCGAGGTGATCGCCAACAACATCGCCAACATCAACACGACCGGTTTCAAGCGCTCGCGCGCCGAGTTCACCGACCTTCTCTACCAGATCGAGCGCATGCAGGGCGTGCCCAACCGCGGCGGCGAGGGCGTGGTGCCGGAAGGCGCCCAGCTCGGCCTCGGCGTCCGCCTCGCGGCGATCCGCAACGTCAACCTGCAGGGCACACTCAACCAGACCGGCAACAAGTTCGACCTGGCGATCAACGGCAACGGCTGGTTCCAGGTGCAGGGACCGGGCGGCGAGACGCTCTACACCCGCGACGGCGCCTTCAACACCAATGCCAGCGGCCAGCTCGTCACCCTCGACGGCTTCGTCGTCGATCCGGGCCTGACGGTGCCCACCAACACCACCGAGGTGACGGTCAATTCCAGCGGCGAGGTCTACGCCACCATCCCCGGCCAGACCGCGCCGCAGCTGCTCGGCCAGCTGACGCTTGCCACCTTCCCCAACGACGCGGGCCTTGCCGCCCAGGGCGGCAACCTGTTCCGCGAGACGCTGGCTTCAGGCAGCCCGGTCGCGGGCGTCGGCGGCGAGGACGGCTACGGCACCATCGAGCAGGGCTATCTCGAAGATTCCAACGTCGATCCGGTCAAGGAGATCTCCGAGCTGATCTCGGCGCAGCGCGCCTACGAGATGAACTCCAAGGTGATCACCGCCGCCGACGAGATGTCGAGCACCATCTCCAAGGGGCTGCGCTGAGCCATGGCCGCCGCTTTTCGCCCGATCCTCGCGCGCCTCCGCTCCGCCGGACGTTCTCCGGGCGGCCGCCTTCTCCTCGGCGCCAGCCTCGCGGCCGCGGTTTCGGGCGCGGCGGCGGCAGCCGAGCTCACCATGCCGGTGCCGACGGCGATCGTCTATCCCGGCCAGAGCATCGTCGAGCGCGGCCTCGGCACCGGCGACTTCATCGTCAAGGACGACAAGGTCGAGCTCTTCGTCCTCGACCAGAAGATGCTCCAGGGCATGGTCGCCAAGCGCACGCTCCTGCCGGGCAACGCCATCCGGGTGACCGACATCGCGCTGCCCGACCTCGTCAAGGCCGGGGCGCAGGTGTCGATGGTCTATCGCGGCTCGGGCCTCGTCATCACGGCCCTCGGCACCGCGCTGCGTTCGGGCGCCGAGGGTGACGAGGTGACCGCCCGCAACGTCGACAGCGGCGTCGTCGTCTCCGGCATCGTCGAGCCCGACGGAACGATCAGGATCGTGGAATGAACCTCTCGCGCATCATCGGCGTCGTCCTCGCCCTCGTCTCGATGCTGCCGACGGCCGAGGCCGCCGACATGATCGCGAGCCGCGGCTCGGCGGGGGGTGCCGGCTTCGACCAACCGTTCCGTCCGGTGCGCGGCGATCCCGGCTCCGCGGTCGGAACGGTGCGCATCAAGGACATCACCTCGGTGCATGGCGTGCGGGCGAACCAGCTCGTCGGCTACGGCCTCGTCGTCGGCCTGCAGGGCAGCGGCGATTCGATGCGCAATGCCCCATTCACCGAACAGTCTCTGCAGTCGATGCTCGACCGCATGGGCGTCAACATCCGCTCCCAGAGCGCCCGCGGCAAGAACGTCGCGGCCGTGACGGTGACCGCGGAGCTGCCGCCCTTCATCGGCACCGGCGAGCGCATCGACGTCACCGTCTCCTCGCTCGGCGATGCCTCGTCGCTGATGGGCGGCACGCTCGTCATGACGCCGCTCTACGGCGCCGACGGCGAGATCTACGCCGTGGCGCAGGGCTCGGTCGCCGTCACCGGCTTCACCACCCAGGGCGACAGCGAGAAGCTGACCCAGGGCGTGCCAACGACCGGCCGCGTCGCCAACGGCGCCCTGGTCGAGCGCGAGGTGCCGGGCTCGTTCAACGACGACGGCAAGCTCGCCTTCGAACTGTTCAACCCGGACTTCAAGACCGCAATCCGCATCGTCGACGTGATCAACGACTATGCGATGAAGCGCTGGGGCGTCGCCGTCGCCCAGGAGGAGGATCTGCGCACCGTGCATCTGCACCGGCCAGCCAAGGTCTCGCCCACAAGATTTCTCGCCGAACTCGGCGATCTGAGGGTGGCGCCGGACCAGCCGGCCCGCGTCGTCATCGACGAGCGGACGGGGACGGTGGTGATCGGCAAGGACGTCCAGATCTCGACCGTCGCCTTGACCCACGGCAACCTGACCGTCCGCGTCAGCGAACTGCCCTCGGTGTCGCAGCCCGCGCCGCTGTCGGACGGGCAGACGGTGGTGACTTCCGAAACCCTCGTCGAGGCGCAGCAGGACGGCGGCAACTTCGCCTATGTCGGCGGTGCCGATCTCGAAACGGTCGTTCGCGGCCTCAACCGCATCGGTCTCAAGCCGACGGGGATCATCGCGGTCCTCCAGGCGATCAAGACGGCCGGTGCCCTCCAGGCGGAACTCGTGGTGCAGTGATGATGAAGATGACCAAGGTGACGGGAACGGTTTTCGGGGTGGGCGCGCTGCAGGCATTCGTGGCGGCTGCGGCGCTGCTCGCGACGCTGACGGCGGCGAACGCTGCCGGCGGCGAGAAGAAGCCGCAGGAAAAGCCGGTGATCCCGCCGCAGGAGGTGCGCGTTCTCGACGAGAACGGCAATCCCGTCGAAGGCCCGAAGCCTGCGACCGAGGTCGAGAAATACTGCCTCAACATCGCCGACCGCGCCCAGGAGAAGCGCTACGCCCTGCAGCAGGCCAAGCTGAAGGAGATCGAGACGCAGGTCACCACGCAGATCGACGAACTCGAGAAACGCCGCGCCGACTACGAGATCTGGCTCGCCGAGCGCAAGAAGTTCCTCGACAGCGCCTCGGTGATCGTCGTCGACATCTATGCGAAGATGAATTCCAGCGCCGCCGCCGGCCAGCTCGCCAAGCTCGACCGCGACGCCGCCGCCTCGGTCCTGGTCAAGCTGAAGCCGCGCCAGGCGAGCTCGATCCTCAGCGAGATGGATGCCAGCACCGCGGCCGAGATTGCCGGTCGTATCGTCCAGAAGACCGCCGCCGGCACCAATGCCGCGCCGCCGGCGGCGGAGAAGCGTTCGTGACGAGAAGTCTTGTCGCCGTCCTCGCCCTTGCCGCGCTTGCCGGCTGTTCCACCACCAAGGAGGATGCGCTGCGCGAGCCGCATCTCTCGCCGGTGGGCAGCGGGCTCTACCAGTATCCGCCGGTGACGGTTCAGCCGGCGGCCTTTCCGGCCGCCGGTCCGCGCACGCCGCATTCCCTGTGGAGCGACGACCGTGCCGACTTCTACCAGGATCCCCGCGCCCTCGACGTTGGCGACATCGTCACGGTGAAGATCGAGATCAGCGACCAGGCCAAGCTCGACAACAATTCGCAGCGCTCGCGCACCTCCGGCGTCGGCAGTTCGCTCGGCCTGTCCGGCGCGCTCGGCAACTGGGTCCTGCCGGATGTCGACACCACGCTTTCGGCCGACGGCAGTTCGGAAGCCGAGGGCAAAGGCAAGGTCGACCGTTCCGAGAAGATCAACCTGTCGGTCGCCGCGGTAGTCACCCAGAAGCTGCCGAACGGCAACCTGTTCATCGCCGGCCAGCAGGAGGTGCGGGTGAACTTCGAGGTTCGCGTCCTGTCGATCGCCGGTATCATCCGGCCGCGCGACATCCTGCCGAACAACACCATCGACTACGACAAGATCGCCGAGGCGCGGATCTCCTATGGCGGCCGCGGACGGCTGACGGAAGTGCAGCAGCCGGGCTGGGGCCAGCAGATCTACGACATCGTCGCGCCCTACTGAGGCGCGACGCGCGATCTTTCATCCGATCGGCCGCCGGCGGGACGAGGGTTCCGCCGGCGGTTTCGCGTCCGTGATCGGGCCCTCCGCCGGCACGCAAGTTCCGGGCTAGCAAGCCGGTCTATCGCAGGTGTCGAGCGGCCGAAGCGGCGGGCATGACGCCCCGTCCGGACGGTCCGCGAAGACGAGAAGGCTTTGCTCGATGGCCGAGATCGACATTCCCGAACTCGAGGGCGACGGCAGGAAGAAGGGCGGCATGATGTCGACCATCGTCGCCGTCACCGTCGTCACGCTTGTCGCAGCGGGAGCCGGGGCAGGGCTCGGCTCGATGCTCGGATCGGGCGCGCCGGCGCCCGAGGCGCCGAAGCCGGCCGAGCCGGAAGCGGCGGCCGAGGGTCACGGCGAGCCGAAGTCCGACATCGCCGCGGCGCAGGAGCAGCCGACGCCGCTGTCGCTGATCGAGCTGAAGCCGGTCCTCACCAACATCTACGCCCCCGACAACACCTGGCTGCGGATCGAGGCCTCGCTGGTCGTCAAGCAGGACGAGAGCGTCAAGGGCGAGGTCCTCGCCGCCGAGGTCGAGGCCGACACGCTGGCCTTCCTGCGGTCGGTCCAGCTCGCCCAGGTCGAGGGATCGCGCGGCCTGCTCCACCTGCGCGACGATCTTCGCGAGCGCGCCAAGCTGCGCTCGCCCAACGTCGTCGACTATCTGATCCGCACGATGGTGGCGGAATGAGACGCGGCCTCGTCGCGCTCGGGCTTGCCGGCGCCGTTCTTCTCCTCGCCGCCCATCCCAGCCTCGCCCAGACCTCGAACAACGTCGCGCAGACGCTGTCCGACCTCCTGCCGGAAGGCGACGCCTCGGTCTCGGGCCGGATCGTCCAGCTGTTCGGCATCGTCACGGTGCTGTCGATCGCGCCGGGCCTGCTCGTCATGGTGACGTCGTTCACCCGGATCGTCATCGCCCTGTCGATCCTCAGGAGCGGGCTCGGCCTGCAGACGACGCCGGCCAACCTGATCCTCATTTCGCTGGCGCTGTTCATGACCTTCTTCGTCATGGCGCCGACCTTCGACAAGGCCTGGCGCGACGGTCTGCAGCCGATGCTCGAGAACCAGATCACCGAGGAGGAGGCATTCTACCGGATCAGCGAGCCCTTCAAGGACTTCATGCTGACGCAGGTGCGCGGGTCGGACCTGTCGCTGTTCGACAGTCTGGCGGCGAACAACAGCCGCGACCGGGTCGAGCCGGCGGAGCAGGGCGCTGCCGACGAAAGGGACGTCGACTTGAGGGTGCTGATCCCCGCCTTCATGATCTCCGAGCTGCGGCGCGGCTTCGAGATCGGCTTTCTGATCGTCCTGCCCTTCCTCGTCATCGACATGATCGTCGCGACCCTGACCATGTCGATGGGCATGATGATGCTGCCGCCGACGGTCATCTCGCTGCCTTTCAAGATCCTCTTCTTCGTCTTGATCGACGGCTGGAACATGCTGGTCGGTTCTCTCGTGCGGTCGTTCTACTGACAAAGCTTTGCCGGGGCTGACGTCTTTAACCGCGGTTTAACGTTAAGAAACTAGGTTAAGACCATCGGCGCCGGCATGAAGCGAGGGCCTTTAAAAGTGGTGGAATCCAATGAGAGGATGTTCCGCCCGTAAAGGTTGACTAGTATGACGAGTATCATCACCAACGTCGCCGCGATGACGGCCCTGCAGACCCTCCAGCAGACGAACTCGATGCTGGAAGACACGCAGAACAAGATTTCGACGGGCTACCGGGTTTCCGAAGCGAAGGACAACGCCGCCTACTGGTCGATCGCGACGACGATGCGTTCCGACAACAGCGCAATGTCCGCGATCATCGACTCGCTCGGCATCGGCGCGGCGATCGTCGACACCGGCTACACCGCCCTCTCTTCGGCCAAGGACGTTCTGTCCGAGATCAAGGCGAAGCTGACCACCGCGACCTCCGACGGCGTCGACCGGACCAAGATCCAGGGCGAGATCGACGCGCTCAAGGAACAGCTGCAGACGATCTCCGACTCGGCCTCGTTCTCCGGCCAGAACTGGCTGTCGAACACCGACGCATCGGCCAACAAGCAGATCATCTCGTCGCTGTCGCGCGGTTCGGACGGCACGCTGTCGGTCGGCTCGATCGCCATCGACATCTCCGACATCCGGATGTACTCGGCCGGTTCGGGCCTGATGGACAAGAACATCGACGTCGACAAATATGCGATCGCCGCAGGCACCGCGACCGTCGAGAGCTCGGCCATCGACTTCGCCGCCGCCGACGACAAGATCTCCTTCTCGGTCTCCCAGAACGACACGGCCTACCGCACCGTCGAGATCACCCAGCAGACCCTCGCCGATGCCGGGCTCAGCGACACGGTGATCCGCTCGAACAACGACCTCAAGGCGGTCTACGAGCAGGCGCTTGCAGATGCCGGCATCGACGGCGTCGACGTCGTCATCGACGGCTCCGGCAATCTGAGCTTCACCTCGCTCGAAACCTTCAACATCCGCGCCGGTGCCACCTCCGGCACGAGCTCGATCGCCGTCGCCGACATGGGACTTCCGTCGAGCGACATGACGGCTTCCGCGACCGGCAGCTATTCGGTCAGCGTGGAGAACCTCGACATCACCTCGGCGACCTCGGACGAGGTGCAGGCCTACATCAAGGTCGTGGACGAGGCGCTGTCGCAGGTCACCTCGGCTGCCGCGAGCCTCGGCGCCGTGCAGAACCGCGTCGACATGCAGCAGGACTTCGTCTCCAAGCTGATGGACACGGTGGATCAGGGCGTCGGCACGCTGGTCGATGCCGACATGACCGAGGAGTCCACCCGGCTGAAGGCGCTCCAGACCCAGCAGCAGCTCGGCGTCCAGGCGCTGTCGATCGCCAATTCCTCCTCGCAGGCGATCATGCAGCTCTTCCAGAACTAAGAGCCGCCATCCCTTCACCGCGCATTTCCGGCAAAGGCCGCCCCCCGGGGCGGCCTTTCGTCGTTTCCCCGCCCGGCCGCCGGAGGGGACCGGCCGCGGCGGCGACGCAGGGGTGGACATCCGCATCGTCCGCTCGGCCGGGCGCCGGCAAGCGCCGGCGCGGCAGTTCGATCCGCTATCATAAGCCTCTGAAATCATTAACTAACGAGCTTCGAGAATTCTTAACCATAAAAAGTAGTCTTAACGCCGCGAGGCCATTTCGGCGGTTCCGATTAAGGTCTCGGAAGGCATGCCGGTCGCATGGTAGCCCCATAGCGAGGTGGTCACGACAAAGCAAAACGACCACGGGCATGATGCCGTTTCGCTATTCCGGCCGATCCGGATTGTCCCAGATCTTCGATGTACTTGCGTACGGGACGTTTCTTATGACCAGCATTATGACCAATGCCTCCGCGATGACGGCTCTCCAGAGCCTCCAGTCGATCAACAACTCGCTCGACGAGACGCAGGCCCGCATCTCCACGGGCTATCGTGTCGCGGAAGCCCAGGACAACGCCGCCTACTGGTCGATCGCCACCACCATGCGGTCGGACAACCAGGCCCTTTCGGCGGTCGTCGACTCGCTCGGCATCGGTGCCGCCACGGTCGACGCGGCCTATACCGGCCTCAACTCCGCCAAGGACGTCCTGTCCGAGATCAAGGCGAAGCTGACCACCGCGACCTCCGACGGCGTCGACAAGTCGAAAGTCCAGGAAGAGATCTCCGCGCTGCAGGAGCAGCTGAAGACGATCTCCGACTCGGCTTCGTTCTCCGGCCAGAACTGGCTGTCGAACACCGACGGCACGACGGGCAAGCAGATCGTCTCCTCGATCTCGCGCGACTCCAGCAACCAGCTCAGCGTCGGTGCCATCGACGTCGACATCGACAGCTACCGGCTCTATTCGAACGATGCCGGTATTCTCGACAAGACAATCGACATCGACCAGTACGAGGGCGCCGTCGGCACCGCCGCGGTCCAGTCGACGACGGTCGACTTCGCCAATGCCGACGACAAGATCTCCTTCTCGGTCTCTCAGAACGGCGCTGCCGCCCGCACCGTCGAGATCACCAGCCAGACCCTGACCGACGCCGGCCTCAGTGACACGACGATCCGTTCGGACGCCGACCTCAAGGCGGTCTACGAGCAGGCCTTCTCCGACGCCGGCATCGACGGCATCTCGGTCGAGGTCGACACGACGACCCACGAGGTCACCTTCACCTCGCTGGAAGCCTTCAGTGTCACCAATGCCGCCGCCAGCGGTGCGTCCATCGGCTTCGGTGTCGCCGATCTCGGCCTGCAGAGCACCGACGTGACGGCGTCGGCGACCGGCACCTTCTCGACCAGCGTCGAGGACATCGACATCACCTCGGCGACCTCGGACCAGGTCCAGGCCTACATCAAGGTCGTCGACGAGGCGCTGTCGCAGGTCACCACCGCCGCGTCGAGCATCGGTGCGATCCAGAACCGCATCGATCTGCAGCAGGACTTCGTCGGCAAGCTGATGGACACGGTCTCGGAAGGCGTCGGCACGCTGGTCGATGCCGACATGACCGAGGAGTCCACCCGGCTGAAGGCGCTCCAGACCCAGCAGCAGCTCGGCGTCCAGGCGCTGTCGATCGCCAACTCCTCCTCGCAGTCGCTGCTCTCGCTCTTCCGCTAAGCGCAAGGAAGCAGCCCCTCCCTCATCGAGGGACGTTCGAGATCACGAAGGGCCCGGCCTCGCGCCGGGCCCTTCGTCGTTTTTGCACCCGGTCGCGGCTGCCGCGAAGCGGCGCGGCCGCGGCGGCGAGCCGGCGCTCCTGCCGGGCGGTTCCCGCTGCGACGCGCGGGAAAAGGGACGTGGGGCGCCGCCGGGCATCCGGGCGGAATCGGCCATGCCGCATCGAGACCGGATCGCCGCGGGCCGCGCGTCATGTCGGGCGGATGCGGCGGGGCGGCGCCGCGACCTCTGCGGGAGGTTTTCCCGCAACCGCTGCCTGCCGTCGTTAAGCATGAATCCGACAAAACAGCATCAGTAGTCGGCGGCCTTCGATTCAGCGTTAATGCACCTGGTGAATCGATATGATGAATCGGATTCGCAATTTAACTATCCTGTTTCGGTTTCTATTAGGCCTGACTCAGCTGAACTTTGAGGCCTTCTTGGCGATTAAGGAATTGGAGGGATTCGGACCTGCATGTTGTGGTCATAGCGAAGTGGTCGGACGGGAATTTTTGACCACAGGCATGATGCCGTTTCGCTATCCCGGCTGATCCGGATTGTTCCTATCTGTTACAGCGTATGGAACGCTTGCAATGACCAGCATCAACACCAACACGTCGGCAATGACGGCCCTCCAGAGCCTCCAGTCGATCAACAACTCGCTCGAGGACACCCAGGCCCGCATCTCGACGGGCTACCGCGTCGCCGACGCCCAGGATAACGCCGCCTACTGGTCGATCGCCACCACCATGCGGTCGGACAACCAGGCCATGTCCGCCGTCGTCGACTCGCTCGGCATCGGCGCCGCCACGGTCGACGCGGCCTATACCGGCCTCAACTCCGCCAAGGACGTCCTTTCCGAAATCAAGGCGAAGCTGACCACCGCGACGTCCGACGGCGTCGACAAGACCAAGGTTCAGGAAGAGATCTCCGCGCTGCAGGAGCAGCTGAAGACGATCTCCGACTCGGCCTCGTTCTCCGGCCAGAACTGGCTGTCGAACACCGACGGCACCACCACCAAGCAGATCGTCTCCTCGATCTCGCGTGACTCCAACAGCCAGCTGAGCGTCGGTTCGATCGACGTCGACATCGACAGCTACCGCCTCTATTCGGGGGATGCCGGTATCCTCGACAAGACCATCGACATCGACCAGTACGAGGGCGCCGTCGGCACGGCCGCGGTCCAGTCGACGACCGTCGACTTCGCCAACGCCGACGACAAGATCTCCTTCTCTGTTTCGCAGAACGGCGGTGCCGCCCGCACCGTGGAGATCACCAGCCAGACCCTGACCGACGCCGGCCTCAGCGACACGACGATCCGTTCGGACGCCGACCTCAAGGCGGTCTACGAGCAGGCCTTCTCCGACGCCGGCATCGACGGCATCTCGGTCGAGGTCGACACGTCGACCCATGAGGTCACCTTCAAGTCGCTGGAAGCCTTCAGCGTCACCAACGCCGCCGCCAGCGGCGCGTCCATCGGCTTCGGTGTCGCCGATCTCGGCCTGCAGACCACAGACGTGACGGCCTCGGCGACCGGCACCTTCTCGACCAGCGTCGAGGACATCGACATCTCGTCGGCGACCTCCTCCCAGGTCCAGGCCTATATCAAGGTCGTGGACGAGGCGCTGTCGCAGGTGACGACGGCTGCTTCCAGCCTCGGTGCCGTCCAGAACCGCATCGATCTGCAGCAGGACTTCGTCGGCAAGCTGATGGACACGGTCTCGGAAGGCGTCGGCACGCTGGTCGATGCCGACATGACCGAGGAGTCCACCCGGCTGAAGGCGCTCCAGACCCAGCAGCAGCTCGGCGTCCAGGCGCTGTCGATCGCCAACTCCTCCTCGCAGTCGCTGCTCTCGCTCTTCCGCTAAGCGCAAGG
>NZ_JAFMPY010000065.1 GCF_017353515.1 Jiella sonneratiae
CCGACGCTGACCGTCTACGAGAACATCGCCTCGCCGATGCGCGTCGCCGGCCGGCCGAAGCCGGAGATCGACGCGGCGGTGAAGAAGGCCGCCGACCTCTTGAAGATGTCGCCCTATCTGGGTCGCACCCCGCTCAACCTTTCCGGCGGCCAGCAGCAGCGCACCGCCCTCGCCCGGGCTCTCGTCAAGAACGCCGATCTCGTACTCCTCGACGAGCCGCTCGCCAATCTCGACTACAAGCTGCGCGAGGAACTGCGCGAGGAACTGCCGAAGATCTTCGCCGAGACCGGCGCGATCTTCGTCTACGCCACCACCGAGCCGCAGGAGGCGTTGCTCCTCGGCGGCCGGACGGCGACGCTGTCGAAGGGCCGCATCACCCAGTTCGGCGAGACGCCGGCGGTCTACCGCGCGCCGCACGACCTGGTCACCGCCACCACCTTCTCCGACCCGCCGCTCAACGTCCTCGCCGTCACCAAGAAGGGGCCGCGCTTTGCCGGCGCCGGCGGCGTCGACTTTCGGGCAGCCCCCGCCCATGCCGGCCTTCCCGACGGGCCCTACAGGATCGGCATCCGGCCGCACCGCCTGGAAATCGGCTCGCCCGACACGGCGGCAGGCTTCGACGCGACGGTGTTCCTCACCGAGGTGACGGGTTCGGAGACCTTCCTCCACGCCCGCCTCGCCGAAGCGCCGATCGTCGCGGTGGTGCACGGCGTCAGGCGGATCGATTCCGGCGCGCGGGTGCGCTTCGCCTTCGATCCCGCGCAAGTCCTCGTCTTCGACGCGGCCGGCGCCGCGGCGGGCGGCACCGCCGCGAAGGCGGCCTGAGGGAGAGCACCATGGCCCGGATCCGTCTCGATCACATCCGCCACGCCTACTCGCCCGAGCTCGCCAAGGCGAACACCTATGCGCTGCGCGAGGTCGACACCGCCTTCGAGGACGGCGGCGCCTATGCGCTGCTCGGACCGTCCGGCTGCGGCAAGACCACGCTCCTCAACATCATCTCCGGCCTTTTGACCCCGTCGGAGGGCCATGTGCGCTTCGACGACCGCGACGTGACGATGCTTTCGCCGGAAGCCCGCAACATCGCCCAGGTGTTCCAGTTTCCGGTGATCTACGACACCATGACGGTGCGCCAGAACCTCGCCTTCCCGCTGAAGAACCGCAAGGTGCCGGCCGCCGAGATCGCCAGCCGCGTCGAGGACATGCTGCGCCGCATCGGGCTCGAGGCGAAGGCCGACCGCAAGGCGCGGGGCCTGACCGCCGACGAGAAGCAGAAGATCTCGCTCGGCCGCGGCCTGGTGCGCTCCGACGTCGCCGCCATCCTCTTCGACGAGCCGCTGACGGTCATCGACCCGCACATGAAGTGGCAGCTGCGCTCGGAACTGAAGCAGCTGCACCACGAATTCGCGATGACCATGGTCTACGTCACCCACGACCAGACCGAGGCGCTGACCTTCGCCGACAAGGTGGTGGTGATGTTCGAGGGCGAGGTCGTGCAGATCGGCACGCCGGAAGAGCTGTTCGAGCGGCCGCAGCACACCTTCGTCGGCTATTTCATCGGCTCGCCGGGGATGAACGTCCTGCCCTGCCGGCTGGAGAACGGCGAGGCGGTGGTCTCGGGCGCGCGCATCGCGCTGCCGGCCGTGCGTTCCGTGCCGCATGAAGGCCAGATGACGGAACTCGGCATCCGGCCGGAATTCGTCGGCATCGTGCCGCGGGGCGGCGGCGTGCCGATCGCCATCGACCGGGTCGAGGACATCGGCTCCGAGCGCATCGTCCGGGCCCGGCTCGACGGCATGCCGCTCACCGCGATCCTCAAGGAGAACGCGGCGATCCCCGCCGAGGCGGATGCGGCATTCGCGCCGCATGCCCTCAATCTCTACGCCGATTCCTGGCTCGTCGAGCGGGGCTGAGGAGACGCATCATGGAAAAGACCTGGAACAACAAGGCCTGGTTCTTCGTCCTGCCGGTGCTCCTGCTCGTCGCCTTCTCGGCGGTCATCCCGCTGATGACGGTGGTGAACTATTCGGT
>NZ_JAFMPY010000066.1 GCF_017353515.1 Jiella sonneratiae
CCACGACAAGCATCCCAACTCGGCCTCCGATCAATCTCGGAAGGCACTTTGAACCCCTGCGTCACAGGGGTCCCGTTTGGACGCCGATCACCCCTGAAACGGGGTCCTTATTCCACGCCGATTCACACCGGACCGGGCGGCGCGGGTCATGGCCAACACGGGAGCCGAGCGACAGCGAAGGCGAATGGAGCGGGCAGGCCATTGACCCGGAGAGCCGTCCCGAGGACGGTACACGGCGCATCATCACGGCTGGAGGTCAGGCCGGGCAGTCGGATCGAAAGGGGATTGTCAGGACGCGGGGCGCAAGCGGAAATACCCGGCCAACAAGCGTTTCGCCCGTATTACCGCGCCGGATGGGTAGGACGCTGCAGACGGATCAGGCGCCGAGAAGTGCGTCCATGGCCGTGATCGGCAGGACGAGGCGGTTCGTCGTGGCGGCAAGACGGCGGAAGCCGAACCCCTCATAGAAGGCGGCGGCTTTCTCGTCCTTGGCTTCGACGATCATGCCGAGGATGCCGATCTGGCTCGCCGCCTTGCGCGTCGTGTCGAAGGCATGGACGATGAGCGCATCGCCATAGCCCTGGCCCTGCCAGCGTCTATCCACGGCGAGACGCCCGAGGAGCAGGAACGGAATGTCTTCGTAAGGGCCGGCCTGGACGTCTTCGGGCAGATGGTCGCGGCGGACCGAATGCGCGCTGATCGAGTAGTAGCCGATGATGGTGGGACCGTCGGCGAGGACGTAGATGCGGGTCAGGCTGCGTTTAAGGTCCTGGTTGGCGTATCGCTGGAGATAGACATTGAGCGCCGGAACGCCGCAATCGAAGGATTTGCGGTCGTGGCCCTTCGGATCGAGCGCGGCGAACTCCACCTTAGCGCTGGAGGTCGCGGAACTTCGCAGCCGCCTTTTTCATGCGCCGCGTCGGGGCGGCGGGCGCATCGAGCGCGCCGAAGAACGCCGTCCAGTCTTCGGCGGAGAACTTCGTTTTCTGGTGCTCGGCGATGACCGCCTCCGCCTTCTCGCGGACGCTCTCCCGGATGAACTTGCTCTTGTCGAGCTTGAGATAGGCGCGCGCCGTGTCCATCATGGACAGCGTCACCGCGTCCATGCGCACTTTGAGCATATCGCCCTTATCACCTGTGTTCGTCATCGTTCGGTCCATCGTGCACCTGCCTTTTCTCAACAAGTATACCCACAAATGTAGGTATAATGCAACAATGCTCGCTACCGTTCGAGCCTGCGAAACTGGGCGAAGGTCCGACGAACGTGCTGGCAAAGAGGTGGATCATTCGCCAACATCATAGCCAAATCGCCTGGCGAACGTCCTAAACGGTCAACCGCTTCAGTGTCTGGGCGGGCAGCGTCACAAAAGAGATCGAACAAATCCTTTCGACCCATTGCTGTCGCTATGTGATATAAAGTGTATCCTGTCTACCGAGACTGAAATGAAAAATCGACCCCTACTTGCACAAGAGCTTCTGCCGCTTCTAAAGAACAGCCTTCCCAGATTTTATCTGCTAATATCTTTGCTCTACGAACTAAATCAGTTTCAATCATAGAAAATAAATCGTCTCGGGAAATTTCCCGTTGCAACTCCTCCATCGTGATGGCCAAAGACTTTGCGTTATCGCCATTTGAATTCGCCATGTCAGTAATACCAACGGCCACGATTTCTGACTCGGCGGGGATTCCCTTGATGGCGAGCGAGTGATTCACTGGCATTGAACCACGGAGGTTTCGATGGCGGTAGAGATCACTCGAACGGACCACTCATCGGCGGCGCTTCGCGCGGCTGCGGCGAAGAGTTCGGATGCGAAGGCGGCGCGGCGGATGCTGGCGATCGCGCTGGTCCTGGACGGCGTGGATCGCCGGTCGGCCGCCGAGACGTGCGGCATGGATCGCCAGACGCTTCGAGACTGGGTTCATCGCTACAAC
>NZ_JAFMPY010000067.1 GCF_017353515.1 Jiella sonneratiae
GCCGCCATCGCCGGCGCCACGATCGCGAACCTTCGCCCGCTTGACGGGGACCGGGCCGATGCCGGTCTGGATCGCCCGCTCCGGGCCATGACCGTGGCGCACGAAGCGGGCCCGGCCGTCGCCCAGCTTCCGCCATAGCTCCTCACCCGGAACGCCGTGCTCATAGGGAAGAAAGCGTCGCAGGAACCGCAGATGCGCCGCGCCCCAGGCAGCGATGTTCTCGTAGTCGTCGCAGTCAGCTATCGAACCGCAGACGACGAGCAGCAGAACCTCCGGCAGCGGATGATAGATCCGCCGCACGTCCCGCGGATCTTCGATCTCGGCAAAATGCTCCAGCAAAATTCGCAGACGCGACTTCGCGCCCCAATCGTCGGCAGACAGGCTCATGGCGGCGGCTCTCCGAATCAACCAACCCCATGGAATCAGTCTTTCCGCAACCCGTCAGCGGCCGTCATATGAGTTCGGAGCCCTGGGGGGCAGACCAAGACCATAGACCGAATCCGTAGGTCATGTTACTGACGGCCAGATACACTTGGAGATGATAATGCTAGATCCTAGCGAATATGATTTCATTGATTTCGGAGCATCCAAGGGCGGGTCAATCAAGTGGGCGAGTGGGGCCTTTGGCGGGCGTGGCTTCGGCATCGATATTGATCCGAAGAAGATTGAAGAACTACGAAAAACAGGAGCTGAAGGCTTGGTTGCAGACGCAACCGCTCTTGACCTCCCAGACAATTGTGTTCGCTACGTGACGATGATCAATTTCCTCGAACATCTTCCGTCTCCAGAACTCGGCGAAGCGATGATTGAAAGCGCTGTGCGGGTTGCTTCTGATTTTGTTTTCATCCTAGGCCCTGATTTTGAAGGCGCAGCTGCTTTGCGGGAGAACGGGCTGAAAAAATACTTCGCCGACTGGTCAGGCCATACATGGCATCACCGAACGCATCAACTGGCACAGGCATTCGGAAAATTTCCCGACTACCGCTTTATGCTGATACAAACTAATCGAATACACGATTCCTATAATCACGTAATACATCCTATCAATGCTACAAGGAATTCCGGTCCTTATGATGCAAATGAGCATCCGGAAAAACCATTTATTAAATTCAAACAAAAGATTTTTGGAACAATTGTGGCTGTTCTAGCCAAGCACGAAGAAATTGATATCGATCGAATTCTGATGCGAGGACTCGGTCTGCAGGTTCAATACGGTAAGGAACACGATAAAAAACTTTACACCTAGTGCGTAGAATTGGACGGATACGACCCGATCCCGTCGCTGAAAGCCTCAGAAAACGGTATTTCTTATGGACTCATCTGTCTCGGCTTGGCCACTAGGCTCTGTTGGCACAGTCTTTCAACCATAGCCTGGACACCTCCGGAAACTTGCTGATTTTCGGTTGAATCTCAAATCCGGGTCGGTTTTGGCCGACGTAGTTGGCGTCGACGCCGATCTCACTGTTGCAAGCGGTAATTTCCCAGCGTTTTTTGGCTCATGCGGACGCAGTTCGGCTGTCGAGCCATCGCCATCGGTTCATGTTGTAGGCCATGTTCGCAAGGGTGATCGTCGCCTTTGCCCTTGCCATGCCGATCGTTCGGATCGCCATGCCCATCGGCCCTTTCTGACGGGCGAAGACGTGCTCGACGCATGATCGCACAACCGATTTCGCCGCATTCGCTTTGCGCGTTCTCGCCGACATGGGTTTGCCTTTTGGCTTGCGTAAGCATCCGGCCTGGGCCGCGGCGATCAGTTGATCCGATTCTGGCTCTTGGCGAAGGCTGCTTTGCCTACGGTTCGGCGGCGGGCGAGCTTGGCGACGCGTTTCCGGATATCGTCCAGGTCGATG
>NZ_JAFMPY010000068.1 GCF_017353515.1 Jiella sonneratiae
AACGTCACGTTGCTGGCCTTGGCCGTCGCCAGCGACGCGGCGATCGCCTCCGCGAGCTGGCGTTCGGAGAACGGCTTCGACAGCCGCTGGACGTCCCGCTCGGCGCTCGCCGGAAGGTCGGCATAGCCGCTGGCCAGGATGACCGGCATCGCGGGATGCCGCTCGCGGATCCGGGCGATCAGCTGAAGCCCGGTCATGTTGGGCATCGCCTGGTCGGTGACGACCACATCGACCCGCTCGTCCTCCAGTATCTCGAGGGCCTTCGTCCCGGACGAGGCTTCCAGAACCCGATGGCCGAGGTCTTCGAGGATCGCCGTCGTGCCCATCAGCACCAGGGCGTCGTCGTCGACCGCGAGGATCGTCAGGGCCGGGCTCGAGACCGGCTGTCGCGGCGCCGGCGTCTGCGGCGCCCTCAGCTCGCGCGCAGCGGCGGCGACCGGCAGCCAGATCTCGGCGGTGGTGCCGGCGCCGGGCTGGCTCTCGAGCGCGAAGCGCCCGCCCGACTGCGCCGCGAAGCCGTGGACCATCGACAGGCCGAGCCCGGTTCCCTTGCCGACCTCCTTGGTGGTGAAGAACGGGTTGGTCGCCGCCGCGAGCGTGGCGGCATCCATGCCGCAGCCGCTGTCGGCCACCGTCAGACAGACATAGTCCCCCGGCGCAAGGCCCGCCTCGGCAAGCGCGATGGAGACGGGCCTCGCCGAGATGGCGATCGCGCCGCCCTCCGGCATGGCGTCGCGGGCATTGACGGCGAGATTGACCAGAGCGAGTTCGAGCTGGTTGGCGTCGGCGAGCACCATCGGCAGGCGGATCGGGAAGGTCGCCTCGATCTGGATGGCGGGGCCGATCGAGCGCTGCAGCAGATCCGCCATGCCGTGGACGAGTTCGGGGATGCCGACGCTCTCGGGACGCAGCTCCTGGCGCCGCGAGAAGGCGAGCATCCGCTGGGTCAGCGAGGCGCCGCGCTCCGCCCCGCGGATCGCCGTGTCGGCGAGCTGCCGGAGCTTCTGGTCGTCGGGAAGCCGCTTCTTCAGGATTTCGAGATTGGCCAGCACCGCCGCCAGGAGATTGTTGAAGTCGTGGGCGACGCCGCCCGCCAGCTGTCCCAGCGCCTCGAGCTTCTGCGCCTGACGCAGCTGTTCCTCGGTCTGGCGCCAGGCCGTGATGTCCATCAGCCCGCACAGCGCCTGCTGGAACCGGCCCTCCGCGTCGCGCTCGACATGCGCCGAGAGGAGGCAGTGAAGCTGCCGGCCGTCCTTGGTCACGAACTGATATTGCGCCCCGCGCAGCTCCTTGGACGCCAGGAGGGCGGGCCAGTCGACCTCGGTGCGGCGACGGGCGGACTCCGGGGTCATGAAGTCGGTCAGCGGCCGTCCCACCACCTCCTCGAATTCATAGCCGAGCACTTCAAGCCAGACGTCGCTGACATGCTCGATGCGCCCGTTCTCGTTCAGCGCATGCAGCGGCAGCGGCGTGCGGCGGTAGAGGGTGGCGAAGCGCTCCCGGCCTTCCCGCGCCGCGGCCGTCTCGCGGGCGCTCGCCAGGGCGAGGCGCCGGTCGACCAGCGACGCCGCCA
This sequence comes from Jiella sonneratiae, assembly GCF_017353515.1. Lineage (GTDB taxonomy): Bacteria > Pseudomonadota > Alphaproteobacteria > Rhizobiales > Rhizobiaceae > Jiella > Jiella sonneratiae. The sequence goes on from NZ_JAFMPY010000068.1 coordinate 1,574, forward strand.
GCGCCAGGAACAGGATGAGGAAGGTCAGGCCGGCGATCGCGAGGGCGAGGGCCATCGGGTCGAGCGCGGCCGCCGTGGGCATCGCGTCGTCGCCGGGCTCCCTGACGAAAGTCGCGGCGGCCATGCCGGTATAGTGCATCCCGGCGATCGCCAGCCCCATCGCGCCGGCGGCGGCGAGCTTGCGGGG
>NZ_JAFMPY010000069.1 GCF_017353515.1 Jiella sonneratiae
TTTTTGGCTTCGGCAAGGTTTCGATTTTGCAGGAAAGCTGGGTTTTGACACCGGGTTTCTTGCGATTTCGGATTCCCAATTCCGCCGGTTTGTGGTCCGATTCACCTCGCGATCAGCGGAGGGTTCGGCGATGTCCAAGCCGCGTGACGAGCGCCAGCGGGATCTGTTCCGCCCGGCGCTCATCGAGATCATCGACAGGGGCCATCCCTTGGTGCGGCTCGCCCACGAGATCGACTGGGCCTTCATCGAGAGGCGTTTCGGCGAGGTGCATCATGCCGGCGTCGGCCAGCCGCCGCTTCCCTCCAGGCTGATGGCCGGGCTCTTGATCCTCAAGCACATGCATTCGCTCGCCGACGAGGTGCTCTGCGATCGTTGGGTGGAGAACCCGTATTTCCAGTATTTCTGCGGCGAGGCGAGCTTCTGCCACAAGCGGCCCTTCGACCGCTCGTCGCTGACCCACTGGCGCCAGCGGCTCGGCGAGGAGCGGCTTTCGGCGCTGTTGCAGGAAAGTCTGTCGGTCGCCCACCGGAGCGGCGCGATCGAAGGCAAGGATCTCGAGCGCGTCGTGGTCGACACCACCGTGCAGGAGAAGGCGATCGCTTATCCGACCGAGGCCAAGTTGCTGTACCGGGCGATCGTCAAGCTCGCGGCGCTGGCCCGAAAGACCGGCATCGAGCTGCGCCAGAGCTATCTCAGGGTCGCCAAGCGGGCCGCGATCATGGTCGGGCGCTACCGGCACGCCAAGCAGTTCAAGCGGGCGAACCGGGAGCTGAAGTTCCTGCGCATCCGGCTCGGCCGACTGGTGCGCGACATCCGCCGCAAGATCGCCGGCGACACCGTCCTGGAAGACGGCTTTGCCAAACTTCTGTCGCTGGCGATGCGGCTTCTCCACCAAAAGCACCGCCAGCGCGGCCCAAAGGTCTATTCGCTGCACGCTCCCGAGGTCGAATGCATCGGCAAGGGCAAGGCGCACAAGCCCTACGAGTTCGGCTGCAAGGTCTCGGTCGCAACCCCGGCCACCCACCCGAAGGGCGGCCAGTTCGTTCTTCATGCCAAGGCCTTGCACGGAAACCCGTTCGACGGGCACACGCTCGGGCCCGTCGTCGCCGACCTGGAGAAGCTCACCGGCGTCGAGACCAAACGCATCCATGTCGACCGCGGCTATCGCGGCCACAACCATAAAAACCGCTTGCGGGTCTTCATCACCGGCCAGGTTCGGCGAGCCACCAAGGCCATCAGGCGCGAGATGAAGCGCAGGGCGGCCGTCGAGCCGGTCATCGGCCATCTGAAGTCCGATCACCGCATGGACCGCAACCATCTCAAGGGCCCCGAGGGCGATCAGATCAACGCCGTCCTCGCCGCAGCCGGCTACAACTTCCACCTTCTCCTGCGCTGGTTCGCAAGGATTTGGCGTGCCTTGATGCAGATGCTCTTCGTCCGGGTCGCAATCGACGCTGCGGCCTGACGACCAACCCGTCTCCCAATCCAGAGACGACGAAACTCAGCGCACGGATGCAGACCCTGTGACCCGGCAAGGATCAATCTTCACGGACGAC
>NZ_JAFMPY010000070.1 GCF_017353515.1 Jiella sonneratiae
TGGACAGAGTGCATGACATTGATTCTACTCGGTTCCAGACGTTTCGCGGCGTTCGGGACACGAGATTGGAGATCAATGTCATGCGGCACGACAATAGCGTTTTTCACGGGCTGCAGAAACACATTCCCTGGGCCGAATTCGAGCGGCTCGTCGAAGCCCATCGGGCCGACCGCCGGGTGCGCAGGCTGAGCACCCGGGGCCAGTTCCTCGCCATGCTGTTCGGCCAGTTGTCCGGCGCCGACAGCCTGCGCGACATCGAGGCCGGTCTCGCCAGCCAGTCCGCCCGGCTCTACCATCTCGGCATGAGCGCCCCGGCCCGCTCGACCCTTTCGGATGCCAATGCCACGCGGCCGGCGGCGTTGTTTGCCGAACTCTTCGCCCACATGGCCGAAACCGCCTGCCGCCGCATCCGCCGCCAGATGCCGGCCCTGACGACGCCGACCCTGCTTCTCGACGCCACCCGCCTCTCGCTCACCTCGCTCAGCCAGGGCTGGGTCAGCGCCGTCAGCGGCCAGCGGGCGGTCAAGCTGCACGTCGTCTACGATCTCGGCGCGGCCATGCCGCTGGCGGCGAATCTCACCGACCAGCGGGTGAACGACATCACGCCCGCCAAGGCGCTCCAGCCCGAACCCGGCGCCACCTACGTCTTCGATCTCGGCTATTACGACTTCGCCTGGTGGGCGGCCCTCGACGCCGCCGGCTGCCGGATCGTCAGCCGCCTGAAGAGCAACACCGAGCTTGCCGTGACCGCCGTCCTGCCGGTGCCGAAAGGCGGCGCCATCCTCTCCGACCGGATCGGCCTTCTGCCCCAGCGCATGGCCCGCTCGCGCAACAACCCCTTCGCCGATCCGGTGCGCGAGATCCTCGTCAGGCTCGAGACCGGAAAGACGATCCGCATCGTCTCCAACGATCTCGACGCCCCGGCAAAGGAGATCGCCGATCTCTACAAGGCCCGCTGGCAGATCGAACTCTTCTTCAAATGGATCAAGCAGAACCTGAAGATCGGCCATTTCTTCGGCGAGAGCGAGAACGCCGTGCGCATCCAGATCTTCGTCGCGCTGATCGCCTTCCTGCTCCTCAAACTCGCCCAAGAAGCCCAGCGCGCCATCCCGCAACCCAGCACCTTCCGCCGCCTCGTCCGCCTCAACCTCATGCAAAGGCGGCCCATCGACACTCTCGGCGCGCCC
>NZ_JAFMPY010000071.1 GCF_017353515.1 Jiella sonneratiae
CCGGGGGCGAGGTCGTGCGCAGGAAGGCCGTGAGGGCGCGGGGCGGCTGCGCGCGGCTGGTTCTGGCGGGGTTGGCGGCGGGGCTGTTGTCCGGCTGCGCGGCGCTGCCCTCGGCGGGGCCGACGGCCGGCGCCTTCGTCGGCAATGTCGACGAGAGCGCGGTGCAGTGGCGCGACGGCTATCTGCTGGTTCCCGTCGACCGCACGGTGCTCGCCTATCAGGGCGAGGAGCCGCGGCCGAGCTTCCGCTCGATCGCCGGCTTGTCCCTGCCCGGCGACACCGGCATCGGCGTCGGCGACGTCGTCGAGGTGACGCTGTTCGAGGCCGGCGTCGGCGGGCTGTTCTCCTCGCTCAACGCCGGCGGCCAGGGCTCCTCCTCGGTGCATCTGCCGGCCCAGCAGGTCGCCCGCGACGGCTCGATCACCATCCCCTATGCCGGGCGCATCCGCGTCGCCGGCTCGACGGCGGCGACCGTCGAGAAAAGGATCGTCGCCGCCCTGAAGGACCGGGCGATCGAGCCGCAGGCCGTCGTCGCGGTGTCGCAGGGCAATTCGACGACGGTGACGGTGACCGGCGATGCGATCGGCGGCGCCTCGGTGCCGATCCCGACCTCGGGGCTGAAGATCCTCGACCTGATTGCGAGGGTCGGCGGGCCGAAGACGCCGATCTACGAGACCGCGGTGTCGCTGACCCGCGGCGGGCGGACGGTGCAGATGCCGTTCTCCGAACTCGTCGACGATCCGACCGAGGACGTCTATGTGCGCCCCGGCGACGTCGTGCTCATGACCCGCCAGCCGCGCACCTACGTGGCGCTGGGGGCGACGGGGCGCAGCGACCAGCTGCCGCTGCAGGGCTACGAGATGTCGCTCGCCGAGGCGCTGGCGCAGGTCGGCGGGCTCAATCCGGCGCTCGCCAATCCGATGGGGGTCTTCGTCCTCAGGCGCGAGGCGGGGGCGGAGATGCTCGCCCGCTACGAGGGCGAGGCGTTCAAGCACAGCGATCCGGGCGATCCGGAGGCGACGCGGCTGACCGGCCAGGTGCCGGTGGTCTACCGCTTCAACCTGCGCGAACCGTCCGGGCTGATCTTTGCCCAGGACTTCAAGATCCGCTCCGGCGACATGGTCTATGTCGCGACCGCTCCCTACGTCCCGGTCAAGCAGGTCTTCGACGCCTTCAACGGC
>NZ_JAFMPY010000072.1 GCF_017353515.1 Jiella sonneratiae
TACTCGACGATCGCGGCGACGATGCCGGCGCCGACGGTGCGGCCGCCTTCGCGGATGGCGAAGCGCAGGCGCTCCTCCATGGCGATCGGCACGATCAGCGTCACGTCCATCGTCACGTTGTCGCCCGGCATCACCATCTCGGTGCCCTCGGGCAGCGTGCACACGCCGGTCACGTCCGTCGTGCGGAAGTAGAACTGCGGGCGGTAGTTGGTGAAGAACGGCGTGTGGCGGCCGCCCTCCTCCTTGGTCAGGATGTAGGCCTCGGCCTTGAACTTGGTGTGCGGCTTCACCGAGCCCGGCTTGCACAGCACCTGGCCGCGCTCGACGCCGTCGCGGTCGACGCCGCGGATCAGCGCGCCGATGTTGTCGCCCGCCTGGCCCTGGTCGAGCAGCTTCCTGAACATCTCGACGCCGGTCACCGTCGTCTTCTTGGTGTCGCGGATGCCGACGATCTCGACCTCGTCGCCAACCTTGACGATGCCGCGCTCGACGCGGCCCGTCACCACCGTGCCGCGGCCCGAGATCGAGAACACGTCCTCGATCGGCATCAGGAACGGCTGGTCGATCGGACGCTCCGGGGTCGGGATGTAGGCGTCGACCTCCTTCATCAGCTCACGCACCGCGTTCTCGCCGATCTCCTTGTTGGAGTCTTCGAGGGCGGCGAGCGCCGAGCCCTTGACGATCGGAATGTCGTCGCCCGGGAACTCGTAGGACGAGAGCAGCTCGCGCACCTCGAGCTCGACCAGCTCGAGCAGCTCGGCGTCGTCGACCTGGTCGACCTTGTTGAGGAAGACGACGATCGCCGGAACGCCGACCTGGCGGGCGAGCAGGATGTGCTCTCTCGTCTGCGGCATCGGGCCGTCGGCCGCCGAGACGACGAGGATCGCCCCGTCCATCTGCGCCGCGCCGGTGATCATGTTCTTCACGTAGTCGGCGTGGCCCGGGCAGTCGACATGGGCGTAGTGCCGGCTCTCGGTCTCGTATTCCACGTGCGCCGTCGAGATCGTGATGCCGCGCGCCTTCTCCTCCGGCGCCGCGTCGATCTGGTCATAGGCCCGGTATTCGCCGAAATACTTGGTGATCGCCGCCGTCAGCGACGTCTTGCCGTGGTCGACGTGCCCGATCGTGCCGATGTTCACATGCGGCTTGTTGCGCTCGAATTTGCTCTTGGCCAT
>NZ_JAFMPY010000073.1 GCF_017353515.1 Jiella sonneratiae
AGCGGGTCGACCTCATCGCCATCGACGGCAAGACCTCGCGCCGCAGCCATGACCGGGGCGCCGGCCAACAGGCCATCCACATGGTCTCGGCCTTCGCCACGACGCAGCGGCTGGTGCTCGGCCAGGAAGCGGTGCCGGACAAGGCCAGCGAGTTGGCCGCCATCCCCGAACTTCTGGCCCGGCTCGGCGAGGACGGCGGGCTCGAAGGTGCTCTCGTCTCGATCGACGCCATCGCCACCAATGGAACCATCGCCAGCGCAATCCGGGCGACTGGCGCCGACTATCTCCTGGCGGTGAAGGCCAATCAGCCGACGCTGAGGGCTGAGGTCGAGACGGCGTTTGAGGAGGCGCCGAAGGCGAGCCTGCAAAGCTTCGTCGAGACCGACAAGGGCCACGGCCGCATCGAGGAGCGCTGCGTCAGCGTCCTTTCCGACGTCGGCTGGCTGTCCGGCGGCCGGCGATTTCCCGGCGAGTTGCGCCTGCCGGACGCGGCGTGCCTCATCCGTGTCGAAAGCCGGACCCAGCTCGTTGACAAGAGCCGCAAGGACATCCGCTACTTCATCTCCTCGGCGCATCTCGACGCCGAAAAGGCAGCCGCAGCAGTGCGCGACCATTGGGGCATCGAGAACCGGCTGCACTGGGTGCTTGACGTCCTGTTCAAGGACGATCAGTCTCGCCTGCGCAAAGGCCACGGCGCCAGGAACATGGCTGTCGTCCGGCACTTCGCGCTCAATCTCATCCGAACGGCCAAAGACAAGAAGTCCCTCAAATCACGCCGAAAACTCGCCGGCTGGTCTGGTCACCGGACTACCTCGCCAGCCTCCTCGATCAGACGCAATGAAACATGGATTCGGGGAATTGATTCAGAGGATTCCCGCTTGGGCTCGAATTTCATAGGCTTGATGGGACCGATTTGATGGAGGCCTTTGATGGCGTTCAGTCCCGAGCCGCTGACGATCGATGAGATTGAACGGCGATTTCGCGACGCCGCCGACGTCGTCGAGCGCAACCATTTCCAGACGATCCTGCTTCTGGCGAAGGGTCGATCGCGGGCAGAGGTG
>NZ_JAFMPY010000074.1 GCF_017353515.1 Jiella sonneratiae
GGAGGTTTCGATGGCGGTAGAGATCACTCGAACGGACCACTCATCGGCGGCGCTTCGCGCGGCTGCGGCGAAGAGTTTGGATGCGAAGGCGGCGCGGCGGATGCTGGCGATCGCGCTGGTCCTGGACGGCGTGGATCGCCGGTCGGCCGCCGAGACGTGCGGCATGGATCGCCAGACGCTTCGAGACTGGGTTCATCGCTACAACGAAGAAGGGCTCGCCGGCCTTTCAAACCGGTTCTATGCCGGTCCGACGCCGCGGCTTGGCCCCGAACAGAAGGCCGAGCTGGCCCAAATGGTCCGCGAGGGCCCCGATCCGCAAGTGGACGGCGTCGTGCGCTGGCGACGCGTGGACCTGAAGCGCAAGATCGAGGAGCGCTTCGGCGTTGTGATGCACGAACGCACGGTCGGCAAGCAGCTGGCTTCGCTCGGCTTCTGGCGGCTTTCCGTCCGTCCACGACACCCGAAGTCCGATCCTGCGGCGCAGGAGACGTTTAAAAAAACTTCGCCGAAACGGTAGCGGCCGCACTGCCCGACGCTGCATGCGGCAAGCCTTTGGAAGTCTGGTTCCAGGACGAAGCGCGGATCGGTCAACAGGGAACGCTGACCCGCATCTGGGCCGAGCGCGGAACCCGACCCCGTGCGCCCCGCGATACGCGCTACAAATGGGCCTATATCTTCGGCGCCGTCTGCCCAAGACGGGCCAAAACCGCAGCGCTCGTCATGCCCTACGCCAATACCTTCGCGATGAACGCCCACCTTGCCGAAATATCCAGAGCCGTGGCAGACAGAGCGCACGCCGTCCTCGTCATAGACGGCGCCGGCTGGCACGGTTCCGCGGCACTGCGGGTTCCGGACAACATCACCATCGTCATCCTGCCGCCCTACGCACCCGAGCTCAATCCCGTCGAGAACATCT
>NZ_JAFMPY010000007.1 GCF_017353515.1 Jiella sonneratiae
CGATGGCGTCGATCGAGACCAGCGCGCCCTCGAGCCCGCCGTCCTCGCCGAGCCGGGCCAGAAGTTCGGGGATGGCGGCCAACTCGCTGGCCTTGTCCGGCACGGCCTCCTGGCCGAGCACCAGCCGTTGCGTCGTGGCGAAGGCCGAGACCATGTGGATGGCCTGTTGGCCGGCGCCCCGGTCATGGCTGCGGCGCGAGGTCTTGCCGTCGATGGCGATGAGGTCGACCCGCTCGGGCCAGGTCTCCCGCACCCAGTCGGTGAAAGCCTTGGAGAACAAAGCCGGGTTGATGCGGTTCATCACGATCGTCAGCCAGCGCTCGCCGGGCACGCCGTGCTCGTAAGGCAGGAAGCGGCGCAGGAACGGCAGATGCGCAGCGCCCCATGCGGCGATCGTTTCGTAGTCGTCGCAGTCGGCCATCGTCCCGCAGACGACGAGCAGCAGGACTTCGGGAAGCGGATGATAGAGCCGGCGCACATCGCGCGGGTCATCGATCTCGGCAAAATGCTCCAGCAAAACCCGAAGGCGGGACTTCGAACCCCAATCGTCGGCACAAGCGCTCATCGCGGCGGCTCCTCGAATCAACCGCCGCCACAGAATCAGCCTCCGCGCAATGCGTCACCTGCTGTCATATGAGTTCGGAGCCCTGCCTGAACCCGGGCCCCAGATTGACCATGGCTCGGCGGGGGCGGTAGGTTGCCGGCAAGCCGCCCGAAAGCCGGCCCCAGGGAGCGCCGCCCGCGCGTGTCGGGGCGGCGCCGCCACGACGACGGGAGCGCCATGACCATCGAGCTTTCGGGCGAGAGCCGCGCGGAAAGCCTCAACCGGCGACTGACGGTCTGGCTCTGCCGGCTCGCCGGGCTCTGCCTGTTTTGCGTCGGCGTCTTCTACTGGGTGCGGCTGATCGGCGTCGAGCCCGCCCGCCTCGGCCGCTTCGACCTGATGCCGCTTTGGTGGCGGATCGCCGCGCCGGCGCTCGCCGTGCTCTATCCGGTCGCCGGCATCGGCCTTTGGATGACCGCCGGCTGGGGCGCGGTTATCTGGGCGCTGATCGCCATCGTCGAGGGGGTGATGCATCTCGGCTTTCCGGCGCTGTTCGGCGAAAACCTCCTGGGGCTCGCTGCCCATGCCTGGGGCCTCGGCATGCTCGCCGCCCTCAGGGTGGTGGACTGGCGCGAGAGCGGCCGGCGGCGCGGCCGCTGAAGCCGGCGCGGTCGCGCCGGGCGGAAAATCGTTAAGCAAGAAATTCGTCTGGTTCGCGTAAGGCCCCGTTAAGTCTGGGGTTTAAGTCGAATTTTAGGTGCGCCGCGTAGAGTGGTCTCCAAGATGGATAGACAAAACAATAATCCATCACTTCAACAGCGGAGATTTAACATGGTCACGAACAACAAGGCGCAGTCGGTTCCCGTTCACGAAGAAAAGGTGGAACTGAAGTCACTCTACCTCGAGACACTGCAGTTGGTCGAGCGGCTGCATCGGCGGTTGCTGGACGTGATCAAGGACGAGTTCGACCGGGCGGGTCGCACCGACATCAATGCCGTGCAGGCGCTCCTGCTCTTCAACATCGGCGATTCGGTGCTGACCGCCGGCGAGCTTCGCAGCCGCGGCTTCTATCTTGGCTCGAACGTCTCCTATAATCTGAAGAAGCTCGTCGAGCTCGGCTTCATCGACCACCAGAAGTCCCGCGTCGACCGCCGCGCGGTCCGGGTCTCGCTGACCGAATCCGGCAAGGAAGTCGCCGAGGTCGTCGCCGGCCTCTACGACCGCCACATCGGCTCGATCGACAAGGTTGGCGGCCTCGACGAGCAGGAATTCCAGAAGATGAACAAGTCGCTGCAGCGCCTCGACCGCTTCTGGAACGACCAGATCCTCTATCGCCTCTGATCGCCGGCCTGACCTCCAACGATCATCGGGCATCGACCCGCCCCGGAGCATCGCTCCGCGGGCGCGGTCGGCGTTTGGCGTCCGGCCCAAGGCCCGCGGCGCTTCCGGACATGGCTGCGAGCCGGATTCGATGCTCTGGTCAGGCAGGGCCCAATGGGCGGGCCGGCCTTACGGCACCGCAACCGAGACCCGGCCGGAACCGTGCATGAAAAAGCCCGGCGCCGTCGGCGCCGGGCGGATCAAGGATCGGGAATGCGGCCCGCGGTCAGCGGGCGCGCGGTCCGCTGCAGCTCAGCTCGCGAGCTTGGAGGCGAACAGCGCCAGGGCCTTCTGGTAGACGCCGGCCTTGTTCCACTCGCGCAGAACCGAGAAGTTCGGCTGGCCCGGCTGGTAGCCGGCGCCCGCCTGCCAGCCGTGCTGGCGCAGGAAGTTCGCCGTCGAGGCGAGGACGTCGGCCTTGGAGCGGATCAGGTCGCGGCGGCCGTTGCCGTCGGCATCGACGGCAAAGCGCAGATAGTTCTTGGCGAGAAACTGCGTCTGGCCGATCTCTCCGGCCCAGGCGCCGCGCATCTGGTCGGCGCTCATGTCGCCGCGGTCGATGATGGCGAGAGCCGCGAGCAGCTCCTCGGTGAAGAAGGCCGAACGGCGGCAGTCATAGGCGAGGGTCGCCAGCGAGGGGATCACCGGCATGCTGCCGGAATTGGCGCCGAAGCCGGTCTCCATGCCCCAGATCGCGACGAGGATCTCCTTCTGCACGCCGTAGCGGCTCTCGATCGAATTGAGCAGCCCGGCATTCTGCTGGATGATTCGCTTGCCCTTCGAGACGAAGGAGGCCGGCGCCCGCCGCGCCATGAAGGCGTCGAGCGACAGGTTCATCGAATGCTGGTTGCGGTCGAGGCTGATGACCTTCGAGGAATAGCGGGCCGGCATCAGCGCCGACTCGATGGTGCGCTGGGAAATGCCGGCGGAAGCCGCCTCGCGGGCCATCTGCTGCTTCCACTGGTCGAAACCGGCGGCGGAATTGCCGCACTGGGCGGCTGCTGCGGGAAGCGCGCCGGCGCCGATGACGAGGGCCGTCAGGCCGGAAAGGGCGAGCTTCGCGAGGCTGGTGCGTCTGAGCATGTCGGAAGAATTCCTCCTTTGGGAAAAGATCTGAGGTTTCGGGCCCGCGCGACGGCGGCGTGAAAGGTTTCGGGCGATGCGGCCGGCCTTGCCCGGCTTCGCGCCGCCGGTCCCGGCGATTGTCGTCGGGCGGCGGCAGGTCGGATCGCCGCCGAATCGCCCTGTCGGTACGGAACGCTTCCCGAAGGAAAACGGCAGCAGTCGGGCAGGACGGTGTGCCTGCGCGCAATTCGGCGCCGCGTCAGGAATGCGGGATCTCCATGCTCTCGGTCTCCGCCAGTGTCCGTTTCTTCTCTCCGACGATCAACATGACGTTCCGGGCATAGATGAACAGGCCCGCCGCCTGGCCGATGATGAAGACCGGATCGCGGCGATGCAGCGCATAGACGAGGAGCAGGCTGCCGCCGAGCAGCGAGAAGGTCCAGAAGGCGACCGGCATCACCGACCGGCGGGCCCGCTCCGAGGCGATCCACTGGATGAGGAAGCGCGCCGTGAACATCGCCTGGGCGATGAAGCCGAGAACGATCCAGAGGTCGAACTGCTCGATGAAGACGTGATTGAGATAGGACAGCATGGCGCTACTCCCTCGCGGCGGAGACGTCGTCGACGCGGCCGGGCGTGCGGCGGCCGCGGCGCAGGATCCACCAGACGCCGAAGAGATCGAGCGCCCCGCGTGCCGCCCGGTCGAAGATGCCGTAGTTCGATTGGCCGAAGCGGCGCTGGCGGTCCTTGACGTCGAGATGCGCGATCGAGAATTCCTCCCTGAGGACGAGCGCCGGCAGATAGCGATGCCAGCCGTCGAAATAGGGCAGCCGGCGGAACAGCGCCGTCGGAAGCGCCTTCAGCCCGCAGCCGGTGTCGCGGGTCGCATCGCTGAGGATCGCCGTCCTGAGCCGGTTGGCCGCCCTGGAGGAAAGGCGCTTGGAAAAGCTGTCGGTGCGCCCTGTCCGCTGGCCGGCGACGAGACCGCAGCCTTCGCCCGCCCGTTCCAGCCGCGCCACCATTTCGGGAATGAAGGCCGGGTCGTTCTGGCCGTCGCCGTCGATGGTGACGAGGCAGTCGCCGGCGGCGTGGAGCACGCCGGTGCGCACCGCCCGGCTCTGGCCGGCGGAGCGTTCGTGGCGGATGTGACGGACGGCGAGCCCTTGGCCGCGCAGCCGCTCGAGCGTCTCCGGCGTCGCATCCGTCGAGCCGTCGTCGACGACGACGATCTCGTGCCGCCGTGCGGCGAGGGCCGTCGCGATCTCGGGCACGAGAACCGCGAGGTTCTCGGCCTCGTTGCGGGCCGGAACGACGACGCTGATCATGGCGAAATGCCGCTGCTGCGTCGGTTGAAGCGTGGGAAGGGCGTCCATCGGCGGCGCCTTATCACAGTCCTTCGCGCCGGTCGCGCCAGAAAACCGTGCCGCGGCGCTGCCATTCGCCGGCTGCCGCGCCGCCCGGTTTTTTCCGGAGGCGAAGCCGAGGCGGGCCCGAATGGCCTCGCGGGTCGCGGCGAAGCGGGCATCGATTCTGCCCCCTGCCGCGCCGAAGAACAGCGGCCTGAGGATGACGATCGTCGCAAGGACGATGATCCAGGAGACCAGGACGTCGGAGAGGAAGTGGCCGCCGGCGGCGATCCGCGCCGCCGAGACCGTCGCGGCGGCGACGGTGAGCCCGAGCCCCACCGGCGCGCGATCGGATCGCGGCACCACGAAGAACAGCGACAGGATCGCGGCGGCCGAGGCCGCCTCGCCGGAGGAGAACGAACAGTTGCCGGTGCACTGGCCGGCGAAGTGCCACACCGGCGTGAAGTCGAGGCTGCCGCCGAATTCGGCGAGATTGCGCGGCCGCACCCGGCCCGCGGTGTTCTTCAGGATGGCGTTGACGACGAGGCCCGGCCCGAGCGCATAGACGCAAAGGACGAAGAGGCCGGCGCTCGGCCGCATCGGCCAGCCGGGCAGGCGGGCGAAAAGCGCCCCGACGACGGAGAGCCCGGCCGCCGAGACGGCGAGGATGGTCATCCAGTTGCCGAAGCCGCGGACGATCTGGAGGTCGATGCCGGACTGGTCGGCAAAGCCGCGGCCCTGTTGGTAGAACAGTGCGCTGACGCCGGTGTCGATGCCCGGAAAGGCAAGGAAGACGAGACTGACGAGGCACAGCACCACAGTCAGGCCGGCGAGCGGCCGGCGGTTCATCAGGCCGGCGAGGCGCCGCCACGGCGCTCCTTTCGTCGGACCGTACCCGGGCCCGCCGCTGCCGATCCCGTCATCCGAAAGGCCGGCGAACCCCGAAGAGGCCACGGCACCTCGATCCATCTTCGACCATCCTTGCACTGCACTGCGCCATGGGCCAGTTTGCCCCGGCCCGCAGCGTCGATCATGGCCCGCGCCGCATGGCGGGGCTTTCGACACGCGTTCTGCGGCCACTAACCATCCATTCGCAAGTAATTATGACACGAACGACGACCGCAACGCGTCAGGCCGCAGGCGTGACGGATCGGCTACAGGACCGCTCCCTCGGCATGGCCGGGCTCGCCCTGATCCTCGCCGCCGTCGCGCTCGCGCGGCTCCTCGCTCTGGTGCTGTCGCCGAGCGAGCTCGGCTTCGACGAGGCGCAATACGTCCTTTGGGCCCGGCATTTCGACTTCGGCTACTTCACCAAGCCGCCGCTGATCGCCTGGGTGATCGGGGCGGAGACGCAGGTTTGCGGCACCGGCGCGGCCTGCGTGCGCTCGGTCGTGCCGCTGGTCAATTCGGCGACGGCCTTCGTGCTGGCGCTGCTCGCGGCGCGGCTCTACGGCCGGCGCAGCGGCTTCTGGACCGGCATCTTCTTCGCCCTGATGCCGGGGATCGCGGTCTCGTCCTTCCTGATCACCACCGACCCGTTCCTGCTGTTCTTCTGGGCGCTCGCGCTCTATGCGCTGTTCGAACAGATCGAGCGGCCGGGCCTTTCGCCGGCGCTGCTCTTCGGCGTCGCCGCCGGCCTCGGCCTCAACGCCAAATATGCGATGATCTATCTGCCGGCGCTGGTGGCGCTTTCGGCGGCGCTGCTGCCGGAACTGCGGCAGAAGCTCGTGCGCCGCGAAAGCCTCGCAGCGCTCGCCGTCATGCTCCTCCTCATCGCGCCGAACCTCGTCTGGAACGCGCTGAACGGCTTCGCCACCTTCGAGCATACGGCGAACGACAACATCGGCTGGTCGCTGGACCGGATCAACGGCCGGAAGGGCTTCGAATTCCTGGCGGCCCAGTTCGCCATCGCCGGCCCGGTGATCTTCGGGGCGATGCTCAACGCCCTCTTCCTCGGCGCCCGGACGGAGAAGCCGCGCACCGATCTTCTGCTGCTCGTCCTCTCCTGGCCGATCCTCCTCGCCATCACCGTCCAGGGCTTTCTCGCCCAGGCGAACGTCAATTGGGGCGCCACCGCCTATCCGGCGGGCGCGATCGTCGCGACCGCGCTGGTCGTGCGCCACCGCTGGCGCTTCTTCTTCCTGGCCAACCTCGTCGTCTGCGGCCTTGCCTCGCTGGTGATCCTCTTCGGCACGGCGTTCTTCGACCCCGGCTCGGCGCCGGCGGCAGGCCGGCAGCTGCGTCAGCTCGCCGGCTGGCAGAAGACCGCCGAGAGCCTCGAAGCCCTGGCGGCGCAAACGGGGGCAAGGCGCGTCGTCGTCGAGGGGCGGGCGCTGACGGCGGGCATCGCCTATGCGCTGCGCGATTCGGATCTAAAGGTCCTGGCCTATCTGCCGAAGGGCGACCGTCCCGGCGACCAGTTCCAGCTCGACCGGCCGTGGAACGGCGAGGACCAGCGCCAGGGCACGCTGCTCTTCGGCGTCGGCCGCGAGGGCCTGGAGCGGCTCGGCGCATCGCCGATCGCCGTCATCGAGGCGCCGATCTATGCCGCGAAGGACGGCACGATGCCCGTCTACGGTTTTGCGGAAGGGGCGACGCCGGCGGCCGGACCGGCGGCGCAGTCCACCGCCGCGCGACCGTCGGACCCTGCCAAGGGCGCTGCCGGAGGCGGCGATGCAAAAGCGCGCGCCGGTGACGGGGCCGGCACGCGCTGAGCTTTCGCGAGGCCGCCGAACGCCTCCAGATCGGCTGGGTCCGACTGGTGCGGCCAGATCCGGCGGGGAGTGGCCGGCCCGACCCGAGCCGGCCGAAGGCTCAGAACTCCTCCCAGCTCTCCTCGGCTGCGGTGGCGGCGGCGGGCTTGCGGGCCGCGCCGCCGGTGCCGGCGGTCTTCAGCTGCGGCAGGCCGCGGGCACCGGGCCGAGCGGCGGTGCGCATGCCGCCCGATCCCGCCGCCCCGGCGGCCTTCGCCGCCGTCCCGGCCGTCCGGAACCGCGCCACCGCCGCCGCCAGGCCCTCGGTCTCCTTGGCGAGCGTCTGGGCCGCCGCGGTCGATTCTTCCACCATCGCGGCGTTCTGCTGCGTCACCTTGTCCATCTGGTCGGCGGCGCCGGAAACCTCGCGCAGGCTCGTCGCCTGTTCGCGCGCCGAGGCCGCGATCCGCCCCACCACCTCGGCCATCCCCGCGACCTCCGCGACGATCTCCTCCAGCGACCTACCGGAGGCGGTCACCAGCGTGACGCCCTTCTCCACCTGTTCCGAGGAGGCGTTGATCAGGCCCTTGATCTCCTTGGCGGCCTCGGCCGAGCGCTGGGCGAGCGCCCGCACTTCCTGGGCCACCACCGCGAAGCCCTTGCCGGCCTCGCCGGCCCGCGCCGCCTCGACGCCGGCATTCAGCGCCAGGAGATTGGTCTGGAAGGCGATCTCGTCGATCACCCCGATGATCTGGTTGATCTGCTGCGAGGACGCCTCGATCTGGCTCATCGCGGTCACCGCCTCGGCGACGATCGCGCCGCCCCTTTCGGCCTTCTGACGTGCCGCCTCGGCGCTCTGGCGCGCCTCGTTCGCCCCGTCGGCGGTGCGGTTGACGCCGCCGGTCACCTCGCCGAGCGCGGCGACGGTCTCTTCCAGGCTCGCCGCCTGCTGTTCGGTGCGCTGGGCGAGGTCGTTGGAGGCGACGGTGATCTCCGAAAGCCCGGTGCGGATCGAACCGACCGCCCCGACCACCCGGCCGATCGCCGCTTCCAGCTCTTCAACCGAACCGTTGAACTTCGCCCGGATCGGCTCGAATTCCGGCGCCACCGCGCCGGCCATGCGCACCGTCAGGTCGCCCGAGGACAGCCGGTCGAAGCTCGCGTCGACGAGGCCCATGAAGGCCCTGAGGTCTTCCGCCTTGGCATGTTCGAGATCGGCCTGGCGCCGCCGCGCATCCGCCTCCGATACCCGCGCGGCCTCGGCCTCGCCTTCGAGCCGTCGCTGATCCACCGCCGTCTGCTTGAAGACCTCGACGGCTGCCGCCATCGCGCCGATCTCGTCCGACCGTTCCTGGCCGTCGACCTCGACCGTCAGGTCGCCGGCTGCCAGCCGTCCCATCGTCGTCGTCAGGCGCTTGATCGCCGTGCCGAGGGACCGGGCGAAGAGCATGAAGCCGACCAGCGCCAGCAAGGCCACCGCCAGCGTCGCCAGCATCGTCGTCCACAGGGCGGCCCCCTGATGGGCCGAAAGATCCGTGACGTCCGAGGCGAGCTCCAGGACGCCGATCGGCTCGCCGGAGAAGTTCGTCAACGGCATTGCCGTCACGGCATATTCCTCGCCATTCGTCGTGGCGTGGCCATAGACCGGCCGGCCGGCGAATGCGTCGTCGATCTGCTCGCCCGTCAGGATGCTCTCTGAAGGGAAGGTCGACGCCTGCCGGGTGAACTGCCCCTCCTGGAACATGTGGACCGCGACGTTGCCATGGATGCTCTTGGCGATCCGGGCGAAATATTCGTCGTTCAGCCGCGTTCCGACGTCGATGACGCCGACGACCGTTCCGTTCTGGACGACGGGCGCGGAGGCGAACATGCCGATGGCGGCGCGTCCCGGCTCGATGCCGGCCGTCAGCCGCCCTTCCGCGATGGCCACCTCGACCATCTTGCGGCGGCCCTTCATGAAGTCTCCGGACTTCTTAGGATCGTGCACCCGCGCGATCGCCTGGGTCTCGGCATTGACGAAGGTGATCGCCTGGACGTCGCTATGGGCGGTGATCTGCGGCAACTGCGCCTGATAGCGCGCGACGAGCGTATCGTGCGCCCGCTGCCGGATGAGTTCGGCGGTCTCGGGTTCGGCGGCGATCGTCAGCGCGACGGCGGAAGCGGACCGCTTCTGGCCCTCGACATCGGCCTCGACGAAGGCGAGGTCGTTCCGCGATTCGGCCCGGATCGCGTTGTCGCTCATCGAATCCTGGCGGTACCAGGCGAGCCCTCCGATCGTGCAACTGGCAAACAGGACGGCAGCGATGCCGCAAGTGGTGATCTGGATCCACAGGGGACGCGTGACGTTCGTTGCCATTTTCCGACGAGTTCCGTGTTGTGCGCGGATGGTACCGGCAAGCGGGTTTGCTGCGGCAGCACAAGCTCGGATGGAAACATTAAACTTCGGTTATAAATTCTCCGTGAGAAGTTGAATTCGCGTAACCGTGGGGCGTGGTGGCCTGTCGACAGCAAACCGCTCGCGTGAACGGCGTGACGCAGGAAATTCCTGCTTCTCCGCTCCGTCGCCGCGCAGCTTCGACGCGCCGCACCTTTCGCCGCCGCCGCGCAGATTTGCCGCGGCGCAGCGACGCCGCCGCAGCGTTCCAACCGCAACGCAACGCGCCGACCGCGGACCACCACCGCAGGCCGAGCCATGAACGGAAAAGGGGCGGCCATGGCCGCCCCCTTCGTCGTTCTTCCGGATTTGACGCGCAGACGGCCTCGCCGCATTTTTGGATGCCGGATGCCGGATGCCGGATGCCGGATGCCGGATGCCGGATGCCGGATGCCGGATGCCGGATGCCGGATGCCGGATGCCGGATGCCCGATGCCGCATGCCCCGCGACAGTTGCGGGTCAGCGGCCGATGGCGCCGCCGATCACCCCGCCGACGAGACCGCCGAAGAAGGCCGCGGCTGCGGGATCGCCGCCGCCGGAGCGGCGCGGGGAGACCCTTCGCACGACATGCGGCTGCGCGCGCTGCGCCCGGCGCGGCTCGGAATAGGTCTGCCGGGTGGCGCGCTGCGGCGTGTAGGCCCGCACCTTCGGCGGAGCCGGCGGCGTATAGGCGGCGAGGGCGGCCTGGGTCTGGTTGACAAGAAGGTCGTATTGCGGACGGTTCAGATAGCCGCTGACATGCACGGCGCGCGCCGTCTGCCACCGGATGATGGCGTTGCGGGTGTTCGGGCCGAAGGCGCCGTCCGGCGTGCCGCATTGGAAGCCGGCGAGGTTGAGGCGGAGCTGCACCTCCTTGCGGAGGTTGCGGTCGAGGCCGAGCACCGCCTCGGTTCCCTCGCTCGACTGCAGCGCGCTCTGGCCGGCCGTTCCGGAGAGCCCGGCATCCGGCTCGGCCGCGGCGGCCAGCGGCTGCGGCGCGCTGGTGCCGGGATCGAGGCTGGCGACGACGTTGCCGCCGGTTTCCCGCGCCAGCTTCTGGATCTGCTTGCGGGCGTTGGCCGCGAAGAGCCCGTCCGGGAAGGTTTCCAGATAGGCCTCGTAGTCGGCACGCTGGCCGGTCTGGCGGGCGAAGTTGTAGAGCGCCGTTTCGCGCTTCAGGAGGTCGGCGTCGTCGCCGCGGCTGGCCGTCGTGTTGTCGGCGGTCGGCAGGGCCGGCGCCGGCACGGAGTCCAGAGCCGGCGAGATCGCCACCGCCGGATCGAGCGAGGCGACCCGCGTCGCATCCGGGTTGAGATAGACCTCGCCGGTCAGCGAGGCGTTGATCCAGGGGCGCTGCTTGTTGCCGGTGGTCTGCAGCACCTGGCCGGTGACCCGCGACATGACCACCTGGATGTCGGTGTCCGGCGCCTCGATCTGGTCGAGGAAGGCCTGGGTGAAGGGCGAGTGGGCGGTGCCGTCGCCGTCATAGGCCACCTCGTCCGGGCTGGTCGCGTAAATGATCGCGGTGCCCTCGCTGCCGTCGCCGTCGCCGATGTCGACCTTGGCGAGGCCTTCCGAGATCTTCGCCGACCGCGTCGACCGCGTCAGCGATCGCGCCAGCGAGCGCGACAGCGGATTGTCGCGGCAGGCGTCGAGCACGACGAGGCGCACGCCGACGTCGTAGCGCATCTGCTTGTTCACCGTGTCGAGCGAGACGGCCTTGAAGTCGAGATCGGAGGGATCCTCGAAGGCCGCGTCCACCGGCACCAGGTAGTTCCTGCCGTTCACCTGCATGCCGTGGCCGGCATAGAAGAACATCCCGATCTCGGCGCCGCGGACGGCCTTGGCGAATTCCTGGATGGTCATGTCCATCTTCGCCTTTTCGAGGTCGTATCCCTCGATCACCTCGAAGCCGAGCTTCTTCAGCTTCAGGGCGATGGCGCGGGCGTCGCGCGAGGGGTTCTCGAGGGCGCCGGTGTTGAGATAGGCGCTGTTGCCGATCACCAGGGCGACCCGCTTCGCCTCGGTGGCGGCGCGCGCCCCGCCGGGCGCCGAAAGGCTCGCCAGGGCGAAGGCGAAGAAAAGGGCGAAGGCGCCCGCGACGAAGCGCAAGGCCGACCGGCGGCGGCGGCCGGAGGTGCGATCCCGGCGCGTGACTGCGCCGCTCAGCGGCCCGGCCGGACGAAGGCTTTGATTTCCCACGAGCCTACCCCTCTAAGTCGTTCCTTACCTTAGGAGACGCACGCCACGGTATTGTCATTTGCCGGCAAAGGCAACCGGAAAACGCATCCCTGAGGCAAAAGGCCGCCCGGTCCTTGCGGACGGGCGGCGACGCTCTCTCGGGGGCCGAGGCAGGAAGCGGGGCGGGGGCGGGCCGCGCCGCGGCCGGACAGGGGAAGGGGACTGCGGCGGGCCGGACGGTCAGCGGCGGGCGATGATCTCTTCGCCCGACACCACCATGCGCATGCCGAGGCCGGGCTTGCGGCGGGCGAGGAAGCGCGGGCGGCGCTGGCGATGCGGCCCGGCGCGGCGCGAGGCGGGCTTTGCGGTGCGCACCTGGCCGACGGTCTCCTCCAGCGTGACGACGCTGCCGTCGGCCTCGATCATCAGCATCGGCAGGCCGAAGAGGTCGGACCAGCCGCGCCAGTCGGCGGCGACGTCGAAGAGGTCGCTCGCCACGAGTAGCGGCACCGTGCATTTCGGGTCGTCGTGATGAAGTTCCAGCGTCACCGTCACCTCCCCTTCCGCGGTTTCCATCGCCCGGGCGGCGATGCCGCGGAAAACGCGAGGCGCAAGTGCAACGGAAATCGGAAGTCCGCAACCTTTCAGAGTGCGGCGGATGACCGCTCCCCGCCGGTCGACCCGGTAGGTGACCTCCTCGCCGTCCTCGACGGCGACGAAGCTCTGATGCCGATCGCAGTCGCGCGGATCGAGCCGCACCGGCGCGCCGGCCCAGGTCGGGCGGGAAAGGGTCTGTGCGTTCTGAGCGGTGGTCATGGATGACGCCTTCTGTCTCTCCTGAGAGCCGATTGTCCGGCTCGGGATCCCCGTTTGCGACGGCCGATGTGTTCCCGGCCTTTCGATGGGATCAGAATAGACAGCGCCTCTTGCCCGCCCGCTAAGAAAGTCAGTTAAGTCTTCCTGACCTTTGCGAGGGTTACCAGAAAAGAAACTTGAATCAAATCTGAACGACCTTGCCAGGGTTGAGGATGTTGTTGCGATCGAAGATCCGTTTGATCGAGCGCATGAGATGCATCTCGAGTGCCGGCTTCGTCCTTGCGAGTTCCTCGCGCTTCAAAAGGCCGATGCCGTGTTCGGCGGAGAACGAACCGTCCATCTCGGCGACGAGGCCGTGGACGAGGCCGTTGATCTCGCGCCAGCGGGAAAGGAACCCGGCGGTGTCGGCGCCGACCGGCTGGGAGATGTTGTAGTGGACGTTGCCGTCGCCGAGATGGCCGAAGGCGCAGATGCGGGCGCCGGGGATCGCCGCCGTCACCGCCGCGCCGGCCTTTTCCAGAAATTCGGGAACCCGGGCGACCGGCACCGACACGTCGTGCTTGATCGAGCCGCCTTCCGGCTTCTGGGCCCAGCTCATCGATTCGCGCATGTGCCAGAAGGCGTCGCCCTGGGCGAGCGAGGCGGCGATCGCCGCGTCCGCGACGATCCCGGCCTCGAAGCCTTCGGCGAGAAGCGCCTCCATGGTCTCGCGCGCGTCCTCCGCCGAGCGGCTGGAGGAGACCTCGACGAGAACGTACCAGGGGTGGGCCTGGGCCATCGGGTCGCGGGCCCCCTCGATGTGGCGGAGGACGAAGTCGAGGCCGAGCCGCGGCAGGAACTCGAAGCCCGTCAGGCCGCCGCCGGCGTGCCTTTCGGCGATCCTGAGAAGCTTCAGGGCGGCTTCCGGCGAGGCGAGCCCGACGAAGGCGACCTCGCGCCCGGCGGGCTTGGGAAACAGCCGCAGCACCGCGCCGGTGATGACGCCGAGGGTGCCTTCGGAGCCGACCAGGAGGTCGCGGATGTCGTAGCCGCGATTGTCCTTCTTCAGCCGGCGCAGGCCGTGGAAGATCTCGCCGCCGGCGAGCACCGCCTCGATGCCGAGGCAGAGCTCGCGCGAATTGCCATAAGCGAGGACGCCGGTGCCGCCGGCATTCGAGGCGAGGTTGCCGCCGATCTCGCAGGAGCCCTCGGAACCGAGCGACAGCGGGAAGAGGAGGCCCGCCTCGTCGGCCGCCTCCTGCACGCGCTGCAGCACGACGCCGGCATCGACGGTGATCGTCCGGCCGACGGGATCGACGGCGCGGATGCGGTCGAGCCGGGACAGGGAAAGGACGATCTGGCCCGGCGAGCGCGGCGACTGGCCGCCGGTGAGGCCGGTGTTGCCGCCCTGCGGGACGATCGGCGTCTTCGTCTCGTCGGCGAGGCGCAGGATCGCCGAGACTTCCTCGACCGTCTTCGGCCGCAGCACCATCGCCGCCCGGCCGGGAAACAGCCCCCGCGGCTCCTCGAGATAGGCGGCGAGGTCCGCCGCCTCGGTCAGGGCGTTCGCCGTCCCGACGATCGCCGCGAAGCGCGCGCGCAGCGCCTCCGACAGCGGCGCGTCGTCCGGATCCGTTGGCAGTGCGATGTCGATGCCGGTCATGTGTGCCGCCCCTTCTTCCCGTCCTTTTGCGCAGATAGGGCCGAGCCCGGGCCGGGCGAAGCGCAAGCTGCGCCGGACCCCTCCCGGGCCTGTCCTTCAGTTTGAGATCATCTCGGCGCGGCGGCGCGCCGCAGCCGGTCGTTGATCGCCTCGCCGAGGCCTTCCTCGGGGATCGGCGCGACGGCGATCCGCTCGACATCGGCCGAATCGAAGGCCGACAGCGCAGCGAAGAGATTGGCCGCCGCCTCCTTCAGGTCGCCGCGCGGGCTGAGATTGACGATCGCCGCGGCCCGTTCCAGGCCCTCCGGCCGTTTCGGCCCGAAGGCGACGACGAATTCGCCGGGCTCGACGCTGGTCGCACCGAGCCGCACCCGCCCGGCCGGGGCGTAATGCGAGGCGAGCCCGCCGGGCGCGGCGATCGCCGCACCGGCTTCGGGGCCTTCCACGGCACGGCCGGTGGCCGCCTCGATCGCGGCACGCGGGAGGGCGCCGGCGCGCAGCAGCACCAGCCGGCCGGCCTCCGGGCGCAGGATCGTCGATTCGATGCCGACGGGGGAGGGGCCGCCGTCGAGGATCAGCGGGATGCGGCCGGAAAGGCCCCGGGCCACCGCCTCGGCGCTGGTGCCGGTGACGCGGCCGGAGGGGTTGGCGCTCGGGGCGACGATCGGCCGGCCAAGCCGTCCGGCGAGCCGCGCCACGACGCCCCGCGGCATGCGCAGCGCGACGGTCGAAAGCCCCGCCATCGCCAGCGGGTGGACGGGCGACGCGGCGGCGGCCGGCAGCACCAGCGTCAGGGGGCCCGGCCAGAACCTTGCCGCAAGCGAGCGCGCGAGGTCGTCGAAGACGGCGATGCGCTCGGCCATGTCGAGGCCGGAAACGTGGCAGATCAGCGGATTGAAGCGCGGCCGCCCCTTCGCCTCGAAGATCGCCGCGACGGCGCCGCCGAGGGTCGAATCGCCGGCAAGGCCGTAGACGGTCTCGGTCGGCAGGGCGACGAGTTCACCGGCGGAAAGAAGCGCCTCGGCGCGCGGCTCGGCCGCGGGATCGGCAAGGGGGAGAAGGACGGTCTGCATGAGGTCTGGATTGCAGACCTTTCGCCGGAAGGAAAGCCCCGGCGGGCACGAACCGGCTCGGCAAAGGGCGGCGGGCCGCCCGCTGCGTCAGCGGGTCGCCTCGAAGGCGCCGAAGATCCGCCGGTCGACCATGTCGAGCGCGGCGACGTGATCGGGCGCGGCGCGGCGCACCCGGCCGCCCCGCTCGGAACGGTCGGCGCCGAGCTGCGACAGAACGCGCGCGGGCATCGGCAGCGCGTTGGCGCGGCGCTCGGCATCGGCAGCGGCGAGCACCTTCATGACGTGGGAGCGCTCAATGCCGGTCTCTGCCGCGTCCGGGCGGCGCGTCGCCTGCGGCGCGAAACTCTCCGGCAGGCGGACCGCGGCGGCGGCGGGCGGCGCGATCAGCCGGTCGAGGCTGCCGGCGGCAAGCGAGACGGCCTGCTGCAGCGACTTGACGTTCCGGGCGATCGCCGCGGCGGCATCGCCGGAAAGCACCGAAGGCTTCATCGGCGCGGCGGCCGTTTCGGCCGGCTTGCCGCCGGCGAGCTTCGCCGCCTTCGCCTTATCCGTTCCAGCCTTCTCAGCGCCGGCCTTTTCCGCGCTCGCCGTCGTCGTCTCGCCCTTGGCGATCGAGGTCAGCATCTGCAGCGGGTCGATCGCGGCGTGGTGCTCGGAGGGGCCGTAGGCGGCGAGCAGCGTGTCGCTCGCCCCGCCGGAAACGTTCTTCGGGGCCGCGCCGAGCTTCTCGGCGCCGGCGACCGCGTTCTTGGTCTTGTCGGAGACGGCGGCGATCAGGGCGCCGGCGTCGCGGTCGGCCGGCTGGGTCACCAGTTCGTCGAAGGGCCAGGCCTTCTGCAGCTCGGCGACGTCGTAGGTCGAGACGTTGACGTCGATGTTGGTCTCGGCGCCCTTCACCCGGTAGGGGCAGGACTGCTTGTTGCAGTTGTGCATGGAGGAGAACTGCCACAGCGCATAGGACGGCCAGGTCTCGACCGGGAACTTGCCGGCGATGTTGTCGCGGTAGCGGGCATACCAGAGCGGCAGGCGCGACAGCAGCGGATAGTCGGCGCTGTGGTCGGAGATGAACTTGGCGGTGGAGCCGTTGGTGTAGAGGACCGGATAGCGGCCGGTGCGGATCTTGATCTGGTCGGCGAAGATCTCCGCGTCGGACAGGCTCATCCACTCGTCGGAATTGTCCTCGATGTCGAGGGCGAGGAGATCGTCGTCGGCCGGCTCGGCGAAGTCGACGAAATGGTCCGCCTGGGCCCGCGGATTGCCCGGCCGGCCGAGATGATAGGCGCCCCAGAGCAGCCCCTTCATCTTCGCCATCTGCCGGCGGGTCATGTAGAGTTCTTTGGTGACGGAGTATTTCCACCAGCGGTTCTTGCAGAGCTGGTACTCGTCGTCCTTGTACTTGTTGCAGTTCCACTCCGGCGGCAGGCCGTCCGAGGCCTTGTTGATGAAGCCGGCGATCCGCTTGTCGGACGTGAGCGCCTTCCAGTCGATCGGATTGAACTCGTAGGCGTCGATGACCAGAGCCTTGTCGGACCCCTTCCACGGCTCGTTCCACGCCGCTGCGGCCGGCGTGGCACCTGCGAATACGAGTCCGTATGCCATCAGCAGCGCGAAGGATATCGCGGCTGCCACGGCAGCGCCCTGTTTCCTCATGTCTTCGAAGCCCCCTCGAAGTCGATCGGCCTTGCGTCAGTCCCGCGGCTTTGTTTCATCCAGGTGACGTTTCCCCGGGCATCAGCCCCCGTCTCCTGCAACCGCCCTGCCTGTTTCCCCTGCAAATTGGGCAGGTTCCGGGCGCCGCACTTCACGAATTGTTACATCGAAATGTTTCGTGATGGGTGTTGCGCCGGTTCCGCTGCATCAATGCGCAGTCTGGCAAATTTGATGCAATTTCGACAGACAAGTCTTGCCCGAGGGTTAACACGGCGCCAACGAAGACGGTTAAAACGCCTCGCCGGCCACGGATCGGCGGCCGTCCGCCGCAAATCGTGGCGGCGGGACGGGCCGATTCGGCAGGACGAGCGGGTTTCGGCCAAGCTCAGCCGACGATGCGCGAAAAGTCCGCGACCTTGCCGCAGGCGGCGCGGATGCGCGCGAGCAGCGCCAGCCGGTTGGCGCGCACCGCCTCGTCCTCGGCATTGACCAGCACCTTGTCGAAGAAGGCGTCGACCGGCAGGCGGAGTTTTGCGAGCCCGGCCATCGCCTGTTCGTAGTCGGCCTTTTCGAGCGCCTCGGCAAGCTCGGTCTCGGCCCGCTCGATGGCGGCGGCGAGGCGCTTTTCCTCGGGTTCGGCGAGGAGCGAGGGATCGACGGCCTCGGCGATGGCGGTGTTCTTCTTCTCCTCGGCGGCGAGAATGTTCGCGGCGCGGCGATGGCCGGCGAGGAGGTTCGCCCCGTCTTCGGTGGCGAGAAACGCCCCCAGCGCCTCGACCCGGCGGGTGACGTCGAGAAGGTCGTCGTTCTGAGATTGGCGGATCTCCCCCCTTGAGGGGGAGATGGGCGGCAGCCCAGAGGGGGGCGCGCCGGGCGATGTGTCGTCAGAAGTCGGTGCCGAGGCACCCCCCTCTGCCTTGCCAGGCATCTCCCCCACAAGGGGGGAGATCGCAGCGTCGGCCGTCGCGCCGCCCGACAGAACCGCATCGACAAGATCGTGCCTGGCGCCGGAATCGCGCAGCTGCACCTTCAGCCGGTCGTGGAAGAAGGCGAGGAGATCGCCCGCCGGCGTCAGCGAGCCGAGCCCCAGCGTCAGCCCG
Source organism: Jiella sonneratiae (assembly GCF_017353515.1). Classification (GTDB taxonomy): domain Bacteria; phylum Pseudomonadota; class Alphaproteobacteria; order Rhizobiales; family Rhizobiaceae; genus Jiella; species Jiella sonneratiae. The sequence goes on from NZ_JAFMPY010000007.1 coordinate 17,905, forward strand.
TTCTCCAGCAGGATCCTGATCACGCCCAGCGCCGCCCGGCGCAGCGCATAGGGATCCTTCGAGCCAGTCGGCTTCTCGTCGATCGCCCAGAAGCCGACAAGCATGTCGAGCTTGTCTGCGAGAGCCACTGAGATTGCCACCGGGTCGGTCGGCACCTGATCGCCGGGGCCGAGCGGCTTGTAATGGTCCTCGATCGCCGCCTGGACGAAGGGATGCTCGCCCTGCAGCGCGGCGTAGTAGCGGCCCATCAGGCCCTGCAGTTCCGGAAATTCGCCGACCGCCTCGGTTGTGAGGTCGGCCTTGGCGAGCAGCGCGGCGCGTTTCACGTGGCGCTTCAGCGCCTCGCCCGAGACCTTTTCGCCGCCCAGTTCGGCACCGTCTGGATAGACGGCGGCGGCGATCGTCTCGGCGAGCGCGGCGATGCGCGCCACCCGCTCGCCTTGCGTGCCGAGTTTCGCATGGAAGGTCACGCCGAGGGCGTCGAGCTTCGCCATGCGCTGGTCGAGCGGCTTTGCAAGGTTCAGCCCAAGCTTGTCCGCCGAGGGCTTCAGGCCCTGAAGATCCGGCAGGTCGCCCTGGTCGGTCTGCCAGAAGTAGAGGGCATCCGAGAGCCGCGCCCGCACCACCTTGCCGTTGCCGCGGGCGATCTCGGCGCCGTGGTCGCTGGCGGCGATGTTGGAAACCAGCAGGAAGTCGTTGGAGAGGGAAGTCCTTGCGCTCGCGCCGATCTGCTCCGCAGACGCCTGCGCGGCGGCGCCCCCACCTTGCGACGGCCGTTCGGCCTTCCCGGCCTGCGGCCCGCTCTCCGCGCTGCCCTGCGGCCGGGTGACGAAGCACTTCTGGTTGGCCTTGATGGTGAGCTGGATCACCTCCGGCGGGATCGCGAGAAACTCCGCCTCGAACTGGCCCATCAGCGTCACCGGCCATTCGACGAGGCCGGAGACCTCTTCGAGCAGCCCCTCGTCGGGCACCACTTCGAGGCCCTTGGCGAAGGCGAGGTTCTCCGCGTCGTGGCGGATGATGTCCTTGCGCCGCTCGGCGTCGAGGACGACGAACGCCTTTTCGAGCCCCGCCGCGTAGTCGTCGAAGCGTCGCACCCTGAACGGCTCCGGCGCATGGAAGCGGTGGCCGGCGGTCAGGTTGCCGGCGCGGATGCCGCCGACCTCGAAGTCGACGACGACCGGCTCCTCGGTCTCCGGCCCGAAGGTGCAGAGGATCGACTGCAAGGGCCGCACCCAGCGCAGCGAACCGGGCTCGGCCGAGGCGGCGCCCCAGCGCATCGCCTTCGGCCAGGGAAAGTCGCGCAGGATCTTCGGCATCGCCGCGGCGACGATCTCCTCCGCCGGACGGCCGGGCTTCCTGAGGGTCGCGACGTAGAAGTCGCCCTTCTTGGGATCGGACTTGACGCCGGCTTCGTCTATCGAGGCGAGCCCCGCGCCGCGCAGAAACCCCTCGATGGCCTTTTGCGGCGCGTCGGTGCGCGGTCCCTTGCGCTCCTCGACGACGTCGCGCGAGCGCGCATCGACACCGCGCACGTCCAGAGCGAGCCGCCGCGGCGTCCAGTATTCCCGCGCTCCCTCATAGGTGAGGCCGGCCTCGACGAGGGCGTCGGTGACGAGCTTCTTCAGATCGCCCGCCGCCTTGCGCTGCATGCGCGCGGGGATCTCTTCGGAGCGGAGTTCGAGCAGAAGGTCGGGCATCAGTTGGTCTCCACCCGCATGCTTTTCATTCCGTTGCGCTTCCTCGCGCCTGCGGCGCTGCGGGAGCGCGGGCGCGCGGGAATTTCCTCGGAGCGGAGTTCGAGCAGAAGGTCGGGCATGGCTATTTCTGAAGGTCCAGCAAAACGTGCCGTCTTGCATCACGGCGCCCGGGCGAATGCAAGAGCGGGACAGCCTGAGGCGGGTGCAAAGCCATTCGAACGATTGTTCTCGCTCTGCTTGCACGGTATCTTCTGAGGGAACCGACGGGGAGCCTTGCCCATGGGCGCCGAGAAGTCTTTCAACGTCCAGCTTGCCGAAGACGAGGCCCGCTTCGTCGAGGACGAGGTGGCGCTTGGTCGCTTCGGCTCCGTCAGCGAGGTCGTCGCGGAGGCCATTCGAACGTTCCGGGCGGGCCACGAGCCGACCGACTGGTCGACGGAGGAGCTTCGCCACCTGGCCGAAGAAGGCGACCGAAGCGGCCCGAGCCGATTTGCGTCAATCGACGAGGTCAAGCAGGAAGCGCGGCGGCGGCTCAACGCAGCCCAGTCCGGTTCCTGAGCTCACGTGGCGAAGATTCATCGATCGGAACGGGCCGACGAGGATCTCATCGCAATCTGGCAGTATGTCGCCGCTGATAGCCCGGCAGCCGCTGATTGGGGGTGATCGCCGCAATCGAGCGGCGATGGCGCCAGTTGGAAAGCCATCCGTGGTCCGGCGCTGCGCGCGACGACGTTCTGCCCGGTCTCAGGCAGATCGTCGCCGGGCGCTATCTCGTTCACCGTATCGATGCGCAGGGCGACGTTCGGATCGTCCGCATTCTCCACGGCCACCGCAATCTCAGGCAAGATCTCTGAGGCTGAACCCCTCAGATCCCGCCGCTGAAGGTGTCACACTGGTCCATCTTGCCGCTTTCGTAGCCGCGGCGGAACCATTGCTGGCGCTGCGCCGAGGTGCCGTGGGTGAAACTGTCCGGCACCACCACGCCCTGGCTCTTGCGCTGCAGCGTGTCGTCGCCGATCTGCTGGGCGGCGTTCAGCGCCTCGTTGATGTCGCCGTCCTCGATATAGCCGGCCGCCTGGGTGTCGTGGGCCCAGATGCCGGCATAGCAGTCGGCCTGCAGTTCGGTGCGCACGGAAATCGCGTTGGCCTCACCCTCCGGGGCGCTCTGCTGCAGCTGCTGGCTCTTCTGCAGCGTGCCGGTGAGGTTCTGCACGTGATGGCCGACCTCGTGGGCGATCACATAGGCCTGGGCGAAATCGCCCGGCGCCCCGAGCTGGCTCTTCAGCTGCCGGAAGAACGACAGGTCGAGATAGAGCTTCCGGTCGTTCGGGCAGTAGAACGGCCCGGTCGCCGAGCCGGCGATGCCGCAGGCGGACTGGACCCGGTCGTCGAACAGGACGAGGGTCGGCTTGGGATAGGTCTCGCCCGCCGCCTGGAAGCGTTTGCCCCAGACGTCCTCGGTGTCGGCGAGAACGGTCGCGACGAAGTCGTCGGTCGTGTCGGCCGTGCCCGAAACGCCCGGTCCCTGCTGCTGGCTGGTCTGGTAGTTGCCGCCGCCTGTGTCCATGCCGCCGAGAAGCGCCAGCGGATTGATGCCGAAGACCAGCCAGAGGACGAGCGCCACGACGATGATGCCGATGCCGCCGCCGCCGGCGCGCACCGGAATGCGCATTCCCCCGCCGCCGCCTCCGAGACCGCCGCCGAAGCCGCCGCCGCGCCGATCCTCGATGTTGTCAGACTGCCGTCGCCCTTGCCAACGCATGCGATATGATCTCCGTCTGTCGCCGGCACGCCGTCCAGGGCCGCGGCGAAACTGTTCCTTCCGGCGCGGAAATAGCGCGGGCCGGGGCCGCAGCGAGATCCCTCGCCGGCAAACGACGCAGGCCGCCGGCGCCGGGGGGCGGCCTTTCCTTGCGGCCGCCGCCACCTATCTCGCCGGGCACCGCGGCCGGGCCCTGCCGGCGCACAGTCCCACCGGCCGGACCGCCCATGCTCATGCGAAACGACGCGCCGCCGATCCTTTCCGTCTCGAACGTCTCCAAGACCTACGAGGGCGGCTTCGCGGCGCTGAAATCCATCGACCTCGAAATCGCCCGCGGCGAGATTTTCGCGCTGCTCGGGCCGAACGGCGCCGGCAAGACGACGCTGATCTCGATCATCTGCGGCATCGTCAATCTGTCCGCGGGAAGCGTCACGGTCGACGGCCACGACATCGGCCGGGACTACCGCGCCGCCCGGGCGAAGATCGGCCTCGTGCCGCAGGAACTGACCACCGACGCCTTCGAGAGCGTCTGGGACACGGTCTCCTTCTCGCGCGGCCTGTTCGGCAAGGCGAAGGATCCCGCCCATGTCGAGAAGGTGCTGCGCGACCTCTCGCTTTGGGAAAAGCGCGACAACAAGATCATGACGCTGTCCGGCGGCATGAAGCGCCGCGTCCTGATCGCCAAGGCGCTGTCGCACGAGCCGGAACTTCTGTTCCTCGACGAGCCGACGGCGGGCGTCGACGTCGCGCTGCGGCGCGAGATGTGGGAGGTGGTGCGCAAGCTGAGGGAGAGCGGCGTCACCATCATCCTCACCACCCACTACATCGAGGAGGCGGAGATGATGGCCGATCGCATCGGCGTCATCTCGCGGGGCGCGCTGATCCTCGTCGAGGAAAAGGCCGAGCTGATGCGAAAGCTCGGCCACAAGGAGCTGACGCTGCATCTGATGGACCCGATCGGCGCGGTGCCGGCGGGCTTTTCGGACTACGAGCTGACGCTCTCTACGGACGGATCGAGCCTCACCTATTCCTACGACACCAATGCCGAACGGACCGGGATCGCCAGCCTGATGCGACGCCTTGCGGAGGAGGGCATCCGCTTCCGCGACGTCTCCACCAAGCAGTCGACGCTGGAGGAGATCTTCGTCAATCTCGTCGAGGAGCGGGCATGAACATCAACGCCGTCGCCGCCATCTACCGCTTCGAGATGGCCCGCGCCTTCCGCACGCTGATGCAGAGCATCGTCTCGCCGGTGATCTCGACCTCGCTCTATTTCGTGGTGTTCGGCGCGGCGATCGGCTCGCGCATCCAGGAGGTCGACGGCGTCTCCTACGGCGCCTTCATCGTGCCGGGCCTGATCATGCTGTCGCTCCTGCAGCAGAGCATCTCCAACGCCGCCTTCGGCATCTATTTCCCGAAGTTCACCGGCACGATCTACGAGATCCTCTCGGCGCCGATCTCGCCGCTGGAGATCGTCCTCGGCTATGTCGGGGCGGCGGCGACGAAGTCGATCGCGCTCGGGCTGATCATCCTCGCCACCGCCTCGCTGTTCGTCGATCTCAGCGTCGAGCATCCGGTGTGGATGCTGGTCTTCCTCGTCCTGACCGCCGTCACCTTCGCGATGTTCGGATTCATCATCGGCATCTGGGCCGACGGCTTCGAGAAGCTGCAGATCGTGCCGCTGCTGATCGTCACGCCGCTCGCCTTTCTCGGCGGCAGCTTCTATTCGATCTCGATGCTGCCGGCCTTCTGGCAGGACGTCAGCCTGATCAACCCGGTGGTCTATCTGATCAGCGGCTTCCGCTGGGCCTTCTACGGCACCTCGGACGTCTCGATCGCCGTCAGCCTCGCCATGACGCTGGTGTTTCTGGCGGCGACGCTCGGCGCCGTGACCTATATCTTCAGAACCGGCTGGCGGCTGAAGAGCTGAACCGCCCGCGCGGCGCAAGATTTCATTCCCCGAGGCCGCAGGGCCGGAGGGCAGGACTGCAGGAAGAGGCCGGCAACGGCCGAGGAGACGGATCATGGCGAACGGCACCGCGGATATCGGGGTCATTGGAATGGGCGTGATGGGCGCCAATCTCGCGCTCAACATGGCCGAGAAGGGCTTCAAGGTCGCGGTCCAGAACCGCACGCCGGACAAGGCCTTCGCAGTGCGCGACGACAATCCCGAGCTTGCCGCCAACGTCCTGCCGGCCGAGACGCTGGAGGACTTCGTCAAGAGCCTGAAAAGCCCGCGCGTGGCGGTGTTCATGGTGCCGGCGGGCAAGCCGGTGGACGACGAGATGGCCAAGCTGATCCCCCTCCTCGAAGCAGGCGACCTGATGGTCGATGCCGGCAACGCCGATTTCAACGACACCGTCCGGCGCACCAAGGAGGTCGAGGGAACCGGGATCAAGTTCACCGGCATGGGCGTTTCCGGCGGCGAGCTCGGCGCCCGGCACGGGCCGTCGATGATGGTCGGCGGGGCCAGGGACACCTATCCGCTGCTCGAGCCGGTGCTGACGAAGATCGCCGCCAAGTACAAGGACCAGCCCTGCGTCGCCTGGCTGGGACCGGACGGGGCCGGCCACTTCGTCAAGACCATCCACAACGGCATCGAATATGCCGACATGCAGATGATCGCCGAGATCTACGGCATCATGCGCGACGGGCTGAAGCTTGAGCCGGCGAAGATGGCCGAGGTCTTCCGCGACTGGAACACCCGCGAGCTTTCCTCCTATCTGATCGAGATCACCGCGGTGAATCTCGACGAGAAGGATTTAGAGACCGACAGGCCGATGGTCGACCTCATCGTCGACGAGGCGGGCCAGAAGGGCACCGGCCGCTGGGCGGTGATCGAGGCGCAGAAGCTCGGCGTCGGCGCGACGACGCTCGAGGCGGCGGTCGCCGCACGCGGGCTCTCCTCGCGCCGCGACGAACGGGGCGAGGCGGCAAAGCTCTACAGCGGCGTCGAGACCGCGCCGGCGCAGTTCTTCGCCGACGAGGCGGGGTTTTCCGAGCTCGAATCGGCCCTCGTGACGGCGAAGATCATCGCCTATGCCCAAGGCTACGCCGCGATGGCTTCCGCCTCGGACGAATTCGGCTGGAACCTGCCGCTCGGCACCATCGCCGAGATCTGGCGCGCCGGCTGCATCATCCGCTCGCATTTCCTCGACGACATCGCCAAGGCCTACGACAAGGGCCAGCGGGTGGTGAACATCCTGCAGTCGCCGGACTTCGTCGGCCGCGTCGCCAAGGGCCAGGCGGCGCTGCGCCGGGTCGTCGCCAAGGCCTCGCTCGGCGGTATCCCGGTGCCGGCGCTGTCGGCGGCGCTCGCCTATTTCGACGACTATCGCCGCGAGCGGGGCACCGCCAATCTCATCCAGGCCCAGCGCGACCTCTTCGGCGCCCACACCTTCCGCCGCTTCGACAGGGATGGGGCGGTGCATCACCACTGGCCTGCGGTGTGAGGGCGGCCGCGCACCATTCCCTCCCCATTCCCTTGCCCTTCGAGGCTCGCTCCGCTCGCACCTCAGGATGAGGGAATGGGGCGAGCCGGCTGCGCATCGTCATGGCTTCGAGGGGAGCAGGGCGTTCGCCTGCCCCTCATCCTGAGGTGCCCGGTTCGTCGCAGACGGGCCGGGCCTCGAAGGGCGAGGGGCATCGCGCGGCCCTCAGTGCTGATACGGGTCCACCGCGTCGCGCAGACCGTCGCCGACGAAGGAAAACGCCAGCACCACCAGCACCACCGGCAGCATCGGCAGGAGCAGCCAGGGATAGAGCGCCACCGCCTCGATGTTCTGGGCTTCCGACAGAAGCACGCCCCAGGAGGTGATCGGCGGGCGCAGGCCAAGGCCGAGGAAGGAGAGGGCGGTCTCGGCGAGGATCATCGTCGGGATCGACAGCGAGGCCGAGGCGATCAGGTGGCTCATGAAGTTCGGCAGGAGATGCCGGAAGATGATCCGCCGCGGGCTCGCCCCGAGCATTTCGGCGGCGACGACGAAATCCTCCTCCCTGAGCGCGAAGAGCTTGGAGCGCACGGCCCGGGCGAGACCCGGCCAGTCGAGCAGCGCGAGGATCAGCGTGATGCCGAAATAAACGAGCAGCGGGCTCCAGGTGAGAGGCAGCGCCGCCGACAGGGCAAGCCACAGCGGCAGCTCCGGCAGCGAGCGCAGGATTTCCGTCACGCGCTGCACCGTCGCGTCCACCCAGCCGCCGAAATAGCCGGCGAGGCCGCCGATGCTGATGCCGAGGATGAAGGACAGCGTCACCCCGACGAGGCCGATGGTCAGCGAAATGCGGGCGCCGTAGATCATGCGCGAGAGCATGTCGCGGCCGAGCCGGTCGGTGCCGAGAAGAAACAGCGTGCCGCCTTCCGGCGGGCAGACGAGATGGGTGTCGGCCTCGATCAGCCCCCACATCCGGTAGCGTTCGCCGTGGCAGAAGAAGCGGATCGGCAGCGGCTGCGCGCGGTCGGGCTCGTAGGTCCGGCGCAGCGTCTCCATGTCGAGCGAATAATCGAGCGGGTAGACGAAGGGGCCGACGAAGCGGCCCTCGTGGAAGAGATGCACGGCCTGTGGCGGGGCGAAGATGAAGTCGGTGTGGCGGGAGTTCAGCTCGTAGGGCGCGAGGAACTCGACGACGAGGATCGAGGCGTAGCTGACGACGAGGAAGAGGAGGCTGACGACGGCCAGACGGTGGCGCAGGAAGCGCCACCAGATCAGCCGCGCCTGCGAGGCCCGCGCGTAGCGTTCCGAGACGACCGAGCCGGCGGCGACCGTCGCCTCGGCGTCGAAGGGCTCGGTCGAGATGAAATGCGGGATCTGGCTCATCGGCGTCTCGTCGTCCTGCCCCTCACCGCGCACCCTTGACGCCGAGCCGGATGCGCGGATCGAGCACGGCGAGCAGGATGTCGGAGACGAACATGCCGACGACGGTGAGCATCGCCAGGAACATCAGGAACGAGCCGGCGAGATACATGTCCTGGCTCCTGAGCGAGGAGAGCAGCATCGGCCCGGTGGTCGGCAGGCTCATCACCGCCGAGATGATCACCGAACCCGAGACGATCTGCGGCAGGATCGAGCCGAGATCGGCGATGAACGGGTTGAGCGCCATGCGCAGCGGATATTTGAACAGGATGCGCCGCTCGGGCAGGCCCTTGGCCCGCGCAGTCACGACATATTGCCGGTTGAGCTCGTCGAGGAGGTTGGCCCGCAGCCGGCGGATCATGCCGGCGGTGCCGGCCGTGCCGATGACGACGACCGGCACCCAGAGATGGGCGAGCACCGAGCCGAGCTTGGCGAGCGACCAGGGAGCGTCGATGTATTCGGGCGCCATCAGCCCGCCCACCGAGGTGCCGAACCAGACATTGGCGAGGTAGAGCAGGATCAGCGCGAGCAGGAAGTTCGGCGTCGCGAGGCCGAGAAAGCCGAGGAAGGAGAGGCCGTGGTCGCTCCAGCTGTACTGGTGGGTCGCCGAATAGATGCCGATCGGGAAGGAGACGAGATAGATGAAGATCACCGTCGCCGCATTGAGGATCAGCGTCAGCGGCATTCGCTCCCCGACGACGTCGGCGACCGGCTGGTTGTATTCGAAGGAATAGCCGAGATCGCCCTGGACGAGCCCCGTGACCCAGACGAGGTATTGCTCCCACACCGGCTTGTCGAGGCCGTATTCCTCGCGCAGGAACTGGATCTTGTCGGCCGTGACCTGCTCGCCCTGGGCCTGGATCTCGGCGATGTAGCTGGTCAGGTAGTCGCCGGGCGGCAGCTGGATGATGGCGAAGACGAGGACGCTCACCGCGGCGAGCGTCATGGCCATGGTGACGATGCGTTGCATCAGATAGCGGATCACGGGCGCTTTTCCGCCGTGTCGACCGCCGGGCAGGCGAAATAGAACGTGTCGGGGTTGTACATGCCGAAGAACGCCCCGGGGTCGTAATTGTAGACGCCGTGCTCGGGCACGTTCTCGAGCGCGTCGGAGACGACCACCAGCTGGTCGACGCCTGAGACGATGCCGATGGTGTAGACCTGGTTCGCGAAGATCTGCAGCGCCTCGCGCCAGATCTTCGCCCGTTCGCCCGCGTCGAGGCTGGCCCTCCAGGCCTCGCGCAGCGCGATCAGCTGCTTCAGTGGCTGCATGTCCGGCGTATCGCCGGGCGCCTCGCCGCCGGTGCCGTGGGTCTCGACCCACATGCCGTAGCCCGGCCATTCGAGCTGCTCGGCGGTCGAGGGGACGAGTTCGCCGGGGTCGGATGCCGGGCCCGGCAGGCCGTTGTCGAGGCCGGTCCAGACCGAGATCAGGGTCGAGCCCGCCTTGACGCGGTTGCGGAAGATCTCGCGCTGGGATTCGCGGATCAGCAGCTCGATGCCGAGCTTGCGCCAGTCGTCGCGGACGAGCTGCAGGACGTCCGACTGTTCGCGGCTCTCGCCGGCGGTCTCGACGACGATGCGCATTTCCCGCCCGTCCGGCAGCCGGCGCAGCCCGTCCGGCTCGTCGCGTTCGAGGCCGAGCGAATCCAGCATGGCGTTGGCGCGGTCGGGGTCGTAGACCGACCAGGCCGAGCGCAGCTTGGCGTCGAAGAAGGGCGAGCCGGGAAGCACCGTGTTGCCGCCCGGCTCCGCGAGCCCGTAGAAGATCGCCTTGTTGATGTCGTCGCGGTTGATCGACAGCGACAGGGCGCGGCGGAACTTCGCCGTCTGCAGCAGCTTGCGCCAGACAGGATCCTTGGCGTTGAGGTTCGGATAAAGCGCGACATGGGCGCCCTTGCCGGACTTCCAGCGTCTGAGGTCGTAGTGCGAGCGCTTCTCGCCGCGCTTCAGGAAGGGATAGTTCGGGAAGGAGAGATAGGCGGCCTGAAGGTCCGCCTCGCCATTCGCGACCTTCGCCGGAATGAGCCCGGGATTGGAGATGATGAGCGCCACCTCGTCGACATAGGGAAGCTGCCGGCCTTCCTTGTCTACCCGGAAGAAATATGGGTTGCGGGCGAAGATCAGCCGCTCCGAGGGCGGCTCGGTGACGAGCATCCAGGGCTGCAGCGTCGGCATGTCGGGATTGTCGTTGCGCTGGGCGCGGTCCTTCTTGAAGTGCAGTGCCACCCAGTTGCGCTGGCCGGACTTCTCGACCTTCTCCTCGACCTTCTTGGGGTCGGTGTAGTTCGGATTGTACTTCTTCAGGTAATGGGCCGGGCGATAGATGTCGAAGGGCGTCGCGGCGGCGAGCGCGGCGAGGAAGCCGGGATTGGGCTTCGGCCAGGCGTATATGACCGTGTAGTCGTCCGGGAAGGTCACCACCGGCTCCTGCCCGTCGGCCAGAAGCTCCGGCGGGATGCCGAACTTGGCGATCTTCGGGTTCTTCGCCATGTCCTCCCAGAAGTAGCGGAAATCCTCCGAGGTGAACGGCTTGCCGTCGGACCATTTCATGCCGGGACGCAGGTGGAAGGTGAAGATCCGCCCCTCCTCGACGTCGAAGCTCTGCAGGATGTCCGGGACGATCTGGTAGTCGCTGTCGTAGCCGACGAGGCGGGCATAGCCGAAAACCGGCATCAGCCGCGTGTCCTTGGCGCTGCCGGCGAGCATGTTCAGCGTTCCGCCGAGATCCTTCGCCGAGCAGGGGCTGTCGACGGGAAGGACGCGCGGCACGCTCGGCAGGCGCTCGGCGAGCGGCGGCAGGTCGCCCTTTTCGACCGCTGCGGCGAGCGACTTCGGCTCGGCAGATCCGGCGGCATGTGCCGGCGCGATCGCGAGAAGGCCGAAAAAGAGAGGAAAAGCGGCCGCGGCTGCCGCGCGGCGAAGGCGGGAGCGCACCGTCCCTGGTCCCGGCCCCTGCGGCATGTGTCTGAGTTCCTTGCCCGTTCTCTTGCGGCCAGTAAGCTTTGGCGCCGACGCTTTGTCAATCTTCGCAACGGTCCCGTCGGCGCGATACCTGGTACCGCGAAGCTTGCCGGCGAAACCACGCATTGAAGCCGTCTTGCTCAGATCGCGGGGCCGAACTCGGCCAAGCCGCCCCACCGTTTTCCCGCCATCGATGGAGCAGGTTGCGAGACGCCGGCCGACCTCGGCCGGGCTGCGACGTGGGGCGACATCCGCCATTGCTCTCGAGTTCGTCGGGTTTCGCTGATCCAGGCCGGCGCGGGAACCCGTGTCCTTGCCGGCGCCGCCCGCGTCGCATAATCACCCCTCGATACCCATCTGATCTGAGCGATCGGGCGCAAGAAGCGGGACTGAACGGACGGTATGATGCAGGGGCGGGTCGCGATACTGGTGAAGGGCTATCCGCGCCTGTCCGAAACCTTCATCGCCCAGGAGATCGCCGGGCTCCAGGATCGCGGCCTCGAGCAGCTGATCGTCTCGCTGCGCCAGCCCGGCGAGACCAAGGTCCATCCCGTCCACAGGAAGATCACCGCGCCGGTCCTCTATCTGCCTGAATATCTGAAGGACGATCCGGCGCGGGTGAAGCGCGGCCGTGCCTTCGCCGAGGCGCAGCCGGGCTTTGCCGAGGCCGAGCGGATCTTCGAGGCGGATCTGAAGCGCGACCACACCGCCAACCGCTACCGCCGCTTCGGCCAGGCCTGCGTGCTCGCCGCGGAGCTGCCGGCCGACGTCGGCTGGCTGCACACCCACTATCTGCACACGCCGGCCTCGGTCGCCCGCTATGCCGCGACGATCCGCGGCCTCGGCTGGTCGTTCTCGGCCCATGCCAAGGACATCTGGACATCCGAGCGCTGGGAGCTTTCCGAAAAGCTCGACGACGCGGCCTTCGGCGTGACCTGCACCGCCTCGAACCTTCTCTATCTGCGCTCTCTGGCGAAGCAGCCGAAGAAGCTCGAACTCGTCTATCACGGCCTCGATCTCTCCGGCATCGCGCCGCCGGAGCGCCGGCCGGCCGGGGCCGGCAGGCCGTTCCGCATCGTCTCGGTCGGCCGGGCGGTCGAAAAGAAGGGGTATGGCGACCTCATCCGGGCGCTCGTGCTTCTGAAGGACCGGGACTGGCATTTCGACCATGTCGGCGGCGGGGCGCTGGCGAAGAAGCTGAAGAGCCAGGCCGAAAAGGCCGGCATCGCGGGCAGGATCACCTGGCACGGCAGCCGCGAGCGCGGCGAGGTGTTCGACCTGCTCGCCAGGGCGGACCTCTTCGTTCTGCCCTCGCGCATCGCGAAATCCGGCGACCGCGACGGCCTGCCCAACGTCCTGATGGAGGCGCAGGCGCACCGGCTGCCGGTCATCTCGACGAAGGTCTCGGCGATACCCGAACTCGTCGCGGACGGGCGGACCGGCCTCCTCGTCGAGGAACGCGATCCGAAGGCGCTGGCGCAGGCGATCGCGACGCTGATGGACGATCAGGCCCTCGCCGCACGCCTCGCCGCGGCGGGTGAGAGGCGCGTGCGGGAGGATTTTTCGCCCGAGCCGGGTCTCGACCGGGTCGCCGCGCTGCTCGGCCAGGCGCTGGCGCGGAAGGCGGCATGAAGGGCGCGGACGGACGATGAGTAAGCGCCATCTGCCGCTCGCCTCCGCGGCGCTCGACACGCTCGCCGGTGAGGGGCGGAGCCTTCGCTTCTGGTGGCGAGACGACGATGCCCGGACGGTGACGCCCGACCTCGAGCGGCTGCTCGGGCTGGCGAAAGCTCACGATCTGCCTCTCGCCGTCGCCGCCATTGCCGACGGCGCCGAAGCGGCTCTGGCGGAGCGGATCGCCGACGAAGACGGGGTCCGCGTCCTCGTTCACGGATACGCCCACGCCAACCACGCGCCGGCCGGCGCAAAGCGCGCCGAATTCGGTGACCACAGGCCGGGGGACGCGATGGCGGCCGAGATCGCGGCGGCGAAGGCGCGGCTGGAGGCGCTCTTCGGCGGGCGCCTGCTTCCGGCTTTCGTGCCGCCCTGGAACCGGATCGGCGAAGCCGCCCGCGCGCTGCTGCCCTCACTCGGCCTGCCGGTCGTCTCGGTCTACGGGCCGGCGAGGGCGGCAGGGCCCGGCCTGCCGGCCGAGCTCAACACCCATCTCGACGTGATGGACTGGCGGGCGATGCGCGGCCTCTCCCCGGCGGAGGCCGACCGGCTTCTGGCGGGGCTGATCGAGGCACGCGCCACGGCGGATGCCGGCGGCGCGACCGAACCGATCGGACTGTTGACGCATCACCTCCAGCATGACGAGGCCGCCTGGCACCTCGTCGAAGCCGTGGTCGCCCTTTGCGCCTCCCACCGGGCTGGCGCATGGCCGGCCCTGCGGGATCTGGTCGATGCGCGCCGGGTTCCGGGGTGCGGACGCGCATGAATTGAAGATGAACTCGGCATTCAGTCCAGGTTCCCTTGGGTAAGGTCATAACGACGTCGCGCCTCAAGAAGTCCGCGCCCCAACCCAAGGAGAAATGTCCATGTCGAAGTCGCTTGTGTCCGCCCTCGTCGCCGCCGCCGTCGCCCTGACCGCCGCCGCCACCCTGACCGATGCCAGCCGCAGCCAGGCGTCGGCCGCCACCTCGATGAGCTGCACCATCCCGAATTCCGTCTCCTGCACCATCACGAGCACCAAGGGCCTGCGCTCCGTGCTGATCAAGGCGAACACGCCCCTCGGCGTCATCGACCTGGTCAACAAGACCTATCGCGGCTGCCCGAAGAGCGTGAAGGTCTCCTGGGACTCCGCCTATCATTCCTCCTCGACGAAGTTCGTCGAATGCGCGTCCGCAAAGCTCAAGCTGAACTCCAACTGAGACGCGCAGGTCGCCGCAGCGGTCGGGCGTCGGACGAACGTGCAGTCCCGGCAGGGGCTGCACGTCTCCGGCCTCGCCGCGGGTCGGCGACGCCGGACCGGCGCCGAGGGTGCCGGGGGTCGCGCGCAGGGGCGGCCTGCGTCGCCATGCTTTGCTTCTCCTGCCGATGGGACTAAGAGGCCGTCATGTCCCAGCGCGTGCTTCTCACCGGCGTTGCCGGCTTCATCGGCTTCCACACCGCCCGCAAGCTTCTCGCCAGAGGCGACGCCGTCGTCGGCTTCGACAGCGTCAACGCCTATTACGACCAGCGGCTGAAGCGCGCGCGGCTCGCCGAGCTCGACCGGCAGACGCAGGCGGCGGGGCACGACTTCACCTTCGTCGAGGCCGATCTCGCCGATCGCGCCGCGCTCGACCGGGTGTTCGCGCAAGCGCCCTTCGACCGGGTGATCCATCTCGCCGCCCAGGCCGGCGTCCGCTACTCGCTGGAAAATCCGGAGAGCTACGTTTCGAGCAATCTCGTCGGCTTTGCCAACATGCTCGAAGTCTGCCGGCACGCCGGGGTGCCGCATCTCACCTTCGCCTCGTCCTCCAGCGTCTACGGCGCCAACCGCAAGGTGCCGTTCTCCGAGCATGACGGCGTCGACCACCCGATCCAGCTCTATGCGGCGACCAAGCGCTCCAACGAGCTGATGGCGCATGCCTACAGCCACCTTTTCGCCCTGCCGGTGACGGGCCTGCGCTTCTTCACCGTCTACGGGCCGTGGGGCCGGCCGGACATGGCCTATTTCTCCTTTGCCGAGAAGATCATGGCCGGCCAGCCGATCGCGCTGTTCAATCACGGCCGCCACAGCCGCGACTTCACCTATGTCGACGACATCGTCGAGGGGGTGGTGCGGGCGAGCGACCGGATCGCGCCGCCGAGCCCAAGCTTCGATCCCGCGCGGCCGGATCCGGCGACGAGCAGCGCGCCGTTCCGCATCTTCAACCTCGGCAACGGCCGGCCGGTCGAACTGCGGCGCTACGTCGAGGTGCTCGAACAGGCGCTCGGAAAACGCGCGGTCATCGAGCTGAGGCCGATGCAGACCGGCGACGTCGAGGACACCTTCGCCGATGTCGGCGAGATCGAGCGGGCGCTCGGCTATCGCCCGACCACCACGGTCGAGGAGGGGCTGAAGGCCTTCGTCGACTGGTTCCTCGCCTATCGCCGGCTCGCCTGAGGAAACGCGCGATCGATCGCCATCGATCGGCGTCAATCCACCTCGGCCCGGCGGTGCCCGACGTTCCGGCGGAACGTCTTTGCGGCATCGCGCCTTTCTCTTTCCCAGAATCAGTTGCGGAAGACGTCGCCATGCCAGATCCCAGGAAGCCCAAGGAAGCCGATGCCGACCGGCCCGATCTCGTCGGCAACGCCGTCGAGCGGACCGACAACGGCTATGACGGCAAGAGGGACGGCGAGCGGCTGATCGGCCGCGACGTGCCGATCGAGGAGCAGGACGCCGAGGAGGAAGAGCAGCTGCCCTGACCGGGCAGGGTGCCTGGGCAGATCTTTCCGGCATCCGCCGGTCGGCAGCCGCCGGTATGCGGCGCGCGGACCGGCTCGCTTTGCCGGAAGATCGAGCCCGGCTGCGGCCGCGATTTCCGACGGCCGGCGTTGCCGAACCTCCGGCACCGGTGCCAGGATCGGTGCGAGCGGCCGTCAGGGCCGCGGGGGAGGGAAAAGATGCTGAAGGGAATTCCGCCGCTGGTCACGCCGGAACTGCTGGCGCTTCTGGCGGCAATGGGCCATGGCGACGAACTGGTGCTCGCCGACCGCAACTTCCCGGCTGTCTCCGTGGCCGCGGCGACGGTCAGCGGCGAACTCGTGCAGCTGACCGGCGTCGACTGCAACGCGGCGGCCGAGGCGATCCTGTCGCTGCTGCCGCTCGACGGCTTCGTGCCGGCGCCGGTGAAGCGCATGGCGCCGGAGGGCGAGCCGCAGACGGAGTTCGAGGTCCATCGCGACATGCAGCGCATCGTCGACGCCGCCGAGGGCCGCAGCGTGACGATCGAGGCGGTGGAGCGCTTCGCCTTCTACGCGGCGGCAAGGCAAGCCTTCGCGGTGGTCCGCACCAGCGAGAGCCGACCCTATGGCTGCTTCATCTTCAAGAAGGGCGTGATCTTCGACTGATACGAGATCCGCTCGATCAGAGCGGGGCTCGTTATCAAGCCCGCGCGGCGAATGAGCGTCTCTGTTTCCGGCGTCACGACGTGACCTGCCGGAAACCCTATGATACGAGATCCGCTCGATCAGAGCGGGGCTCGTATCAAGCCCGCGCGGCGAATGAGCGTCTTTGTTTCCGGCATCACGACGTGATCTGCCGGAAACCGTATGAGCCTCGGGCCCCCGGTCGGCCGCCCAAAGGCATCGGCCCGACGCTTGAGGCCACGGTGCCGTGAACGGCCCGTGCGCTTCGACGATGCGGCTTGAAGGAAGTCGAATGGTGGGCGTGACAGGGATTGAACCTGTGACCCCTTCGATGTCAACGAAGTGCTCTCCCGCTGAGCTACACGCCCATTCGACGGAGCGGCATAGACCACAGGACCGCGCGGGCCGTCAATAGCAAAACCGGCGCCTCGAAACATTTGCTCCTGCCGGTGGGAGAAGGCTTCGAAAAGCCCGGCTGCGGCCCCGCAGGGCAGGGCAATGGCCTCTCTCGGGGGCGTCTCGGCCGTCTGATTTGCGGGCGGCCTGGCGCCGGTTGCGGACGGCGACCGGGCGCCCTCCGCAACAGGTCAGCCGGTTCGCCCGGCGGTCTCGTCATACGCGGTCCGACGCGCCGGGTGACCCGATCTGCCGGAAAGGCCGGACAGGTCAGGCGGCGTCTTCGAGGATCTTGCCGACCTCGTCGACGAGTTCCCGCAGGTGGAACGGCTTCGACAGGATCTTGGCGTTCTTCGGCGTCTTCGAATCCGGGTTCAGCGCGACGGCGGCAAAGCCGGTGATGAACATGACCTTCAGGTCGGGATCGAGTTCGGTCGCCCGGCGTGCGAGCTCGATGCCGTCCATTTCCGGCATGACGATGTCGGTCAGGAGCAGGGAGAAAGGCTCCTCGCGCAGGCGCTCGTAGGCACTCCCGCCATTGTCGAACGCGACCACCTCGTAGCCTGCCCGCTCCAGTGCTTTGGCCAGGAAGCGGCGCATGTCGTTGTCGTCTTCAGCAAGCAGTATCTTCGCCATTCCCAAAACCTGTTTCCGTCCCGGCCGACTGGACCGTCGACAAGCCGATATCTTACACGAATTTCATACCAGATTGGTCCGATATTTTCTAAAACCAATTGGCGCAATGCCGCCTGCAGCCCTAGCTTTGGGTTAAATTCTGGGAAAGAGGGACGATTGACGACAATCCCGACACTGAAGACCAGCGATGGCCTGGTGCCGGCCTTCGAGATCGCCGAGCCGCGCGATGCGGCGATTCCCTTCGTCTTCTGTTCGCCCCACAGCGGCCGGGACTATCCGAGCGACCTGATGGCGGCCACCAAGCTTGGGCGTGAGGCGATCCGCCGCTCCGAGGACGTCTTCGTCGACGAACTCTTCGATTTTGCGCCCCGTCTCGGGGCGCCGCTGATTCGGGCACGGTTTCCGCGCGCCTATCTCGACGTCAACAGAGAACCCTTCGAACTCGATCCGAAGATGTTTTCCGAGACCCTGCCGGGCTTCGTCAACTCGGCCTCGCTGCGGGTCGCCGGCGGGCTCGGCACCATTCCGCGGATCGTCGCCGAGAACGAGGAGATCTATCGCGGCACGATGTCGGTCGAAGCCGCGATGCGGCGGATCGACGCGATCTACCACCCCTTCCATCTGGCGCTCGACGGGCTCCTGCACCGGACCCGCGAGCAGTTCGGCTTCGCCATCCTGATCGACTGCCACTCGATGCCGTCGAGCGTCAGGGCGCTGCCGGGGGGACGCCGCCCCGACATCGTCCTCGGCGACCGCTACGGGACCAGCGCCTCCAGCCGCTTCGTCGCCATGGCGACCGCCCATCTCACCGTCTTCGGCTTCGACGTCGCCCGCAACAAGCCCTATGCCGGCGGCTTCATCACCGAGCATTACGGACGGCCGGCGGCGGGCTTCCACGCGATCCAGATCGAGCTCAATCGCGGGCTCTATGCCGACGAGAGCAGCTTCACACGGCATCACGGCTTTGCACGGCTGCGCGAGCAGCTGGCGCGCTTCGTCGGACGTTTTGCGGCGGAGGTGAACGCGGAA
The DNA here is from genome assembly GCF_017353515.1 of Jiella sonneratiae. Lineage (GTDB taxonomy): Bacteria > Pseudomonadota > Alphaproteobacteria > Rhizobiales > Rhizobiaceae > Jiella > Jiella sonneratiae. Next base: position 36,300 of record NZ_JAFMPY010000007.1, read on the forward strand.
TGCGGCGAGCGGCCGGCAGCCGCCGAATGAAGCCAGCCGGGAGCCGCGATGCGGCGGGCAAAAAAAACCGCACTGCATGGGCAGCGCGGTCTTGAGTCTAGGGAGGAAACGCCCCTAAGGGCAGCGGCACGGATGCCGCACCGCAAAAGCTATGTTGCGCCGCCCAATATGTCAATGCTCTTGACCGTTCTCCGCCAGACGAGATTTCAAATTTCCGTGATCGCCCGTGCGCGGTCCCGAATCACCTGAACGGGATGAGGCGAGCTTCGCTCGTCATCCTGCTCGCACTTTCTTCTTCCCATATGCGCATGATCTTTTCCGAAGACAGGTTCCCGCTTTTCGGGATCATGCCCTAGTCGCCTGGAGCGAATGGCCGATGCCGGAACCCGATGCCACCTTCCTCCTCGAGCTGGCGGATGCCGCCGATCGCGAGACGCTGCCGCGGTTTCGTGCCGGCGGCGGCATCGACAACAAGCTGTCGGGCGGCGCCTTCGATCCCGTGACCGAAGCCGACCGCGCCGCGGAGGCGGCGATCCGGCAGATAATCGCCGCGCGCTTTCCCGACGACGCCATCGTCGGCGAAGAGTTCGGAACGCAGGGCGACGGCGAGCGCCGCTGGATCATCGATCCGATCGACGGGACCAGGGCCTTCATCAGCGGCGTGCCGGTCTGGGGCACGCTGATCGGCCACTATGTCGGCGGCCGGGCGCGGCTCGGCATCATGTCGCAGCCCTTCACCGGCGAGCGCTTCTACGCGGACGGCGCGGCGGCCTTCCTCAAGCACGGCGGCGGCGCGCCGCAGCGGCTGGCGACGCGGAAGACGACCAGCCTCGGACAGGCGACGCTCTTCACGACCTCGCCGCGGCTGTTTTCCGGCGCGCTTCTGGCCGGCTTCGAGGCGTTGGAGCGCGACGTTCGCCTCGCCCGCTTCGGCACCGACTGCTACGCCTTCGCCATGCTGGCGGCCGGCCATGTCGACCTCGTGGTCGAGAGCGGGCTGAAACCCTACGACATCGCCGCCCTCATCCCTCTGGTCGAGCAGGCGGGCGGCGTCGTCACGACCGTCGCCGGCGGACGGCCGGAGGAGGGGGGCGACGTCGTCGCCGCCGCAACGCCCGAACTCCACGCCGCGGCGCTCGCCCGGCTGTCGGGCGGATGACGCGCGCCGACCTCATTTGCGGCCGGCGGCCGACTGCAACGTCGAATGGCGGCGAAGCAGGTTTGCTGCGAAGAGGGTGCGCGGGGCGATCGAAAGCAGCCTAAAACTGCCTTTCAACAGGTCCCGTGACGAGCGTCTTTTCCGCAACGGCATCGGATGCGAAAATCTCGGAACGCCTCAAACGAATGCACCCGCCGTGGTCACGCGGAGGACTTGGCATCCCGTTCGTGCCCAGCGAGAGTGATCCAGAGGGGTTCACGACTTCGTCCGCTCGATCGTCAAGTTCCCACAGCCTTCCGGCGGCGCGCGGCGCGCTATTGCGCCGCGACGGCGGCCTCCTCGCCGACATAGGCGTCGAAGGCCTCGAGCGCCTGTTCGCGGAAGCGGTCGGCCTCCTGCAGGAGTTCGTGGCGGGCGAGCGGGATCCTGAGGCTCGAGCCGCAGCGCATGCGGTAGGCGAGGCGCTCCGCCGCCGCCGACGCGACGACGCGGTCGGCACCGGCCGTGACGATCAGCGTCGGGACGGTCAGCGCGGCGATCTCCGCCGAGGATTGCAGCCGGGCCATCGCCCGGCTCATCGCCGAGAGCCAGGCGACCGTCGGGCTGCCGACGAAGAGTTCGGGCGCCTTGGCGGCGATCCGCAGGTTGCGCTCGTAGCGGCGGGGGTCCGAGGTGAGCGGGTTGTCGTCGGCGTCGGTCAGCCTGCCGGGCATCGCCGCCCGCCGGACCGGGCGCGTCGCCAGTCCGAGCCAGCGCGCCGCGCCGGTCAGGCGCTGTAGCGTCGTCAGCGAAGGCACGTCGGCCGGAAAGCCGATCAGCGGCGCAAGCAGCACCATGCGCTCGATCGCGTTGGCGTGGCGCGCCGAGGCATGCAGGGCGACGAGGCCGCCCATCGAATGGGCGAGCAGGTTGTAGGGCGGCCGGCAGTCGGGCAGGACGAGATCCTGCATGACGCATTCGAGGTCGACCAGATACTGGCCGAAATGGCCGACATGGCCGAGGTTCCTGCGGGCGAGCAGCCGTTCGGAGCCACCCTGGCCGCGCCAGTCGAAGGTGACCACCGAAAAGCCGCGGTCGTTGAGGTCTCCGATCGTCTCGAAGTACTTCTCGATCGCCTCGTTGCGTCCCTGCAGGAGGATGACGGTGCCGCGCGAGGCGCCCGGCACCTTGGCGATCGCATAGCGAAGCCGCCGCCGGTCCGAGGTCTTGAGATAACCGCCGACGAGCCCGGCCGGGGCCGGGTTGCCGGCAATCCGCACCAGTGCGGAACGGTCTTTCGTCTCGGGCATCGCGGATCTCCGGATCGGGCGGCGGGTCGAACGATCATGCCCTGGCGCGATCACCAAGCTCATAACGGCGGCCGGCGGCAGCGTCGACCGGCGTGTCCCGCTTCGCCGGCCGGCCGGGCGACCTGCCGGCCGGCACCGCCGCACGGTCCTCGGCGGTCGTCAGGCCTTGGCTTCGGCCGCCTCGACCTCCTTGGCGAAATTGTCGAAGAACTGGCCGGCCAGCTTCTTCGCCGAAGAATCGATCAGCCGGCCGCCGAGCTGGGCGAGCTTGCCGCCGACCTGCGCACTGACATCGTAAGTCAGGACGGTCTCGGCACCTTCCGCCGCGAGATGGACGTTGGCGCCGCCCTTCGCGAAGCCGGCGATGCCGCCCTTGCCCTCGCCGACGATCGAATAGCCCTCCGGCGGGTTGATGTTCTCCAGCCGGATCTCGCCGTTGAACTTGGCCTTCACCGGGCCGACCTTGGCGGTGACGGTCGCCTTCATCTCGTTGTCGCCGGTCTTTTCGAGTTCTTCGCAGCCGGGAATGCAGCGCTTCAGCACCTCCGGATCGTTGAGCTTCTCCCAGACCGTCTCGCGGCTGGCCGGCAGCCTGTATTCGCCCTTCAGGTCCATTGCATTCCTCCCATCGAACGCCGGCCGGTCAGAGCGGCCGTGACACTTTGCGTCATGCGCCCCTAACTTGACGGTTTTCGGCGTTTTGCCAAGCCGTCGGAGAACGGATAGAGAGCGCGCAACGCTTCCCGGAAGCCGAGCCGATGCTCAAGGAGAACGCCTTTGGCGCGCAGCCGCCGCCCGGACGAGACGAAGGTCGCGGAGGACGCCCGCCGCAATCGCGGCGGACGACCGCCGGCTTCCGCCGCGCGCGAGGCTGCCGGCCCGGTGCGCACTGCTTCTCGCCCGGCGCCGCGCGAGGCGGAAGCCGCAGCCAAGCGGCTCGACCTTCCCCCGGCGACCGGCCCGCGGCCGCGGCTGCAGGCCCCCGTGGTCCTCGCCGTCGCGCCGGGCAGGGACTACGAACTCGTCGACAGCGGCGACGGCGAGAAGCTGGAGCGCTACGGCCCCTATCTCGTCCGCCGTCCGGAGAATCAGGCGATCTGGCCGCGCCGCCTTTCCCCGCGGGTCTGGGAGGGCGCCGACGCGGTGTTTTCCGGCGACGTCGAGGAAGAGGGCCTCGGCCGCTGGCAGTTTCTCAGGGAGCCGCTCGGCGAGACCTGGCCGCTCTGTTTCGACGGGCTTTCCTATCTCGGCCGCTTCACCTCCTTCCGCCACGTCGGCGTTTTTCCCGAACAGGCGGCCCACTGGGCCTTCATCGAGGCGGAGATCGCGCGGCGGACCGCCGCGGGCGCCGCCCCACGTCTCCTCAACCTCTTCGGCTACACCGGTCTCGCCTCGCTCGTCGCCGCCCGCGCCGGCGCCGAGGTGACCCATGTCGACGCCTCGAAGAAGGCGATCGGCTGGGCGCGCGAGAACCAGGAGGTCGCCGGGCTGCTCGACCGGCCGATCCGCTGGATCTGCGAGGACGCCGTGCGCTACGTCGAGCGCGAGGTGAAGCGCGGCCGGCGCTACGACATCGTGCTTCTCGACCCGCCGAAATTCGGCCGCGGTCCGAAGGGAGAGACCTGGCAGCTCCTCGACGATCTGCCCTATCTCGTCGGTCTCGTCCGTGCGCTGCTCTCCGAAAGACCCGCCGCCGTGATCCTCACCGCCTATTCGATCCGCTCTTCCTTCTATTCCCTCGGTGCGCTGATGGGCGAGGCGTTCCGCGGCCTCGGCGGACGGATCGAGGCCGGCGAACTCGTCATCGGCGAGGCGGGCGAGGAACCCCGGCTGCTCTCGACATCGCTCTTCTGCCGCTGGATCGCCGATGACTGACGCCGCCGACAGGCCGCCGCGCCGTGCCGCAGACGGGTCGATCTCGGCCCCCGGCCGCATCAAGGAGATCGCGAGCCCGGCCAATCCGATCGTCAAGGACATCCGCGCGCTCGCCCAGAAGCGGCATCGCGACGAGACCGGGCTGTTTATCGTCGAGGGCCTGAAGCTGGTGCTCGACGGCCTCGACGCCGGCTGGGAGCTGAAGACCCTCGTCGTCGCCAAGGCGGCGCTCGAAGCCGGCACCGAGGTCCTGACGCGGGCGGTCGCGCGGGCCGTCGCTTCGGGCAGCGACGTCATCGAGGCGAGCGCCAAGGTTCTGGAGGCGATCGCCCGGCGCGACAATCCGCAGGCGGCGATCGGGATCTTCCGGCGCCAGCTGACCCCGCTCGCACGGCTCGCCCTTGCCCCCGGCGAGGTCGCCGTCGCGCTCGACCGGGTGCGCGACCCCGGCAATCTCGGCACCATCCTGCGCACCGCCGACGCCGTCGGGGCGAAGGCCGCCATTCTCGTCGGCGACTGCGTCGATCCGTTCTCGCTGGAGACCGTCCGCGCCACCATGGGCTCGATCTTTGCCGTTCCCGTCGCGAGGGCGCGGGAAGCCGAGTTCCTCGCCTGGCGGAAGGGCTTTTCCGGCAAGGTGGTCGGCACCCACATGGCCGGCACCGTCGACTATCGCGCCCCCGACTACGGGAGCGCCGCGACGCTGCTCTTCATGGGCAACGAACAGGCGGGCCTCTCCGCCGAGATGGCCGGGGCCTGCGACGTCCTCGTGCGCATTCCCCAGGCCGGGCGGGCCGACAGCCTCAATCTCGCGGTCGCGACGGGCGTCATGCTGTTCGAGGCGCGGCGGGGGAGTCTCGGCCTGTGACCCGCGGCCTCATGCTCTTCAACCTCCTGACGGTGGTTGTCGCCGTCGTTCTCGACCAGCTGGTCAAGGCGGTCGTCGTCGCCACCATGCCCCTCGGTTCGGCGATCGAGGTGCTGCCGTTCCTCGCTCTGTTCCACGCCCGCAACACCGGCATCGCCTTCTCGATGTTCGCCGGGCTCGGCGATGTCGGCCTGTCGCTCCTCGCTGCGGCGGTCCTCGCCGTCGTGCTGTTCCTGTGGATCAAGACGCCGGCCTCCCGGCGGCTCACCCATTTCGGACTCGCGATCATCGTCGGCGGCGCGATCGGCAACCTGATCGACCGGACCCGCCTCGGCTACGTGGTCGACTACGTCTATTTCCACACGCCTGCCTTCGATTTCGCCGTCTTCAACCTTGCCGACGCCTTCATCAGCGTCGGGGCGGTCATCATCCTTCTCGACGAGTTCGTCCTCGTCGGCGCCGGTCGCGGCAGGACCGCCGGAAGGCAGGGCGATTGACGGGGGCGCAGCGGGCGCTTCATCCTTTCTGAGACGAATGGCAAGGCGGCCGCCTCGGAGGCGACCCGCGCACAGGGGCTCTCGCCGCGTCCGGCGGCAGACGAGGTCAGGCCGGGCTGCGACGCCGAAGAAGGCCGCGACGCGAAGCAGGAAGCAGGACAGGGAGATGGCCATGACCGAGACGTTCCGCGCGATCCTCATCTCGCGCGACGAGGCGAAACGACAGTCCGTCGACGTCGTCGAGATGAGCCCCGACGACCTGATGGAGGGCGACGTCGACGTCGCCGTCGAGGCGACCACGGTGAACTACAAGGACGGCCTCGCCATCACCGGCAGGTCGCCGGTCGTCAGGCGCTGGCCGATGATCCCGGGTGTCGATCTCGCCGGAACGGTCGTCCGCTCGGACCATGCGCGCTGGAAGCCCGGCGACAAGGTCGTCCTCAACGGCTGGGGCCTCGGCGAGACGCATTACGGCGCCTATGCGGGGCTGGCGCGGGTGAAGGGCGACTGGCTCGTCGCCCTGCCCGAGCGCTTCACGCCGCGCGAGGCGATGGCGATCGGCACGGCGGGCTATACGGCGATGCTCTCGGTGCTCGCCATCGAGCGGGCGGGGCTGACGCCGCAGGACGGCCCGGCGGTCGTGTCCGGCGCCTCGGGCGGCGTCGGATCGGTCGCGGTCGCGCTCCTCGCCCGGCGCGGCTGGGAGGTGATCGCCGTCACCGGCCGGACGTCGGAAGCGGACTATCTAACCGGTCTCGGCGCGACGCAGATCCTCGACCGGGCCGAACTCGCCGCTCCCGGCAAACCGCTCGGCAAGGAACGCTGGGTCGCCGGCATCGACGCGGTCGGCAGCCACACCCTCGCCAACGTCCTCGCATCGACGCGCTATGGCGGCCTCGTCGCCGCCTGCGGTCTCGCCCAGGGCATGGACCTTCCGGCGACCGTGGCCCCCTTCATCCTGCGCGGCGTCTCGCTGATCGGCATCGATTCGGTGATGGCCCCGCTCGACAGGCGCGAGGCGGCATGGCGGCGCCTCGCCGAGGATCTCGATGCCGCGGTCCTGTCGACGATCGCCGCCGACATCGGCTTCGACGAGCTGATCGCCAATGCGCAGGCCATCGTCGAGGGGACGATTCGTGGGCGGGTTGTAGCAAAATTGGCGTAAAGGCGGCAGAATGCCATAGTCCGGCGGTGACGGACGACGCTCCGGCGGCCGAGAGGCACGGTCGCCGGCGGCTGCCGGCGCCGCGCCTTGCAGGAGCCGGCGCCGACCGGCCGAGGACCGGTCACGAAAACGTTGCCGAAATTTCGTAATGCGTAAGGAAATGCCGGTTGGTGGACGGAGAGACAGGATGGCAGTGCACGGTCACGAGGTCGCCGACGAAGCCGGTCACGTCCTTCTCGGCGACGGTATCGGGCCGCAGATGAAGGTGCGGCGTCCCGGCCCCATGGGTTTCGGCAGGATCGGCTTCGACGGCGGCACCGGCGGCTTCGGCCAGATGCCGGCGAAGCTCCTGCATTACGTGCGCCGCTTCGATCCCGCCGCGCCGTCGCTCGGCCGGATCGGCAATCTCGAGGTGCGGCTCGCCCGCAACGCCGCCGAGGTCAAGGCCGCGCAGCAGCTGCGCTACCGCGTCTTCTACCAGGAAATGAGCGCCCAGCCGTCGAAACTGCAGAAGATGACGCGGCGCGATCGCGACGGCTTCGACCGCTACTGCGACCACCTCCTGGTCATCGATCACGGCCGCGGCGGGCCGATCGCCCGGCAGATCGTCGGGACCTACCGGCTGATGCCCGGGGAGCGGGCGGCGCTCGCCGGCGGCTTCTACACGGCGCAGGAATTCGACATCGCACCGATGCTCGCCCGCCACGCCGGCAAGCGCTTCCTCGAACTCGGCCGCTCCTGCGTGCTCAAGGACTATCGCGGCAAGCGGACGGTCGAGCTGCTCTGGCAGGGCATCTGGTCCTACGTCCTCGGCCACGGTGTCGACGTCCTGTTCGGCTGCGCTTCGCTCGCCGGCACCGATCCGGCGACCCTCGCCGGTCCGCTCGGCTTCCTCCAGGCCAACGCCGCGGCGCCGGCCGAGTGGCGTGTCCGGGCGCATCCGCATCGCGGCACCTTCTTCGAGGCGGTGACCGACGTCGATCCGCGCCGGGCGCTGGCCGCCCTGCCGCCGCTCCTCAAGGGCTATCTGCGGCTCGGCGGCTATGTCGGGGAGGGGGCGGTCGTCGACCACCAGTTCGGCACCACCGACGTTCTGATCGTTCTGCCGCGCGAGAACATCAATCCGCGCTACATCGGCCATTACGGCGCCGACGCCAGCCGCTTCGCCGCCTGACGCGGCCCGCCGGAAGCCGCGTCACGGGGCACGGGCCGCGCCAGCGGGCGCCGGAGCGGCGATCCTGACCGGCGTTGGCCGGCATGGCTGCCGCCGGGGCGGCGGCCGGCGGATTGTCGCGGCCGCCGCACCGGACCTGCCGGCCTCAGCCGCCGATCCGCACGATGCTGCGGGTCTTCATGTCGACGATCACCGGCTGGCCGGCGTAGTAGAAATAGGCGAAGGCCTTGCTGCCCTTCGGCTGCTGCAGCTTGACCGAGCCGGGAACCGAATCGCCGAGCGCCGGCGGCGCGCGCAGACTGGCGTTGTCGGTCGGATGCGCCAGCGCATACTGCAAGACGTTGACCGATTCGTCGGCGGCGATCGCAGGCGAAAGCAGCGCCGCCTGCAGCGAGAACAGCGCGGCAATGGCGAGGCGCGGGATTTTGGTCGGCATCAGGTCTTCCCTCTCCGTTCGGCAGCCCGGATTCGTTGGTCCGTTCGGACGCACTCGACCCGTCTGATCGCATCGCCCCCATGAACAGAAGCTGAGCGGCCGGCCCAATGCAAGGGCAGCCCTTCGCAGTCGCACACAGATGGGGACGCAGGGCGCCGGAGGAAAGGTGCCCCTTTCGGGCTCGGTCGCCGGCAGGCGGGGCGGCGGTACCCCGAACCGAATGGCGGGGATGATCCGCCCGGCCGGCTTGCGAAGCCATCGCCGCACCGATAGCGGTTCGTGTCGGCGGCTCTCCACCGGCGCCGGTCTCCCGGCTCCGACGGGCCGCCCCGTCACGGCAAGACCGATCGGCGCGTGCCGGAACCGACATGCCACCCGCCGGCGCGGCCGGCCGCATTGCGACCTTCGACGAGGTGACACCCCGCTGATGACCGGCGACGCCGCTCCGACCCCGATGATGGCCCAGTATATCGAGATCAAGGCGGCCAATCCCGACTGCCTGCTGTTCTACCGCATGGGCGACTTCTACGAGCTGTTCTTCGACGACGCGGCTGAGGCGTCGCGGGCGCTCGGCATCGCCTTGACCAAGCGGGGCAAGCATCTCGGCGAGGACATCCCGATGGCGGGCGTTCCGATCCACGCTGCGGACGACTATCTCCAGAAGCTCATCGCGCTCGGCCACCGGGTCGCGGTCTGCGAGCAGATGGAGGATCCCGCCGAGGCGAAGAAGCGCGGCGCGAAGTCGGTGGTGCGCCGCGACGTCGTCAGGCTGGTCACGCCGGGCACGATCACCGAGGAGGCGCTGCTCGATCCCGGCCGCGCCAACTATCTGATGACCCTCGCGCGGATCGGCGGCGGCGAGGCCCAGAGCTTCGCCCTTGCCTGGGCGGACCTTTCGACCGGCATGTTCCGGACGGCGGCCGTCGCCGCCGACCGCATCGAGGCGAAGATCGCCGCCGTCGAGCCGAGCGAGATCGTCGTCCCGGAGCCGGTGTTTTCCGACGAGGCGCTGTCGCGGCGGCTGAAGCGCTTCGGCCGCACCGTCCGGCCAGAACCGCAGGCGCTGTTCGACGGCTCGACGGCCGAGGCCCGGCTTTGCCGCTTCTTCTCGGTCGCGACGCTGGAAGGCTTCGGCCGCTTCAGCCGCGCCGAACTCTCGGCCGCCGCGGCCCTCACCGCCTATCTCGGCAAGACCCAGCTCGCGGCGAGGCCCATCTTGGAGCGCCCGGTCCAGGTCTCTGCCGGCTCGGTCATGGCCATCGATCCGGCGACCCGCGCCTCGCTGGAACTCACCGCGACGCTCGCCGGCAAGCGGCAGGGCTCGCTGCTTGCGGCCGTCGACCGGACCGTGACCGGGTCCGGGGCGCGGCTTCTCGCCGCCTGGCTCGCCGCGCCGCTGACCGACCCGGAGGCGATCCTGGCGCGCCAGGACGCCGTCGCGCATTTCGTCGAGGAAACGGATCTGCGGCGCGCCGCCCGCAAGCTGCTCGCCGGCCTGCCGGATTGCGAGCGGGCGCTCTCGCGGCTGGCGCTGATGCGCGGCGGCCCGCGCGATCTCGCCGGCGTGCGCGATTTTCTGGCGGCCGCCCTGACCTTGTCCGACACGCTGCCGGAAGCGCTACCGGGGGAACTTGCCGCCGTCGGCGCGGCGATCGGGGCGCTGCCGCGCGACCTCGCGCAAGCGCTGGAAGACCATCTCGTCGATGCGCCGCCGCCGTTCAAACGCGACGGCGGTTTCGTCCGCCAGGGCGCGATCGCCGGCCTCGACGAGGCGCGGGCGCTCGGCGAAAATTCGCGCCGGGTGATCGCCGAGCTGGAAGCCCGCTACGCTTCGGAGACCGGCGTCCGCGGCCTCAGGATCAAGTACAACAACGTGCTCGGCTATTTCGTCGAGGTGAGCGAGGCGAATGCGAAGGCCCTGACGGCCGGCGCGGGCGCGGCGACCTTCGTCCACCGCCAGACCATGGCGAATGCGATGCGCTTTTCGACCGAGGAACTCGCGGGCCTCGAAAGCCGCATCGCCGGCGCCGCGAGCGACGCGCTCGCCATCGAATTCTCCTGTTTCGACGAGCTTTCGGCGGCGGTCCTCGGCGCGGTCGCAGCCCTTCGGCGCGGTGCCGAGGCGCTCGCCAGGCTCGACGTCGCCGCCGCCCTCGCCGAACTCGCCGTCGAGGCGAACTGGACGCGGCCGAAGGTCGATGCGGGCCTTGCCTTCGCCGTGACCGGCGGCCGGCACCCCGTCGTCGAGGCCGCGCTGAAGGCCGGCTCCGGCGCATCCTTCGTCGCCAACGACTGCGATCTCTCGCCGGGCCAGGGCGGCGCCGTCTCAGGCCGCGAGGCCGGGGCGATCTGGCTCCTCACCGGCCCGAACATGGGCGGCAAGTCGACCTTCCTGCGCCAGAACGCCATCATCGCCGTGCTCGCCCAGATCGGCGCCTTCGTTCCGGCGGAGCGGGCGCATATCGGCGTCGTCGACCGGCTGTTCTCGCGCGTCGGCGCCTCCGACGATCTCGCCGAGGGCCGCTCGACCTTCATGGTGGAGATGGTCGAGACTGCGGCGATCCTCAATCAGGCCGGGGAGCGATCGCTAGTGATCCTCGACGAGATCGGCCGCGGCACCGCCACCTATGACGGGCTGTCGATCGCCTTCGCCACGGTCGAGCACCTGCACGAGGTCAATCGCTGCCGGGCGCTGTTCGCCACGCATTTCCACGAGATGACGGCGCTCTCGAAACGCCTGTCGCGGATCAGCAACGCGACGATGCGGGTCAAGGAATACAAGGGTGAGGTGATCTTCCTGCACGAAGTGACGGCCGGCGTCGCCGACCGCTCCTACGGCATCCAGGTCGCCAAGCTCGCCGGCCTGCCGCATGCCGTCATCGAGCGCGCGCGCCACGTCCTCGCCGAACTCGAACGCAGCGGCTCGCAGTCCCGCCGGACGGCCTTCGTCGACGATCTCCCGCTGTTCTCCGCCGCACTCTCCCGCAAGCCGGAAGGTCCGTCCGAGAGCGAGGTCGAACGGGAACTCGCACGGCTCGACCCGGACGGCCTGACCCCGAAGGCGGCGCTGGAGGAACTCTACCGCCTGAGGCAGCTCCTCAAAGGAGCGGGATGACATGAGCTTCGCTCATCCTCCCGCTCCATCTTCGTGTTTCCGCATGATCTCTTCCGAAAACCGGTTTCCCACTTTTCGGGATCCTGCGCTAGCGCCGGGAAGTCTTCCGGCTAGGGCCTGCGCTTCACGTTCCGTGTCGCATTTTTGTGAACGCTGCGTTGCCGCATAGCCATATCTGCAGCGGAACCAGCCAGATGTGACACCGTTGTGGAACCATACGTCGAAACAGAAAGCCGGGCGTACTGCAGATTACCGCAGATCACAGCAAGCCCGGCTCATGCTATCGAAAGGTATGATGATGAAGAAGACCGCTATTTTTTCCGCTGCTATTCTTGGCGTTTCCATGATGAGCTTCGGTGCCGTGGCGCAGACTGCGACGAAGCAGACGATCGTTCCGGGTTCGGACGCGCAGCGCGAGCTCCAGAACGCCGAAAGCCGCGACGACGTCGCCGACAATCCGGGCATGGGTCAGGCCGAGGTCGCCCAGCCCGAGAGCCAGACGATCGTTCCGGGCAGCGAGTCGCAGCGTGAGATCGTTCGGGCGCAGGAGCGTGACAGCGTGGCCTCCGGCGACGACGCGATGGCGACCGGCGCGGTGACGACCGACGACGAGGCGGCCGACGGCAAGGTTCTGGTCCCGGGTTCGGGCGCCAACTTCTCGGCCGAAGCGCCGGATACGCAGAAGGCCAAGGCCCTCCAGGACGATTCCCCGGCCAGCCAGACGCAGTGATCGCGTCGCACGCCTGATCCCACAAGGCTTTGGAAAGGCCGTTCCGGTACGACCGGGGCGGCCTTTCGCTTTGCCGCTCCGGGCATGTGCGATATAGCGGGCAGCCATCCGAACGTGTCGCAGGAAGTTTCATGGCCCAGAGTGCGGCGGCGAGCCGTAAGGTGACGACCGGCCCGGCCAAGGTCTCGCAGATCGACGTGTCCGCTTTCATCGACGCGGCCGGCGTCGCTGCCGGGCTTTCCGCGATCGCCGAGGCCGACAGTGCCGGCGGGTCGTCCGATGCGGCACGGGCGAAGGTGCTTGCCTATCTCCGCGACGTCGTGCGCGACGCCCGCGCCAGGGTGGAGGAGGCGTTCCGCGAGGACCGTGCCGGCCTCGACTGCGCACGGCGGCTCGCCACCGTTCAGGACGTCCTGATCGAGCGCATCCACGATTTCGCGCTCCGCCACGTCTTTCCCTCGTCCAACCTCTCCTCGGGCGAGCGCATGGCGATCGTCGCCGTCGGCGGCTACGGCCGCGGCACGCTGGCGCCTGGCTCGGACATCGATCTCCTTTTCCTGCTCCCCTACAAGCAGACGGCCCTCGGCGAGCAGGTGGTCGAATATCTGCTCTATCTTCTGTGGGATCTCGGCTTCAAGGTCGGCCACGCCTCGCGCACCGTCGACGAGTGCATCAAGCTCGCCACTGCCGACATGACGATCCGCACCTCGATCCTCGAGCGCTGGCTGATCGTCGGCGACGAGATGCTGTTCCGGGAACTCGGCGAACGCTTCCAGCGCGAAGTCGTGGAAGGAACCAGCGAGGCGTTCATCGCCGCAAAGCTCGCCGAGCGCGCCGCCCGGCATGCCAAGCTCGGCAACACCCGCTATCTGGTCGAGCCGAACGTCAAGGAGGGCAAGGGCGGCCTGCGCGACCTCAACACGCTGTTCTGGATCGCCAAGTACCACTACCGCGTCACCACGCCGGAGACCCTCGCGGAACTCGGTGTCATCTCTCGGCGCGAGCTGCGGCTGTTCCAGAAGGCGGAGGATTTCCTCTGGGCGGTGCGCTGCCATCTGCACTTCGCGACGGGCAAGGCGGAGGAACGCCTGTCCTTCGACCTCCAGCCGGAAATCGCCGGGCGCCTCGGCTACAACGCCCATCCGGGGCTGAAGGACGTCGAGCGCTTCATGAAGCACTACTTCCTGATCGCCAAGGACGTGGGCGACCTGACGCGCATCCTCTGCGCCGCGCTCGAGGAGCAGCATGCCAAGGCGGCGCCGGGCATCGCGGGGATCCGCAACCTCGTGCGCAACCTGCGCGGCCGGGCAAAGAAGATCCCAGGCACCATCGACTTCCATATCGACAACAACCGGATCAACGTCTCCTCGCCGACGGTGTTTCGCGACGACCCGGTGAACCTCATCCGCGTGTTCCGCCTCGCCGCGTCCAACAGCCTCGAATATCACCCCGACACGCTGAAGCTGATCCGCCGGTCGCTGCGGCTGATCAACGGGGAACTGCGGGAAAACCCGGAGGCGAACAGCCTCTTCCTCGACGTTCTGACCGACCGGACCAATCCCGAGTTCCATCTGAGGCGGATGAACGAGGCGGGCGTCCTCGGCCGCTTCATCCCGGACTTCGGCAAGATCGTCGCGATGATGCAGTTCAACATGTATCATCACTTCACCGTCGACGAGCATCTGCTGCGGTCGATCGGCGTCCTCTCGCTGATCGAGCGGGGCGAACTTGCCGGCGAGCATCCGATGTCGACGGAACTCGTCGGTACGATCAAGGATCGCCGGGCGCTCTACGTCGCGCTGCTTCTCCACGACATCGCCAAGGGGCGGCCGGAGGACCACTCCGTCGCCGGCGCCAGGATCTCCCGCCGCCTCTGCCCGCGGCTCGGCCTCGACGAGCGCGAGACCGATCTCGTCGCCTGGCTGGTCGAAGACCATCTGGTGATGTCGATGACCGCCCAGCAGCGCGACATCAGCGACCGCAAGACGATCCTCGACTTCGCCGAGCGGGTGCGCACGATCGATCGGCTGAACCTTCTGATGATTCTGACGGTCTGCGACATCCGGGCGGTCGGCCCCGGCGTCTGGAACGGCTGGAAGGGGCAGCTGCTGCGCACGCTCTATTTCGAGACCGAGCCGACGCTCACCGGCGGCTTCACCCGGTCGACCCGGGCCGAGCGCCTCGACGCCTCGCGCCGGCGTCTCGCCGAGCGCCTGGACGAGTGGGCGGAGGCCGAGCGGGAGGCCTATCTCGACCTACACTATCCAAACTACTTCCTGACGACGCCGCTGGAGGAGCAGGTGCGCCACGCCGCCTTCATCCGCGAGGCGTTGGCCGGCGAACCGCTGTCGATCCGCGTCAGGACCGACGCCTTCCAGGGCATCACCGAGATCATGGTGCTGGCGCCCGACCATCCGCGGCTCCTGTCGATGCTGGCCGGGGCCTGCGCCGGGGCCGGCGCCAACATCGCCGACGCCCAGGTCTTCACCATGTCCGACGGGCGCGCCCTCGACGTTCTGGTCCTGAACCGGGAATTCGCAGAGGATGCCGACGAGCTCAGGCGCGGCGAGCGCATCTCCGGCCATATCCGCAACCTCCTGCAGGGCCGCGATTCCCGCCGCCGGCTGATCTCCGGCCAGAAGGCCAAGCGTCCGCCCAAGGCCTTCTCGATCCCGGCGAGCGTCAGGATCGACAACGACCTGTCCAACCAGTTCACCGTCGTCGAGGTCGAGGGCCTCGACCGGCCGGGGCTCTTGTCGGATCTCTCCCGGGCGATGGCCGATCTCAATCTCGACATCCGCTCGGCCCACATCTCGACCTATGGCGAGAAGGTGGTCGACGTGTTCTACGTCACCGACCTGCTCGGCACGAAGATCACCAGCGAAAGCCGCACCGAGCGGATCGTCGACTGGCTGGCACACGTCTTCGAAAATCCCGGCAGCGAGCCGATGACCGCCGGCGTCCTGCCGACGGAGAAGGTCTACGGGCTCGACCGCCCATGAGCCTCCTGTCGAAATTCGCGACGGTCGGCGGCGCGACGCTGGTCAGCCGCATCTTCGGCTTTGCCCGCGAGATGCTGATGGCCTCGGCGCTGGGCGTCGGGCCGGTCGCCGACGCCTTCAACCTCGCCTTCCGCTTTCCCAACCTGTTCCGCCGGCTGTTCGCGGAAGGGGCGTTCAATTCCGCCTTCATCCCGCTGTTCGCCCGTTCGCTCGAGGAAGAGGGCGAGGAGGGCGCGCGTCGCTTCGCCTCGGAGGTCTTCTCGACGCTGTTCACCGTGCTTTCGGCCGTGACGGTGCTGGCGATGGTCTTCATGCCGTTTCTGGTGAAGACGATCATCGCGCCGGGTCTCGCCGTCTGCGTCGACGATCCGTCGGCCGGCGGGGCGGCGATCTCCTGCGCCGAGCGCTACGACATCACCATCGCCTTCTCGCGCATCATGTTTCCCTATCTCGCCTGCATGTCGATGCTGGCGATGGTCTCGGGCATCCTCAACGCCTTCCGCCGCTTTTTCGCCGCGGCCGCCGCACCGACGCTGCTCAACTTCATCCTGATCGGCGTGATCGGTTATGCGCTCAAGACCGGCGCCGACAAGCAGACCATCGGCTTCCTGATGAGCTGGGGCGTGCTCGCCGCCGGCATCGCCCAGCTCGCCATGGTGGTGGTGGCGATGCGCCTCGCCGGCTTCGGCGTCGCGCTGAAGCGGCCGCGCTGGACGAAGGCGCTGAAACGGCTGCTCGTCCTCGCCGGGCCCGCTGCACTGATCGGCGGCATCACCCAGATCAACCTCTTCGTCGGCCAGGCGATCGCCTCCTTCAAGCCGGGCGCCGTCTCCATTCTCCAGTATGCCGACCGGCCCTACCAGCTGCCGCTCGGCATGGTCGGGGTGGCGATCGGCGTCGTTCTCCTGCCCGAGCTCGCCCGGGCGCTGAAGGCCGGGCACCTGCGCGAGGCCCAGCACACCCAGAACCGGTCGCTCGAATTCGCGCTGTTCCTGACCGTCCCGGCGGCGGTCGCGCTGTTCCTGATCCCCGAGCCGATCATCCGGGTGATCTACGAGCGCGGCCAGTTCGAGGCGTCGGCCACCGTCGCGGTTGCCGCCGTGCTCGGGCTCTATGCCCTCGGCCTGCCGGCCTTCGTGATGATCAAGGTGTTCTCGCCGGGCTTCTTCGCCCGCGAGGACACGCGCACGCCGATGTTCGCGACGCTGATCTCGGCCGGCGCGAACATCGTCCTGTCGCTCGGTCTTTTCTGGCTCTTTTCCGAACGCGGCATCGCTCTCGCGACGACGATCGCCGGCTGGCTGAATGCCGGCCTGCTGTTCCTCGGCCTCTACCGCCGGGGGCTCTGGGAGGTCGACCGGGCGCTTCTGAAGCGCACGCTCCTGGTTCTCCTGTCGGCGGCGGTCATGGGGGCGGCGCTCGTCTTCGGCCTCGATCAACTGTCGCCCTGGCTCTCCTCCGGTGCAGGACTGCATCGCGAACTTCCCGCGCTCGCGGGCCTGGTGGCCGCAGGCATGGTCGTCTACTTCGCCATGGCCTTCCTGACCGGGGCGGCCGACCGGGAACTGGTCCTGAAGGTCGCACGACGCGGGCGTCGCCGGCAGGCGGCCCCGGTCTCGAAGGAGGCGCCGTGAGCGATCGCGCCATCGCCCGCCTCGCGCTTCTCGTCGAAGACTACGACGCGGCGATCGCATGGTTCTGCCGGTGCCTCGGCTTCGTCCTCCTCGAAGACACGCCGCTCACCGGCGAAAAGCGCTGGGTCCGCCTCGCCCCGCCCGGCGGGCGCGGCGCCGAGCTTCTCCTCGCAAGAGCCGCCGGAGACGCACAGCGCGGTCAGGTCGGCGGGCAGGGCGGCGGCCGCGTCTTCCTGTATCTCGAGACCGACGACTTTGCCGGCGATCACGCCCGAATGACCGCCGCCGGCGTCCGCTTCCTGGAGGAGCCGCGGGTCGAGACCTACGGGACCGTCGCCGTGTTCGAGGACCTCTGCGGCAACCGCTGGGACCTCGTCGAGCCGGCCTGACGCTCAGCCTTCGATCCGCCGGAACGTCAGATAGGCCGGCGTCCGTCCCTCGCGGAACGCCTTCGCCTCGTAGCGGGTGCCCGGCCAGCCTTCGAAGGGCTGATGCCAGTCGGCGGGGCGCTCGGCGGTCCAGGCGAAGGCCGGATGGTCGCCGAGATGGCGCAGCGTCCAGTCGACATAGGTGTCGATGTCGGAGGCGAAGCGGAACAGCCCGCCCGGCTTCAGGACGCGGGCGAGGCGGTCGAGGTTCCTTGCATTCACGAAGCGTCGCTTGAAGTGTCGCCGCTTCGGCCAGGGATCCGGATAGTTCAGGTCGACGGCGTCGATGGAGCCTTCCGGCAGCCAGTCGAGGAGGAGCGTCGCGTCGTCGTCGAAGAGGCGGAGATTGTCGCGGGGGGCGTCTTCGAGGGCCGAGAGAAGCTTCGCCATGCCGTTGACGAAGGGTTCGACGCCGATGAAGCCGCAGGCGGGATCCGCCCTGGACCGATGAAGCAGATGCTCGCCGCCGCCGAAGCCGATCTCGAGCCTCGTGCGTTCCACCGGCGCCGCGAAGAGCGCGGCCGGATGAAGCGGCGCCGGCCGTGACAGGTCGAGCCGCAGGGCGGGCAGGGTCCTTGCGATCAGATCGGCCTGATGCTGCCTCAGCTTCGGTCCCTTCAGCCGGCCGAAGAAGGCCTCGCGGCGACGCTCGGGATGATCCTTGGCGACCATGGGCGATGGCTCCGTTTCGAGGCGGCCGACAGCGGCGGCGACCCGGGCGCCCGGCTGCATCGGGGCGACCATCCCGGGCAAAGCAAAGGGCCCGGCGCTGGCCGGGCCCGATGGTTCTTTTTCGCGATGCTTCGCCGTCCCGCCTCAGAAGATCGGCGGCCCGGCGAGGCGGGACTTCAGCCCTTCAGCGCGGCCTTCAGCTTCGGCGCGAGATCGGTCTTCTCCCAGGAGAACGACCCGTCGCGGCCCGGCTTGCGGCCGAAATGCCCGTAGGACGAGGTCTTGGCGTAGATCGGCTTGTTGAGATCGAGCTGCCGGCGGATGCCGGTCGGCGACAGGTCCATGACCGCGCGGATCGCCTTCTCGACCTCGACCTCGGTGACGTTCTTGCCGGTCTCGTGGAGGTTCACATAGACCGACACCGGCTGTGCGACGCCGATCGCATAGGCGATCTGGATCGTGCATTTTTCGGCGAGATTCGCCGCGACGACGTTCTTGGCGAGGTAGCGCGCGGCATAGGCCGCCGAGCGGTCGACCTTGGTCGTGTCCTTGCCGGAAAACGCGCCGCCGCCGTGCGGCGCCGCGCCGCCATAGGTGTCGACGATGATCTTGCGGCCGGTGAGGCCGGCGTCGCCGTCCGGGCCGCCGATGACGAACTTGCCGGTCGGGTTGATGTACCAGTTGCAGTCGTCGGCGATCGGCAGCTCGCCCAGCGCTTCGCGGATATAGGGCTCGACGACCTGGCGCACCTTCTTGGAGTCCCAGGAGGGGTCGACATGCTGGGTCGAGAGCACGATCGAGGTGACCGCGACGGGCTTGTCGTCCTCGTAGCGGATGGTCACCTGGCTCTTGGCGTCCGGGCCGAGCTTGGACGCCTCGCCCTCGCCGGACTTGCGGGCCGCGGCGAGCAGTTCGAGGATCTTGTGGGAATAGTAGATCGGCGCCGGCATCAGCTCCGGCGTCTCCTTGCAGGCATAACCGAACATGATGCCCTGGTCGCCCGCGCCCTCGGAGATTTCGTTGGTGCCGGTCTTGTCACGCACCTCATGGGCCTTGTCGACGCCCTGGGCGATGTCGGCGGACTGCGAGTGCAGGAGCACGTCGATCTTGCAGGTCTTCCAGTGGAAGCCGTCCTGCTCGTAGCCGATGTCGCGGATGGCGCGCCGGGCGGCCGACTTGAAGCGGGAGGGGTTGATCACCTCCTTGCCGTTCTTGTCGGTCTTCATCAGCGACGGCGGCAGGCGGACCTCGCCGGCGATGACGACGCGGTTGGTCGTCGCCAGCGTCTCGCACGCAATTCGCACCGACCAGGGATCGACGCCGCCCTTCTTGGCTTCCCGGTAGACCAGGTCGACGATCTCGTCGGAGATCCGGTCGCAGACCTTGTCGGGATGGCCTTCGGAGACGCTTTCGCTGGTGAACAGGTAGTCCATGCGTGGCATTCGATTTTCCCTCTTCTCGGGTCCGTGCGACCGTCACGGAAGGGAAGCCTCCGCGTCACGGCCGGGCACTCGGACCGGCTTGGATAAGATGTCGGGGGGGTGTTTCCCGCTGGCCGCTGCGGGGTTTGCGGCATGAGCGCGTGGAGGTCAAGCCACAGCGGCGCCAAAAAACCGACGAATCTGCGCGATTTTCAGGACTTCGCGGCCTCGTCCGACGAACCGGCCAGCGTCCGCACCAGGTCGATCACGCGCTTTCGGACCTTCGGATCGGGGATCTTCACGAAGGCCCGGTTGAGCTGAAGTCCTTCCGACGTCGACAGAAAATCGACCACGTAGTCGGAGCCGGTCTCTTCCATTCCGCTGCGCGAGGGCGCGGCGGATCCCGGCGCGTCCTCGAAGAAATACGCCACCGGCACGTTGAGGACGTCGGAAATGTGCTGCAGGCGGCTCGCGCCGATGCGGTTCGAGCCCTTCTCGTATTTCTGCACCTGCTGAAAGGTGATGCCGAGCGCCTCGCCGAGCTTCTCCTGGCTCATGCCGAGCATGGTGCGACGAAGCCTGACCCGCGATCCGACATGGGTGTCGATGGGATTCGGCTTTTTCTTGCTCTCCTGCATCGTCTAGCCCTTGCTTCTTCGACCCGCGTTTACCATCGGACCAGTGGGTCGGTCGGTCGGTCAGGGGCAGACCGGCTACGCTGGGAAACCATTCATCCCCCTTAGCATCGGACCATGGCGTCGCGCATTAGAACCGCGATGTCAATCCG
Organism: Jiella sonneratiae; assembly: GCF_017353515.1. Lineage (GTDB taxonomy): Bacteria > Pseudomonadota > Alphaproteobacteria > Rhizobiales > Rhizobiaceae > Jiella > Jiella sonneratiae. The sequence goes on from NZ_JAFMPY010000007.1 coordinate 56,552, forward strand.
TTTGCCGACTGACGAATAACCAAATGCTCACCCCAACGATAAATGTTGCAGCCAGCAACACGAAGAAGGGGAGATTTCGAAGGCGGGAATAAGGCGTCGGCGCGGCAGCCGCCGGCAGGCGGGATTCGATCGTCCCGGTGGCGCCGAGGGCGAGCGCGTCGATCTCGCGGCCGAACGGATCGGTGACGACGGAGATGCCGGTATTTGCCGCCCGCACCAGCGGCAGCCCGACGGCGACGGCGGAAAGTTCCGCCAGCCTCAGATGCTGATAGGGGCCGGGCGTTTCGCCGAACCAGCCGTCATTGGTGTCGTTGACGATGAAGCCCGGGCGGGCGCCGCCGAGGCTCGCGGCGATGTCGGCCGGAAAGATCGCCTCGTAGCAGATCAGCGGCAGGAAGGCCGGCGCGCCGGCGAGTTCGACGGCGCTGCGCTCGGTCCCCGCCGAAAAGCCGCCCGGCATCTCGGAAAGGTTCATGATGCCGAGGCGCGACAGATAGCGCTCGAGGGGCAGGAATTCGCCGAAGGGCACGAGATGCACCTTGTCGCGCGCGTCGACGATCTCGCCGTTGTCGTCGACGACGAGCACGGAATTGTAGAGGCGCTCGCCGCCCGATGCCGTCGGCTCGACGCGCGGCGCACCGGCGATCAGCGTCTCGCCCGGCTGGATCATGTCGGCGAGACGGGCCACCGCCTCGGGGCGTTCGGTGAGGACGAAGGGAAGCGAGGATTCCGGCCAGACGATCAGGGTGCGGCCCTGCGGCTCGACCGCGACGACCTTGGCGGAGGCGGGGCTTTCGGAGGCCGCCGGCTTCGCCCGCGCCTCGCGGCCCTTTTCGGTCACCGCGATTTGCCGCGAAAAGATCCTCTGGGCGGCTTCCTCGTCGAACTTGTCGGACTGGGCGATGTTCGCCTGGACGACGCTGAGTTCGACGCCGTCGACGAAGGTGGTCGGATGCGTCGCGAGGCGATGATAGCCGTAGCCGAGATCGGCCGCGACGAGGAGGCCGGCGATCGCGAGCACCGGCATCCGCCCGTGCCGGTCGCCGATGACCGCCGGCGCCGCGAAGACGATCACCGCGGCGAGCGTCAGGCCGTGGACGCCGATGAGGCTGACCACCTGCATCAACAGCGGCGTCGGCGCCGCGAGGACGCCGATCTCGTTCCACGGAAAGCCGGTGAGCACGAAGGAACGCAGCCACTCCATCAAGGCGAAGGCGGCGGCGAGGACGAGGATGCGGAAGGCGCTGTCCGGCCAGAACCGCCGCGCCAGCATCGTCGCCAGCCCGTAATAGACCGCGAGAATGGCGGGAAGGCCGAGGACGGCGAAGGGGATGAACACCGCGAAGGCCGCGGCGTTGACCAGCATGGCGCTGCCGAGCCACCACAGCCCGGCGACGAAATAGCCGAAGCCGAACAGCCAGCCGACGAGAAAGTCCGCAAGCAGCGTGGCGGCGAGGCTGCGCCGGGCGCCGACCCCGTCGAGCAGCCAGACGAGAACGGGAAAGGCGATGAAGGCGGCGGCGGGGAAGTCGAGCGGCGGCAGGGCGAGAGCCGCGACGGCGCCTGCGAGGATCGCGGCGAGGATCCGCGGCAGGCCTTCGAGCAGCATGACGCGCCCGGCGAGGCGGTCGACGAACCACCCGGCGGCCGTTCTCTCGTTGTGGCCGATCGCTGCGCCCAACCGCCCCCGCTCCAGACTCCGAAGCATTCGATCCCCCTGGAGCCGGACTTAGCCCAGAACCCGATTGGAAGCCATAACGCTTTCCTCAAGCTGGTTCGGGCTGCCTCGGCGCGAGGCGGCCAGGGGGCGGAGCCGAGCCTGTGGATCGGGGCCGGGGCAGAGGAAGGCCGGCGTGGGGCCGCGAGGCGATGCCCCCCGGCCGAGCGGAATAAGGCGGCTCAGGCCTGGTCGGCGAGGCCCTCGACGATGCGACGACGCTTCTCGCCCTGGCGAAAGCGCACGATCCGCACCCGCCGGACGCGGCGCGGGTCCGCCTCCAGCACCTGGAACTCGAAGCCCGGAACGGCCTGGATCACCTCGCCGCGGGCCGGCACCCGGCCGAGTTCGGAGAACAGCAGCCCGCCGATCGTGTCCGCCTCCTCCTCGTATTCGGAGATGTCGAAGTCCTCGCCGATGAGCCGCTTGACGTCCTCGAGGTCGGCCCGCGCGTCGGCGTAGAAGATGCCGTCGCCGCGCTCGGTGATCATCGCCGCCTCGTCGTCGTGCTCGTCCTCGATGTTGCCGACGACCATCTCGATGACGTCTTCCAGCGAGACGAGGCCGTCGGTGCCGCCATATTCGTCGATGACGAGGGCCATCTGGGTGCGGGAGGCCTGCATCTTCGCCATCAGGTCGGTGGCGAGCATCGAGGGCGGAACGAACAGGACGGTGCGGATGATTCCCAGATCCTCGACCTTGCGGGCGAGGTTGATCTGGCGGAGGTCGAGACCGGCCCGCGGCTTGCGCTGGCCGGAGCCGTTGCCGTTCTGGGATTTCGCCGGCCGCGCGACGCGGGTGATGTGCCCGACGACGTCGCGGATGTGGATCATGCCGCGCGGATCGTCGAGGCTCTCCCCATAGACCGGCATGCGGGAATGGCCGCTCGCCTCGAACTGCTTCATCAGTTCGCCGAGCGTCGTCGAGATCTCCACCGCCCGGATGTCGGCCCGCGGCACCATGATGTCCTCGACCCGGACCTCGCGCAGCCTCAGGATGTTGTTGAGCATCGCCCGTTCGGCCGGCGAAAAGCTGTCGGCCTCCGGGTCGTCGGTCAGGAGCGCCTTGGTCAGGTCCTCCCGGACGAGCCGGGGCATGCGCGGTCGCAGCCGCTCGAACAGGCCGTCGAAGAAGCCGCGCCCCGCATTCTGCTGCTGCGCGGGGGGCTGGCGACTTCGATCGTCGCCGCTGCTGTCGCCGCTCGCCGAATCCGGTTCCGGACGCTCCGCGGCGTTCTCCTCAGGTGACATCGTCTCACTCAAAGCTTGGTTTCGCCTGAAAATAGTCGATCGCCCGCAAGGTTGCGAGGCCGTCGTCGCATGGCACTCATGAATCCGCGCGTCCCGCCGCGCTCCGGTCCGGCGGCTCGCCATAGGGGTCGGCGATGCCGAGACTTCCGAGAATCGCGATCTCTGCCGCCTCCATCTCTGCCGCCTCGCCGTCATCGAGATGATCGTAGCCGAGAAGGTGCAGGAAGCCGTGCACGATGAGATGCGACAGATGGTCGGCGAACGGCTTTTCCTCGCTCGCGGCCTCGCGCGCCACCGTCTCGAAGGCGAGGACGAGGTCGCCGGCGAGCGGGCCGGGCAATTTTCCCGGCCGAAGCTGGACCAGCGGGAAGGACAGGATGTTGGTCGGCTTGTCCTTGCCGCGCCAGGCGTGGTTCGCCTCCCGCACCGTCGCGTCGTCGGCGTAGGTGACGGAAATTTCGGTCGCAAGTGCCGCGGGCAGGCCGAGATGCCGGGCAGCGGCCGCGAGGGCCCGTCCCGTCAAGAATACGAGCCGGTCACGGCCGAGGCTCGAGATCCAGCCGCCGGCGTCGACGGCGACGACGATGCTCGAAGCGGCAAATCCGGGGAGGGGAAGCGTCGTGACGGTCTCCGCCCCAGCCTCCGGCACCTCCTCGTCGCAGTCCGTCCGGTCGGTCGCGGCCTCGCTCGTCGCTGCGGCCTTCGTCTGATGCCGGGGGTCTTGGGGCTCGTTCATCGGTCCGTGGCCGTCAAGGCGGGTCGAAGGCTCAGCGGTCCAGCGGCAGGCCGTTCGCGGCGCCGCGCTGTTCGGTCGCGTCGCGCTCATAGGCCTCGACGATCGCCTGGACCAGCGGATGACGCACGACGTCCTGTGCCGCAAACCGCACCGTGACGACGTTCGAAACGCCGTCGAGAACGCGCAGGGCCTCGACGAGACCCGACTTCTGGCCGGGCGGCAGGTCGATCTGCGACGGATCGCCCGTCACCGCCATGCGGGCGTTTTCGCCGAGACGGGTGAGGAACATCTTCATCTGCATCGAGGTGGTGTTCTGGGCCTCGTCGAGGATCACCGCGGCGTTGGCGAGCGTGCGCCCGCGCATGAAGGCGAGGGGCGCGATCTCGATGGCGCCGGCGGTCAGCGCCCTCTCGACCTTCTCCGCCGGGATCATGTCGTAGAGCGCGTCGTAGAGCGGCCTCAGATAGGGATCGACCTTTTCCTTCATGTCGCCGGGCAGGAAGCCGAGCCGCTCTCCCGCCTCGACGGCCGGGCGGGTCAGGACGATGCGGTCGACCTGGCCGCGCTCCAGGAGCTGGGCGGCATGGGCGACGGCGAGATAGGTCTTGCCGGTGCCGGCCGGGCCGACGCCGAACACCAGTTCGGCGCGGTCGAGCGCGCGCATGTAGGCGTCCTGCGTCGGGGTGCGCGCATGGATCGTCTTCTTGCGGGTCGAGATCTGGGCGAGCGCCATCCGCCCCTTCTGCTCGAGTGTCGGCAGGTCGAGCTGGTCGTCCCTGGCGATCGCCATCCGCACCGCCCCGTCGACGTCCTTGGGGCCGATGTCACTGCCGCCGGCGAGACGGTCGTAGAGATGGTCGAGCGCCCGACGCGCCTGTTCGACCGAGGACGGCTCGCCGCGGATCTCGACCTTGTTGCCGCGGGCCCGGCAGTCGACGCCGAGCTTCTGCTCGAGAAGCGCGAGATGCTCGTCGAACTGGCCGAAGAGCGCGCTGGCGAGGCGGTTGTCCTCGAAGGAAAGGACGATGTGCGCCATGTCGGAGGCACCCGAGCCGTGGGGAGCGCCGCGAACGGCCTTCATGCGACCAGCCCGGCGGGCTGGAAGGCGGGGGACGCGGCGGGCATCGCGCCCTCCGCGATCAGCGAATTGGCGAGGGATGCGGCGATCGCCACCGACACGACGTCGCCGACGCTTCCGGCGCTCTGCGGCATCACCACCGGCTGCAGATAGGGCGAGCGACCGACGACCTGGCCGGCGTGACGGCCCGGCTTCTCGACGAGGACGTCGAGTCTCCTGCCGACGAGGCTCTCGGAAAAGCCCTGCTGCTGGCGGCGCAGCAGGTCCTGCAGCCGGGCGAGCCGTTCGCCCTTGACCGCTTCCCCGACATGGCCGGTCATGTCCGCGCCCGGCGTGCCGGGGCGGGGCGAATATTTGAACGAGAAGGCCGAGGCGTAGCCGACCGCCTCGACGAGCTGCATCGTCGCTTCGAAATCGGCGTCGTCCTCGCCGGGAAAGCCGACGATGAAGTCGCCCGACAGGGCGATGTCGGGCCGCGCCGCACGGATCCTTTCGACCAGCCGCAGATAGTCCGCCGCCGTATGCCGGCGGTTCATCGCCTTCAGGATCCGGTCGGACCCCGCCTGAACCGGCAGGTGCAGATAGGGCATCAGGGCGTCGAGGTCGCGATGGGCGGCGATCAGGGCGTCGTCCATGTCGCGGGGATGCGAGGTGGTGTAGCGCAGCCGGTCGAGGCCGGGGATTTCGGCGAGCGCAAAGAGCAGCGCCCCGAGACCGATCGGCCGCCCGGCCGCATCCTCGCCGTGCCAGGCATTGACGTTCTGGCCGAGCAGCGTCACCTCGCGCACCCCGGCATCGGCGAGCTGTTTCGCCTCGTCGACGATCCGGGCGAGCGGCCGCGAGGCCTCGGCACCGCGGGTGTAGGGTACGACGCAGAAGGTGCAGAACTTGTCGCAGCCTTCCTGGACGGTGAGAAACGCCGTGACGCCGCGCGCGCGGATTTCCCTGCGGCTGGCTTCCGGCAGATGCGCGAACTTGTCCTCGACGGCATGGTCGGTCTCGACCACGCGTTCGCCCCTGTCGACCCGCGACAGCGCCTGCGGCAGCCGGTGATAGGTCTGCGGCCCGATGACGAGGTCGACGACCGGCGCCCGGGCGATGATCTCCTCGCCTTCGGCCTGCGCCACGCAGCCCGCGACGGCGACCTGCGTGCCCTTGCCGGCAAGGGCGCGATCGGCCTTGAGGCGGCGGATCCTGCCGAGCTCCGAATAGATCTTCTCGGCCGCCTTCTCGCGGATGTGGCAGGTGTTGAGGAGAACGAGATCCGCCTCCTCCATCGCCTCGGTCGCCACGTATCCGCCCTTCGCCAGCGCATCGCCCATGCGCTGGGAATCGTAGACGTTCATCTGGCAGCCATAGGTCTTGATGAACACCTTGCGCGAACCGGCCTGTCGCGTCGGCGGGACTGTCGCTTGCCTCGTATCGCTCATGCGCCCTTCAGTTCAGGCTCCGGTTCGTTCGGGTCGGGTTCGTCGAGGAGGCTCGGGACACGCGACCCTCGGAAAGGATCTAGCGCCATATATCGACGGCATCGTGGCGTTGCGCAAGCGGCGGCGGCCGCTTTTCGCCGTCGCGGCGCGGGATCGTCAGTCGCGGGCGCGCAGCGCAACGGCGAGAAGGCGCCTGACGCTCGCCTCGCTCTGCCGGGCCACGGCCTTTCGATCCGAGGTTTCGGTGAAGAGGATCGGCTCGCCGAAGGCGACGGTGGCGTCGATCGCGCCCTCTCTCAGGAAGTCGAGCAGGTGCGGAGAAAGCTCGACGTTTCCCGGCCATGCGGCGAGGGGGCGATGATAGCGGCCGAGCGGCAGGCCGTTGGCGCGCGTATAGGCGACGGCCACCGGCTGGACGAGGACGGATTTCGAGGCCGAATCGCGCAGCGCCATCTGGGCGGCGCCGAACAGCGCGGTGCGGAACGGCAGGACCTCGTTGCCGTCGGAGGTCGTGCCTTCGGCGAACAGCACCATCGCGTCGCCTTCCGACAGGCGCGTCGCCACCTCGGAGGCATGGCGGCCGGTGCGCCCGCGCGCCTCGCGTTCGACGAAGACGGTGCGCTGCAGCCGCGCGAGGAGGCCGAAGGCCGGCCAGGTCTCGACCTCGGCCTTGGCGATGAAGCAGAGCGGCATCACCTTGCCGAGCACCATGATGTCGGACCAGGACTGGTGGTTCGAGACGATGAGCAGCGGCCGCCCGGCCGCCGGCTCCCCCGAGACCGTCACCTTCACCCCGGCGACGAAGCAGGCGACGACGTGCCAGAGATGCGGAAGCCGCTTGCGCAACGGCCAGCCCCGTCGCATCGCGACGGCCTGAAGCGGCCAGAGGGTCAGCGTCATGGCGACGAGCACGAAGGCCACGAAGCCGACGCGAAGCCGGGCGATCATGACGGCTCGTTCTCGGCGCGGCGTTTCAGGGGCACGGGTCTCTTCGTCGTGGTCGGTCCCGTCGACCCGGAGCGCCGTCCCGGCAGGGACCGCGCGGGGGCGGCGTGAAGCTTTCGTCTGCGCCGTCGTCCGGCGGGCGGGGAGCCTCGGGCCCTGCCGATGCTCTCAGCCCTCGCGCGACAGGCTGCGCTTCAGGGTCAGGGCGCTGGTCCGCCTGCCGTCCGGATGCTGGTAGTAGGCGGGGCGCCGTCCCACTTCCTCGAAACGCAGTCGCTTGTAAAGCCTCAGGGCCGGCTCGTTCTCCTCGTCCACCTCGAGAAACAGCGAATGCGCCCGGTCGGCGTGGAGCTTCTGCAACACGTTGTCCATCAGCAGCCGGCCGATGCCGGCGCGGCGGTTGCGGCGCGCGACGGTGATGGTCAGGATCTCGGCTTCGCCGCCGACGTTGCGGGCGAGCACGAAGCCGAGCGGCGGGCCGTTCACCAGCGCCGGCTGGCGCACGACGTAGCCGAAGCTGCCGCGCTGGGCGAGCAGCGTGCCAAGCTCGTCTCCGGACCATGACTGGTCGAAGGCCTCGCTGTGCAGCTCCGCGGCTGCATCGAGATGTTCGTCGGTGAGTTCGGCGACGACAGGCTCACCCTGCCCGAGGAAGCTCTCGAGCCAGTTCGTCGTCCAGACCCAGGGCAGGAACCAGTACATGACGCAAAGCCTCCCCATGCCGGCCCCGAAAATCTCCGGGACTGCGGTCGATCGATAAGTCCCGGCCCGCCGATCGGCTTCGGCGGGCGGGCGCTGTCACTGAAAACACTATGATATCCGCGATCGATTAGGGAAAGCTTTCCGTCGCGTCCCGGCGCAACGAGGGGAGTGAGGAGGGCTTGGCGTCGGCCGAGCGCAGATAGACAGGCCGCGGCGGCGTTTCCGCGGCACCGGCCGCGCCGAGACGGGCGAGCGCTTCCGGATCGATCCTGTCGCGATCGTCGAGGAGGATCGCCTGCCCGCCGGCGAGATGGCTTGCCGCGATCGGCGCCCCGGATCCGACGAGCCGGAGCGGACCCGGCCATGCGCCGGCATCGGCGAGGAATGCTTGCAGGGCCGCCGGGGCGAGCGCGGCGGGAGAGGCGAGCGGGCCTCCGTCGGCCGCAAAGAGGCCGGCATAGACTTCGCCGCGGCGGGCATCGAGAACCGCGAGGATCGGGCTCGCCGTGGCGCCTTCCTCCTCGCCCTCGTCTGCCGCACGGGATTCGTTGCGGAAAACTGCGCCATGGGCGAGGGCGGCCAGCGTCGAGACGCCCACCGCCGGAACGTCGAGGGCGAGCGCCAGGCCGCGGGCCGCCGCGACCCCGACGCGGATGCCGGTGAAGGAGCCGGGGCCGGTGGCGACGACGATGCGCGTCAGATCCCCGTAGCGGGCCCCGGCCGCATCGAGTACCTCCGCGATGACGCCGGTCAGCCGCTCGGCATGACCCTTGCCGATCTCGGGTTCGGCCGCGGCGAGGAGACGCCCTGCGCCGGCCGGGTCGAAGATCGCGGCGGTGCAGCGCGTGAAGGCGGTATCGATGGCGAGAATCAGGGGCGGCATGGGCTCGCGGATGACTGCTGGCAAGATCGGTGCGTCGGACGAGCCAGGCGCGGGCGGGTCATGTCGACGAACCGATGCTTCGATGCGGCCGCCGGTGAAACAAAGTGCCATCTCGGCCGCCTCGCACGTGATCCACGCAGATTGCAACAGGGCAAAGAGAGGCTGCAGAGATCGATATCCAATCGGCGAGAGCGATGGCTTCGATGCAAACCTTCGCCGAGTCCTCTTCCAGCAGGATTGCCATCAAAGCAGACGTATCGACGACGATCACCCTGGCAGGCCGTCTTCGTCGTAGAGGAAATCCTGGCTGCGCGCCGCAGAGGGACCGGGGGTGGCGTTGAGGCGCGCAGACCGCTGAATTTCTTCCAGCAAGGCACGCCGCGAGACCGCCTTCGATGCCGCCTTATCGACCGGCTCGAGCCGAATGCGGGGCTTTCCATGATGGGTCAGAATGACCTCTTCGCCTGCCTCGGCCCGGCGCACGAGTTCGTCCAGTCGGCCTTCGGCCTCAGCGATAGACGCTTTCATTTCGCGTCCTTTCCACACCTCGGGAAAACTCAGCCTGAACGAAAACATGATCGCCGCGACACGATCGATTTTTGTGTGCCTTAACCCCGAATTAAGCCGCCTCGACGGCTTCCACGGCCTCGACCTCCGGCAGGAAGTGGCGCAGCAGATTCTGGATGCCGTGCTTCAGCGTCGCGGTCGAGGAGGGGCAGCCCGAGCAGGCGCCGCGCATGTTGAGATAGACGGTGCCGTCCTTGAAGCCGCGGAAGGTGATGTCGCCGCCATCCTGCGCGACGGCCGGCCTGACGCGGGTCTCCAGCAGTTCCTTGATCGTCGCGACGGTCTTCTCGTCGGCGGAATCGAAGAACTCCTCGCCGCCCGTGGCGGCCGGCGCGCCGCTCGGCGCCATGACCGGCTCGCCGGCCATGAAATGCTCCATCAGCGCCGCGAGGACCGCCGGCTTCAGATGCTGCCACTCTGCCGCCTTCTTCGTCACGGTGACGAAATCGTAGCCGAAGAAGACGCCCGAAACGTCGGGAATCGCCATCAGCCGGGCGGCGAGCGGCGAGCGCATCTCGGCGTCTTCGAGCGAGGCGAATTCCTCGGTGCCGCGCTCGACGACCACCCGGCCGGGCAGGAACTTCAGGGTCGCGGGATTGGGGGTGACTTCGGTCTGGATGAACATCGTCTCGGCCTTTCGCCAGCTCTCGTCGCGTCGGGGCGGTCCCGGAGGGCGTTTCTGGAATCCTTCGGCTTTCTACCGGCTCGCCGCTTCTGCCGCAACAAATGGGGACGGCGGGGCCGGATGTCAGCGGCATGCGGGGGGCGGCTGACGGCTCCGGGCATCTTCAGGCGGCTTCGACCGGCCCGATACCGCCCGGCCGTTGGCGACGGATCCGGCACGGCCGCATCAGCAGAGGCTGATGATCTCGTCGTCGGTGAGCGAGGCCGGCACGATCGTCACCGGGATCGGGAAGGCCGCCCCCTTGCCGGCGACCGCCGACACCAGCGGTCCGGGCCCTTCGCCGGCTTCGCCCGCGGCGAGGACGAGAATCGCGATCTCGCGGTCGGCCTCGATCTGGCCGTGGATCTCCTCGATGATCTTGCCCTCGCGGATCACCGTCTCCGGCTCGATGCCGACGACCTCGCGCAGGTCCTCCGCGACCTTGGCGAGGCTGTTTTCGGCCTCTTCCTGCGCCTCGGCCCGCATCAGCTTCTCGACGCCGAGCCAGTGCTGGAAGTCGCCGGGCTCGATGACGTAGAGGAGAACCGCCCCGCCGCCCGACGCCTTGGCGCGATAGGCGGCGTAGGAGGCCGCCCGGGTGCATTCGGGCGTGCCGTCGATGATCGCCAGGAACTTGCGCTTGCCGCCGGCTTCGCGGCCCAGTCGTTTTGAAACCATGGCGCTAAGATGGCGGGGAGAAGGGACGGAGGCAAGGTGGGGCGGTCCTGGCTTACGAGTCCCCGTCTCCGCTCGGCGCGGTCTTCTGCTTCTGATGGATCAGGCGGAGGATTTCGAGCCTGTCCGAAGTCGCGCGGTATGTGACGAGATAGGACGTGCGCAAAATCAGCTTGACGGAAACGCCCGTCATCTTCGTCGGACGGCCGATCGGTCGGTTCGCGAGGGCCACGACACCAGCCGCGATCCGATCCGAGACGAGTTGGGCGGCATGCGGGTCACGATCGCGGAGATATCGCATGGCATTGCGGAACTCGGTGCGCGCCCGCGGGGCCCAGACGATCGTCCTCAAGCGGTTCGGCGTTTGTCGGCCGAGTCGAGCATTGCGCGTATCTCCGCCACGACATCCTCGTGAGCGAGGCCGCCATTCTCTTCGACGTCGGCAATCCGCCGCTTCAGCTCCGCGATCTCGGCCATGTCGGCCTCGAAATATTCGTCGAGCATGACGCCGAGATAGCTGGCGGGGTCGTGGCCGGAGGCTTCGGACAGCCGGCGGAGCTTGTCGGCCGCGTCGCCCGAAAGCGTCACCGTCATGGCTTCGCCGCCCATTCCGGCCTCCTTCGTTGCCTGTCGATCCGCAGAAGATAGCGAAAGATCATCCAGGTTGCGAGGCTCGGCCGCGTCCGCCTACTGCAGAAACCCGACGATCTCCTTGACGTCGCGCATCGTCCTTTCGGCGATCGCGCCGGCCCGCTCGCCGCCGTCCTTCAGCACGGCGTCGATATGGCCGGGATCGTCGGTCAGCCGGCGCATCTCGCCGTTGATCGGGGCGAGCTTCTCGACCGCGAGCTCGGCGAGCACCGGCTTGAACTCGGAAAACTGCCGGCCGCCGAAGTCCGTCAGAACCGCCGCCTTGCTCGTCTCGGCGAGCGCCGCGAAGATGCCGACGAGATTGTCCGCCTCGGCCCGGCCCTCCAGCCCCTTGACCTCGGAGGGGAGGGCGTCGGGGTCGGTCTTCGCCTTCCTGATCTTGCGGGCGATCTGCTCGGCGTCGTCGGTCAGGTTGATGCGCGACAGGTCCGACGGGTCGGATTTCGACATCTTCTTCGAGCCGTCCTTGAGGCTCATGACCCGCGTCGCCTCGCCCTCGATCAGCGGCTCGGTGATCGGGAAATAGCCGTTCACCGTCTCCTCCCCCATGGCGATCTCGGTGCCGAGGCCGGCGGCGGCGATCTTCTGCGAAAAGTCGTTGTTGAACTTGATGGCGATGTCGCGGGTGAGTTCCAGATGCTGCTTCTGGTCGTCGCCGACCGGAACGTGGGTGGCGCGATAGAGCAGGATGTCGGCAGCCATCAGGCTGGGATAGGCGAGAAGCCCGAGCGAGGCGTTCTCGCGGTCCTTGCCGGCCTTCTCCTTGAACTGCGTCATCCGGTTCATCCAGCCGATGCGGGCGACGCAGTTGAAGATCCAGGCGAGTTCGGCATGGCCGGAGACGCGGCTCTGGTTGAAGACGATGTGGCGCTTGGGGTCGATGCCGGCGGCAAGGAAGGCGGCGGTGATCGAGCGGATCTGGCCCTTCAGGTCGTCATGCACGAGCTGCGCGGTGATCGAATGCAGGTCGACGACGCAATAGATGCAGTCCTGGCTTTCCTGCAGCGCGACGAACTTCTTGATCGCGCCGAGATAGTTGCCGAGATGCAGGTTGCCAGTCGGCTGCACGCCGGAAAAGACGCGCGGGGCGAAATCGCTCATGGGGGCGGCTCCGAAGAAGGAAACTCGGATTTTGCCGGGCCTTATGGCGGAGGCGGGTCCGGCGATCAAGCGTCGGCGGCTCGCGCCCGGGGAGCGGGCCCGCATGCGGCGCGATCCCGGACGATCCCTTGCATAAGATCACGCCCTCGCGTATGAGAGCCACCGTTCAGAGGTGAGCCGGCCGGCAGGGCATGCCGTGGCGGTTCCAGATGCTGTTCGCGACCTTCCCTTCTAAGAAGGACTGTCCGGGGCTGCCGCAAGACGGCCCGGTCCGGCGTCGCGATCCCTTGAAGGAGAGCAAAATGCCCAAGATGAAGACCAAGTCGAGCGCCAAGAAGCGCTTCAGGATGACGGCCAACGGCCACGTCAAGGCGGGAGCCGCAGGCAAGCGCCACGGCATGATCAAACGCTCCAACGACTTCATCCGCGACGCGCGCGGCACGATGATCCTGTCGAAGCCCGACGAGCGGATCGTCAAGACCTATATGCCGTACGACCGCTGAGCGGCGCCGCGGGCAGAAAGATTTCAGGAGTTTAGATCATGGCACGCGTCAAGAGGGGCGTTACCGCCCACGCCAAGCACAAGAAGGTTCTCAAGCAGGCCAAGGGTTTCTACGGCCGCCGCAAGAACACCATCCGCACCGCCAAGGCCGCCGTCGACCGCTCGAAGCAGTATGCGACGCGCGATCGCAAGGTCCGCAAGCGCAACTTCCGCGCCTTGTGGATCCAGCGCATCAACGCCGCCGTCCGCGAGCACGGCCTCACCTACGGCCGCTTCATCGACGGCCTGAACAAGGCCGGCATCGAGGTGGACCGCAAGGTGCTGTCGGACATCGCGATCCACGAGCCGGAGGCCTTCGCCGCCCTCTGCGAATCCGCCAAGACCGCGCTCGCCTATCTCAAGGACGGCGAGTTTCCGGGCGCCTACGAGCGGGCGGTCGGAGAAAAGCGCGCGGCCTGACGCACGATCTGGGACTTCGGACGGCTTTCGTCCGGCGTCGATCGTGCGGCAAACGACAGGCCCCGTCTGACATTCGAGGAAAGGCCCGCGCGGGAAATGCCGCAGCGGGCCTTTTTCGCGTCGTCGAGATGCGATCCCCAGATGCGAAAGAGCGCCCGCCATGCGGGGGCAGACCGAAGAGGTGACAGGTGAACGACACCGAGGCGCTGGAAGGCGAGCTTCTCGCCGCGATCGACGCGGCAGGCAACGAGGCCGCGCTGGAGGCGATCCGCATTGCCGAACTCGGCAAGAAGGGCCGGATCTCCGAGATGATGAAGGGGCTCGGCAAGATGAGCCCCGAAGAGCGCAAGGAAGCCGGCCCGCGGCTGAACGGCCTGCGCGACCGGGTGCAGGAAGCGATCGCGGCAAAACGCGATGTCCTGGCCGAGGCGGCGATCGCCGCACGGCTTCGGGCCGAGCGGCTCGACGTGACGCTGCCGGTCCGTCAGGGCGCGGCCGCGCGCGGGCGCATCCATCCGATCTCCCAGGTGATCGACGAGATCACCGCGATCTTCGCCGACATGGGGTTTTCGATCGCCGAAGGGCCGGACATCGAGACCGACTATTACAATTTCACGGCGCTGAATTTTCCCGAAGGCCACCCGGCCCGCGAGATGCACGACACCTTCTTCTTTGCCCCGGACGCCGCGGGCGAACGCAAGGTGCTGCGCACCCACACCTCGCCGGTCCAGATCCGCACCATGGAGGCTCAGGAGCCGCCGATCCGCATCGTCATTCCCGGCAAGACCTACCGCCAGGATTCCGACGCCACCCACACGCCGATGTTCCATCAGGTCGAAGGCCTGGTCGTCGACAAGACCTCGACCATCGCCAACATGAAGTGGGTGCTGGAGGAGTTCTGCAAGGCGTTCTTCGAGGTGCCGCAGGTGAAGATGCGCTTTCGTCCGTCCTTCTTTCCCTTCACCGAACCCTCGCTCGAGGTCGACATCCAGTGCGACCGGTCGAAGCCGGGAGAGGTCCGTTTCGGCGAAGGGTCGGACTGGATGGAGATCCTCGGCTGCGGCATGGTGCATCCGAACGTGCTGCGCGCCGGCGGCCTCGATCCCGACGTCTATCAGGGCTTTGCCTGGGGCATGGGCATCGATCGCATCGCCATGCTGAAATACGGCATGGCGGACCTCAGAGCCTTCTTCGACGCCGACATCCGCTGGCTCGAACATTACGGCTTCCGCCCGCTCGACATGCCGACGTTGTTCGGGGGGCTGAGCCAGGGGTGAGGCGGCCGGAAGAGGGATGTGCTACCCTCGACGAGCCCGCTATCGAAGGAAGCCTGTCATGGCATCGCTCAAATACGCCGTCTTGGCGGACGAGGAAGTCAAGGCGTTGCTGACGTCGGCGCTTGCCGATGTCCTCGGCGAATTCGGCTTCAAGGGCGCGACGTTCGACGAAGAGATCGATTTCGACGGCGAGCCGATCTTCCGTGTCGTGGCGACGGTCGAGCGGCGCGTTCCCGCAGCGAGTTTGATGGACGCGATCGCGGCGACCAACCGAGCGCTTCGACGCAGAGGCGACGACCGTTTCGTCATCTTGTCGACCGACTGGCTCGGTGCACCCGAGGAGCCGCTGGTGGAGGAATCCGAGTAGGTGCCCAGTCGGACGATTGCCGGGCAGATGATCGAGGTTGCCGATCTGCTGACGGAGAGCGCGACCCGCAACGATGCCGTGCGGCGGCGTGCGATCAGCACCGCATACTACGCAGTCTTCCATGCGCTGGCGAGGCTTTGCGCGGACTACATCACCCGTTCCGCGTCCCGATCTTCGCAGGAGTACCGACGCGTCTACCGTGCGCTCGAACATGGACCTTTGAAGACCGTCTTCAGTCGCGCTCCGCTCAAGGATCGAGACAGGTTGGCGCGCATCGGGGAAACTCTCGTGATCCTTCAGACAGAGCGACATCGGGCCGACTACATGCCTGCTGCCAGAGAGCTGTTCTCTCTCGCCAAGACCAGGGAACTCGTCGATCTCGCTCGCCAAGCCGTCCATGAGATCGAAATGATCGAGTCCGGTCACGATGACCGGCGCACTCTTGCGGTCTGCCTTCTCTTCAAAGAGCGATCGCAGTGACCGCCCCCGAAACAACGATCAGGCAATGCAAGGTGAGCCGCTTCCCATGACCACCTCCGCCGCTTCCCTCCACACCGGCGGCTGCCGCTGCGGGGCGCTCCGATTCGGCTGCGGTGCCGAACCGCATTTTGCCGCCATCTGCCATTGCGGGGACTGCCGGAAGGCCTCCGGCGCGCCGTTTCTCGCCTTCGTCGGCTTTCACCGCAGCGCGGTGACGTTCGAGGGCGGCGAAGGCATGCGCTATGGCGAGGCGCCGGTCGCGCGGTCCTTCTGTCCGACCTGCGGCGCGCCGATCGCCTATTTCGACGAGCGGCTGCCGGACAGCATCTATTTCGTCATCGGCGCCATGGACACGCCGCAACGCTTCGAGCCGACGATCCAGGCCTTCGCCGGGAAGGCGCTGCCCTTCGCCTGCGTGTCGGTCGATCTGCCGGCGCGTGCCGGCGGCGCCGTGCCGCGGCCCGAACACCCATGAAGCCCGCTTCGCTTCCGGCCCGCCCGGCCGCAAACCGATAGCCCGAACGCCACCCCTTTGGCGGCCGCGCCGGCCGCCGCCACCAAGACGACGCAGGACACGATGAAGTTCACACTCTCCTGGCTGAAAGACCACCTCGACACCGAGGCGAGCCTCGGCGAAATCTGCGAAAAGCTGACGATGATCGGCCTCGAGGTCGAATCCGTCGACGACCGGGCGGTGTTCGAGCCGTTCCGCATCGCCCGGGTGCTATCGGCGGCTCAGCATCCGGATGCCGACCGGCTGAAACTCCTCTCCGTCGATGCCGGGCCCGAGGTGAACGGCGGCAAGCCGCTGCAGATCGTCTGCGGCGCGCCGAACGCCCGGGAAGGCCTCGTCGGCGTCCTCGCCCTTCCGGGCACCTATGTGCCGGGCATCGACACGACCCTGGCGGTCGGCAAGATCCGCGGCGTCGAATCCTTCGGGATGATGTGTTCGGAGCGCGAGCTCGAGCTCTCGGACGAGCACAACGGCATCATCGACCTGCCGGCCGACGCACCGGTGGGCAAGCGCTTTGCCGACTATGCCGGGCTGATCGATCCGGTGATCGAGATCAACCTGACGCCGAACCACCCCGATGCGACGGGCGTTTCCGGCGTCGCGCGGGATCTCGCGGCCGCGGGCCTCGGAGCGCTGAAGACCCCGGCGGTGCCGCGCATCGAAGGCGAGGGCGACGTCGGCGTCGCGCTGGAAGTGACCAGCGCCACCTGCCTCGGCTTCGCGCTTCGCCGCGTCTCCGGCGTCAAGAACGGCCCATCGCCCGAATGGCTGCAGAAGCGGCTGAAGGCGATCGGCCTTCGCCCGATCAACGCCCTCGTCGACGTCACCAACTACATCACCTTCGATCGCGGCCGGCCGCTGCACGTCTTCGACGCCGGAAAGGTGGCGGGCGGGCTGCGGGTGCGCGACGCTGCCGAAGGCGAGACGATCCTCGCGCTCGACCAGCGGGAATACGCGCTTCCCGCCGGGGCCTGCGTCATCGCCGACGACGAGGGCGTCGAATCGATCGCCGGCATCATGGGCGGCGAGCATTCCGGCTGCGACGAGACGACGACCGAGGTGCTGGTCGAATCGGCACTGTGGGAACCCCTCGACATCGCCCGCACCGGCCGGACCCTCGGCATCGTCACCGATGCGCGCTACCGCTTCGAGCGCGGCGTCGACCCTGCCTTCATGGAGCCCGGCCTCGATCTGGCGACCCGGATGATCCTCGATCTCTGCGGAGGTACCGCCTCGAAACGCGTCGTCGAGGGCGTCGCGGCGGTCCCGCCGAAGGAGATCCGCCTGCCGCTCGCCGAGTTCGAGCGCCTCACCGGGCTTTCGATCGATCCCGCCGAACAGGAGCGCATCCTCGGCGTTCTCGGCTTCGCGCCGCGCTGGGAAGGCGATGCCCTTCATTGCACCGTGCCGAGCTGGCGGCCGGACGTCGACGGCAAGGCCGACCTCGTCGAAGAGGTGATGCGGCTTCACGGGGTGGACGAGATCCGCCCGGTGCCGCTTCCTGCCCACTCTTCGGTCAACGGCCGCATCCTGACGACGCCGCAGATCCGCGACCGCGCCGCGCGCCGGGCGCTGGCCGCCCGCGGCATGGTCGAGTGCGTGTCCTACAGCTTCGTCTCGCAGATCGAGGCGCAGACCTTCGGCGGCGGCGATCCGGCGCTGAAGCTCGCCAATCCGATCTCGGCGGATCTCTCCGACATGCGGCCCTCGCTGCTGCCGGGGCTGATCGCCGCCGCGCGGCGCAACGCCGCCCGCGGCTACGGCGACACGGCGCTGTTCGAGGTGGCGGGGATCTATCAGTCCGACATGCCGGAGGGCCAGAGGCGCGTTGCCGGCGGCATCCGCCGGGGTACGGCGGGTGAGGCCGGGCCGGGCCGCTTCTGGTCGGGCAACGCCGCCGCCGTCTCGCTCTACGATGCCAAGGCCGACGCCTTCGCCGTCCTTGAGGCGGTCGGCTTTCCGGCCGACAGGCTGACGATCGAGGCGCCGGCGAGCGACTGGTACCATCCGGGCCGCTCCGGCCGCGTCAAGCTCGGACCGAAGGTGGTGATCGCCGAATTCGGCGAGTTCCATCCGAAAGTCCTGAAGACGCTGGACGTCGCCGGCCCGCTCTGCGGCTTCGAGGTGTTTCTCGACCGCGTGCCCGAACCGAAGAAGAAGCCGACCCGCACGAAACCGGTGCTGGCGCTCTCGCCCTTCCAGCCGGTGCGGCGCGACTTCGCCTTCCTCGTCGACGCCTCGGTCGAGGCCGGCCGCATCCTCAGGGCGGCGGAGGGCGCCGACAAGGCGCTGGTCAGGGAGGTGCGGGTGTTCGACGTCTTCTCGGGAGAAGCGCTCGGCGGCGACAAGAAGTCGGTCGCCATCGAGGTGACGCTCGCACCGGGCGAGCGCACGCTCACCGAGGAAGAGCTCGAGGCCGTCTCGGCGAAGATCGTCGCCGGCGTCGGCAAGGCCACCGGCGCGACGCTGCGCGGCTGACGCGGTTCAACTCCCGATCAGGGCACGGCCGGCCTCGCTGCGGGCCGCCGGCCCGGCCCTTCCGGCCGCGGTCGCCGACGACCGGCGCAGGAGCCGGTCAGTCGGCCGGCGCGGGGTTGGCCGCCCATTCGGCCTGCAAGAGGCGGTTGGCCGACAGCCGTGCGAAGCGCAGCGTCATCGCCTTGCGCGTCGCCGGGGCGAGGCGCTCGAGCGGCGCCTCGCGCAGGATCTCCGCTTCGTAGCCGTCGGAAAGGATCAGCCCGTAGTCCTCGGGAAAGATCTCCGTCGGAACGCCCGGATGGGTGGCGAAATAGAGCCGGTCGCAGTGCAGCCGGTAGATCGGCCATTTCTGGTCGACCCGGAAGTCCTGGATGGAGGTCTTGATCTCGACGATGGCGATCTCGCCCTTGTCCGACAGGCAGACGAGATCGGCGCGGCGGCCGGAATCGAGCGGCATCTCCGGCAGCAGCGCGACCTGGCGCGCCTGCATCAGCCGCTGAACGCCGCGGCGGACCATCATGGCGCGCTCCGACTGGCGGCCGTCGATGAGGGGTTCCGGGGCGAAGGGCGAGACGAGCGGCATGCGGGGAGGGTTAACCGCCTGTGAAACAAAACGCAAACGAATCGCGATAGTTCGCCAGCCTGACGAAGAACGGCCGTCGCGTGAAGGCCGGCCTCACACGGTCCGGCAGATCACGTCGTGATTCCGGAAACAACGACGCTCATTCGCCGCGCGGGCTTGATGCGAGCCCCGCTCCGATCGAGCGGATCTCGTATCAGTCGTGCTGCCGGCGGTCGCAGATGCGCTGCTCTCCGGCGATTTCGTCGAGGATCGGGCAGTCGGGGCTGGCGCCGCCCTCGCACTGGTCCGTCAGGGCGGCGAGGGCGCGTTTCAGGGAATTGAGTTCGAGGATCTTGCGGTCGATCTCGACGATCCGCCGGCTGACCAGCCGGCGCACGTCCTCGCGGTGGCGGTTCTCGTCGCCGTAGAGGGCCAGCAGCTTGCGCGCCTCGGCGATCGAGAAACCGAGCGATCGCGATCGTTGCAGGAAGCGCAGCACATGGACGTCGCGCTCGCGATAGTCGCGATAGCCGTTGTCGGCCCGCATGGGCTTGATCAGACCGACTTCCTCATAGTAGCGGATCGTCTTCGCGGGCAGACCTGACTGCCGCGAAGCCTCGCCGATATTCATGGTCTGACCCTTTCGGGTTCGCTGCGAAGACGACCAGCGACATGTCGCGGCGCCGCCACAGGTCAACTGTGACGGCACTGCAACAAACTCTTTCTTAACCACGATAGGCTGCAATGAGGCCGTTGCCCGGCTGCCTGGCGAGGCCTATCGGAGAGGAGGGTCCGATGTGCTTTCGCCGAAGGTCCAGCCGGACAGACATCCCGACACTTCAACCGCAACGGCACCCGTCATGACGATCAAGACAAGTTTCGCCGTCGGCTCCGCGACCCTGTCGCTGATGCTGGCCGGCTGTGCGGACAACCCGCACCGTGCGAGCCTGCATCCGGCCGCCGACGCCCAGGTCGCCGCCTATGCGGGGCCGGACGATCTGGCGACTGCCGGCGGCCTCGCCGCGACGGGAGAGATCGGCTACGGCGCGGTGACCGACGACGGTTTCGCGCTTCCGGCCATCCCGACCGCCAAGGTCGATCCGCAGTTCCTGCGCCAGGAGGTCTCCTATCCCGACGGTGCGCAGTACGAGCCCGGCACGGTCGTGGTCGACACCGCCAACCGCTTCCTCTACGTCGTCGAGGCGAACGGCATGGCCATGCGCTACGGCATCGGCGTCGGCCGGCAGGGCTTCTCCTGGGCCGGCGATGCCGAGGTCCACGACAAGCAGCACTGGCCGAAGTGGTTCCCGCCCGCCGAGATGATCGACCGCAAGCCGGAGCTCGAGCCGTATCGCGAAGGCATGCAGCCGGGCCTGACCAATCCGCTCGGCGCCCGCGCCCTCTATCTCTGGCAGAACGGCAAGGACACGCTGTTCCGCCTGCACGGCACGCCGGAATGGTGGACGATCGGCACCGCGGCCTCCTCGGGCTGCATCCGTCTGATGAACCAGGACATCGTCGACCTCTACAACCGCGTGCCGCTCGGCGCGAAGGTGGTCGTCAAGCAGGGCAACGAGCGCCTCGCCAAGCGCTGACCCGAAGCGGCGGAGGGCGAGGGCCGGCCATCGGCCTTCCCGGCCGCATTCCAGGTGGCCTTCCCCGGCGGCCTGTCCGGGCCGGGGCCGCCGGCCGGACGCTGCCGCCTTCCAAGAAATCGACGCGACATGATCGGACCGGCGCAGGCGAAAGCCAGCGCCGGTCGTTGCTTTTTGGGGCCTTGTCGGGGTTCGTCGGGACGGCACCGCGCAGCCGCGCGCCTTCAGAGCCGCGCGCCTTCAGAGCCGGGCGGCGGCGAAGCAGCCGATTCCCGTGTCGGCCGGCGGCGCCGTCCCGTCAGGACTGCTCGCCCGCGAAGTTCTTTTCGAAGACCTTGCCCTCGGTGTCGCTCGCCTTGGCATGGAACGGACCCGCGGCGTCGGAGCCGTAGGTGAAGCGGAAGCTCGGATCCTCCGAGATCGAGATCCCGCCCGTCATGGTGAAGAGCGGCTGCTCGCCCTTTCCGACCTCAAGGTCGGTGATGAAATGGGCGGGGATATAGAGAAGCGTCACCTGGTCCTTCTGCAGGCCGGAATTGTTGGGATGGCGGATCATCAGCTGCGCCTCGTTCAACGCCGCATCGCCGGTCTGAAACTCGCGAAGCTTCATCTTGCCCATCTCGCGGGCGGCGACTTCCGGATCCTTCGCCGCGGGAGCGGCGCAGCCGCCGGCTGCCTTGACGAAGGTCTTGGTCACGAACAGGCGGCCGTCGGCGGTCTCGGCGACGGCGTGGATGTCCGTATAGGCATTGACCCGCACCCGGGTCGACAGCGTCCTGATGTCGGCGCCGTCGGCGAATTCGAAAGTCGCGGCGACGGGCGAGGGGTTCTCGTCGATGACGAGCGTGACCTTGCGCACGTCCATCGTCGGATCGAAGCTGAGCTTCACCGGCACGACGGCGGGATCGGTGGCGCGCTTCGGCGCCTCGATCGCGACGGTGTCGGTGCCCTCGATCAGCTTCCTGTCGCCGAAGAGGTCGGGCTTGAGGTTCGGCCAGGCGGATTCGGCCTCGGCCGCCCGCTGCTCCGGCGAGATCTCGGCCGCGGCATCGGCGCCCGCCGCCACCGCCTGCCCGGCGACGCCGAGGACGAATGCAATGGAAGAAGCTGCGAGGAGTGCCTTGGTCCGGCTCCGGCCGGCCTCCCGGCGACGGCGTGCGATCATCGGTTTCCTCCCTGAGGTTCGGCCGGTGTTGCGAAGTCTTCCGCTTGGGATTCGCCCCGGCCGCGTGCCCTGCGGGACATCTTGACCCGATTTACCGCCCCGGCAAGGTCTTGCGCCTTCACGGAGGCGGCACCGCGCGGCTTCGTCGCGGCACCGGCGGCCGTTTTCAGGTCGAAGTCGGGGTAGGCACTGCCGCAACCCTATTCCCATTCGAGCTCGGCATAGGCCGCGGTGGCGTTGCGCGGATTGTAATCGTCGAAGAGCTGCCACGCGCCGCGCTCGCCGGCGGCGATCGTCGGGACGGCGTCGGCGAGCGGCACGCCGTCGGCGATCGCCTTGCGGGTGTCGGCGGCGAGCGTTTCGAGATAGCGGGCCTCGGCGTCGATCGCCTCGGGCCATGGCGCGCTGACCGGCCCGTGGCCCGGCACCACGCGTTCGGCGGGGATCGCCTTCAGCGCCGGAATCTGCGCCAGCCAGCCCTTCAGGCTGCCGTCGAGAACCGGACAATGCTGCATGAAGACGAGGTCCCCGGCAAACAGCGTCTTCGTGCGCTCGTCATAGACAGTCAGGTCGTTGTCTGTATGGGCAGTCCCCCAGGCGCGCAGAACGATCGTCCGGCCGCCGAGATCGATCCGGCGCTCTTCTGCGACGGTCTCGTCCGGCGGGGTGATCGCCACGGCGCCGGCGAGCGCCGGGCCGATCTGCGCCGACATCGACTGCTTGTAGAAGTCCGCCCGCGCTGCGAGGGCCGCCGGCAGCCTGCGATGGCCGACGACATGGGCGCCGGCCGCCGCGAAGACCTGATTTCCGAAGACGTGGTCGGGATGCATGTGGGTGTCGATCAGATAGGCGACCGGCTTGTCGGTGATCCGCCTGATCGCCGCGAGCGTCGCCTCGCCGTCCGCGACGCTGCCGCCCGAATCGACGACGGCGACGGCGTCGTCGCCGACGATGAAGCCGATATTGGCGATGGCACCGGCATTTTCCGGCGTCTCTTCGGCGATCGCGCCGTGGCGGACGTAGACGCCCGGCGCGATCTCCTCGAAGGCCGGGAACGAGCCGGCCGCGGCGGGCGCCTGCCAGAACGTGGCGAAAAGCGCGACGAGGGCGGCTGCGCGCAGGAGCGGGCTGATCATGACGATGCTACCTTTCTGGCGCCGGATGCGGCACCCGGCCGCCGCGCCGAAAATGCCGGCTGGGCCGGCGGCCATGGGGATTCGCCATGGCGCCCCGCCAGAATGGACCGCGATCCCGCCTCCTGGGAAGGCAGAAACCCCCTGCGGCATGTTGACCGGAGGAGATTTGCTGCATCGCAATATCGGCGTCCCGCGAGGAAGAACGGCGCGAACCGCAAAGATGAATCGCCCCGGCCGCCCCACTGCGCGTCCACTCGTGGTGTTTCCCGCTGCTTTGTCGGATTGGGATGGGGTTGGACGTGCGACCGATGTTCTGCAGCAATCGGACCGAGAATTGCAGTCGTTCCGCAATAAAGCATCAGATATGACGCGCGGACACGTGGATAGTTCACGACAAACCGGAAGAAGAACTTTCGGCACCCGCCGCTCCGGGAGGGATGATCGATCGGGGTGTCGGTGCTTTTGTGCAGTGCACATAGAAAACCTCGATATCTCTGCTTGCGCAGGAAAAATTCCCGCACTAGGGTGTGCCCCATGGTTTCCGGCTTCAAGATCGGTGGTGTTGGGAGCGCCCCGAATCTCGAAGGCCACTGGTAGGGTAATGTTCAACGGTGCCCACCAAGACCCCTATTGGAGGTCGTGACACGCTGCCGGAAGCCTTCCCCATTCATCGCTGGAATCGTGTCGGCCCGCTGTGCGTGCCTGCGCGTGCATCAGTCCCATGGGAGGAGACTTCATGCTGAAATCAATCACCACGGCCGCGCTGGCTTCGAGCCTCTTGATCGCACTTGGCAGTGCCGCTTCGGCCGCCAGCCTGCAGGACATGACCAAGAATTCGTCCGACTGGGTCATGCCCACGGGCAACTATGCCAACTGGCGTTACTCCGAACTCGACAAGATCAACAAGGACAACGTCTCCAAGATGGTCCCGGCCTGGTCGTTCTCGACCGGCGTGCTGCGCGGCCACGAAGGCAATCCCCTGGTGATCGGCGACACGATGTACGTGCACACGCCGTTCCCGAACCTCGTCTATGCCCTCGACCTGAAGAACGACGCCACGATCAAGTGGAAGTACGAGCCGAAGCAGGATCCGAACGTCATCCCGGTGATGTGCTGCGACACGGTCAACCGCGGCGTCGCCTATGCGCCGGCCGACGGTGACCGTCCGGCCCTGGTGATCCTCGACCAGGCCGACACGACCCTCGTCGCGCTCAACGCCGATACCGGCGAAGTCGTCTGGTCGGTCAAGAACGGCGATCCGTCCAAGGGTGAGACCGGCACTGCCGCACCGCAGGTCGTCAAGGACAAGGTCCTCGTCGGCATCTCCGGTGGCGAATTCGGCGTGCGCGGCCGCATGACCGCCTACAGCCTCGCCGACGGCAAGGAAGTCTGGAAGGCCTACTCGACCGGTCCGGACAAGGAAATGCTGATCGATCCGGAGAAGACCACCGAACTCGGCAAGCCGGTCGGCAAGGACTCCTCGGTGAAGACCTGGGAAGGCGATCAGTGGCAGATCGGCGGCGGCGCCACCTGGGGCTGGACGGCCTACGACCCGGACCTGAACCTCGTCTATTACGGCACCGGCAACCCCTCGACCTGGAACCCGGCGCAGCGCCCGGGCGACAACAAGTGGTCGATGACCATCAATGCTCGCGACGCCGACACCGGCGAGGCGAAGTGGGTCTACCAGATGACCCCGCACGACGAGTGGGACTATGACGGCGTCAACGAGATGCTGCTTGCCGACGTCTCCGTCGACGGCAAGGACCACAAGGCCCTCGTCCACTTCGACCGCAACGGCTTCGCCTACACCCTCGATCGCGAGAGCGGCGAGCTGCTGGTGGCCGAGAAGTACGACCCGGCGGTGAACTGGGCCACCAAGGTCGACATGGACAAGAGCTCCAAGACCTACGGCCGCCCGCTCGTCGTCGACCAGTACTCGACCGAGCACAACGGCGAAGACGTGAACACGACCGGCGTCTGCCCGGCCGCGCTCGGTACCAAGGACCAGCAGCCTTCGGCCTATTCGCCGGACACCAAGCTGTTCTACGTGCCGACCAACCACGTCTGCATGGACTACGAGCCGTTCCGCGTCGCCTACACTGCGGGCCAGCCTTATGTCGGCGCGACGCTGTCGATGTATCCGGCCCCGAACAGCCATGGCGGCATGGGCAACTTCATCGCCTGGGACGCCGGCAAGGGTAAGATCGTCTGGTCGCTGCCCGAGCAGTTCTCGGTGTGGTCCGGCGCTCTCGCCACCAAGGGCGGCATCGTCTTCTACGGCACCCTCGAGGGCTATCTGAAGGCGGTCGACGCCAAGACCGGCGACGAGCTGTTCAAGTACAAGACCCCGTCCGGCATCATCGGCAACGTGATGACCTACGAGCAGGGCGGCAAGCAGATGGTCGGCATCCTGTCGGGCATCGGCGGCTGGGCCGGCATCGGCCTCGCAGCGGGCCTCACCGATCCGAATGCCGGTCTCGGCGCGGTCGGCGGCTATGCGGCGCTGTCGAAGTACACCGCCCTCGGCGGTCAGCTGACGGTCTTCACGGTCCCCGACCAGACCGCTTCGAAGTAAGCCGGAAACGGGCATGAACCGGACGGGCCTCGCGACACGCTCGCGGGGCCCGTTCCTTGAAGGGTTCCGGCTCCTGGGACTTCTTCCTGAATCGGGGCGTGCCGGCGAAACGCCGCCGGTATCCGGGGCACGGCACGATCCGAAACGAAATTCTGGCAGGGCGGCCGCGACGGAAGGCTCGTCGCATCCCGCGCCAGTCGTGCCGTCCGCGCTTCATCGACGCGGCGGCCCGCCGGAGAAAATGGGTCTGCAACGGGTTCCGACATCGCCGCCGGAGCGCCGCCCGGGACGGAGCAGCGGCTGCCCCGTTCCGCCGTCGGGCGGGGAACAGCATGTCACCGGCACGGCCTCGCCCAGATCGGGAGCGGCCAACCGAACCGCCAAGGCGACCACGATGTCGCGCCAAGAGTTGAGGGTTTGCATGACGACGAAATTGATCGCGCTGGCCGGGATGCTGGTCCTTTCGGTGTCCGGTCTGGCGCTCGCCGAGACCGCCGGGACGACCATCGTGCCGCAGGGGCAGTCTGCCGGCGAGGGCGCTGCGGCATCGGGCGGTGACGCGGCGGCAAAGCCCGAAGCGGCCAAGCCCGAGGCGGCGGCGGCCGAAAGCAAGCCGGCAGCGGAAGGCGCGGCTGCGACGGGTGCCGCGGCCGAAGGCGGCGCGGCCGCCGATGCCGGCGGCGAAGGCGGCAAGGCCGCCGACGGCGCCGACATGGCGAAGATGAAGCCCGACGCCCATCCGTCCAAGGACACGGAGACCGAGGGCAATACCCCGCAGCTCTCAGATCTCGGCGAATACAAGGATCCGGCCGGCAATCCCACCTATCTCATCGACTCCGCAGGCAAGGTCGATTGGTACACCTGGCGCGGCTACAAGAAATACATGGCCAACTGCATGCAGTGCCACGGACCGGACGGTCTCGGCTCGTCCTTCGCGCCGAACCTCACGGACCAGCTGACCGCGCTGTCCTATTACGACTTCGCCGGCATCGTCGTCAGCGGCCAGCAGAACAAGTGGAATCCGAGCGGCAATTCGGTGATGCCGGCCTGGGGCGACGATCCGAACGTCATGTGCTCGATGGACGCGATCTACACCTATCTGCGCGCCCGGGCCGACGGCGTCGTCGGCCGCGGCGAGCCGAAGCGGATCGCCAACAACAAGGAGGCCCAGGATGCGGAGTACAAGTGTCTCGGGTTCTGAGCCGATGAGGGCTTGCATGAAATCCGGCGCGCGCGGCCTCGGCCGCGTCGCCGCGGCCATCGCCGGCCTGCTGCTCGTTTCGAGCGGCGCGCTGGCGCAGGCCGACCGGGAGTTCGGTAGCGAGATCGAACTGGTCGATCCCGACGTCCTCCGGGTCTGTGCCGATCCGAACAACATGCCCTTCTCGAACCAGAAGGGCGAGGGTTTCGAGCAGGCCGTCGCGAACTTCCTGGCGCAGAAGCTCGGCCGCAAGGACGTCACCTACACCTATTTCCCGCAGGCGACCGGCTTCGTGCGGATGACGCTCGGCTCCAATCTCTGCGACATCATCATGAGCTATCCGCAGGGTGACGAGCTCGTCCAGAACACCAACGCCTACTATCGGACGGCCTACGCGCTGGTCTATCCGAAGGGCGGCGACCTCGAGGGCGTCACCAGGATCGAGGATCCGAAGCTGAAGGGCAAGCGCATCGGCATCGTCGCCGGCACGCCGCCCGCCACCTATCTCGCGAGGGCCGGGCTGATGGCCAAGGCCAAGCCCTATCCGCTGGTGATCGACACGCGCATCGACAATTCCGCCAAGGCGATGATGACCGACCTGGAAAAGGGCGACATCGATGCCGCGGTGCTGTGGGGGCCGATGGCCGGCTACTACGCCAAGGGCGCTTCGGAGCCGCTGTCGGTCGTGCCGCTCACCCACGAGGGCAAGGGGCCGGCGATGGCCTTCCGGATCACCATGGGCGTGCGTCCTTCCGACCAGGAGTGGAAGCGCACGCTGAACCGGACGATCGCCGCCAACCAGGCCGCGATCAACGACATCCTGCTGTCCTACGGCGTGCCGCTGCTCGACGAACAGGACCATCCGATCGAGCCATCGGCGAAGAAGGCCGACGACGCGGCCGGAGCCGAAAAACCCGGTGCCGGCGAGACGGCCGGCCCGAAGGGCTGACATGCGGGGCGGAGCGACGCCCGGCGGGTTCCTGCGACGGGAAACGCCGCATCCGGCCCGCCGCGAAGGGCGCGGCCAGGGCCTCCGGGCTCTCGCCCTCGCCCTCGGCCTCACCGCCGCGGCGGTCGGCCTCATGCCGGCCTTCACCTTTGCGGCTGCCGCCGCCGACGACGCGGCGCCGGTCGCCGAGCCGCACGGCTACCGGATGGACGACTACCGTGCTGCCGTACCGGCGACGCTCGCCGGCGGGACGGTGGCCGATACGGCGGCCGCGGTTCGTCTGCACGGGGAAGGCGTTCCTTTCGTCGACGTCCTGCCGCGCGTCCCGCGGCCGAAGAACCTGCCGAAGGACACGATCTGGCGGCCCGAGCCCAGGAAGGACATTCCGGGCTCGATCTGGCTGGTGGACACCGGCTATGGCGAGCTCGCGCCGGTGATGCAGCGCTACTTCTTCGACGGTCTCGCGCGGGTCACCCGAGGCGACAAGGCGGCACCGATCCTCTTCTACTGCAAGCGCGACTGCTGGATGAGCTACAATGCCGCCAAGCGCGCCGTCGCCGCAGGCTATTCGTCGGTCTACTGGTATCCCGACGGCACGGAGGGCTGGGTGGAGTCGGGCCGCGCGCTCGAAAAGCGCGAGCCGGAGCCGCGCCCCGACGAGTGACGCCGGAGGGCGGCGATATGGCGCGCCGGCCTCGCCCGAAATTTGGCACTGATTTCCGGCAGACTCGGTTCGTCAGATCGAAACGGCCGGAACAACGTGGGTGAGAGCCGCCTTCCGGCGTCCTGCGGGACGCGTGGCGCTCTCTCTCCGTCGGGCGCGGAGCCCGCAGCATCGCGGGGCGCGGGAAAAGCGGAAGGGCGTGACATGAGGCAACGTCTGGCAATTTCGTTGGCGACGCTGCTTGCCGGCGCGGCATGCGCCGTCGCTTCGAACGGCGCGGCCATGGCGGCGGCTGGCCATCACGGTGCGCACGATGCGGCGGAAATTTCGCCGGCCGCCCGCCAGCCCGACAGGACGATCGCCCTCGCCATGGTCGAGAAGGACGACGGCTCGATGGGCTTCGAGCCCTCGACGGTGACGGTGCGGGCGGGGGAGGCGGTTCGCTTCGAGATCCGCAACGATGGCCGCACCGATCACGAATTCGTCCCCGGCGACCATGCGGCACTGATGGCCCACAAGGCGGAGATGGAGGCGATGCCGGACATGGCACATGGCGCCGAGGGCGCGTTGCGGCTGGCGCCCGGGGCTTCGGGCTCGCTCGACCTCGCCTTCGAGGCGGCGGGGACCTTCGAGTTCGCCTGCCTCATTCCCGGCCACTACGAGGCGGGAATGCACGGCGTCCTGACGGTGACGGGCAAGACGAAGGGAAACTGAAGAATGGCCGGACTGACACGCAGGCGTGCGATCGGCCTTGGCCTCGTCGGGAGCGCCCTCTTCGGGCTGACGATCTCCGGCCGGGCGGCCGAGGCGATGACGGTCTACGCATCCCCGTCCTGCGGCTGCTGCCACGGGTGGGTCGAGCACATGCGCGCAGCGGGCTTTGCCGTCGTCGTCGAGGACCGCTCGTCCGACGAACTCGCGCGGATCAAGCGCGCCGCCGGGCTCCCGCCCGCCCTGTCGTCCTGCCACACGGCCCGCATCGGCGGCTATGTCGTCGAGGGCCACGTCCCGGCCGCCGAGGTTGCGCGTCTCCTGAAGGAGCGTCCGGAGGCCATCGGCCTGACGGTGCCCGGCATGCCGGCCGATGCGCCCGGCATGGGCCACGGCGACACGCCGTTCGCGGTCCTTCTGGTGAGACCGGACGGCGAGGCGGAGCGGTTCGCCGCCTATCCGCGCTGAGCGGTGACCGGTCGCAACTGTTCGTCGCGGCCGGAAAGCCCGCGCCGCGCGGCGCGTGAGCGCCCCGCAACGTCGGACGGACAGGGGGCGGGAGGCGCTGCTGCCGCCCTCAGCCCCAGATCATCATCCGCAGCGGCATCCACAGTCCCATGCCGATCATGACGAGGTTCTCGGTCAGCGAGACGAAGCCGAGCGGCACCTTGGAGGCGCCGCCGACGCAGGCGCATTTGAGTTCGCGCTTCTGGACATAGACGGCGTAATAGACCGAGACCGCGCCGATCGTGCCGATGACGAGGGCGATAGGGGCGGACAGCCAGGTGAGCGCACCGGCGATCATCAAAAGCCCCGCCAGCGTTTCGCCATAGGGATAGATCTTGCCGTAGCGCACCCAGCGCCGCGCCAGAAGGTCGTAGTTCAGGAACATCGTCGAGAAGCTCTCGACGTCCTGCAGCTTCTGGATGCCGAGCAGCGTCATGGCGATGGCGAAGAACCACTCGACCGCCCGGACGGTGAGGACGGTGCCTTCCGCCGCATAGGACACGGCGAGCGCCATCAGGAGGGCCACCGAGAAGATCGCGACGACCGGACGGTAGGTCGTCTCGTCGGCGGAGGCGACGGATTTGCCGAAATGTTCGCGAAGCTCGCTGTAGCCGCCGACCCGTTCGCCGCCGAGGAAGGTCTGCGGCGTCGTCTCGACGTGGTGCTCCGCCTTGAAGGCGTCGGTCTCCTCGCGCGTCGTGAGCCAGCGGTCGTCGACGTCGAACCCCTGGCGTTCGAGAAGATCCTTCGACTTCAGCCCGTAGGGGCAGACGTGCTTTTCCATGACCATCCGGTAGAGGACGGCCCGCTTGCTGCCGTTGCCGGCGGAGCCGGACTCGATCGTCTGCATGGTCACTCCTTTCGGGGCGCCGGTCTGCGCCTTTTTTCTCGGCGCCTGTCTGCGCCTTGCGGTTCCGTTCGTTGCGGAACCCATCCGAAAGGGAAATGGTTCTTCCAGTGACTGGAAGGTCAAGGCCGGGTTCGGGTGCCGCGCTCGGCAGTCGTAGCCACCGGCCGCCGAGACCCGCCCTCGAAGGGCCCGCCGGTTCAGAGCGAAAGATCGATCAGCTGGCCGCCGAACAGCCTGTCGCGGGAGTTGATGATGTGCTGGCGCATCGCCTCGCGGGCGTCGCGGGCGCGACGTTCCCTGATCGCGGCGAAGATCGCATTGTGCTCCGCCAGAACCTCGCGCAGCCCCTTCGGCGCGTCGCTCATCAGCGACTGCCCGTGCATCTTCATGCCCACATGGATGTGTTCGCGCAGCGCCCGCATCGAGGCTTCGTAATACTGGTTGTTGGCGGCGCGCGTCACCGCCAGGTGAAAGGCGAAGTCGGCGTCCTCGCGGTGGGTCAAAGAGCCGGTGGCGACGTCGAGAAGGTCGAGCGCCTCCTGGATCTCGCCCATGACAGCCTCGTTGCGCCGCTCGGCCGCCATGAAGGCCGCCTCGGTCTCGATCGTCAGGCGGAATTCGTAGCAGCGCTGGATGTCGGCGATCGTCTCCACCTTGGCGAAGCCGAGCGACTTCGACCGGGGCGAGCGCACGTAGCTGCCGGCCCCCTGGCGCGAATAGACCAGCCCGTCGGCACGCAGGCGCTCCAGCGCCGCGCGCAAGACCGGCCGCGACACGTCGAATTCCAGGGCGAGCTTGGCCTCGGTCGGCAATTTGCCGTTGGCGGCGTAATCGCCGTTGCTGATCCGGCTGTAGAGCAGATGATAGACGCGGTCGGCCAGCGACGTCCGCGGTTTGCCCCGATACGGCTTCGCATCGCTCGCCTCAGATGACATCGATCGAATTCTCCTTCCGCCGATTCCGGTTTGTCATCTTGTCTGCCCGCAGGCAACAGGCTGCACCACGGTTCGCACCGGTGTCTCGGACGCGCCAGACCCCATCGACGTCGTTTCTGCCGCCTGCCGGGCGCCGATCCACCCGTCCATGTCGAAGCGATGTCGCGGGCCGGCCGGCTCGCCCTCCGGCCCTTGCCCGCCGGCCCTCGTCTCGGGCAGCGCTGCGGGACCGCCGCTCGGCCCAACAGTTGACAAATGCCCGCCGCGACCGGCGCTGCGCCACCCGGGGGCGGCCCGGCGAGCCCGCGTCGAGCGTCGTCGACGCGCCTATCCGAGCCCGAACAGGCGCGGCAGGATCAGCACCGTCCAGGGCACGTAGGTGATGATGAAGAGGACGATCACCGCCGACAGGAAGAACGGCCACATGCGGCGGATGATCTGTTCCAGCGGCACGCTTGTGACGATCGCCCCGGTGAACAGCGCGGTCCCGTAGGGCGGGGTGATCAGCCCGATCACCAGGTTGAAGGTGACCACCACGCCGAAATGCACCGGATCGATGCCGATTTCCTTCGCCAGGGGAAACAGGATGGGAACGACGATGAAGATTGCCGGCAGCATGTCCATGAACATGCCCCAGACGAGCAGCCCGAGATTGACCAGCAGCAGGATGACATAGGGGTTCCTGCTGATGTCGAAGAGCGCCGCGGCGAGGTGCTGCGGCACCTGCTCGGTCGCGAGGATCCAGGACAGGATGTTCGAGGCTCCCGAGAGCATCAGGACGGCGGCGGCGAGCGTGCCGCTGCGCATCAGGATCCGCCCGCATCTGCGCCAGTCGAGACGTCCCCCATCGCGCCACAGCATCAGGACAAAGCCGTAGCCGGCGGCGGCGGCCGAAGCCTCCGTCGGCGTGAAGATGCCGCTTAGGATACCGCCGAGGATGATCACGGGCATCACCAGGAAGGGCAGCGCCTCGATCGTGATGGTGAAGACCGCGGCGCGGCCGAGCGCCTTGCGGGACTCGGCTGGGGTGTCGCGTGCCTGCAGGAAGACGACCACGGCCATCGCGCCGGCGACGAGAAGGCCGGGGATCGCTCCGCCGATGAGCATGGCGCCGATCGACGTGCCGGTGACGGCGCCGACCAGCACCATCGGGATCGAGGGCGGGATGATCGCGCCCTTGATGGAGGCGGATATCGCCAGCGCTGCCGCGAAGGGCTTCGGATAGCCGCCCCGCGCCATCATCTCCACCTGCATCTTGCCGAGCCCGGCCACTTCCGAGATCGCCGAGCCCGAACACCCGCCGAAGAGCATCGAGGAGACGATCGTCACATAGCCGAGGCCGCCGCGGAACCGCCCGACGAGCGCATCGGCGAAACGCAGCATCTTCTCTGCCGTGCCGGAGGCGACCATCAGATCGCCGGCCAGGGTGAAGAAGGGGATCGCCATCAGCGTGAAGGTGTCGATCCCGGTGAAGAACTGCTGGACGATCAGGTACATCGGCTGGTCGGCCTGGACCATGTAGACGATGCAGCACAAAACCATCGAGAACGACAAAGGCATGCCGACCGTGACCAGGATCACGAAGGCCACGAGCATGACGACGAAAGGATCGAACACGGGACTGGGAAGCCTTTTTCGGGGAGATCAGAATGCCGACTCGTCCGGCGCGTCCTCAAGCAGCAAGGGCCGCGGGAAAAACCAGCCGCAGACGATCTGTAGGGCCGCCGCCGCCGCCCCGAGTGGCACGGCGAGGTAGACCCAGAAGAAGGACCACCGCAGCGCGGGCGTGGTGAACATCCCCTCCTCCTCGGCCATTTCCAGGCCCTGGTAGAAGAGGATGCAGAGCGTCGCCAACAACAGAGCGTCCACCACGAAGGGCAGCCGCCGCCGAATGGCTTCGGGCAGAAGATCCGTGAGGATGGTGATGCGGGGGTGCTGCTGATGGCGAAGCGCCAGCGCGCTGCCTAACATGACCATGTGGAACATGAGATAGCGGGCGAGTTCCTCGCCCCAGAAGACCGACGGCCAACCGAACAGGCGGCACGCCACGAGATAAAGGATGATGGCGAGCATCACCGCGAGGCAAAGTCCGACCAGGAGGGCGTTCATGAGATAGACGAGGTGCAGGACTTTGCTCATGCTCGCATGGCTCCCTTCACGGCGTGCCGATGTCGGCCCTTGTTCACCCGTTGATGCGGGGGCCGGCAAACCCGGTCGGCCCCGGCCCGCCCGCATCTTCGTTTTTTCTCTATTTCTCGCTCAGCGAGCCGTAGAAGCGATCCACGAGATCGGCGCCGTACTCTTCGGACGCCCAATCCTTGATCGGGCCGACGGTCGCGTCCCTGAAGGCCGCGATCTCCTCGGGGGTCGGGGCATAGACCTCCATCCCGGACTCCTTGAGTTCCTGGATTGCCCGCGCGTCCTGCACGGCGCCGATGCCGGCATAGGCGAGCCGGGCTTCCTTCTCGGCTTCGGTGAAGGCGGCGCGCTCTTCGTCGGACAGGCCCTGATACCATTTCTCGCTGACGATCATCGCAACGACGGTCATCAGATGGTTGGTCAGGGTCATGTGATCCTGCACCTGGCTGTATTTCTGCTGCAGGATGTTGATCGGGGTGTTCTCCTCGCCGTCGACGACGCCGGTCTGCAGGCTCGTATAGAGCTCGAGGAAGGGGATCGGCACCGGGTTGGCGCCGAGCGCCCGCATCATCTCCTGATGCGGAACGATCTCCATCGTCCGCATCTTCAGCCCGGCCATGTCCTCGGGCGTCTTCACCGGCGTCTTCGCCGTCGTCATTTCGCGAAAGCCGTAAGGATCGAAGCTGACGATCCTGATGCCGGTCGAGCGCGCGACGTCCTCGACGAGTTCCTTCACCACCGGGCGGTCCAGGTCGAGGGCGTCCATCATCTGGGCCCGCGAGGTGTAGAGGAACGGCAGGTCGACGACGCCGAGCTTCGGGTCGGCGAGCGAGGCGAGGACGCCGACGGGGACCGCCGCCATGCCGATCGTGCCGCGGCGCACCTGCTGGATCGAGGAGCGGTTGTCGCCGAGCTGGCCGTTGGGATAGCTCTCGACCTTCATCTCGCCGCCGGTCAGCCGCTCCAGCGTGTCCTTGAGGACGAAGGCGTAGGCGGCCGTCGGGTTCTCCGCCGGCGTATCGGGGTCGACATAGCTGTATTTGATCACCTGCGGTTCGGCGACGGCCGGTCCGGATACCAGTCCGGATGCGACCAGACCGGCGAGGGCCCATGTCACTTTCATTGCATTCTCCTCCACTGTGGCCGGCCGCGGGACGAGCCGATCCGCGGGGCCGCCTCGCGTGCGGCCGGGAACCGGGTCCGGCGGTCTGGTGATGGGCGTGATTGCCGGGCGTAACCTCCGCCCCGGCGGGTCGTCGGGGACGATGGCCGGTCGCGGCCGGCCACCGGCTTGCTTCGTCGCCGCGTCGACCCCCGTCGGGGCTATCGCGCGGTCCGACGCCTCAGCGCATGGTCTCGGGCAGATCGGTGCCGTGATATTTCTTGTAGATCTCGTTGAGCTTGCCGTTCTTCAGGTTCTTCGCGACCCAGTCGTCGAGCCAGGCCTTGAGCTCCGGCTCGTTCTGGCGAAGGCCGACCGCATAGGGGAACGTCTTCATCACGAACTTGACCTTCAGCGGATCGTCGGGACGCTTCTCGTTCGCCTGCTTGATGACCGAGGGCGTGTTGGCGGCGATGTCGGCCTGGCCGCTGGTCACGGCGGTCACCAGCGTCGCGTCGTCGTCGAAGCGGACGATCTCGGCATCGGGGGCGCCTGCCGTGAGGGCGGTGTCGGCCGTGGTGCCGCGGGTCACGACGACGCGCTTGCCGGCGAGATCCTCGAAGCCGGAGATGTCCTGGCCGGCCGGGGCGACGACGACGATCTGGATCTCGCCATAGGGCTTGGAGAAGTCGATGACCTTCTTGCGTTCGTCGCTGACCGAGAAGGACGAGATGACGACGTCCGCCTTGCCCGTCAGCAGGAACGGGATGCGGTTCGGGCCGGTCACCGGCACGAGCTCGAGCTTGACGCCGAGATCGTCGGCGAGGAGTTGCGCCGTCTCGACGTCCGAGCCGGTCGGCTGCAGCTTGTCGTCCATCATGCCGTAGGGCGGCAGGCCGAGATCCGTCGCCACCCGGATGGTTCCGGCCTCACGGATGTCGTCGAGGCTCGAGGCGGCGGCGGGCCCCGCCAGGCCCAGCGCCGCCGCGGCGGCCAGCATCAAGGCTTTCGTCCCAGTCTTCATCGGTTGTCTCCCTGTTTGTAGGATTGTTGGCGATCGTCGCGCGCCCGCCCGCCGCCGCTCAGCCGAGCTGGCAGCCTTCGGCATTGACGTGCAGCGCGTAGAGGGACTGGCTGGCGGCCATGAACAGGCGGGTGCGCCGGCGGCCGCCGAAGCAGAGGTTGGCGCATCGCTCGGGCAGGGCGATCTGGCCGATCAGGTCGCCGTCCGGCGCGAAGATCCGCACCCCGTCGAGACCCTCCCCGGTGCCCCAGCCTGCCCAGAGGTTTCCCTCGCGGTCGCAGCGAAAGCCGTCCGGCGCGCCGTCGGGGCCGGCATCGACGAAAAGCCGCGCTTCGCCGAGGCGCCTGCCGTCGGGAGCAACGTCGAAGACGTGGATGCGCTTGGTCGCGGCGCCGGATTCGACCAGATAGAGCCGGCTCTCGTCGGGTGAAAAGCAGAGCCCGTTCGGCTGGCGGATGCCTTCGGCGACGACGCTCAGCGCGCCGGTCGCGACATCCAGGCGGTAGACGTTGGTGGGAAGCTCCGCCGCGGCGCGGCCGCCCTCGTAGTGGGAAACGATGCCGAAGGTCGGATCGCTGAACCAGATGCTGTCGTCGCTCTTGACCACGACGTCGTTGGGGGAATTCAGGGGCCGGCCGTCGAAACGGTCGGCGAGCACGGTGATGCTGCCGTCATATTCGGTGCGCGTGACGCAGCGCCCGCCGTGGGAACAGGAGACGAGACGTCCCTGCCGGTCGCGTGTATGGCCGTTCTCGAAGCCGCCGCGGCGAAACACCGACACCTGCCCGCTTTCCTCGTCCCAGCGCAGCACCCGGTCGTTGGGAATGTCGCTCCACAGGAGGTAGCGCCCGTCGCCGAACCACACCGGGCCCTCCGCCCAGCGCAGCCCCGTGGCCAGCCGCTCGATCGCCGCATGCCGCACCACGCAGGGCGCGAAGCGGTCGTCGAGGACGCGGATCGCGGGATCCGGATAACGAGAACTCGGTTGCCACATCCGCTCGCGACCTCCCTCCGCATGATGGTGGTGACTTGACCTGTCAATTTGTTACGTCATAAACCCGGCGCAGATCAAGCCCCGGACGGCGAAGATCGCTTCGATGCCCCGAGAAGCCCGGTTTCTCGCCGCGTCTTCTATGCGAGATGGGCGGCAAATGCACGAAACCACGCGCTGAAATGATTTTACAAGTAGCTGGAAAAGGTCCATGACGATCGGTGCGGCGCAGCGGCCGGAAGCGGCCGGGGCAACGGCTCCGGCGATCCGTGGGGCGGCGCCGATCGTCGCGTCGGGAAGGGGAGACTCGTGACCTACACGTTCGATTTCTGGCCGGTCCTCGAGCGCTGGCCGCTGCTCCTCAAGGGAACGCTCGTCACCCTCGAACTGACGCTGATCACCACCGCGCTCGGCATCCTGCTCGGCTCGGTCGGCGCGGTGCTGCGGACCGGCGGGCCGCGCCCCGTGCGCGCCTTCGTCGCGGTCTATGTCGAGGTGATCCGCAACACGCCGCTGCTGATCCAGGCCTATTTCCTGATCTTCGGCCTCGCCTCGGCGGGCCTTCGCCTGCCGATCCTCTTCGGGGCCGCACTGGCCCTGACGATCAACGTCGCGGCCTATACGACGGAGATCGTCCGGGCGGGCATCGAGTCGATCCACCGCGGCCAGACCGAGGCTGCCGAATGCCTCGGGCTCTCGCGGCTGCAGGTCTATCTCCACGTGATCATCCGGCCGGCGCTCGAAAGGGTCTACCCCTCGCTCGCCAGCCAGTACGTGCTTCTGATGCTGTTCTCCTCGATCGTCTCGGCGGTCGGCGTCGACGAACTCTTCGGCATGGCCAACCGCATCCAGTCCGACACCTTCCGCAACTTCGAGGTCTTCGTGGTGGTGGGGGCGATCTATCTCGTCCTGTCGGTCGTCGTGCGCTTCGGCTTCTGGCTCGTCGGGCAGGCTCTCTTTCCCCGCCGGCGCAAGCTCGGCACGGCGCTGTGAGGAGCGGGCGATGAATCCGGTCTTCGTTCTTTCCCTGTTCGACGGGCTTTTGAACACGGTGATCCTCAGCCTCCTGACCTATCTGTTCGGCGGTCTGGTCGGCCTCGCCGTCGCGCTCGGCCGGATCTCGCCGTCGAAGCCCGTGCGCCTCGTCGCCTCGACCTACATCCAGATCATCCAGGGAATTCCGCTCCTCGTCCTGATGGGGTTCGGCTTCTTCGGGCCGAGCATTCTCGGCTTCGGCAACGTCTCGGCGCTCGCCGCCGCGACGATCGCCATGTCGATCTATTCGAGCGCCTATCTCGGCGAGATCTGGCGCGGCTGCCTGCAGGCGGTGGCCAAGCCGCAGTGGGAGGCCGCCGAATGCCTCGGCCTCAGCCGCGTCCAGCGCATGACCCGGATCATCATTCCGCAGGCCGTGCGCATCGCCATACCGCCGACGGTCGGCTTCATGGTCCAGATCATCAAGAACACCTCGGTCGCGTCGCTGGTCGTCGGCTACGGCGAGCTCACCTACAACGCCAAGATCATCAACAACGCGACGTTCCAGCCTTTTGTCTATTTCGGCCTGGCGGGCATTCTGTACTTCCTGGTCTGCTATCCGCTGTCCGAGCTCAGCCGCATGATGGAAAGAAGACTCAATGTCGCCAGTCGTTGAACTTGAAGACGTCCGCAAGAGCTTCGGATCGCTCGAGGTGCTCAAGGGCGTGAGCTTTTCGGTCGAGCGCGGCCAGGTCGCGGCGCTGATCGGCCAGTCGGGATCGGGAAAGTCGACCGCGCTGCGCTGCATGGACCGGCTGGAGACCATCCAGGGCGGCAGGTTGACCGTCTGCGGCCACGCCCTCCACGAGCCGGGCGTCAAGCTGTCGGACCTTCGCCGGGACGTCGGCATCGTCTTTCAGGGCTACAACCTGTTTCCCCATCTGACGGTCGCCCAGAACGTCATGCTCGCGCCGCGGCTGGTGCGCAAGATGTCGAAGGCGCAGGCGAAGGACCGCGCCGAACAGGTGCTGGCGCGGGTGGGGCTGGCGGAAAAGCTCGGCGCCTATCCCGAACAGCTTTCGGGCGGCCAGCAGCAGCGGGTGGCGATCGCCCGCGGGCTGGCGATGGAGCCGAAGCTGATGCTCTTCGACGAGGTGACCTCGGCGCTCGATCCGCAGCTGACCGGCGAGGTGCTGCGGGTCATCGAGCAGCTTGCCTCGGAAGGCATGACGATGGTGCTGGTGACCCACGAGATGGAATTCGCCCGCCGCGTCGCCGACCGCATCGTCTACATGCATCTCGGCAAGGTCCACGAGAGCGGCGGACCGGAAATCCTGACCCGCCCCGCAACACCGGAACTCGCCCGCTTCCTCGAGGCGGCCTGATCGCCGGCCGGCGGCAGGCTACCGCCGGAACAGGCAGCTGCGCTGGCCTTCGATCTCGCGCACCATCACCGGCAGCCCGAACACCGCCTCGATCACCGCCTCGGTGACGACGGCCTCGACCGGGCCGTCGGCGACGATCCGGCCGTCGCGCATCGCGACGACGCGGTCGGCGAAGGCGCTGGCGAAGTTGATGTCGTGCAGGACGACGACGACGACCTTGCCGAGTTCGTCGGCGGCCCTGCGGACCAGCCGCATCATCGAGACGGCGTGGCGGATGTCGAGATTGTTGAGCGGCTCGTCGAGGAGGATCGCCCGCGTGTCCTGGGCGAGCACCATGGCGACGAAGGCGCGCTGGCGCTGGCCGCCGGAAAGCTCGTCGAGGTAGCGCCCGGCGAGCGGCCCGAGTTCGAGGAAGGCGAGCGCCTCGTCGATCTTGGCGTGGTCGGCGGCGGTGAGCCGGCCCCTCGAATGGGG
This sequence comes from Jiella sonneratiae, assembly GCF_017353515.1. GTDB lineage: Bacteria > Pseudomonadota > Alphaproteobacteria > Rhizobiales > Rhizobiaceae > Jiella > Jiella sonneratiae. The sequence goes on from NZ_JAFMPY010000007.1 coordinate 95,971, forward strand.
AAACCTGCCGAAGCCGATGAGGTCGCGGACGGTGAGGCGGGCGAGGAGGCCGTTCTCCTGCCGCAGCACCGAGATCCGCCGGGCGAGGTCCGCGCCCTTCGTCCGCGTCACGTCGAGCCCGTCGACGAAGGCCCTGCCTTCGTCGATCGGAAGCAGCCGCGCGATCATCGACAAAAGCGTCGACTTTCCCGCCCCGTTCGGCCCGATGATCGCGGTAACGCCGGGCGTCGTCAGTGTGAGCGAAGCGCGGTCGACGACCCGTGTCTCACCGTAGAATTTGGTCAGCGCGGCGGCTTCGATCATGTCAGGCCCCGCCTCATGACGATGGCGAGGAAGACGACCCCGCCAAAGAATTCGATGACGATGCCGAGCGCGGTGTCGAAGCCGAGGACCCGCTCGAGGATCGTCTGCCCCCCGACGAGGCAGATGACGGCGATCAGCGAGGCGGCGGCGAGCGTTTCGGCGTGGCGGCGCGAGCCGACCAGCGCGACGGCGAGGCTCGCGACAAGAAGCCCGAAGAAGGTCACCGGCCCGACCAGCGCGGTCGAGACCGAGACGAGGACGGCGACGAGCCCGAGGCTCACCCGCGTCAGCCGGTCGGGATCGACGCCGAGGGAGGTGGCGATGTCGCGGCCGAGGGCGAGCACGTCGAGCAGCGGCAGAAGCCGCCAGAAGATCAGCGTGACGATGCCGATCGCCACGAAGGCGATGGCGAGGAGCTCGGTGTCGATGCTGTTGAAGCTCGCATAGAGCCGGTCCTGCAGGACGACGAAGGCGTTCGGATCGATCAGCCGCTGCAGGAACCCCGCGAGCGACCGGAAGAGCACGCCGAGGATCACCCCGACGAGGAGCAGCCGGAAGAGGTCGCGCGCGCCGCCCTTCAGCAGGCTGCCGTAGAGGCCGAGGGCGAAGAGGATCATCACCACAGTCTCGGCGGCGAAGATCAGCCTCGGATCGCTCACCGCGAGGAAGGTGGTTCCGGCGAGGAACACGATCAGCGTCTGGATCAGCGCGTAGAGCGTGTCGAATCCCATGATCGAGGGGGTGAGGATGCGATTGCCGGAGAGCGTCTGGAAGACCACCGTCGACAGGGCGATGGCATGGCCGACGACGATCATCGCGGCGAGCTTCGGCGCCCGGAACGGCAGGACGAAGGACCAGTTGCCGTGGGCGCCGAGCGTCATGAAGAGGGCGGAGCAGAAGAGTGCGAGGAGGGCGAGCAGCGCCAGCGTCCGCCGGGGGCTCCGCGCCGGGCGTCGCATTTCGTTCCGGCTCGCGGCGGCCGGCAGGCGGTCTCCGGCGATCTCAGCCATGGGCCGGCCTGCCCCGCGCGATAAGCGCCAGGAAGATCGCCGCGCCAGCGACGCCCATGATGACCCCGACCGGGATCTCGTAGGGCGAGCGCAGGCTGCGGCCGAGAAGGTCGCAGCCGAGCACCAGACCGGCGCCCGCGATTGCGACGAAGGGGATGACGCGCCGGCCGTTGTCGCCCATCGCCGTCGTCACGAGATTGGGGACGACGAGGCCGACGAAGGGGATGGTGCCGATGGTGGCGACGGTGACGGCGGCGATCAGCGAGACGATGACGAGCCCGAGCGCCACCACCTTCTCGTAGGCGAGGCCGAGATTGACGCTGACGTCGCGGCCGAGGCCGGCGAGGGTGAAGCGGTCGGCCGCAAGGAGCGCCAGCGCGCAGAGGACGAGGCCGATCCACAGAAGCTCGTAGCGTCCCCTGAGAACCATCGAGAAGTCGCCGCTGCTCCAGGCGCCGAGCGACTGCAGCAGGTCGGCGCGATAGGCGAGGAAATGCGCCATGGCCTGGATGATGCCGGCGAGGATCAGCCCGACCAGCGGCACCAGCAGGCCGCTCTTTAGCCGCAGCCGGCGGATCAGCGCGACGAAGACGCAGGTGCCGGCGAGCGCGAAACCGGATGCGACGAGCATCTTGGCGAAGACCGGGGCGCCGGGAAAGAGCATCGTGACGACCACCATGCCGAGCCCGGCAGCCTCGCTCGTCCCGACCGTCGAGGGTTCGACGAAGCGGTTGGAGGAGAGCATCTGCATCAACAGGCCGGCGACGGCGAGGCTGGCGCCCGCAAGCAGCGCCGCCGCCGTGCGCGGGATGCGGCTGACGAAGAGGAGGCGGAGCGTCTCGGCGTCGATCCCGCCGCCCGCCACCTGGGCGAGGGAGAGCTTGCCGGCTCCGACGAACAGGCCGGCGACGAAGAGCACGGCAAGACCGAGGAGGCCGAGGCTGAGGAGCCGGCGATCGGACATGGTCGAAGGCGCTTCTCTTATCAGCGCGGCCGCGCCGGCCCGCTTCGGGCCAAGGCGCAGTCCGCCATCACTCGGCCTTGGCGAAAGCCTCGAGCAGCTGGTCGACGTTGCGCTGCAGGGCGGTCAGGCCGGCGCTCGACAGATACCAGGTCGCCGGGTCGAGATAGACGACCTGGCCGCGCTTCCAGGCATTGGTGTTCTCGACGAGTTCGTTCTTCAGCATGGAGGCGGCGGCGCCCCGGCCGATCGCCGCGTCGCGGTCGACGACGAAGAGCCAGTCGGGATTCGTCCGGGCGATGTATTCGAACGAAATCGCCTCGCCGTGGTTGGAGACGTCGAGATCGTCGTCGGCCGGCGCCACGCCGAAGGCGCCGTGGATGATGCCGAAGCGCGAGCCGGGGCCGAAGGCGCTCATCCGGTTGCCGGTGGTCAGCACGATCAGCCCCTTGCCCTTGCCGGCGGTGTGGCTCTTCAGCTCGGCGATCGAGCTGCGCAGCGCGGCGATGCGCGCCTCGACCTCGGCCTTCTTGTCGAAGATCGCGCCGAGCGCCCTTGCCCGGGCCAGCGCGGAATCGAGGAAGTCGCTCTGGTCGACCGACATGTCGATGGTCGGCGCGACCTTGGACAGCGCCTTGGTCTGGCTGGCCGACCGCCCGCCGGTGACCACCAGATCCGGCTGCAGCGCCGCGACGGCCTCGAGATCGGCCTCGAACAGCGAGCCGACCTTCTTGACGTCGTCGCCGGCATATTTCGCCATGTAATCCGGATAGGGCGCAGCCGGCGCCGCCGCGACGTCGACGCCGAGGGCATCGAGCGTGTCGAGGCTGGCGAGGTCGTAGACGACGACCGTCTTCGGATCGTGCGGGACAGTCTCTTGTCCGGCCGCCGTCTCGACGGTGACCGTATCGCCCGACGCCTGCGCGCTGGCGGCCCCGGCGGCAAGCGGCGCCGCGGCGAAGGCGAAGGCCAAGAGCAGAGACAGCAACGGCTTCGGCCGGGCAGCGGCCGCGCCGAGGGCGCAAAGCGGGCGGTGGGTGGAGAACATCGGCGGTCCTTTCTGCCGGAAGCCCGCCGATCGGGTCGGACGAAGCGGTCTCGGCTGCCGCGGCCGACATCGCAAAACTGGACTGTCATTGTCAATATTTGGAGCGGCGGGCCCGAAGGCCGGCCGGCGGCCCGTCGGCGCTACAGGCCCGGGGAGCCGGCGGCGGTGCGGTCCTCGCCGGCAATCGACAGGAAGCGTTCCAGCGCCGGGCCGACGATCGAGCCGTGGGTCTCCTCCGGCATCGGGACGATGGTGACGTGCCGGTGGCCGGCGTCGGCGAGGCGGGCACCGAAGGCGAGGCCGTTCGGGCCGCCGCGCACGGCGCCGACGGCGGCGCGCTCGGCCCTGGAGAGCGACGGCCGGTCGGCCTTGCGGCCGGCGGCGAGGATCGTCAGTCGCCGCTGGTCATGCGCCACGTGATCGGGCCGGCCGGCGACGAAGGCGTCGAGCTCCGCCATCACGCGGTGCCGGTTCCACCAGACGGAGGGATCGGCGGCGAGGAAATCGGCGATCGGCAGCTCGCGGCGCAGAAAGGCCCGCAGAACGAACAGCCCCGCCAGCGAGTGGCCGAACACTGCCATGCGCCCGGCGGCAAGCGGGTACAGCTCTTCCAGCCAAGGCAGGAGACGCCACCGCAGCATCCCGGCGAAAAGCCGTTCGCCGCCGGTCTCGGGGGTGTCCTGGCCGGGCCTCGTCGGAATGGCGCCGGCCGCCGCACGATCGGTCAATTCGAAATAGCGCCTGGCGATCCGCGCCGCGGCGTCTTCCTCCGGCAGGCCCACACCGACGAGGAGACAGGGCGCGGCCCGCGCCCCGGCCATTTCGGCCGCGCGCTCGAAGAACTGGTCGGCATCGAGGATCAGCGCCACCGGCCAGCCCGCCTCGGGCGGCTCCCCGACGGTCTCCGTAAAGACGCGATAGGCCCGTCCGGCAAAGCTCAGCTCGTGTCGTTCGTGCATGTCGACGCCCTTTGGAACGGGCGCAGCCATAATTCAATCCTTGCGCCGGGACTATATCGAGATATATCGAGATATATCGGAATTCGACGACCCGGAGGTGGAGATGCGGCGAAACCCGTTCGACCGGCGCGAAGGCGCCGGAATTTCCAAGCGCGCATGGTGGTCCCGCCGCCGGCCCGCGGAAAGTCACGATGCCGGCGACGGATCGTCGGCGGAGCGGCAGGGCAAGGGGCGAAGGCACGGCCATGACGGGCGGCACGGCATCGGCGGCCGCGGCGGGCGGGGGCGCAGCGGCGGCCCGTTCGACTACGGCGACCTGCGGCTTCTGATGCTCGCCATGCTCTCCGAGAAGCCGAGCCACGGCTATGAGCTGATGAAGACGATCGAGGAGCGTTTCGAGGGCCGCTACGCGCCGAGCCCGGGACTGATCTATCCGACGCTCGCCTGGCTCGAGGACGGCGGGCTGATCCTGCTGTCGCCCGAGGCCGCGGGGCGCAAGTCCTACGAGATATCCGAGGCCGGCCTGAAGTTCCTCGCCGAGCACCGGGAGCGCGTGGACGCCGTTCTCAGGCGGGTCGCCCGCGGCGAGATCGGCCGCGGCGACGTGCCCGAACCGATCCTCGCCGCGATGGGCGAATTGAAGCGGGCGCTGCGCTCCCGGCTCTCCGGCGCGTCCGCCACCCCAGAGGCCGTCGCCAGGATCGCCGCCGAGATCCGCAAGGCCGCCGCGGCGGTCGACGAGGCCTGAATGAATCCGGCGCGGCCGACGCCCGCCGTATGGAGTAAACCACAATGAACATCCATGAACCCAGCGGCGCGCCCGCCGCGACGCCCACATCGGCGCCCGCGCCGACCCGCCGCGTCCGGCACGAGACGAAGCGCCGGCTGCTGACGGTCTCCGCCATCCAGAGGCTCAGCCCGGCGATGCTGCGCATCGTGTTTGCGGGAGACGATCTAGACGGCTTCACCAGCCTCGGCGCCGACGACCATGTGAAGATCTTCCTGCCGGGAGAGGGAGAGGCGGAGCGCCGGGACTACACGCCGCGCCGCTACGACCCGCGGCGGCGGGAACTGACCATCGACTTCGCCGTCCACGACGCGGGCCCGGCGACCGCCTGGGCGCTCGCCGCGAGGGTGGGCGACGAACTCGTCATCGGCGGCCCGCGCGGCTCCCTGGTCGTCGGCGAGGCGGTGAAGCGCTTCCTCCTGATCGGCGACGAGACCGCCCTGCCGGCGATCGGCCGCCGCATCGAGGAGGCCGCGGCGGGCGCTGCGATCACCAGCCTCGTCGCGGTTCCCGCCGCCGCCGACGAGCAGACCTTCGAGACCCTCGCGGCGCTCGATACGCGCTGGGTGCATCGTCCGCTCGAGCGCGCCGACGATCCCGCCGCGCTGCTTGGCGCGCTGCAGGACGTGACGATCGGGCCGGACTGCTTCGTCTGGATCGCCGCCGAGGCCTCCGTCGTCAGGGCGCTGCGGCAGGTGGTGCTCGAGGAGCGCGGCCACCCCAAGGGCTGGTTCAAGGCCGCCGGCTACTGGGTCCGCGGCAAGGCGGACACGACGGAAAAGTTCGACGACTGACGGTGCCGGCGGCCGGGCGGAAGCCGTCCGCGCCCGGCCGCCATGCCCGAAAATGCCCGGCATCCCGGAGCATGATCCGAAAAGCGGGAACCTGATTTCGGATCATGCGGAAACGGGAAGATGGAGCGGGAGGATGCGCGACGCTCATGTCATCCCGCCCTAACGCACGCTGCCGGGCGAGATGCCGAAATGCCGCTTGAAGGCGGTCGAGAAGTTCGAGGCGCTGCGATAGCCGGCGAGGTGTGCGGCCTCCGCGACGCTGAGGCCTTCCTGCTCGATGGCCCGGCGGGCGCGGTTGAGGTTGCGGCGCCGGACATAGTCGAAGGCGCTCATGCCGTGCACGCTGTGGAACAGCCGCTGCAGCGTGCTGACGCTGGCGCCGGTCGCGGCGGCGATCTCGTCGAGGCTGGGAGCCGGATTGGCGAGCTCGCGCAGGAAATCCTCGATGCGGCGCATCCGGTGGAGGTCGCGCAGGCCGACATGGCCGGTTGCCCAGCAGGCGCGTCGCATGTCGAGCTGGCCGAGGCCCTCGGCGATGAGTTCGAGGGCGCGGCTTTCCAGATAGAGCTTCTGCAGGGCCGGCTCGTAGGAGGGCGGCCTGAGGATCTGCTCGCCGATCGCGATCATGCTGGCGCCCGGCCGCCAGCCGTGGCGGGCGAGATGGGTGCGGCAGAACTCGGCGATGACCGGCGCGCGCTTCGGATCGGCGAGACCGCAGTCGGCGAGCCACTGGTGGGACGCCGTGACGTTGACCTTGCGCAGGTGCTCGCCGCGCCGCGAGCGGCGGGAGAACACCGTCGGGCGGGTGCGGACCATCACCGCGGCGCGCACGCTCGCGCCGTCGCCCTCGCTCGCCGGCATGATCGGCCGTCCGTCGATGGTCGCGTCGACCGCCCCCTTCAGGAACAGGTAGAAGGTGACGCCCGAGCGCTGCTCGATCCGCGTGTCGAGATCCGCCAGCTCGGTGGTGTCGGAGGCGTGGAGGACGAGGCCGGGCCGCAGTTCGGTCAGCCGGTACTGCCCCTTCAGCGCCGCGCCGTCCTCCACGGCGCCGCCGCGCAGCCAGACGAATTTGCGGCCGACGATCGCCGAGGCGTCGGCGATCCGGCTGGCGGCGATGGTCTCCTCGGCAAGATCGTCTGCGGCGTTCACGCCAGTCCTTTCACGATGCGGGGTCCGGGGCGGCCGGCCGCGCCTCTGCAAGACGGCAGGCGTCTCCCGCCGCATGCGTGGCCGACGCGCAACACAATCCTGCCATGATTGCCGCGGCCGCGCCCGGTGCACCCATCGCAAACGTCTTTGACAGGCCCGCAAAAGCGGCACGCTGGCCCTCGTCCCGGCCCCTCCGTAAAACTTGACCCGAAATGACAGGTTTATACGCGTCGGCGCAAGTCCTTCGTCGGGGGCGCCGGCCGGAGTTCGAGGAGTTGGTGATGAGCTTCAATCCCCCGCTGCGGACGATCCGCGCCAGGCTGTTCCGCACGTTCGCGGCGACGAGCGCGCTGACCGCGCTTTCCGCCGGGCATGCCTTCGCCCAGACCGCCGGTTCGACCATCGCGCTCGACACGGTCGTCGTCGACGGGTCGAGCTACGAGACGGAAGGCACCGACAGCTACACCACCGACCTGATCAGCGTCGGAGAAAAGGAGGCGCGGCCGCCGCGCGAGATCCCGCAGTCGACCACGGTCGTCACGCGCGAGCGTATCGAGGACGGCGGCTACACCTCGCTGGACACGGCGCTGCGCGAGACGCCGGGCATCGTCGTCCTCAACAACGACAACGGCCGCTCCAGCATCTTCTCCCGCGGCTTCGAATTCGACTCGCTGTATTTCGACGGCCTGCCGGCGCCGCTCTCCAGCGTCTACGGCACCCAGCCGGACCTCGCGATCGTCGACCACATCGAGATCCTCCGGGGGCCGTCGGGCCTGTTCGGCGGCACGGGCGAGCCGGCCGGCGCCATCAACATGGCGCTGAAGAAGGCGCCGGACGCCTGGCACGGCTATCTGGAAGGCCAGTACGGATCCTGGGACACCGGGCGGGGCGAACTCGACGTCGGCGGGCCGCTGAACGAGGCCGGCACCATCCGCGGCCGCATCGTCGGCGCCTATCAGGACGGCGACAACATGGTCGACGTCGTCGACAACAAGTCCGGCGTCGCCTACGGCACCGTCTCGGTCGACTTGACCGACCAGACCACGGCGACCTTCATCCTCAGCCATCTCGAACGCGACATCACGCCGTTCAACGGCCTGCCGACCTATGCCGACGGCTCGCTGATCGACCTCGACCGCTCGACCTATACCGGCGCCGACTGGAACCGCTTCGACAACGACGTCAACGACTATATCGCCGAGGTCGAGCACAAGTTCGACGACGGCGGCCACGCCCGCGTGGCGCTGCGCTATTCCGACCGCGACGCCGATTTCCTCTACGGCTGGGCGGGAAGCGCCGCCGACCAGGACGGCAACGTCAACGGCATCCGCTGGCTCGCGAGGGACTTCGACGAGAAGTCGCTGGCGCTGGACGCCTTCGTCTCCAAGCCCTTCACGCTGTTCGGCCAGGAGCACAACGTGCTTCTCGGCGCCGACTACCGCCGGATCGACACGACGCTGCTCTCGGCCTCCGGCCTGATCGCCGGTACCCACAACCTCTACGACTGGGATGCCTCGTCGATCCCCGAGCCGACCGTCAACTACACCGCCCAGACCGACAGCGAGCAGCATCAGACCGGCATCTACGGGCAGCTGCGCATCAAGCCGATCGACCGCGTCACGCTGATCGGCGGCGGGCGCGTCAGCTGGTACGATTCCTCGACCGAGAACCTTCTGACCGGCGCCACCCAGGACGAGATCGAGATCGAGGGCCACTTCACGCCCTATGTCGGGGCGGTGGTCGATCTGACCGACCAGATCTCGGCCTATGCCAGCTACACCGAGACCTTCCAGCCGCAGACCTATTGCGACGTCAACGGCGACCTGCTCGATCCGCGTCAGGGCGATCAGATCGAGGCCGGCTTCAAGGGCGAATTCTACGGCGGGGCGCTGAACGGCACGGTCGCCTATTTCCAGCTGCACGACAAGAACCGGGCGGAGCAGGACACCAGCGGCAACTACGTCGCCCTCGGCGAGGTCGAGGCGCGGGGCGTCGAGCTGGAGATCGCCGGCGAACTGCTTCCCGACTGGCAGGTCCAGGCCGGCTACACCTACACCGAGACGGAATATGTCGAAGGCAGCAGCGCCGGCTCGGTCTTCAGCCCCTATACACCCGAGCATCAGCTGCAGCTGTGGACCGACTACACCTTCCATTCGGCCGATGCCTGGTGGGACGGCCTGTCGATCGGCGGCGGGGTCAAGGTCTACAGCGACTTCTCGGCGGTGAGCGGCTCGACCACCATCGAGGCGCCGGGCTACGAGGTGGTCGACCTGCAACTCGGCTACGAGTTCAACGAGAACCTCTCGGCCAAGCTCAGGATCAACAACCTCTTCGACGAGAAGTACTATGCCCGGGTCGGCTCGACCTCGGTGTTCAACTTCTACGGCGAGGAGCGCAACGCGATGCTGACCCTCAAGGCGAAGTTCTGAGGAAGCGCGACGGGGGCCTCGAGACACGAAGCCCCCGTGCCGCGCGGTTTCCGGTGCCCGCCCGCCGGTCGCCGGCGTTGCCGAGATGGGGCGGCGCCGAGGCTTGCGCCCCGAGCCGCAGGCGGTGCGCCGTGCCTCGGGGACAGGCATGTGTTATCAAAGCGGAATGTCGAATGCGCTCAGACTTGCGAAAGGGACCTTCGGCCGTGTCGCTCTCCTCGACATGGACCGTCCGCTGGTGCGGCACGCCCATCCGCATTGCCACGTTCTCCTGAAGGTCGAGGGGGCGGACGCGCAGTTTTCGGTCGGCCGGCGCATGGTGCCGCTCACCGACGAGAGCGCCGTCCTGATCAATGCATGGGAGCCGCACGCCTACGCCCATTTCGACGGGCAGCCGGCGACGATCATCCTCGCCCTCTACATCGAGCCCGACTGGCTCGGCGCATTTCGCCCGAACTGGAAGGCAAGCGGCGCGCCTGACTTCTTTACCGAAGCGGTCGGCGCGACGACGCCGGCGATCCGCCGCCTGACCCGGAGCCTCGCCGAGGCGATGGTGCACGATCCGGGCGACGCGCCCCGTCACGAGCGGCTCCTCGCCGAGCTGATGATCGCCGTCGTCGAACGCTTCACCGACTGGCGCGGCACGCCGTATTCGCTTCGCCTCGCGGCCGCCTCCTTCGTCGATCACCGGGTGCGCAAGGCGGCACGGATGATCGAGGCCGATCCCTGCCGCGTCGGCGACATGAACCGGCTGGCCGGCGACGTCGGCCTCTCGCGGGCGCATTTCTTCCGGCTCTTCGAAGCCTCGCTGAAGGTGAGCCCGCGGGTCTATCTCAACGTCGTGCGGATGGAACGCGCGGTCCAGGCGGTGGCGGAAGGAACGGCTTCCTTCGCCGCCGTCTCCGAGAGCCTCGGCTTTTCCGCGCCGGCGCATTTCTCGCGTTTCTTCCACGATCATGCCGGATCCTCGCCGACCGCCTTCCGCCACGTCTCGGCGCTGCGCGGCGGCGATTATGAGACTCTTCGGTAAGCGCTGCGACGTCTCGGGATCGCGGGCGCCGACCCGCGGGCCGTAACCTCCCCTCAACGGCGTCCGCTCGGGCGTCAGGGAGGTTCAATGACGATCAATCCGTCCGCCGGTCGCTGGACCGGCCGATCGGTTCCGCGCGTCGAGGATGCGGCGCTCCTTTCGGGGCGCGCGCGGTTCGTTGACGACCTGCCGACGGCGGCCGGGACACTTTACGCGGCGATCGTCCGCTCGCCGCACGGCCATGCCGACATCCGCTCGATCGACGTCGCGGACGCCATGAAGAGCGCGGGTGTCGCGGCGGTCGTCACCGGCGACGACATCAGGCGCCTCACCCGCTCGATGACCGTCGGCGTCAAGGCCGATGTCGAATGCTGGCCGATCGCCACCGACCGCGTGCGCTATGTCGGCGAGCCGGTGGCGGTCGTCGTCGCCGCCGACCGCTATCTCGCCGAGGATGCGGCGGAGAAGGTCGCCGTCGACTATGCGGTTCTTCCGGCGGTCGTGGAGCCGGTCGCGGCGCTGTCCGGCGACGCGCCGGTTCTGCATCCCTCGCTCGGCGGCAACCTGATCAACGAGCGGCGCTTTTCCTACGGCGACCCGGACGGGGCCTTCGCCTCCGCGGCGCACCGGATCGGCATCGACGTCACCTATCCGCGCAATTCCTGCACGCCGATCGAGACCTACGGCGTCGTCGCGAGCTACGATCCCGGCGAGGACGCCTACGACATCCTCGCCAATTTCCAGGGCCCGTTCTCGATCCACGCCGTCGTCGCCCGCGCCCTGAATGTGCCCGGCAACCGGATGCGGCTGAGGACGCCGCCGTCCTCCGGCGGCAGCTACGGCATCAAGCAGGGCGTCTTTCCCTACATGATCCTGATGGGCGTCGCCGCGCGCATCGCCGGACGGCCGGTCAAATGGATCGAGGACCGGCTGGAGCATCTCGCCGCCTCGGTCTCGGCGACCAACCGGGTGACGCGGCTGGAGGCCGCCGTCGAGCCGGACGGGCGGATCACCGCGCTTTCGTGGGATCAGATCGAGGATTGCGGGGCGCATCTGCGCGCGCCCGAGCCGGCGACGCTCTACCGCATGCACGGCAACATGACCGGCGCCTATGCGATCGACAATCTTGCGATCCGCAACCGCGTGGTCCTGACCAACAAGACGCCGACGGGTCTCAATCGCGGCTTCGGCGGGCCGCAGATCTACTTTCCCCTCGAACGGCTGATGCAGCGGATCGCGAGGGAACTCGGACTCGATCCGCTGGCCGTCATCCGACGCAATCTCGTCCCCGCCGGCAGCTTTCCCTACCGCACGGCGAGCGGGGCGCTGCTCGATTCCGGCGACTATCAGGCGGCGCTCGATCGCGCCGTCGAGGAGGGCGGTCTCGACGAACTCACGCGCCGCCGCGACGAAGCGCGGGCCGAAGGCCGGCTCTACGGCATCGGGCTCGCCGCCGTGGTCGAGCCGAGCGTTTCCAACATGGGCTACATCACCACCGTCCTGACGCCCGGCCAGCGCGCAAACGCCGGACCGAAGAACGGCGCCCAGGCGACGGCGACGATCGCCATCGATCCGCTCGGGGCGGTCTCCGTGAAGGTCGCCTCGGTGCCGCAGGGCCAGGGCCATCGCACGGTGCTCTCGCAGGTCGTCGCCGACGGCCTCGGACTCGATCCGGCGGCGATCGCAGTGGTGGCCGACGTCGATACGGGGCGGGACGCCTGGTCGATCGCATCGGGCAACTATTCCAGCCGCTTCGCGCCGGCCGTCGCCGGAGCCGCGAAGCTCGCCGCCGACCGGTTGCGGGCAAAGCTCGCCGAGGTCGCGGCCGGGCAGTTGAACGTTGCGGCGGCCGACGTCGATTTTTCCGGCGGCCGGGCTCTTTCGCGGTCCAATCCCGACAACTCGGTCTCCTTCGCCCGCGTCGCCGCGGCGGCGCACTGGGCGCCAGGCACGCTGCCGGGATCGGTCGACCAGACCATACGGGAGACGGTGTTCTGGACGCCGGAACAGCTCGATGCGCCGAACGCCGAGGACGAGGTGAACTCCTCCCTCTGTCACGGCTTCATCTTCGACTTCTGCGGCGTCGAGATCGACCGGCGGACGGGCGAGGTCCGGATCGACCGCTACGTGACCATGCACGACTGCGGGACGATCCTGCATCCGGCGATGGTCGACGGCCAGGTGCGCGGCGGATTCGCCCAGGCGCTCGGCGCCGCGCTCCTCGAGGAGTTCGCCTATGGCGCGGACGGGAGCTTCCGGTCGGGTACGCTCGCCGACTATCTGATTCCGACGGTGATGGAGGTGCCGGACCCGGTCATCCTGCATTACGAGAGCCCGTCGCCCTTCACGCCGCTCGGCGCCAAGGGGGTGGGCGAGGGCAACTGCATGTCGACGCCGGCCTGCATCGCCAATGCGGTCGCCGACGCGATCGGCGCCGACGACCTCGTGCTGCCCCTCTCGCCGAGCCGCATCGCCGGTCTTCTCGCGGGCGAGGAGCCGCAGCCGAAGGTGACGCCGAAGCCGGCCGAAAAAGCCGCGCCCGGCGGCGGGCGCAAGCTGACCGGCGAGGGCTCGGCCGACGTCGCGGCCTCGCGCGAAGACGTCTGGCGCATGCTCCTCGATCCCGCGACGCTTTCGGCGATCATCCCCGGCTCCCATGGCGTCGAGAAGGTCTCCGACACCCGTTTCACCGCCGACGTGACGCTGGGCGTCGGCCCGGTGAAAGGCCGATACAAGGCCGACATCGAACTGTCCGATCTCGACGAGCCGAACGGCGTGACGCTGACCGGCAGGACCGTCGGCGCCCTCGGTTCGGGCGAAGGATCCGGGCGCGTCACGCTCGAAGATCTCGGCGGCGGGCGCACCCGCATCGCCTATTCCTACGAGGCGGCGATCGGCGGCAAGGTCGCCTCGGTCGGCGGCCGGCTCCTGGACGGGGCGGCGCGGGTCGTCATCGGCCAGTTCTTCAAGGCGCTCGCCACCCATGCCGGCGGTGGCCGCGCCGGCGCCGGAAACATGCCGGGCGCCGGCCTTTTCGCCCGCCTCAGGGCCCTGATCGGAGGTGGCCGATGAAGCCGGCCCCCTTCGATTTCGTCAGGGCCGACAGTCTCGGCGAAGCGCTGGAGGCGCTCCACGAGGCGGGGGACGAGGCGCGGGTGATCGCCGGCGGCCAGTCGCTGGTGCCGATGCTCAACATGCGGCTCGCGCGGCCCTCGGTTCTGGTCGACGTCATGCGGATCCGGGAGCTTTGCCGGATCGAGGAGCGCAAGGGGCAGATCGTCGTCGGCGCCGCGGTGAAGCAGGTCGAGCTGGAGCGCTGGTCGCCGCTCGCCGCGCTGCTTCCTCTGGTCGCTTCGGCACTGCCCTGGGTCGGTCATGCCCAGACGCGATCGCGCGGCACGGTCTGCGGCTCGCTCGCCCATGCCGATCCGAGCGCCGAGCTGCCGCTCGCCCTTCTGGCGCTCGGCGGCGAGGTGCATCTGCGCAATCGCCGCAAGAAACGTGTCCTGCCGGCCTCCGCCTTCTTCATGGGCATGATGGCGACCGCCGTCGAACCCGGCGAGATGATCGAGGCGGTCGCCTTTCCGAGCCATCCGATGGGAACCGGAACCGCTTTCAACGAGGTCGCGCGTCGGCACGGCGACTTCGCCATCGTCGCCTGCGCGGCGATCGCACGGGCGGACGGCACGAACCGCCTCGCCGTCGGCGGCGTTGCCGATACGCCGCAGGCGATCGAGCTGCCGGACCCGGCCGACGACGGCTTCGAGGACGCTCTCAACGAATTCGCCTGGAGCCTCGGCGCCCGCGACGACCTGCATGCCAGCGCCCGCTACCGCCGCGATCTCGTCCGCTCGCTCGGGCGCCAAACCGTCGAGGAGGCCATCGCATGGCGAAGCTGAGCCGCGAGGCAAGCCACGAGGTCCGCTTTCGCCTCAACGGGCGAAACGTCACGGCGCAGGCTCCGGCGCGCATGCTGCTGACCGACCTTCTGCGCCACGTCCTGGGCGAGACCGGCACGCATGTCGGCTGCGAGCACGGCGTCTGTGGCGCCTGCACGGTGCAGCTCGACGGCGAACCGGTGCGTGCCTGCCTGATGCTCGCGGCACAGGCCGAAGGCGCCGACATCCGCACCGTCGAGGGGCTGGAGCTTGCGCCGGGCGCGCTCTCGCCGCTCCAGGCCGCGTTCCGCGAGCATTTCGCGCTGCAATGCGGCTTCTGCACCGCCGGCATCCTGATGAGCCTCGACGCGCTGCTTGAGCGCGCGCCTGATGCCTCCGAGGAGACCATCCGGGAGCATCTGTCCGGGCACCTTTGCCGATGCACCGGCTACACGCCGATCGTGAAGGCGGCGCTCGCCGCGCAGGCGCAATTGAAGGAGGAGGCCGCGAATGCTTGACCTTGGAACCAGCCTGATCGCCAGCGTCGAACGCGATCCGACCGCGCTCGCGATCTCCGACGGCGACCTCGACCTGACCTATGGCGAATGGTTCGCGAAGATCTCGGCCCTGGTGGACGGCCTCGGCACGATGGGCCTGAAGCCCGGCGACCACGTCCTGACCGTCATGCAGAACCGCTGGGAGAACGCCTCGCTGCACTGGGCCTGCCAGCTGGCGGGCCTGATCGTCACGCCGATCAACTGGCGTGCCAAGCCCGACGAGGTCGACTACGCCCTGGAGGACAGCGAAGCGAGAGCGGTCTTCTATCAGGACGTCTCCGCCGAGGCCGTCTCCACGTCCGGAAAGGCTCAGAACCTGCCACGAGTGATGGCGGGCAAGGCCGAGGGCGGCGCGGACTCGCTCTCTGACATGCTGTCGGGCAGCGCAGCGGACGCTTCTCCGAGGGCATCGGCCGAGGACTGGTCGCTGATGCTCTACACCTCGGGCACGACCTCGCGTCCGAAGGGCGTGCCGCGTCGGCACCGCGCCGAGCGCGCGGCGGCTCTCGCCCATGTGGCGCAGAACCTCTACCGCCACGGCGAGCGGACCCTCGGCGTCATGCCGCTCTACCACACCATGGGGGTGCGGTCGCTGCTCGCCTCCTCGCTGATCGGCGGCGCCTTCGTCTGCCTGCGGCGCTTCGACGTCGCGGGAGCGCTCGAGACGATCGAGGCGAAGAAGGTCACCAACCTCTATCTCGTGCCGACGCTCTATCACGACATCATCCATCACCAGGCGTTCACCAGGCAGAAGGTCGCCTCGGTCACCAAGCTCGGCTTCGCCGGCGCCTCGATGACCGACGGGCTGATGAAGAAGCTGAATGCTGCCTTCGAGCCGGAGCTCTTCGTCAATCACTACGGATCTTCCGAGGTCTATACCTGCACGATCGACCAGAACGCGCCGCTGAAGCCGGGCTCGGCAGGCCGATCCGGCCTCAACCAGCTGATCCGCGTGGTGCCGCTCGGCGCCAATGACGCCGAGACACGGGCCAAGCCCGGCGAGGAGGGCGAGATCGTCGCGCTGCTCAAGGGCGACGAGGCCTTCGAGGGCTACTGGAAGCGTCCCGAGGCGACGGCGAAGGCGCTGCGGGGCGGCTGGTACTTCACCGGCGACACCGGCTATTTCGACGAGGATGGCGACCTCTTCGTCACCGGTCGCGCCGACGACATGATCATCACCGGCGGCGAGAACGTCTCGCCCGTGGAGGTCGAGAGCTGCCTGTCGCTGCATCCGGCCGTCGCCGAGGTCGCCGTCGTCGGGCTCCCGGACGAGCGCTGGGGCAAGATCGTCACGGCCTTCGTCAAGCGTTCGCAGCCCGTCGAGGAGGCCGATCTCGACGCCCACTGCAAGACCTCCGGCCTGGCGAATTTCCGGCGCCCGCGCGCCTATGTCTTCGTCGACGAGATCCCGAAATCGCCGGTCGGCAAGCTGCTGCGCCGCAAGCTGGTGGCCGGAGAATACCAGGCCGAGACGGCACGGCCGGCCTGAGGCCGGCACTTTCCCTTTCCAGACATTCAAGGACGACCAGACCCATGAGCGAGACCTACAGCTTCACCGATCCGCGCCTTGCCGAACTCGACGGCTTCAAGGTGACCATCGATCCCGCCAAAAAGCGCGCCGACGTGACGCTTTCGCGCCCGCCGCTCAACGTCATCTCGATGCCGCAGCGCGACCAGCTGCGCCTCGTCTTCGAGACCCTCGACGCGGACGAGCGCGTGCGCATCGTCGTCCTGTCGGGCGAGGGCGAGCACTTCTCGTCCGGCGGCAACATCAAGGGCTTCATGGAGGCGAGCCCCGAGCACGTCTCCAAGCTCGCCTGGAACGTCGCCGCGCCGGCCCGCTGCTCCAAGCCGGTGATCGCGGCCAATCGCGGCTACACTTTCGGCGTCGGCTTCGAGATCTCGCTCGCCTGCGATTTCCGCATCGTCTCGCAGACCTGCTTCTACGCCCTGCCCGAGCAGAAGCTCGGCCAGATTCCGGGCTCCGGCGGTTCCGCACGGTTGCAGAAGATCGTCGGCGTCACCCGCACCAAGGACATCGTGATGCGCTCCAAGCGCATCCCCGGGAAGACGGCCGTGGAATGGGGCATCGCCACCGAATGCGTCGCCGACGGCGAACTGGAAGCGACGGTCGACGCGCTGGTGGACGAGCTCCTCGAGTTCTCGCCGCTCGCCCAGCGCACGGCGAAGAAGATGCTGAACGAAACCGACGACGCCTTCCTGACGACGGCGATCGAGCTCGAGGGGCTGAACTACAGCCGCCTGCGCCAGTCCGAGGATTTCAAGGAAGGCGTCGAAGCCTTTCACGCAAAGCGAAAGCCGAACTTCACGGGGCGCTGAGGGAGGAGCGTCGGCGGCGTGCACGGGCGTCGCTGCCGGGGCCGGAAGTCGAATTTCACAGGGAGGCAGACATGGACGCAAGCAAGCGAGGATTCATCGAACCGGGACCGGGGATCGCATCCGGCCTCCGGGATCTGCCGGCGAACCTCAATCTGAAGACGGGCAGCGCCGGTCTCGTCGCCGCGATCTTCGGCTGCTCCGGCCCGGCGCTCATCGTCATCGGTGCGGCGGGGACCGGCCATCTGACCAACGGCCAGACGGTCGCCTGGCTGCTGGCGATCTACGGGCTCGGCGGGCTGATCAGCTTCGTCATGGCGCTGCACTACCGGATGCCCATCACCGGCGCCTATTCGATTCCCGGCGCCGCGCTGGTGGCGGGGTCGCTCGCGACCTTCCCGTTCGACCAGGCCGTCGGCGCCTTCGTCATGGCCGGCGTCATCGTGCTCGTCCTCGGCGTCACGGGGCTGATCGGCAAGGTGATGCGCTGGCTGCCGATGCCGATCGTCATGGCGATGATCGCCGGGGCGCTGATCCGTTTCGGCATCGGTGCGGTCACCGCGATCGACAAGCTGCCGCTCGTCGTCGGCGCCGCGATCGTCGCGTTCTTCCTGTCGATGCGCTTCGTCAAGGTCGTGCCGCCTGTGCTGTCGGCGCTGGTGGTCGGGCTGATCGCGGTCGCCCTGACCGGGTCGTTCGGGACGAACGACGCCGGCATCAGCTTCGTGGCGCCGGAATTCACCGCGCCGGCCTTCACGCTCGACGCTTTCCTCGCGATCGCCGTGCCGCTCGCCATCCTGGTGGTGGGCGCCGAGAACGCCCAGGCGACCGGCGTCCTCCTGGCGGAAGACTACCCCGCGCCGGTCAACGCCATGACGATCATTTCCGGCGTCGGCGGCATCCTTGCGGGGTTTCTGGGCGGCCACAACGCCAACATCGCCGGGCCGATGACGGCGATCTGCTCGTCCGACCAGGCGGGCGAGGACAAGCGGGGGCGCTATGCCGCGACCGTCGTCAACGGCGTTCTCTTCGCCGGCTTCGGCATCTTCGCCGGCGCGGTGGTGCCGCTCGTCCTGATGCTGCCGGGCCCGCTCATCGGCGCGGTGGCGGGGCTTGCGATGATCAACGTTCTGGTGATGGCCTTCCAGTCGGCTTTTTCGAAAGCCGCGGGATTCCAGATCGGCGCCTTCGTCGCCCTGGTGGTTGCGATGTCGAACGTCGCGATCCTCGGCATCAGCGCGCCGTTCTGGGCGCTGTTCGCGGGCGCCGTCGTCTCGGCGCTGGTCGAGTGGCCTGCACCTGAGAAGACACGGCCGACGACCTCGGCGACGCCGGCCGGCTGAGCGACGCGCGGGCTGCAGCCCGATCGAAGGGGAGAACGGAGGGGGCGTCGGCGTGGCGCCTCCTTCGCATGTCGACGAAAGGACGCTGCGGTGGCGCAGGAACTCTATTTCGACGATCTCGACGTCGGACGCCGCTTCGAGAGCGAGCCGTTCGCCGTCACGGCGGAGGCCATCAAGGCTTTTGCGGAGAGCTACGATCCGCAGCCATTCCATCTCGACGAGAACGCGGCGGCGGACGGCTTCTTCGGCGGGCTGGTCGCGAGCGGCTGGCACGTCGCCGCCCTGACCATGCGCCGCTTCGTCTTGGAGGGCCTTCCCGTCGCAGGCGGTCTCATCGGCGCCGGGGCAGAGCTCCAATGGCTCCGCGCCACGAGGCCCGGCGACACGCTTCGGGTGTTCAGCGAGATCCTCGAATGCCGCCCGTCGCGGAGCCGGCCGACCCGCGGCACGGTGACCATCCGCAGCGAGACGCGCAATCAGCACGGCGCGGTCGTCCAGGTCATGACCACGCGGATCGTCGTGCCTCGCCGGGAACCTGCCTGAGCTCGCGAGGCTGGTCCGGGACCCGGCGCTGTCGCCTGACGCCCTCCCTCTCACCCCATCGCCTTCCGCCCCTGCAGCGCTCTGGTCTGGAAAGCCCAGGCACCCAGCGCCACAATGATCGCGAAACAGGCGAGCGTCGAGACGAGCCCCGGCAGGACGCTGCAGATCCCGGCGGCCAGAAAGACGCCGCGCGACCAAGCCGGAAGCGGGCGGAACAGCCAGCCGATCGTGGCGGCGGCGATCGCCAGGAAGCCCATGACGACGTTCGTCATCGCCCAGACCGAGTCGAGCGGCGATCCAATGAGCAGCAGTCCGGGATGGACGACGGCCGCGAACGGGATGACGAAGCCCGGAAGCGACAGCGAAAAGGCCCGCCACCCGGTCTCGGAGGCGGATGCCCCGGTGATCGAGGCGGCGGCGTAGGCCGCAAGTGCCACGGGCGGCGTCACCATGGACAGGATCGCGAAATAGAAGATGAAGAAATGCGCGACCAGCGGCTCGACCCCGAGGCTTGAAAGGCTCGGCGCGAGCAGGATCGCGGCCATGATATAGGCGGAGGTCGTCGGCATGCCGGCTCCGAGAACCAGGCTCGACAGCATCGCGAGGACGAGGAGGAGCGGGACCTGACCGGCGGCAACCGTCACCATGAAGCTCGTGAACTTGGTCCCGAGGCCGGTGAAGCTGATGACGGCGACCGCGATGCCGGCCAGAGCGCAAGGCAGGGCGACCGTGACTGCGCGCTGCGCCGAGACCACCAGCCCCTCGACAACGGCGATCGGGTTCTGGCGCGTCGCCTTGCGCAGCGTCCCGACGACCACGGTGACGGCGCAGGCTTCGATCGCCGCACCCTCGACCGGATAGCCGGCCACGATCCGGTAGGCGAGCCACATCAGGGGAACGAGGAGATGGCCGCGTTGCGAAAGAACCGACGCCATCGGGGTCTCCACAGCGCCCCGTTCTGGACGGGCGCCGCGCCGCCGAGCCTCGAGATCGACCATGATGAGGAGCGCGATGAAGTAGGCCGCCGCCGGCAGGATCGCGGCGAAGACGATGGTCTGATAGGGCATCTGCAGAAAGTCCGCCATGATGAAGGCGGCGGCCCCCATGACCGGTGGAACGAGCTGCGCGCCCGTCGAGGCGGCGGCCTCGACGGCTCCCGCGAAACGCAGATCGTAGCCACTCCTGCGCATCAGCGGGATGGTGAAGATGCCGGTCGACATGACGTTGGCGACGGCGCTCCCCGAGACGCTGCCCAGGAGGCCAGACGAGGTGACGGCGGCCTTGGCCGGTCCGCCGGTTCGCCGGCCCGTGAGCGTGAGCGCCAGGTCGATGATCAGCCGCCCGCCGCCATAGACGTCGTAGATCGCCGCGAAGAGGATGAAGTAGAAGACGGTCGAGACCGACACGCCGACCGGCACGCCGAAGAGCCCCTGCTGCGACAGGAACTGTGAATCGATGAAGCTTTCGAGCCCTGAAAAGCGGTGTGCGAAGACGCCGGGCAGGTAAGGTCCGGCGAAGAAGTAGACCACGAAAGCCGCGGCGAAGATCGTCAGGCCCCAGCCGAGATATAGCTTGCCCCCGACGAACAGGAGCACGATCAGCAGAATGCCGAGAGCGTAGTCGGCCGTCGCCACCGGATCGAGGCCTGGAATGCGCTCGCTCATCAGGAATTCGGCGTTCCAGGCAATGTATGCGCCGGGTCCGAGCGCCAACAACGCAGGTACCAGCCAGAGCGCACGTCCCGCCCGCGACGGCGCCTGCCCCGCCTGCATGGCGAAGGCGAGCGACACGGCGAAGGCGACATGGATGCCGCGTTGGGCGAGGGTGTCGATCTGCGGCCAGATCGCGAACGCGATCTGGCCGATCGTCCAGGCGAGCGCGATGAGCGCGGCGGGAGCGAGAAGATCGCTCCATCCGAAGGGGCGCTGACCGGCGTCCGCGGTGTCCGTCGTCGGCATCGCTTCGCTACCCGCCGCCGATCAGTTCAGCCAGCCTTTCTCGCGATAATATCGCTCGGCGCCGGCATGGAGCGGCAGACCATTGTTCTCCATCTTCCAGGCGCCGTTCTCACAGCTGAAATTCGACAGCGCCTTGTGTGCCTGCTTGAGAGTGTCGGCGCTCTCGCAGATCGTCTTGACGATCTCGTAGGCGAGATCGTCGGACATCTCGGTGCTGGCGAAGAGGGTCGTCGTCGTGCCGGGGAGGTCGAGGTCGGAGTCCTGCCCGGGAAATGTTCCGGATGGCAGGGTTGCGACCTGCCAGCCGTAAGAGTCGCGCATCGCGTCGAGCTCGTCCTGCGAGGGTTGCAGGAAAGTCGAGGGCGTCGTCTGGGCGATCTCGGTGATGCCGGGATGGCCACGAGTGCCAACCTGGATGAACACGTCGCCGGAACCCGAGGCGAAGCGTGACTTGACCATGTCGAACGACCCGAATTCGTAGCTGCCGCCGGAGGAAGAGAGCCGATCCTCGCCTTCGCCCGCGATGTCCAGAAGTTGCTCGCCTCCGAAGGAGCCGATGCTGCCACGGCGCAGGAGCGTCACGTTCGCTTCCGGATGGGACTCGAAATAGTCGTCGAGCTTGCCCGACACCTCCGCGCCTCGGGCCATGGGCACGAGATAGTACTGGTCCCAGCCGCCGACGAGCGCGCGCAGATTGTCGAGCGGTGCGTCATAAGCGTATTTGCCCTCGAGCGCCCAGCTTCCCACCACGGCCATGCCGAAAGCCAGATCCGCGCGGCCTTTCGAGACCAGAGCCGGATTGCCGATGCCGCCGGCGATGGGCGGGGCGTCTACCGTCGAGCCGGCGGGCAGCTTCTTCTGCAACAGCTCGGACAGATTGACCGCGTAGACGTACCAGCTGGACCCCTGCTGGAATGAAGCGACCGTCAGGTTGACGGCGGCGTCCTGCGCCCATGCCGAACTTCCCGCCGCGATCAGCGCCGCACCGAACAGCGCGGGGGTCAATCTTGCGCAATAGCGTTTGATGATCGTCGTTATGGGGCCTCCCTACCCGTTTTGGCGGCCTTCGGACCGCATGTGATTGCCAGACATGGACACAACGGCAGCCCGGCACGGACCGGCCATTGCCGCGCCCGCCAGCTTCGATGCTCTCCGCCGGATGCCTTGCGCCGCGCTCGGTTCGACCTCCCCGATGCCGAGCGCTTCTCCCCGTGGGTTAGAGGAAGGGTACGACGCGCGTACGAGAGTTCATAATAATAAGCGATGATGTTTTGAATAGCGTATCGCTATAGCTCGAGCCTGATGGCCGCTTCCGATCGGGCCGCCGCCATGTCAGGCGCCGACGACGCCGACGTTCTGATAGACGTGCTTCAACTCGCAGAAGTCGAGAAGCGCGTCGAAACCGTGCAGCCGTCCGAGGCCGGAGCGCCGGTATCCGCCGGTCTCGGCCTCGGCGAAGAGCTTGTTGTGGTCGTTGATCCAGACGGTACCGTCGCGCAGCGCCCGCGCGATCCGCCAGGCGGCGTCGCCGCGATTGGTCCAGACCGACGCCGACAGGCCGTAGACCGTGTCGTTGGCCTTGGCGACCGCCTCGGCCTCGTCGGCGAAGGGCTCGATCACCAGCATCGGGCCGAAGATCTCCTCCTGGCAGAAGTCGGCCTTCGGATCGCGATGCGCGACGAGCGACGGCGTCAGGAAGGCCGAGCCTGCCGGGGCATCCTCCAGGACGTCGTGGCGGAGCACCACCTCGTCCGCCGCGTCGAACACCGCCTCGATCCGCCGCCTGACGCGGTCGCGGGCGCCGACGGTGATCAGCGGGCCCATCTCGGTGCCCGCCTCGAGGCCGTTGCCGACCCTGATGCCGGACAGCGCGGCGGCAAGGGCGGACTTCGTTTCCGCAAAGCGGCTCTCGTGAACCAGCACGCGCCGGGCGGCGGTGCATTGCTGGCCGGAGATGATGGTCGCCGCCGCTGCGAGTTTCGGGGCGATCGCGGCGACGTCGGCATCCTCGAGGACGACGCAGCAGTTCTTGCCGCCGAGTTCCAGCGAAAGCTTCTTCATCGTCGGGGCGGCGGCGGCCATGATCGCCTGGCCGACCTCGTTGGAGCCGGTGAAGGAGATGACGTCGACGTCGGGGCTCTCGACCATGGCCTGGGCGACGGCATGGCCGCTTTCCGGCAGCACCGAGACGGCGCCTTCGGGAAGCTGCGGCAGGTCGAGGAGCGGGGCGAGGCAGCGCTCGGTGAAGGCCGCAGTCTGGGGCGCCGGCTTGACGATGGAGGTGCAGCCGGCGGCGATCGCCGGCGCCAGCGAGCGAATGAGCAGGACGGCCGGCGCGTTCCAGGGAACGATGATGCCGGCGACGCCGGCCGGCTCGCGCAGCATCACCGAGATTTCGCCGGGGGCCACCTCCATGGCGTGGCCGGGATTGTGGCGGGCGAGCCCCGCATAATAGCGGATCTCGCTCACCGCAGCGGCGATCTCCCCCTTGGCGGCGAAAAGCGGCTTGCCGTTGGTGAGCGTGAGCCATCGGGCGGCATCCTCCATGGCCGCCTCGAGACCGCTCGCCCAGGCCAGCAGGATGTCCTGGCGCAGCCGCGGCGACTGGGCCCAGAGGGAACGGTCGAAGCATCGCCGCGCCGCCTCGATCGCCGCCTGCGTCGCCTCCGCGCCGCTGTCGGCGAGGTCTCCGAGATGCGCCCCCGTGGCGGGGTCGGTGGAGGCGAAGGTCCCGGCGGCGGCGAGCCGCCGCCGACCGATCCGGGCGCAGGCGAGGAGGTCAGCTGGCATGGCGGGGCATCTCCTGATGGGCTGGCTTTCCCGTTTCGGCGGGAAGGATCGCGGCGTGCGTCGCCGCCACCGCATCGTCCTCCGGACGCCGCAGCTGCAGCGCCAGCATGCCGACGAGAAGCGCGGCGCCGACGATGTCGGTGATGAATTCCGGCGAGATCAGGAGGATGGCAGCGATCAGGGCGACGCCCCGCTCGATCGTCGTCGAGCGCCGGAAATGCGTGCCGACGAAGGCGCCGGCGATGCCGTAGATGCCGAAGGCGCAGGTCGCCGAAACCCAGATGATTTCCCACCAGTCGCCGTGCATCACCAGAGCGGGGTTGTAGGCGAAGGCGAAGGGAATGAGGAAGCCGGGAAGCGTCAGCTTGAAGGCCTGGATGCCGGTTGTGGTGGAGCTGGTCTGGGCGAGCGCGGCGGCCGCGTAGGAGGCGAGCGCCACCGGCGGCGTCACGAAGGACAGGAGCGCGAAGTAGAAGATGAAGAGGTGGACCGAGAGGATGTAGAGGTGGAGCTGGGTCAGCGCCGGCGCCATCAGGATCGCGACCATGATGTAGGCGGAAACGGTCGGCATTCCCATGCCGAGGATGATGCAGGCGACCATGACCGCGACGAGGGAGAGGATCAGGCTTCCCTGGGAGAGGGCGAGGATGAAGCCGGTGAACTTCAGCCCGATGCCGGTCTGCACGATGACGCCGATGATCAGGCCGGCCATCGCGCAGGGCACGGCGACGATCAGGATCGACCGGGCCGACTTCTCGAAGCCGTCGACGACCTTCATCAGCGTCAGCCGGGTCTCCCTGGTGACCATCGAGACGGCGACGGTCGCGACCAGCGCGTAGATCGCCGCCATGGCGAGCGAGGATCCGTCGATCATCATGTAGACGAGGATGACGAGCGGAATGAGCAGATGCAGGCGCTTCCAAAGCCCGGTCTTCACGTCCGGCATCTCCTCGCCCTTCAGGCCGCGCAGCCCGTCGCGCTTGGCCGTCAGGTCGACCGCGAAGAGGATGGCGAGGTAGTAGAGCAGCGCCGGGATCGCCGCGCCGAACAGGATGGTGACGTAGTCGAGGCCCGTCAGCTCGACCATGACGAAGGCCGCCGCCCCCATGATCGGCGGCATCAGCTGCCCGCCCGTGGAGGCGGCTGCCTCGACCGCCGCGGCAAAGGGCGGCTTGTAGCCGAAGCGCCGCATCAAAGGGATGGTGAAGGTGCCTGTCCCGACGACGTTGGCGACGGCCGAGCCGTTGATCGAGCCCATCAGGCCCGAGGCGATGACGGCGCTCTTGGCGGGCCCGCCACGGGTGCGGCCGGTCGCCCAGAAGGCGAGGTCGATGAACAGCTTGCCGCCGCCGGAGATCTCCAGGAAGGTGGCGAACAGGATGAAATAGAAGATGTAGCCGACGACGGCGCCGAGGGGGATGCCGAAGATGCCGTTGTTCGACAGCACCTGGACGTCGACGAAGCGCGACAGCGACATTCCCGAATGGCCGATCGAGATCGGCAGGAAATTGCCGAAGAAGGCATAGGCGGTGAACAGCAGCGCGATGACGAAGAGGCCCCATCCGGCCGCCCGCCGGGTCGCCTCGAACAGGGTGACCACCAGCGCCGTGCCGGCGACCAGGTCGCCCGTCGTCGGCCGGTCGACGAAGGCGATGCGGGTCACGTAGCGCTCGAAGTTCAGGGCCATGAAGACGGCCCAGCCGATCGTCGCGGCGATCAGCAGGACGTCGGCCGCGCGGGCCGCCGTTCCATGCTCGGCCAGATCCTCCCCGAATACCAGGACGAGGACCGCGGCGAGGAACAGCACGTAATGCAGGATCAGCGGCATCGGCTCGACCAGGATGGTCCAGAGCTGCAGCACGGTGAGCCCGATGGCGATCCAGCGTATGGCGAACTGCAAGGTCTTCATGGGGTTTCGTTCCGACGACTGTCCCTGGGGCGCCGGCATCTGGCGAAAGGCCGGGCGTTTGCGTGGATTGAGGGGGTGCCTGCTCGATGAGCCGAGGGTGCCTGCGGCCGGCAAAGGTTCCGCCCGGCGATGGGCGTCGAGAGATGGAGGGCGGGGCCGGCAGATCGGCCCCGCCCTCGCATCCTCACTTGAGCCAGCCCTGCTCCTTGAAGAAGCGCTCGGCGCCCGGATGCAGCGGCACGCCGCCGTTGCGGCCGGGATCGCCGGCGGTCTTGCAGTCGAACTCGGCAAGGCTCGAATGCGCCGCGCGCACCTTGTCCTGGTTCTCGCAGATCGCCTTGGTGATCGTGTAGGCCACGTCGTCGGACATGTTCGCATTGGCGATCACGCCGGTCGGATAGCCGACCGACGGCACCGCCTTGTCGACGCCCTCGAACTCGCCGGCGCGGATCGAAAGTCCGGTCTGAAGTCCGTATTTGTCCGCGATCTCCTTCATCTGCTCTTCGCCGAGCGGGATGAAGGTGATGTCGCCGCCGAGCGCCAGCTCCATCACGTCCGGCTGGCGATAGCCGATATTGTGGATGAACATGTCGGCCTGGCCGTCGCGCAGCTGCTGGATCGCCACCGGCAGGTCGATATGGGTGACCCGGCCGCCGGCCTTCTCGATGTCCTCGTAGCCGAGGCCGTAGCTTTCGAGCGCCATGCGGGCAAGCGCCTCGCCGGCCCCGCCGATCTGGACGGTCACGAGGCGGACCGGCTTGGTCTTGACGTCCGCGAGGCTCTCGATCCCGGCACCCTTGCGCACCACGATGCCGAGACGATGCGGAATGTTGAGGCCGCCGACCAGCGCGCGGATGTTCTCGTGCGGTTCCTTGAAGCTGACGATACCCTGGCGGGCCCAGTTCGAAAGCGCCGAGAAGGACAGGCCGAGATCGGCGTCGCCGCGGTCGACGAGGATAGGATTGCCGACGCCGCCCTGATAGGGCAGCACCTCGACGGTCGAGCCCTCCGGCAGCGCCTTCTGGGCGATGTCGGCGAGACTCGTCGCGTAGATGTACCAGCTTCCGCCGACGTTGAACGACGCGAATTTAAGGTTGACCGGTTCCTTGTCCGCGGCCAGCGCGCCGGTCGCCGCCAACAGGATGGCGCCGGCTGCAAGAAATGTTCGTCTCAGGATATTCATTTGCGATTTTCCTCCCTTCGCAATCGAATGAAACGGGCGGGTCAGGTGCGGTAGGCGGATCCCGGGATCGGTGGATGGGCCCTGACGAAATCCATGTCCACCTCGACGCCGAGACCCGGCGCCTCCCCGGGGGTCATCGTGCCTTCCCTCGAAAGCACCGGCGCCCCACGCACGAGCTCGTCGCGGAGCGGATTGATCCTGCTGGCATCGGCTTCGAGAAAGCCGCCGTTCTCGATGGCGCAGAGAAAGTGGAGGCTCGCCGCGGCGTTCAGCCCGGTCATCGAGGCGTGCGGATGCACCGGCAGGCCGGCGGCGAGCGCCAGCGCGGCGATCCTCGTCGCCTCGGTCACGCCCCCGACCTTGGAAAGGTCCGGCTGGATGACGTCGGTCGCGCCGTCGGCGATCAGGGCGGCGAATTCCTGGCGGGCGAAGAGGTTTTCGCCGGCCGCCAGCGGCAACCGCGCACGGGCGGCGAGATCCGCCATGCGGCGGCGCTCCAGCGGCATGAACGGCTCTTCCAGCCAGGCGAAACCAAGGTCGGCGAGAGCGTCGGCGGCCCTTGCCGCGTCGCCCGGCGCATAGAGCGAGTTCGCGTCCGCCATCAGCGTGACGTCCGTTCCGACGGCCTCGCGCACGGCCCCGGCGCGGGCGATGTCTCGGTCGATCCGGTCGCCGATGCGCAGCTTGAGCGCCCGGTAGCCCCGCGCGACGAGGCCCCGCGCCTCCTCGACCAGGCGGTCAGGTGTCTCCCAGCCGAGCGCGACGCCGCCGGCATAGGCGGCAACCGGCCGGGGCGCGCCCCCGAGAAGCCGGCAGAGCGGCCAGCCGGCGGCCTTGGCCCGGATGTCCCAGAGTGCGCAGTCGATCCCCGACATCGCGAGCGCGGCAGCCGCCCCGCTGCCCTGCGTCAGCATCTGCGCCCGGGCCATGCGGCGCCACAGGCCCATGGTGTCGCAGGCGTCCGCGCCCTTCAGCATGGCGGCGAGATTGTCGTTGACGATCGACGCGACGGCGATGTGGGCGCGGCCATGATGGGCCTCGCCGAAACCCTCGATCCCGTCCTCGGTGCGCACCCTCACGACGACGGCGTCGCGCTTGATCGTGCGGCCGACGCCGAGCGTCACCTGTGCGGCTTCCGGCAGGGGATAGGACAGCGCGAAGGCCTCGACGGCGGCGATGCGCAGGGCGCCCGGGGCCGTCGCCGGGCCGCTCACGACAGGACCTCGGCGAGCCTGGCCGCCGGGTCGAGGACGTCGTCGAGATCGATCGCTTCCTCCCCCGGCACCCTGATCCGGCGGAACCTGAATTCCGGCGCCTTGGCCGGCACCGTCGCGTCGAAGCCGGTCTTGCAGCCGAGCCCGTTGTCCGTCGAGGGATCGAGCTTCGAGCCCTGGCTGCCCGGGATCATCACCATGTCGCGGTCGGCCTGGAAACGGGTCGCGACGGCCCACTCGACCTCCGTCGGATCGTGAATGTCGACGTCCTCGTCGACCACCACCACGTGCTTGATGTCGTAATGGGCGGCGAGGGCGGCCAGGATGACGTTCTTCGCCTCGCCCGCCTCGCGCCGCCGCAGCTTGACGTGAAGGTGGTAGCGGCACACGCCGCCGCGCGACAGGTGCACGTCGACGACGCCGGGATGGCTGCGCCGCATCGTCGCGAGGATCGTCGCCTCGCGCGGGATCCCGCCGAGGAGAAGATGTTCGAGACCGCCCCCGACGATGGTGTGGAACAACGGCCTGGAGCGCGTCGTCACGCGGTCGACCTCGATCACGTGGCGGTCGTCGCGCTCGCCGTAATATTGCGGAAACTCCCCGAACGGGCCCTCCGGGGCGCGCCTGTTCGCCTTGAGACGTCCTTCGACGACGATCTCGGAACGGGCCGGGACGCGAAGCTCGGATCCCTTGCAGCGAACGACTTCGAGCGGGGCGCCGCAGAGGGCGCCGGCGATGCCGAGCTCGTCGAAGTCGATCGGCACGATCGCCTGGCTCGCGAGGAGGCAGGCCGGGCTCGCGCCGATGACGATGGCCACCGGAAGATCATGGCCGTCGGCTTCCGCGGCGTCGTTGAAGGCCAGCGTGTGCCGGGGCAGGAGCAGCGCGCCGAGCTCACGCGGGCCCGACAGCTGCAGGCGGTGGATCGCGACGTTCTGGGCGCCGGTCTTCGGATTGGCCGAGATCAGCAGTCCGGCGGTGATGTAGGCGCCGCTGTCGTGCTCGTTGTGGACCGGGATCGGCAAAAGGTCGGCGAGATCGAAGTCGTCTTCGTGGACGACCTCCTGGCACGGCGCGTTCTCGACCTCGACCGGGGCGAGGGGCCGCTGTTCCGCCGCCTGGAAGCGCTCCAGCAGCCGGTCCTCGGAAATGCCCAGCGCTTCCGCCATCCAGGCGCGGCGCGACAAGAGCCCAGAGACGACGGTTCCGGGATGTCCGGACGGATGGGGAAAGATCGTCGCCCGGTCGCCGTCGTTGCGGTTGGCGATGCCGGCGAGCATGAACCGCAGGTCGGTTTCCGGCCGGGCAATGGCCAGCCGGCCGGTCTCGTCCAGCCGCGTCAGCCAGCTCCGCAGGTCGAGATAGGCGTGCCGGGCCTCGTCCCGATCGGACTTTGCCGCTGCGACTGTCTGTTCCACCCTGGCTTCCTCCCTTGCCGTCTTCGAGGCTAGTTCGGCGCGAGGCATCATTGCCAACAATTTGGGATGATGGCATCGATATCGTTGCGCTATGGGAGGGCGTCACGATGGATCTGCGGCAGATGAGCTATTTCGTCGCGATGTACGAGGAGGGCTCCGTCACCCGCGCCGCCCAGCGGCTCAACATCGTGCAGCCCGCGGTCAGCGTGCAGCTGGCGCGTCTCGAGGAGGCGATCGGGCAGAAGCTGTTCTACCGCACCCCCAAGGGGATGGTGCCCACCCATGCGGGCGAGAACGCCTATCGCCGCTTCCTGCCGATCCTGCGCGAGGTCGAGCAGGCGCGTCGCGCGCTGACCGTCGACGGCGACGTCGTCAAGGGCCACGTCGCGTTGGGCGCGGTCTCCTCGGTTGCCAACAACGCCTTGTCGGAAACGCTTCGGATCTTCCACAGGCGCTATCCGGAAGTCACGCTCCGCGCGACGGGCGGCTACACCACGGACCTGATCGAGATGCTGCGAACCGCGCAGCTCGACCTGGTCATCGTCAACACGCCGTCACGCGGGGGCCGGGGGTTCGACACGCTGCCGATCATCAACGAGGATCTGGCGCTGATCTGCGACAGCGCCCATCCGGCCCTGCCCGCCACCCTTCATCCGAGCGAGGTCGCCGCGCGCGACCTCGTCATTCCCTCCCATCGTCACGGCCTGCGGCTGATCATCGACGCCGCCTTCGCGGTGCACGACCTGGCGCTCGTGCCGCGCATGGAATTCGACGAGCTGAAGACGATCGAGGAGTTTCTCCTCGACAGCCGCTTCGCCACGATCCTGCCGCCGATCGCCGTGCATCGGGCGCTGATGACCGGCCGGCTCCGCATGCATCCGATCGTGCCCTCCGTGCCCCGGCGGCTGGTCTGCCTGTCGAACACGGCGCGGCCCCTGGGGCAGGCGGCCCAGCTCTTCGTCGAGGAACTGCGCGAACGGATGATCGAGGTGAGCGCCAAGCTCACCAGGGCGATCGGGGCAAACCCATAGCGCCGCGCTATCGGGAGGATTGCGGGAAACGACTGGACCGCTGCAACGCCCGCATGGTCTCTTCCGCGTCGGCCGCAACCGGCGACAAGCCGCAACGACGGCCGTGGGAGGAGCGACGACATGGCAGCGATGCCGAAACGCCGGCTGATCGTGGGCATCTCCGGCGCATCCGGAACGATCTACGGCATCCGGCTCCTGGAACTCCTGCGCAACCTGCCCATCGAGACGCATCTCGTCATGTCGCGATCGGCCGAGGTCACGGCCGCCTACGAGACGGACATGAAGATCGCCGAGATCCGGGCGCTCGCCGACGTCGCCTGGCGGCAGGAGGACATCGCCGCCTCGATCTCCTCGGGCTCGTTCAAGACCATGGGGATGATCGTCGCCCCCTGCTCGGTCCGGTCGATGTCGGAGATTTCGACGGGCGTCACCTCGACGCTCCTGACCCGTGCGGCCGACGTCGTCCTGAAGGAGCGGCGCCGGCTGGTGCTGATGCTGCGCGAGACGCCGCTTCACACCGGCCATCTGAGGACGATGACCCAGCTTTCCGAAATGGGGGCGATCATCGCGCCGCCGGTTCCCGCCTTCTACGCCCGGCCGGAAACGCTGCTGGACATGGTGGATCACACGCTCGGGCGCATGCTCGACCTGTTCGACATCGACGTCGGCACGGTCCGGCGCTGGAAGGACAGCGGAGAGTAGGGCCGCCCGCTAAAACCAGGAGGCATCGAAGATGACTCCTGGCCCCGAATCTGGATTTTCACCAAGCCTTTGGCTTGGCATTGAAAATCGAGATGTGTTCAACGGGCGGACGCGTCAGCGTCTTCGCGCGTTTGAATCAGGCCGTCAGGTCGGCGAGCCTTGCGAGGTCGGGATCGTCGGGCGCAGCCGCCATGACGCGGCGCAGATTGGCGAGCGCGGTTTCGGCGTCGGCGTCGGCCCCGGCCAATTCGGCAGTCGCCGCCCAGGCCTCCAGCAGACCGAGTTCCAGGCGTTCCGTTTCGATCTCGGCCGCCTGCAGCTTCGCCCGAACGCCGTCCCGGTCTTCCGGCGTCGGCCCATGCTCGGGCATCGGCCAGTCCTTCATCGCACGCCGGGCCTGGCGAAGCGGGAGGACGACGCTCCTGTGCCAGCTTTCGACCGCAGCGGCCGGATCGTCCGTCGGGCCGAGGGCGCGGCCGCGCGCAGCCAGCCAGAGGGCGAGGAACAGGAGATTGACGTCGGCGCCGTGGCGCTCCTGCAGGGCGAGGCAGAGCGTCGAGACGCCGTCACGGCGATAGCGCCCGAGCGTCCATTCCCAGAGCCGCGGGATCTCCCCCGGCGCGCTCATTGCGCGGCGAGCTCCGCGACATGCGCCTTCGACGCGGGAAAATCGAAGCGGCCGGGATGGCGGATCGCCGCCTCGCGCAGGTCGGGCACGCTCCAGGCGCCGGACTGGGCCATGGCGACGGCCAACTCGTCCCGGAGCATGCGGGCGACGAAGGCGCCGCCCTCGTCCCCCGCCGCCGCGAGGCCCCAGAGAAAGGCGCGGCCGCAGAAGACGGCGTCGGCGCCCAGCGCGACCGCGCGGGCAGCATCGAGGCCGGACCGCACGCCGCTGTCAAACAGGATCTTCGCCCGGCCCGCCACCCGGTCCACGATCGCCGGCAGGACGTCGATCGGCGCCGGCGCGGCGTCGGACTGCCGGCCGCCATGGTTCGAGACCATCACCGCGTCGACGCCGGCCGCAAGCGCCCGCTCGGCGTCCTCCGGATGCAGGACGCCCTTGACCACCACGGCACGCGAGAAGGCCTTGCGCATGCGCGCGATCTCCGACCAGCTGAAGCTTCCGACCAGTTCCTTCTGGACGAAGGAGGCGATGCGGTCGAGGGTCGGGGTTCCTTCGACGTATCGATTGATCGAGCCGAAGCCGGGCATTCCGGCACGCAGCAGCGCGCGCGTCCAGGCCGGCGAGCGGGCGACCTGCCAGACGGTGGATGGTCGTGTGCGGAACGGTACGACCAGCCGGTTGGCGAGATCGCGCGGGCGCTTGGCCCGGACCGGCGCGTCGAGGGTCGCGACGATCGCCGACATGCCGGCCGCCTCGGCCCGGGCGATCATGTCGAAGGTCACCCGGTGGTCGTCGCGCGGGAAGCCGTAGAGCTGCAGCCAGGCGTTCGGCCCGGCGATCCCGGCGACCTCTTCGAGCGCGCTGTCGGCGAGGGTGCCGGTGATGTACGGAATGTTTTCGTCGCGGGCGGCACGTGCGAGGCAGCGCGAACTGCCCGGCCAGGCGAGCGCGTCCATGCCCACCGGCGAGATGCCGATCGGCGCCGAATAGCGCCGGCCGAAGAACTCCACCTGCGTGTCGGCCTTGCCCATGACGCCGTAGCGCGGAACGATCGCGACCCGGTCCAGCGCACGCCTGTTGACGTCGATGCCGACGTCGGCGCCGGTTCCGCCGTGAACGAAATCCCAGGCGAAGCGGGGGATCCGCCGCCGGGCGCGCGCCTCCAGGAACTCGTAGGTCGGGTGCCGCTGCAGGAGCCGCGCCGCCGCATCGGTGCGCGAGCCGGCGCCCCATCCCCCCGCGCGCGCCATCAGTAGTCCACCACGACGTTGAGGAGCGCCTGCCGACCTTCCGCGACCGCGGCGAGCGCCCGTTCGAGCGCCGGTTTCAACCCCTCGACCGTGTCGACGCGCTCGCCATGGCCCTTGGCGCCCGCAAGACACTCGAAGGCCGGCGAGGGCGCCAGATCGGCGAGCATCCGGCCCGCACCCTTCGCCGCCGCCCCCTTCGGATACATGGCCATGGTGGCGTTGCGCACAGCTCCGTGCAGCGCATTGTTGAACACGACGGTGAGGATCGGCAGGCCGTGGGCCTCTGCCACCCAGTGGCAGGCCGTGGGATTGGCGAAGATGTAGGCGCCGTCGCCGAGCGTCGCGACGACGGTCTTTTCCGGCGTGGCTAGCTTGATGCCGAGGGCGGCGCCGAGCCCCCAGCCGAGGCCCCCAGCAGGGCTCAGACCATAATAGGTGCCGGGGCGGGTTCGCTCGCAGTGCTCGACCCTGAGCGGATATTCGTTGACGATCACGGCCTCAGGACCGGCGACCTCGCCGATCACCCGGCTGACATATTCGGGCGTGAGCGCGTCCCCCGGCTCGGCCTTCGCCGCCTGCGCCTCGCGCCCAGCCGCGATCTTCGGGACCAGACGTTCCCGCCGCCTTGCGGCGAGCGCGTCGTCCGGCTTCATCTCTTGCAACAACGCCGAGAGGAACCGCGCCGGCTCGGCGGCGATCGACAGGTCCGAGGGAAAGCTGCGCATCGGATAGCGGGCGAAGACCGGGTCCTCCCCCACGTGGAAGACCTTGCAGCCTTCCGGCGGGCTCGCGAAATTCGGGATCCAGGGCACGTCGCAGTCGAGGACCAGGACGACGTCCGCTTCGCGGACATAGGGCGCCGGGTCGTGGCCGGCATTCATCGGATGGTCGGAGGCGATCGACACGAAGCGCTGGTGCAGATTGGCGACCGGGATCGCATGGCGCTCGGCGAGCGTCGACAGAAGCTCGAAGGCGAGGGCGCTCCGCCCGGCATTGGCCGTGACGACGACCGGACGCTCGGCCGCCGAGAGGGCCGCCGCGACCGTCTTCACGTGGTCGTCATGGGGGGCACCCGGCTGCACGGGGGGGCGCGGCGCGACGGTGTCGGTGCCGAATGCCGGCGCGGCCAGGACGTCGCGGGGAAGCGTCAGATAGACCGGGCCCTTCGGGCTGCTTTCCGCCACCTCGCAGGCGCGGGCGATCACGTCGGCGGTCTGCTCCGGCAGATGCAGCTCGTAGTCCCACTTCACCGCCTCGCGGATCATGCCCGCCTGGTCGAACATCTCCTGTGCCCAGTGGATGTAACGGGTGCGGGTTCCGTGGCGGCCCTTTTCGGAAAAGGGCGAGCGGCCGGCCAGCACCAGCACCGGCACCTGCTCGCGCGAGGCGTCCATGACGGCGTTGATCGTGTTCGCCGTGCCGACATTGACATGCACCATGACGGCCTGCATCCGCCCGGTCGCGAGCCAGACGCCGTGGGCCATCGCGACGGCGGCGTTCTCGTGCGGGACCACCAGCGGGCGCGGCAGGTCGGTGCCGTCCTTCTCGGCGCGCGAATAGGCCTCGACGACGGGAGGAAAGTCCGTCCCGCCGTTGGCGAACAGGAAGTCGATCCCCTGGCGGCGGAGCTGCCGCAGCAGGATTTCCGCCGCCTCCGGCGCTTCGATCCGAGACTGATGCATCGCTTCGTCCTCCCTCGGGACAGAAGCTACGGATGACGGCCATCAATGCAAATGACATGTTTGCATGGATTCGATAGCTGTGGGCTATGGCCTGGGAGGGCTCGACGCGTGGACGGCCACGATGGACGCGGCCGTCGGTCGTGAGCCCGGTCCGGCAGGGACTATCGTTCGTGCACGCGATGGCAACCGGGCGGCAACGGCGCCATGCGTGTGTCGAGCGGGGCACCGGCGCTCCTGCCGCTCTCGCCGGCGCCTGCGCGGCTCTGCACCGCCGGATCACGCAGCGTCGAGGGCTCGCCTTTGCCCCTGGGTGGCGGCGGCCGCCGTATCGGCGCGGCCGTGGCCCGAAGCCGGCGCGCAATCGGGGTCGCCCTTCGCGCCGAAACGTCTACCGCCCCGGGCAACCCGACGACGTCAGGCGAAGCCGAAGAGCTTTGCCGGATTGTCGACGAGAATCCTCGTGAGATCCGCTTCCTCCGGGGCGTAGCGGTAGAGGAGCTCGAGCAGATCCGCGTCGTTGGGCGGCTGCTGCTTCGACACCGGATGCGGCCAGTCCGTCGCCCAGACCACCCGGTCGGGAGCGTGGACAATGAGCTTTCGCGCCAGAGGCACGACGTCGTCGAAGGGCGCGCCGGTTTTCGAGATCTTCTCGCCGAGCGACAGCATCACCCAGAAATTGCCCTTGTCGAGAAGGTCGAGCAGCGCGCGGAAGCTCGGATCGTCTTCGCCTTTGGCGGCGTCGACCCGCCCCATGTGGTCGATCAGGACGGGCAGCGTCAGGTCGCGCAGGCGGTCGAGGCTGCCGGCGATGCCGGTCTGTTCGGGCTGCACCTTCATGTACCAGCCGAGATCCGTCAGCTTGCCGACCGCCCGGTCGAAGGCCGCGTCGTCGAGCACCGCGCCGAGCGCCGCCCGGAAGCTGAAGCGTGCGCCGTTGATCCCGGCGGCGTCGAGCTCTTCCAGATAGGCGTCGTCGCGCTCGCCGAAGACCAGGGCGTTGGCGCAGCCCTTGTAGTTCGGGCCCAGAGCCTTCAGCCCGTCGAGCACCACCCGGTGATCGGCGCCGTAGGTCGTGGTCTGGACGATGATGCCGCGCTCGATGCCGAGCTGGGCGTGGACGTGCCGTGCCCGTTCCCAGGTGGCGGAGGGCATGTGATAGGCCGCCCCCGGCCGGGTCGGATAGACCGCCGGATCGCCCAGCACGTGGAACTGGCTGTCGCAGCTCTTCGGCGGCGGCAGGCGGACGGGACGCCGGGGCTCGGGGTCGAAGGGATAGTAGTCCGGCATGTCCGGCTCCGTTCAGCTTGAGACCTGTGCGACGAAATCGCACTGAATGAGTTTGCCGCCGTCGAGATCGGCCTGCATCGCCTGCCGGACCGGGCGATCCTCGGGATCGGGAAAGAGCGCCAGCCATTCCCGGTTGAGCGCCTCGCGCTGCGAGCGGTCCTTCAGATAGACGTTGAGCTTGACGATGCTGGCGGGCGTCGTGCCGGCCGCTTCGAGGATCGCCCTCAGATGGCCGAACATCAGCCGGCACTGGGCCTCCATGCCCTCGGCGGCGCTCCCGGTCGCGGGATCGAGACCGTAGATGATGCCGGACATCAGCGTGCCGTTCACCAGCGCGGCCGCGGGGATCGGGTTCTTGTGCGAAAACGCCTCGATGTAGATGCTCTTGCGGCGAGCCATCTCAGTTTCCTCCTATGCAAAGCGGCAGGCGACGGAGCCCATCTCGCCGAAATCGGCGTGGAAGGTCCGGCCGGCGGCGGCGGCGATCGGCCGGATGAAGGAGCCGGAAAGGATCACCTCGCCCGCCTTCAGGCTCTCGCCCCAGGGGTGCAGCCGGTTGGCGAGCCAGGCGACGCCGATCCCGGGATGGTTCAGGACGCCGGCCGCGACTCCGGTCTCCTCGATCTGCGCGTCGCGGTAGACGAGCACCGAGACGCGGCGAAGGTCGACGTCGGTCGGCCGGACCATCCGCCCGCCGCAGATGATCGCGCAGTTGGCGGCGTTGTCGCTGATCGTGTCGAGGACGGTGCGGCTTCGCCCGGTCTCCCGGTCGACGCGGCGGATGCGCGCGTCGAGGATCTCCAGCGCCGGCTGGACGTAGGCCGTCGCGTCGAGCACGTCCTGCAGCGTGCAGTCCGGGCCGTGGAGATCGTGCCGCAGGACGAAGGCGAGTTCCGCCTCCACCCGCGGCTCGATCAGCCGGCCGGTGTCGATCTGCACGCCGTCGGCCCAGAACATGTCGTCGGTCAGGACGCCGTAGTCGGGCTCGTCGATGCCGACGGCCTGCTGCATGGCGCGCGAGGTCAGGCCGATCTTGTGGCCGCGCACCCGGCGCCCGCGGGAGGTCTTGATGGCGATCCAGTGCCGCTGGATCGCATAGGCGTCCTCGAAGGTCATGTCCGGATGGCGCAGCGAGAACTGCTCGACCTGGGTGGCGCCGTGTTCGGCGGCGTCGAGATCGCGGGCGAGGGCGCGCCTCGTATCCTCATCCATCGCGGCGCACCTCATCGCAGACGCCGTTCGACAGCGTGCCGATCCCCGCGACCGAGACCTCGACCACGTCGCCGGGCTTCAGCCATACCGGCGGATCGAGGCGGACGCCGGCGCCGGTCGGCGTTCCGGTCACGATGACGTCGCCGGGAAGCAGCGTCGCGAAGCTGCTGAGATAGGCGATGAGCCGCGCGAAGGGGAACATCAGGTTCGCCGTGGTGTCGCGCTGCCGCAATTCGCCGTTCACCCGCGTCTCCAAAGTGAGTTCCGAGCCGGGATCGAGTTCGTCGGCGGTAACGATCCACGGGCCGAGCGAGCCGGAACGGTCGAAGTTCTTGCCCTGGGTGACGTTGAACTTGCCGTGCCGCAGCCAGTCGCGGACCGTCCCCTCGTTGCAGAGCGTCAGGCCGAAGACGTGCTCCAGCGCCCGCTCTTGCGGGATGTGCCGGCCGGCCCGGCCGATCACCATCGCGATCTCGCCCTCGTAGTCGAGCTGTTCGGAGACCGTCGGACGCTCCAGCGGCACGCCGTGGCCGACGAAGGACGAGGCCGAGCGCACGAAGAGGCTCGGATATTTCGGCAGGTCGGAGCCGTCCTTGTACTCCTCGTTGCGGTTGCCGTAATTGACCCCGATGCACCAGAGCTTCTCCGCGCCCGGCACCGGCGGCCGCAGCGTGACGTCGGCGAGCTTCAGTACCGGCGCGTCAGCGGCCGCCGCCTTGACGGCGGCGGCGTCTAAGCCTTCGATCAGCGCCTTCAGATCGCCGATGCCCGGCAGGCGCCCGGCGAGATCCCGCACCGTTTCCCCCTCGACCGGGCCGAAGCCCGCGCCGCCCGCATGGGTGAAGCTCGCCAGTTTCATGTCACCTGTTCCTTGTCGGTCGTCTTCTGGGTCTGGCGCACCGACGGCATCGTCACCACCCGGCCCAGCGTCGCGTAGTTCGGCCCGCCGAGACGGCAGACCGGGTCGAGTTCGAGCGTGTCGACCTTGCCGTCGCGCAGGAGGCCGTCGCGGATGTGGAACCGCAGCACCTCGCCAACGATGAAGCGGCTCTTCGTGTCGCCGAATTCCAGCGTCTGGTGGAGCCGGCATTCCATCGCCACGGGGACGTCGGCGAGCCGCGGCATGTCGACGAGGTCGCAGGGCACCGTCTCGAGCCCGAGCATCTCGGCCTCGCTGACGTCGGCCGGAAGCTCTTCGGAACTGAGATGCAGCGCCTCGGTCATCGGCCCGTCGGCGATGTGGATCACGTAGTCGCGGTTGATCAGGACGTTCTCGGCCGTGTCCTTGTAGACGCTCCCCTTGCGCCCGACGCTGATGCCGAGGAGCGGCGGCTTCGGGGAGACGAAGGTGAAGGCGCTGAACGGCGCGAGATTCATCTTGCCGGCGGCGTTCCTCGTGCCGACCCAGGCGATCGGCCGCGGCACGACGAGCCCGGTGATCAGGCGATAGCTCTTCTCGGCACTCAGACTGCCGGCGTCGATGAACATGCTGTCCTCCCGTCCCGGCAGATTTCCGTCGAAACCACGACGGGGCGCAAACCAAAAACGATCAAACTTCCATCATGTGGAATAAATCCCGAATCGTCGTTGATCGTCCTGACGCTTTCTGGCGGATTGCCACCGTGCTGGCGTGGGATCCCGGTCGTTCGCCACGGGAGAGCATCGACATCTCAGGGAGGAAAATCCAATGCGATCAATTGCAAAGATCATGGCTGCCGCGGTGGCGCTTCTGCCTTTCGCCGCACCGGCGCTGGCGCAGGCCTTTCCGGAAAAGCCGGTCACCCTCGTCGTGCCCTATCCGCCGGGCGGCAACGTCGACAGCGCAGCCCGCCTGATCGCGCCGCGCATGGAGGAAAAGCTCGGCCAGCCGATCGTGGTCGAGAACCGCGCCGGCGCCGCCGGCATGATCGCCGCCGAATACGTCAAGAACAGCGACCCCGACGGCTACACCCTGTTCATGGCCGCGAACGGCCCGCTGCTCTTCGCGCCGATGACGATGAACCGGCCGAAGGCCTACGACTGGAAGACCGACTTCGCGCCGATCAGCTCGGTGTCGATCACCCCGATGGCTCTGACCGTCCGAAGCGACCTCGGCATCAAGACGCTGCCCGAACTCGTCGAGCGGGCGGACAGCGACGGTCTGCTGATGGCTTCGCCCGGGGCGGGCACCACCAACCACCTCGCCGCCGAAAAGCTGATGGCCGAAACCGGCAAGAAGTGGCGGATCGTGCATTACAAGGGCAACGCCCCGGCGCTGGCGTCGCTCGCCGGCGGCGAGACGGCCTTCGCCTTCGACCAGATGTCGGTGATCCTGCCGCAGATCAAGGAGGGCACGGTGACGCCGCTCGCCGTGACGTCGAAGGAGCGGGTCAAGGCCCTGCCGGACGTCCCGACCCTTGCCGAGACCGGCGTCGTGGACTTCCAGGCGGTGACCTTCACCGGCCTCCTGGCGCCCGCCGGAACGCCGAAGGACGTCGTCGCGAAGCTCGTCGACGCCGTCGACTACGCGCTGTCGGACGAAGAGGTGCAGAAGCGCTTCGCCGATCTCGGTTCCGACACGCAGGCGATGTCGCCGTCGGAGTTCGGCGACTTCCTGGCCGAGATGGACAAGACCTGGCGTCCGGTGGTCGCCGAGGTGAACGCCAAGCGGTGAGGCACCCGCCATCGCGCCTCCTTCGGGGGCGCGGTGCCGGCGGGTCGGGCCTCGGCACCGAAGGCGCGTCGCGGAACGGCCGCGACCGCGCCGCCGGCGCCGCCCCCGATCCGCCAGCCAATCGGAGATCCCTTCCATGAAAAGCGTGTCCGTGCGGCTCGGACTGTGGGCCGAGCGCATCTTCGCCGCGTTCCTCTTCGCCATGGGCGGCGTCCTTGCCGTCTACGGCTGGGACTACGGGCTCGGCGAGATGAACGACATCGGGCCCGGCGCCTTTCCGCTCGGCCTCGGCCTCGTGCTCATGGCGCTCGCTCTCCGCTGCGCCTACGAGGCCACTCCGGAGGACAGCGCCGAGCGTGATCTCTCCGCGCTGCTCTTCATGGTGCCCGGCATCGTCCTCTGGGCGCTGCTGATCGACTGGGCGGGGCTGGTCGCCGCGACCGCCGTCCTGGTGCTCTTCTGCATACCCGCCGAAGCGAAGCTGCGGCCGCTCGGCGCCCTGGTGCTCGCCGTGCTTCTCTGCCTCGCCGGCTGGCTGGTCTTCATCGAGGGGTTCAATCTCCCCCTCACGCTCTTTGGAGCGCGCTGATGTCCGTGTTTCACGATCTCGCCATGGGCTTCGGCATCGCGCTGCAGCCGACCGCGATCCTCATCTGCTTCGCCGGCGTGCTGCTCGGCACCTTCGTCGGCGTGCTGCCGGGGATCGGCGCGCTGGCGGCGATCTCGCTCTGCCTGCCGCTGACCTACTACATGCTGCCCGTCCACGGGCTGATCCTGCTCGCCGGCATCTTCTACGGAGCGCAATACGGCAGTTCCACCGCCGCCATCCTCCTGAACATTCCCGGCACGCCGTCGGCCGCCGCCACCTGCCTCGACGGCTTCCCGCTGTCGAAGAAGGGACGCGCCGGACAGGCGCTGTTCGTCGTCACCCTCGCCTCGTTCTTCGGCGGCTGCGTCGCGATCATCCTCCTCATCGTCTTCGCGCCGCCGCTCGCCCGCTTCGCGCTGTCCTTCGGCGCGCCGGAATATTTCGCCGTCATGCTGCTCGGGCTGATCGCCGCCTCCACCGCGAGTTCCGGCTCGGCGGCCAAGGGCCTCGCCATGGTGGTTCTGGGGCTCGGGCTCGGCATGGTCGGCACCGACGTCACCTCCGGCACCTACCGCTTCACGTTGGGCATGGTCGAACTGACCGACGGCATCAACCTCGTCGCGCTGGCCATGGGCCTCTTCGGCATCGCGGAAGTCCTGACCAATCTCGCCTCGAGCGAATCCGCGGCGCCGCCCGCCCGCTCCTTCCGCCTGCGCGAGATGCTGCCGACCCGCCGGGAGGCGAAGGACAGCGTCCGGCCCGCCATCCGCGGATCGCTGATCGGCTCGGCGGTCGGCGCCCTGCCGGGGACGGGACCGGCGATCGCCGCCTTCCTCGCCTATGCGATCGAAAAGCGCGTCTCGCGCCATCCGGAACGCTTCGGTACCGGCGTCTTCGAGGGAATCGCGGCGCCCGAGGCCGCCAACAACGCGTCCGTGCAGGCGGCCTTCATCCCGACCCTGTGCATCGGCATTCCGGGCGACGCGGTGATGGCGTTCATGCTGGGCGCGATGATCATCCACGGCATCGTGCCGGGCCCGCAGCTCATCTCCGAACAACCGGAAATGTTCTGGGGGCTGGTGTCGAGCTTCTGGGTGGGCAACGTGCTCCTGCTGCTGATCACCCTGCCTTTGATCGGCTTCTGGGTGCGGATCCTCTCGATCCCGCGGCAGTATCTCTATCCGACGATCCTGTTCCTGATCTGCGTCGGCGTCTACAGCGTCAACAACAACGTCTTCGACGTCTTCGTGGCGGTCGCCTTTGGCCTGCTCGGCTTCGTGATGAACTCGCTGCGCTATCCGGTCGCCCCGGTGCTGCTCGGCTACATCCTCGGCCCGCTGATCGAGGAGAATTTCCGGCGCACCCTGTTCATCTCGAACGGCGACGTCACGGCCTTCGCCTCGTCGCCGGTCTCGATCATCTTCCTGGCGCTGTCGGTGCTGGCGCTGGTCTGGCCGCTCTATTCGCACCGCCGGGCGCTGCGCCGGGCACGAAGCGCCGAGGTCTGACCCAGGCAGCCGGGCCGATCAGAGGGGATCCGAGGGGGAGGGGACGATGGCGACGAACCCGGCAGGGCCGACGGCGCTGCGTCCCGTTCCGCCGGCGATCGCAGGCGTCGGCAAGGCGGGCCGGCGCCCGCCCGCCTCAACCGCCGCCTCATCCCTTGAAGCGCTTGGCGAGCCCCCGCACTTCCCGCGCATAGAGCGCCGCGTCGACGCCGACGGCGACGAAGCCGGCACCGGCCGCAATCAGCCGGTCGGCCGTCTCGAAGCCGGTGGTCAGGATGCCCGACGGCCGGCCGGCCGCCGCGATCCTCGCGAAGGTCTCGTCCAGCAGCCGGTCGAGCTTTTCCGCGTCCCGCGGCAGGACGAGCCCGCAATTGGCCGCGAGGTCGGCAGGACCGACGAACACCCCGTCCACCCCGTCGACGGCGGCGATGGCTTCGAGATTGTCCAGCCCCTTGCGCGATTCGATCTGGACGAGGACGCAGATCTCCCCGCCCGCCCGCGCCTGGTATTGCGGGATCGAACCGAAGCGCGAGGCGCGCATCGTCCCGGCGACCCCGCGCGAGCCTTGCGGCGGATAGCGCGTCGCGTCGACCGCCGCGGCGGCCTCTTCGGCGCTTTCCACATAGGGGATCAGGAGGGTCTGCGCGCCGATGTCGAGGAGCCGCTTGATCCGCACCCGGTCGTTCCAGGCCGGGCGCACCACCGCCGCCGTCTCGTAGCCGGCGACGATCTGCAGCCTGTGGAGGATGTCGGCGTCGGAGGTCGGCGTGTGCTCGGTGTCGAGCAGCAGCCAGTCGTAGCCGGCGCCGGCGGCGATCTCGACGGCGACGCTGCCGTCCATGGTGCACCAGAAGCCGATCTGGCGCTGCCCGGCCCGAAGGGCCTTCTTGAAGCGGTTCTCGAGTGGGTCGACGGCCATCGCGGATCTCCTCCTCCTTGCCGGTCAGTTCCGCGATGCGTCTCACGCCGGCCGCGGGGCTGCAATTGAAACGCGACGAGACTTCCATCATGTGGGAACCCTCGACGGAGGATCCCATGGCGCAGGACGGGGCCCGCAGCGGCACGCAGAGCATCGAACGCGCCTTCGCGATCCTGCGCCTCGTCGCGGCGAACTCGCCGCGCGGCCTGCGGCTCACCGATCTGACGCGGGAGATGGGCCTGCCCGCCTCGACGCTCCACCGGATCCTCAAGACCCTGCAGGACGGCGGGCTGATCGAGCGCAGCCGCGAGGGCCGCCGCTACATCATCGGCAGCGAACTGACGCTTCTCGGCCTGTCGTCGCCGATGCGGCATTTCCGCGAACTGGCCTCGGGAACCCTGCGCAGCCTCAGCGACCAGGTCGGCGACGCCGTCTTCCTCTCGGTGCGCAGCGACGCCGACACGGTCTGCGTCGACCGCAAGATCGGCGACTTCCCGATCCAGGTGCTGTCGATCGAGATCGGTTCGCGCCGGCCGCTGGGCATTTCAGCCAACGGCGCCGCCATGCTGTCGCGCATGACCACCGGCAAGGCCGCCGCGATCCTCGACCAGAACGCCGATCGGCTGCAGAGCTTCGGCGTCGAGCGCGCCGTCCTGATGGAGCGGATCGCGGCGGGCCGGACGCTCGGCTACGTCCAGATCCGCCACGCCATCGTCGAGGGCACCAGCGCG
This sequence comes from Jiella sonneratiae, assembly GCF_017353515.1. Classification (GTDB taxonomy): domain Bacteria; phylum Pseudomonadota; class Alphaproteobacteria; order Rhizobiales; family Rhizobiaceae; genus Jiella; species Jiella sonneratiae. The sequence continues at coordinate 139,766 of NZ_JAFMPY010000007.1, forward strand.
CTCGCGGTGCCGATCCTGGACGTGCTCGGCCAGCCCGTCGCCGCCATCAGCACCATCGCGATTGCCTGGCGCCAGCCCGATCACCGCATTCCGCTGCTGATCGGCCTCCTGCAGGCGGCGGCGGCCGAGATTTCCACCGCCTTGATCGAAGACGCGACGCGGCGGCGGTAGCGCATGATGCCGATAGGCGGGAACCGGCTTTCGGAAAAGATCCTCCGCACGGAGGAAAAGAGCGCAGCACGACGATCGCGGTGCGTTTCATCCCCGCTTTGGCGCGGAATGCCGGGCCTCTCGCCGTACCCCTCGCCTCAGGATGGCTCGGAAACCGGCGCCGGTTCGATGTCGCGCGGCACCACCGCGAGCGTCGGCTTCACCACGATCGGCGCCTGCGTCTCGGCCGGGCGCTCGTCGATCACCTCGAAGCAGCGGCTGATCAGTTCCTCGACGTTCTGGCGCATCATCAGCACCGGCAGGGGAAGCGATGCGGCGAACGGGTCCCAGTCGAAGCAGGCGAGCACCATCCGGCCCGCGCTGGCGAAGCCTTCCTGTCGCAGGTGGGTGACGAGACCCTCGAAGGCGGTGATCGAATTGATGAACACGCCGGGCGGGACGCTCCCCTGGGCGATCCTTTCGACGAAGACCGTGCGCGCGGCGCGCGGCTGGTAGCCGCAGCGCAGGACGCGCCCCGGTTCGGCCGGGAAGCCGCGTTCGGCGAGCGCCTGTTCGAAGCCGGCGACCCGCTCGTCGGTGGCGAATTCCGCCTCGCGCCCGCCGATGAAGGCGATCGCCGCCGGATCGCCGCCGCGCGCCAGCACGCAGTCGACGAGCCTTGCGGTCAGTTCGTGCGCGCCGCCCCGATTGTCGGTGACGACGGAGGGTGCGCCCGGCCCCGGCAGGTCGAGATTGACGCAGGCGACGCCGGCGGCGTCGCAGCGGGCGTTGAGCTCGTCCGGCCGGTCGACGCCGGCGATGATCAGGCAGTCGACCTGCTGGGCGATCAGGGTCTCTGTCACCGACCGCTCGGTCTCCGGCTGGCGCTGGGTGCTGACGACGATCGGCGTCAGTCCGCGTCCGCGCGCTTCGGCCTCGAAGGCCTCGGCAAGTCCCGCGAAGAAGCGGTTGCGGTAGTGCGGAATGATCATGCCGGCGAGGCCCGAGCGGCTGAGGCGCAGGCCCCGCGCCTGGAGATTGGCGGCATAGCCGACGGATTTGGCCGCCCGCATCACCCGCCGGGCGGTGTCGGCATTGATGCGATAGCGCTCCCAGGAGCCGTTGAGGACGAGACTGACCGTCGCCGGCGAGGTCTTCGCCGCCACGGCGATGTCGTAGATCGTGGAACGGCGCCCCGCCGTCTTCTTCGCCATCCGCCTTCAGCCTCGTTCGTTCGTTCGTCCCGGTCCGGGCGCCAGCAATAGCAGGTCGGCACGGCTGTTGACGAGTTCGCTAAATGGATTTAGCTTCACGGTCATCGGCAAAGCCACCGCGTTTTGCCGGCCTTCGCGACACGCGGATCCGCGCCCGGCTCGGGAGAGGCCACGGCGCTGAATGTTGGGATTTTCTGGGAGGAACTTCATGATGTTCGCAATGACGACCCGCCGCGCCCTGATGGCGGCCGCGGCCGGTCTCGCTTTCGCCGTCGCCGGTCCGGCCTTTGCCCAGGACGGCAAGAAGCCGACGATCGGCGTCGTGGTGAAGATCGGCGGCATTCCCTGGTTCAACGCCATGGAAGTCGGCATCAAGAAGAAGTCCGAAGAGCTGGGCGTCAACGGCTTCATGATCGGCCCGACCAGCGCCGATCCGGCGCTCCAGGTGCGCGCCGTGGAAGACCTGATCGCGCAAGGGGTGGACGTCATCGGCGTCGTGCCGAACGATGCGCAGGTGCTGGAGCCCGTGCTCGCCCGGGCGATGAAGGCCGGCATCAAGGTCATCACCCACGAATCCCCGAAGCAGGAGAACGTCGACTGGGACTTCGAGCTCGCCTCGGTCCAGGGCTTCGGCGAAGCCTATGGCAAGCAGCTCGCCGAGAAGATGGGCGGCAAGGGCAAATACGCGGTCTTCGTCGGCTCGCTGACGGTGCCGCTGCACAATGCCTGGGCCGATGCCGCGATCGCCTATCTGAAGAAGAACAATCCGGAGATGGAGCTCGTCGGCGACCGCTACGGCGTCGCCGAGGACGTCGACGCCTCGCGGCGCACCGCGCTCGACCTGATGCGTGCCCATCCCGACCTCAAGGGCTTCCTCGCCTTCGGCAGCCAGGGCCCGATCGGCGCGGCCCGCGCCGTCGAGGAGCGCCGCATGGGCGGCAAGATCGTGGTGCTCGGCCCGTTCTCTCCCGGCCAGGGCCGCAAGCTCGTCCACGACGGCATCCTGACCGGCGGCTACATGTGGAATCCCATGCAGGCCGGCGAGGTCTTCGTCACGCTCGGCAAGATGCTGATCGACGGCAAGGAGATCAAGGACGGCATGGAGATCGAAGGCCTCGGCACCATCCATCCCGACATGGAAGGCAAGGACATCATCGTCGACCAGCTCGTCAACATCAACGACGAGACCGTCGACAAGCTGGCCGAGATGGGGCTGTAGACCGGGCGTTTCTGCGGGGAACCGAACGTTCCTCGCCGAGCCTCGCTGAGCGACCCCCCTCTGCCTTGCCGGGCATCTCCCCCGCAAGGGGGGAGATCAGCGGCTTCGGCGCGGGCCGCTCACTCCGAGCGCTTCCCTTTGCTTCGTCTCTCATGGGTTGGCGAAAGTCCCCGATCGAGGTCGATCTCTCCCCTTGCGGGGGAGATGCCGGCAGGCAGAGGGGGATACCGCGTCCCGGCCGTCGGAGGTTGGCAGACCGGTCGCCTTCGCCGCTTCATTTTTTGAGTTGTGACATGTCCGCTGAGCCCCAGACCGCTCCAGACGGCCGCGACCTCATCCGCCTCGAACACGTCTCGAAGCGGTTCGGCGGGGTGCAGGCGCTGGACGACGTCGCCTTCGACGTGAAGCCCGGCGAGGTGCTGTGCCTCGCCGGCGAGAACGGCTGCGGCAAGTCGACCCTGATCAAGGTGATCAGCGGCGTCCACAAACCCGAGACCGGCGCCGTCATGCGCTTCGACGGTGCGCCGATGGACGATCTGACGCCGGCCCGCGCCCGCGCGCTCGGCATCCAAGTCATCTGGCAGGACCTCGCGCTGTTTCCGGAAATGTCGGTCGCCGAGAACATCGCCTTCGAGAAGAATCTCGGCGCGCGCCTGCGCCTCGTCGACTACGGCGCCATGCGCCGCGAGGCGGCCGCCATCCTCGACCGCCTCGGCGTCGACATCGATCTCGACGCCCCGGTGAAGTCGCTCTCGATCGCCAGGCGGCAACTGGTGGCGATCGCCCGCGCCCTCGTCGCCAAGGCGCGGCTGGTCTTCATGGACGAGCCGACGGCCAGCCTGAGCCGGGCCGAGACGAAGGCGCTGCTTCGGATCGTGCGGCGTCTGTCGGAGGCGGACATCGCCGTCGTCTTCGTCAGCCACCGGCTGGCGGAGGTTCTCGACGTCTCGAGCCGGGTCACCGTGCTGCGCGACGGCAGGCTGGTCGGCACCTATCCGACGAGAGGCATGACCCAGACGAAGCTCACCGAGCTGATGACCGGCAGGACCTTCGGTCAGGAGGTCCACGCGCCGCGCACGCGTTCCGGCACGCCGGTGCTCGCGGTCGAGGGGCTGACGCGGGCCGGCGAATACCGCGACGTTTCCCTCGCCGTCATGCCGGGCGAGATCGTCGGCCTGATCGGCCGGCTGGGCGCCGGTCGCACCGAACTGGCGCTGTCGCTCTTCGGCATGACGCGGCCCGATGCGGGCACGATCCGGCTCGAAGGCCGGCCGCTCAGGATGGGCTCCAACCGCGACGCGATCGCCGCCGGGATCGGCTATGTCTCGGAGGACCGGCTGTCGCTCGGCCTCGTCCAGCCGCAGTCGATCGGCGACAACACGGTGGTGACGGTGCTCGATCGGCTCGTCGACGATTTCGGGCTCCTCTCGCCGAAGAAGCGCCGCGACCTCGTCGCTGACTGGATCGACCGGCTGAAGGTGAAGATCGGCCATCCCGACGACCCGGTCTCGACGCTGTCGGGCGGCAACCAGCAGCGGATCGTGCTCGCCAAGTGGATGGCGACCGGGCCGAAGCTGCTGATCCTCGATTCCCCCACCGTCGGCGTCGACGTCGGGGCGCGCGCCGGCATCTTCGAGATCGTGCGCGAACTTGCGGCGGGCGGCGTCGCGATCCTCCTGATCTCCGACGAGACGCCGGAGGTCTATTTCAACGCCGACCGCATCTGGCACATGCGCGACGGCCGGCTGATCGAGGAGTTCGTGCCTGCAGAGACGACGCTCGCCGCAGTCGAGGAGGCCGTCCATGCCTGAGACGCGCTCCCGCAGGCTGCCGATCGGCGGGGTCGAGGGCTGGCTCCTCGTGGTGATCGCCCTGATCGTCGCCTATCTCTCGATCGCCACCGACACCTTCCTCACCCTCGTCAACGTCTTCGACATCCTGAACTATTCGGCGGTGAACGTGATCTTCGCGGCCGGTCTCCTGGTGGTGCTGATCGCCGGCGGCATCGACATCTCCTTCGCCGTCGGCGCCTCCGTCGTCCAGTATCTGGCGGTGACCGCGCTCGGCCGGATCGGCGGCGGCGACTGGGCGCTCGGCATCGCGCTGTCGCTCGTCCTCGGCGCCTGTCTCGGGGCGATCAACGCCGCGCTGATCTACCACTTCCGCATCATCTCGATCGTCGTGACGATCGCGACCTTCAACCTGTTCTTCGGCCTTCTGATGTTCTTCACCGGCGGCGTGTCGATCTACGACCTGCCGGACTGGCTTTCTTCGCGCGTCGTCCTCTACGACGTCGAGACCGATCTCGGCTGGGCGGAGATCACCCTGCCGGTGCTGGTGATGGTGGTCACCGTCTTCGCCACCTGGCTGCTTCTGCGCCGCACGAGCCTCGGGCGCCAGCTCTTCGCCATGGGCGACAACACCGAGGGCGCCCGGCGGCTCGGCATAAATCTCGGCGCCATGCACTATCTCGCCTATGGCTGGCTCGGCGCCTGTGCCGGCCTCGCCGGCCTGATGCAGGCGCATTACGCCCGCGAGGTGGTGCCGAACGCGCTCTACGGCCGCGAACTGGAGGTGCTCGCCGCGGTCGTCCTCGGCGGGGCGCGTCTCGGCGGCGGCCGCGGCACGCTGTTCGGCGCGATCCTCGGCCTCGCCCTCGTCTCGATCACCCAGAACGGCCTGAACCTTCTCGGCGTCTCGCCCTATGCCTTCCGCATGATCATCGGCTTCGTCATCCTCGTGGCGATCAGCCTGTCGGGCGAGACGATCGGCCTCGTGGCGAGCCGGCTCAGGGGGCCGAAGGCGGCCGGGAGCGTCCGATGAACCAGTTCGTCGCGACCCTTCTCGGCCACGGCCCGCGCCATGCCGGATCGAGCGTCGCCGCCCGCAGCGAGATCGCCGGCCTCCTCCTGGTCCTCGCCGTCCTGGTCCTCGTGCTCGGTGCCACCACCGGACGCTTCCTCAGCGAGGCGACCTTCACCTCGATCGCCTTCCAGCTTCCCGAACTCGGCCTCCTGACGCTCGCCATGCTGATCCCGATCCTGTCGGGCGGGCTCAATCTCGCGATCACCTTCTCGGCCAACATCGCCGCCCTCGTCCTCGCCTGGATCCTGCAGGCCGGCGGCGGCGCCGATGCCGGCATCGCGCTGTTCCTCCTCGGCTGCCTGGCGGCGGTCCTGACGGGCGCCTTCTTCGGCGGCGTCATGGGCCTCGTCATCGCCTATACCGGGGCGCATCCGATTCTCGTCTCACTCTCCATGATGATCTTCCTGCGCGGCCTCGGCGAGTTCCTGACCCGCGGCGGCGACGTGTCGGGCTTTCCTTCATTCGTCGTCGCGATCGGCCAGGGAACGGTCTTCGGCATTCCGGTGCCGCTCCTCGTCTTCCTCGCCTGCGTCGCCGTGTGGATGCTGATCCTCAACCGCTCGCGGCTCGGCTTTTCGATCTACATGCTCGGCTCCAACCCGGAAGCGACCCGCTATTCCGGCGTCGACACCCACCGGGCGCTGACGCTCGTCTATGTGCTGTCGGGCGTCATGTGCGCCATCGCCGGCATCGTCATGCTGGCGCGCTTCAACTCGGTGCGGGTCGGCCACGGCGAATCCTATCTGCTGATCACCGTGCTGGCCTGCTTCCTCGGGCGGGTCGATCCGTTCGGCGGCTTCGGCCGGGTGGTCCCGGTGGTGATCGCGCTGGTCATCCTCCAGGTGATCGGCTCCGGCCTCAACCTTCTCGGCACCAACCAGCATCTCGCGACGGCGCTCTGGGGCGGCATCCTGGTGCTGGTCATGGTGGTGCGCGCCCTCTGGGCGCGGCTTGAAATCTCCAGCTATCTCGCGTCGCGGCCAAGGCCGGGGCGCAGGTGACCATCGACAGGGAACGATCGACCATGAGCGTCAGCGGATTCGGCGTGCACACGGCCATGTGGGCCATGGAATGGAACCGGGCGGCGGCGGAATTCGCCATCCCCGAGGCGGTCAAGCACAAGATTGACTTTCTCGAGATCACCATGCTCGACCCGGAAGGGGTCGACGCGGACCACACCCGGAGCCTGCTCGAAAAACACGAGGTCGACTGCGTCTGCTCGCTCGGCCTGCCGCTCGACAGGCTGCCGACCAACAATCCCGAGGGCGCGCTCGAGTTCTTGACGATGGCGCTCGACAAGTCGCATGCGATCGGCGCCAAGGCGATGAGCGGCGTCATCTATGGCGGCATCGGCCAGCGCACGGGCGTCGCGCCGACGCAGGGCGAGATCGACGCCACCGCCCGCGTCGTCGCAAAGGCCGCCGCCTATGCCGCAAAGCTCGGCATGGATTACGGCCTCGAGGCGGTGAACCGCTACGAGAACCACATCCTCAACACCGCCGAACAGGCGGTCGATCTCTGCGAGCGGGTCGGCGCGAAGAACGTCTTCGTCCATCTCGACACCTATCACATGAACATCGAGGAGAAGGGCATCGCCAACGGCATCCTGAAGGCCCGCGAGCACCTGAAATACATCCATCTGTCGGCAAGCGACCGCGGCACGCCCGGCTGCGACACGATCCAATGGGACGAGGTCTTCGCCGCGCTGGCCGCGATCGGCTTCAAAGGCGGCATGGCGATGGAGAGCTTCATCACCGTCCCGCCGCAGGTGGCGAGCGCCCTTTCGGTGTGGCGGCCCGTCGCCCCTTCGCGCGAGGAGGTGCTCGGGCAGGGACTGCCCTTCCTGCGGGGCAAGGCCCGGCAATACGGCCTCATCTGAGGCGACCAGGCTGCGGCAGTCGAGCCCGGTGGCGTTCGGGTCTCGTGTGCGATCGCGGCGCGGCGGGTTCGTGCAGAGGCGCCTGAACGGCGCCCCGCAGGCCTCGACCGACGTCGACGCATTCGAGATAGCGGTCGTTGAGCGCAAACCGCTCCGTTGTGGAAATCCGGGCGATCGCTGGATGATGCCCGCGCGGTCCCCGGTCTCGCGACCGGACGAGCGTTCCGACCACGTGGCTGATGCCGCGTGAAAAACCGGATTGCGCTTGACGCGCACTCAAGTCGCCGGATCGGACAAAGGAAAAATGGAGCGGGCGATGGGATTCGAACCCACGACCCCAACCTTGGCAAGGTTGTGCTCTACCCCTGAGCTACACCCGCCCGCTCCCGGCGGCGACCCGTTTCCGGTGCCGCGGACGGGCGCTATATGGCGGAAAGCACCGGACAATGCAACAGCGAAATTCGGCACACCCGCGAAATTCGGCCGGGCGCGGAATCCAGGGCGCCGGTTGCGCCGAAGCCCCGGTTCCGCCCTTCAAAGCGGCGGCGGTCTGGGCTATGCCGGAGCCGGAATTTTTCGGCCACGTCCCGCGCCGGCCCGCCGGGAAGGGCGGCCGTGCCGGGACGAGAGGCACGGCGGGCGATCTTCGCACGGCGAGCGTGGCTTTCGCGCCAAGCCCCGGGCGACGGGGACGAGACGTGGGTCGGAACGAGTGAGCCAGCGACGTCGGGCCGAGACTTGATGCAGAGACTTAGGGGCCGAGAGTTGGGGGCGAGACTTTGGGCGAGGACGTGGGGGAACGAGCCGTGGCGGCGAGCCGTGACGAACTGATGGCCTATCTCGGCGAACTCGGCATCGCCGCGGCGACGATCGAGCATCCGCCGCTCTTCACCGTCGCCGAATCGCAGGCGCTGCGCGGCGAGATCGCCGGCGGCCACACCAAGAACCTCTTCGTCAAGGACAAGAAGGGCCGGCATTTCCTCGTCGTCGCCGAGGAGAGCCGCGCGGTCGACCTGAAATCCCTGCACCGGGTGATCGGCGCGCAGGGCCGCGTCTCCTTCGCGGACGCCGACCGGATGATGGAGATGCTCGGCGTCACCCCCGGTTCGGTGACCGCCTTCGGCGTCCTCAACGACCGCGACGGCCGGGTCACGGTGGTGCTTGATGAGGGCCTCCTCGCGCACGATATGGTGAACTGCCATCCGTTGACCAACACGGCGACGACGACGATCGCCACCGACGGATTGATGACATTCTTCCGGGCGACCGGGCACGAGCCTCTCGTCGCCCGGCTTGACGGCGACAGCGGCGATAGCGGCGACGGGCGGGACGCATGAGCAACAATCCCTACGGCAATTCCTTCGGAGGCGGTCTCGGACCGCAGACGGTCGGCCAGGGCGGCCAGGGCGGCGCCGGCGGCGCTGCTGGCGGCCGGCGCGACGCGGCGGGGACGGCAGGTCTCGCCGGCCTCGGCCAGGGCGCGGCGGCGCCCGGCGACCTGATCAAGGAGACGACGACGGCGAAGTTTTCCGCCGACGTCGTCCAGGAATCGCGCAATCAGCCGGTTCTCGTCGACTTCTGGGCGCCCTGGTGCGGTCCCTGCAAGCAGCTGACGCCGATCCTCGAACGGGCGGTGAAGGCGGCCGGCGGCAAGGTCAAGCTGGTCAAGATGAACATCGACCAGCACCCCTCGATCGCCGGGCAGCTCGGTGTCCAGTCGATCCCGGCGGTCTTCGCCTTCGTCAATGGCCAGCCCGTCGACGGCTTCATGGGCGCGCTTCCCGAAAGCGAGGTCATGGCCTTCATCCAGCGCCTGACCGCCGGCCAGCCGGGGGGCGACCCGATCGGCGAGGCGCTCGACGAGGCGAACACGCTTCTGTCGGAAGGCGACGTGGCGAGCGCCGCACAGCTCTTCGGCGCCGTGCTGCAGCACGAGCCCGGCCATGCCGGGGCGAGCGCCGGCCTTGCCGAATGCTACCTGAAATCGGGCGATGCCGAGCGGGCCAGGGCGCTGATCGACCAGGTTCCCGCCGACAAGGCGGAAGATCCGGCGGTGGCGGCGGTCCGGGCGAAGCTCAAGCTGCGCGAGGAGATCGCCAAGCTCGGCGATCCCGCCCAGCTGCAGGCCCGGCTGGAAGGCAATGCCGACGACCACGAGGCGCGCTTCGACCTCGCCCTCATCGCCAATGCCAAGGGCGACCGGCAGACCGCGGCGGGTCATCTCCTCGAGATCATCAGGCGCGACCGCAGCTTCAACGACGATGCGGCGCGGCTGAAGCTGCTCGAGCTCTTCGCCGCCTGGGGGCCGACCGACCCGGCAACCAGGGAGGCGCGGCGCAGGCTGTCGTCGCTGCTCTTTGCCTGATTTCGGCGCCTGATCCGAGGGATCTTCACCGGGGGCAGAACCGGTGCGCGGGCCGCCGCCGGTGCGGAAGACCCCCCGCGGCATGCGAGGGACGGTCTTTTCTTCGCATCCCGTGCGACGGGAGAAACCGCTTTGCGAACGAGGCCTTGGTGCGCCGAGCCATGGCGGGCGCCGCGGGCGGGGGGCGATGCCGCCGGCCCTTGAGATCGCCCGCCGCCGACCCACATCCCGCCAAGGTCGACGGAGGCATTCATTGGTCCAGGCGGGCAATCACACCTACGCTGAGGAAGCCGATCTTCCCGGGACGATCCCGGTCTTCCCGCTGACCGGAGCGCTGCTCCTGCCGGGCGGCCAGCTGCCGCTCAACATCTTCGAGCCCCGCTACGTCAAGATGATCGACGACGCGCTCGCCGGCGACCGGATCATCGGCATGGTGCAGCCGAGCCTCGACGGCGGCAGGCGGTCGGACGGCGAACCGAAGCTCTGCGAGGTCGGATGCATGGGCCGGATGACCTCGATCGCCGAATCCGGCGACGGCCGCTACATCATCAGCCTGCAGGGCGTCGCGCGGTTCAGGATCATCGAGGAACTCTCGACCCGCATGCCCTATCGCTGCTGCCGGGTCGCGGCCTTCCTCGCCGATCTTGACGCCGGCGCCGGCGAGACGGAGGTCGACCGCGACGGGCTTCTGCGGGCGTTTCGGCGCTTCTGCGACGCGAACCAGATGGAGGCGGACTGGGATTCGATTCGCCGCGCGTCGAACGAGACGCTGGTCAACGCGCTGTCGATGATGTCGCCATACGGGCCGGCCGAAAAGCAGGCGCTTCTCGAGGCGAGCGACCTGAGGACGCGCGCCGAGACGCTGGTCGCCATGACCGAGATCGCGCTCGCGCGCGACGGCGACGAGGACGGGCCGACGACGCTGCAGTGACGCTTCCGGGCCCCGAGGCCGGCGTGCTAGAGCATGTCCTGCCGCAGAGACGATGCTCTCGGGGCGAGGGCGGTCCGGCATGGTCACGCGCGTGCGGCGCGGCCGCGGGCCGCCGCAGGACCCCATCGGCCAACCGAACGGACCAGCCATGAGCGAACGCCAGAAGGACGGGCAGCCCGATCCCAAACTCCTCGAGCTTTTGGTCTGTCCGCTGACCAAGAAGCCGCTCCTTTACGACCGCGAGCGGAACGAGCTGGTGTCGCAGGCCGCGCGGCTCGCCTTCCCGATCCGCGACGGCATTCCGATCATGCTGCCGTCCGAGGCCCGCGAGATCGAGGATTGATCGCAAGCGCGTCGCGGCGGCCTCAGCCGCGCGACCAGATCCCTGCCCCGGCGAGGGGCGGCTTGCGCCGGACGTCGAACCATTGCGGCCGAAGGTTCAGGGCCGCGGCGAAGACCACCAGATAGAGATAGCCGGCAAGTTCGAGGGTCTCCTCGAGCGAGGCGAAGCGGCTCTTTTCCATGATCTCCGCACAAACGAGGATGGCGAAGGCGGTTCCGCCCGGCACCGCCCAGAAGAAGTTGAGATCGCGCAGCCGCCGCGCCAGCGGCTCGCGGCGCAGCGCCGCGAGGCCGACGACCACCGCGACGGCGAGGATCCGCGTCACCTCGTTGCCCGTCTCGCTCAGGCAGACGCCGCCGTCGTAGAAGTGGCTGGTGCAGCCGGGCGTCTCGCGGATGACCGCGAGAAGGCAGCCGAGCGCCAGCGCCAGGGCGCCATAGAAAAGTTCGTAGTCGAGCCGCAGCGCGGCGACGAGGAACATCAGGCCGGCAAGGCCGACCACCACCATCTGGACGAGTTCGATCGGGCCGTTTTCGCGGAACACTGCGGTGGCGGGGAACAACGCCTCGCAGAACAGGCTGGCGGCGAAGGCGGCGGCGATGCTGGCGAGCGCCAGCGCCCCGCAGGCGGCGGCTTCCTTCGCCGTCCGGCGAAGCACCGCGACGCGGAAGGCCTCGGCGAAAAACGGGCCGGCCGCGTGAACGACGTGTGGCATGCCTTCTCCCTGTCCGGATTCGTCCGGAAGGACGAGGTGGTAAGGCAGCCTTCATGACATTTCGGTGACGTCTCCGGCAAGCGCCGCAGAGGCGGTTTCGGCAAGGCGGGACGGGCCGTTTTCCCTTTACCTAGAGGAACTTGGCAGTGGCGGCGAGAGGTGCCGGGAAGCCGCCGGGAGGGGGCCGGGCCCCCGTCGCCTCCTTTGCGGGGCGGCTCGTTGAAGCAGCCTCGGCCGGTCTGCGCCCGCCTCAGGGCGTCAGCAGGCGGGTCTTTTCGTTGAGGAAGATTCTTCGGCAAATCTCACCGAAGGAATTGTCGACGACGAGCGAGGCGATAGGGTCGTTCAGCAGGTCCTTGCTGCTGAACATCGACAGGCACTGGGCGCGCCACAGCGCGTAGCGCTCCGGCTCCGCCCGCATGTCCGCGGCCTTGAAATAGGCGAGGAAGAGGGCGGCCGAAAACACCATGGCGCAGATCGGAATGACGGCGCCCTTGGACCGGTCGATCCCGAACAGATAGGTGACGAGGCCGCCGATCAGGCTGAGGGCGGCGGCGATCACCTGGCCGGCGACGCCGACCCGGCTCAGCCCGCCGATGAAGCCGGCGGTCGAGGCGACGAGCGCGATCGCCGCGAGGAGGGCGAAGACCGTCAGCCTTTCGGCGCTGGCGACGAAGCCGAGAACGAGGATCCACGATAGCAGCGTCACTGCGGCCGCCACCAGCAGCCAGTAGGGGACGACGCTCACGTCTGGTTGCCCGGCAGAAGGAAGCTGTTGTTCTCCATCGACCTGTCGAAATCGAAGGGAACCATGGTCGTGGTCTGCCCTTCCCTGACCCCGCCGGAACTGCCGCAGAGCGAGCTGAGAAACCTCGCGAGCCGACCGTTGAGAAGGAGCGAGCAGTCGCCCGCGCCGCTGCCGGTGGCCGGGGCGAGGTTGGCGGTGCCGCCCTCCGCGGCTGGCGGGGGCTCGGGCGAGGCGTCGCTGCGGGAATTGGCGGCCGGGGGGACGCCGATCGCCGCCGGTCCCTGGGCATGACCGAGGGTACCGGCCGCCGCCGTCACGAGCGCCGTGGAGATGCTGAGGCCGATCGCCTTGCGCCGAAACCGCATGACGCCTTCCTTCCGTTCCGGAAGCCGCCAGAATAGGTCGGAACCGCGGCGCGTGCAATCCACGGCTGAAGAACGATCAACTGCCGAAAGGCGCGGCGTTTCGGCCGCGCCCGGCAAATTTACTCGGCGGCCATGGTGGCGTCGTGCTCCTCGGTCAGCGCCAGCCAGTCCTCCTCGCAGGATTCGAGCGTCCTCGCCGCATCGGAGCGCTGCTTGGCGAGGTCCGCAGCTCGCGCCGGCTCCTTGCCGTAGAGCGCCGGATCGGCGAGCTTCTGGTCGAGGTCGCCGATGGTCTTCTGCAGCCGCGAGATCTGGATCTCGAGCTGGCTGATCTTCTTCTTGAGCGGCTTCAGCGCCTCGCGGCGCTCAGCCGCCTGCCGGCGCTGGTCGACCTTCGAGACGGCAAGCGGCGGCTCCGCCTCGCCTTCACCGGCCACTGCCGCCGCGCCGCCACCCGACCTGACGCCCGACAGGATCAGCTTCTTGTAGTCGTCGAGGTCGCCGTCGTAGCGCGACACGGTTCCCTCGCCGACGATCCACAGCCGGTCCATGGTCGCCTCGACCATGTGCCTGTCGTGGCTGATCAGGATGACGGCGCCCGGATAGTCGTTCAGCGCGTGGACGAGGCTCTCGCGCGCCTCGATGTCGAGATGGTTGGTCGGTTCGTCGAGGATCAGCAGGTTGGGGGCGTCGAGCGTCGCGAGGCCCATCAAGAGCCGCGCCTTCTCGCCGCCGGAGAGATTGTCGGCCGGGGTGTCCATCTTCACCGTCGGCAGGCCCATCTGCGCCACCTTGGCGCGCACCTTCGCCTCGGGCGCGTCGGGCATCATCCGCCTGACGTGCTGGACGGCGCTCTCGGCGGGTCTGAGGTCGTCGATCTGGTGCTGGGCGAAGAAGGCGATCTTCAGCCCCGGCGCGCGGGTGACGCTGCCCGCCTGTTCCGCCAGCCGCCCGGCGAGCAGCTTGGCGAAGGTCGACTTGCCGTTGCCGTTCTGGCCGAGCAGCGCGATGCGGTCGTCGGTGTCGATGCGCACGTCGAGATGTTTGAGGATCGGCTGGCCCGGCTGGTAGCCGACCGCGACCTTCTCCATCGCGATGATCGGCGAGGCGGGCTGCTTTTCCGGCGCGGAGAACACGAAGGGGGTGACGCTCTCTTCGACGACGGCCTGGAGCGGGCGCATCTTCTCGAGCGCCTTCAGCCGCGACTGCGCCTGCCGCGCCTTGGTCGCCTTCGCCCGGAAGCGCTCGACGAAGGCCTCCATGTGCTTGCGCTTGTCCTCCTGCTTGGCGATCTGCTTGTTGAGCAGCTCGATCTTCTCGGCCCGCTGGCGTTCGAACTGGTCGTAGTCGCCGCGATAGAAGGTCAGCTTCTTCTGGTCGAGATGGACGATGGAGGAGACCGCGTTGTTGAGCACGTCGCGGTCGTGGGAGATGACGAGGACCGTGTAGGGATAGCGCTGGACGAAATTCTCCAGCCACAGCGTGCCCTCGAGGTCGAGATAGTTGGTCGGCTCGTCGAGGAGCAGCAGGTCCGGCCGCGAGAACAGGACCGCGGCGAGCGCGACGCGCATCCGCCAGCCGCCGGAAAACGACGAGGCGGGCCGCTGCTGCGCGGCCATGTCGAAGCCGAGGCCCGATAGGATCGCCGAGGCCCGCGCCTCGGCCGAATGCGCCTCGATGTCCGCGAGGCGGGTGTGGATGTCGCCGATCCTCAAGGGATCGCTCGCAGTCTCGGCCTCGTCGAGCAGTGCGAGGCGCTCGGTGTCGGCCTTCAGCACGATCTCTATCAGCGCCTCTTCGGTGCCCGGCGCCTCCTGCGCGACCTGGCCGAGGCGGGTGTTCTTTGGAAACGACACCGATCCGGTCTCGGGGGCGAGGTCGCCGGTGATGACGCGGAACAGCGTCGACTTGCCGGCGCCGTTGCGCCCGACGAGCCCCGCCTTGGTGCCCGTCGGCAGGGTGAGGCTCGCATGGTCGATGAGCAGGCGCCCGGCAACGCGCGCGGTAAGATCGGTGATCTGAAGCATGGGCGCCTTTTGCCACGCGGCGCGGGCCGGCGAAAGGGGGATCTAGTGGTCCGATTCCGACATTTGGTACTGCCTTATGGAGACCGCGCAGCAAATGTCGGAATCGAAAGACCACTAGCCAAGATTATGATCCTAGGGGATTTTTCGAATTTGACATTTGATACGACGCCTCACCGGATCGGGATTCAAATGTCAAATTCAATCCACTAGGCCGGCTGCGGCGGCGCTCTGCCATCACGGATGAATTCCCTGCGGCCGTGCAATCGCAAGTGAGGCAGACGACCGACTCAAGCTTCGCCCAAGCCCGCGGGATTTAACTTTCCCGATCGGGACGGTCGCTGCCTGAAATTCTTCGCCGCCGACCGCCCGGACAGAACGCCAGCTTCGATGTCTTCGCCGCTGCCCCGGCCGGGGCGGCCTTCTCGTCAACGTCCCTCGCATTCGCCCCGAATGCAGCAAAGGCTCGCCATGCTCTCCGTCGTCTCCGTCGGCTCGCTCAAGACCTCCGGCTCCTCGACCCTCGCCCTCACGATCGCCAGCGTCGCCGCGGCGGCCGACATTCCGGTCCTCGTCGTCGACGCGGCCCGCGACGGCGACCTCTCGGCCTGGGCCGGCCGCGCCGGCCATCCGGCGCGGATCGCCGTCGAGCGCTGCCGCGACGAGGCGACGATGGAGCGGCTGGTGCGGGCGGCGCGCAAGCGCGGCGACCTCGTCGTCATCGACGCAGGCGACGAAGCCGCGACCATCCGGGGCGCCGCCCGCCTCGCCGACCGGGCGCTGATCCCGGTGCGTTTCTCGCCGGTCTCGGCGACCTACGCCGTCGCGACGGAGCGGCTGCTCGCCGAGGATTTCGGCCGCGGCCGCCGCGGCCGCGACTGGTGCTTCGTCGCCAGCGCCGTCGCCACCATCCCGAGCCGCATCGCCCGCAGCGTCGAGGCGATCGTCGAGGCGAGCCCGGCGGCACGCCTTCCCATCGGTCTCGTCCAGCGCGCCGCCTACGAGGCGCCGTTCCTCTTCGGCGGAACCATCTTCACCCTCGAGGAAGAGGTCGCGCCGGGCCTCGACCGGGCCCGCGCGGAAGCTGCCAGCCTCGCCTTTGCCATCGGCATTCTCGGCCCCCGCGCCGCCGACCGGCCGGCGGCGGCAACCACCCATGCGCCGACCGCCGTCGCCGCCTGACCCTTCCGCAACGATCGCCTGCATCGATCGCCCGAAACCGCGCCGCCGCGCCGCCCGAACCGGAAACGGCAGGGAGGCGCGGCTTCATTGTCGTTGCGCGCGGCGCCCTTCGAAAACAATGTGGAGCGGCTCGGCGGAAAGCTGAGGCGCCGTCTTCGACGCTTCGTCATTCGCCGGCCCGGTCCCTCCGGAATTCACGCATTTGTCGAGAGACCGTCGCAGCCAGCTCGCGTGCTGAGGCAGGCGGACTGAAATTCGCCGAAAACGTCGGAAATGCGCCATCCTCGGGCTTGTCCCGAGGATCTGCTGCCGGCTCAACGACAGAATCGTTGCAGTTTGACCTTCAACCGCGACGTGCCCAACGATCAACCCGCAGCAGATCCTCGGGACAAGCCCGAGGATGACGACGCGGTGATGTCGGCACTGAATATCATACGCCTTGGCAAATCGTTGGGACTGAAGCCAGCATCCGCATCGAAAGATCCGGCGCGATGTGTGAATCCTGTAGGCCCCGTCCCTCCGAAATTCACGCGATGGACGTCGCCGGAGACGTGGACCGGCAAAGACCTTCCGGCGAAGTCATCCGGTATCCGTGAATCCTATCGGCCCCCGGCTTGGGTCTGCGCATCGAGGGCGACGAAAGCCCCTTCGCGCGATCGCCGCAGCAACGCGCGATCGGCTTGGCGCCGACTGACCTTTACGATAACGTCAAAATCGGGAGGAAGACGGATGAACAAGCCTTGGCTCGCGCACTATCCGCAAGGGGTGCCGGCGGAACTCGGCGCGATCGGCTACCGGTCGCTCGCCGATCTGCTCGACAATGCCTTTCGCAGCTTCGCCGAGAGGGACGCGCTGCATTTCATGGGGGCGCGCTTCAGCTATGCCCGCTTCGGAGCGCTGGCCCGCGATTTTGCCGCCTATCTGCAGACGCTCGGATTGAAGAAGGGCGACCGCATCGCCCTGATGATGCCCAACGTGCCGCAATATCCGGTGGCGATCGCCGGCGCCGCCATGGCGGGCCTCACCATCGTCAACGTCAATCCGCTCTATACGCCCGGCGAACTCGCCCATCAGCTGAAGGATTCCGGCGCACGGGCGATCGTCGTCCTCGAGAACATGGCGGCGACCCTCGCCGCCTGCCGCGACAAGACCGATGTGAAGCACGTCGTCGTCACCGGCGTCGGCGATCTCCTGCCCCTGGTGAAGGGGACGATCGTCAATCTCGTCCTGAAACACGTGAAGAAGGCGGTGCCGGCCTACAGCCTGCCGGGTGCCGTCCGTTTCAACAAGGCGCTCTCGATCGGCCGGAAAAAGCAGGTGACCAAGGTCGACGTCGCGCCCGAGGACATCGCCGTCCTGCAGTATACCGGCGGCACGACGGGCGTCGCCAAGGGCGCGATGCTGACCCACCGCAACATCGTCGCCAATGTCCTGCAGTCGCAGATGTGGAACGCGCCGGCGCTGAACCGGCTTCCCCCCGGCGAACAGTCGGTGACCGTCTGCGCGCTGCCGATCTACCACATCTTCGGCTTCACGGTGAATCTGATGCTCTCCGTGCGCAACGGCGGCGCGGCGATCCTCATCCCCAATCCGCGCGACATCCCGGCCCTTCTGAAGGCGATCAAGCCGTTCCGCTTCCATTCCTTTCCCGCCGTCAACACGCTCTACAACGCCATCGCGCTGCATCCCGACGCCAAGACCCTCGACTGGTCGTCGCTGAAGCTTGCCGTGGGCGGCGGCATGGCGGTGCAGGCGACCACCGCCGACCGGTGGAAGAAGCTGACCGGCATCTCGATCTGCGAGGGCTA
Source organism: Jiella sonneratiae (assembly GCF_017353515.1). Lineage (GTDB taxonomy): Bacteria > Pseudomonadota > Alphaproteobacteria > Rhizobiales > Rhizobiaceae > Jiella > Jiella sonneratiae. The sequence goes on from NZ_JAFMPY010000007.1 coordinate 157,574, forward strand.
CGGCCTGTCGGAAACCTCTCCGTCCGCCTGCTGCAACGCCACCGACCGCTCCGACTACACCGGCACGATCGGCATGCCGCTGCCGTCGACCGAACTCGCCGTTCTCGACGAGGAGGGGCGGGCGCTCGGGCCGGGCGAGGTCGGCGAGATCGCGATCCGCGGCCCGCAGGTGATGGCCGGCTACTGGAACCGGCCGACGGAGACCGCCGCGGTGATGACGAAGGACGGCTTCTTCCGCACCGGCGACGTCGGGACGATGAGCCCCGACGGCGTGTTCCGGATCGTCGACCGCAAGAAGGACATGATCAACGTCTCGGGCTTCAACGTCTATCCGAACGAGATCGAGGAAGTGGTGACGCGCATTCCGGGTGTCGTCGAGGCCGCGGCGATCGCCGTCCCGGACGAGGCGTCCGGCGAGGCGGTGAAGCTCTTCGTGGTGCGCAACGACGAGCGGGTGGGGGAGGCGGAAATCCGCCGCTTCTGTCACGAGAACCTGACCGGCTACAAGCGCCCCCGGATCATCGAATTTCGCGACGAACTGCCGAAATCGGCGGTCGGCAAGGTGCTGCGCCGGGAGCTGCGGAGCTGAGCGGACGCGTCGGCGGCCCTGCTCGCCTGGATGAGACGCGCTTCGCCGGCTTCAACCGGCGGCCTGCTCCTTCTCCTTCGATTCCCGCGGCTCCCGTGGCTCTTTTGCTTCCTTCGGCGCCTTGCCGGCGCTGAAGTGCTCGTCGAGGGCGTAGCCGGCGCCGCGCACGGTGCGGATCGGATCGCGCTGGCGACCGCGGTTGATCGCCTTCCTCAGCCGTCCGACATGGACGTCCACCGTGCGCTCGTCGACATAGATGTCGCGGCCCCAGACCCCGTCGAGCAGTTGCTCGCGGGAGAACACCCGGCCGGGGGCCTGCATGAAGAATTCCAAAAGCCGGAACTCGGTCGGTCCGAGCTTGATCTCCCGGCCGGTCCGGCGCACGCGATGGGTCTCGCGGTCGAGGTCGATGTCGCCGGCCGAAAGATGCGTCGCGATCTTCTCCGGCTTGGCGCGGCGGAGCATCGCCCGCACCCTTGCGACGAGCTCGGGCGTCGAGAACGGCTTGACGACGTAGTCGTCGGCCCCCACCGACAGGCCGCGCACGCGCTCCGATTCCTCGCCACGCGCCGTCAGCATGATGATCGGCAGCCGCTCGCTCGCCTCGCGCTGGCGCAGCCGTCGGCAAAGCTCGACGCCGGACAGCCCCGGCAGCATCCAGTCGAGGATGAGGAGGTCCGGCAGCTCCTCCTTGAGCCTGAGATCGGCCTCGTCGCCCCTGGCGATGACGTCGACCGTATAGCCCTCCGCTTCGAGGTTGTAGCGCAGCAGGACGCCGAGCGCCTCCTCGTCCTCGACCACCGCGATGCGCGCGCCCATCGCGTTCAGGCCCCGGTTCCGCCGGGTGCCGACGGCATGGTCATGTCGGTCTGGGCGAGCGACGACGTGCGGTCGTCCTTCGGCCGTTCGCTTTCCATCTGCTGGCCGGTCTTGATGTAGTAGATCGTCTCGGCGATGTTCGTCGCGTGGTCGCCGATACGCTCGATGTTCTTGGCGCTGAACAGGAGATGCGTGCAGGCGGTGATGTTGCGCGGATCCTCCATCATGTAGGTCAGGAGCTCGCGGAAGATCGAGGTATACATGGCGTCGATGCCGTCGTCGCCCTCGCGCACGGCGAGCGCCCGGCGATGGTCGCGGGTGGCATAGGCGTCGAGCACTTCCTTCAGCTGCTCGAGGGCGAGATCCGACAGGTGCTCGATGCCGCGGACCAGCTGCATCGGCTGGGAGTGCTCGTGGACGGCGATGACCCGCTTGGCGATGTTCTTGGCGAGATCCCCGATGCGCTCGAGATCGTTGGAGATGCGGATGGCGCCGACGATCTCGCGCAGGTCGATCGCCATCGGCTGGCGCCGGGCGATGGTCTTGATGGCGCGCTCGTCGATCTCGCGCTGGGCGGCGTCGAGGAGGAGGTCGTCGGCGACGACCGACTGGGCCATTGCCCAGTCGGAGCGCATCAGCGCCGCGACCGCCTGTTCGACCATGCGTTCGGCCTGGCCGCCCATCTCGGAAATGCGGCGGACGATGTATTTCAGTTCGTCCTCGTAGGACGTGACGATGTGTTCGGTAGCCATGTTCCGCTCCTCGCGATCCGCAGGTCTCAGCCGAAGCGGCCGGTGATGTATTCTTCCGTCTTCGGGTTGTTCGGGGAGGTGAAGATCTTGTTGGTCTCGTCGAATTCGATGAGTTCGCCGAGATACATGAAGGCCGTCAGATCGGAGACGCGCGCCGCCTGCTGCATGTTGTGGGTGACGATGGCGATCGTGTACTCCTCCTTCAGCTCGTCGATCAGCTCCTCGATCTTCGCCGTGGAGATCGGGTCGAGGGCGGAGCAGGGCTCGTCGAGCAGGATCACCTCGGGGCGCACCGCGACGGTGCGGGCGATGCACAGGCGCTGCTGCTGGCCGCCGGACAGGCCGAGCCCGCTGGTCGAGAGCTTGTCCTTGACCTCCTCCCAGAGCGCGGCGCGCCTCAGGGCCTTCTCGACGCGCTCGTCCATCTCGGTCCGGCCGAGCTTTTCGTAGAGCCGGATGCCGAAGGCGATGTTCTCGTAGATCGACATCGGAAATGGCGTCGGCTTCTGGAACACCATGCCGACCCGCGCCCGCAGGAGGTTGAGATCCTGCGACTTCTGCAGGATGTTCTCGCCGTCGAGCAGGATCTCGCCCTCGGCGCGCTGGTTCGGATAGATCTCGTAGATCCGGTTGAACATGCGCAGGAGGGTGGACTTGCCGCAGCCCGACGGGCCGATGAAGGCCGTCACCGCCCGCTCGGGCAGCGTCATGCGGATGTCCTTGATCGCCTGGGACTTGCCGTAGAAGAAGGAAACGTCCTTCAGTTCGATCTTCGGCTGGCCGGAGATGCGCGGCGCGGGACGGCCCGTGGCGTCCTGCCTGGCAACCGGCTCGGAAACGGACTGAAAGTTCATCTGTCCTCCTTTTGCGCGGTGACGACCCGCGCGACGATGCTGAGTGTCAGGACGGCGACGGTGATGATGAGGGCGCCGGCCCATGCAAGGCTCTGCCAGCTGTCGTAGGGGCTGAGCGCGAACTGGAAGATCGTCACCGGCAGGCTGGCCATCGGCGCATTGAGGTCGGTGCTCCAGAACTGGTTGTTCAGCGCGGTGAACAAGAGCGGCGCGGTCTCGCCGGAGATGCGGGCGATCGCCAGAAGAACGCCGGTGATCATGCCGGCGCTCGCCGCCTTGTAGGCGACGGAGCGGATGACGATCCAGCGCGGCGCTCCGACCGCCGTCCCGGCCTCGCGCAGAGCGTCCGGCACGAGGAGCAGCATGTCCTCGGTGGTCCGCACGATGACCGGCAGCACGATGATCGCCAGCGCCATCGCCCCGGCGATGGCGGAGAAGTGCCCCATGGTCCGCACCATCAGCTCGTAGATGAACAGGCCGACGATGATCGACGGAGCCGACAGGAGGATGTCGTTGATGAAGCGGATGACGTTGGTCATTTTGTCGTGGCGGCCGTATTCCGCCATGTAGGTTCCGGCGAGGATGCCGATCGGCGTGCCCACGGCGACGGCGATGGCGGTCATGATGAGGCTGCCGACGATGGGGTTCAAGAGACCGCCCTCGTCGCCGGGCGGCGGCGTCATCTCGCTGAACACCGCCCAGTTGACGCCGCTGATGCCCTCGTAGATCAGGTCGAAGAGGATCAGCGCCAGCCACATCAGCCCGAAGGCCGCGGCGACGGCGCAAAGCGTCATCATCACGGTGTTCTTGGTCTTGCGTCCCGAATAGGTGGCCATGCTCATTCTCCGGCCCTGCGCTTGATCTGCGCCAGCATCAGCCGGGCGATGGCGAGCACGATGAAGGTGATGACGAAGAGGACGAGGCCAAGGGCGAACAGCGCCGAGGTGTAGAGGTCGCCCGTCGCCTCGGTGAATTCGTTGGCGATCGACGCCGAGATGGTGGTGCCCGGCGCGAGCAGCGACGGGGTGATGCGATGCGCGTTGCCGATGACGAAGGTCACGGCCATCGTCTCGCCGAGCGCGCGGCCGAGGGCGAGCATGACGCCACCGAGCACCGCGACGCGGGTGTAGGGAAGCACGATCTTGCGCGTCACCTCCCAGGTGGTCATGCCGAGGCCGTAGGCCGATTCCTTCAGCACCGGCGGCACCGTCGTGAAGACGTCGCGGGCGATCGAGGAAATGAACGGCAGCACCATGATCGCGAGGATCAGCCCGGCAGTCAGCACGCCGATACCGTAGGGCGGACCGGCGAACAGCGACGACAGCACCGGCACGTGGCCGAAGGTGGCGATCAGGAAGGGCTGCAGCGTGTGCTGCAGGAAGGGCGCGAAGACGAACAGGCCCCAGATGCCGTAGATGATCGACGGGATGCCGGCGAGCAGCTCGACGGCGATGCCGATCGGCCGGCGCAGCGGACGGGGGCAGCTTTCGGTCAGGAAGATCGCGATGCCGAGACCGACCGGAACCGCGATCAGCATGGCGATGAGCGAGGTCACCACGGTGCCGTAGATCGGGGCCAGCGCGCCGAACTTCTCCGTCACCGGGTTCCAGGATTCGGTGATGAGGAAGCCGAGGCCGAAGGTCTGGAAGGCCAGCCAGGCGCCCGCCACCAGCGAGATTGCGACGCCGGCGAGCACCGCCAGAACGGCGAAGGCCGCGCTGCGGGTGACGTTTTTGAAGACGGCGTCGCTGGTCGAGAAACGCTTGACCGCCTTCGCCCGGGAACTCGCGGACTGGCGGTCTTGGGCATTGCTCTCGGCAAGGCTGACCATGGAATGACCTCGATGAAGCGGGAAAACAGCAACCGGGCGGCCGTTTCGGCCGCCCGGAACGCGCTCGGACCCGAGGGACCAATTACATGTTCGGCGCGTAGACCGGCTTGCCGTCGCCTTCGATCTGCTTCCACTCGGCCTTGATCTTCTCTACGACCGAGTCGGGCATCGGGATGTAGTCGAGATCGAGCGCCATCTTGTCGCCCTCGGCATAGGCCCAGTCGAAGAACTTGAGCGCCTCGGCGGCATCCTCGGGGCTCTGCGGATCGCTGTGGATCAGGATGAAGGTCGCGGCGGTCATCGGCCAGGTGTCGGCGCCCGGCTGGTTGGCGAGGATGACGCCGAAGCCCGGCTGGCTCGACCAGTCGGCGCCCTTGGCGGCCGCCTCGAAGGCCTTGGCTTCCGGCGCGACCTTCTTGCCGTCCTTGTTCATCATGTCGGCATAGGTCATCTTGTTCTGCAGCGCATAGGCATATTCGACGTAGCCGATCGAGTTGGCGGTCTGGCCGACATTGGCCGCGACGCCCTCGTTGCCCTTCGCGCCGATGCCGACCGGCCACTCGACGGAGGTGTTCACGCCGATGTTCTCCTTCCACTCGGAAGAGACGTCGCCGAGATAATAGGTGAAGTTGAAGGTCGTGCCCGAGCCGTCCGAGCGGTGGACGACGGCGATCGCCGCATCCGGGAGCTTGGCGTCAGGGTTGAGCTTCTGGATCGCCTCGTCGTTCCACTGGGTGATCTCGCCCATGAAGATCTTGGCGAGGGTGTCGCCGTCGAGGACGAGCTCGCCCGGCTTGATGCCTTCGATGTTCACGACCGGGACGATGCCGCCCATGACGGTCGGAAACTGCACCAGCATGTTCTTCTTCAGCTCGTCGCCGCCGAGCGGCTTGTCGGTGGCGCCGAAGGTGACCGTGCGGGCCTCGATCTGCTTGATGCCGCCGCCGGAACCGATCGACTGGTAGTTGAGGCCGTTGCCGGTCTTCTTCTTATAGGCGTCCGCCCACTTGGCGTAGATCGGATAGGGGAAGGTCGCACCGGCGCCGGAGATGTCGGCCGCAGCGGCGAAGGACGCCGTCGAGAGCGCGATCGCGCCGGCCAGGAGGGCCTTCGTGGAGAGTTTCAGGAGAGTGTTCATTCGAGCCTCGCTGTTGGATGCGATTTTTTAGGTCCACGACGCCTCGTTCGGTCGCCGCTGGGCCGACTCCTATGGGAGTCGTGTGACAATCGGATGAAGGTTTTCGACGGTATCTTCGTTCACGATCAAAGCATAGACCTGGTTGTATATTAGGGATATTATCGGAACGACACGGCGATGCTTCTTTCTTCGCCGGCGCGGCGAAGAAAATCTGCCGGTCTGTTGTGTGGATGGAGCTTTCGACGCGATCTGCCGCCGCTTCCGGGGCGATCTGTCTTCTGGCCGGTTCCCTGTTCTGTCCGTTCCTGGCTCCCGCTTCGGCGAAACGGCGTGAAATGACGGTCGCGGCGGACGGGCTCAGGCACCGTCACCGCCGGCCGCATCTCTATGACATTCGAATATCGCTTTTATGACAGTTCAAGTCTCTGTAGACGCTGGGATTTTCGCAACATTGGCGGAAATCGCCGGAAACCGGGCGGTGAAAGTCGAGCCCTGTCCGACGACGGAGTCGACGATCAGCCGGCTCTTGTGGCGCAGGAGAATGTTGCGGACGATCGACAGGCCGAGCCCGGTTCCGCGCTTGGAGCGCGAATCCCCGGCGTCGACCCGGTAGAAGCGCTCGGTCAGCCGCGGGACGTGCTCGGCGGGAATGCCGGGGCCGAAGTCGCGGACGGAGGCGTCGATGACCTCCTCGCCGCGCTCGCTGGCGCGCCGGATCGAAATCTCGACGCGGCCGCCATTGGCGCCGTATTTGCAGGCGTTCTCGATCAGATTGCTGAATACCTGGGTGATCTCGTCCTCGTCGCCGGCGACGAGCATCGCCTCGCCCGGCGCCGCGAAGGCGAGTTCGAGGCCGAGCTCGTCGGCGAGCGGCGTCAACTGCGAATGCACTTGGCGGATGACGGAGACGAGGTCGACCCGCGCCTGCGGCTGCAGGTGGCGCCGCATCTCGATGCGTGACAGCGACAGGAGGTCGTCGATCAGCCGCGACATGCGCGTCGCCTGTTCGCGCATGATGCCGAGGAAGCGGTCGCGCGCCTTCGGGTCGTCGCGGGCCGGCCCCTGCAGGGTCTCGATGAAGCCGGAGAGCGAGGCGAGGGGCGTTCTGAGTTCGTGCGAGGCGTTGGCGACGAAGTCCGTGCGCATCCGCTCGACGCGGCGCTCGGCCGTGCGGTCGTGGAACAGCACCAGGAAGAAGCTCGGCGACAGGCCCTGATAGGCCGGCACCGGCAGGATCTCGATCAGCCAGTGGCGCTCGATCGGCCGCCGCTCCTCGATGGTCGCGGTGGTGGCCATGGCATCGCGGATCGCCGCCTCGATCGACGCGAGCAGCTCGGGCGAGCGGAAGCGCAGCGACAGCGGATCGGCCAGCGCCATGTTGCCGAAGGCGACGGCCGAGACCGGATTGCGGTAGCGGATCAGAAGCTCCCGGTCGATGATCAGCGCGGGCTCCTGCAGCGCCTCGAGCACCGCCTTCATGCCGCGGTCCGGCCACACCTCGTCGCCGGCGCGGCTCTCCGTCGCGGCGCGCCGCGCCGCGACCCGGCTCGGCCAGTGGATGGCCGCCGCGAGAACCAGGAAGACGCCCGCCGCCCCGGCCGCCGCTTCGTGGTGCCAGGCGGCGAGGAAAAGCAGCGAGAGGGCGGCGATCAGGGTGAGACGGTTCCTGCGCATTGCGTCGTCGATCGTCTTGTCCGGGTAGGCCTCGCCGCGGCGTCCGCGCCGCCCGAGGGCGCGAATCATGCGAGATGCCTGCCCGTTCCGTTACCATGCGATTGTGAAGATCAAGCTGGCCGGCGAGCCGCCACGCCACTCTCGGGCGGTCAGACCGGCCGGCGCAGCCTCATCCCGTAGAGGAACAGATCCTTGCCGGCGTCGCCGACCGAGGGATCGACGGCGATCTGCCCGCCGGTCGCCGCTTCCGGCGGAAGTTCGAGATGGAACAGGAAGTTCTCCTCCGGCAGCGAGGTGGTGAAGCGCTGCCGGCCGCAGACGGTCTCGCCGCCGAACAGGCAGCGCAGCGTGAAGACCCGCGGCTTGCCGTCCGGCGAACCGACGACGATCTCGCCCTCGACATTTTTTCCGGCAAAGCGCCGGGCCACCTCGCCGGGGATCGGCAGTTCGATCTCGCGGCCCGCGGCGGCGTCGGCCGTGCCGCCTGCGTCGCCGGGACCGGCCGGCTGCGTCAGCTTCAGCCTGGCGCGCTGGCCGCCCTTGGTCGCGTCCTCGATCGCCGGGTCGCTGCGCGCGAATTCCCGCAGGGCCTCGGGGGAATAGAGGTCGGTCCATTCCGGTTCGGCCGCGGCCCCGGCGACCGTCCCGGCATTTTCGCGGATCGCGTCGGCGACCGAGAGATCGCCGCCGGTCGCGCTCGCCGCGCTCTTGGCGTCGCCGTCGCTGGCAGCGCCGGAGGAAAGAAACGGCAGGACGATCCAGACGCCGACGCCGACGAGGAACAGCAGGAGAAGGACGATCACCAGGGCGATCACCCGCCTGCCGAGCCGGCTGCCGGCGCCCGGCCGGGCGGTTCCCGTCTCGCCCGCGTCGTCGTCTGGGGTCACGTCGACGACGCGCTCCTCGGCCTCGAAGGCGAGCTGCGGCTCGAGGCTCTGCGGCGCCGCCGGGGGATCGATGCGTTCGGCCTCGACGACCTCGGGCGCCTTGGAGGCCTCGGCGCCCCGCCCGGCGTCTCCGTTGCCGGCGTCACCGGTCTCCGCCGCGGGCGTCGGCGGCACGCTCCCGTCCGGGCCGGAGAAGTCGGCCTCGATCGACTCGATCGCCGCGATCAGCTCGAGCCGGTGGCGGTCCTTGGCCTCGCCGCTCATGCCGTTCGTCTCTTCGAGGCGCAGCAGCGCCCGCTCCGCCGCCTCGTAGATTTCGAGCCGGTGATCCGGATCCGCAGCATTTCCTTTCGCCAAAGCGCGGCGCAGGCTCTTTTCGATCGCGCTTGCCAAAGATCGTCGATCCTTCCCTGTCCGCCTCGTCCGAGACTGCCGCGCCGCAATGCCTTGATATCTATCAGCGGGGCGGGCGGTTGCAAATCATCCGGCGCACCGCTTCACTGCACTGCGGCAAATCGCGGGGTTTATTCGCTCGCGTCGCGGCCAATCTATCGGCGCCGCAGCATTTCCAAGGATGATCATGCCCGCCAATCCGACTCCCGACGTTCCGAACCGCATCGCCGCCCACGGCGTGATCGGCGACATGAACACCGTCGCCCTCGTCGCCCAGGACGGGACGATCGATTTCCTCTCGCATCCCAGCATCGATTCCCCGACGCTCTTCGCCGCACTCCTCGATCCGGAGAAGGGCGGCCGCTTCGCCTTCCATGTCGAGGATGGCACGATCAGCTTTCGCCAGATCTACCTGCCCGACACCAACATCCTGATCAGCCGCTTCCTCGGCGACGAGGGCATCGGCGAGGTCTGCGACTACATGCCGATCGACGGTTCCGGCCGGATCGTGCGGCGGGCGCGGGCGATCGTCGGGCCCAAGACCTTCCGGCTCGCCGTCTCCGCCCGGCCGGACTACGGCCGCGCCAGGCCGAAGCTCGAGCCCGTGGAAAACGGCGTCGCGATCTCCTGGAAGGACGAGGCCGGCAAGGACTGGCAGGTGACGCTCTATGCGTCCTTCCCGCTGACGGTCTCGGGCGAGGACGTCGACACGACGATCGACCTGAAGGAGGGCGAGGACTGCTGGGTGGTGCTCTGCCCGGGGCGGCCGGAGCAGCCGCCGGTCGGCGACCGCTACGTCCGGCGCTCGTTCTCGCGGACCCGCGACTACTGGCACAAATGGGTCAACCGCGGCAGCTACCCGACCTTCTGGCGCGAGCTCGTCGTGCGCTCCGCCCTGACCCTCAAGCTGCTGACCTCGGTGGAATACGGATCGATCGCGGCGGCCGCGACCTTCGGCCTGCCGGAGGTGCTCGGCGGCGAACGCAACTGGGACTACCGCTACTGCTGGGTCCGCGATTCGGCCTTCACCCTCTACTCCCTGTCGCGGCTCGGCTATTACGACGAGGCCGAGGCCTTCGTGCACTTCCTGATGGAGCGGGCGGTCGAGACCGGCGAGTCCGGGCTGCAGATCATGTACCGCATGGACGGCGGCGAGAAGATGCCCGAGGTCGCGCTCGACAACCTGTCGGGCTATGCGGGCTCGGCACCCGTGCGCATCGGCAACGCCGCCTACAGGCAGCGCCAGATGGACATCTACGGCGAGTTCCTCGACGCGCTCTACATTTCCACCAAGGCGCGCGGCAAGCCGGCCTATGCGGTCTGGACGAAGATCGCCCGCATCGTCGACTGGCTGACCGCGAACTGGCACCTCGAGGACCGCGGCATCTGGGAGAGCCGCGGCGAGCCGAAGCAGTATCTCTCGGCGCGGCTGATGTGCTGGGTGGCGCTCGACCGGGCGATGAAGATCGCCGAGATCCATTCGCTTCCCGCCGACATCATCACCTGGCGCAGCGAGCGCGACAAGATCCAGAAGACCATCCTCGAAGAGTTCTGGAACCCGGAGGTCGGCGCCTTCACCCAGTTCAAGGGCTCCTCGACCCTCGATGCGGTCGTGCTGCTGATGCCGCTCGTCAAGTTCATCAATCCGCGCGATCCGATGTGGACCTCGACGCTCGCGGCGGTGCGCCGGCATCTGGTGCGCGACTGCCTGGTCAAGCGCTACATCAACACCGCCGAGAACGACGACGGGCTCGCCGGCGAGGAGGGGGCCTTCACCATCTGCTCGTTCTGGTACGTCGAGGCGCTCGCCCGCACCGGCTACGTCGCCGAGGCGCGGCTGTTGTTCGAGAAGCTCCACACCTACGCCAACCACCTCGGCCTGTTCTCCGAGGAACTGTCGGAGACCGGCGACCATCTCGGCAATTTCCCGCAAGGGCTGACGCATCTGTCGCTGATCTCTGCAGCCATCTGGCTCGATCGGTCGTTGAACGGCGACAAGGCCGATCCCGGCTACTTCGAATTCAAGATGATGGAAGACCCCGATGGCACCTACTTCTGACATTGCCCGGCTCGACGGCCAGGCGGCGCTCGTCACCGGCGCCTCCTCCGGCATCGGCCGTGCCTCGGCGCTGGCGCTGGCCGAAGCGGGCGCGGCGGTCGCCGTGAACTATTTCGGCAGCCCGGATGCGGCGGAGGAGGTCGTTGCCGAGATCGACAAGGCCGGCGGCCGCGCCGTCGCGGTGAAGGCGGACGTTTCGAAGGAAGACGAGGTGAGGCAGATGTTCGCGGCGGCGGAGGAGGCGCTCGGCCCCCTCGACGTCGTCATGTCCAACGCCGGCATCCAGAAGGACGCCGCCGTTGCCGACATGAGCCTTGACGACTGGAACGCGGTGATCGGCGTCAACCTCACCGGCGGCTTCCTGGTCGGGCGGGAAGCGATCCGGCGGTTCCGGGCCAAGGGCCGGCGGCCGGGAACGAGCCGGGCGCTCGGCAAGCTCGTCTACGATTCCTCCGTCCACCAGCTCATCCCCTGGGCGTTCCACGTGAACTACGCCGCCTCGAAGGGCGGCATCCATCTCCTGATGCGCTCGCTCGCCCAGGAGGTCGCCGAGGAGGGGATCCGCGTCAACGCCGTCGCGCCGGGCGCCATCGCCACCGCCATCAATGCCGACGAGCGCGAGGCCCATGCAGACGACATCCGCAAGCTGATCCCCTACGGCCGGATCGGCGATCCGATCGACGTCGGCCGCGTCGTCGCCTGGCTGGTCTCGGACGCCGCCGACTACGTCGTCGGCCAGACGATCTTCGCCGACGGCGGCATGTCGCTCTATCCGGGCTTTCGCGGCAACGGCTGACGCAGCGCCTCCTGCCATGCCGCTTTGGGGGGCAGGGAGCCGGGACCGCCCGGCCGCCGCCTGACTGTCATGTCCCGGGCGGGGCGCCTCCTCTCGACCGCGGCCGCCCGGGGCCGCCGGGGGCCGTGCGCCGGTCCGGCCGACCTGCTATGGCGGTGAAAACGCCAACGGACACAGGAGACCGCACATGGCACTCGACGGACGCGTCGCCATCGTCACAGGTGGCGCCAAGGGCATCGGCTACGCCGTCGCGCGGCGCTTTCTCCACGACGGCGCCAAGGTGGTGATCGCCGACAGCGACGAGAAGGCCAACACCGTCGCGGCCGAGGAACTCGCCGATTTCGGCGAGGTCCTCGCCGTCGGCTGCAACGTCGCCGAGCGGCTCGACGTGCACAACCTCCTCGCCGCCGCGCTCGACCGCTTCGGCGACGTCGACATCCTGGTCAACAATGCGGGGATCGTGAACAAGGCGAATTTCCTCGATCTCGACGAGGCCGACTTCTCCCGCGTGCTCGACGTCAATCTGAAGGGCGCCTTCCTCTGCGGCCAGGCGGTGGCGCGTCATCTGGTCGACAAGGTGAAGCGGGGCGGTCCGGCGGGCACGATCGTCAACATGTCGTCGGTCAACGCCGTCTTCGCCATTCCCGACCAGGTCGCCTATTCGGTCTCGAAGGGCGGCATCAACCAGCTCACCAAGGTGATGGCCCTGTCGTTGGCGCGCTACGGCATCCGCGTCAACGCCATCGGACCGGGCTCGATCATGACCGACATCCTGAAGAGCGTCGTCGCGGATGCCGCGGCGACCCGCAAGGTGCTGTCGCGCACGCCGCTCGGGCGCATCGGCGAGCCGCGCGAGATCGCCGCGATCGCGAGCTTCCTCGCCTCCGACGAGGCGAGCTACGTCACCGGCCAGACGCTCTATGCCGACGGCGGGCGCCTGCCGCTGAACTACACGGTCGAGGTCGCGGAAGCCGACGAGGACTGAGCGGCCGGGCGATCGGGGCGCGGCGCCGCCGCCTTGTCAGTGCTTGCGGTAGGAGACGAAACGGGCCGCCTCGACGAGCCTTGCGGCCCGTTCGCCGAACGGCTCGAGCATTTCCTCGGCGCCCGTCACCAGCGCGACGAGGCGGTCCTCGAGGGCGCGCTTGCCGTAGATCTGGGCCAGCGTCTGCTTGCCCTTCTCCCGGTCCTTGCCGGTCGCCTTGCCGACGACGGCGGCGTCGCCGATCTCGTCGAGGAGGTCGTCGGCGAGTTGGAAGGCGATGCCGACATTCTCGCCGTAGCGGCGCAGGCGCGAGCGATCGTCGTCGCTCGCCCCGGCGAGCAGCGCGCCGGCCTCGCAGGCGCAGGAGATCAGCGCCCCGGTCTTCATCGCCTGCATGCGGGTGATCTCGATCTCCGAGCGGGGCCTGCCGTTCGACTGCATGTCGAGCACCTGGCCGCCGACCATGCCGGGCGCGCCGGCCTTCTTCGCCATCAGGGTGACCAGCTTGACCCGCACCTCCGCCGGCAGCGCCTCGATGGAGGCGACGATGCCGAAGGCGAGCGTCAGCAGCGCGTCGCCGGCGAGGATCGCCGTCGCCTCGTCGAAGGCCTTATGCACCGTCGGCTTGCCACGGCGCAGGTCGTCGTCGTCCATCGCCGGCAGGTCGTCGTGGATCAGCGAGTAGGAGTGGATGCACTCGATCGCCAGCGCCACCTGCGAGGCGACCTTCGGATTGGCGTCGAACAGCTTTGCGGTCTCGCACACCAGAAACGGCCGCAGCCGCTTGCCGCCGTTCAGGACGCCGTGGCGCATGGCGTTCAGGAGGTGGTGCGGCGTCCCGGCGACGAGCTGGTGGGAGGACAGGACGTCGTCGAGGCTCTCGCCGACGGCCGCGGCGTTGGCCTTGAGTATTTCGTCGAATTCGCCGGGTTTCATCTTGCCTGTCTCTTTTGCTTCGTGTGACGTGATTTCACCCGGAGGGGCCTGACGCCGGGCCGCTTTTGCCGGCCATTGCGCGGCGTTTATACCGCCGATAAGTAAAGGTAGCCCTTCCGCCCGCTTTCCGCGACGTCCCGCCGAACCCATTGAATTCCTGATGATAAGTAGAGCAAAGCGTATCGCCGTCGGGGTCGCCGTGGTCGTTCTGGTCGCCGTGGCGATCCCGCTGGTCCTGACCCCGATCTATGCCATCCGGGGCGTCCACCCCGTCTCGACGCTGATGCTGTGGGACGAGGTCACCGTCCGGCCGGTGCTGAGGGACTGGGTGCCGATCGACGACGTCGCGCCGGTGCTTCTCCACTCCGTCATCATGTCCGAGGACGGGCAGTTCTGCCGCCATCACGGCGTCGACTGGGGCGAGCTCCTCGCCGTCGTCGACCAGGCGCTCGACGGGGAGGAGACCCGCGGCGCCTCGACGATCACCATGCAGACGGTCAAGAACCTGTTTCTGTGGAACGATCGCTCCTTCGTCCGCAAGGGGCTGGAACTGCCGCTGGCGGTCTATTTCGACTTCGTCCTGCCGAAACGGCGGATCATGGAGATCTACGTCAACATCGCCGAGTGGGACACCGGCGTCTACGGCATCGAGGCGGCGAGCCAGCACTATTTCGGCAAGCCCGCCTCGAAGCTGACGGCGCACGAGGCGGCGCTGATCACCGTGTCGCTGCCGGCCCCGGACCTGCGCAACCCGGCCGATCCGAGCCCGACGATGCGAAGGCTGGCGCGGCGCGTCGAGCGGCTGGCCCGCTCGTCGGGCGCCTATGTCGGCTGCGTCGGCAAGGACTGAACTCGGCGCGGCGCCGCCGGCTGGGAGCTCGCGCAGGGCCGGTCGAAGCGCTTTGCCGGGCTCTTTTCTTTTTCCCCGGACTTTGCTATGCGAAGCGCCGAATTCCCGTCATGTCGGTGTTTCGACTGTCCGGTCCTTCAGCGGCCGTGCGATGCGAGTGCCACGACGCCTTTCGGGAAAGCTCCCGGACTGCCGGCCCCGCCGGCGCGGCCGGACCAGAGAGACAGACGAACAGACGAGACCGGCACAAGGCGCCGCAGGCCGCTTTCGCCGGACATGGAGAACAGCATGGCCGTACCCAAGCGGAAAACATCCCCGTCCAAGCGCGGCATGCGCCGCTCGGCGGACGCCCTCAAGGCGCCGACCTACATCGAGGACAAGAACTCCGGCGAACTGCGCCGCCCGCACCACATCGACCTGAAGACCGGCATGTACCGCGGCAAGCAGATCCTCGCCGTCAAGGACTGAGCTTCGGCGCCGTCGAAGCCGTGATTTTGGAAAAGAGCCGGGTCCGCCCGGCTCTTTTCGTTTGGGGAAGGCTTACCTGCCGGCCGGTCACGCGGGTGGTTGCGACCGGCGGACAGAGGTGGCCTCGGATTTTTGACCTCGGGATCACCCGCATCAAGGCCCGCAGCCTCATGGCCGAACAGTTCGAGGCGGCGGAAGGCCAGACCCTCTATCACGGGGGCAAGAAGCTCGACGAGGACAATTACCGCGCGCAGATCGAAGTAGAGAATAGGGACGCGCCCGCAGCGCGGAGAGCAGCGGTCCCCGCGGCAGCTATCGCGCCGCCGCCTCCCGAACCCCGCGGGACCGTGCCAGCCCGGCCGGCCCGTAAGAACCGTGAATAGTCTCTTGATGAGCACGTTCGCAAAAGAGACCGCTGCCGGCTAAAGCCGGCAGGCGGCCCGGCCGCCCGCCGCCTTCGACGCGGCGAAGTACGAGGCGACGCTGGACGAGTCGGACCTGAGCGCGGCGCAAGAGCGCAAATTCCTCGAAACGCTCTGGCAGATCATAGTCCAGTTCGTCGATCTCGGCTTCGGCTTCCACCCGCTCCAATCTATCCCCAGCGGAGAGGATGGCAGGGCGATTTCACTCGATGCGCTGCTCGCCTGCATGGCATAATCGGGCCTTTCCAAAACCGAAGATGATGCAGCCTCACACCCGCACCGGGCGAAAGGCGGAAAAGAGGTGTCATGAGAGCCATCGACACTGAAATCCCGCCCGGCAGCAAAGCCGTCATTTATGCCCGCGTCTCGTCGGCCGCGCAGATCAAGCGCGGCGACGGGATCGGCTCCCAGATGACGCGCTGCCGGGAATAGGCCACATGGCGCCGACGCTTAGCGCTCCAGCGAGGTCACCCATCAGGTGGGCGCGCTTGAGATCAGCGCGCCAGATGGCGTCGTGGTCAGGTGGGGCCGCGAGGCGCAGCGCCGTCAGCATCTCCCCGACCTCGGCGAGGTTCACGAGAATCGCCAGCGCCGGGCGACGATCTACTAGGTGCCTTCGACGACGGGCCTGCCGCTCTGCGGGAGTCATAGCACGGGCATCGGATCGAACGGCGGGGCGCCCGCGACGAGGCTCGAAGGGAGGGGCAGAGTCGGGCACTGACATATCTCCGTGAGTCACGAAATGGCTTGGGGACGCATGCGTTTTCATGCTTGCTACTGTAAGCATTGTCTGCAAAGCATGCTTGCATGAGCAAGCAAGGAGAATCGTGGTGTCGGATATCCAAAGCAAAGGTGGACGCGCACGCGCAAAGGCTCTTTCGTCGTCCGCGCGAAGCGCGATCGCGCGTGCGGGTGCACAAGCACGATGGGCGAAGGCCGATCCTGCGCGACAGAAGCTTCCGAAAGCGATCTGCGGATCGCAAGCCCGTCCTCTCGTGATCGGTGACATCGCGATTCCCGCGTATGTTCTCGATGACGAGCGCCGCGTCCTTACCGTGGCAGGAATCTCTGACGGCATGGCGATGGCCCGCGGCGGCTCCGAAGTGAAGGGGCTAAATCGGTTCGAACTCTTCGTCTCCCGGGAACGCATTCGACCTCACGTCTCGGAGGAACTTGCGAAGAAGATCGGCTCGCCGATCGTATTCGTCACTCCAACCGGATCGAAGGCTTACGGCTATGACGCGGAAGTGCTCGTCGAGCTATGCGAGGCGGTTCTTCGTGCAAGGGAGTCTCCTGAAGGCATCCAGAAGCAGCAGGAACGGATCGCACAGAGATGTGAGGTTCTTGTTCGAGGTCTAGCGCGCGTGGGCATCGTCGCCCTCGTCGATGAGGCGACAGGTTATCAGGAGATTCGAACCCGTGATGCGCTTTCCAAGATCCTTGAAGCGTACATCTCGAAGGAACTACTGCCGTGGACGGAACGGTTCCCTCTCCAGTTTTACGAGGAGATGTACCGCCTACTAGATTGGGATCTGAACCCCGCCAGCAGGGGTAAGCCCGGATACGTGGGGAAGCTGACGAACGCGCTCGTTTACGATCGCCTACCCGAGGGTGTCCTGACGGAACTAAAGGCCAGCAACCCTGTCGACCCGGAAACGGGCCGGCGCCGTTTCAAGCACCACCAGTTCCTCACGCAGGACGTCGGGAACCCGCACTTGGAGAAGCACCTTGCGAAGGTGATAGGGCTCATGCAGGCCGCTGACACGTGGGGAGACTTCAAGCGAATGTTCAGGCGAGTGTTCAAGACGGACCAGAGGCCGCGGAAGACTGGCCGCGGCTCCGTCACCATCTGACCGAGGTAACCCCCTCCCGGTCCTAAAGACCGCCGCGAAGGAAACTCGTGGCGATCCAATCAGACTGTCTGCCGTCAACTATGTTGGTCTAAACTTGGTCTAAATCGCGGAGACGCCGACGAGCTTGCACCAAGTCGCCGTCACAGCGGCAAATTCTACCAGCAAACTCAAAAAGTTAATGGCGCGCCCGAAAGGATTCGAACCTCTGACCCCCAGATTCGTAGTATGAAGGTCAAGCCGTTTCAAGATTTCGCATCACGTTGCAGAAGCCTTGATTTTCAGGGCCTTCCGGCTATTCTGTCGTTTCAGGTGGTCACTTTATGTGGCATGCAGTTGCCGAAAAATGTGACCACGACGAGACCATAGGAGGCGAGGGATGCCGAAGGTCAATCTCACCGATGCGTTCTGCAGGAGCGCGAAAGCTGAGGACGGAAAAGTCACCGAGTTCGCCGATGCCAAGGAAAGGGGCTTGGCGCTCCGTGTCACGCCAAACGTCGCTCGCTCCTGGACTTTTAGATATCGCAATGCAGCCGGCAAGCAGAAACGGATCTCGCTCGGCCGGCTGGATGAATTGTCCCTCGCCGCTGCAAGGGCAAAGGCTGCACAAACTCGCGTAGACATTCTCAACGGCTTGGATCCCGCCGATATGAGATTGGCGGCGAAGTTCGCCTTCCTAGAGCACGAAAAGCTGGAGACCATCGGTGAAATTGCCGAGCGCTATATGGCGGCAGCTGTCGACGGAGCGCATCGGTTCTTCAAGAACGAAGAAAGGCCGAAGAAGGCGAGCACGCTGGCGAACGAGTGGTATTACCTCAATCGCTTTATCATCCCAGATCTTGGCAAGGCGAAACTCGATCATCTGAATCGGCATTCCCTCCAAGAGTACATCGATAGCGTCAGGGCGAAGCATTCGAAAAGCTCCGCCCGTCAGTGTTACGTGCTGTTGAAGGGTATCTACGGCTATGCAGTGTGGAAGGAGCATTGCGCGGCCGACCCAATGCAGTTCGTGTCCGCTCCCGGCTTCAAGGATCGCAAACGCCTCCTGTCCGATGCTGAGATCATGAAGGTCTGGCTAGGGCTGATGCATGCTGAAATGTGCGCCGGCCTCTCGATCAGTCGTCCGGTTGCCCTCGCCTTGATGCTTTGCCTCGTCACCGCTCAGCGGAGAGGTGAAATCTCCGGTTTGAGGAAGGACGAAATCGACCTCAATCAGGAGTACTGGATTCTGCCAGAGGAGCGCTCTAAGAACCGCACCGCTCACGTCGCGCCGCTTTCCGCCATGGCCACCAACCTCATCGAGGCGGCATGGTCTCTCTCGGGCGATTCTCCGTACCTCTTTCCCTCACCTCGGAAGAAGGACAAGCCGATCACAGGTCACTCGCTTTCCCGCGCGTTCAACCGGTTGACGAAATGGTTCGGGATCTCGGATTGCCGCGTTCACGACCTTCGGCGCACTGCCTCGACCACCATGGTAGGCATTGGCGTAAGTGCGGCCACGGTATCGCGGATTCTGAACCACACCACGCGCGAGGAAGGCGAGGCGCAGGCGACGAAAAAGTCCTACAACCTCTATGCCTATCTCCCTGAGAAGCGTTCCGGGCTTGACCGATGGGATGCTCACCTCTCGAAGATCATCAAGAGGCAGGAGCGCCCGAAGTTTGGTCAATACGACCTGGCGGGGGTGGGACAGTGACGAACCTGCTTCGATTCTCGATCGAGTTTGCCCTCTCCGAAGGGCGGACAGACGATGCTATCGAGATCTTCTGTGAGGCGCTGCGCTCCCCCAATGGCGCTGACTTGGACACGCAGCGCCTTCTAGCAGAGATGATCGATCCGAACGGTGCATCCGACCACCGGTTCAAAAACCTAAAGCGCCGGGGTCCGGGGCGAAGGCCCTCTTCGGACTGGATCGCGATCGCCCAAGACATAGAAGAACGGGTGGAACTTGGTGATCCGGTCGAATCCGCGGTGAGCCGTGTCATGGCCGAGAGAGGCATCAGCCGAGCCACAGTCTTCGATGCTCGTGCCAAGCTTCAGGAGGTGAAGAAAGTCGAGGCCGAGAACGTTTCATACGACGACGAGGAAGACCCTCGCTTCGCTTCACGAAGTATGGAGAATTCGTAGGTTTTCCTGGACTGTGGCATGTCCAGAAAAACCTGACCATTTCGAATACCCGCTTTTGCTTGCAAGCAGTTTCATACTGTAAGAAATGGACGATCACCTTTCGCAGAGATCGAGGTGATCCATGTCCGAAGTCCTTGCCGCAGCGCGAAGCTCCTCCGCCCTCATGTCGTCGAAGGAGGTCACCGAGTAACCTTGGGATTTCCCGATGCACCCTGTGGCGAATGGAGCGGAACGGCGACTTCCCGCCGGCTATTCCAGTCGGGCCGAAATCCAAGCGCTGGCGCCGCACTGATATCGAGATGCACCTGAAGCGGCTGCAGGGAGCCGCATGATGGTTGCCGCCGACGAAAAGGGCGGCGCAGTCCGCCAAGACCGCACCGCCCCGGGTTCGCTCACCGGGGCCAAGCCTTCGGGCTCCGATAGTGCGAGAGATAGAGCAGCGGGCGCGGGCCGCACAAACGATCGCCCGTCATCTACGCAAATCGCAGCGAATATCGCCGCACGGCTCGGGTCGGCCGAGGCTGTCCTCGCCGCGACGTCCGGCAAGCCGAAGAAGGCGCGGAAGCGAACGGAGCGAAAGCCGCCGCCTGAAACGGAAACCGCCACCCCAGGGTCGGACCGGGATGGCGGCGCAGATGATTTCCATGGCGGCGGAGATCGGGGCGGAAGATACCGCCGTCCAGCCCTCACGGCAATCCCATCGACGGAACATCCGGGCCACCTGGCTCGCGTCATCCGTCGCGACAATCGGCTTTACGCCGTCGGCGCCGTTCGGGAGGGCGAGCGATGATCGATCCCGATGGCATGCTTGGGAAGGCAATATCGGACGCGTCGGATCGAGAGCTGGACACCGATCGCAAATTCTTCAGCGCCCGCCTCTGGCGATCCTATCGCATCAGGCCGACAGGGCCGGCCGAGGAGCTTGAGGCGCGGATTTACGATCCGGAATGGGAACCCGGGACGGAGATCTGGCGCCGGTGGACCCTTGTTCGCGCGCTCTCGCCGAAGATCCGCGTCAGGCACTTTTTCCGCTCGCCGAGAGACTTCACCCGCGACGTCGGCGAGGAAGAGGCGCGGCGGCTGTACCAAGAGCATTTTGCCGACGCCCGGGTCGATGAGCTTGCCGCACGCCTGCGGGAGCGGGGCATCATATGAACGTGCACGTCTTCTCGCCACCGCAGCTACATCCCGCCCTCGCCGAGCTGGCTTCTCGGCCGCAGTGGGTGGCCTGGCAATTCATCAAGATCCGCGGCGAGTTGAAGAAGCCGCTCATGTCGCCGAAGGCGCCACGGGAATTCGCCAGCCACTCCGATCCGACGCACTGGCTGTCCTTCGACGAAGCGGCAGCCTACGCGGCCACCAGGGGCTTTCCGGGGATCGGGTATGTTCTCTCTGCCGACGATGGCTTGACCGGCGCTGATCTGGACAAATGCCGAGATCCCGAGACCGGCACCGTTGAGGATTGGGCTCAGGAGGTCCTCGATCTGGCCGAGACCTACGCGGAGGTGAGTCCGTCGGGGTCTGGCATCCGGCTCTTCTGGCGCGGCAAGATCGGCGCGACCGTGAAGTGTGACCCGGCGCATGTCGAGCTCTACGCCAAGCAACGATATCTCACCATCACAGGCCAGCATATTGGCGGCACGCCGCTGACGATCGAGGCAGCGCCGGAGACCCATCGACGGCTGATGCAGCGGGTCGAGGAGCATCGGGCGGCCGCAGAGAGGGCCAAGCGGTTCCGAGAAGAGGAGGACGGAACTCTTACCGATCTCACCACGGGGGAGAACTTCGAGACCGCCGAGGAAGCTGATGCGGTATCGCGGCCAGCCGCAGCGCCGCGTTCTCCTGTCGCCGGCACCGGCCAATCCTTCTTCCGGCAGGTGAACGACGCTGCCATGGAGAGCCTGTCGGCATGGGTTCCAGCCATCTTCGGATCGTCCGCCCGTCCGCAGCCCGGGACAGGCGCCTACCGCGTCTCCTCGCGTGATCTCGGGCGGAACCTGCAGGAAGACCTGTCGATTCATCCGGACGGCATCGTCGATTTCGGTGTGTCGGACATGGGTGATGCTGCGCTCGGCAAGCGGACACCGATAGATCTCTGCCTCGAGTACGGCATCCGCTCCGATCCCGCCGACGCGGCGCTCTGGCTATGCGACTGCATTGGCCTCGACGCGGCTAGCATAGGTTGGAACGACATCGATCGCGGTAGCGTCGAGGAGGGGCTCGCCCGTCTGGCGAACTTCACCGTCGGCGGTGCAAGCCCGACTGCGCCGGCAGTCGCTTCCGCCTGCAACAAGACGGCCCACGCCGATACTTCCGGGATCGAGCCTGTCGATCTCTGGGCGAAATTCGATCCGCCAGCGCTACCTAGCGGCATCCTTCCCGGCGTGATCGAGCGGTTTGCGACGGTGCGCGCCGAGATGATGGGAGCCGATCCGGCAGGGTTGGCCATGGCTGCCTTAGTCGTTTGCTCGGCGCTTATCTCCGATCGCATCCAGCTTCGAATGAAGCGACACGACACCTGGACGGAGAGTGCGCGACTGTGGAGCGCAATGGTTGGATTGCCGTCGACCAAGAAGAGCCCGATCATCTCGGCTGCGGTGAAGCCGCTGTTCGGGATTGATGCCGACCTCGCGCGAGAATATCGGCAGGCGAAGGCCGAGTACGATCAGCTCAAGAAGGCGGGCGAGACGGCAGCGCCACCGCGCAACCGGCGCCTCAGGATCGAAGATACGTCCGTCGAGGCGTCCCAGGCGATCATTGCAGACAGCCCGGACGGCGTCTTGTGTTTTCAGGACGAGCTGAGCCGCTTCTTCGCGTCGATGGAGCGATATTCCGGCAAGGGATCGGCCGGCGGCGATCGGGGCTATTGGCTGCAGGCGTTCAATGGCGGCAGCTACTCGGTGGCGCGGGTCGGCCGTGGCCAGTTCGACATAGAGAATCTCTCCGTCTGCCTCCTCGGCGGCGTCCAACCTGATGTGATCCGGCGCGTCGCCGCCGATACTCTCGACGACGGGCTCTTGCAGCGCATGATCCCGATCATCCTGCGGCCGGCCAGCATCGGCAAAGACGAGCCGATGCCCGATGTCGTCCGTGAATACGAATGGGTGGCAAGGCGCCTTCACGGCATGTCGCCGCCGATCACCGGCGGAAGCGGAAACCTATCGAACCTCGAAACCACGCTCGTCTTCGACGAAGATGCGCAGGCTATCCGGCGCGATCTGGAGGCGCGGCATCTGGAAATGTCGTCCCTGGAGATCGTGAACCGAAAGCTGGCATCCGCCATCGGCAAGTACGACGCGATCTTCGGTCGCCTGTGCATTGTTTGGCACTGCATCGAACATGCCGAGCATGATCGGCCGCCACGAACCGTCAGCGGCGAGATCGCAGCCCAGGTGGCCGATTTCCTCCACGGCTTCATTCTGCCGCATGCCATCGCGTTCTATCGAGAGGTGGTCGGGCTTTCTGACGATCATGAGCTTCTGACCGAAGTCGCGGATTTCCTTCTGACCCATCCGGAAATCACGGAGGCGACCTTCCGGACCTTCGGTCGCGGATCCTCGACGATGAGGAGATGCAAGGACACGAAGTCAGCCGAGACGATCCTTGAGCGCCTAGAGGCTTTCGGCTGGCTGGCGAGAAAGCCGACCGAGCGTAACCAGACGTCGGCCCGGTGGGAGGTGCTGCCTGCAGTTCACGCGGCGTTCGCTGAGCGGGCAAAGAGAGAGAAGGCGAGACGGGAAAAGGCAAGGCAGACGATCGCCGACGTCTTCCGAGGAGAGGGCGAATGACCGGAACTTGTCACAGCTTGTCCCTCGGGCGTGTAGCGAATGAAAATTCCTCCTCTCTCATATGTATCTCAGGACCGCCCGTGCCGCGCGTACCCGAGGGACAGGTTGTGACAAGTGCGGTGGCGAATGCGACTTCTCGATCGGATCATCAGAGATGCACCTCCAGCCGTAATGGCGGTTCCATATCGGCGAGCACGCGGCCGATTTCCGGGAGGGGCATCTGATGGCCGTCCAAGACGTCCCCGACCTCCTCGCAGGCCTATTCCCGCCGCCTGACGCTGCCAAAGCCCTGCGGCTGTCGACGATTACGCTGGCCAAGTGGCGGTCGGCCGGGACCGGGCCGCGGTGGTGCAAGATCGGCGGCAAGGTCTATTACCGCGAGGACGATCTTCGCGCGTGGGTGATGGCCCAGGCAGAGGCGCCGGCCGCTCCCAGGTCATCTGCAGGAATAAATCGATAATCCGCGACAACATTCGATAAGCGACATCGCCGGCGCCCTCTCCGTAGTCTGAAACAGACGACAACAAGAGGACGAACCGATGTCTCGCTTTCCCGAGCTTCTGCAGTTTCGAGCCCCGCCGGGCACTTCCATCGCAATCGAGGAAGTCGCCAAGGCCGAGGGCAAGCGCCCGGCCGAGATCGTCCGCGAGGCTGTGGCCGCGCGTCTCGCCGCAGCGACCGCATCCGTCACGGCGCACGCCGCCTGATGCCGGCTCAACTTCCGCAAACTGCCGTTTTCGGAACCAATCCACCAGCCCGAGAAGGGACGCCTGACATGGCCGACACGCCACTTTCCGAACGCATCCAGGCCGCGCTACGGGCCGGCAAGTCGCAGGGCGTCGAGGCTCTGATCTTCGAAGCCGAGGCAGCCGCAAAGCAGGCTGTCGCCGACCACGACGCGGCGAAGGAGCGCGCGCTCGATCCGCTCCTCAGCGACAGCGAGATCGCCGCGGCGCGCAAGGCGATGGAAGACGCCAACTTCACCAGCGAACGGATGACGAAGGCGGCCGCGGTGCTTCGGGAGAAGCTGAGCGAGTTCAACCGCGCCGAGGAGAACGACGCTCGCCGCAAGGTCTACGATGCGGCCCTCGCCCGGCGTAATGCCGCCTCGGCTTGTCTCCGGGCGGATTATCCGGATCTCGCGCACAAGCTCGGCGCGCTTCTCGCCGAAGTCGTCGGCGCCGACGCTGCTGTGACGCATGCCAACCGACGTCTGCCGGACGGCGTTACCGAGATCCTGCCGGTAGAGCGGCACGCGCGGCCCACGAAAGAGCATATCGTGCCGGGCGGCCAGAAGGTGCCCTTCATCCCGAACGATTCGAGCTGGCCGACGCTGACGCGCAAGATCGTACTGCCGGCCTTTGAGTGCGGCCGCCATCCTCCGATCTGGGGACCGGACAACTCGCTGTCGCGCGGCTTCCACTTCACCCCAGAACTTACCAATGGAGGGCGCGTGTCTGCCGCGTCCGGCGTCGCCGACGAGCGTCCGGCGAAGCCTGCCGGCGAAGGTGGGGTCATCCTTTCCTCCGCCTCGCCGGTCTCCTCCAATTCCAGCAAGGAGAACGCAGCATGACGAACCGCTGCACCTGCACCGGCCCGGTGTGTTCCTGCGGCGCCGAGGGCGTCGTCAAGGACGGCGCCAGCGTCCGGGTGAATGGCCTCACGATGGACAGTGCACGCTGTCCCGACAGTGGGCAGGCCGACTATGAACGGCGGATTGCCGACGGCTGGAAGGCCAGCGACGCCGCCTATCAGGCCATGCTCGATCGCGATCGCAACGCCTGGCAAGGTGACACGGCCACGACCGACAAGCCGGTTGCCGACCGCATCAAGGAGAAGACTGACGACGCCTATGCGCAGGCCTTCGCCGATGCCAAGGCGGCCGGACAAGAAGACGCGGTTGCGCGGTCGCATGCGTCTTACGAGGCATGGAAAGTCCGCATGTCGAATGCCTGGCGGGTTCCCGCCTGATGCTCTTCCTCGACGCCGCACCCATCGACGACTGGCGGATATCGCGTGACGGTTATCTCGTCGCCGATGTCCGGATCGCCCGGGCCGGCATCTATCAGTATGCCGGTCGGGAGCTTGGCCGCGCCGATCTCGGCATGGTCAACGTCTACCGCCCGCCGGCGGCTGTCTTCGATGCCCGGGCGATGCGCAGCTTCGCGCTGCGGCCGGTGACAATGGACCATCCCGCCACGGGCGTCTCGGCCGCCACATGGCGACAGCACGCGATCGGCACGCTCGGCGAGGAGATCCGCCGGGACGGCATCTTCCTGCGTGGCACCGCCATCATCCACGATGGCGCGGCGATCGAGACCATCCGCGCCGGTAAGCGCGAACTCAGCGCCGGCTATGTCTCCTCGCTCACCTGGCAAGACACCGCGACGCCCGAAGGCGAGCGCGCCCAGGCCGTGATGGGCGGCATCACCGGCAACCATGTGGCGGTCGTCGAGCGCGGTCGCGCCGGCGCACAATGCAGGATCGGACAATGAGCACCACCGGAACCGTCATGGCGTCCCTGACGCCCGCCGCGGATCTCCAGCTTCTCGGTCGGGAATACGCTGCTATGCGTCCGGCTTCTGCCGAGGAGCGCAAGGCGTTAAAGCTGCGGCGTCGTGCCATCGCCTACGCCGTCGTCCTGCGCTCCTGCGCCGGTGTGACGGTTCTCGTCGCCGAGGCGACCGGCGCCAAGGGACGGCCGATGTCGGCGGACATCATCGACTCCCTCGTGATCCACTACTCGATGAACAATGAAACCGGCGCCGCGATCGGCAAGAGCGCCGCGGTCATCGCCATTGCCCGCACGCTGTTTTCGACGTCGCTCCTCCCCCTTCTTCTGGCCGAGCGGCCGAGTGCCGGGCCATGCCTCGGGTGCCGGTGCATCTGGCAACCGGCCGGCGCCTTCGACTCCGCTGCCGAACGTGGCCGGGCCGTCGAGACGATCGTCGGCGCGTCCATCGAACGGAGGGCTGCCTGATGGTTGTTGACGAACTCGTCGCCATGCTTCGCTACGAGATCCGTGGCGAGCAGAACGCCCGCAAATTCAAGCAGGGGATCGACAGCGCAGAGCGCAGCGCCAGGAGCTTTTCGCAGACCATGCTTGCCCTCGGCGGCGTGATTGGCGGCGCCCTAGCAGGCCTTGCCATCACCGACAAGATCGCGGGCTTTGTCGGCAGCATCACCGAGACCGGTTCGGCTTTCGAGAACATGGGCGTCCGTCTGAAGGCGCTGGAGGGGTCTTCGGAAGGCGCCGAGAAGGCGCTGGCCTGGATCACTGACTTCGCCAAGAAGACGCCCCTGGAGCTATCCGAGGTCGTTGACGCCTACGCAAACCTTCGCACCTACGGCATCGATCCGACGAACGGCAGCATGCAGGCGGTCACCGACGCCATGGCGGCGACGGGCGGCGGCGCCGAGAAGCTCAACGGCATCATCATGGGGCTCGGCCAGGCCTGGACGAAGCAGAAGCTCCAGGGCGAGGAGATCATGCAGCTCCTCGAGCGCGGCATTCCCGTGTGGGATATGCTCGCCACGGCGACCGGTAAAAGCGTCCCGGAGCTTCAAAAGCTCTCCAGCGCCGGCAAGCTCGGCCGCAAGGAGATCGGGCTGCTGATCGACATGATCGGGAAGCGGTACAAGGGCGCATCCGAAGACTTCTCCAAGACCTTCGACGGCATCACGTCCAACCTCAAGGACAACTGGACACAGTTTCTGAAGGAGATCGCCGATGCGGGCTACTACGACAGCGTAAAATACCGACTTCAAGGACTTCTCGATTGGGTGAACCGGCAGTGGGAGAACGGACTCGCTCACGGCGTCGCAACCCGGATCTCCGATTTCCTCGTCGTATCGATGCGTCAAATCGAGCATATCGCAACGCAGGCATGGCGGATCGGCCGGGGCTTCTACGCCGCCGCCGATGGGGTTGTCGCGCTCACGGCCAAGATCACCGGCTTGTCGAAGGGATGGGCCGCGGCTGGGCTCGGCGTGGGACTACTGGCGTCACGCGCCGGCGGGCGCGCGATGATGATGGCAATGGCGAGGCGTGTCCCCATGCTCGCCGCGGCGCTGGCTATTGACGACCTCATCGGCGCCCTGAACGGCGACGACAGCGTTGTCGGGTCGACGCCCAAGGGGCAGAAGGCCATCGAGAACCTGAAAACGCAGTTCGAGTCTCTCCGGACGACGCTGCAGGGGATCGCCTCCGATCTCGATAAGGCTCGCGAGAGGATCGCCAAGTCCTTCGATCTGCCGCCTGACACCTTGTCGTCGATCACCGACCTGTCGAAGCGGTGGGACGAACTGCGGGACAGCCTGTCGTTCGAGATCAAGGTCGGGAAGCTCGACATAGATCCGATCAAGGTGGCGTTCGACACGGTTCGCCAGTGGGTGGAGAAGGCCGCCAGCGACTTCAAGATGCTGTTCACCGATCCGACACAGTTCGCCGTCGAAGCGATGATCAATGCCATCGATCTCGTGGCGGCGAAGTTCGAACTGATCGCCAGGAATCTTGGCCTTCTGCAGCAATATGCGGGCTCGATCGCGCAGGCGATGGGAGCGCCGGGGGTGCAGAGCGGTGATGCGGCCCCGCAGAAAGGCGCGCTGATCGGCTCTCTTGCCAGCCCCCCGTCGTCGTCGGACGGCAATTTGTCGATGCGGTTCGGAAATGCGGATTTCCTCGGCGCCGCGAACCAGGCGCAAAAAGCCTTGAACGATCTCGCCCGTCCTGTGGAGGGCAAGGCGGATCTGAACATCGAACCGTTCCTTGCCAAGGTCCGTGCAGCCAAAGCCGCGGCGGCCGAGCTGAGCAGCATCACCGCCGGCGGCAAGGGCGGGCGGGTCGTGTCGCGGCCGTCCGTCGCCGCAGGTCCGGCAGCACCATGACACTGAAGATCACGGCAGAGGTGAAGCACAGCCACCCGGGTCGGCTCTCTCGTGTTCTGTCGAGCCTGGTGTTCAGATGACGAACCGCACGGCCCGCGGCACCTTCGCGAAGGGCAACCCTGGGCGCCCGAAGGGAACCCGAGCGAAGGCGACGCTCGCCGCGGAGAAGCTCATGGACGGCGAGGCCGAGACCCTCACTCGCACGTGCATCAATATGGCCAAGGCCGGCGATGCCGTCGCGCTGCGTCTGTGCATGGAGCGCATTGCGCCGGTTCGAAAGGGCCGGCCGGTGCCGTTCGATCTGCCGAAGGTGGAAGGCGTCGCGGACGTTCCCAAGGCCGGCGCGGCTATCCTGCAGGCCGTGGCGAAAGGCAGGCTGTCGCCGGAAGAGGCTGGGGCGATCATGAACGTGGTCGAAGGCTTCCGGAAGTCCGTCGAGACCAACGAGATCCTGGAGCGCCTGGCCGTGCTGGAGGAGGCAACCCGTGCGAAGTGACATCATGCGCCGGCTGGAGAAGCTGGAGGCCGACCGGCAGGCGAAGTCCCGGCCGGCGGTGAACTACGGCGCCCGCCTCACGGAGGAGGAGT
Organism: Jiella sonneratiae; assembly: GCF_017353515.1. GTDB lineage: Bacteria > Pseudomonadota > Alphaproteobacteria > Rhizobiales > Rhizobiaceae > Jiella > Jiella sonneratiae. The sequence continues at coordinate 186,267 of NZ_JAFMPY010000007.1, forward strand.
GGCTCCAAGCGCTCGCCATGCTCGATCCCGATCCCGAGGTCGCCTTCGCCATGATGACGGCCGAGGATGTCCCGGCTGCCGTCTGCGTGGTCGGGCTGCCTGTACCGCCGGCGTCCTTTGCGGAAATGGTCGCGGCCGACGCGCCGGCCCATTTCTGGACGGCCCGGATGGCGGCGTGGGCGCTCGCCTACAAGGGCAAGCCGATCCACGACGACGACGACACGGTTGCGGCGCTGTGTGCGGCGCTGGACCGTCTCCTGCCGCCGGACGGCGCATCGGAACGGGTGACGGCGCTCCGCAGTGCGATCCTCGAATCCCCGGCTGCAAGCGAAGGCGGCCCGATCATGGTATTCGATCTCGTCGGCATCTCCCGGCGGCCGGCGATCCAAATCGAAGTCGTCGGGGCGGACGTGTGGCTATGAACCGGAGCGATGTCTTGAAGCGCCTCGACGCCCTGGAAGCTCTGATGCAACGCGGGCCGGCGCCGCGGGACGCGTCGAGCTCTACCGCGGTGGCGAGGATCAACGCCATCTCCGACTTCGTGCGCGAGGTGCTCAACCCGCCGAATGCCTCTAGCGCCACGTGCTACGCAATTGCCCTCGGGCTGCGGAGTTCCAAGAGCCTGACGCCGTGGCTCCACGAGGGCATCGCGGACGCCGCCAAGTTGGCGCGGCGGGACTATGAGCCCGAATTCGGCGAGGGCTGGCGAAAGGAGTGGGAACGGCAGTTGGCAGAGTTCGCTACCATCGCCGAAGGTCGCGTCGGCCCTCACTGGATAGACGTGATGGCGGCCCGCATCAGGGCCGCCGAGGAGGCCGTAGCCGTTTAAATGGCCGCTTCCGACAATGCGGATTTTCGGAAGTGAAGGGACGCCTCAATCGCTGCCTGCGTCGAAGACTGATCAGGCGTCGCTGAGCCCGTCGAAATCCAACCGGTCCATTCCGAGGTACTCGGCAGCGGACATCTCTTTGAGGGTCGACAGCCGAAATGTGCAGTCTCGACACCAGTCGCTAGAAGCTTTTTTTTCCAGCCCCGGTAGATAATCCCTCGCCCACAGTGCTCTCGTATCAGGGGGTATCCCGTCTTTCAGGATGGCGATGAACTCGAGTTCATCAGGAGCTTCCCACGAGGCGGTAGATACCCTGATCTCAAGGATGGCGTCGATAAACCGACCCTTGTCAGAATTCTTACCAGCACCACCGTCAACCCAGCGCCGGAGAGGCTTCAGAGCGTCGTTGAACTCATCGGGGAAGGCGTATCGCTGTCGATGACGTCCGATGTTCGCGGCAAGCTCTCGTCGTTCTCTGTCCGTGTCACAGCCGGGAACACGATCTTGACCAACGATTATCCGCTTATCGATCGTCGCAGTAAGGTCCAAGTCAGCCACCAGCCGTCGATCTCTTAGCCCCGGAACGTATAGGTACCGGATCTCGCGTCCCGCAGAGATCCTCTGAAGCTCATCGTCCGTCACTGGCTTAAGCGCAGCCACATGCAGGAAGGGTCGCTTTGAGTAGTCCCTAACGATATCGCATGACTGCGTTAGAATGACCGCGCCTTCTGATGAAGTCAGCACCGCATCAAGACCATCCTCTCCTATGTCGAGGAATGGTAAGTCGATGGCGCCAAGGAATGCGTCCCCTTGGCGCCACTTACACATTTCGGCCGCGATTTCCTCGTTCGTCACTTCGCTTCGCTACCGCCGGCGCAACCGGGCGACAGGAACGCGACGAACATTGGGAGCCCGCTGCGCAGCAATCCCGATTTCGTCTGAGCTCAGAATTGCGCCCTTCAGAACAAAATCACGCTCCGTCTCTGGAGCCGTTTCGCCGAGCAACTCTCGCTTGAGTTCCGCGGTATCAGGTGCTCCGATCACTCGCGCATGTAGGCCACGAAGTTTGGCTTCATGGTGCGAATTCAGCTTTTCGCCACTGGCCCATGAGTGAACCGCACGTCGGGAAACCTCGAAGATTGCTGCAACTTGCGCCCACGTCAGCCCTAGACGAAGTCGGATCTCAGCGAGCCTCTCTGGTGCCGATGCCTCCTGCTTACGACGGATTCCGGAAGCAATCGTAGCCGGTGGAAACTGATTGACCACGAGCGCGGACGACACTGCCGACGTCGGCGCAGCGAGCGCCCCTCCTGACAGACATGCCATTCCGAATAGGACCATTGTGGATAACGGGGCAAGCATCGGCCCGCTAAAGCTTGATACCGGCACGACAAATCTGGAGTTGTCGGAAAACCCTCGTCCGGATCCGTCCACGACTGCGGGATGTGCAATCGCTGTGTAGTCCACTAGCCAAGGCTCAACTGAAGCGCGGTCGCTATGCATTTTTCCGCTCCTCGATGAATTCCGGTGTCATTGCCCATCGGAAGAAAGAATAGATCCTCTCCGTCATGAGACGATAGTGCCCCAGAATCTTGTCCCCACCAAATGGCAGCGCAGCTTCGAAGGAACAGTCGAGATCCAGGTACCAACGGCGCGAATCTTCGGGAACCATCACGTTTGGATCGTGAACCGTGTGAGGTGGAAGAATCCCCCATCGGGTCAAGAGCGTCCCTTCAGGCACTTGGAAGTTGACAGAGTGTGCAGACGTCGAAATTTGCTCTGCAACCTCCGTATCGGAAAGGGAGCGCAAACCGGGACGCACAAACGCCTTGACTGAATCCAGATCGGCGGCCTCCAGCACGTTCAAGTACCGTATGCCAATACGATTGCAGATAGACGGCTCCAACTCGTCAACGAAGATCCCGATCACTTCCGCCAGTCGGCTCAAAAAGTCATCACGATCCACGTAAGCGGTCTGGCACTCAAGCGCCAAAACCTCTGTCGACAGGGTGACGCGCCAGGCGCTGTCTGCCGAAAGAAACCGCCAAACCTGGTTAATCACACTCTGTGGAGGTAGCAGTTCTCCCGTCGGCCCGACTTGCAGTTCCATTCCCATCTGCTGCTCGCGCTGCAGAATCGGGTATTCCTTCCGGATACGATCTTGGAAGCCGATGATCCCGCGTTCTTCAGAGATTTTGAGTATGGCCGGGAAGTAGACCGCTGCAAGAACTCGACGAAGCGGAGGACGTGCGAGCTTTACCTCCGGCGGAGCGGAGTCGCGCAGCGGGTTCGTCATCGGATTCCTCTCAGCGGCGGGGCAGTGGCCGTAGTGTGAAGTAATGTGAAGTGGCGCACCGTCATAGTCAAGGGAGCTTGCCTGTGGCAATCCCCTAACCAGAGAGTTTTTGGACGCCTGATCGGTGTTGTTCGGCGGCGATAACCTGCACCGGTAATAGCCACACCACTCGCTGGAAACTCACAAGAACCCCGCGCCGCTGTGGTCCCGAAACAGGTTCGTCCTGCGGACATAGCCGCGGACGGTCCTGACGTCGGTATGGCGCGACTGGTCCATGATCCGGTGAAGGTCGACGTCATGCTCAGCGGCCGTCGTGATGTAGCCGGCCCGGAGGCTGTGACCGGAGAATCCGTCCACGTCGAGCCCGGCCGCCGCGGCGTAGTGCTTCACGACGAGCGCCACGGCGCGATCGGAGAGCCGGCCAGGCTGCAATCGGCAGCCCTTTCCGATCGGCCGGAAGATCGCGCCCTCATCGATCTCTGCCGCCTCCAGCCACGCCGTGACAGCTTCGACCGGCCGCAGCTTCGCGCCGTTCGGGATGCCGATGATGTGGCCAGCGCCCTCCTGGTCCGTCTTGGATCTGCGGATGGTCAGCGTGATGCCGTCGGTGCCGATCTCCAGATCCGCGACGTCGAGCCCGACAAGCTCGGAGCGCCGCAGCGCGCCGGCAAAGCCGAGGAGGAGGAGCGCCCGATCCCGCTTGCCCTTGAGCGTGTCGGTCGGAACGTGATCGAGCATGTCCGCCACCAGTGCGGCCGTCGCGGCCCGCTTCTTCGCCGGCGCCACGCCGATCTCGCGCCGGATGCCCTCCATCTCCTCGATCACGAGCTGCGACGCCGTCGGCGGGACGTGGCCGGCCTTCAGGTGCATGAAGCGGATCGCGGCGAGCTTCACCTCGATCGACGACACCTTTCGACCGGCGCGGGCCTCGGCCTCCACGAACAGCACCACGGTCTCAGGCGCGGCCGGCAAGGAAGCGAGGCCGTGGGCGCGGCACCAGGCGTCGAAGGATCGGAGCGCTGAGGCGTAGGCGCGAAGCGTGCCCTTCGCCTTCGACGCGCGCCGCGTCTCCTGCGATCTCCGGTGAAGCTCCTCGAGATCTGGAGACAGCGGCGGCAGGTAGTCGGCCGCGATGATGGCAGGCAGATCAGTGGTCATGGCGGCTGTCCCTTTGGTTCCGACAAGCGGTCTTTCCGGAATTCATGCCATCGCTCAGCGCTGCGCTAAGCAGCGCTCGAAATCGGCCACGGCTTTGCCGGAGCCCTTCAGCGAGACGTTCATGGCCGGCCCGCGGTCGATGGCGATCCGGAGCGTTCGGCCCGATTTGATCGCGTCCAAGAGGCGCGGGTCGCTCACCGGAAACTCGTGCAGCCCGAAATAGTCGTTCTGCGATCCTTTGAGCGTGACGGTGAGCGCATCGTCGACGATCCATGTGACAGTGGCGTCCTCGGGAAGAGACGCGCCCTCAATCGTCGCCAAAGGGCTGTCGCCAGGCGCCGCATAGAAACCCACCGTGACGAAGCCGCTTCGGTCCTGCAGGAAGCACATCGGCCCCCAATCCTCCTCGCCGCGATGAGCCTCCCACGCTCCGGCCGGCGATGTGGTCGCAAGCACGGCGCCGAGGACGCAAGCGTGGCCGATCTTCCGGCCTTCCATCATCCTCTTGCACCTCGGTCTGACCTACCAAGCCGGACGCCGGGACCGCCGGCGGTCGCGTCGCCATCGTCGAGGAAGATCACGCCAGCGGCTTCAAGGGCGGACTGCACTTTGCGCACCGTGTCGAGGCCAGAGACGAGCGTCTCCGCGCCACGACCCTCCATGTTGCGTATCGTGTTCACGTTGACGCCGGCCCTCTCGGAAAGCTCCGTCTGGTTGATGCCGGCGAGAGCGCGCGCCGCCTTGAGCTGGTTGCCTGTCGTGAGGCTCATTGTGTTTTTTACCTATCGCAGTGTTGACAGAACCTAATGTGTGCCGTAAATATCTCAATAGGTAATAAACACATTGGAGGCATGAAAACAATGCGCATTTCCCACCTCTTCCGCGACCCTGCCCTTCGCGCCGCCTTCGCCCGCATCGAACGTGACGCCAGCGGCGCCCTCGTGCTGCCGAAGCGGCCGGAACCGGTCCTGAACGGCGGCGCTGCCCTGCGCGTCCGCGAAGACGCCTGAAGCTCGGCCGCGGCAAGCGGCGCCGCCGGACGCGACGAAGAGCGCGCCGGCATTCCCATCAACAGGAGAAGCATCATGAACAACGTCCCTCTCGGGCCGGCCGGCGAAGCTGCGCCCCTGCGTTGGCAGCACGCGCACCCCAAGGAAGCCGAAGCGTTTGGGCAGATGACGACGGCCGAGCTGGTCGCGGTGGCAAACGGCTTACACGAAGCTCGCCTTTCAATCGGCGGCATCGTGAACCAGCCGCGTATTTCGCACAGCGACGCAGCGACATCATTCTTCGACGATGAATTCGATCGTCTCGCCGAACTCTATGAGATGACGATCGAGGAGCTGCGGCGCAGGCCGTCGTCCGGAGATCGGAGCGTCGATCAGGATCGGCTGCGCATCGTCGCGACCTACGACCTGCTGGACGCGGGCGGCTCTATCCTCGACGTCATCGCCTACCTCGCGGCCGGTCTCGAGGCTCTCCCGAATGGAGACGCGTCATGACCGGGGAACAGGATCCGATCATTGCCGCGATTGAGGCCTACAAGGCCGGCAATGCCGCCTATGAAGCTGGCGCGAACGACGTCTCTACGCCAGAAGAAGACGATGCGCTCGCCGCTTCCACATGGTTGCCGGCCTATCGGCAGCTCGCATACGAGACGCCGAAGGCGACCACACGCGCCGGCGCGGCAGCAGCGCTCCGCGCCGCGCTCGACGAGGGCGATACTTGCGACGACGTGACCGCGCCGTTGATGCGGGCCGCGCTGGCATGGCTCGAAGGGGTGAGTGAGCAATGAGGCTCTTGCTCGCGGTCCTCAGAGCCCGACGGGCAGTCATGCGGTATCATCGGGCGCGCGCCCGACTGGCATGTAGCTGTCGGGCAGTGCCGCCGGTGGCGCCTATCCTTTCCCGGATCGGAGTTTCGGGTTGATACGAAGCGAGGACGGACGCTCTTCAGCGACGAAGATCAAGGCGAGGGGCCGGCCGCCGTCGAACGCGCTCCTTCACCTCCCCGCCTGGCGCGTCCTCCGATCCTGCCCCATGCTCGTCTTGAACGCAGGGCGACGGACCACGAGAGCCGCTGTACGAACGGACCTCGTAGGCTTCTACAACGTCGCGCCGTACACGGTAGAGTTTGGCGCCCAGCCTGAAAGCTGCGAGCTCCCCGTCGCGGATCATTCTCCGAACATGGCCGGGGGAACATTGCCAACGCTTTGCAAGCGCCTCGGGAGTGAAAATCTCGGGCTCGAATCCTTCGGGGTCCATGCGGCCTGCCAGAGTGGGCGGAGTTGTCGATAGAATCGGGACGCCGCGCCCCACGTCGCTTGGGCGCTCGACATTGGCGAAGGCGTCGGCTTCTGCGAACCATCACCACAGAGCTTTCGGGCTGTCGGTTCCTTTTGCCAGAACACGTAGGCCGCTCGTCTTCATCCCGATCAGGATGTGACCACAGTGTGACCATGGCGCCAAACCGTGGCGTTCATAATGTAGCTAAGCTCTTGAAAAAGATTGGCGCGCCCGAAAGGATTCGAACCTCTGACCCCCAGATTCGTAGTCTGGTGCTCTATCCAGCTGAGCTACGGGCGCCCTCAAGACGAGGCGAACGGCGGCGACGCCGTCCTCGTTGGCGCGCTAGGTAGCCGCTCGAGGCGGCGATTGCAAGCACCCTTTCGTCATCGATCCGCAATCTTTCGCGGCTCGCGCGATCGCTTCCCGTCGAAAGGGCGGCACCGGAAAGCCGGGTTCGTGCCGACCGGGGCGGCCGGTCAGGGCATTGATGGTGCATCTGCTACATAAGGGCGGGATCATGGTCTAAGGATCGGGGCGGTGGCGAGTGTGCGACGCCGCCGGCGGGCCGGCCCCTCATGGCGCCACGACTGCGGCGATGCCGGATTTTCCCGGCAGGCCGGGAACCGGGGCACTGCGCGGGGCGCCGCGCGGGGGGCTGCCGGACGGGCCGGGCGGCTTCGCCGCGGCCGTGGCGAGGCTGCCTTGGCGGGACGGCCGCCGATCGTCACGGCGTGGCCGCCGCCGCCGGCACGAAGGATCGCGACGCGGGGGTAAAGGGGCAGCAGGAAAAGGATGGGTGCAATGGCAAGCGGATGGGCCGTCGGCCTGATGACCGGAACCGTGCTCGACGGCAACATCGACGTCGCGGCGATCCGCAGCGACGGCGAAGCGATCGCCGAATTCGGCCCCTTCGAGCTCGTGCCCTATCCGGCCGACGTCGGGCCGCTGATCGCCGAAGCCGTCGCCGACGCGCGCGCATGGGGCTTCGCCGGCCCGGAGCCATCGAGCTTCGCCGTCGCCGAGCGGCGGCTCACCGAGGGGCAGGCGGAGGCGGTCGCTGCCTTCTGCGACCGCCACGGGCTTGCCCGGAAGGAGCTCGCGGCCGTCGGCTTCCACGGCCAGACCGTCCTCCACCGGCCGCCGGAGGCGGGCATTGCCGGGCGCACGCGCCAGCTCGGCGACGGGGCGCTGATGGCGAGGATGCTCGCCACCACGGTGGTCCACGACTTTCGCTCGGCGGACGTCGCGGCCGGCGGCCAGGGGGCGCCGCTCTCGGCGATCTATCACCGCGCGCTGCTCGCGCGCCTCGGCGCCGGGCGCGAGACCGCGATCCTCAATCTCGGCGGCGTCGCCAATCTTTCCTTTGCCGACGGCGACACGCTGATCGCCTTCGACACCGGCCCCGCCAACGCCCCGATCAACGACTTCGTCGTCGCGCACGGCGCCGGGGCGATGGACCGGGACGGCCGTCTCGCTTCGGCCGGCCGGGTGGACGAGGCGCGGCTCGCCGCGCTGCTCGATCATCCCTGGCTGAGGGCGGCCTATCCGAAGTCGCTCGACCGCTTCGGCTTCACCATGGCGATGGCCGAGGGGCTGGGGCTTCAGGACGGCGCGGCGACGCTGACCGGCTTCGTCGCCGGCGCCGTCGGGCGCGCGCTCGACCTGTTGCCGGTGCGGCCCGAGCGGCTGGTGGTCTGTGGCGGCGGCCGCCGCAATCCGGCGATCATGGCGGCGCTCGCCGAGCGGGCGCGGGTCGAGGCGGTGGATGCCGACGCCGTCGGCCTGCGCGGCGACGCGATCGAGGCGGAATGCTTCGCCCATCTCGCCATGCGGCGGCTGCGCGACCTGCCGATCAGCTTTCCGCTGACCACCGGCGTGCCGAAGCCGATGACGGGCGGGATCGTCAACCGGCCATAGGCGATGGCCGGCGGGTAGCGCCCGGGGAAAGGCTCAGAACAGGCTGGTCGGCCCGCCGGTGTCGGAGACGGTGTCGCTCAGCACCTGGCCGAGGAAGCTCGCATCCTTGCCGCCGGTCGGCGTCGTGCGCGAGATGAAGTCGAAGACCCGGCCGTCCTTGAGGCCGTAGTCGGCGATCCGCTCGACCCGGTCGTCCTTGTTGAAATAGACGGCGAGGACGCGCTGATCGACGAGATGCGGCTGCAGGAAGGCCACCGGCCGGACGCGCTTCTGGGAGATGTAGTAGAACACCTCGTTGTCGAAGGTCGCCTTGGTCGAGGGCGAGCCGAGCGCCAGCAGCACCTGTTCCTTGGACGAGCCGGGCGGAACCAGTTCCAGCGACTTCGGATCGACGATGTAGCCCTGGTTGAGCACTTCCTGGGTGGTGCAGGCCGCAAGCGGCGAAAGCGCGAGGGCGGCCGCCGAAAGGGCGATCGCCGGCGTCAGGCGGGTCTTCTTGGGCACGCTTCTCTCAACTCCCGTTCCAGCCATCGATCGCGTTTTTCCCTTCATGGCCGTCTTCCGCGGCCATATCGAGGCGAAGGCCGCACCGCGGCCATGCGAGGCGTTGGTAATCCAGTCCCCGCGCCGTTGCAATCGGCGCAAAGCTGTGGCACCGCCTCGGCCCGAGCGAGAAAGCGCGGATCGACAATGCTCAATCGTTGGAGGATCGCACGCCGGAACCGCGCGATCGTCGAGGACATATACCAGGCCCTTGTCGCGGCGGCGCGCCGGCCGGCGCTCTACGAGCGCTGCGGCATCGAGGACAGCTTCTCCGGACGGTTCGAGGCGCTCGGCATCCACGTCTTCCTGTTCCTCAGGCGCTGCCGCGGCGCGGCGGGGCTCGAACCGGTCGCCCAGGACGTCGTCGACCGTTTCATGGCCGATCTCGACTCCTCGATCCGCGAGCTCGGCGTCGGCGACCAGTCGGTGCCGAAACGGATGCGCAGGCTCGCCGGCATCTTCTACGAGCGCGTCGAGGCCTATGATGCCGCCCTGGCAGCGGGAGGCGACGCGCCGGGCGCGCTGGCGACGGCCCTGAAGGGCCGGGCGATCGACGAGGTGGCGCCGGGCGATGCGGCGGAGGCGCTCGCCACCTACATGCGCCAGACGGGCGACAGGATGCGCGCCATCGACGACAGCGACGTCCTTGCCGGAAAACTCGAACTCGGAGATCGATGACATGCCGTCCGCCCGAAGCGCCCCGCTCGACCTGTGGCTGCCGGTCGCCGGCATCGGCGAGGCCGGCCGGCAGATCGACTACGCCGCGAGCGCCGCGGAATGCGCCCGCCTCGCCGAGGCGCTCGGCGTCGAAAGCGTGGCGGGCGTTGCGGCCGACCTCCTCGCCCGGCCGTTTCGCCGCGACGGCGCAAGGGTGAGCGGGCGGGTGACGGCGGTCGTCGTCCAGAAGAGCGTCGTCTCGCTCGAGCCGGTCGAGCAGAGAATCGACGAGCCCTTCGAGGCGACCTTCCTGCCCGAGTCTGCCCGCGCGCGGCGGAGCGACGCCGGCGAGGCGGCCGAGATCGTCGTCGATCCCGAGGCCGAGGATCCGCCGGAGGCCTTTTCCGGCGGCCGGATCGATCTCGGCGAACGGCTGTTCGAGGTGATGTCGCTGGCGCTCGATCCCTATCCGCGGCGGTCCGGCGAGAGCTTCTCCGGCGCTCCGGCGAAGACGGACGACGAGGCCGGATCAAGCGGCGCGCCGTCGCCATTCGCGGCCCTGACGAAATTTCCCCGGCCCGGCGGCGACGACGCCGAATGAGGCCGAAAGGCCGGTTGTAAGTAGCCTCAAATTCGATATTTTCGCGCGGCGCCGGCAGGCACTGGGGCGGCGAAGAGAAAAAGAAGCGAGAACGAGTTGACCTCAGGCTCCGGCATCACGATTTCGCTCGACGCGATGGGCGGCGACCACGGGCCGGAGGTGGTTCTGCCGGGGGCGGCGCTGGCGCTGGAGCGCCGGCCCGACACCCGCTTCATCCTCTACGGCGAGCAGGACGAGGTGCTGCCGCTCCTCGAAAAGCATCCGCAGCTTCAGGCCGCCTCCACCTTCCATCACTGCGAGATCTCGGTGCGCATGGACGACAAGCCGTCCCAGGCGCTGCGCCAGGGCCGCTACAAATCGTCGATGTGGCGGGCGATCGATGCGGTGAAGACCGGCGAGGCCGACGTCGCGGTGTCGGCCGGCAACACCGGCGCGCTGATGGCGATGGCGAAGTTCTGCCTTCGGACCATGGCCAACATCGAACGTCCGGCGATCGCCGCGATCTGGCCGACGCTGCGCGGCGAGAGCATCGTGCTCGACGTCGGCGCGACGATCGGCGCGGACGCCCAGCAGCTGATCGACTTCTCGATGATGGGCGGCGCCATGGCGCGGGCGCTGTTCGGGCTCGAACGGCCGACGGTCGGGCTGCTCAACATCGGCGTCGAGGAGGTCAAGGGCCAGGACGAGATCCGCGAGGCCGGCCGGCTGCTCAAGGAGACGCCGCTGCCCGGCATCGAGTATCGCGGCTTCGTCGAGGGCGACGACCTTGGCCAGGGCACGGTCGACGTCGTCGTCACCGAAGGCTTCACCGGCAACATCGCGCTGAAGACCGCCGAGGGCACCGCCAAGCAGATCGCCGCCTATCTCAGGGCCGCGATGTCGCGCACCTGGCTGGCGCGCGCCGGCTACGTGCTGGCCAAGAGCGCCTTCGACCGGCTGCGCGACAAGATGGATCCCCGCAAGGTCAATGGCGGCGTCTTTCTCGGCCTCAACGGCGTCGTGATCAAGAGCCATGGTGGCACCGACGCCGAAGGCATCGCCGCCGCGATCGACCTCGCCCATGTCATGGCGCGGGCCGGCCTCCGCGAAAAGATCGAGGCGGACCTCGCCAGTTATCATCGCCGCATTTCCGAGGAGGCGGCGAGCGTTTCCGAAAGCAGCGTTCCATGAATGACAGTATCGTCTCCGTCGTGCGCGGCACGGGCTCGGCCCTGCCGGCGAAGGTCATGCGCAACCGGGATTTCGAAGGCGTCGTCGAAACTTCGGACGAGTGGATCCGGCAGCGCACCGGCATCGAGCAGCGCCACATCGCGGGAGAGGGCGAGACCACCGTCTCGCTGGCCGAGGCCGCGGCGCGCAAGGCGCTCGAGGCCGCCGGGCTCGAGCCGGTCGACATCGACCTGATCGTCCTCGCGACCGCGACGCCCGACAACACCTTTCCCGCCTCCGCCGTCCAGCTGCAGGACCGGCTGGGCATCGCCTCGGGCTTCGCATTCGACGTCCATGCGGTGTGCAGCGGCTTTCTCTACGCCCTCACCACCGCCGACATGTATCTGAAGAACGGCCAGGCGCGCCGCGCCCTCGTCGTCGGGGCCGAGACGTTCTCTCGCATCCTCGACTGGCAGGACCGGTCGACCTGTGTCCTGTTCGGCGACGGCGCGGGGGCGGTGGTCCTCGAGGCGGTTGCCGCCGCCGAGGCGAACGGCGAGGGCATCCTCGTCTCGAAGCTGCGTTCGGACGGCGCCCACAAGGACAAGCTCTATGTCGACGGCGGCCCCTCCACGACGGGGACGGTCGGGCATCTGAGAATGCAGGGCCGCGAGGTCTTCAAACATGCGGTCGGGATGATCACCGACGTCATCGAGGCCTGCTTCGCGGCGGCGAAGATCGGCCCGGCCGACATCGACTGGTTCGTCCCGCACCAGGCCAACCGGCGCATCATCGACGCATCGGCCAAGAAGCTCGGTATCGATATGGAAAAGGTCGTCGTGACCGTCGACCGCCACGGCAACACTTCCGCCGCCTCGATCCCGCTCGCCCTCGACACGGCGGTGCGCGACGGGCGCATCGGCAAGGGCGACCTCGTCCTCCTCGAAGCGATGGGCGGCGGATTTACCTGGGGTGCGGTGCTCGTGCGTTGGTAGATGGCGCTTGATTCATATGGCGGTTTGGGTAGAGTAACGAAAAAGTAAGAGGCGTTCCGCGGCCAAATGGCGCGGCCGGGTTTTCCACCAGATCAGGGGACGAGGATGGGGGACAGGACACTCACGAGGGCCGATCTCGCCGAAGCCGTCTTCCGCAAGATCGGATTGTCCCGCACCGAATCCGCCCAGCTCGTCGAGATGGTGCTCGAGGAGATCTGCGCGACCATCGCCAAGGGCGAATCGGTCAAGGTGTCGTCGTTCGGCTCGTTCCTCGTGCGCGACAAGAACGAGCGGGTCGGCCGCAACCCCAAGACCGGCGAGGAAGTGCCGATCTCGCCGCGGCGGGTCGCGGTCTTCAAGCCCTCCAACGTCCTCAAGGACCGTATCCTCGAGGCTCACAGCAAGCGCTCCGCCTTGGGGCTCGAGCTGATGCGGGCCGCCGAATAGCCCCGTCCGGGGCTCCAACGCTCGACGTTCCGGTGAAGGGCTGATGGCCGACAAGGGTGAAGATGCGTTCCGGACGATCTCCGAGGTCGCCGAGGAACTCGATCTGCCGCAGCACGTGCTGCGTTTCTGGGAGTCGCGATTCGCCCAGATCCGGCCGCTGAAGCGCGGCGGCGGGCGCCGCTACTATCGCCCGGACGACGTCGAGCTGTTGCGCGGCATCCGCTATCTCCTCTACGTCAAGGGCTTCACCATCAAGGGCGTGCAGCGGCTCCTGAAGGAGAACGGCAGTCGTTTCGTCGTGGCGATCGGATCGGGAGATCTCGCCGGCCTCGACAGTCTCGACGCTTCGGCTGAAGGGACGGACGGAACCGACATGAGCGACGACGCCGCGGCAGCGGCGCATGTCGACGATCTCGACCTGATCCATCCCGAGCCCGAAACGGTGGCGGCCGTCGATCCGGTGGCAGATGTCGGCGAGCCGGAGCCGGCGGCCCGCCCGCGGCCGCGGCCGCTCGGCAGTTTCCTGCGGCGCGAGCGCGACCCCGCCGGCGACACCCTGCGGCTTCCCCGCGAGAGCGTCGAGCGGCTCGACCAGGTGCTGCTCGACCTTCTGGAATGCAAGCGTCTGCTCGATCAGGTCCGCTAGAGAATGGTCCCGAAACGTGGGAACCGGTTTTCGGAAAAGATCATCCGGAAACAGGAAGATGCAGCGGGAGGATGAGCGAAGCTCATCTCATCACGCTGGCGGTCCGATTCCGGCATTTGGGTGCGTCTTGTCGCGATCGCCCGGCAAAACCGGGGTGACTTCGGCAAATTGCCCCCGATCGAAAGACGGCCCCGGTCCACCGGCCGATGCATTGCCGTCTCCGACCCACCGCGCGAGCGAAAGAAAAAGGGCCCGCGCCGCAGCCGGAACGGGCCCCCGAACGTCGCAGTGGGCGCTGCCCCCTACTGTCCGCCGCCGAGGCTGTGGACGTAGACGGCGAGTTCCTTCACCGTCGTCTCGCCGAGCCGCGCGCCCCAGGCCGGCATGACGCCGTGGCGCGGCGCGGTGACCTGCCGGACGATGTCGGCCTTCGAGCCGCCATAGAGCCAGATCGCGTCGTCGAGCGCCGGGGCGCCCACCTCCTTCATGCCGCCGCCGGTCTCGCCGTGGCAGGCGGCGCAATTCTCGGCGAAGACCGTCCGTCCGGCCTCCGCCGCCGCCGTCTGCTGGTCGGCGGCACTGCCGGACAGCGACAGGACGTAGTCCGCGACGGCGTCGATCTGGCCGCGGTCGAGAATGCCGTCGCGGCCGAAGGCGGGCATCTCGGAGATCCGCGTGTCGTCGTCCGAGGCGTAACGGATGCCGTGCTCGAGCGTCGTGTGGATCGCCTCGAGCGTTCCGCCCCAGAGCCAGGAATCGTCGTTGAGGTTGGGATAGCCCGGGCCGCCTTCCGCGCCCGAGCCGTGGCACTGGACGCAGTTGACCTTGAAGGCGGCCTTGCCCGCCGCGATGGCGGCCGGCCGGAGCTCCTGGTCGCCGTCGATCGCCTCGACGGAAAGTGCCGCGATCTTCTCGAGCCTGCCGGCATCGGCCGCCTTGGCCGCGGCGACGCTCGCCTCGAGGTCGCCGCGGCTCGACCAGCCGAGCAGGCCGGAGGTCGCGGAACTCACCATCGGCCAGGCCGGATAGAGGATCGTGTAGACGAGCGCGAAGGCGATCGTCGCGTAGAAGGTCCACAGCCACCAGCGCGGCAGCGGATTGTTCAGTTCGGTGATGCCGTCCCAGGAATGGCCCGTGGTCTCGACGCCGGTGATCTGGTCGACCTGTCTGGTCTCGGCCATGGGTCAGTCCTCCTTGAGGGGAATGGCGGCGGCCTCGTCGGCCGCCCGGCGCGCGCCGGGCCGAAGCACGAAGCCGACGGCGCAGAGGAAGAACAGGGCCATCGCCACGAGGCCCCAGGAGTCGGCGAAGGTCCGCATCGCCTGATATTCGAAGTCCATCGTCGCCTCCTTCAGCGCTGGTTTTCCTGCGGGTCGTAGGCGGAGAAGTCGACGAGCGTGCCGAGCATCTGCAGATAGGCGACGAGCGCGTCCATCTCGGTCAGGCGCTGCGGGTTGCCGTCGAAATCCGCGACCACGGCCTTCGGATAGCGGGCGAGGAGGCCGGAGCTGTCGCCGTCCGGCTGCGTCTGGACGCGAAGGTCCGCAGCGGCATTGGCGATCATGTCGTCGGTATAGGGAACGCCGACGTCGCGGTTCGCGGCGAGATGCGCGGCCGGATCCCTCATGTCGAGATCGGTCTGCGACAGGAAGCCGTAGGACGGCATGATCGATTCCGGCACCAGCGAGCGCGGGTCGGTCAGATGCGCCACCTGCCAGTCGTTGGAATAGCGCCCGCCGACCCGTGCAAGGTCCGGCCCGGTCCGTTTCGAGCCCCACTGGAACGGGTGGTCGAACATCGATTCGGCCGCCAGCGAATAGTGGCCGTAGCGCTCGGTCTCGTCCCTGAACGGGCGGATCATCTGGGAATGGCAGTTGTAGCAGCCCTCGCGGACGTAGATGTTGCGGCCGGCGAGTTCCAGCGGCGAATAGGGACGCATCCCGGTCACCGTCTCGATGGTGTTCTGCAGGTAGAACAGCGGCGCGATCTCGACGATGCCGCCGATCGTCACCACCAGCAGCGACAGGACGAGGAGCAGCGTGACGTTGCGCTCGATCTTGCCGTGATTGGCGAGGAGGCCCCTGGCGATCGGATCAGCCTTGAGCTCCGGCCGCGCCCCGTCGAGGGCGGGATTTGCGTTGGAAGGTTCGCTCATCTTCCTGTCCTCACTCCGCCGGCTGCAGGGTCTGGGTGCCGCCCATCGGCACCTCCCGGCGGATGTCGCCGCGGATGGTCTTGTAGACGTTGAAGGCCATGATCAGCGCGCCGGCGAGGTACATCGCACCGCCCAGCATACGCATCACGTAGTAGGGGTGCATGGCCGCGACGGTTTCGGCGAAGGAGTAGACGAGATAGCCGTCCTCCCCGTATTCCCGCCACATCAGGCCCTGCATGATGCCCGAGACCCACATCACCGCGGCGTAGACGACGATGCCGAGGGTGGCGAGCCAGAAGTGCCAGTTGACGAGGCGCAGCGAATACAGGCGCTCGCGCTGCCAGAGCTTCGGCGTCAGATGGTAGACGGCGCCGAAGGAGATCATGCCGACCCAGCCGAGCGCGCCGGAATGCACGTGGCCGATCGTCCAGTCGGTGTAGTGGCTGAGCGAGTTCACCGACTTGATCGACATCATCGGCCCCTCGAAGGTCGACATGCCGTAGAAGGCGATGGAGATCACCATCATCCGCAGGACAGGGTCCGTCCGGAGCTTGTCCCAGGCGCCCGACAGCGTCATCAGGCCGTTGATCATGCCGCCCCAGGAGGGCATCCACAGCATGATCGAGAACACCATGCCGAGCGTCTGCGCCCAGTCGGGCAGGGCGGTGTAGTGCAGGTGATGCGGGCCGGCCCAGATGTAGAGGAAGATCAGCGCCCAGAAGTGGATGATCGACAGCCGGTAGGAATAGACCGGACGGTTCGCCTGCTTCGGCACGAAGTAGTACATCATGCCGAGGAAGCCGGCGGTGAGGAAGAAGCCGACGGCGTTGTGGCCGTACCACCACTGGGTCAGCGCGTCCTGGACGCCCGAAAAGGCCGAATAGCTCTTGGCGCCGAGGAAGGACACCGGCATCGACAGGTTGTTGACCACGTGCAGCATCGCGATGGTCACGATGAAGCTGAGGTAGAACCAGTTGGCGACGTAGATGTGCGGTTCCTTGCGGCGCACCAGCGTGCCGAGGAAGACCACGAGATAGGCCACCCAGACGATGGTCAGCCAGAGGTCGACGTACCATTCCGGCTCGGCGTATTCGCGGCCCTCGGTGATGCCGAGGACGTAGCCGGTCGCCGCCATGACGATGAACAGCTGGTAGCCCCAGAACACGAACCAGGCGAGGTTGCCGCCGAACAGCCGTGCCCGGCAGGTGCGCTGGACGACGTAGAAGGAGGTGGCGATCAGCGCGTTGCCGCCGAAGGCGAAGATCACCGCCGAGGTGTGGAGCGGGCGCAGCCGGCCGAAATTGAGGTAGGGCTGGAGATTGAGATCCGGCCAGGCGAGCTGCGAGGCGATCAGCACCCCGACGAGAAAGCCGATGATTCCCCAGAACACCGTCGCGATCACCCCGTAGCGGACGACGTCGTCCATATAGGCGACGCTGCCGCCGCCGCCGGCGGCGGAGGGGCGCGCCCCGGCGGCCTCGCCGGATCCGCCTGCGGGCCGGTCGGCGCGCAGCGGGATCATCTTGTCGCCGGAAAAGTCGATCCGACGCATGAGGAAGATCGTCGCCAGAGCCAGGACGACGAACAGCACGTAGGCGTGCTGCCGGAAAGGCTGATCGGCGGCAAATCCCGCGCCGAGCAGCGCAAGGAATGCCGCGAGACCGACCAGCATGGTCTCGGTCGAGAATTTCATCGGATTGCCACCCTCTTTCGAACCGGGCGCCGGCCGCGGCCGGAGCGGCCGGGCGGGTGCGCCGGGATCGAATGGTGAACTGTCAGCTTCCGCAGGGTCGTGCCTTGACCTGGATCAAGGCGGCCGGCGGGGCGATCGGCGAGAACCGGCGACAACCGCTTGACCGCCCGATCGCCGGAGCCCTTCCATGATGTTCCAGCCCCGCTCCTGCCCGCCGTTTGGATCCCTGCCGCAGGCGGCGGGAGAAGACACCGGCGCCGTCGTCACGCTGCATCCGGCCGCACGCCGGCCGGCTCCGGCGGCGGCCGTCCCGCTCCCGCAGAACGAGCCGAAAGGCGGCCCCGGCGCGCCCCGGGCCGACGCGGCCGAGGACGTCGCCGCCAGCCTCGCGGCGCTGCGGGTGCAGCTTGCCGGCCAGCGCCGGCTCTGCGACGCGCTGGAGGCGATCGCCGACGGCCTGCCGGACGGCCTCGACGGGCAGCGCACCCTCCATGTCGCGCGGCAGATCCGGCCGACGATCCGGCAGGCCCACGTCTTCGAGGAGACGACGATCTTTCCGCTCATGCGGGCGCGGTTCTCCGGCCGGCCGGAACTCGCGACGACGCTGGAGCGCCTGCATTTCGAACATTTCGAGGACGAGAGCTTCGCCGAGGAACTTTCCGAGAAGCTGATCGAATATGTCAGGCGGCGCGCCGCCATGGCGGGTGCCGCGCGCAGTCCGGTGCGCCTCGTCGAGCCGGAGGACGCCGGTGTCCCGCGGGGCATGCCGGCCGCGGCGCCAGGCGTGGCGGATCCGGTCGCCGAGGTGCTCGGCTACATGCTGCGCGGCTTCTTCGAGGGCCTGCGGCGCCACATCGCCTTCGAGGAGGAACACCTCCTGCCGCTGCTGGCGACCGGCGGAGAGCCCCGGTGATCGCGCCCGCCGGCCGGATCAACCACCGGGCGGTGCTCGCGCGGTACGGCGCCGAGGTGCCGCGCTACACCAGCTATCCGACGGCGCCGCATTTCGGCGAAGGGGCGGGCGCCCCGCTGTTTGCGGAGCTCTGTGCGAGCCTCGATCCGGTGTCGTCGGTCTCGGTCTATCTGCACGTGCCGTTCTGCGACCGGCTCTGCTGGTTCTGCGGCTGCCATACGAAACAGACCCGGCGCTACGATCCGGTGGCCGCCTATGTCGGGACGCTGACGCGCGAGATCGCCGCGTTCCGCCGGCGCCTCGGCTTTTCGCCGCGGCTCGGCGCCCTGCATCTCGGCGGCGGTTCGCCGAGCTTCCTCGCCGCGGACGACATGCGGCGGCTCGCCGAGGCGCTGCGCGCGGCCTTCGACGTCTGCCCCGATGCCGAGATCAGCGTCGAGATCGATCCCTCCGACGTCACGCCCGCGGCGGTCGCCGGCCTGCGGGCGCTCGAAATGACCCGTGCCTCGATCGGCGTCCAGGACTTCGATCCGGTGGTGCAGGCGGCGATCAACCGGCCGCAGAGCTTCGAGGTCACCCGTGACGTCATCGCCATGCTGCGCTCCTCGGGGCTCGTCTCGATCAACATCGACGTGCTCTACGGCCTGCCGCTGCAGACCCCCGGACGGCTGGACGCGACGGTCGAGAAGGTGGTCGCGCTGCAGCCGGAGCGCGTGGCGCTGTTCGGCTATGCCCACGTGCCGCATGTGAAGAAGCACCAGGCGATGATCCGTACGGAGGACCTGCCGGGGCGAAACGCGCGTCTTTCCGACGCCGAGCGGGCATCGCGGGCCTTCGTGCGCGCCGGATACGAGGCGATCGGCATCGACCATTTCGCCCTGCATGCCGACCCCCTCGCCAAGGCGGCCCGGAGCGGCAGGCTGCGCCGCAACTTCCAGGGCTACACCGCCGATCCCTGCGAGACGCTGATCGGCTTCGGCGCCTCGGCGATCTCGCGCTTTGCCGGCGGCTACGTCCAGAACACGGTGCCGACGGGGCTCTATCGCGACCGCGTCGAGGCCGGCGAACCGGCCGCCGCCCGCGGCTACCGGCTGACCGGAGACGACCTGATCCGCGGCCATATCATCGAACGGCTGATGTGCGACTTCGGCCTCGATCTCGACGATCTGGCGCGCCGCTTCGGGGCCGCCGCGGAGCCCTATGCCCGCGAGGCGCTGCGGCTTGCGGCGACCGACCCGGACGGTCTCGTGCGGGTTTCCGGCCGCCGCTTCGCCATCCGGCCGGAGGCGCGGAGCCTTGCCCGCGTCGTCGCATCCTGGTTCGACGCGCATCTGCGGAGCGGCGAGGCCCGCTATTCGCAGGCGGTGTGACGGCGTGCCCGCGGCAGGCGTGCCGGTCACTCGCCATTCGTCTTGGAAATCCCGAAGTCGGTATAGGCCAGCCGCCGCTGCCGCGTCGCGGTCCAGATCAGCCGGTTGGCCTCCAGATGGCTGTCGAGGACGTAGGCGCGATCGTGTTCGAGATGGACGCAGATCGCGCTGTAGCGGATCTGTTTCGACCTGACGCCGCGATGGGCGAGGCGGTCGCCCATCTCGCGGTCTTCCGCCCCGTAACGCATGCGTTCGTCGAAGCCGTTCACGGCGACGATGTCGCGCTTCCAGCCGGAGGCGTTGTGGCCGTTCCAGGACGGCCTGGTGGTCGTGGCGGCGTTCATGAGGCGAGCCATGGCGGGATTGCCGACGGCAAGCTTCAGATCCTTCAGCGACCTGCGTTTGCCGCGCTTCCATATCCAGGCGAGGTCGAAGACCCGGCCGCCGAGGACGTCGTCCTCGGTGACCTCGCGGCTGAGGTCGAGGGGCAGCTTGTAGTATCCCCCCGAAAGGAAGTAGCCGGCCTCGCGGAACCCCAGATGCGTCGCGACGAAGTCGCGCCGCGGGATGCAGTCGCCGTCGCTGAAGATCAGGTAGTCGGTGCTGCTCTCGGCGATCGCCTTGTTCAGGATGACCGTCTTCCGGAAGCCGTCGTCGGGATGCCAGACATGAACCAGGGGGAATTTGAACCGGCCCTGGAAGGAGGCGAGAAGGGCGCCCGTCTCGGCAGTGGAGCCATCGTCGGCAATGACGATCTCGAAATCGGCTTCGCTCTGTGCGAGATATCCCCACAATACTTTCCGCAGCCATTCCGGCGAATTGTAAGTAGATATAATCACAGAGCATTTCATACTTCGGCGGGCTCCAGACGTACCGATCCGCGTCCGTATATAATATAGTTTAGACCGCCGCCATAACGTTTCGCAGAGGGAAAGAACGATGGCTCCCGTTGCGTGGCGCCGGTTCATTCAGCGGTTGCAGCCTTCGAGCGGGATGAGATGAGCTTGGCTCATCATCCTGCTTTATCTCGTTGTTTGTGCGTGATCTTTTGCGGTAACCGGATTCCCCCTGCCGGAATCGCGCTCTAGCCGGCGTCCACCTCGCAGCGCTCGCGCAGGCGGCTGAGGCTCGGTACGGTGACTGTCCGGTTATGTTCGACCAGGATGACCCCGGCCTTCCGGAGCTTGGTGATCTGGCGGCTGACGGTCTCGATCGTCAGGCCGAGGAAGTCGGCGATGTCGGCCCGCTTCAACGGCAGTTCGAAGCGGATCGGCCGGCCGCCGGCAATGCCGTCCGGGTCGACGTTCTCGGCGATCATCAGGAGGAAGCTCGCGACCTTTTCCGCCGCCGTCTTGCGACCGAGGGTGAGGATCCATTCGCGCGCCTCGTCGAGCTCCTCGAGCGCCTGCTGGTAGAGGCGCCGCTCGAGATCGGGCGAGGCGGCGATCATGTCGTCCATCGCCTGCTTGGGAAAGCTGCAGAGCTTCACTTCGGTCGCCGCTTCCGCCGACACTTCGCTCGACCGCCGGAACGGCCGGCCGACGAAATCCGGCGCGAACTGCAGACCGACGATCTGCTGGCGTCCGTCGGCCATCAGCCGCGTCAGCTTCACGACGCCGGAAAGCACGTTGGAATAGTGCTTCACCTCCTCACCGGCGGAGACCAGCTCGCGGTCGCTCTCGACCTTCTGCTTGACGGTATGGCGGCTGAGCTGGGTGAGCTCCACCGGCGTCAGGGCACCGCAGATGCCGCGATGCCGCGCCTCGCAGGAGCGGCAGAGAACCGGGATCTCGGAGTTGTGGATGTCGAGGCGCTCGGGTTCGGGCGCAGCATCCATCGGTCGGGACGAGGCTTCCTTGCTCATGACGGTTAAGCGGCATGCAAAGCCGCCGGCTGTCAATCGCAAATACGGTTTTAAGGAGAGAGTTTTCGCTGAGCCGGACGCGCAGCGGCCGCCACCTCGGGGAACGACGGCGGAGGCGTCGCACCGCCATCGACGAACCGCTCGGGGACGTTCCTGGCCCATCCGCCCGCCGTCTCGACGACGCTTTGCGAGGGCGCGCGCCGGTCGCGCCGACGCGGCCGGATTCCGGTACCTCGACGGCTTCGACGCGACCTGCCGGAACACGCGTTCGCTCGGCCGAGGAGGGAGGCGGCGGGGAGATGGCGAGAAGAGGCGCCCGAGCGTCGGCTGCGCGGGGCCGGGGCAACGAACGATGCCGACCGGCAGGAACGGCGCGATGCGTATTTCCGGAAGGGATGGTACGCCCAACGGGACTCGAACCCGTGTTTCCGCCGTGAAAGGGCGGCGTCCTAGACCGCTAGACGATGGGCGCGGCGACGGGGTGTATACGGATGATTCCCGTCATCCGCAAGCGACGGCCGCAGCTTTTTCGGCGCCGTCGCCCGCCGCTTCGCGCGATGCCGTGCCGGCTGTCCGGCCGGATGCCGGGCAAGCGCCCTGCCGCCCCGTCCCGGTGCCGCTACCGGCGCCGGCGGCAGCGCCAGTTCCAGTCGCGTTTCGGCCCGACGTCGATGTGGATGGCGTCGGTGTGGCAATAGGTCCCGACGCCGCCCCGGCCGGGCAGCGCGCGGACATAGGCGGCGACCGCCAGATGATCGGCGCCCGGCACGTAGAGGTCGGCCGCCTTGCAACCCATGTGCTGGGAGCGCGTCGCACCGTTCACCGCGCGGTTGTGGGCGGGGCTGCGATAGCCCGAGGTGATGATCGCCTTGGCGCCGAAGCGGTGTTCGATCGAGCGGATCTGGGCGACCAGTTCGGACGGGAAGCACGAGGTCTGCACGTCGTCGCGGGCGACACTGAGGCCGTTGGGCGCCATCCGCGCGAAGCCGCCGAGCGAGGCGACGCGATAGGACGAGGACATCACGTCGTCGATCGCATCGGCCTCGCTCGCCGAGGCCTTCTGGCCGATCTCGAAGAGCGATGAGGGGTTGACGCCCGGCAGGTCGGCGATGCCGCCCGACGCCTCGCCGGGCTCGTCGCGCTTCAGGACGATGCGGCGGCTCTTGCCTTTCTCGGCATTGGCGAGGGGGGTGCGGGCCTTTTCCTGGGCGAACAGCGAGGCGAAGAGCGAACGCTCGCCGCCCTTCGGCTGCGGCGCATCGGAAGCGTCGCCTTCCCCGACGGTGCCGCCGGCAAAGGCGGCGGGGCGGGCCTCGCTCATGCGCTGGCGCAGCGTCGAGGCATCCGCGGTCAGCCGCGTCCCCGGCGCGGCCTCGGGCGGCAGCGCGGCCGCGACCGCCGGCTCGCCGGCGGCCGTCTCGGCAATCGCCGCGGGGGCGGCGTCGGTCGCCTCGGCGCTGCGGGAGGCCCCGGCCGCAGGCCCGGCGGCCGCCGGGTCCTTTTCCGTCACGGCGACGGGCTTGGCGTCGCCGGCCGCCGATGCGGCACCGGACGATGCCGCCGCAAAGCCGAAGGCCGAGGTGTCGTCCACCGCGGAAACGCAGGCACCGACCAGCGGAAGCATCGCGACGAGAACGCCCGCGATGAACGACGGACCGGACATGCGGCCCGCGGCGACCCGGATCTTGGTCGTCAAGCTATCCCTCTCTGCGACGGACCGCCCTGCGATCCGCCATCCCCCTTGCGTCAGACGACGCCGATTGACGTTTCGGGCGAACGTAAACGCTCAACCCGGTGTCCCGCTTGTCACCTCCGCCGTCCCGTCGCGTGCCGGTCCCCACCGGCTCCCTTTCGGCACCGCGGACGAAGCTCCGCGGCGGTGACGTGACGACAGGACCCGTTGTCGGGCCTCGTTGTTGTCGCTTGTGTCGCCCTGGCCTTGGCGACAACCCGACATTTACAGTTTTTTTACGGCCAAGGCGAGTCGTTTCACCATGTGCCGGTATTCGCCATCGAGGCCCAAGGTTCGGCCGGCTCCTTGGCGCCGTCCTTCTGCAGAAGTTCGAAGGAGATGTTGTCCGGCGACTTGACGAAGGCCATGCGGCCGTCGCGCGGCGGGCGGTTGATGGTGACGCCTGCGTTTATCAGCCGCTGGCAGGTGGCGTAGATGTCGTCGACCTCGAAGGCGAGATGGCCGAAGTTGCGCCCGCCGGAATAGTCCTCGGGATCCCAGTTGTAGGTGAGTTCCATCAGCGGCGCCTTGGTCTCCGCCGCCTCCGGCATGTCGGCCGGCGCGGCGAGGAAGATCAGCGTGTAGCGGCCCTGCTCACTGTCCATGCGCCGCGTTTCGACGAGGCCGAGCTTGTTGACGTAGAAGTCCAGCGACTCGTCGATGTCGGTCACCCGGACCATGGTGTGGAGATAGCGCATCGTTGGCTCCTCTTTTGGCTCCTGGCGCCGTCGCCGCCCGTGTCGGGCCTTGCGCCCCGGAAACGGCGAACGGCGGATATGGGGTTCGGTCGAGACCTGGAAGCCGCGGCGAAAACACCGCGCGTCCAAGGCGGTTGGGAAAATCTCGGTTCCAGACAAAATTGCGCCCCGCCGCCTTGCGGCGACGGGGCTGCAGTAACGTTAGGGCCCGCGCGTCACCGGCCAAGGGGCTCGGCGCACGGGCATTGCCGAAACCGGCACGAGAGCGGCGGGCCGCTCGCCCGCCGGCCCCTTATCGCCTTGGTTACATGGCCGACTTCGCGGCCTTCAGGGCCGCCATGCAGGCATCCTCGTTGCCGGCATCGAGCGCGCTCTGGGCGGCGGCGAGATGTTCGCTCACCATCGCGTTCTTGTCGCCCGACATGCCTTCCGATCCGCTGCCGCCCGAGGTCGAGGCGGTGGTCATCGCCTGATCGTCGCCGGAGCCCTTCGAGCCCGCCATGGCGTCCTTGTCGGCCTTTTCGGCGGCCTGGTCGGCGCCGGTCTGGTTGCCGCCGGCCATCTTGCCCATGGCCGCGGTCGGCGCGACGCCGCTGACTTCGCCAGTCGCCTGCTTGCCGTCCTGCATGGTCGAGCCGCCGGAGGAGGCCTGGTCCGACGCCATCTTGTCGCCCGACATGCCGCCCGACGAGCCGGACGCGTCGCCGGAGGAAGACGACATGTCGTTCTTCATGCCTTCATCGGTTTTCATGCTTTGATCCGCGTTCGACTTGGCGGCCATGTCCGTCGAGCCCGACTGTCCCATTTCGGAACGCATGGACGCGAGGTCCGCGGCGCAGTCGGCCTGCGCCGCCCCGGCGGCGAAGGTGGCGGCCGTGATCGCTGCTGCGGATGCGAAGAGCTTGAAACTGTTCATGACGTTTCTCCCTGATGGTTGGCTTTCGATGCCCTTGCCGGACAACCGTCCGCACCGGGCTTGGTTCCGATCGGGCCGGACCGCGACGAATTGCGCCCCGGCCGCCCGTCGCGCTGCCCGGCTTTCCGGGGTTTTCGCCGACCACCATCTGGTCGACCGGCCGGCTGGGCGGCCCGCTTTGCTTGCCGGACACAGGTCATACTGGCCCGACGCTCGGGCATTTGGCGAAATTCTGTCGAAACGTCCCATTTTCCTCTACGACCTCTTGCAGGCCATGGGACAGTTAATGCTAAGTTTGGAACTCGCGATTCGGTTGGCGTAAAAGGCGGAACCCCCGAATGCCGGAGAGACTTTCGACACGGATCCGTATCGGCGGAGACCAGGCGACCAGCGGCGACGTCGGGCTCGATGTCGTTTCCGGCCACATCAAGTGGTTCGACGCGTCGAAGGGATTCGGCTTCATCGTTCCGGACGACCAGGGGCCCGACATCCTCCTGCACGTCACCTGCCTCAGGCGGGACGGCTACGCCGCGGCACCGGAAGGCGCGCGCCTCGTCTGCGAGGTCCAGCGCAGCGAGAAGGGCCTGCAGGCCTTCCGCATCCTGTCGATGGACCAGTCGACGGCGGTCCATCCGGCGCAGCTGCCGCCCTCGCGCACCCATGTCAGCGTCGTGCCGAGCAGCGATCTCGTCCGGGCGGTGGTCAAGTGGTTCAACCGCACGCGCGGCTACGGTTTTCTGACCCGCGGCGATGGCACCGCCGACATCTTCGTCCACATGGAGACGCTGCGCCGCTACGGCCTGTCGGAGCTTCGCCCCGGCCAGGAGGTGATGGTGCGTTTCGGGGCGGGCGACAAGGGCCTGATGGCCGCCGAGATCCAGACGGTCAACGGCTCCGGCCCGGCGGTGCACTGAGAGCCCGCCAATCCGACCCGAGGGACTTCCCGGACGGGCTCTGAGCGCCGGCAGGGCCCCGTCGGCGGCCGCTCCGCGAGACGTCTCGTCCGGGCCGCCCGGCTGCCGGAAGCCTACCGCGCCGGCCATTCGGCGCCGTCCGCGCCGTCCGCGGCGCTGGCGCCGGATGAAAAAACCGTGCATGAAAGGCGGCCGGAAGGCCCTTTCGGGGCGCCGGCCGGCCGGGCCGTTGCGGCCCGGCGCCGTGCGGAGGATCGCATGCATCCCAAAAAGCTCCTGACCGGTCTCGCCGTGGCGCTGGTCGCCGTTTTTGCAGCAGGCTATTTCGCCTTTGCCGCCGGTGACCTGTCGAAGGCGGTGCTGCACACCGCGACCGGCGACCACGAGATCATGGTCGAGCTCGCTTTGACCCCGAAGGAGCGCGAGGTCGGGCTGATGAACCGGGAAGAGCTCGCCGCCGACCACGGCATGCTGTTTCGTTTCGACGAGACGCGCGACGTCGCGATGTGGATGAAGAACACGCTGATCCCGCTCGACATGCTGTTCATGGACGAGACCGGCAAGGTGGTGCGGATCAAGACCAACGCCCAGCCTCTGTCGCTCGACATCATCCCCTCCGGCCAGCCGGTGCGCTACGTCCTCGAGATCAACGGCGGCGCGGCGGCCCGCTACGGCGTCTCGATCGGCGACCGTCTCGACAACGAGACCATTCCCGCCACCTGAGGAGCCGGGCCCGGCCTGATGCGCCGTCGATGATCCGCCGGCCGCGGGAAAGCTTGACTCCGGCGTCAAAGCCCGGCAGATCGCTCAAGAGGGCGGGCCGCCACGGTCCGGAGCGTAGCGCAGTCTGGTAGCGCATCTGGTTTGGGACCAGAGGGTCGCAGGTTCGAATCCTGCCGCTCCGACCAGCCCGGCGCGCCGGCGAGGCCAATGAGGAAGAACGAGGGCTCAGATGGTGGCACGCATCTTTCGGCCGACCAGGACCGCCATGCAGTCGGGCAAGGCGAAGACGCGGCTCTGGGTGCTCGAATACGAGCCGGAGGCCCGCAAGGAGGTCGAGCCGCTGATGGGCTACACCTCCTCGAGCGACATGCGCTCGCAGGTCCGGCTCTCCTTCGAGACCAAGGAACAGGCGATCGACTATGCCGAGCGCAACGGCATCGTCTTCCGCCTCGAGGAGCCGCATGCGCCGAAGCGCGTCCGGGTCGCCTATGCGGACAATTTCAAATACGATCGCCGCCAGCCCTGGACCCACTGAGGGTTGCCGCTTTTCAGGTCGCGGCGCCTCGGCGGGAGGGCAGGCCGGCAAGCCGGCATCCCTCGCTGAAGGCCGGAGCAGGGCGGACGAAGACCGGGCGCCCCGGCGCCCGACGCTGACATTCCGCCGGCCGCGAAGGCGGGCCGGCGGCCGAGCGGCCCCGTAGCTCAGTGGATAGAGCACCGGCCTTCTAAGCCGATGGTCGCAGGTTCGAATCCTGCCGGGGTCGCCAACTATTTCAATGTCCGACCCGGAGACGTGGGAAGCGGAACGTCCCCGAGACACGGGCGACACCCTCGTGCCGAACGGTACGGAGGGGATCGCCGGGCCCGGCGCGGCGTCGTTTCGCCGGCTCGGCGGGAAGCGAAGGAACTTCGGCATCGTGACGTTCGATCTGCGCAGCGGGGTGAAGCTCTACGACAACAACTGGTTCCTGCGCCACGGCCTTTGCGAGGAGGCGCTCGCCGACCGGCTGGCAGGGCTCGGCGTCACCTATGTGCTGAGCCAAAGCCGGTGGCTGCCGATGGAGGATTCGGCGGTCCAGAGCCGGGTCGATCCGGCCGTCGCCGCCCGCTATGCCCGGCTCGACGACCGCCGCCTGCGCGATCTTCTGAGGCAGCGCGGCATCGCCTATGTCGGTGTCCTCAACATCTGCTTCGATCCCGTTTATGCGGCGGCGAATCCGCAGGATGCCACGCTGGACCAGTGGGGCCGCACCCACGAGATGACCGACTGGTATCACGGGGTCGCGCCGGACCGGGAGGCCAACCTCGCGGCCAAGGCGGCGATGCTGAGGGACGCGGTAGCGGCGCTCGATCCGGACGGCATCCATCTCGGCTTCGTCAGATGGCCGGGCTTGTGGGAGACCTGGCTTCCCGGCGACAGGCGGGCGGACAAGCCGGAATACGGCTACGACGCCAGGACGCTTCGCCGCTTTTCGGCCGAGACCGGCATCGCCTTGGCCAGCGACGATCCCGCCGCGGCGGCGCGGCAGATCGGGCGGGAGCATCGCGCCGCCTGGACGGACTTCAGGGTCCGCACGGTGGCGACGATGATCGGCGACCTGCGCCGCGCGGTCCACGCGGTGAGGCCCGGCACGCCGATCTCGATCAACACGCTGCCCTTCTTCCGCTCCGATTTCGACGATGCGGTCGCCGAGGTGTTCGGCCAGGACGTGGCGGCGCTGGCGCCGGTGGTCGACGTCTTCGAGGTCATGGCCTACCACCAGATCCTTGCGCGGGACGCCGCCTGGCCGGAAGCCGTCGCCCGCGACGTCAGGGCGCGCAGCGGCAAGAAGGCGGTCTCCACCGTCCAGGCGGCGCCGCTCTATCTTCAGGGTATGCATGCGGGGCGCGGGCGGGCGGAGACGATCGACGCGGCGGAGTTCTCGGCCGTCCTCGACGCATTGGAGGAAAGCCCGGTCGACGGGGTGTGCCTCTTCACCTTCACCCAGCTTCTCGACCGCGCCGAGACTGCCGACGGCATGGCGATGCTGGAGCGTCTCGGACGGTTTCGCCGATAGGCCGTCTCGCTGCCGCGATCACGCCGCCTGGCCGAGGCTCATCGCCTCGAGCAGACCCGCCGGGCTGAGTGAGCGCGCCGCCGGGGCTGGCCGCAGCACGCCGCCCGACAGAACCAGGATGCGGTCGGACAGCGCCAGCAGTTCCTCAAGCTCGTCGGAGATCAGAAGGATGCCCGCGCCGTCGCGGGCGGCGGCCTTGAGGATTGCGTGGAGCTCGGCCTTGGCGCCGATGTCGACGCCGGCGGTCGGCTGGTCGAGGATCATGACGGTCGGCTTCGCGGCGACCGCCCGCGCGACCAGCACCTTCTGGGCGTTGCCGCCGCTCAGCGTCCCGACCGGCCGGCCCGGATCGCGCGGACGGATGGCGAAGCGGTCGATGAGATCGAGGGCGAGCGCCCGGCGGCGCCTGCGGTCGACGATGCCGTTGCGGGCGAGCTCGGTGTTCAGCGCGGTGACGGCGATGTTCGCCTCGATGCTGGAATTCGCCGCAAGGCCGTTCACCTTGCGGTCTTCCGGGACCATCACGAGCCCGGCTTCCGCGGCGCGCTTCGGATCGCGGCGGGTGAGGGCGGTTCCGCCGACGACGACTTCGCCGCCGCTCTCCAGATCGCCGACCAGCGCCCGCGCCAACCGCGTCCGGCCCGAGCCGACGAGCCCGGCGAGGCCGAGGATCTCGCCGGCGTCGAGATGGAAATCGAGGGGGGCAAGGCCCGGCAGGGCAAGGCCCTTCACCGCGAGCACCGTGGCCGCATGGCCGCTCCGGCCGCGTTCCGCCGCCGCCTGCGGTTCGAGTTCGCGATCGACGAGGAGCGCCGACAGGGAGGCGACGTCGTAGTCGGCCTTCGGGCCGGAGGCGATGGTCCGGCCGTCGCGCAGCACGGTGATGCGGTCGCTGATCTCGATCACCTCGTCGAGGAAGTGCGAGATGTAGACGATGCCGACCCCGCGCTCGCGCACCATCCGGCGCATGATCGAAAAGAGCTGCGCGCGTTCGGCGGGTGCGAGCCGGGCGGTCGGCTCGTCCATGACGAGGATCCGCGGTGCCGTCGAACAGGCCCTGACGATCTCGGTGAGCTGCTGGGCGGCGACGCCGAGCGAGCCGACCCGCCGCTCCATCGGCAGCTTGATGCCGAGCGCTTCGGCCTCCTCGAAGGAGCGCCGGCGCATCCTGCCGTGGTCGATGGTGCCGGGCAGGCGGCCCGCCGGCTCGCGCCCGAGCGCGATGTTCTCAGCGACCGTCAGGTTCGGGGCGAGCGAGAAGTCCTGGTAGATCATCCGGACGCCCGCTTCGAGGGCGGCGGCCGGCGCATGCAGCGCGCGGGGCTCGTCCTCGATGCGGATCTCGCCGCCATAGTCGGTGAAATTGCCGCCGAGCGTCTTCATCAGGGTGCTCTTGCCGGCGCCGTTGTGGCCGACGAGGGCGTGGATCTCCCCGGCCTTCACCTCGAAGTCGACGCCGTGGAGCACGGCGACGGGGCCGAAGCTCTTGGTGATGCGTTTCATCGACAAAAGCATGGCGGGCACCTCTTGGAGCCGAAGCCGGCCGCCGCGGGGCTTGCCGCGGCGGGGCCCGGTCGAATTCGCCGGGGCGGGCGATATTCGTGAACGCGGCCGATGCCCCGGGACCGGCCGCGTTTGGAGCATGATCCCGGAAAGTCGGAACCGGATTTCAGAAGAGATCATGCGGCAACACGAAGATGGAGCGGGAGGATGAGCGACGCTCATTTCATCCCGCTCTGGCGTGCAACGGGGGCTCAGCCGCCCCAGGCCGGCGGGAAGTCGGCGACGTTGTCGGAGGTGATGGTCGGCAGGTCGAGATAGTGGTTCGGGCTCGGCACCTTTTCGCCGTTCAGATGCTTGACCGCGTCCTCGATCGCCACCTTGCCCTGCGGCGCCGGATCCTGGTCGACGGTGCCGTAGACCGTGCCGTCCTGGATCGCCTTGCGCACGTCGGCGGGATAGTCGCCCATGATGAAGGTCACGTCGTCGCGACCGTTCTGGCTGGCGAAAACCGCGCCGGTGACGCCCTCGGGCCCCTGGTCGACGATGGCGTCGAGGGAGCCCTTGGGATAGCGGCTCAGATAGTCCTGGGTGATCGCCAGCGCCTTGGCGTTGTCCCAGTCGGCCGCCTGCTTGGCGATGATCTCGATGCCGGGATGCTTCTTCAGCGTATCCATCAGGCCGGCTTCGCGCGCCAGCTGCGCCGAGGTGCCGAGCTTGCCGAGGATGTAGGCGACCTTGGCGTTTTCGCCGACGGCCTTGGCGAGGAGTTCGCCCTGGCGCTGGCCGAAGACGAAGTCGTCGACCCCGACATAGGTGACGATGTCGGCGCCCTTGTCGGTGTCGGCCTTGGTGTTGACGGCCATCACCGGGATGTTCGCCTGGTTGGCCTGCATGATCACCGGCACGATGCCCTGCGGGTCGCTCGGCGCGATCAGGATCATGTCCATCTCCTGGGCGATGAACTGCTGGACGATCGAGATCTGGGTGGAAAGATCGCCGTTGCCGCTCTGGATCGTCAGGTCGACGCCCTTCTCCTTGGCGGTCGCCTCGGCGGTCGAGATCAGGTTGGAGTAGAACGGCACCGAGGTGTTCCAGATCATGAAGCCGATCCGCGGCTTGTCGGCCGCCAGTGCCTGGCCGCAAAGGGTCAGGGCCGCGGCGGAGGTCAAGAGCAGCCCCGTCACCGTGCGTCGCGTGAATGTCGTCATCGTCATGTCTCCTCCGTTTCGATGGACGTCTTTTGTCAGCGCCGCTCGCGGCGCAGGCGTTGATGGCTGTCGATGCCGACCGCGAGCAGGATCACCGCGCCTGTCACGGCGGGCTGCCAGAAGGGCGACACGCCGAGCAGGTTGAGGGCGTTGGCGATCATGCCGAGAAGCAGCGTGCCGAGGACCGCGCCGCCGACATTGCCGACGCCGCCGCTCAAGGGGATGCCGCCGACGACGACCGCGGCGATGGCCGTCAGCGGCCAGTCGGCCGCACTCTGGGGCTGGCCGATATTGGTCTGGCCGAGCAGCACGATGCCGGCGATCGCCGCGAACAGCCCGCCGAGGCCGTAGGTCAGGATGACGACGCGATCGGTGTTGATGCCGGCCAGTCGCGCCGCCGCCTTGTTGCCGCCGACGATGTAGATCTGCTGGCCGAAGCGGGTGTAGCGCAGCATCGCGAAGGTCAGGAGCGCGATCACGGCGAAGATGATGGTCGGGATCGGGATCGGGCCGATCCGCCCGAGGCCGAGCGTGGTGAAGTAGGTGGGCATGCCGTAGACCGGCTGCGCCGCGGTGGCGACGAACATGATGCCGGTGACCAGCACCTGGGTGGCGAGCGTCGTGACGAAGGGGCTGATGCCGATCTTGGCGATGAAGAAGCCGTTCATCAGCCCGACGACGAGGCCGAGGAGGAGTGCTGCGGCGATGCCGAGCGGCAGCGAGATCTGCGAGATGACCGCGGCCGCGACGACCGAGGAAAAGGCGCCGACGGCACCGACGGACAGGTCGAAGCCGCCGAGGATGATCATCAGCATCATGCCGCAGGCGACGATGCCGATGATCGAATTGCGCTGCAGCACGTTGGCGAAGTTCGACCAGGTCGCGAAATGCGGAATGGCGAGGCAGAACACCGCCAGCAACAGGACGAAGATCGCCAGAAGCGCGTAGTTCGAGGCGCCGCGCCGGAGCAGAATCAAACCTTTCGACGGGCCCGCGGCGGTGTCAGTGGCTGGCATGGAGGTCTCCCGGCATCACGGCGGCCGCGACGGCAAGAGGGGCGCCGAGCGCCCGCTGCCGGGCGAAGAACGCCGCCCCGTATAGTTCCGACATCTCGCCGAGCGCCGCGGGGCACAGCGTCACCTGCTCGATGGCGCGCGGCAGCGAGACCCGCGCCATGGCCTCGCGGATGGCGGGCAGCACGACGTCCGCCGCCCGCATGAGTTCGCCGCTGACGATGACGAGGTCGGGGTTGAAGTAGTTGCACAGGGCGCCGACGGCGCGGCCGGCCATGCCGGCGGCGTCGGCGACGACCCGCCTGGCGCCGAGATCGCCCCGGACGGCGAGTTCGAGCATGGCGTCGGGGCCGATCGTCCCATGGGTCGGGGCCAGCGCCGCGGCCAGCGCATTGACCGAGATCTGCGCCTCGAGGCAGCCGCGGCTGCCGCAGCGGCACAGCGGCCCGCTCTCGTCCGTGACGACGTGGCCGAGCTCGCCGGCGATGCCCTGGACGCCGCGGAACACCCGCCGCTCGATGGCGATGCCGAGGCCGACGCCGACCGACAGAAGGACGTAGAGCACGACGGCGGAATTCTGGGCGGCGCCGATCCGCGATTCGGCGAGAATGCCCAGATTGGCGTCGTTGTCCATGTAGACGGGGGTGTCGAGACGCCGGCCCAACGCGCCGGTGACGTCGGTGCCGACCCAGCGCGCGAGGATCGAGCCGGCGTGGAGCTCCCCGGTCTTGGCGTCGACCGGGCCGGGAACGCCGATGCCGACCGCCTCGACGGCCGCGCGCGCGACGCCATGCGAGGCGAGCAGGGCCTCGGTCTCGGTCGCCGCGATCTCGATCGCCTCGAGAGCGGGAATGTCGACGGTGAAGTCGCGCTCGACCACCCCGACGAGGCCGAAGCCGTCGTCGAACAGGCCGACACGCAGCTTCAGCCGCCCGAAGTCGATGCCGACGAGATATTTCGAGCGGCGGCGCAGGCCGATGAGCTGGCCGGGACGGCCCGGCTGGCCGCGCCCGGCACGCGTCTCGTCGACGGTCTCGAGCAGGTCGTCGTCGAAGAGTTCGCTGATGGCGAGGGAGGCGGTGGAACGCGAGATCCCGAGCTGATGGGCGACGCTGGCGCGCGACTGCGGGCCACCGGCCTCGATGGCCGACAGGATCCGCTGGCGCAGCCGCTCCGACGAGCCGGGTTTCTTCATGGATGGGTCTCCCTGACGCCGAGACTGGCACGGGTCCGGCAATTATGTCAATAATGTTCGAATGGAGAACATAATTATGACGAATTCGAACAAATTACCGTCACTCCTCCTCACCGCCGCCTGGGGCCTGGACGGCCCGGATCTCGTCGAGACGGCGCCCTATGCCGTGCTCGTCGAGAACGATCGAATCGCCTGGACCGGCTCCCCGGAGGCCCTGCCGGAGCGGGCCGCGAGTGCCGTCCGCCACGACCTCGGCGCGGCGACGCTGCTTCCCGGGCTGATCGACGCGCACATGCACACCTTCGGCATGGACAGCCTGAAGCTCGGCGGCATGGATCTCGAACGCGAGGCCTATCGCGCGCTGCGGGCGGCGGGCGAGCTGCATGCGCTGCTGCGGGCGGGGTTCACCACGGCGCGCTGCCTCGGATCGAGCGTCGGCCCGGACATCGCCCGGGCGATCGCCGAGGGCCACGTGCCGGGGCCGCGGCTTCTGGCGGCCGGGGCGTTCCTCTCGGCGACGGACGGCACGTGGGACACGCCGCCGCTGGGCGCCGACCATCCGGCCCGTGCCGCGACGATTGCCGACGGCGCCGACGCCTTCCGCCGGGCGGTGAGGGCGCGGCTGCGCGCCGGCGCCGATTTCATCAAGCTCGGGCTGTCCAAGGGCCGGCCGGGCGACCTCAACCACGCCTGGGGCGACGATCCCTTCGCCCAGGTCGCGACGATGAGCCTCGACGAGGTGCGGGCCGCCACCGACGAGGCGCATCGCAACGGCGTCCTGGTCTCGGCCCACGCCATCGGCGAGGCGGCGGTGCGTCTTGCCCTCGACGGCGACGTCGACATCGTCGAGCACGGCTACGCGATCACCGAAGAGACGCGGGCGCGGCTCGTCGAGAGCGGGCGGCCGGTCGTCACCACGCTGTCGCAGCTTCGCTGTCACCGCGAAGCCTACGAGCGGTTCGGCTATCCAGAAGCCGAGCGCGCCGTCTACGATCGCCACTGGCAGGCGATGAGCGCAGACTTTGTGGCTGGCCTTGCCGCCGGCGTCCGCTTCGTCCTCGGGACCGACCTGATCGGCCGCCCGACGCATCCCCTGGCGGATGCGGCACGCGAGTTCGCCATCGCGGTCGAGCTCGGAATGGAGAAGACCGCCGCGCTGCGCGCCGGAACCGTCGAATCGGCGCGGGCGATCGGGCTTGGGGGCGAGACCGGCCAGATCTCGGCGGGCTATTGCGCCGATATGGTCGCCGTCGCCGGGCGCCTCGACGCGCGGCTCGCGGCGTTGACCGCGCCGGTCTTCGTGATGCGCGGCGGCGTCCGCGTCTGAGGCTACGCCGCCGCCGCGAGATAGGCGACGAGCTGGCTTTCTGGATCGAGCAGGTCGTCGACGACGTCGAAATGGTGACGGCCCGGCTGCTCGACGGCACGGGTCTTGACGCCGAAGCCGTGCCAGACATTGGCGAGGAGGGCGTTCTGCCGGCGGAATTCGGCGAGCTCGGCGCCGCCGGCAAGGCACAGGAGATCGATCCCCTCGCGCGGTTCGAGAAGCGCCGGGCTCTCGGCCCGCGCGGTCGCTTCGTCGAGACAGAGGACGGCGTTCATGCCGGTGAGCATGATCGGCCTCAGGTCGTGGCAGCCGCTGATCGAGGCGGTGCGGTCGATGCGCCGCGCAGTTCCGGGCGCGATCGGGGCGTTGCGGCAGAGCATGCGGGAAACGAGGTGGCCGCCGGCGGAATGGCCCGACAGCCGGAGCGGACCGGCGACCCGCGCGGCGGCGTGGTCGAGGAAGGATCCGATCTCGCCGGTGATCGCCGGAATCGTCGCCGCCGGACAGAGGGTGTATTCCGGCAGGGCGACGGCAAAGTTCCGGGCCAGCGGGCCGGCGGCGAAATGCGACCAGTTGCCGATCTCCTGGCTCTTCCAGTAGCCGCCATGGACGAAGACGACGAGGCCCTGCGGCTCGCCTTCCGGCAGGAAAAGATCGTAGTGCCGGCGCGGGCCATCGCCGTAGGCGATCGAGAGCTCGGCCCGGCCGTCGGCCGCCAGTGCCTCGCGAAACGCCTTCGCCTGCGACCGCCATCGCGGCAGGAAGCTCGCGGCATCGGCGATGGCGCCGGAATTGTCGTAGCCGCGGTCGTGATCGCCGAGCGGCTCGCCGCCGGTCCAGATGTCGCGAAATGCCATGGATGGCGGCTCCGTCTCTTGGTTTTCCGTTTCGCGTCTTTCGTCCCCGGGCCGATGGTGACGCGCCGGCGTCAGTCCGGGATGATCGCCGTCGCCTCGATCTCGACCAGCGCCTCGTTCTCGACGAGATCCGCCACCTCGACCAGCGCCATCGCCGGATAGTGGCGGCCGAGCACCCGGCGATAGACGCCGCCGAGTTCGCCGAGCGAGGCCTTGTAGGTGGCGATGCTCCTCACGTACCAGGTGAGGCGGGCGACGTGCTGCGGTTCCCCGCCGGCTGCCGCGACGACGGCGACGACGTTCTTCAGCGTCTGTTCCACCTGCGCGACGAAGCCCTCGGCGAAGTCCTCGTTCTCGTTCCAGCCGATGAGCCCGCCCGTCAGGAGCAGCCGGCCGCGACCGGTCATGCCGTTGGCGTAGCCCTTCGGCTTCCTCCACCCGGCGGGCTGGACCACGCCGAGCCCTTCTTCCTCGAAGCGCATGGTCCCGGCCGGCTCGGCGGCGGCGCCGTTTTCGCCGACGAGCGGCCCTCGCATGGTCACGCGTCTTCTCCTTGTCTCTCGGCTTCCGCTTCCGCCGCGCGGCGCAGGGCGAAACGCTGCAGCTTGCCGGACTCGGTCTTCGGCAGCCTGTCGACGAAGACGATCTGGCGGGGATATTTGTACGGCGCGAGCTCGCCCTTCACATGGTCCTGCAGTTCCTTGACCAGCGACGGCGATTCGTCAAAGCCCGCAGCGAGGACGACATAGGCCCTGACGGCCCGGCCGCGCTCCGGGTCGGGCGCTCCGACGACGCCGGACTCCATCACCGCTTGATGCGACAGCAGCGCCGCCTCCACCTCCGGTCCGGCGATGTTGTAGCCGGCCGAGACGATCATGTCGTCGTTGCGGGCCTGGAACCAGAAATAGCCGTCCTCGTCCTCGACATAGGTGTCGCCGGTGACGTTCCAGCCGTTCTCGACATAGACGCGCTGGCGCTCGTCGGCGAGGTAGCGGCAGCCGATCGGCCCGCGCACGGCGAGGCGGCCGGGGGTGCCGCGCGGCAGCTCCTTGCCTTCGAAGTCGACGATCCGCGCCTCGTAGCCGGGCACCGGTCTGCCGGTCGCGCCGGGGCGGAGCTCCTCCTCGCGTGCGGCGATGAAGATGTGCAGCATCTCGGTGGCGCCGATGCCGTCCATCAGCCTGATGCCGGTCCGTGCCAGCCAGGCGTCGAATGTCGGCTTCGGCAGCGTCTCGCCGGCCGAGACGCATTTGCGTAAGGAGGAGAGGTCGTATTCGTCCGCCTTCGCCAGGATCGCCCGGTAGGCCGTCGGCGCGGTGAAGGCGATCGTCGCCTTGAATGCGCCGATCGCCTTGGCGAGATCCGGCGGCCCGGCCCGTTCCAGGAGGACGGCCGAGGCGCCGATGCGGAAGGGGAAGAGGACGAGCCCGCCGAGCCCGAAGGTGAAGGCGAGCGGCGGCGAGCCGATGAAGACGTCGTCCTCCTCCGCCTGCAGGATTTCCCGGGCGTAGCAGTCGCAGATGATCAAAAGGTCGCGCTGATAGTGGACCGTCGCCTTGGGAAGGCCGGTGGTTCCCGAGGTGAAGCCGAGGAGGCAGGGATCGTCCGCCCGGGTGGGCGCGGCGGCGAAGACGTCCGGCACGTCCGCCATCAGCCTGCCGAGTTCGCCGCCGGCCTCGCCTTGCCAGGTGACGATGCGCGGGCGCTCGGCGGCGGCGGCCGCCGCCTTCTCCATCTCGTCGCGGAGCCCGACGTCGCAGAGGGCGAGGCCGATCTTCGCCTTGTCGAGGATCTGCACGATCTCCTTCGCCCGCAACAGCGGCATGGTGGCGACGACGATGCCGCCGGCCTTGATGATCGCCATGTAGAGCGCGACCGTGGTCGGATTGTTCGCCGAGCGCAGCAGCACGCGGCCGCCGGGAACGAGGCCGAGCTTCGTCGTCAGTACGTTGGCCATCTTGTCGATCGTCCGGGCGAGGTCGCTGTACGACCATCGCACGCCGCCCGGCGCCTGCAGCGCGGTCCGCTCGCCGCGCCCCTCTGCGACGTGCCGGTCGACGAGCTCCACCGTGGCGTTCAGCATCTCCGGATAGCCGAGGCGGTCGAGATTGACGAAGTCGGGCTGAAGCTCCGCCGGCGGCAGATTGTCGAGGACGAAGCGGTCGACATGGCAGGATCCGGGCATGGCTGGAGGGCTCCTCAGGCGCTGCGGGACGGGATCTGGCGGGCGGGCATCGGCGCTTGCGGCGCGTCCGGCACGGCCGCCGCCCCGGACGCCGCGCAGGCCGAAAGCCGGAGGCCGCCGGCTTGTCGCATCGGGAAGGGACGAGGGTCGTCTGCCACGGCGTCTCTGCTCCTCGGCAATTGCTTTAACCTTAAACTATCTGGGCGCGATGCGCCAGCAGGCGGGTTGGCGAGCGGGCGAGGGGCCCGCCTTCGCGCCGCCCCGCTCCGCTTGGTTCCGCGCCGGCGAGGGCCGGCGCGTGTCAGGGGATGCAGTGCGCGGACCCGGTACGCGGATTCGGCCCCGCTCGCGGTTCACCCGTTGGCGGCGCGGCGCTCGCCGAACTGCCGGTCGGCCTCGGTGGCAAAGCCCGCCTTGCCGGCATAGCCGCCGACGATGGCCTTCAGCTCGGCGCGCGGCATGACGTCCTCGACGCTGGCAAAGCCCGCCGGCGCCCGCTTCTCGACCTCGTCGATCACCCGCTCCGGGCCGCCCTTGCGGTTCAACCGCACGACTTCCGCAGTGACCGGCAGGCGCTCCTTCTCATAGGCGAAGAGCGCCTGGCAGGGATGCTCGGCGCGGGCCAGATTGTCGGCGAGGCACCTGGCGTCGAGGATCGCCTGGCTGGCGCCGTTCGAGCCGACCGGATACATCGGATGCGCCGCGTCGCCGAGCAGCGTCACCCGGCCGAAGGTCCAGCGCGGCAGCGGATCGCGGTCGCACATCGGATATTCGAAGGCCTGCGGCGTCGCCTCGACGAGACCCGTGACGTCGAAATCGGGGATCGCGAAACGCCGCGCATAGGCGAGCACCAGGGCGCGCTGGGCGACGCGCGACCAGCTCTCCTTCGGCGGCGGCGACTTCGCGCCGTCGGCCATCTTGATGTTGACCACCCAGTTCATCAGCTGCTTGCCGCCCTCGGCCTCGGCGATCGGATAGAGCACGAACTTCGCGCCCATGCCGCCGCCGATCGCCATCGTCCGGCCGTCCCGCCAGGGCGTCCATTCGCTGGCCCCCCGCCACATCAGGACGCCGTTCCACGACGGCGCGCCCTCTTCCGGATAGAAGTGCCGCCTTGCGGCCGAATGGATGCCGTCGGCACAGACGAGGACGTCGCCGCGCACCGTCGTCCCGGCTGCACCCTTGACGCTGTCGGTGAAATGGGCGGTGACGCCGCCTTCGTCCTGGATGAAGCCGGAAAGTGCCAGCCCGGTCTTCACCGCGCCGGGGCCCAGCCGCTCGATCACCGCGTCGTGGATGAGCTTCTGCAGCCGGCCGCGATGGATCGAGAACTGCGGCACCGGATGGCCGGCGTCGATGCCGCGCAACTCGCGCCACACCTCCTGGCCCTGGCGGTTGTAGTAGACGAGTTCGCGGGTGCGGATGCCGGTGTTGTCGAGGGCCGGCAACAGGCCGATCTCGGCGAGCTCGCGGATCGCATGCGGCAGCGTGTTGATGCCGACGCCGACCTCGCGCACGCCCGGCGACTGCTCGTAGACCTCGGCGCGGATGCCGCGCTTGTGCAGCATCAGCGCGGTGGTGAGGCCGCCGATCCCGGCCCCGACGACGATGACCTTCATGGCCTTCTCCTTCGACACGTCCGGCCGGGCGAGGGGCGCCCGGCGGCGGGAATCAGTTCGCCTCGGGCGGCGGCAGGAAGTCCACCTCGTGGCGGGCCGAGATCGCGACCACCTCGGCCGGATCGGCCTTCGGACCGAGATTGTGCAGCGCCCAGAAGAGGTCGTAGAGCCGCTGCGCCGGCGCCACCCAGAACAGGCACTTCACGTCGCCCTCGGTCTTGTTGAACAGGCCGTGGGGAATGCCTTTCGGCAGGCGCACGAGGTCGCCCGGCTCGGCGAAGCCCTCCTTGCCGTCGAGGATGACGTCGAGGCGGCCTTCCAGCATGTAGACGAATTCGTCCTGGGTCGGGTGGATGTGCGGCGGCACGAAGGTGCCGACGTGGAAGGTCGCGTGCCAGGAGAACGAAGCCTCCGAGTGCTGCTTCGGCACGTAGGTCTGGCCGAGGATGTTCCAGCGGATGCCGTCCATCCCCTCGTTGGCCTTGGAAACGCCGATGGTCATGACAGGCATGGGGTGGGTTCCTTTTGCGGGTGTCTGATGCATGCGCCGCCCGCGCCGCCGGCAGGGAAGGCGACCGGGTGCGGGGTCCGGGACGCGGAATGCGGATGGTGGATGCCGGGCTTTGAACGATCCGCGGGATCGTCCTGGCGCTCGTCCCATCGAGGCAGGGCGAACGAAGGCCTTTGCGCCCGCATCGGCGTGCGAAGACTGGCCGAACCCATTGAAACTTCGTCATCCTCGGGCTTGTCCCACTGCTGTCCGGTTTAAGCATGGCTGAGATCGAGGGTCATTTGCCTGGGGTCGAAGACAGGCGGTTTATGGGGCGCGCCGAGAGTGTCGATGGGCCGCCTTTGCATGAGGTTGAGGCGGACGAGGCGGCGGAAGGTGCTGGGTTGCGGGATGGCGCGCTGGGCTTCTTGGGCGAGTTTGAGGAGCAGGAAGGCGATC
>NZ_JAFMPY010000075.1 GCF_017353515.1 Jiella sonneratiae
TCACCGGCGACTGGCCCTATCTCTGGCTGGACGCGACCTACCTGAAGCAGCGCGAGGGCGGGCGTATCGTCTCGGTCGCCGCGATAATTGCCGTGGCGGTGAACACAGATGGCAAGCGCGAGATCGTTGGCCTCCATATCGGGCCTTCAGAGGCGGAAACCTTCTGGTCGACCTTCCTCAAGAGCCTCGTGCGCCGCGGCCTCTCCGGCGTGAAGCTGGTGATCTCGGATGCCCACGAAGGGCTGAAGGCGGCCATCCGCCGGGTGTTCAGCGCCTCCTGGCAGCGCTGCCGCGTCCACTGGATGCGCAACGCCTTGTCTTATGTCCCGAAGGCGCAGCAGAGCATGGCGGCCGCGGC
This sequence comes from Jiella sonneratiae, assembly GCF_017353515.1. Taxonomy (GTDB): domain Bacteria; phylum Pseudomonadota; class Alphaproteobacteria; order Rhizobiales; family Rhizobiaceae; genus Jiella; species Jiella sonneratiae. The sequence goes on from NZ_JAFMPY010000075.1 coordinate 359, forward strand.
CCTACGCCAGGCCTTCATCCAATCCGATCGCGCCGGCGCCGCCCAAGCGCTGCGCCATGTCGCCGATCAACTCCGGGACAAGTGCCCCAAGCTCGGCAACTTCATCGACGAAAGCGAGACCGACGTGCTGGCGCATCTGGACTTCCCCAGCCAGCACCGGACCCGGATCCATTCGACCAATTCTCTGGAGCGCCTGAACAAGGAGGTGAAGCGGCGAGCCGATGTCGTCGGCATATTCCCGAACGAGGGCTCCATCATCCGCCTCATCGGCGCCGTCCTCCTCGAGGCGAACGACGAATGGCAGACGCAGAACCGCTACATGCAGACCGAACCGATGGCCGAACTCATGGCCACCGCCACAAAGCCAGAAACCGTCCGAATTTCCACCGCAGCCGCCTGAAACGGAGCCGCTTCAGTCACACCCAAATTTCCACCACGTTGACGGACACGACCG
>NZ_JAFMPY010000076.1 GCF_017353515.1 Jiella sonneratiae
GGTAGTGTCCGCGGTGGTGGTGGAAAATCGAATGTCAGAAGGTGTGACGGAGGTGGCCACCGGAATGGCCGGCTAAGGTGGAGTTGCGAGACTTCAACCTGACCGGAGCACCCGATGACCGAGGACAGACTACCGCTTGCCGAGCTTCTGGCGAAAGCTGGAGACGGCGATTTCCTGCGGACGATTGCCGAGAGTGTGATGCAGCTTCTGATGGAGGCCGACGTGGAGGGCATGATCGGCGCCGGGCGTCATGAACGCACCCTGGAGCGGGCAACCTATCGCAACGGCTACCGGGACCGCTCGCTCGACACGCGGCTCGGCTCCTTGCAGCTTCGTATCCCCAAGCTTCGGCAGGGCAGCTACTTCCCGCCGTTTCTGGAACCGAGGAAGCTCTCGGAGAAGGCCTTGGTCGCAGTCATCCAAGAGGCCTGGATCAGCGGCGTCTCGACTCGCAGGGTCGACGATCTGGTGCAGGCCATGGGGCTGTCGGGGATCGGCAAGAGCACGGTATCGAAGCTCTGCAAAGATATCGACGAGCGCGTCGGCGGCTTCCTCGATCGCCCTCTCA
>NZ_JAFMPY010000008.1 GCF_017353515.1 Jiella sonneratiae
CCGAAAAGGCGGCCACAGCCGTGCGCGGCCATTGGGGCATCGAGAACCGGCTTCACTGGGTGCTCGACGTCCTGTTCAAGGACGATCAGTCTCGCCTGCGCAAAGGCCACGGCGCCAGGAACATGGCTGTCGTCCGGCACTTCGCGCTCAATCTCATCCGAACGGCCAAAGACAAGAAGTCCCTCAAATCACGCCGAAAACTCGCCGGATGGTCGCCAGACTACCTCGCAAGTCTCCTTGATCAGACGCAATGAAACATGGATTCGGAGCCCTGCTTCACTGGAAGAGCGAGTTGTCGATCATTTCCGCCTGTTTCGCCCATTTTCCTCCGGGGTCGCTCACCGGCTTCGAAGCACAGGCCGTCACCACGAAAAGGCCCGCGGCGCAGAGAAGGATCAGGATCGGACGTTGCAAGGAGCGAAGCCTTTCGGAAGGAACATGATTGGTCCAATGAGCGTCGCCGGCCACTGCAGGCGATCGGCTTGCCCGCCCCGCGCGGCTGGCGCGCCAGAGAAGTCAGTCGGCCGTATCGCGCCACTTGCCGGAAGGCACCTTTTTCCTCGATCACGAAACTCGGGCGGAAGCGAGGCCCACCAAGTTTGTCCGGGACCCGCGGCGGCGGCGCAGGGTCCATTCACAAACGCACCGGCGCGGCGACCACGTTTCAGACGCGGAAAACCCCTACCGGCAGCCCGGATTCCTTCGGAATCTGGAAAATCCGTTCTTGATGCGCGAAGCACGGCACCGAACTCGCTATGGCCGCGACGTCCCCTCGCCTCCCCCGGTCAGGGCGTAGCGGAGGGTGGCGACGAATCGCTCCTGCCTGACAGATCTCCTGCTCCGCTTGCGGGCGTTGCAGAGTGGCTACCGGCGACTGGCGTGCCGCAGTCGTCGGTCGCCGTCGCACGTCCCTCAATAGTCTCAATACGGCATTTCTTCCGGCACCGTGCCAGGCGAAGGAATCTACCCCGTATTGGTCGAGATGCGGGCGGCGTTGGAAGCGTTCGATCCACGGCCCTTTGCTGCGTGGCTCTCCGCGATGAGGTCGACGGCGGTGATACGTCGCGTGAATCACGCTTCGTCGTGGTCAAAATCGCGAAGCGTCGTGGCGAAGCCAGACCGCTCACTGAGCATTTCGTCGCCGCCAAACTTCGTGGGCACGCCATGGCGTCGCGCACATCGCCCTGCTCCCGGGGCCGCCACCCCCGAACGCCGGTCCGACGTTGCGGCGGCCGGCTTCGGGGGCCAGCGTATCGGCGTGTGGCAGTCTGTCAGCGTGTCAGTGTGTCAGTCTGTCAGCCTGCCAGCATGGCCGATGAAACTCAGCGTGGCTCCTGGCCCGGCACGATCCCGTTCGACGGCGTCGAGGCGAGAACGGAGGGGGTCGCGCCATGGACGAGCGGCAAAGCCGAGGCTTTGCCATAGACGTCGCCGATGCCGTAGAGCCAGGGGATGCCACCGCTGCCGGCGCGTTCGACGAGACGGCCGTTCGGCAGGCGGCGGGCGGTGGCGGCGCGGCGTTCGCGCGCCGAGAGGATCACGCCGGGGCGTTCGGCATAGGCGGCATAATCCTGCGCTGCCGCCGGGACGGCGAAGGCCGTTCCCAAAAGTGTCGAAAGGCCGGCAATCGCGGCGATGGTCCGTGTCATGTCCCTGCTCCTTGTGGTGTGCGGCTCGGTTCGCCAGCCGTCCTCGGCCCGACGCTGCCCGGTTCGCTCAGTCATGCGGGACGAGGCCGGCCTTGGGGATCTGGCCGGGCACGAGGCCGCCCGACGGCGTTTCGCGGTCGATACGCTGGCGGGCAGATGGCGCATCGGTTTCACGCGGCGGGACCGAGGCCGCGCAGCCGGCAAGAGAGGCTGCCAGGATGATTCCCGTTGCCGTCCGCGTCGTCGCCATGCGTACCCCTTCTGGTGGATTGAATTTGACATTTGAGCCCCGGCCGGGTGAGGGGTCATCCAAATGTCAAATGCAAATAGATCCAATACGATCATCAACTTGCCGGTTGGCCTTTCGTTTCAAACATGTGCTTGGCGGTCTCCACGCGACGGTCGCAAATGTCGGCATCGGACCACGAGGCGCCGCGCCGTCGGCCACCCGACCGGGCCAAGCCGGCCTGACCGGCCTGACCGATCTTTCCGGATGAAGAACGCCGCGGCGCCGGCACGGTTGCAGCAGTTCCGCGTGATGGCGGAAGGGCAGCGCGACGGGAAGTGGCCGATCGTCGCCTCAAATACCGGCCGGGCGAAGAGGCCATGCTCGCGCCTCGAAAGCGCCGGGGCTTTTTTGAACCATGCGCTAATTGTCGGTCGATGTGTCCTCGTCGCGGCGGAGATAGCCGAGGAGTTCTTCGACCGGGCGCGAGGCGGCGCGGACCGACGGCTGGCCGGTCGGGGCAATGCAGAAGGCGATCCGCAGCCGGCCCTTGACGCTCCAGAGATAGGCGTCGAGGTCGAAGCTGCCGGCCTTGGAAGGCAGCCGGTACTGGCGAAGGACGTAGTCGGCGCCCGTCAGCGTGACCGTATGCGGCGCCGATTTCCGGACCGAGCGGCCGCTCGTGACCAGCGGATCGGTGGCAAGCTGCGGACGCAGCGTCTTCGCCTTCTCGATCAGCCAGCCCTCGACGTCCTGCCAGGGCATGCGGGTTTCGTCCAGCATGAAGGGAATGTCGATCGGCCATGATCCCGGCGGACGCGGCGGCGCCAGCGCATAGAGGCAGGAAAGATCCGGCGGGCAGTCGGCGCCCCTGCAGTCGAAACGCTGGCCGACCTCCATCACCGCGTCGTCCTCCGGCCCGGCCGACCAGCCGGCGGGCGGCGTCCTCTCCGCCGCTGCTGCGGTGGCGAGCGGAGGCGTTGCCGCGAGCGAAAGAACGACGACCGACAATGCGGCCCTGCGGAAAAGAGCCCTTCGGCCCGTCGCGCGTTTCATTTGGCCTCCCGCTCCGCTTCGCGACGGCTCGCCGCCGTCTTCGTCCTTCTAGCCGGCCAAGTCGGCGCCAAGCTTGGCGCCGGCACGGCAACCCGGAATGCGCCAGATGCGGATGCCGTCGAGTGACGAGGCGTGCCACGCCGCCGGACCTCCGGAAGACGGTGCGACACCTCGTCCGGGTTGCCACCCTTCTCGCCCACGAGGCCCGAAGGGCAAACGCGATGCGTCGCCGAAGGGAAGCGCGGCCCGATCCTCCGCGGCAATGCAGGGAACGGGCTGTCGGGACGCTGCCGAAAAACCTGCGATCCACAGACCGGAGACCGCCGGCTGCGGCTCGCAGCGGACGGATCTCGGCCCGGCAAGATCGGCGCGGAAGCAACCGAGCGGCGCCTGCGACCGCGACGAATGGTGGTTGGCCGACTTCGGACCTCGGCCCGCCCTCTCAGGCTGCCCTCTCAAGCCCTCCGCCTCAGACCACCCCGATCGTCTGCTCAGGCGGCCCTCCGTAGGTCCCTCTCTCAGGCCGCCCTCTCACGCCGCCATCGAGACGCGCGGATCGCTGCCGCGCGCCGCGCCGAAGGCGTGGTCGAGGAAGATCTCGGCGCAGGCGTCCCAGTTGTAGGCCAGGGACCGCCGAAACGCCGTCTCGCGGTCGATCGCCAGGGCGCCGAGACAGGCTTCGGCGAGATCTTCGGAGATCACCCCCGCGCCGGAATCGGCGATCACATCGAGCGGGCCTGGCTCCGGGAAGGCCGCCAGCGGCACGCCGCAGGCGAGCGCCTCGATCAGGACGTTGCCGAATGTGTCGGTCTTCGACGGAAAGACGAAGACGTCGGCCGAGGAATAGTAGCGGGCGAGCGCCTCGCCCGTCTGCAGGCCGGCGAAGTGCACCGCCGGATAGCGGGCGACGAGCCCCGCCATCGCCGGGCCGTCGCCGACGACGAGCTTCGAACCCGGCAGGGGAAGATCGAGGAAGCCTTCGAGATTCTTTTCCGGCGCGAGCCGCGAGACCGTCAGGAAGAGCGGCCGCGGCAGGTCGAGCGCGATCGGTGCGACCGGCCGGAAGATCTGGCGGTCGATGCCGCGGGTCCAGGTGACGAGGTTGGCGAAGCCGAGCGGCTCGAGCTGCCGGCGCATCGATTCCGTCGGCACCAGGCAGGAACTCGCGGCGTTGTGGAACCAGCGCAGCACGTTGTAGGTCAGCCGCTCGGGGATCGGCGCGCGCTTGCGCAGATATTCTGGAAAGCGGGTGTGGAGGCTGGTGGTGAAGCCGATGCCGCGCCTCAGGCAGACGCGGCGGGCGGCAAAGCCGAGCGGCCCCTCGGTCGCGATGTGGACGGTGTCCGGCCGGATCTGGTCCATGATCCTCGCCATGCCGTCGGCCCCGGTGAGAGCCAGCCGGATCTCCGGATAGGTCGGGCACGGGATGGTGCGGAACTGCTGCGGCCCGACGATCCTGACGTCGAAACCGCGGTCGGTCAGTTCGCCGACGAGGCTCGCGAGCGTCCGCACGACGCCGTTCACCTGCGGGTGCCAGGCGTCGGTGACGATCAGGATCCGCTGCATTCAGGCTGCCTCCGTCGAACGCACCACCGGCTGTTCGGAGACGATGCGCGGCACCGCGGGCTTCGACTGCGCCCGCGCCCTGACGACCTCGCTCCAGCGAATGAGTTCGAAGGAGCCGTCGTGGCGCTCGGCGACCGCCGTGCAACTCTCGACCCAGTCGCCGGTGTTTACATAGGCGATATCGGCATAGTCGGCCAGTTGGGCATGGTGGATGTGGCCGCAGACGACGCCGTCGCATCCCATGCGGTGCGCCTCCTCGACGAGCGCCGTCTCGAAGGCGCCGATGAAGTTGACGGCGTTCTTCACCTTCAGCTTCGCCCAGGAGGAGAACGACCAGTAGGGAAAGCCGAGCCGGCGGCGGACCTTGTTGAACACCCCGTTGATCGCGATGGCGGCGTCGTAGGCCCAGTCGCCGAGATAGGCGATGACCCTCGCGTTGCGCACCACGACGTCGAACTCGTCGCCATGCATGACGAGAAAGCGCCGGCCGTCGGCGGTGACGTGGACGTCGCTGAGCTTCACCTCCACCCCGCCGAAATGCCGGCCGGTGAAGTCGCGCAGGAACTCGTCGTGATTGCCGGGAACGTAGATCACCGTGGCGCCCTTGCGGGCCTTGCGCAACAGCTTCTGGACGACGTCGTTGTGGCTCTGCGGCCAGTTCCAGGACCGCTTCAGCCGCCAGCCGTCGACGATGTCGCCGACGAGATAGATCTTCTCGGCGTCGTGATGGCGCAGGAAGTCGATCAGCATCTCGGCCTGTGCCGCCTTCGCCCCGAGATGGATGTCGGAGATGAACAGCGTCCGGAAATGGCGCGTCGCCGCCTCGTCGGTCATGATCGCAGCCTCGTGCCCCATCTGCCTGTCCGTGCGTGGCCGAAGCAATTGGCTGATTCTCATTGCATCCATGTGACGCGGCCTTTTCACGAGACGATACGGGCGCGGCGCCGGCCGCTTTGACATGGCGGTTTGCCGCCGCCGCGAGGGACGGGGTAAGAGGACCGGACCCCGGCCCGGCCGGGCGCGGCGAATCCTGGAGGCACCGACCCATGAGCGACGACCAGTCCCCGGACGGCGGATCGAGGAAAAGCGACCTCGATCGGCAGGCGCTGTTCTTCCACCGTTATCCGAAGCCCGGCAAGCTCGCCATCCAGGCCACAAAGCCGCTCGGCAACCAGCGCGATCTCGCCCTCGCCTATTCGCCGGGCGTCGCCGCCCCCTGCCTCGAGATCGCCCGCGAGCCGGGCCTCGCCGCCGACTATACCAGCCGCTCCAACCTCGTCGCGGTAATTTCCAACGGCACCGCCGTGCTCGGCCTCGGCAATATCGGGCCGCTCGCCTCCAAGCCCGTGATGGAGGGCAAGGCGGTGCTGTTCAAGAAGTTCGCCGACATCGACGTCTTCGACATCGAGGTGAACGCGACGGGCATCGACCATTTCTGCGAGGTGGTGGCGGCGCTGGAGCCGACCTTCGGCGGCATCAATCTCGAGGACATCAAGTCGCCGGAATGCTTCGAGATCGAGGCGCGGCTGCGCCGCGAGATGGCGATCCCGGTGTTCCACGACGACCAGCACGGCACGGCGATCATCGCGGCGGCGGCGGTGCGCAATGCGCTCCGGCTCGCCGGCAAGACGCTCGAGGAGGTGAAGATCGTCGCCTCCGGCGCGGGCGCGGCGGCGATCGCCTGCCTCAACCTCCTCGTCTCGCTCGGCGCCAAGCTCGACAACATCCTCGTCACCGACAAGGACGGTCTCGTCTACAAGGGGCGGCAGGTGGCGATGGACCGCTGGAAGGAGGTCTATGCCCGCGACACGACGATGCGCACGCTGGAAGAGGCGTTGGAGGGCGCCGACGTCTTTCTCGGCCTTTCCGCAGCGGGGGTGCTGAAGCCGGACTATCTGAAGACGATGGCCGAGAAGCCGCTGATCCTGGCGCTGGCCAATCCGGTGCCGGAGATCATGCCGGATCTCGCCAGACAGGTGCGGCCGGACGCGATGATCTGCACCGGCCGCTCGGACTTTCCCAATCAGGTCAACAACGTCCTCTGCTTCCCCTTCATCTTCCGCGGCGCGCTCGACTGCGGCGCCACCGGGATTACGGAGGGGATGAAGCAGGCGGCGACCGACGCCATCGCCGAGCTCGCCCGCGAGGAGGTCTCGGAAGTGGCGGCCAAGGCCTACGGATCGGAGACGCCGGTCTTCGGGCCGGACTATCTGATCCCCTCCCCCTTCGATCCGCGGCTGATCCTGAAGATCGCCCCGGCGGTGGCGCGGGCAGCGGAGCGCGACGGCGTCGCCACCCGGCCGATCGCCGACATGGACGCCTATCTCGAAGGGCTGAACCGCTTCGTCTTCCGCTCCGGCATGATCATGAAGCCGATCTTCCAGATCGCCCGGAACGCCGGCAAGCGGGTGATCTTCGCCGACGGGGAGGACGAGCGGGTGCTGCGCGCCGCCCAGGTCCTGATGGAGGACAAGGTCTGCGTGCCGATCCTCATCGGCCGGCCGAACGTCCTCGAGACGCGGCTGAAGCGCTTCGGCCTGAAGATCCGCCCGGGCAAGGACTTCGAGGTGATCAATCCGGAGGACGATCCGCGCTACCGCGACTATGTCGACCACTATTTCCGCAAGGTCGGCCGCAAGGGCGTCAGCCCCGACACGGCGCGCACCGTGATGCGCACCAACACCACCGTCATCGGCGCCGTCGCCGTGGCGAGGGGCGAGGCCGACAGCCTGATCTGCGGGTTGGAGGGCCGCTTTCCCCACCACGTCCGGGACATTTCCCAGGTCATCGGCATGCGGCGGGACGTCAAGAAGCTCGCGGCGATGAGCATCCTGATCACGCAAGGGACGACGAAGTTCTTCCTCGACACCTACGTCCAGCGCGAGCCGAACGCCGAGGAGATCGCCGAGATGACGCGGCTCGCCGCCGCCGAACTCAGGCGCTTCGGCATCGACCCGAAGGCCGCCCTCGTTTCGCATTCGAATTTCGGCACCGACGACACCGAGGACACGGTAAAGCTCAGAAAGGCGCTGAAGATCATCCGCGCCGAGCAGCCGGAGCTCGAGATCGACGGCGAGATGCACGGCGACTGCGCGCTGTCGGAGGCGATCCGCAGACGCACCATGCCGGATTCGACGCTGCAGGGCGAAGCCAATCTCCTGATCTTCCCGACGCTCGACGCCGCCAACATCACCCTCAACGTGGTGAAGTCGATGACCGACGCCCTGCATGTCGGGCCGATCCTCCTCGGCGCCGCCTCGCCGGCCCACGTGCTGACGCCGTCGGTCACCTCGCGCGGGGTGGTCAACATGGCGGCGATCGCGGTCGCCCAGGCGATCGGGCTGGAGGGATAATCGGGTGTGCCGTCACGGCCTGCGGAAATTCAGGCCGCGATGCAGGATACGCCCGGTGTTGCCAATGGTCATTGTCCGTTAGCATATGTTCTGAGGGAGAATGACGATGGCCAGCAACGCCAATCTCGGGCAGCATCTCGAAGACTATGTCACCGAACTGGTGAAGACCGGCCGTTATCGGTCGCGCAGCGACGTGCTGCGTGAGGGCGTGCGCCTCATCGAGGAGCGCGAGAAGCGGCTGGCCGCGCTGGATCGGGCGTTGCGACAAGGCATGGCGGACGCGGAGAACGGGTACGTGACGCCACTCGATGCTGCGTTCGACAGGATCCGGGCGTCCGTCGAAGCCGACGATGGTGAAAGCACTCCGGCGTGAAAGTGCTTCTGACCGAGAAGGCGATCGCAGATCTGATCGCCATCGGTCGTTACATCCGCGTCGACAATCCGGCGAGGGCCAGAACCTTCGTGGCCGAACTGAAAGATGCCTGCCGCACACTTGCGAACATGCCGCTGGCATATGCACTCGTGCCCGGCTACGAACAGCACGCGATCAGACGCCGCCCATACGGGAATTACTTGATATTCTACCGCGTGGACGCCGAGGCCGTCGTCGTGCTGCATGTCCTCAACGGTGCGCAGGATTTCGAGAGCATCCTGTTTCCTGAACCTTAGATCGTAGATGGACCGGGGTCTGCACCCCGCAGCGTGTCGCGACACCGCCCACGGCAATCGCTCGATGGCAAGCGCCATCGGCGACGCTTCAAGTGATGGCCCTGCGACGCTGCCAACCCGCTTGACCCCAACGCCCGCTCTGTTAACCTCCTGATCGTCCACGGGGAGTTCCGCCAAGGAACTGAGAGGCCGCTAGCGCGCGGCGACCCGTTGAACCTGATCCAGTTCATACTGGCGTAGGGATGGGAAAGGCCGCGAAGGCCGCGGGCGGGGAAACCTCAAGCGCGGCCGGCATTCGAAAGCGAAGCGAAGGCGGGAGCGGTCCCGCCGATCCGGGAACGCCGAGACGTTCGGGCCCCGGCGCATCGCGAAGCCAGCGACCGATTTTTCGATCACCGATCGACCGAACTGGATCTCCAACGCTCGTCGAAGGAGTTCCACGATGAATGACCTCACCCCGATCAAGACGCCGACCGTCACCACCGGCCCGCTGCCGGCCTCCCGGAAGGTCTATCTCGCCGGCACGGCGCATCCCGCGATCCGCGTGCCGCTCAGGGAAATCGCCGTCCATCCGACGGCGGGCGAGCCGCCGGTGACGGTCTATGATGCCTCCGGCCCCTATACCGATCCGGATGCCGCGATCGACATCGCCGGGGGCCTGCCGCGTCCCCGCACCGACTGGGCGCTCGCGAGCGGCGACGTCGAAGAGTACGAAGGCCGGGCGCTGAAGCCCGAGGACAATGGCAACCTGCCGGCCGACAAGCTCACCCCCGCCTTTCCTGTCGCGCACCGGCCGCTCCGCGCCAGGCAAGGCAAGGCCGTCACCCAGCTCGCCTATGCCCGCGCCGGCATCGTGACGCCCGAGATGGAATATGTCGCGATCCGGGAGAATCTGGGCCGCAAGGCTGAGGCGCAGGCGATCGCCCGCGACGGCGATCCCTTCGAGGCCGAGATCCCGGATGTCATCACCGGCGAATGGGTGCGCGAGGAGATCGCTTCGGGCCGGGCGATCATCCCGGCCAACATCAACCATCCCGAACTCGAGCCGATGGCGATCGGCCGCAACTTCCTCACCAAGATCAACGCCAATATCGGCAATTCGGCCGTCACCTCGTCGATGTCCGAGGAAGTGGAGAAGATGGTCTGGGCGATCCGCTGGGGCGCCGACACGGTGATGGATCTTTCCACCGGCCGCAACATCCACAACATCCGTGACTGGATCATCCGCAACGCCCCGGTTCCCATCGGTACCGTGCCGATCTACCAGGCGCTGGAAAAGGTCGACGGCATCGCCGAAAACCTCACCTGGGAGGTCTATCGGGATACCTTGATCGAACAGGCCGAACAGGGCGTCGACTATTTCACCATCCATGCCGGGGTGCGGCTCCAGCACATCCCGCTCACCGTCGACCGTGTGACCGGCATCGTCTCGCGCGGCGGCTCGATCATGGCCAAGTGGTGCCTGCACCATCATCGCGAGTCGTTCCTCTACGAGCATTTCGACGAGATCTGCGACATCTGCCGCGCCTACGACGTCTCCTTCTCGCTCGGCGATGGCCTGCGCCCCGGCTCGATCGCCGACGCCAACGACCGGGCGCAGTTCGCCGAGCTCGAAACCCTCGGCGAACTGACCAAGATCGCCCGGGCGAAGGACTGCCAGGTGATGATCGAGGGCCCCGGTCATGTGCCGATGCACAAGATCCGGGTGAACGTGACGAAGCAGCAGCAGCTCTGCGGCGACGCGCCCTTCTATACGCTGGGGCCGCTCGTCACCGACATCGCGCCCGGCTACGACCACATCACCAGCGGAATCGGCGCGGCGATGATCGGCTGGTTCGGCACGGCGATGCTCTGCTACGTGACGCCGAAGGAGCATCTCGGCCTGCCGGACCGCGACGACGTCAAGGTCGGCGTCATCACCTACAAGATCGCCGCCCACGCCGCCGATCTCGCCAAGGGCCATCCGGCGGCGCAGCTCCGGGACGACGCCTTGTCCCGGGCCCGCTTCGAGTTCCGCTGGGAGGACCAGTTCAACCTGTCGCTCGATCCCGAGACGGCGCGGCTCTATCACGACGAGACCCTGCCGAAGGAGGCCCACAAGGTCGCGCATTTCTGCTCGATGTGCGGGCCGAAATTCTGCTCGATGAAGATCAGCCACGACATCCGCGCCTCTGCCCAGGACCTCGGGGCCCGAAAAGAAGGCATGGCGGCGATGGCTCAGAAGTATCGCGCCGGCGGCGACCTCTACATGCCCGCCGAAGAGCTGGCCGAAAAGGCCGAGCCGGCGGAGTAGGACGATGGAGATCACCGTCATCGGGGCCGGCGTCGCCGGCCTCGCCACCGCCGTCACCCTCGCCGAGCGGGGCGCGGCGGTGACGCTCCACGAGCGCTCGCAAACCCTCGGCGAGAACGCCGCCTCCTGGCTCGCCGGCGGCATGCTGGCGCCATACTGCGAGGCCGAGAGCGCCGATCCGTCGATCGTCGAGCCGGGGCTCGCCGCCATCGGCTGGTGGGCGGAGCGGGTGCCGGACGTCGTTCGCGGCGGGACGCTCGTCGTCGCGCCGGCGCGCGAAGGCGCGGACCTCGATCGCTTTCGCCGGCGAACCCGACGCGGCCTGCCGCTCGGCGGGGCGGAGATCGCCGCGCTGGAGCCGGATCTTGCCGGCCGCTTCGACCGCGGCCTGCATTTTCCCGCCGAAGCCCATCTCGACCCCCGGCGGGCTCTCGCGGCGCTCGGCGAAAGGCTCGGCACCCTCGGCGGCACGCTCCGCCTCGGCTCGCCCGTCGAAGCCGAGACGGCGACGGGCGACGTCGTCGTTGACTGCCGCGGCATCGGCGCCGGGGATCCGGGCATCCGCAGCGTGCGCGGCGAGATGCTGGTGCTGAGGACCGACGAGATCCGCCTGTCGCGCCCCGTCCGGCTGCTCCATCCGCGGTTCCCGGTCTATGTCGTCCCCCGCGCGGGTGGCCGCTTCATGGTTGGTGCGACGATGATCGAGAGCGAGGCGTCCGGCGGCCCGACGCTGCGCGCGGCCGTCGAACTGATGAGCGCCGCCTATGCGCTGCATCCGGCCTTCGCGGAGGCGGAGGTGATCGAGATGAAGGCCGGCCGCCGCCCCGCCTTCCCTGACAATCTGCCACGGGTGGAGCGGCGCGGCCGGATCGTCTCGGTCAACGGGCTCTATCGCCACGGCTTCCTGCTCGGGCCGGACTGTGCGGCAAGGGCCGCCGATCTGGCGCTAGGCCATAAAGCCCGAAAGGAGATCGCCGCATGAAGATCCTTCTCAACGGCGAAGCCGCCGAGGTGAAGGCCGCGACGCTTCAGGCCGTTCTCGCCGAGCTCGGCTATGTGGACGGGCCCTTCGCCACCGCGCTCAACCGCGAATTCGTGCCCGCCTGCGAGCGGGCCGGGACGAGGCTCGCCGAAGGTGACGCGCTCGAAGTCATCGCGCCGATGCAGGGAGGCTGAGACATGGACATTTACGGCGAAACCATCGCCAGCCGCCTGATGCTCGGCACCGCGCGCTATCCCTCGCCCGAAATCCTCGAGCGGGCGATCGCCGCCTCCGGCGCCGGCATCGTCACCGTCTCCTTGCGCCGTGAGGCGGCCGGCGAGCGGGCCGGCCGGAAGTTCTGGGATCTCGTCCGCGAGACCGGGGTGCGCGTCCTGCCCAACACCGCCGGCTGCCACTCGGTGCGCGAGGCGGTGACGACGGCCCGGATGGCGCGCGAGGTCTTCGGCACGGACTGGATCAAGCTCGAGGTGATCGGCGATGCCGACACGCTGCAGCCCGACCTCTTCGGCCTCGTCGAGGCGACGCGCATTCTCTCGGACGAGGGCTTCAAGGTGCTGGCCTATACGACCGAGGATCTCGTCGCCGCCGATCGGCTGGTCGCGGCGGGCTGCCGCGTCTTGATGCCCTGGGGCTCGCCCATCGGCTCGGCCCGGGGGCTCAACAACGTCTACGGATTGCGGGCGCTGCGGGCGCGCTTTCCGGATCTGACGCTCGTCGTCGATGCCGGCATCGGCGTGCCCTCGCATGCGGCGCAGGCGATGGAACTCGGTTATGACGGCGTGCTCCTCTCCTCGGCGGTGGCGCTCGCCGGCGATCCGGTGAAGATGGCCGAGGCTTTTCGTCTCGCGGTCTCGGCGGGCCGCCTCGGCTTCGAGGCGGATCCGCTGCATCCCCGCGACATGGCCGAGCCCTCGACGCCGGTGCTCGGACAGCCGCTGCTCGGCCAGGCGGTCTTTGCATGATGCGCCTCGACCCGTTCTACCCCATCCTTCCCGACGCCGACTGGATCGAGCGGCTGGTGCCGCTCGGGGTGAAGCTCGTGCAGCTCCGCCTCAAGGACACGCCCGAGACGGGGCTGCGGTCGCAGATCCGCCGCGCCCGCAACATTTGCCGGCGGCACGGCTGCCGGCTGATCGTCAACGACCACTGGAAGATCGCGATCGAAGAGGCTTGCGACTTCGTGCATCTCGGCCAGGAAGACCTCGCCGAGGCGGATCTCGGCGCGATCCGCCGCGCCGGCCTCTCCCTCGGCGTCTCCACCCACGACGCGGCGGAGCTCGAAACCGCGCTCGCCGCCAAGCCCGACTATGTGGCGCTCGGCCCGGTCTGGCCGACGATCCTGAAGACGATGCCCTGGGCGCCCCAGACGCCGGCGCGGCTTCAGGCGTGGAAGGAGGCGATCGGCGCGGTGCCGCTGGTCGCCATCGGCGGGGTGACCGTCGAGCGGCTGCCGGAGGTGTTCGCCCACGGGGCGGACGTGGCCGCCGTCGTCACCGACATCACCCTGAACGCCGATCCCGAGGGTCGGACGCGGCAGTGGATCGCCGCGACGCGGGGGTATGTCGGCGATTGGCGGAATGACGCTGCTCCTGACGACATTGCGGCCGGCGCTACCCCCCTCTGCCTGCCGGGACGGGCTGTTGTGTCGACGGCGGAGCAAGAATGACGTCTGGCCTGTCAGAGTGGCTCCCCTGCGACCCCCCTCTGCCCTGCCGGGCATCTCCCCCACAAGGGGGGAGATCGGAGGCGTCGCCGACACCACCATCTGCCTCGACGTCTGTACGGAGCGATCGGTTAAAAGCAGGGATGCGGCGCCGATGCAGGATCGATCTCCCCCCTTGTGGGGGAGATGCCGGCAGGCAGAGGGGGGTGTCTGGAGCTACGGCTGACGATGGGGTTCGTCGGATCACCGCGGCGCAATCGCAATGACCCGCCCCACCATCCTCGTCGTCGGCGGCACCGATTCCTCCGGCGGCGCCGGCCTTGCGGCCGACATCCGCACGGCCGCCGCCCATGGCGTCGATGCCCGGCTGGCGGTGACGGCGGTGACGGCGCAGACCGACCACAAAGTCGGCACGGTGGCGCCGATGCCCCCTGCCCTCGTCGCCGAACAGATCGCCTTCGCGCTGGAAGACGGCTGCGTCGTCGCCGTCAAGATCGGCATGCTCGCCGAGGCGGCGATCGTCGCGGCGGTGGCGGAGGCGCTGGCGGGCTTTGCAGGGCCGATCGTCCTCGATCCGGTGATCGCGGCCTCCTCCGGCGGGCTGCTGTTGAGCGAGGAAGGGACCGCCGGCCTGATCGAACGACTGTTGCCGATGACCACGCTGGTCACGCCCAACCTGCCGGAGCTTTCGATTCTGGCGAGCCGGGCAGCCGGCGGCTCGATTGCCGAGTATCCGGCGCCGGCCAGCCAAACCGGCTCGTGGGGAATGGGAGAGGCGCGGCCGCAGTCTCATACGGTTTCCGGCAGATCACTTCGTGATGCCGGAAACAAAGACGCTCATTCGCCCCGCGGGCTTGATACGAGCCCCGCTCTGATCGAGCAGATCTCGTATCACGGGATGTCCCGAAACGCCGCTCTCGTCCGCAGCCTTTTTGCGGCCGGCGCCGGGGCGGTGCTCGTCAAGGGCGGTCACGGCGACGGGCCCGACGCCGCCGACCTCTTCTTCCGTTCGGGCGAAACGGCGCCCCGCCGCTATGCGGCGCCGCGCCTCGACGTCGCCCTGCGCGGCACCGGCTGCATGCTGGCGACGGCCATCGCCTCAAACCTTGCGGCCGGTCTTGCCCTGGAAGACGCCTGCGGCGCGGCGAAGGACCACGTGCGCGCGCTTTTCGAGCGCGAAGCCGGACGCCGCCGGGGATAGTCCCCTCGGCAGCATGAAGGTCGCGCCTCGTCTCGTCTCGTCAGCGTGCCATCCCGTGATAGGCGCGGTTCGGCCGCATCTCGGTCGCCGAGGCGACGCGGTTCGACATGGCGAAGAAGCCCGCCGTCTGGGCGATGTCGAAGATCGCACGGTTGGAGAAGCCGGCGTCGCGCAGCGCCTGCCGGTCGGCCTCGACGATGGCGTCCGGCCGCTCGGTGAGCCTGGTGACGAAGTCGAGCATCGCCGTCTGCCGCGCGTCGAGGCCGGCGGCCCGCCAGTTCTGGGCGATCGTCTCGGCGAGCACCGGATCGCCGGAAAGCTCGCGCAGGGCGGCGCCATGGGCGGCGAGACAGTAGTGGCAGTGATTGATCGCCGAGACGACGACGGCGATCATCTCGCGCTCCAGCTTGGAGAGCTCGCTGTCCGCCAGCATCACCTCGTTGTAGAAGCGCGAGAACGCCTCGAGCTTCTTCTCGTCGAAGGCATAGGCGAGGAGGACGTTCGGCACCAGGCCGAGCTTTTCCTCGCATTTGTCGAAATAGGCTTTGGTGCGATCCGACAGCGGATCGGCAATCCCGAGACCGAGCGCCGTCACGGCGCCGTCGCCTGCATTGAACATTTGCAATCCCTCCACTGCGGGGGGCGCCTCGCAGAGCCGGGCCCCCTCCCCTATCATTGCTGCCACAAACCGGGGCGCGCGAGGAGGGAGAGGTCATGCAGAACGACGCGACAGGTAAGAAGGCCGCGCTGGTCGAGGCGGTCACGGCGGAACTCGGCAGCGAGAGCGCCGGCGCGAAGCTCGCGCCGCTCATCCTCGCCCGGCCGCCCGCCGAGGACCTCAAGGCCTTTGCGCCGGAGGCGCTCGCCGCCGCGGCGAGGGCCGGGGCCGAGGCCCTCGCCGCGCACCGCAAGGGCCGGCCGCTGGTCTGGATCGACCGGCCGGAGGCCTTCCGCCGCAACGGCGAGCCGCAGGAACTCGTCACCGTGGTCTCCGACGACATGGCCTTCCTGTTCGATTCGCTGACCGCCGAGATCGCCGAGCGGGCGAACGAGATCCACTACATCTCGCATCCGATCATCGACGTCGAACACGCCGCCGACGGCAGCCTCGCCAATTTCTCCGCCTCGCAGCCCGGCGAGGCGACGCGGCCGGGGACCCGCCGCACCAGCCTCATCCAGTTCGCCGTCGACCCGATGGCCGGGGGCGAGCCCGGCTCGGGCCTGTCGGAGGCGCTGGAGCGGATCCTCGCCCAGGTCGGCAACGCCAACCGCGACTTTTCGGCGATGCGCGAGCGCGTCAGCCGCGCCGTCGAGGCGCTGGAGGCGCGGGCGGGCAGGCTCTCCGAGAGCGAGCGGGCCGGGGTCGCGGAGGCGGCGCGCCTTCTCGCATGGCTGCGCGACGACAACTTCATCTTCCTCGGCACCTGCGACTACGACTATCACGGCGAACGCGACGGCGAGGTGCTGGAGCGGCGCCAGAACGAAGCGCTCGGCATCCTCTCCGACCCCGACATCCGCATTCTCGGCCGGCCGGGCCGGCCGATGCTGACGACGCCCGAGATCCGCGCCTTCCTGAAGGCCCCGGCGCCGCTGATCGTCACCAAGGCGAACGCCCGCTCGCTCGTCCACCGCAGGGCCTACATGGACTATGTCGGCGTCAAGCAGTACGACGAAGAAGGGCGGCTGACCGGGGAACTGCGGATCGTCGGCCTGTTCACCTCGACCGCCTACACCCGCTCGATCCTGACCATCCCCTATGTCCGGCTGAAGGCGCAGACCGTCATCGACGCCTCTGGCCTCCGGCCGGAGTCGCATTCCGGCAAGGCGCTCCTCAACGCGCTCGAATCCTATCCGCGCGACGAGGTCTTCCAGATCGAGCCCGAGCTGCTCGAACGCTTCGCCGCGACCGTCGTCGAGCTCGGCGAACGGCCGCGGGTGCGGGTGCTGCCGCGGGTCGACAAGTTCGACCGCTTCGCCTCGATCATCGTCTACGTGCCGCGCGACCGCTACGATTCGCGGCTCCGGGAGCGCATCGGCCACCTCCTCGCCGAGACCTATGACGGCCACGTCTCGGCATACTACCCGGCCTTTCCCGAGGGGCTGCTGGCGCGCGTCCACATCATCATCGGGCGGGCCGGCGACCCGACGCCGGAGGTCGACGTCGAGCGGCTGGAGGCGCGCATCGCCGAGATGGCGAAGAACTGGGAGGACGAGTTCGTCGCCGCGCTCGGCCGGTCGGGAGCGCCGAGCCACCACCAGCGCTTCGCCAGCGGCCTGCCCGGCAGCTACCGCGACAGCGTCGCGCCGGCCGAGGCCGTCACCGACGTCGCGGTGATCGAGCACCTCACCGACGAGGAGCCGCTATTCGTCGACTTCTACCGCCGCGACGGCGATTCCACCGACACGGTGCGGCTGAAGATCTACCATCTCGGCCGGGCGGTGGCGTTGTCGACGCGGGTGCCGATCCTCGAAAACATGGGCTTCGGCGTCGTCTCGGAACGCACCTTCCGGCTGGTGCGGCCGGACGGCGATCCGGTGCACCTCCACGACATGGACCTCGTCCGGGCGACCGGCGGCCGAACGATCCCCCTCGATGACGGCGGCAAGGCGCTCGAAGACGTGTTCGGCGCGGTCTGGCGCGGCCGCATCGAGAACGACGGCTTCAACGCGCTGGTGCTCGAGGCCGGCCTCGACTTCCGCAAGGCCAACGTCCTCAGGGCCTATTCCCGCTACCTGCGCCAGGCGAACCTCTCCTATTCGCCGGACTACGTCGCCAGCGCCCTGGTGCGCCACGCGGCGATCAGCGCGATGCTCTGGCGGCTGTTCGAAACCGCCTTCGATCCCGAAAGATCCGGCAGCGACGGCGACGACGCCTCGCTGATGAGCGAGAAGGCGGAGGACCGCCAGCACCGGCGGGCGGTGCTGCGCGGCTGCGCCGACGTCTATGGCGAGATCCTCGACGCTCTCGACGTCGTCGATTCGATCGACGACGACCGGATCGTCCGCCGCTTCCTCAACGCGATCCTCTCGACGCTGAGGACCAACTATTTCGCCGTCGACGGGATTTCGGCGGTGCCGGATTCCGAGCCGGGCCGCGTCGAGCCGGCGCTCGCCTTCAAGTTCGATTCCGGCGCCGTCGAGGGGCTGCCCGCCCCGGTGCCGTTCCGCGAGATCTTCGTCTTCGACGCCCGCGTCGAGGGCGTCCACCTCAGATTCGGGCCGGTTGCGCGCGGCGGCCTCAGATGGTCGGACCGGGCCCAGGACTTCCGCACCGAGGTGCTCGGCCTCGTCAAGGCCCAGCAGGTGAAGAACGCCGTCATCGTGCCGGTGGGGGCGAAGGGCGGCTTCTATCCGAAACGGCTGCCGGATGCCGGCCAGCGCGACCAGTGGTTCGCCGCCGGCCGCTCGGCCTATGTCGTGTTCATCGCCTCGCTGCTTTCGATCACCGACAACATCGTCGGCGACGCGGTCAGGACGCCGCCGCGCGTCCGCCGCCACGACGGCGAGGACCCCTATTTCGTCGTCGCAGCCGACAAGGGCACGGCGACCTTCTCCGACACCGCCAACGCCATCGCCCAGTCCAAGGACTTCTGGCTCGACGACGCCTTCGCCTCCGGCGGCTCCGCCGGCTACGACCACAAGGCCATGGGCATCACCGCCCGCGGCGCCTGGGAGGCGGTGAAGCGGCATTTCCGCGAGATCTCGCGGGAGAACGGCGCCGACGGCGCCTGGGACATCCAGAACGAGCCCTTCACCGTCGCCGGATGCGGCGACATGTCCGGCGACGTCTTCGGCAACGGCATGCTCCTGTCGAAGAAGACCCGCCTCGTCGCCGCCTTCGACCACCGCGACATCTTCATCGATCCAGACCCCGACCCCGAGGCCTCGTTCCAAGAGCGGAAGCGGCTGTTCGACAAGCCCCGCTCCTCCTGGCAGGACTACGAGCGGGCGAAGATCTCGCATGGCGGCGGCGTGTTCTCGCGGCGCGAGAAGGTGATCCACCTGTCCGACGAGGCGGCGCGGGCGATCGGCTTCGACCGCAACGAGGGAACGCCGACCGAGATCGTCACCGCCATCCTGAAGGCGCCTGTCGACCTGCTCTGGTTCGGCGGCATCGGCACCTATGTCCGCGCCTCCAGCGAGAGCAACGTCGACGTCGGCGACCGCTCCAACGACGCCCTGCGCGTCACGGCAGCCGAGCTGCGGGCGAAGGTCGTCGGCGAAGGCGCCAATCTCGCGGTGACCCAGAAGGGCCGCATCGAGTTCGCCCGGTCCGGCGGGCGGATCAATTCCGATGCCATCGACAACTCGGCCGGCGTCAACACCTCCGACGTCGAGGTGAACATTAAGATCGCGCTCAACGGCGCGATGGCCGAGGGGCGCCTGACCCGCGACGACCGCAATGCGCTGCTTTCCGCCATGACGCCGGAAGTCGCCGAGCTGGTTCTCGAAAACAACTACGAACAGACGCTGGCGATCTCGCTGGAAAAGCGCGAGGGGGTCTCCGCCCTGTCGCTGCAGGCGCGCTTCATGAGCGTGCTCGAAGCCGCCGCCCTGCTCGACCGGGGGGTGGAGAACCTGCCCTCGGAGGCGACGATCGCCGATCTCAGGAGCACCGGCCAGGGCCTCACCCGCCCCGAGATCGGCGTCCTCCTCGCCTATGCCAAGATCACGCTGTTCAACGAGATCGTCGCGAGCCGCCTGCCGGACGATCCCTATCTCGAGGACCGGCTGCACGACTATTTCCCGGGCCCGATGCGCCGCGACTTCACCCGCGACATCAAGGGCCACCGGCTCGCCCGTGAGATCATCGCGACGGTGCTCGCCAACGAGATCGTCAACCGGACCGGACCGACCTTCGTCACCACCGTCAAGGAATCGACCGGCAGTTCGGCCGCCTCGGTTGTCGAAGGTTTCGTCGCCGCCAAGGACGGCTTCGACATCCGCGACCTCTACGAGCGGGTCGACGGGCTCGACGGCACGCTTTCCGGCGAGGTCCAGAACGGGCTCTATCGCGAGATCGGCACCTTCCTGCGCCGGCTGACGCTCTGGTACGTCCTCAACGAACCGTTCGGCTCGGGTCTGACCAGCGTCGCCGTCGAGACCCGCGACGCGCTCGGCCAGCTGAAGGGCCGGCTGCGGGAGATCGCCTCGGAGGCCGCCAGGGCGGAGGCCGAGGAGCGGGCCGGCGGCTGGACGCGCCACGGCGTGCCGGGCGACCTTGCCGAAGACATCGCCATGCTGCCGCTCGTCGCGCTCATCCCGGACATCGCCGCCGTCGCCCGCGAGACCGGGCGGCCGCTCGACGCGACGGTCCAGAGCTATTTCGAGATCACCCGGCTGTTCGAGATCGGCCGGCTCGAGGCGGCGCTGTTCCGCTACGATTCCAGCGACTATTTCGAGACCCTCGCCCTGCAGCGGGCGGGCAGCCAGATCGCCCGCGCCCGGCGGCAGCTGACGACGGCGACGCTGAAGAGCGGCGAGAGCGCCGAGGCCTGGGTGCAGGAGCGGGCCGCGACCGTCGACCGGGTGCGCGCGCAGCTGGTGGCGCTCGCCGGCAGCGGCGAGACCTCCGTCGCCCGGCTCACCGTGGCGGCGGGTCTGCTGTCAGACCTCGCGACGCAGGTCTGACGGCGGCCGGGCCATAAGCATGATCCCGAGAAGCGGGAACCGGTCTTCGGAAGAGATCATGCGGAAACAGGAAGATGGAGCGGGAGGATGAGCGAAGCTCATTTCATCCCGCCTGATCAAAACGGATATTCTTGGGCCGGCGCCGATCGACGGCGCCGGCGAGATGGTCACTTCTTCTTGTCGCCCGACTGGGGCGCGGCGAACTTGCCAGGCGTCGGCGCGGGCGCGGCGCCCTTCGCCTTCTTGTCGGCCTTCGGCTTGCGGACTTCCTTGTTGCTGCGCATCTGACCCTTGGCCATTGCACCGACCCTTCATGAGGTTGCGATGAGCGGCGGTAGCACGGCGCGCGAAGAAAGACGCGGAGATTCTTGCTCCGCGGCCCGAATCGACACGGGCATCTTCGTCGATCCCCTGCCCGTCGTCCCGGAACCGCATCTTGACCAAGCCTTGCAAAGTCTCGACGCGCAGGCCGGGCCGTTCCGTCTGCCTGCCGACGAGCGCGCTTTTCAAGCTGTTGCGCCGGCACGTGGCCGAAGGCGGGCCCTCCGCATGCCGCGTCACACGGTTTCCGGCAGATCACGTCGTGATGCCGGAAACAAAGACCCTCATTCGCCGCGCGGGCTCGATACGAGCCCCGCTCTGATCGAGCGGATCTCGTCTCAGAGGGGACCGCGCCAAGCGCCGTCCGCGCGGCAGTGGCGAGGCTTGCGACGCAGGTCTAGACGCATATACTGTTCTTTCCGCAAGGGAATGTGGAAGGACGATCGATGCCTCATGCCGGATGGTCGACCCCGACCGCCTTCGCGACAATTCTGACGGCCGCGGCCGCCCTGCAATTCCTGATGGTCGGAACGGTGCCGGTTCGCGCTGCCGAGGAGGCCGGCCTCACCCTCCGCACGGCGCAGGTGCCGACGGGAAATCCGGGCAACCTCGCGCCCGACGTCGCAGAAGCGATGACCAGCGCGCTGCGCGCGGCGGCCGGGGGTGGCGGCGGCGGCTGCCCGGGCGGCGTGCCGCCCAAGGTGACGGTAAGCGAGGCATCGGGCGATCTCGCCGAAAAACTGCGCGAGGCCGGAAGTCCGCGCGAGGCGGATCTGTCCGCCCTCGCCGCCGGGGAGCCGGACGGCGGGCTGCTTCTCGCCCATTCTCTCGCCGGGACGGGCTATGCCGACGGGTATACCGGCCTTGCCAAGATCGCGGCGGAGCTCCGCTACGGCCTTTTCGACGGCGAAAGCGGACGCATGCTCGCGCAGGGTTCGAGCTTTTCCCAGGATCTCGACGGCGGCGAATGCGATCCGGCAGGCCTCTCCGAGAAGGCATCCGAAGCCGACAGGAAAGCCGCCGCAGCCTGTTTCGAGGCAGCGCTCGCATCGCACTATCCGACGCTCCTCGGCGACCTGCCGGCAGAGATCGTCGCGGCGGCCACCTGCCCGTCGCTCGCCACCGGCCCGGTCGTCGTCGTCGCCGTCGACGGCAAGCCGAAAGCGGCGCTGCGCGCGATCTATTACGAAGACGCGGTGCTGGACGGCATGCGTAGGGTCGCCGCCGGGCTTGCGGCGAGCTTCCCGAAGATCACGATCGTCGCGGCCGACGGCGCGCTTGCCGATCGCTTCGCGCGGGTCGGCGACGACGCAAAGACCAGCGAGGCGGACATCGCGGCCGCCGCGGCGACGCTCGAAGGGCGGGCCGACTATCTCCTCGTCCAGGTGCCGACCGCCGGAGCCTCGGCCGATCAGTTCACCGGCCTCCTGCAGCTCGAGGCGGCGATCGCCTTCAAACTCTACGACGTCAAGACGAAGGAATTCGTCGCGGACGGCACGTTCGAGGCGTCCGGCGTGTCCTTCACCGGCTGCGCCGCCGACACCAACGGCAGGGAGGCGCTGGATATCTGTGTCCGGCACTTCGTCGCCGGGACGCTGCAGACCCTCGCCAGGAAGACCGCCGAAAGGGTCGTCTTCACGCTGATGCCGCGTTCAACGGCGAAATGACAGCCGCCCCGGGCCCGCGGTCGGCAAGGACCGCGGCAGCATAGGGGATAAGGTCCTGCCGACGCCCGCCGCCGTTTCCCCGCCGTTTCGCGGCCTTTCCGCGTTCCCGCTACCCGGTCGGAAGATCGGACCGAAGAGGATCGCGAAAACAGGGCCGTGAGAAACGGGTCGTGAAAATCGGGATTGCCCGCCGGCCGCTCCCTGCCTATTCGTCCGCCGGGGGCTCTTCCTGGAGGGGACGCGAGATGGCCGAGGCTGAGACGGACGCGCCGCGCCGGGGCGGATCCGCGCTGCGCCGGCCCGGCGTCTGGGGCTGGATGGCCTTCGACTTCGCCGCGCAGCCGTTCTTCACCGTCGTCATCACCTTCGTCTTCGGACCGTATTTCGTCTCGACGCTTGCGCCCGACCCCGCCACCGGCCAGACCTGGTGGAGCCTCGCGGCGACGCTCGCCGGCGTTCTCGTCGCCTTCGGTTCGCCCTTCCTCGGCGCCGTCGCCGACCGGGCGGGCCCGCGAAAGCCCTGGCTCGCGGGATTTGCGGCGATCAAGATCGTCTCTTTGTCGCTCATGTGGTTCGCCGCCCCCGGTTCCTCCATCGCGCTCGCCGCGCTCCTCGTCGTCCTTGCGACCGTCGCGGCGGAGTTCTCGATCGTCTTCAACGACGCGATGATCCCGCGGCTTTTGAAGAACGAGGAGATCGGCCGGATCTCCAACGTCGCATGGGGCCTCGGCTATGTCGGCGGCATCGTCTTCCTCGGCGCGGCGCTCGCCTTCCTCGCCGGATCGAAGGAGACGGGGCTGACGATCCTCGGCCTCGTTCCCGCCTTCGGGCTCGACCCGGCCACCGGCGAGGGCGCCCGCGCCACGGCGCCGCTCGCCGCCCTCTGGTACCTCGTCTTCATCCTGCCGATGTTCTTCCTGACGCCGGACCGGCCGAAGGGCGAGCCTGTGTCGGCGGCGATCCGCCAGGGCCTCGGCGACCTCGCCGCGACGCTGCGCGAAATCCGCGGGCGGCGGGCACTCTTCGGCTTCCTGATTGCCCGGATGATCTACCAGGACGGCGTCAATGCCCTCGTCGTCCTCGGCGGCGCCTTCGCCGCCGGCATGTTCGGCTGGTCGATCACCGAGAGCGGCCTGTTCGGCATCATCCTCAACGTCACCGCCATCTTCGGCTGCTTCGCCGCCGGCGTCCTCGATGCGAGGCTCGGCTCCAAGGCGGTGGTGGTGGCGGCGATCCTCTGCCTCAGCGCCGCCACCGTCGGCATCGTCTCTACGAGCCCACAGTCGAGCCTCTTCGGCCTCCTGCAATTTGCGCCGGCAGCGGACGGCGGCGGCCTCTTCGCCAGCGGGGCCGAGAAGAGCTACATCGTCTTCGGGCTGCTCATCGGCCTCGCCTTCGGGCCGATCCAGGCCTCGTCGCGATCCTGGATGGCGAAGTCCGTCAGCGCCGAGGAGGCGGGCCGCTATTTCGGCTTTTACGCCTTCATCGGCCGGGCGACCTCGTTCCTCGCCCCGGCGACGGTGAGCGCGGCAACGGCGCTGGCGGCATTGAGCCTTTCGCCGGTCGCAGCCTCGCGGGTCGGCATGGCGAGCCTCGTCGTCTTCTTCGTCGCCGGCCTCCTGCTTGTCGCAAGGACGCCGGGGCCGCCGGAGGCCCGCCTCTTACGGCGCGCCGCCGGCTGAGGCCGCTCGCGACGAGACCGAGGCGTCACGCCGAGGCGGCCGCCGCGGCGCTGAGGCGCGCAAGCGCCTCGCCGCCCCCCTTCAGCCGGTGCTCGAGATGCCGGGAGATGGCGCGCTTGGCCTCCTCCCGCAGGCCCTCCGTCGCCGTCAGGATCTCTCTGGAACGCAGAAAGTCGAGGACGCCATAGGCCGAGACCGGCGGGCGGAACAGCAGGCTCGGCGGCGAGACGATCAGCTTGGCGTCGATGATCGACTGCATGGTGAGCTGCGAGGCGCCGATCATCGCCTGCACCGGCGTCGGCACCCGGCCCTTGTCGCCCTCCGGGCCGCCGTTCACGTCGACGGCGATGGTGACGTCGGCGACGTCCTTCAGCCGGTCGAAGGGCAGCGGATTGTAGATGCCGCCGTCGACGAGCAGCCGGCCGTCGCGCCGCACCGGACGGAAGATCGCCGGGATCGCCGCCGAGGCGGCGATGGCGCTGCGCAACTCGCCGCTGTCGAGCTCGCATTCGGCCCGGGCGTAGAAATCCGTCGCCATGACGCCGAGCGGGATCGCCAGCTCCTCGAAGGTCAGAGGCACGTCCGGCGGCATGAAGGCCATGATCACCCGGCGCGCATTGAGCTGGCCGATGCGGAAGCCGCCGTCGGCGAGGAATTCCTGCAGCGAGACCGGCCGCGTCTGCCACAGCCGGCCGATGACGATGCGCGGCGAGGTGAAGCAGTCGAGCATGTAGGCGCGGATGTCGCGCGCCGGCATGCCGCTCGCATAGCCGGCGCCGATGACCGCCCCGATGGAAGAGCCGGTGACGCGCACCGGCTTCAGCCCGAGGTCGTCGAGCGCCTCGAGCACGTGGATGTGGGCAAGGCCGCGCGCGCCGCCGCCACCGAGGGCGATGCCGATCCGCAACGGCCGCCGCCTCAGGAGGCCGCCTGACCGACCGTGACGACGGTCGGCCGGGCGTCGAGGAGCTTCTTCGCCGCGGCCTTGACGTCGTCGAGCGTCACCGCGTCGATGATCGCCTGGCGGCGGTCGATGTAGTCGGTGCCGAGATCGTCGAGCTGGATGCCGACGAGGGTCTGGGCGACGGCGAGCGAGGAGTCGAGATTGCGCACGGCATAGGAGCCCTTCACATAGGCCTTGGCCTTGTCGAGTTCCTCGGACGTCGGCCCTTCGCTCGCCATGCGCTCGATCTCCTTGCGGATGATGTCGACGGTCTGGGGCGCGGCGTCGGCCCGGGTCGCGGTGGCGATGCCGAGAAGCCCCGCATGGTCGTAGGTCGCGAGAAAGGACGTCGCGCCATAGGCGAGGCCGCGCTTTTCCCGGATCTCGTCATAGAGCCGCGAGGTGAAGGAGCCGCCCCCGAGCACGTGGTTCATCAGATAGGCCGCGAAGAAATCGTCGTCGGAGCGCAGGACGCCGGGCGTCGCGACACGGATCTGCGTCTGCGGCACGGCGAGATCGACCGAGACGTCCTTGCCCATGACCGGCGTCGCCATCGGCACCGTCGTCAGCTGCGCCTTGTCCGCCAGCCCGCCGAACACCTGGTCGAGCCGCTGCTTCAGCTGGTCCGGGGTGATGTCGCCGACGACGCCGACGACGAGGTCGTCCTTGGCGAAGACCTTCGAGCGGAAGCTTTCGAGGTCGGCGGCGGTCACCGTCGCCAGGGTTTCGGGCGTTCCCTCCTTCGGCCGCGAATAGGGATGACCGGCGAAGACGGTCTCGCGGAAGGCCTTGGAGGCGATCTCGCCGGGATCGTTGCGGTCGGCGATGATGCCGGTGACGATCTGGCCGCGGATGCGGTTCACCGGCTCCTCGTCGAAGCGCGGCTTGGTCAGGGCGAGGGCGAGCAGGTCGAAGGCGTCGTCCTCGAAGTCGGTGATCGTGCGGAACGAGCCGGTGAAGTTGTCGAGCCCGGTCTCGAAGCTCATCGAGACACCGAGATCGTCGAGCTTCTCCTGGAAGTCGGCGCTCTTGATGTCGCCGGCGCCCTCGTCGAGGAGGCCGGTCAGAAGGTTGGCGAGGCCCTCCTTGCCGGCCGGATCCTGGGTCGAGCCGCCGCCCTTGAAGGCGAAGTTGACGGCGATCAGCGGGTTGGAATGGTCCTCGACGAGAAGGGCCTTGATGCCGCCGGGGCTCGTCACCTCCTGGATGTCGACCGCGGCGGCGGGCACCGGGGCGAAGGCGAGGAGACCGAACGACGCGGCGGCGAGAAGCCCCTTGAGCGAGGCGGAGACGGCTTTGATGGTCATGGCGGAGCTTGCGGACTTTCGAAAATTCGAAACGGGGAGCGTCACGAGCGCGACGGGGCGGCGGCTGCCGGCGCGTCGCTCTCGGCGTCGGCGGCGGGCTTCGTCTCGCCGCTGCCGGAGGCGGCGGCGAGCGGGGCCTCGGGCTTCAGATAGCCGGTGACCGAGCGCTCCGGCCGCAGATACTTCTTCGCCACGGCATCGACGTCCGCGACGGTGACCGCCTCGATGCGCTCCGGCCAGGTCTCGACGTCCTTCAGGCTGCGGCCGGTCGACAGCGCCGCGCCGACGCGCCGCGCCATCGCCGTCTGGCTGTCGCGCAGATAGATCATGTTCTTCCTGACGCGGTTCTTCGCGCGGTCGAGCTCGGCCTCGGTGACGCCGTTCTTCCGGATGTCGGCGATGGCGGCGTCGATCGCCGTCTCGACGTCGGCGAGCGTCGCCTCGCCGCGCGGCATGCCGTAGACGCCGAACTGGCCCTCCTTCAGCGCGGTGCCGGAATAGAAGGCGCCGGTGCCGGCGGCGATGCCCTTTTCGACGACGAGCGAGCGATAGAGCCGCGAGGTGGTGCCGCCGCCGAGGATGTCCGACAGGACGTCGAGTGCCTCGGCCTCGCCCGGCTCGGCGATGGTCTCGCCGGGGACCAGATAGACCCTCTGCATCGAGGGCTGGGTCACCTTCGCGTCGGTGAGCGTCACGATGCGGGCGGCGAGCGGCTCGGGCTCGAGCGCCCGCTCGCGGGTGCCCGGATCGGCACGGCGCGCGACCTTGCCATAGGTCGATTGCGCCAGCTTCCTCACCTCGTCGGCGGTCACGTCGCCGGCGACGAGGAGCGTCGCGTTGTTGGGGGTGTAGTACTTGTCGTAGAAGGCGATCGCATCGGCGCGCGAGAGCTCTTCCATCTCCCGGCGCCAGCCGATCACCGGAATGCCGTAGGGGCTGTTCTGGAACAGCGCCGCCTGCACCGCCTCCTGCAGCTGGGCGCCCGGATCGTTGTCGATGCGCATGCGCCGCTCTTCGAGGATGACGTCGCGCTCCGGCTTGACCACCGCGTCGGTGAGGACGAGGTTGGCCATGCGGTCGGCCTCGTAGCCCATCACCATTTCCAGAGCCGAGGACGGAACCTGCTGGTAGTAGCCGGTGTAGTCGTCGGTGGTGAAGGCGTTCTCCTGGCCGCCGATGTCGGCGACCGCGCGGGAGAACTCGCCCTCGGGATGGGTCTTGGTGCCCTTGAACATCAGATGTTCGAGGAAATGCGCGATGCCGCTCTCGCCCGGCGCCTCGTCGGCGGCGCCGACGTGGTAGTAGACCATCTGGGTGACCACCGGCGCGCGGTGGTCCGGCAGCACGACGACCTGCATGCCGTTGTCGAGGGAAAATTCGGTGATCCGCTCCTCGACCGGCTTGTGGTCGGCGGGCGTGCCGGCAACCTCGTCCGACTTGACGGTGGCCGGTGCCTCGGTTTTCGCCTCGCTGGCTTTTTCGGTCTTCGTGGCGCCGTCGGCAAAGGCGCCTGCCAGCGGAACGAAAGCGAGAGCGCCCGCGAGGGCGGTGGCCGAAAGGGCCCGCATCGCCTTGGTCATCTTGTTGGTTGTCCTCGTTTCCTCGAATGGTTTTCCGGCCGGGACTATGCCGCAGCCGGGGCGGCGTGACCACTTACGCTTTCGTCAGATCGCGGCTTCGCGCCGGCGAAGCACGGCCCGGCGCGGCGCCCGCGCGCCGATCGTTCGCGTCGCGATGCTTCGTTCTGACGCGGCAGCATGGCGAGTTTATGGGAGACGCTGCGACCGGCTCGCCGTGAGGAACCTCAAGGTGGTCATGCCCATCGACCGCTCGTCGACGAGTTCGAAGCCGTCCGGAAGCTCGAAGGCCGCCTCCGCCGCCTCCTCGACCACCGCAAGCGCGCCCTCCTTCAGCCAGCCGCCTTCGAGGGCCGAAGCCAGCGCCGCCTCGCCGAGCCTCTTTCCATAGGGCGGGTCGGCAAGGAGGAGGTCGAAGGGCTCCATGGTGCCCGGAACGCCGAGCCGCGTCGCGTCGCGGCGGAAGATCTTCGCCCGGCCGTTCAGGCCGAAGGCCTCCATGTTGGCCCGGATCAGCCCCCGCGCCTCGGCATCCTCCTCGACGAACAGGCAGAAGCGGGCGCCGCGCGACAGGGCTTCGAGGCCGAGCGCGCCGGTGCCGGAGAAGAGGTCGAGGACGCGGGCGCCGACCACATCCACGTCCGGCCGGTGGGCGAGGATGTTGAACAGCGTCTCGCGGTTGCGGTCGGTGGTCGGGCGGATGCGGTCGCTCTTCGGCTCGGCGAGCCTGCGGCCGCGGAATTCGCCGGCGACGATGCGCACCGGTCAGCCCTTCTTCGGCCGCTTCGGGCCGGACGTCTTGTCCGCTCCGCCCTTCGGCTTTCCCGGGCCGCGCCGCTTGCCCATGCGCTGCGTCGGATCGAGCGCCCGCGCCTTGGCCGGCCGTTCCGCCTCGGCGGCGGCTTCCGCCTTCTTCGGCCCGACGGGCCGTCCGCCGGGAGCGATCCAGACGTTGGAGAGCCGCCGGCCAGCACCGGCGGGCCTCTGCGGCGCGGCCTCCGCCTCGGAAAAGCGCCGGTCGCCGCGCTTGCCGGGACCGCGGGGCGCCTCGCCGCCGCGAACCATGTCGTCGCGATCGCTGGCGCGGCGCGGCTTCCACGGCTTTGACGCATCGCCCGTGCCGCGCGGGCGCAGGCCCTCGCCGGCGTCGCGGGCCTTGCCGCGGCCGCCGCGCTCAACACCGGGCGAACGGCCGGGCCGCTCGCCGCGCCCTGCCCCGCTTCCGCGCTTCTCGCCGCCGCCGCGTTCCTGCCGGTCCGGACGGGTGTCGAGCCGCTCCAGCGCCTCCTCGCGCTTTTCCTCGCGCTGGCGCTTGCGGTTCGGCTGGGTCTCAGAACGCGGCTTCTTCTTTGCGTCCGCGCCGGCGCCGCGCGGCGCCTTCTCCGCCTCGACCGGCCGGTTGGAGAACGGATTGAGGATCGGCGCGTCGAAATCGGCGCCGGCCTCCTCGATCAGGCGGGGCCCGAGCTGGTCGCGCAGGGTCTTGCCGTGGATCTCGCGCACCGCGCCCTCGGGCAGGTCGGCAAGCTGGAACGGCCCGTAGGATAGCCGGATCAGGCGGTTCACCTCGAGGCCGAGATGGCCGAGGACGCGCTTGACCTCGCGGTTCTTGCCTTCGCGCAGGCCGAGGGTGAGCCAGACGTTGGAGCCCTGGACCCGGTCGAGGCTCGCCTCGATCGCGCCGTAGAAGACACCCTCGATGGCGATGCCCTCCCGGAGCTCGTCGAGCCGCGCCTGGTCGACCTCGCCATGGGCGCGCACCCGGTAGCGCCGCAGCCAGCCGGTCGCCGGCAGTTCCAGCGTGCGGGCGAGACCGCCGTCATTGGTGAGGAGCAGCAGCCCCTCGGTGTTAATGTCGAGGCGGCCGATCGACAGCACCCGCGGCATCTCGGCCGGGAGCTTCTCGAAGACGGTCGGCCGACCTTCCGGGTCGCGGTTGGTGGTGACGAGACCGGCCGGCTTGTGGAAGAGCCACAGCCGGGTGCGCTCGATCTGCGGCAGCGCCTCGCCGTCGACGGTGATCCGGTCCTTCGGGCCGACGTCGAGGGCCGGGCTTTCGAGCACCGCGCCGTTCACCGCGACGCGGCCCTCGGCGATCATCGCCTCGGCGTCGCGGCGCGAGGCGACGCCCGCCCGGGCGAGCCGGCGGGCGATGCGCATGGTGAGCTGCGCCTCGCCGGCGGCATCGAGCGCCGCCGTCTCCGCGCGCGGCTTGCGGGGCGCGGAAGCGTCGCCGCGGCCGCGCGGCGGCCGCGCCTCGGCGCGCCGGCCCTCGCCGGCATCGCGTCCGCCGCGGCCGGCGGCCTTGCCGTCGCGACCGGCCCGCCCGGCATGTTCGCCGCCTTCGGAACGCTGTGCCCCGTCGCGGCGCGGCCGGCGGGTATCGTCGCGACCGCCGGCGGCCGGCCGGCGCTTGCCGTCGCGCGCCGGGAAGCGGTCGCGCTGCGGCTTTGCGGCGGGATCGTCGCCTCGCCTGTCCCCGGCTCTGTCGCTCGCCAGCGGACGGGCCCGACGGCCCGTCTCGCCTTCGCCGGTGCCGTCGGCGTCGTGGCTGCGGCGGCCGTAGCTCCGCGGCCTGCCGCCCCGGTCGTCGCCGGATGCCCCGGCATGGGAGTGCATACCCCGGCTCTTCGGGCTGAAGGGCTTGCCGGCGCCGCGGCTGCGGAACGGCCGCTCGCCCCGATCCTCGCCGCCCTGAACGCCCTGACCTTCCTCGCCGCGCGGACGAAACGGGCGCCGCTCCTGGCGCTCGCCGTCGCCGGAGCGCTCGCGGCCGCGCCTGTCGCCGGCACCGTTCGAGGCAGCCGCCCCGCGCGGGCCCCGCCGCTGCTTGAAGCCGGAGCCGTCCGCCGCGCCCTCGCCGCGTTCGCGCCGCGGCTTGCCGGCACCGCCGGAGTCCTGGCGGCGGGGCGCCCGCCCCTTCGCAGGACGCTCGCCGCTTTCCCGGCGCGGTCCGCCGCGCGGGCGCGAGCCGCCCTTCTTCTGGCCGGGCCCCTCGCCGGTCTTCTCGTCATCGCTCATCGTCAGGCTTTCACTGCTTCGCGGCGTCGACGGGTGCTTTGCCCGGACGCTGCGTCTTCCCAGAAATTCGCTTGTCCGGTCCCTGCCGGGAGCTTCGCGCCGCCGCGAGAAGTGCCGCGCCCCGCACGATGCCGCGACGAAGATCCGGACCCTTCGCGGCTTTCGCCGTCGCTGCCGGGTGCTATAGCAAGGCCTCGACCATCGGGTAAGAGCGACATCACATGCCGCGCCGCAATTTCATGGATCTCGCTCTGCAGGAGGCCGAAGGTGCGGCGGCGCGCGGCGAGGTGCCGGTCGGCGCGGTGGTCGCCTGCGGGGACGCGGTCGTCGCCGCCGCCGGCAACGAGACGATCGCCCGGTCGGACCCGACGGCCCATGCCGAGATCGTGGCGATCCGCATCGCCTGTGCGGCGCTCGGCAGCCAGCGCCTCGGCGCCTGCGACCTCTACGTCACGCTGGAGCCCTGCGCGATGTGTGCGGCGGCGATCTCGTTCGCGCGGATCCGCCGGCTCTATTACGGCGCAGCCGACGAAAAGGGCGGCGCGGTGGAGAACGGGCCGCGCTTTTTCGCCCAGCCGACCTGCCACCACGCGCCGGAGGTCTATTCGGGGATCGCGGCGACGGCGAGCGCCGCGCTGCTGCGCACCTTCTTCGCCCGAAGGCGATGAGGCCGGACGGCTCCCGGCCTCGGCGGAAGGACGGTCAGAAGGGCAGGAGGTTGCCGAGCTTGTCGAGGAAGCCCCCGCCATTGCCGCGCAGGCGACGCTGCTTGGCCTCCTCGTCCTCGCCCGGATCGCCGACCGGGGCAGAGGCGGCGGGCTCGCGATATTTCAGCGGCGGCTCGCTCAGATATTTG
Source organism: Jiella sonneratiae (assembly GCF_017353515.1). Classification (GTDB taxonomy): domain Bacteria; phylum Pseudomonadota; class Alphaproteobacteria; order Rhizobiales; family Rhizobiaceae; genus Jiella; species Jiella sonneratiae. Next base: position 31,685 of record NZ_JAFMPY010000008.1, read on the forward strand.
CGCTGCGTCGGGCTGCCCTGCTTCTGCTCGGCGATGCGCTTCTTGATCAGCTCGCTGCGGCTTTCCATCTGGTCAGGCGGAAGCACGCCGGCGTCCCTGCCGTTCTTGCGGAAATTGTAGGTGCCGCCGCTGGTGCGGTCGAGATATTCCCGCGTGACGCCTTCCTTGTTCTTGGTGGCGAATTCGGCCGGCAGCGGCCCGTCGCCCTGATAGGCGGCGGCCTGGATGCGCGCCGAGCGCTCCTCCGGCGATTCCGGCCAGCTCGGGTCGCCCGTCGTGTTGCGCGCCACCTGCGGCTGCGGCAACACGGCGGTGTTCTCCGGCTTCACCAGTTCGGGGCGTGGCGTGTAGGCGATCTTCTGCTTGCCCTCGGTATCGCCGAGCGAAACGAAGTTGTTGAGATCGTCGAACAGCGTCTCGCCCTGCGACTTGCCGGTGCCGTAGGTCGGGCCGAGGCAGCCGCCGAGCGACAGGCACCCGGACAGGAGAACGGCTGCGGCGACGCCCCTCCGGGCGGTAATCGGCATCATGGCGATACGTCCCCCTCATGCGGGCGGCAGGGCCGTCTTCCGGCGGTGCCGCTTGGAACCCCTCGATTCCGCCGAGATCAACGGACGGGCCGGCCCCCTCATCGGAGCCTCGCCGCCCTCATTCGGCGGAGCGCACGGACGAGAACGCCCTGCGCCGCGTGGCCGGCCCCGTTCCCCCTTCGAACGAGCCCAGCCGGATTTTTGCATAGGCGGAACTTCGCCGAAGGCCAAGTCCGATTCCGCAAGCTTCGTCCGCATCGCACGGGAATCCGGCAAATTCCGGGCGCATGGTTGCGAAACCACGGCAAATTCGCCGGCCGGCGGCCCGGCTCTTCGCCGGGCCCAGCGCGATGCCCGGCCACGATCGCCTGCACCCCCCGCGCGGCAGCCTCAGGCAGCCTCAGGCGGCGAGGCGCCCGGCGGCCTTCAGCTCGCGCAGCGCCTTGGCGTCGCGGGCGGAAACGTCCGGGAACTCGGGATCGGCACCGACGTCGCCGGTGATCTTCCACGACCTGGCGCATTTCGCCCCTTCGGCCTTGGCGAAGACGACGGCGACGCCCGGAACGTCGGCGAGGGTGAAGGCGCCCTCCGGCGCGGCCTCGCCGGAGATCTCGATCCCAGACGTGATGCAGATCTCGGCGAAGTCGGCGGCTGCGACCAGCGCGCGGGTCTCGGCGTCGGCGACGTGGACCGTCGGCCAGGCCTCGAGCGAGGAGCCGATCACCTTGTCGCGGCGCTTTTCCTCCAGCGCGCCCATGACGACGCGGCGCACCCGCCGCACCGCCTGCCAGCGGGCGGCGAGCGCCTCGTCGCGCCAGGCGGGATCGACCTCGCGGAACTGCTCGAGATGCACCGACACCGCCTCCGGATGCCGCGACAGCCAGGCTTCCTCCATGGTGAAGGGCAGCATCGGCGCGAGCCAGGTGACCAGATGGTCGAACAGGGTGCGCACCACCTGCAGCGCCGCCTTGCGCTTTACCGAGGAGATCGGGTCGCAATAGAGCGCGTCCTTGCGGACGTCGAAATAGAAGGCCGAGAGCTCGACGACGACGAAATCGAGCAGGGCGCGGGAGATGCGCTTGAAGTCGAAGGCGTCGTAGCCCCTGGTCACCACCTCATCGAGCTCGGCGATCCGGTGCAGCATCAGCCGTTCCAGCTCGGGCATGTCGGCGTGAGCCACCTCGTCGCCGGTGTCGTGGGCGAGCGTGCCGAGCATCCAGCGGATGGTGTTCCTGAGCTTGCGGTAGGAATCGACGTTTGTCTGGAGGATCGTCTTGCCGAGTCTCAGATCCTCGGAATAGTCGGACGAGACCACCCAGAGCCTCAGGATGTCGGCGCCGGACTGCTTGATCACCTCCTGCGGGGTGACGACGTTGCCGAGCGACTTCGACATCTTGCGGCCCTCCTCGTCCATGACGAAGCCATGGGTGAGGACGGCGTCGTAGGGCGCGCGGCCGCGCGTCCCGCAGCTTTCCAGGAGCGAGGAGTGGAACCAGCCGCGATGCTGGTCGGAGCCTTCGAGGTAGAGGTCCGCCGGCCATTTCAGATCCGGACGCTTTTCCAGGCAGAAGGCGTGGGTCGAGCCGGAATCGAACCAGACGTCGAGGATGTCGCGGACCATGGCCCACTTCTCGCCGTCATGGCCGTTGCCGAGGAAGCGCTCCTTGGCGCCCTCGGCGAACCACGCATCGGCGCCCTCCTCCGCGAATGCCTTGAGGATGCGCTCGTTCACCGCCTCGTCCTTCAGGACGTTGCCATCCGCGTCGGCGAAGACGCAGATCGGCACGCCCCAGGCCCGTTGGCGGGACAAAACCCAGTCCGGCCGCTCGGCGATCATGCCGCGCAGCCGGTTCTGGCCCGACGCCGGGACGAAGCGGGTCTCGTCGATGGCGGCAAGCGCGCGATGACGCAGGGTATCTTCGGTCGATGGAGAGCCGATCTCCCCCCTTGTGGGGGAGATGCCCGGCAGGGCAGAGGGGGGTGCGCCAAGCGCCGATCCGCCAGAAGGTTGCGCCGAGGCGCCCCCCTCTGTCGGCTTCGCCGACATCTCCCCCGCAAGGGGGGAGATCGGCGCCGCGCCCTCCAGCCCGTACCCGCCGAGATCCCGGTCCATATGCACGAACCACTGCGGCGTGTTGCGGAAGATCACCGGCTTCTTGGAGCGCCAGCTATGCGGATAGGAATGCTTCAGCCGGCCGCGGGCCAGAAGATTGCCGGCGGCAATCAGCGCGTCGATGACCCTCTTGTTGGCATCGCCCTTCTTGCCCTTGTCGTCGATGACGCGCGCCGGCCCCTCGGGCGCATCCGGCCCGAAGCCGGGCGCGTCCTTGGTATAGAAGCCGTCGTCGTCGACGGTGAAGGGGATGGCCGTGTCGATGCCGCGCCGTTCGAGATCGCGGCGCATCTCCATCCAGGCGTCGAAGTCCTCGCGGCCGTGGCCGGGCGCGGTGTGGACGAAGCCCGTGCCGGCATCGTCGGTGACGTGATCGCCGGCGATGAGCGGGACGGGGAAGGCATAAGGCACGGACGATGACGCGCCGATCTCCCCCCTTGAGGGGGAGATGCCCGGCAGGGCAGAGGGGGGTGCCTCGGCACCGCCCCTACCCCCCTCTGTCGGCTGCGCCGACATCTCCCCCGCAAGGGGGGAGATCGGGCGCCACGCCTTGAGAGGGTGATCGACGACGAGGCCGCGGAGATCGGCGGCAGGGACATCGGCGACCTTATGCCAGCCGCCTTCCGGCAGGCGCGCCTTGGCGAAAACGTCGGCGGCCAGCGCGTCGGCGAGGACGTAGCGCTCGCCCTCTTTCGCCCAGCGCGGATTCTCGGCGTCGTCCGGCGCGGTCACCTCGTAAAGGCCGTAGGCGATGCGATCGGAAAAGGCGATGGCGCGGTTGCCGGGGATGGTCCAGGGCGTCGTCGTCCAGATGACCACCGAGGCGCCCGCCAGCGTGCCTTCGCCGCGAACCGGAAACTTCACCCACACCGTATCCGACTCGTGGTCGTGATACTCGACCTCGGCCTCGGCGAGTGCGGTCTTTTCCACCACCGACCACATCACCGGCTTGGAGCCGCGATAGAGCTGGCCGGACATGGCGAACTTCAAGAGCTCGCCGGCGATCACCGCCTCCGCACCGTAGGCCATGGTGAGGTAGGGATCCTTGAAGTCGCCCTCGACGCCGAGGCGGCGGAACTCGCCGGCCTGGACGTCCACCCAGTGTTCGGCATAGGCGCGGCATTCCTTGCGGAACTCGATCATCGCCGCGGCATCGCTGAGGTCCGGCTTCTGACGTCCCTTGGAGCGGTAGTTCTCCTCCTCGATCTTCCACTCGATCGGCAGGCCGTGGCAGTCCCAGCCGGGCACATAGTTGGCGTCGTAGCCGCGCATCTGGAAGGAGCGGTTGATGACGTCCTTGAGGATCTTGTTCAGCGCGTGGCCGATGTGGAGATTGCCGTTGGCATAGGGCGGCCCGTCGTGGAGGACGTATTTCGGCCGTCCCGCGGAGGCCTGCCGCAGCTTGCCGTAGAGATCCATGCCGTTCCACTTGTCGAGCCATTCCGGCTCGGCCTTGGGAAGGCCGGCGCGCATTGGGAATTCGGTCTCTGGCAGGAACAGCGTCTTGGCGTAGTCCACCGTGCCGGCGGAGGCAGCGTCGGAAAGTCCGGTGTCGGTCGTCTTGTCGGTCATCTGGGGTACCGTGTCGTTCGCCGCAGAGAGGAAGGCGGCGCAGGAAATCCGCGTCGGGTGCGAGAAGGCAAAGCGTCCCGGCCCTTCGACGGCTCGCAGCGAGCCGGTCAGAAGGCCGGGCGGCTAATTCGCAAAATGGCGTGGCGTGCGCGCGTTCCCGACATGGGCGCTGGCTTTAGCAACTCGGCGGAACGAAGGGAAGAACGAGAATCGGCGCAGCGCCGGCAGGGTGCGGTGTCCGGCAACTCGAATCGCTCATTGCCGCAGCGAAAGCCGCATCTATCCTTCTTCCGGTCCCCGGCGCTTCCGTCGCCGGCCCGGAAAGGCTCGCCATGCCGGCCCTCCTGCGCTTTCTCCTGCGCAACGCGCTGATCGGCTTTTCGGCCGCGGCGATGCTCGTCGCGGCGATGGTGGTGACCGACACGGCCGGCTTCGGCACGGTGATCCGCCAGTCCGACATCGGCCTCATCGCCGCGGCGCTATCGGTCTATTTCCTCGGCCTGACCTTTTCGAGCGTCCAGATCGGCATCGCGCTGATGACCGGCCAGGCGACGCCGGACGACGACGTCCGGCAGCGCCGCCCCGCAAGGCCATCCGCCGGCCGGCATCGCTGAGCGGAAGGGTGCAAGGCGCCGTGACCGAAGCTTCGGCAGGTCAGAAGGCCATCCGCCGGTCGAGGTCGCCGAGCGGCGCGGCGCCGGCGAGCGCGGCCCTGGCCTCGGCACTGTCGCGGTCCATCTGGGCGATCAGCGCCTCGACGCTGTCGAACTTCTTCTCGCCGCGCAGGCGCTCGAAGATCGAGACGGCGATCGTGTCGCCGTAGAGATCGCCGGAAAAGTCGAACAGGAAGGTCTCGAACAGCGCCGCGCCGTCGTCGAAGGTCGGGCGGCGGCCGTAGCTCGCGACGCCGTCGTGGAGCGAGCCGTCGGCGCGGCGAAGCCGGACCGCATAGATGCCGAAGCTCAGCATGGTCTCCGGCTGAAGCGTGACGTTCGCCGTCGGATAGCCGAGGGTGCGGCCGAGCTGCGCGCCCCGCTGCACCGTGCCTTCGATCGTCCAGCGATAGCCGAGGAGCGCCGCGGCGCCGGCGACGTCACCCTCGCCGAGCAGTGCGCGGATGCGGCTCGACGAGATGGTCGCGCCGCCCGCATCCGTCCTCGCCGGCACCAGCGTCGCGCCGAAGCCATGCCGCTCGCCGGCGGCGACCAGCGTTTGGGGCGTCCCGGCGCGCTTGCGGCCGTAATGGAAGTCGAAGCCGGCGACGACGTGCGCGGCCCCGAGACAGTCGACGAGGACGGATCTGACGAAGTCGTCCGGCTCGATCCCCGCGAAGGCCCGGTCGAAGCCCTGCTCGACCACCGCGTCGAAGCCGAGCGCCGAAAGCAGCCTTGCCCGCACCGGCGCCGGGGTGAGCCGCGGCACCGGATGCTGCGGATCGAAGACGCTGCGCGGATGCGGCTCGAAGGTCAGGCAGATCAGCGGCCTTTCCTCCGCCTCCGCGATCTCCCGGGCGGTGCCGAGCACCGCCTGGTGGCCGCGATGCACGCCGTCGAAATTGCCGATGGCGACGACACCGCCGCGCAGCCCCGCCGAGACCGTTCCGGCGGACAGTCTTGCGATGCTGCGGCCGCTGCTCATCCGAGCGCCGCCATGAAGTAGTTCGCCGAAAGGCCCTTTTCCGCCAGCACGCCGCCGACGGCCTGCGGATCTTCCGGCGTGTCGCCGAAGTCCTGGCCGTGGATGCCGCCGGTGATCAAGAGGACGTCGAGCCCGGCGTCGTTGGCGCCGCGGATGTCGGTCGCGAGCCCGTCGCCGACCGCGAGGATCCGCGCGCCCTCCCCGACGCCGGCGAGCCGCAGGGCCTCGGCGTAGATCGGCGGATAGGGCTTGCCCGCCATCGCCACCGCGCCGCCCTCTTCCTCGTAAGCCCTGGCGATCGCGCCGGCGCAATAGATCAGCTTCTCGCCGCGATGGACGACGATGTCGGGGTTGGCGCAGACCATCGGCAGGCCGTTGCCGCGGAAGCCGGACAGAAGCTCGCGATAGTCCTCCGGCGTCTCGGTCTCGTCGTCGAAGAGGCCGGTGGCGACCACCGTCCGCGCCGCGGCGGGATCGTCGACGCGCTCGGCCGAGATCCCCCCAAAGAGGTCGACGTCGCGCTCGGGACCGATGTGGAAGAAGGGCGGCGTCGCCCGTTCGATCAGCGCCCGCGTCACGTCGCCGGAGGTGACGATCGCGTCATAGGCGCTTCGTGCGAAGCCGAAACTGTCGAGCTGCGCGACGACGCCCTCGGCCCGGCGCGGGGCGTTGGTGATCAGCACGACGGTCGCGCCGCCGTCGCGCGCCGCGGAAAGCGCCCGTTCGGCCGCCGCGTGCTTTTCGAGGCCGTTGTGGACGACGCCCCAGATGTCGCAGAGGACCGCGTCGTAGCCGGCAGCAATTTCGGCGAGACGGTCGATCCGGCGGGGGACGATGGTGGCGCGGTCCTGCATTCTTCGGTCCGGAAAATCGGGGTTGCGGGCTTGAATCTCGACCCGAGGCGATAGAGATGGGGGCGCAAGCGGTCAAGCAGCCGCCGGATCGCGGCGGAGCGCACGGGACCTTGCAAAGCCGTTGCGGACGCGCGGCGAGCCGCGGTTCGGATCCCCGGATCCGGCGACGGACCGCACCGCCAAAGCGCCGAAAAATTTGCCGCCGCTCCTTGACTCCCCGATCCGACAGACACTATCTCGCCGGCGTTGGCACTCCATCAAGGAGAGTGCTAACAAGATTTCGGCCGGAGGCTTGCGAAGCTTCGGCCCCACCGTCCAACAAAGGGTTCATACGAACATGGCAGCTGTGAACTTCCGTCCCCTGCATGATCGCGTCGTGGTGCGCCGCGTGCAGTCCGAGGAGAAGACCGCTGGCGGCATCATCATCCCGGACACGGCGAAGGAAAAGCCCCAGGAAGGCGAGATCGTCGCCGTCGGCACCGGCGCCCGCGACGAATCCGGCAAGGTCGTTCCGCTGGACGTCAAGGCCGGCGACCGCGTGCTGTTCGGCAAGTGGTCCGGCACCGAGGTCAAGCTCAACGGTGAGGAGCTCCTGATCATGAAGGAGTCCGACATCATGGGTGTCGTCGCCTGAGGCGGCCCCGACCAGTTTCGCATTCCCCGATCTGCAAATCGAACGATAGGCGCGGCGCCCCGACGCGCGCGCCAAGGAGAAATCGGATATGGCAGCCAAAGAGGTAAAGTTCGGCCGCGACGCCCGTGAGCGCATGCTGCGCGGCGTCGACATTCTCGCCGATGCCGTGAAGGTCACGCTCGGCCCGAAGGGCCGCAACGTCGTCATCGACAAGTCCTTCGGCGCCCCGCGCATCACCAAGGACGGCGTCTCCGTCGCCAAGGAGATCGAGCTCGAGGACAAGTTCGAGAACATGGGCGCCCAGATGGTGCGCGAAGTGGCCTCGAAGACCAACGACAAGGCCGGTGACGGCACGACCACGGCGACCGTTCTCGCCCAGTCGATCGTCAAGGAAGGCGCCAAGGCGGTTGCCGCCGGCATGAACCCGATGGACGTCAAGCGCGGCATCGACGCGGCCGTCCTCAAGGTCGTCGACGCGCTCGGCACCGCCGCCCGCTCGATCGACACCTCGGACGAGGTCGCCCAGGTCGGCACGATTTCCGCCAATGGCGAGAAGGAAATCGGCGAGATGATCGCCGCCGCCATGCAGAAGGTCGGCAACGAGGGCGTCATCACCGTCGAGGAAGCCAAGACCGCCGAGACCGAGCTCGAAGTCGTCGAAGGCATGCAGTTCGACCGTGGCTATCTGTCGCCGTACTTCGTGACCAACGCCGAGAAGATGGTCGCCGAGCTCGACGACGCTTACATCCTTCTCCACGAGAAGAAGCTTTCGAACCTTCAGGCCATGCTGCCGGTTCTGGAAGCCGTCGTCCAGTCGTCCAAGCCCCTGATCATCATCGCTGAGGACGTCGAGGGCGAGGCTCTGGCCACGCTCGTCGTCAACAAGCTGCGTGGCGGCCTGAAGATCGCCGCCGTCAAGGCTCCGGGCTTCGGTGATCGCCGCAAGGCCATGCTCGAGGACATCGCGATCCTCACCGGCGGCACGGTCATTTCCGAGGACGTCGGCATCAAGCTCGAGAACGTCACCCTCGACATGCTCGGCCGCGCCAAGAAGGTCTCCATCACCAAGGAGAACACCACCATCGTCGATGGTGCCGGCGAGAGCGAGCAGATCAAGGCCCGCGTCGGTCAGATCAAGGCCCAGATCGAAGAGACCACTTCCGACTACGACCGTGAGAAGCTCCAGGAGCGTCTCGCCAAGCTCGCAGGCGGCGTCGCGGTGATCCGCGTCGGCGGTGCGACTGAGGTCGAGGTGAAGGAGAAGAAGGACCGCGTCGACGACGCCCTCAACGCGACCCGCGCGGCCGTGGAAGAAGGCATTGTGGCCGGTGGCGGCGTCGCGCTCCTGCGCGCGTCCAACGCTCTCGACATCAAGGGTGCGAACCCGGATCAGGACGCCGGCATCAACATCGTCCGCCGCGCGCTCCAGGCTCCGCTGCGCCAGATCGTGATCAACGCCGGTGCTGAAGGCTCGATCGTCGTCGGCAAGATCCTCGAGAACGAGTCGCTCTCCTTCGGCTACAACGCCCAGTCGGGCGAGTATGGCGACATGATCCAGATGGGCATCGTCGATCCGGTCAAGGTCGTGCGCTCGGCGCTGCAGGACGCGGCTTCGGTCGCGGGTCTCCTCGTCACCACCGAGGCGATGATCTCCGAGGCTCCGAAGAAGGACTCGGGCGCACCGGCGATGCCGGGCGGCGGCATGGGCGGCATGGGCGGCATGGACTTCTAAGAAGCCGTCAGGCTTCACTGAATTCCTGTTGGATCAGATCCGCTTGTTCAGGGGTGGCCCTTCGTTGGGCCGCCCCTTTTTGCATCCGACAATCGCAGAACCGATCCAGTCGGCGCCACGTTTTCCGCAGCGTTCACCGAAAACCTCAATTACCGTCACCGCCGTCAATCAATTCCTGATGGTTTGCCGCGCATCATTCCGCTGCGTCATTGGGGAAATGTTCCATGCCACGACTTCTCAGCTTCCACGGCCGCATCGGTCGCACGACCTACTGGATGGCGTTTGCGACCAGCATCGCGCTGATCCTGTGCGGCGTCGGACTGATCGCCGCCGGCGGCGGTGGTCATGGAACTGCCCTGACACTTGCCGGACTTTTCTTTGTTGCCCTCAACGCGTGGATCTCCTGGGCGACGACGGTCACACGGCTGCACGACCTCGACCTGTCCGGCTTCTTCGCTCTCCTCACTTTCGTCCCCTTGGGGAGTTTCGTCCTCCTCGGCCTCTGCGGCTTCAAAGCCGGGACGCCGGGGACGAATCGCTTCGGCGTACCGGCGAGCTTCGGCTACGGCCATCTCGACGAGGCGATGGCGGCCTTTGACGAGCCGAAACTTTCGACGGTTCAAGAGATGAAGCCCCGCACGGAGCAGCAGGCCTGGGCCGGTGATCGTATGACGCCGCAGCGCGCAGCTCCGGCGCCGACGAAAGCATACGCCCTGGTCGGCGCCGCCGTTGACGGCCGGCAGCCGGGCTTCGGCCGCCGCGGCCTCTCAGCCTCCTGAGCCGGCGCAGCCGGCGCGTCGCGCTACGGCGTCCATGTTCCATGAGGTGACAAGCCCCTGTTTAGGCAGGAACGTTTCGCCGGTCATCGCCGTTTATGGGGCATCGGTCGTCCGAAAAGGAACGACCCCATCGGAGCAACGACAATGGTCGACAAGAACGAAGTCAAGGGTGCCGCCAAGGAGATGGGCGGAAAGGTCAAGGAAGCCGCCGGCAAGGCCATGGGCGACCACGAGATGGAAGCCAAGGGCAAGGTGGACCAGGTCGAGGGCAAGACCCAGAAGAACTACGGCAAGATCAAGGACGCGGTGAAGGACCAGACCAGCCGGCATTGATCCTGCCGTCTGAACCGCAGTCGCAGACGAACGGCCGCCCCGCTGGGCGGCCGTTTCGCGTTTTGCGGCACGGTGGCCGCCTTTCGCCCCATCCGACACTTTGGGCCCGGTTGCGGCGGGGGCCGCACATGCCGGAACCGACGATACGCCGCGACCCCGATCGCTCACTTGCCGTCGGCGGCCAAACGGTTAGTTTGGAGCCAATCGAAACTGGGCCGTCCCGGCGCGGGACCCGCCCTTGTGGCCGCGCGGCAGCAGGCCCTCAATCGGCGACGAGGAGGCGATCGTGGTCACCTTCACCCTGAATGGCCGGGAAACGACGTTCGACGGCGATCCCGACACCCCGCTCCTGTGGGTGGTGCGCGACGGCGAGCGGCTGACCGGCACGAAATACGGCTGCGGCATCGCCCAGTGCGGCGCCTGCACCGTGCATGTCGACGGCATGACGCGGCGGTCCTGCATCACCCCGATCTCGACGCTCGAAGGCTCGAGCGTCACCACCATCGAGGGGCTCGAGGGCAGTGAGGCCGACGCCGTGCAGGCGGCGTGGCGCGCCATCGACGTGCCGCAATGCGGCTACTGCCAGTCCGGGCAGATCATGTCGGCCGTCGCGCTGCTGCAGCTCAGTCCGGCGCCGAACGACGACGACATCGACGGCGCGATGACCGGCAACATCTGCCGATGCGCCACCTACAAGCGCATCCGGCAGGCGATCCACGACGCCGCCAAGACGCTGGAGGGCTGAGCCATGGGCATCCAGAACCTTCGCCCGACCCGGCGCGCCTTCCTTGCCGGCGGCGGCCTCGTGATCGGCATGACGCTGGTCGGCCGCGGTGCCCGCGCCGCACTCATCAAGGGCGCGCCGCAGGGCGCCCCCGGCCGCAATGCCGACCTCAACGCCTTCGTCCGCGTCGCGCCGGACGGCACCGTGACGGTGCTCTCCAAGCATCTCGAAATGGGCCAGGGGCCCTATACCGGCCTCACCACGATCGTCGCAGAGGAACTCGACGCGGACTGGAGCCAGATGCGCGTCGCCGCGGCTCCCGCCGACGACGAGCTCTACAAGAACCTCGCCTTCGGCCTGCAGGGCACGGGCGGCTCGACCTCGATCGCCAATTCCTACGAGCAGCTGCGCAAGGCCGGCGCGACGGCGCGGGCGATGCTCGTCGCCGCCGCAGCGGCCGAATGGGGCGTTGCGGCGGAGGAGATCGCGGTTTCGGCCGGCCGCATCCGCCATGCCGGCGCCGGCAAGGAGGCCGGCTTCGGGGAATTCGCCGACAAGGCGGCCAAGATCGAGCCGCCGTCGGAGGTGAAGCTGAAGGACCCCAAGGACTTCAAGCTGATCGGCACGGACCGGCACCGGCTCGACACCGACGGGAAGACCGACGGCACGGCGGTCTTCACCCTCGACGTCCTCGCCGACGACATGCTGGTCGCGATGGTCGCCCATCCGGCGCATTTCGGCGCGACGGTGAAGAACTTCGACGACGGCGAGGCGCGGCGGGTGCCGGGCGTCGTCGACGTCAAGAAGGTGCCGCAGGGCGTCGCGGTCTATGCCGAGAACACCTTCGCGGCGCTGAAGGGCCGGGCGGCGCTGAAGATCGACTGGGACCTCTCGGCGGCCGAGACCCGCTCGAGCCCGCAGATCTACGAAGACTATCGCGCGGCGATGCAGGGCGACGCCTTCGAGGCGGCGAAGCGCGGCGACGTCGGCCAGGCGCTGTCGGCGGAAGGCATCACCTCGATGGCCGCCGAGATCGTCTTTCCCTTCCTCGCCCATGCGCCGATGGAGCCGCTCGACGCCGTCCTGATGACCGCCGAGGACGGCGCGATCGACTGCTACAACGGCTCGCAGTTCCCCGGCCAGGACAAGGCGGCGATCGCCGAGGTCTGCGGCGTCGATCCCGCAAAGGTCCGGATCAACGTCCAGCTCGCCGGCGGCTCCTTCGGGCGCCGCGCTCAGTTCGGCTCGCCCTACATGCGCGAGGCCGCGGCGGTGTTCAAGGCGTCGGGCATGAAGCGCCCGGTCAAGCACATGTGGACCCGCGAGGACGACATCCGCGGCGGCTTCTACCGCCCGATCTACCTCCACTCGATCCGGGGCGCGGTCGACAAGGACGGCAACATCACCGGCTGGGACCACACCATCGTCGGCCAGTCGATCATGGGCAAGGACGGGCTCGACGACACGACCGTCGAGGGCACGGCCGACATGCCCTATGCCATCCCGAACCTGCGCGTCCTCGCCCACCAGCCGAAGCTCGGCGTGCCGGTCCTGTGGTGGCGCTCGGTCGGCCATACCCACACGGCCTTCGCCGTCGAGACCTTCCTCGACCGGCTGCTCGACCGTGCCGGCCGCGACCCCGTCGAAGGCCGGCTGGCGCTGCTCAAGGATTCGCCCCGTCACGTCGGCGTTCTGAAGAAGGTCGCCGAAATCGCCGACTGGGGCGCGCCGCTTTCCGAGGGGCGGCAGCGCGGCGTCGCCGTCCACAAGAGCTTCAACACCTATGTCGCCGAGATCGCCGAGGTGTCGATCGCCGAGGGCGGACTGCCGAAGGTTCACAAGGTCTGGTGCGCGGTCGACTGCGGCGTGGCGGTCAATCCGAACATCATCCGCGCCCAGATGGAGGGCGGCATCGGCTACGGGCTCGGGGCGATCCTGTTCGACGCGATCGATCTCGGCGAAGGCGGCGCCGTGGTGCAGTCGAACTTCGACGACTACCGCTCGCTGCGGATCAACGAGATGCCGGACGTCGAGGTGGCGATCGTTCCATCGAGCGAGGCGCCGACCGGCGTCGGGGAGCCGGGCGTGCCGCCGATCGGGCCGGCCGTCGCCAATGCCTGGCGGCGCCTGACCGGACAGCCGGTGCAGAGGCTGCCGCTGACGAGCGGGCTCGTGGCCTGAGGCGGGTTCCGCCTCTGCCACAAGCAGCCGGGCGGCTCGCCGGCCGCTCCACGAAGATCACGAACTCGGCTGGTGGGCTTTCGATCCCGGCATGGGCCAGGCGGCTTCCACGAGACGGAACCGGATGCCGGGATCGGACCATCAGCAGAACGGCGGACACCTTTCCGGGCCGCGCCAGACGCCAGGATCAAGATGCAGAGACAAGACCGGCTCCTCCAGGCCTTCGCATTCGCCGCCCTGCTCGCCCTGCCGGGCCTCGGCCTCGCCCAGGACCGGGCGCCCGAGGCGCCCGCGCCGTCGACGCCGGCCCTGCCGGACAAGGGCCAGGACGACCAGAAGACGTTGAAGCCGGTCTCGGCCTTCGACAACATCGCCGACGAGACCGAGCGGTCGGTCGCGATCTTCCAGGAGACCGGCAAGGTGCTGCTGCACCCGCGCTGCGTCAACTGCCACCCGGCGGGAGACCGGCCGCTGCAGGGCATGGACCAGCACCTCCACCAGCCTCCGGTCCGGCGCGGCGAGGCCGATTTCGGCGTTCCCGGCATGATGTGCAACACCTGCCACGGACCGAAGAACGTCAACGTCGTCGCCCAGAGCGAGGACATCAAGTCCATTCCCGGCAATCCGAAATGGCGGCTCGCACCGATCGAGATGGCATGGCAGGGCCGGACCCTCGGCGACATCTGCCGCCAGATCAAGGACGAGGACCGCAACGGCGGCAAGACCCTCGCCGAGCTCGTCGACCACATGGCGAACGACGAGCTTGTCGGCTGGGGCTGGCATCCCGGCAGGGGCCGCGAGGCGGTGCCCGGCACCCAGAAGCAGTTCGGCGAACTCTACAAGGCCTGGGCCGCCACCGGCGCGCATTGTCCCGACGGCTGACGCGCCGCCCCCCCCCCCCCCGCGGCTCGCCGGGATCGGGCTTCCGGCGGCTGGCTGCCGCCGGCTGCCCCGCACAACCGCACTGCAGATCGAACCGGCACCTCGAGCGCCGCCCGGCGGCCTTTACTTCAGGTTGCGCCGGATCCGCGTGTATTTAGACGTTCGCATACCGCCGTTTCTTCAGCTGACGAATATTTGATCGCCGCACGCGGCCTTTGCGCGCCCGTCATCAGATTGAGGCGCCTGTTTCCCCATGGTAATTCTGGCTCCGATACATTCCATCTGATCGCATTGTCGGGGAGGCTTCCATGCTCAAGACGAGTGTGGCGTTCTGCGCTGCCTTGTGGTTTGTCTCCGGTGCCGCGGTGGCGCAGGAACGGGATCACCCGCTGCGCCCGCTCAGCCAGCACGACTTCTACCGAGTCTTCGGCACTTCACCCGCCACGACCACCGACGCGCAGGCCGAGGAGGCTCGCATCACCAGCGAACGCCGCTGGGACGAGAGCATGGGCACCGCGACCGACGTGCTCTCGGCGGCGATCGGGAAGGCCGATGTCACCGATCAGACGCTGACCAATTCCACCGCCCTTCTCCGACTCCTGAGGCTCCGTGGCGATACGCTGACCTATCTCTATCTCTGGCACCTCGTCGCGCTGGACACGACGGCCGTCGATCACGCGCCGACCGGCCCGGGGATCATGCATCAGCAGGTGGGGCCGGCACGCTCGTCGCGGGCGCTCGCGATGGTCCATCAGGCGCTGTTCGAAGTCGCGAACGCGTTGAACGGCACCCCCTACGCCACCACCCTGCACACGCCCCCCTCCTTCGATCTCTCCGTGCCGCCGGGCCTGACCGGACCGCAGAAGGAGAAGTTCCTGCGGGCGCGCGAGGCGGCGGCGATGACGGAGGCGGCCTATCTGACGCTCGGGCTGCTCTATCCCAATCTGCGGCAGGCGACGCTTCACACCGCGGCGCCGGGCCTCTCGCAGCTGTCCTGGTTTTCGACGGAGTCCGCGCGCACCAGCTTTTCCGACGCGCTCTGCTCCGATCTGGCGCCGGCGCTCAGCCTGCACGTCTATTACCAGTGTTCGCTCAAGGCGATCGAAGGCGATAACGACCCCGACCTCGACCTGCTCAAGCAGGCCCGCGAGGACGGCGTGGCGATCGGCCGCGAGATCGCCGGCACGATCAAGGCCGAACGCGAGGGCGACAATGCCCGGCTGGAGGAGCCGGAGCTCGACGCCACTTTCGACTACCGTTTCCGGCCGGACGCGCCGAACCGCGTCTTCGTCCAGTGGCTGCAGGATCCGGTCTCCAAGATCAGCACCGCGCTCGGCGGCAACTGGATGCATGTGAAGCCGTTCGCGCTCAAATCCAACTACCAGTTCCGTCCCTCCGAGGCGGACGCGCCGCGGGTCGTCCTGCCGGTCGGCGGCACCGCCCAGCAGATCGTCGACGCCGCCCGCAAGCTGAAGTCCTACAATGCCGTGGCGAAGTGGGGCACCGATCCGCGCTTCGACGGAACCGGCGCCGGGACGCCCGGCGCGCCGAAGCTCGATCGCCTCTTCCTGGCGCAGTACTGGGCCTATGACGGCACCGCCTATCTCTGCGCGCCGCCGCGGCTCTACAACCAGATCGCCCTGAAGGTCTTGGCGCGGATCCGCGACCTGCAGAGGACGGGCGCCGCCCCGGAACTCGTCGGCCGCGAGCGGATCGACACCAACAGCACGGCCGACGTGGCGCGCTTCCTCGCCCTCGTCAACTTCGCCATGGCGGATGCCGCGATCGCCGCCTGGGACGCCAAGTTCTATTTCCAGTTCCCGCGTCCCGTCACCTATATCCGCGCCGTGCAGGCGCTCGATTCCCGCAACGAGGCGGTGGCCGGGTTCGAGCCCGCCGGCGCGGGAACGACGGGCGCCCTCGACCCCGGCCAGGCGGGCGGGCAGTCGCCCATCGAGTCCTTCGCCGCGCCGCAGAACGCGCAGGTCGAGACCGGCGTGCCCTATCCCGTCCAGGAGGTCGCCGGCGCGCCGGTGCCGACGCCCGCCGCACGGACGGAGCAGGACAGGTTCCTGCTTCCGCGGGGCGCGGCGAGCCAGACGAAATGGTTCCCCGCGGGTGCGCAGGTCACCAATTCCGATGCGCCCTTCAACATCACGCCGCCCTTCCCGGCCTATGTTTCCGGCCATGCGGCCTTCGGCGGCGCGCTCTTCGGCGTCCTGCGCCAGTTCGTCTCGCCGAAGATGGAATTCACCTTCAAGTCCGACGAGTTCAACGGCTACAGCAAGGACGTCTTCAACTACGTCCGCTGCGCCGCCGGACCCGGCGGCAGCCGGCGCGACAAGGTGACGCCGGCAAAGTTCTGCGCGCCGAGGCCGATGACGCTGGACTGTGCCGAGCGGGAAAACGCCGACAGCCGGATCTGGATGGGCGTCCACTGGATCGACGACGCCGACGACGGGATCGTCCTCGGCAACCGGGTGGCGCGACAGGTCTATGCGACGCTGATGGCGCCCCGCAGCGGCGCCAGGGCGCAGGCGGCATTCTCGGTGCAGCCGGCCGACTACCCCGACGCCGGCAGGAACATGCGCGAGAAGCTGCTCTGCAAGGACATCACGATGAACGACCTGCCGACCGGCTGGTCGAGCGAGAACGGCGAGGTCGGCTTCGGGGCGGTCGAACTGGTCAATATCGAAGCGATTCGTCCCTGAGATTGCTGGACTGCGGCTGATTCAGCGCGCTCACGGCCGTCCCGGCGGCGCCTGCTGTGCGGCAGACCGTCCGGGTTTCGGCGAGCCCGACCGTCTCCCACCGGAAATTATTTGAAGGCTCGGGCGCCGGTCGATTCGACCGGCGCCCGAACTCGGCGCTTTGCCCCGTCCGCCAGCCTCAGCCCTCGACCAGCCGGCGCGCCTGTTCGACCCAGCGCTCGTCGCCGATTCTGCCCGGAAAGCCGAGCTCCTGCTCGACCCAGACGGTCTCGCCGGGCGTCAGACCCGCGATCTGGTCGAAATGATAGATGCCGCGGTCGAAGAGCAGCTTCTCGATCGCCGTTCCGATACCCTCGATGCGCGTGAGGTCGTCAGGATTGCCGTGGCGCGGCGCCGGCAGGCCCTGCGGCGCGCTGGCGCTCACATCCTGCCTTCCCGCCGGCGCTTCCGACGCCGTGCCGGCCGCGACGGTCTCGACCGGAGCCTGGGCGCCCAGGGTGCGGAAGGCGGCCCTTTGTTCCGAGCCGCTTTCGCCTTCCGGGGCGGCATCGTCGACGAGGCTCTCCTTGCCGAGGATCCCGTCCGGCTCGATCGCCGGCCCGCTGCCCTGCGACCTCTCCGCCTTCTCGGTCAGGCGGCGATAGTTCAGCGTCCGGAAGTCGTTGTCGAACTTTTCGGCCTTGTGCTTCTCGGCAAGCGGGTCCGGCGGCAGGCGGCGCTTTTCCTGCGGCGGCGTCGGTCCGTCGGGATTGGAGAAGGCGAGCTTGGCGCGGCGCTCGGCATGGATCGTCTTCGGCTTTTCCGGCGCCTTTTCGGCCGGGGCCGTGCCCGGCGCGAGGGTCGGCATCATGTCGATCACCCGTTCGCCGCTCTTGCCGCGGATCACCTCGGCCGAGACCATGCTGCCGCCGAACGTCGCGAAATGCGCGGTCGGGACCGGCTCGCCCGGGGCCTTCGCGGCTTCCCGCGTCGCCGGCTTCCAGGAAGAATCGCGCTTGCGGCGCAGCCGCTCGCGCTCGCGCGCCGCCTCGTCCTCGGAAAGATGCGAATAGTCCAGCGTCCGGAAATCGCGGTCGAAGGCACCGGCCTTGTGCTTTTCCTCCAGCGGATCGGCGACCCCGCGCATCGGGGGCGCGTGCTTGCGGCCCTCCAGCCGCTCCTGGCATTCCTTCGAGGCGCTCACCGGATGGTCGGCTTCGAGCTCCTCCGCGGTCACGCCCACCTTGGCATCGTTCGCGCTCATCGTTCCTGTCCCGGTCCTTGTCCCGTCGTCGCTCTGGTTCATGGCAGATCCGGCTCCTCCCTCGCCCGCAGGCCCTCCCGGCGTGGCGATCGACGCCTCCCGGCCGGCGATCCGCGAGACCCGCTCGGCCAGCACGGCGCTGCGGCGATCCCCGTCCGCCGGTGCCTGGCCCTTCGGGCTGGCGTTCCGGTCCTCACGCGGAGGTCCGGCGCGGCGAAGCACGATCGCCACGGCAGCCCCTGCGAGGAGGAGAATCAGCCGCCCTGCCCTGGACCACACACGCGACCTCCCGAGGATCGAGACCTTCGTCTTCAAAGCTAGTTTGGAGCGAGCGTAGAGACAACCGGCGACGCGTCGAAAAGCTCAATTGTCCGAAGACGTTCATGCAACCCGCCCATCGCGGCAGCCATGCTGACGGATCGGCGGCCGATCGGACGGTGCCGGCGGCCCCGGGCCGGACGTGCGGCGCGCCCTGCCGCGGCATCTCGTCGCGCCGCGCGTCCGCTCCACCCCTTCGGCCTCGAAACGCCGCGGCTCAGGCGAACTCCGCGGCGACCCGGTGGAGGATGCTGTGGCGCCGCGCCAAGGCGTCGATGTCGCGGGAATAGCCGCCGCCGATCACCGCCGCGACGGCGATCTGCCGCTCGCGGAAGAAGCCGATGACCCGGCGATCGCGTTCGGCGAGTCCCTCGTCGCTGAGCGCGAGACGGCCGAGCCTGTCGTCGCGATGCGGATCGACGCCGGCATTGTAGAAGACGATGTCGGGAGAAGCCGCGGCGCAACCGAACGCCAGCGCCTCGCCGAGCACCGCCAGATAGTCGGCGTCCGCCGTGCCGTCGGCGAGCGGGACGTCGAGGTCGGAGCGCGCCTTTTCCGGCGGATAGTTGCGCTCGGCATGGATCGAGAGGGTGAAGACCCGCGGCTCGGCGGCGAAGATGCGGGCCGTGCCGTCGCCCTGGTGGACGTCGCAGTCGACGACGAGGACGCTCGCCACGTCGCCGTCGGCCAGCAGCACCGACGCGGCGACCGCGACGTCGTTGAACACGGAAAAGCCGGCGCCGCCCGCACGGCCCGCGTGATGGCTGCCACCGGCGGTGTTGCAGGCGAGGCCCTCGCCGAGGGCAAGCCGCGCCGCGAGCATCGTGCCCCCCGTCGCACAGCGCGAGCGCATCGCCACCCGCTCGTCGACCGGAAAGCCGATCGCCCTTTCGACCGCCGCGGGCACCGCGTGGAAGAGCACCTGGTCGACGTAGCGCGGATCGTGGGCGAGCCGCAGCCAGGCGGGCAGCGCCGGGGCCGGAACGTGGAAGCCCGCCGGGCCGACCACCCCGTCCTCGACGAGGATTTCGGCGAGGCGGGTGAACTTCGACATCGGGAAGCGGTGACGGGCGTCGAAATTCGCGTCGAAGGCAGGATGATGGATGATCGGAACGCTCATGTCCCGGCATAGATAGGAGCCGCCGCTCCCGCGCCAGGCGAAACGGCCGGCTGTTTGCCGCGCGGGGCCGGGTGCGGGACGGCCCGACACGAAAGTGCCCCCGTCCGCCCTTGCTGCAGCGGCGGGCGGATGCCACCAGCACGAGAATGCATCGCAGCCGCCGCCCGCCGCGAATCGGCCAGCCGGACGGTTCGGTGCCGCGGACCTCGCCGGAGAAGAGCACGCGTGACGACAAGACGGCCAGGCCCGGCGCCCGATGCCGTCGCCGATCCCATCGAAATCAGCCACCGGCGGGTGTTCGAGATCACCCTGCCGATGACGCTCGCCTTCCTGACGACGCCGCTCCTCGGCATGACCGACATCGCCGTCGTCGGCCGCATCGCCGATGCCGAGACGCTCGGCGGGCTCGTCGTCGGAACGCTGATCTTCGACTTCGTCTTCGCCCTCTGCAACTTCCTGCGCGCCGGCACCACCGGGCTGACCGCACAGGCGCTGGGCGCCGGCGCCAAGCGCGAGATCGAGGCGGTGCTGATCCGGGCCGGCCTCCTCGCGCTGGTCATCTCGCTGCTGCTCGTCCTCCTCGAGCCGCTGGTGATGGCGCTCGGCCTCCTTGCCGTCGCGCCGGGGCCGCGCGTCGCAGAGGCTGCGTCCACCTACGTCTTCGTCCGGATGTTCTCGGCGCCCTTCGCGCTCGTCAACTACGTCATCCTCGGCTCGGTGCTCGGCCGGGGTCGCAGCGGTCTCGCGCTCGCCCTGCAGATCCTCCTCAACGGCACGAACATCGCCCTGTCCATCCTGTTCGGCCTGGGGTTCGGCTGGGGCATCGAGGGCGTCGCCCTCGGCACGGTCTGCGGCGAGGCCGCCGGCTGCCTCGCCGGCCTCGCGGTCCTTGCCGGCGGACTTTCCGGCGGCCGCCTGCCCTCACACGCTGAAATCTTCGAGCGCCGGCGGTTCCTGGAGATGCTCGGGGTCAACCGCGACATCATGATCCGCTCCTTCTGCCTGCTCGCCGCCTTCACGCTGTTCACCCGCATCGGTGCCGGTCTCGGCCCGGTGACGCTCGCGGCGAACGGGCTCCTGATGACGCTCTTCATGACCGGCTCCTACTTCCTCGACGGCGTCGCGACGGCGAGCGAGCAGCTCGCCGGCCTGGCCGTCGGCGCCAGGGCCCGCACCGCCTTCGACAGGGTCGTCTCGCTGACCAGCCTGTGGGGCTGCGTCATCGGCGCCGTCCTGGCGGCGATCGTCCTCCTTGCCGGCGGCATGCTCGTCGATCTCCTGACGACGGAGCCCGGCGTGCGGGTGGCGGCCCGGCTCTACCTGCCCTTTGCCGCGGCGACGCCCCTCGTCGGCGCCCTCGCCTTCGTCATGGACGGCATCTACATCGGCGCGACGTGGTCGCGGACGATGCGCGACATGATGGTCCTGTCGCTGCTCGCCTTCGCCGCTCTGGGCTACGGGCTGACGCCGGCCTTCGGCAATGCCGGCCTGTGGCTCGGCTTCGACGTCTTCATCGGCCTGCGGGGCCTTACGCTGCTCGCGGCGCTGGGGCCTCAGCGCGACCGCGTCTTCGCCGCTCCGCCGCGATGACGCTTGCCGCCCGGCTGGGGAGCGGAAGCGACTGCCTGAAGGCTGACGGGGGCGCAAAGGCGGCGCTGGCGGCCGAAGATGGCGCGACGGACATGCCGATGCGTCAACATGCCTCATCTTGGGATTTATCTTAAAAACTCTATATAAAAAATAGTATTGTTCGAGACTTTTTCACCTGCTTCGTATTTCGAAAATAGTTTTAAGATCAACGTGGTGGCCACCCAGCCGGTCCGGCGGGTGAAAATCCGGCCGGAAGCGCGGCCGGGAAGCGGCGACGGCCGGGGCGTGTCGTCGTTGCGAATTGCGGCGGCGGTCGTCGATGACCGCCGCCGCTCTTTCGTTCGTTGCGATTTCCTTTCGTCTCGCCCATGATCCGGCAAAAAACGAAGGGGAAACGCCATGCTCTCCGAGCGCCAGCTGCTGATCCTGGAAAGCGCCAAGCGATCCGGCCGGGTTCTCGTCGAAGAGCTGGCGGGCCGGTTCGAAGTCTCGGTGCAGACGATCCGCAAGGACCTCAACGAGCTCTGCGACGCCCGCATGCTCACCCGCGTCCATGGCGGCGCCATCCTGTCGTCGGGGGTCGAGAATGTCGGCTACGACGCGCGGCGGATGATCGCCGCCGACGAAAAGGCGGCGATCGGCCGGGCCGTCGCCGACCTGATCCCAAACCAGGCCTCGCTGTTCATCAACATCGGGACGACGACCGAGGCGGCGGCCCATCAGCTGCTGCGCCACTCCGGCCTGATGGTCATCACCAACAACATCAACGTCGCCACCGCCATGCGCCCCTATCCGGAGGTCGAGGTGGTCATTGCCGGCGGCGTCGTGCGCCGCTCCGACGGCGGCATCGTCGGCGAGGCGGCGGTCGACTTCATCCGGCAGTTCAAGGTCGACTTCGCGGTGATCGGCGCCTCGGCGATCGATCTCGACGGCTCGCTGCTCGATTTCGACTATCGCGAGGTCCGCGTCGCCCAGGCGATCATCGGCAATGCCCGGCACGTCGTCCTCGCCGCCGATTCCTCGAAGTTCGAACGCACCGCCCCGGTGCGGATCGGCCATCTGAAGCAGGTCCAGACCTTCGTCACCGACGCCGCGCCGCCGGCGATCCGTGAGGTCTGCCGGGCCGCGGAGGTGCGGCTGGTCGAGGCCGGGCCGGCCGGAGGCGCGAGGCCGGCAGACGATCCGGGGCACGCGGCAGCGTGACGCGCGCCGGGCGAAAGCGACGGCTGCGGCGACCGGCGGCGGAGGCGGTCTTCGGGACATGCCCCGCCGCCCTCCTGCCGGTGCCGACGGGCTTGCGGCCCGGCGGCACCGACGAAGACAGGTCATGTGAACGCCGCTGCCTTGCCGAGACAGCACTTCTTGAACTTCTTGCCGCTGCCGCACGGACAGGGGTCGTTGCGACCGACGTCGCGACGCGGGTTGACGGCCGGTCCGCGTTCGCCGAACACGCCGCCGAGCGACGCCATGTCGACATGGCCTTCAGCGCGCCGCTTGCGCTCGTATCGCCGGCTCTTCCGCGCGATGTCTGCATAGGCATTCAAGACGTCTTCCAGCCGCTGAAGCTCCGGGAACGAGGTGAAGGATGGCCAGGGCGCGTCCGGATGGGCCTGCGCGTGGGCGATATCCTTGTCGAAGTCCTCGATGGTGACGCCGACGTCAGTGATCCGCTCCTCAGCGATCGCCCGCGCAACGCTCTCGCGCATGTCGGCAAGGCCGAGGGCCGCGACGGTGGTCATCCATCCGTCCCAGGCCGCATAATCGCGACGCGGCGTCAGCCTTTCGTCGAGGCTGCGGACGAAATCCTCGACCCGGCCGCGATCGGTCCGGCCCTGCGTCGCGAGGCGGCCGAGGATCTCGATGAAGATCCAACGGTCGAACTCCGCCTGCCGCTCGTCGAGGATCAGGGCCTCGAGCGGCGCGAGCTCGCCGTCGAAGAGCGACAGCATGACCGCTCTGGCGACCATCGTGTCGTCGCCGAAGATGTCCTCGAAGCTTCTGGGCCGCGCGGCGAAGAGCCTGAGCAGGGGCAGCCAGGCGGCCATCTCGCCCCACTCGGCGAGAAGATGCACCATGTTGAAGAGCGGCGCGCGCCGGTCCAACCATTCATCTTCGTCGCTCGCCGCCGCGGCCCGCTCGATTCGGGCAAGGAAGGCCGGGACCATTTCCTCGCGTCGCCGACGCGCCTCGGCGATCGCCCCATAGGGCGGCGAATCGATGTGGAAGGCGAGTTCCTCGAGGAGCTTGGGTCCGGGTTCGTCTTGAAGATCAGACATCATCGGCGCCTTCCTGTCCGGCATTGCCAGCCCGGCGGCTTTGCGAGACACCGGTCGTCCCGGCTCGCGATCCGAGGTGCCGCCGCATGCCATTCCGGCAGGCCGTCGGCGCGGCGGGCCGGCAGCGATTCGTCAGAGGAGGAGTAACATGTCGGGCTACGTTCTCGCCATCGACCAGGGCACGACCTCGACGCGGGCGATCGTCTTCGACGACGCATTCCGCATCAAGGGCGTCGCCCAGCAGGAATTTCGGCAGATCTTTCCCCGGCCCGGCTGGGTCGAGCACGACCCGGACGAGATCTGGACGAGCGTCGTCGGCACCGTCCGCGGCGCCCTCGCCGACGCCTCGCTCGCGGCCTCCGACATCGCGGCGATCGGCATCACCAACCAGCGCGAGACGGTGGTGCTCTGGGACAGGGAGAGCGGCCGGCCGATCCATCACGCCATCGTCTGGCAGGACCGGCGCACCGCCGATGTCTGCCACCGGCTGGTTGCCGACGGCGCCGAACCCCGGATCACCGAGAAGACCGGGCTGATCGTCGACCCGTATTTTTCCGGCACCAAGATCGCCTGGCTGCTCGACCACGTGGACGGGGCCCGTCAGGCCGCAGAGGCGGGCAGGCTCGCCTTCGGCACGATCGACTCCTTCCTGCTCTTCCGGCTGACCGGCGGCCGGCTGCACGCCACCGACGCGACCAACGCCTCGCGCACGCTGCTCTTCGACATTTCCGCCAACGACTGGGACGACGAACTCCTCGCCCTCATGAACGTGCCGCGGGCGCTGATGCCCGAGGTGATGGACTGCGACGCCGATTTCGGCACGACGGACGCCGCGCTCTTCGGCGCGCCGATCGCCATCCGCGGCATCGCAGGCGACCAGCATGCCGCGACCCTCGGCCAGGCCTGTTTCGCGCCGGGCATGCTGAAGTCCACCTACGGCACCGGCTGCTTTGCCGTCCTCAACACCGGCGCCGAGCGGGTCGCCTCGAACAACCGGCTGCTGACGACGATCGGCTACCGGCTCTCGGGCAAGACCACCTTCGCCCTCGAAGGCTCGATCTTCATCGCCGGCGCCGCCGTTCAGTGGCTGCGCGACGGGCTGAAGCTGATCGAGAAGGCCGACGTCACCGGGCCGATGGCGGCACGGGCCGATCGCGACCAGGACGTCTATCTGGTGCCGGCATTCGTCGGGCTCGGCGCACCGCATTGGGACGCCGAGGCGCGCGGCGCGGTCTTCGGGCTGACCCGCAACACCGGGCCGGACGAATTCGCCCGGGCGGCGCTCGAGGCCGTCTGTTACCAGACCGCCGATCTTCTCGCGGCGATGAAGAAGGACTGGCCGGCGGCGGCCGACACGGTGCTGCGCGTCGACGGCGGCATGGTCGCTTCCGACTGGACGATGCAGTGCCTCGCCGATCTCCTCGACGCGCCGGTGGACCGGCCGGTCGTCCTGGAGACCACGGCGCTGGGTGCCGCCTGGCTCGCCGGCCAGAAGGCCGGCGTATGGCCGGGCATGGAGGGGTTCGCCGCACGCTGGCGGCTGGAGCGCCGCTTCACGCCGCAGATGGACGCCGTGACGAGGGGGCGCAAGCTGAGCGGCTGGGCCGACGCCGTGAAGCGGACCCTGACCCTCTGACGGCTCGCCCGGAAAAGATCCTCGGGGGGGCGCCCGAGGCCCTTCCGCCCGATCGGCCGGCCATGCGAAACAGGCCGGCCGAATCCTTGCCATCCCCGCCACCGGCCCATAACTTCCCGTGGCGACATCCCTCCCCTGCAGCGCGACCTCGATCCGATGACCCAACGCCTCAATTCCGTTCTCGACGCCATCGGCAACACGCCGCTGATCCGGCTCGCCCGTGCCTCGGAGGAGACCGGCTGCGAGATCTACGGCAAGGCGGAGTTCCTCAATCCCGGGCAGTCGGTGAAGGACCGGGCCGGCCTGTTCATCATCCGCGATGCCGAGGAGAAGGGCCTGCTCGAGCCCGGCGGCCTGATCGTCGAGGGGACGGCGGGAAACACCGGCATCGGCCTGTCCCTCGTCGCCAAGGCGCTCGGCTACCAGACCGTCATCGTCATTCCCGAGACCCAGAGCGAAGAGAAGAAGGACGCGCTGCGGCTGATGGGGGCCGAGCTGATCGAGGTCCCGGCCGTCCCCTACAGGAACCCCAACAACTACGTGAAGCTCTCGGGCCGGCTCGCCGCGCAGCTGGCGAAGAGCCATCCGGCCGGGGCGATCTGGGCCAACCAGTTCGACAACGTCGCCAACCGCGACGGCCACGTCGTCACCACCGCCGAGGAAATCTGGCACCAGACCGACGGCGAGATCGACGGCTTCATCTGTGCCGTCGGCACCGGCGGCACGCTGGCCGGAACCGCGATGGGGCTGAAGCGCCATTCCGGCCGCGTCAAGATCGGCATCGCCGATCCGATGGGCGCGGCCCTTTACGAATATTACGCCCATGGCGAACTGAAATCCGAGGGCTCGTCGATCACCGAGGGCATCGGCCAGGGGCGGATCACCGCCAATCTCGAGGGCTTCGCGCCGGACTTCGCCTATCAGATCCCGGACGAAGAAGCTTTGAAGATCGTCTTTGCCCTCGTCGAGGAAGAGGGCCTCTGCCTCGGCGGCTCGTCGGGCATCAACATCGCCGGCGCGATCCGCATGGCGAAGCAACTCGGCCCCGGCCACACCATCGTGACGGTGCTCTGCGACTACGGCAACCGCTATCAGTCGAAGATGTTCAACCCCACCTTCCTGCGCGAGAAGAACCTGCCGGTGCCGGGCTGGATCGGCCGCAGGCCGGAATTCGACGTGCCGTTCGAGCCGGTGGCATGACCGCCGCGCTGTTTCGCGAGGACGCCTATCTCTCGACCGTCGAAGCAAAGGTCGCCGGGATCCGCGACGACGGCGGCATTTTGCTCGACCGCACCGTCTTCTATGCGACGTCCGGCGGCCAGCCGGGCGACACCGGGCATTTCGAACGCTCGGACGGCTTGGTGATCAGGATCGCCGGCACGATCACCGGCGAGACCAAGGACGAGATCGTGCATCTGCCCGCCGAAGGCCAACCCGCCCCGGCCGTCGGCGAGGCGCTCGTCCTCCACATCGACTGGAAGCGGCGCTACAGGCTGATGCGCATGCATACGGCCTGCCACATCCTCTCGGTCGTCCTGCCCTATCCGATCACCGGCGCCTCGGTCGGCGAGGAGGAGAGCCGCGTCGACTTCGACCTTGCCGAGGCTTCCGCCGACAAGGCCGAGGTGACGGAGAGGATGATGGCGATCGTTTCCGCCAACCACCCGGTGTTCACCCGCTGGATCACCGACGCCGAGCTCGACGCCAATCCCGGCCTCGTCAAATCCGCAAACGTCCGCCCGCCGCGCGGCGCGGGCCGCATCCGCCTCGTCTCGATCGGCGAGGACGGCGCGGTCGACACCCAGCCCTGCGGCGGCACGCATGTCTCGGAGACCCAGGAAGTCGGCGATATCCACATCGGCAAGATCGAGAAGAAGGGCAGGGAGAACCGGCGGTTCCGGATCCGGTTCGGACCGATGCCGGGGTAGCGCCTTACATCGTCGGCACAGGGGGAGCCGAGAGAAATCGACGTCAGAACAGATCCGAGATCTGTCTGAAGACGGTCGTGGCCGACAGCAGGAAATTGATCAGGAGAGCGATCAGAAGGGTCGACATGTTTGCCCGAACCTCGTCACCGAACGTCTTGGCGTCCGACTTCTCATGCTTGGCAAGCAGAACGAAAAGCCCGGCAATCGTCGCTGCGTTGAAGAGGTCGAGGACATCGGCGAGGTATGCCGTTCCCGATGGCCGGGTCGAATGGTCGAAAAACAGGAGGATGAAAAAATAGACGACCGAAAGGAAAAGCGGGACCGAACTGTACTTACTCACGCGGCTTCATGCCGTCGGTCTGACCGGTCTTTGGAATCTGGTTCAGAAGGAGGTAGCCGATCACCCCGCCGGCGATCGTCGCCAGCACCCCGGCCCCGAGCGTCCCGGTCGCCGCGGTGGCGGCCGCGCCTGCAGCAAGAGCGACGGCACCGGCGTTGGCCGCGAGCCGGCTGCCGGTATATTCGAGCCTCCGCAGACGATGCATCTTCGATTCGTCGGATATCACAACCACCTCGCAGACGAGCTTACCGGCACACGTTGAAATGGCAACACGCCGTCGGCCGTTGGCGAAAATATTCGCGCACCTAATTCCTCCCCAGATGGGCGATCCGGAAAGCCCACGCAATCCGTTGCTCAAAGCCTTGGGCGGCCCCTCGTCTGACGAGAACGGATCGAATGGCCTTCCACCGGCGTTCCGAGCGACCACTTAGCAAGACGTCATGACCCAGAACCCCTTCCTTATCTCCCCCCGCGATCTCGCCGCCGTTCTCGGCCGCGACGGCGTCTCGATCGTCGACGCCTCCTGGTATCTGCCGGCCCAGAACCGCTTCGCCAAGGCCGAATACGAGACCGGCCACGTGCCGGGCGCGGTATTCTTCGACCAGGACGCGGTCGTCGATCCTGCCTCCAGCCTGCCGCACACCCTGCCTTCGCCGGAAGTCTTTGCCGAAAAGGTCGGGGCACTCGGCGTTTCCGACACCGACACGATCGTCGTCTACGACGGCATCGGGCTATTTTCCGCGCCGCGCGTCTGGTGGATGTTCCGCGCCTTCGGAGCCAAGGACGTGCGGGTCCTCGACGGCGGCTTCCCTGCTTGGCAGGCCGCCGCCCTGCCGGTCGAGACCGGCGCCGGCGCGCCCTCACCCGCGACATTCACCCCGCATTCCGACGCCGAGGCCGCCGTGCTTCTGCCCGAGATGCGCGAGATCGTCGCCGCGGGGTCGCTGCAGGTTCTCGACGCCCGCCCCGCCGACCGCTTCGCCGGCGAGGCGCCCGAGCCGCGCCCCGGCGTCAGGGCCGGCCACATGCCCGGCGCCCGGAACATGCCGTTCCTCGAACTCACCGAGAACGGCCGGCTGAAATCCGCCGAGGCGCTGCGCAAGACGTTCGCCGAAGCCGGCATCGATCCCGACCGGCCCTCGGTGACGAGCTGCGGCTCGGGCGTCACCGCCGCCGTCGTCAGCCTCGCGCTCGAAACCCTCGGCAACCGGTCGTCGCGGCTCTACGACGGCTCGTGGACCGAGTGGGGCTCGGCCGAAGACACGCCGGTCGAGACCGGCCGGGGCGCCAAGACCTGACTGCCATGCGTCTGCTTCGAACCCGCGTCACCAGCCTCGAAATGACGGCGTGCCCGCAAGGCCTCGTGCCGGTGCCGCCCCAGGCGGGCAGCGTCGCCGTCGCCGAGGTCGCGAGGATGCCGCTCGCCGAGTACCGGACGCTCTACCGCAAGGTCGGCGAGGCCCATCACTGGACCTCGCGGCTGATGTCCGACGAACGGCTGCGGCGCGAGATCCACGACCGCGACACCAAGATCTACGTCATGACCGTCGACGCCCGGCGTGCCGGCTGGTTCGAGCTCGACGTCCGGCGGGCGGCGCAGGAGGTCAGGATCGTCCATTTCGGCATCCTGCCGGACTATCGCGGCCGCGGGCTCGCCCATGTGATGCTGTCGCGCGCGATCTTCGCGGCCTTCTCGCTGCGGCCGGAGCGGGTGAGCATCGAAACCAACACGCTCGACCACCCGGCGGCGTTGGCCCTCTACCAGAAGCACGGCTTCCGCCCCTACGCCCTGCGCGACGTCGAGACGCCGGCGATCGAATCCTTCCTCGAACCCGTTAGGGCGGTCCGGTGACGGGCGATCCCCTGAGGATCGTCGGCTTCGACGAGGCGGACCGGCTGCTCTCCTGGCGGAGCGTCGTCGACGCACTCGCGGAAGGGCACAGGGCCGCAGCGCCCGAGATCGGCGACCTGTTGATCGGCAGAGGCGAGAACAAGCTCCTCAGCCGCGCCGCCTGGATCGACGGCCTCGGCATCGCGCTGAAGTCGGTGACGGTGTTTCCGGACAATCCCCGCGCCGAGCCGCCGCGGCCGTCGGTGCAGGGCAGCGTCCTCCTCTTCGATCCTCAGAGCGGGGCGCCGCGCGCGGTGATCGACGGCCCGCTCGTCACCAAATGGAAGACGGTCGGCGATTCCCTCCTCGGGGCGAGCCTCCTCGCACGTCCGGAACCCAAAACGCTGCTCGTCTGCGGCGCAGGCACCGTCGCCGGGCAGCTCGCCGAGGCCTATCCGGCGGTGTTCGCCTCGATCACGACGATCCTCGTCTGGAACCGCACGAGCGCACGGGCCGAGGAGCTCGCGGCGTCGCTGAAAGGGTCAGGGATCGACGTCCGCGTCGCCGCGGACCTTGCCGAGGCGGCTGCCGCCGCCGACATCGTCGCGACCGCCACCATGGCGTCCGAGCCGTTCCTTCGCGGCGCGTGGCTCTCGCCGGGCACCCATGTCGACCTGATCGGCGCCTTCACGCCGACGATGCGCGAGGCCGACGACGCGCTCCTTGAGCGGGGCGAGATCTTCGTCGATTCGCGCAAGACCACCATCGGCCACATCGGCGAGATCGAGATCCCGCTTCGCGCCGGCACGATCGGCGAGGCGGACATTCGCGGCGACCTCTACGACCTCGTCGCCGGCCGGGCGGGCCGCAGCGGACCCGAGGCGATCACCGTCTTCAAGAACGGCGGCGGCGCCCATCTCGACCTGATGGTGGCGGAGCTGATCGCGCGCCGCCTCGCATAAACGCGGACACTGGCCGGCCGCGGCCGCGGATGATTTCGAATTGTCACGCGACTTCGGCCACGGCTTCGACTACCACTGCGGGTGAATGCGGCGGCCGCGCATGACCGGCGGCTCCGCGACCCGATACGGACCGACGAGGAAGACCGTCATGAGCGACAAGACCTCCGCAGCCCTTTCCCGCCGCCACTTCCTCGCCGGCACGGCGGCGCTCGGCGCGGCCACGGTCCTGCATCCCTATTCGGTCCGGGCGGCGGCCAACCAGGCGCATCTCAGGCTGATGGAGACGACGGACATCCACGTCAACGTCTATCCGTACGACTATTACGCCGACAAACCGTCGGACACGGTGGGCCTCGCCCGCACGGCGTCGATCGTCGCGGCGATCCGGGCCGAGGCGAAGAACGCCCTCCTCTTCGACAATGGGGACTTCCTGCAGGGCAATCCGATGGGCGACTACGTCGCCTATGAGCGCGGCATGAAGGAGGGCGACGTCCATCCCGTCATCGCGGCGATGAACGTCCTCGACTACGAGGCCGGCACGCTCGGCAACCACGAGTTCAACTACGGCCTGCCCTTCATGGAAAAGGTCATCGCCGGGGCGAACTTTCCCTATTGCTGCGCCAATCTGGTGAAGGGCGAACGCGCCGCCTCGCCGCTCGACGACCAGTTCTTCGTCCCGCCCTATCTCGTCCTCGACAAGACGGTCGTCTTCGGCGACGGATCGACAAAGCCGATCCGGATCGGCGTCATCGGCTTCGTGCCGCCGCAGATCATGACCTGGGACCAGCAGAACCTGCAGGGCAAGGCGGAGACCCGCGGCATCGTCGAGGCCGCCGAGGCCTGGGTCCCGAAGCTGAGGGCCGAAGGCGTCGACCTCGTCCTCGCGCTCTCGCATTCGGGCATCGCCGGCAACGATCCGAAGGACGGACGGCCGGAAAACGCCTCGCTCGACCTCGCAGGGGTCGACGGCATCGACGTGATCTTCACCGGCCACCAGCACCTGACCTTTCCGGGCGACAAGGACTTCCAGGACATCGCCGGCGCCGACCCGAAGAAGGGCACGCTCAACGGCAAGCCGGCGGTGATGGCGGGCTTCTGGGGCTCGCATCTCGGCCTCGTCGACCTCCTGCTCGAACATGACGGCAAGGCCTTCCGCATCGCCGACTTCTCGACCGAGCTGCGGCCGATCTACGAGCGGGTCGAGAAGAAGGTGGAGCCGCTGGTTAAGAGCGACGCGCCCGTGCTCGACGCGGCGAAGAAGGACCACGAGGCGACGCTCGACTATGTCCGCACGCCGGTCGGCAAGACCTCGGCGCCGCTGTTCTCCTATTTCGCGCTCGTCGCCGACGATCCGTCCGTGCAGATCGTCAACCAGGCGCAGACCTGGTACATGCGCGAGATCCTGAAGCCGACCGAATTCGCCACGCTGCCGCTGCTCTCGGCGGCGGCGCCCTTCAAGGCGGGCGGCCGCGGCGGGCCGGACTACTATACGGACGTTGCCGCCGGGCCGATCGCCATCAAGAACGTCGCCGACCTCTACCTCTATCCGAACACCGTGCGGGCCGTGAAGATCACCGGCGCCACCGTCAAGGAATGGCTGGAGATGTCGGCCGGCATGTTCCGGCAGGTGGAAGCGGGCAAGGCCGACCAGCCGCTCCTGGCGGACGACTTCCCCTCCTACAATTTCGACGTCATCGACGGCGTCACCTACATGATCGACGTCACCAAGCCCGCCAGATACTCGCCCGACGGCAAGCGCACCGACGAAAACGCCGAGCGGATCGTCGAGCTGAAATTCGCCGGCCGGCCGATCGACCCCGATCAGGAATTCATCGTCGCGACCAACAACTACCGCGCCAGCGGCGGCGGCAACTTCCCCGGCATCTCCGACGACAGGATCGTCTATGTGGCGCCGGACGCCAACCGCGACGTCATCGTCCGCTTCATCCACGACCAGGGGACGATCAACCCCTCCGCCGACGCCAACTGGCGCTTCGCGCCGGCAGAGGCAACGAGCGCGATCTTCGAGACGAGCCCGAAGGCAGAGCGCTTCGCCTCAGCCGTCAAGGGCGTCAGGATCGAGCCGACGGGCCGGCAGGAGAACGGCTTCGCGCTCTACCGGCTCAGCCTGTAGGCCGCGGCGCCGCCTTTCCCGCCGCCGGTTTCGCCGGCTGGCGATCCGCGCTATGGCTCCGCGGGTCGGCATGCTACCCGGACCTTCCTCGTGATCCTGCGTCTCGTCTTCGCTCTCATCCTGCTCGTCGTGGTCGTCCTCGGCGGGCTGTGGCTGTTCGGCCCGCGCGAGCCGGTCGACACGACGGTGACCTTCGATCCCGCCTCGATCGGCAGCGACCCGGACGCCTATCTCGCGCGCGAAGAGGCCGACGTGCCGAACCTCAGGCCGCAATCGGCGAAGGAGATCGTCTGGGCCTATCCGGCCTCCCGGGCGAAGACGCCCCTCGCGATCGTCTACGTCCACGGCTTTTCCGCCGACAAGGCCGAGATGCGCCCGCTCGCCGACCGCGTTGCGACGGCGCTCCATGCCAACCTCTTCTACACCCGCCTCGCCGGCCATGGCCGCGACGGCGCGGCGATGGAGCAGGTCACGGTCAACGACTGGATCAACGACCTCGCCGAGGCGACCGCGATCGGCCGGCAGATCGGCAGCCGCGTCGTCGTCGTCGCAGCCTCGACCGGCTGCACGCTGGCGAGCCTCGGCACGACGCTCCCGGCGGTGATGAAGAACGTCGCCGGTCTCGTCTGCCTCTCGCCGAACTTCGCGATCAACGACCGCTGGGCTTTCCTGCTCGACCTGCCCTTCCCCCGCGACCTGCTGCCGATGCTCGGCGGAAAGACCTACGGTTTCACCCCCGCCAACGACGAGCAGGCGCGGCACTGGACGACCCGCTATCCGATCGGCGCCCTGGCGCCGATGGCGGCGCTGCTGCGCGCCGTGCGGCACCTCGATCTTTCGAACGTCGATCCGCTGCCGCTGCTGGTCTTCTATTCGCAGCAGGACAAGGTGGTCGACCCGGACGCGACGGAGGCCTTCGCCGCGGCCTGGCCGGGGCCGCACCGCGTCGTCGACGTGCCGGTCTCCGGCGACGCCGCCAATCACGTGATCGCCGGCGACATCCTCTCGCCGGCGACGACGGAGGAGATCGCAGGCCGCATCATCGAGTGGATCAAGTCGCTGCCGCCGGCCTAAGCCCGGCCCGCGGCGGCGGCCGGCGCGCATGACGAACCAGCGCCCCGCACCAAGGCTTCACCGTGCCTCGACGAGAAGCCCCTGCGGCCCGGCCGGCCGGACGACGGCGTCGATCGCCAGCTCGGCGACGATTTTTTCCAGAGCCGGCTGCAGCGAATCCTGCGGCAGCGTCGTCGTCAGGTCGTAGCTTGCCTCGGCAAGGCTCGAGCGTCCCGGCTCGAGGGATCGGGCGCAGGCCATCGCCGCCAGCCGGTCCTCGAGCTCGCTGCGCTTGCCGACCGGCAGCAGGCGCAGCGTCAGCGTGACGGTCCGCCCGTCGTCGCCGCAGGCCGTTTCGACCGGTGGACCCGGCGAGACCGCCGCGCCGGCATCCGCGGATGCGCCACCGCCGCCCGCGCCCTCGCCTTTGTCGCTCTCGCCTTTGTCGCTCTCGCCGTCGTCGCCCTTGCCGTCGTCGCTCGGCTTCGGTTCGTCGGCGTCGGGCGCCTCCTCGCCGCCGCCTGGCGCCCCGTCGTCTGCCTCGCGCCGCGGCAGCAGCGCCGACAGCTGGAAGGCGAGCTTCAGCCCGATGTCCCGGCCGAAGGCCGTGGCCTCGTCGGCGAGGAAATCGCGGATGCAATTCCCACTCGGCGGAGAGCCGCAATCGGGAAGCCGCGCCGTGCGGTGCTCGGGCGCCATGCCGAGCGGCCGGCCGCTGGCGACGTCGCGCAGCGACAGATCGGCGGCGAGGCGAAGATCGACGTCAGACGGCTTGCCGGCCGGATCGGGGGCGACGAAGGTGCGCAGCGACAGGCGCAGGAGGACGTCCACGGCATGGGGATCCTTGGCGTCGCGCTTCTGCAGAAGGTCGAGGATCGCGCGGTCCGATGCCGCGGGATCGGGCGCTGGATCGGCGCCGAGCACCGCCGGATCGACCAGACGGACGGATGCGCCGTTGAAGCGCATCAGGCGCTCGCGCCCCGCC
The DNA here is from genome assembly GCF_017353515.1 of Jiella sonneratiae. Taxonomy (GTDB): domain Bacteria; phylum Pseudomonadota; class Alphaproteobacteria; order Rhizobiales; family Rhizobiaceae; genus Jiella; species Jiella sonneratiae. The sequence goes on from NZ_JAFMPY010000008.1 coordinate 65,784, forward strand.
CCGGTGGTCAGACCGGCCGCAATGCCGGAAAGGAGCGCCCTCGTCGCCGCCGAATCGGCTGGCATCGCATCGGGATGCGGACGCGCGGCAAGGACGAGGAGCCCGACCTCCTCGGCAGCCACGGAAAGAGAGGGCGCGGCAAGGAGAACCAGCAGCGCCAACGCCAACGCCATGCCAAGCCGGGCGGCGGCGCGGCTCAGCCCGACGAAGACGGACCGAGGCAGGCTCATCGTCCCGTTTCCGCCTTGCCGGCCGCATCCTCGCCGTTCGCCGCGGGCGGATCGCGGTCCTGCGGGTCGGTCATCGCCTTCAGCGCCGCGGCGGCATCGGCCTGGCCCTGGGCGGCGGCCTTGCGATACCATTCGGCCGCCTTGTCGCGGTCGGCCGGCCTGCCCCCGATCCCTTCGGCGAGGAACAGGCCGAGCATGTATTGCGCATTCGGCTGGCCCTGCTCGGCCGCCCGGTCGAGCCACTCCCGGCTTTCGTCGAAGGCCTGCCTCTGGGCGAGCGCCAAAGCGAGGAAGAACTGCCCGTCGGCATGTCCCTTGCTCGCCGCCACGCGGTACCAGCGCTCCGCCTCGGCGGCGTCGGTGGTGACGCCGTTGCCCGTGCGGTAGACCTCGCCGAGATCGAAGGCCGCCGCCCCGTAGCCGCCCTCGGCCGCCTTCTTCAGGCTGGCGAGGCCGCGCGGCGGGTCGGCGGCCATGCCGAGGCCGTTTGCATAGATCCGCGACAGCCGATAGTCGGCCCGCGCCATGTTCCGGGCGGCGGCCTTCTCGTACCAGCCGGTCGCGGTCGGCCAGTCCTGCGCGACGCCCTCCCCGTACGCGTAGGCTTCGGCGAGATTGTACTCGCCCTGGGCGTCGCCGGCCTCCGCCGCCCTGCGGAACCACGTCACCGCCGTTGCGAGATCCTTCGGCACGCCGATGCCCGCGGCGTAGAGGCTGCCGAGATTGTTCTGCGCGTCGGCAATGCCGCTTTCGGCCGCCTTGCGGATCCAGCCGACGCCCACCGCGACGTCGCGGTCGACGCCGCGGCCGTTGACGAAGGCGATGCCGAGGGCGTTCTGCGCCCGCCCGTCGCCGGCCTCGGCGGCGCGCCGGAACATCTCGGCGGCAAGTTCGTCGAAGACGAGGGCGTCGGAAAGAAGCGCGCCGTAGCGATAGACGAGGTCGACGTCGTCCCCGCCGGTGCGCACGGCGTCCTGGCACGCCATGACCGCGTCGGGCATGCGCCGGCGGTCGGCGCGGGCGGTTTCGGCGAGATCGAGGCAGCTTCGCCTGAGCGCGGCCGCATTGCCTGCGGACGCCGCCCCGCTCTCCTCGACGGCCGGAGGCGGGCGCGGAATGGCGCCTCCGCCGGCCCCGTCCGCAGCATCGGCGGCGGATGCCGGCAGCGCCGCGAGGACCGCGAAGAGACAGAGCATCGCGGCGATGCGGGACGGCCGCCCGCCGGCGGGTATCGGGAACCCGCGCCCGCGGGCCGCGCGGCCCTGCGACGGCATGGTTGGGCGGCACGGACGGGCGGATAGCGGCATCGCGACATTCCCTTGCGGAACTTCATGCCATCATTGCAAGAAATGCCGCCCTGTCCACCTCTCGGGCCGTTGTCGCGATCACAAGATCGACAGCCGGCCCGGCCGGGCGGCTGCAGCAAGGGCGTCGCCCCGTCAGCCCTCCTCGGCCGCGACGGCGAGCTGGTAGGTCTCCGGGACGAAGCGGAAGCCGCCCTTTTCCAGCCGTTCGGCATAGCCGAGCGCCGGAAACGGCATGTGGTAGCCGATGAAAGGTATGCGTTCGTCGGCGATCCTGCCGAAGACGCGCTTGCGCGTTTCGATCGCCTGCGCGGCATCCATGTCGAAGGCGACCTTCCAGTCGGGCTTCTGCAGCGAGGCGACGAAGTGGTTCGCCGTGTCGGCGGTCAGCATCAGGCGCCGGCCGGCCGATTCGAGCTCGAAGACCATGTGGCCGGGGGTATGGCCCGGCGCGTCGAGCGCGGTGATGCCCGAAACCACCGCCGCGCCGTCGTCGAGGAAGGTCATCTTGTCCGCGAGGGGAACGAGATGGGTCTCGACCATCCGTGCCGCTTCCGCCCGCTTGCCGTTCCTCGCCTCGTCCGAGGTCCACCAGGCGAATTCGCGCCGCCCGGTGACGTAGCGGGCGTTCGGAAAGGTCGGCTGGCCGCCGGTCGTCAGGCCGAGGATGTGATCGGGATGCAGATGCGTCAGGACGACGATCGTCACCGCCTCCGGCGCATAGCCTGCCGCTTCCATGCGTTCGACGAGCCTGCCGTAGCCGTTCTCGCGGCCGCTCTCGCCGAAGCCGGTGTCGAACAAGAGGAGATTGTCGTCGAGTTCGACGAGCACCGGGTTGAAGTGGTTGACGTAGCGGGTCTCGGGCAGGAGGTTGCGGCGCATCAGCGCGGCCATCTCCTCCTGGCTGCGGTCGGCGCCGAAGGTCGGATGCGGCCCGTCGGCGTGACGTGCGCCGTCGAGGATCGTGGTGATGCGCGCCTCGCCGAGGGCAAAGCGCTGCCAGCCTGGTGTCATGACATTCGCCTTCTGAATGGAGGTTTCGACGCCCGGATCGGTCGCGGGCTCGCCGGAGCGGGCATTTGCGGGACGTCCCCCCGCCAGCGCGGCGACGGCGCCGCCCGCTCCTGCCAGGAGTTTTAGGGCGGCACGGCGGGTCGAGCGAGGCAGAGAGAGGCTGATCGGGGTCATCGCGGGAACTCCTGGCGGGGTGACGGTGCGTTCGATCCGTCCGGAACCCGGCCGGCCGGCAATCTTGCCGCGCCCCGGGTGACGGACATCAAATCCTTCGCCCGCCCCTGGCGTTCCGACGGGCGGGCGCCGGGTCTCGTCGGCCGCCGGCTCCTGGCGGTCGGCGCCTGCCACAGACGCGCGAAGTCGGGCGAAGACGCCGCTTCACACCCTTCGCGATAAGCGATAGACCGGGGTCTCTCCGCCTGCCGGAATCGCGATGTCTCCCGCGCCCGCCCGCCGGCTCCGTCGCCGACCGACCGTCGGCGCGCCGGCCGCCCGACACGCCCGATCGCCGCGACGCCGGCCACAGACTGGCAAAGGCCATCTCCCGCATGAAACGCATCGTCCCGTTCGTGCTCGCCGTCGCGCTGTTCATGGAGAACATGGACTCCACCGTCATCGCCACCTCGCTGCCGGTGATCGCGCAGGATCTCGGAACGAGCCCGATCGCCCTCAAGCTGGCGCTCACCAGCTACTACGTGTCGCTCGCCGTGTTCATCCCGATCTCCGGCCGCATGGCCGACCGGGTCGGGGCCAGGCTGGTGTTCCGCCTGGCGATCGCCGTCTTCTGCCTCGGCTCGCTCGCCTGCGCCACCGTGACGTCGCTCGGCGGCTTCGTCGCCGCCCGCTTCCTGCAGGGCATGGGCGGGGCGATGATGACGCCGGTCGGCCGGCTCCTGCTGGTGCGCGCCGTGCCGAAGTCCGACCTCGTCAACGCCATGGCGTGGTTCTCGCTTCCCGCCCTCGTCGGGCCGCTGCTCGGACCGCCGGTCGGCGGCGCCATCTCGACCTATGCCGACTGGCGCTGGATCTTCCTCATCAACCTGCCGATCGGCATCGTCGGCATCTATCTCGCCGGCCGCTTCCTGCCGAAGCTGCCGACCCTGCCGAGCATCCGCTTCGATCTTCCCGGCTTCTTCCTCTCGGCTCTCGCCTGCGCCGGGCTGGTCTTCGGCTTTTCCGTGGTGTCGCTGCCCGCCCTGCCGCCGCAGTTCGGCGTCGCGATGATCATCGCCGGCCTCGCCGCCGCGGTCGCCTTCGTCTTCCACGCGCGGCGGACGCCCGAGCCGCTGCTGCGGCTGAGGCTGCTGAAGGTACGGACGCTGCGGGCGGCGATCGTCGGCGGATCGCTGTTCCGGATCGGCGCCGGCGCCGTGCCCTTCCTGCTCCCTTTGATGCTGCAGCTCGGCTTCGGCTACACGCCTCTTCAGTCGGGCCTCACCACCTGCATGTCGATCGGCGGGGCAATGATGATGAAGTTCCTGGCAAAGCCGATCCTCTCGCGCTTCGGCTTCCGTGCGACGCTCTGCGCGACGGCGGTGATCGGCGGCAGCATGACGGCGCTGATCGGCGTGTTCCGGCCGGACACGGCGGTGGCAATGGTGGTGCTCGCGCTGCTCGTCGGCGGCTTCTTCCGCTCGCTGTTCTTCACCTCGATCAACACGCTCGCCTTCGCCGATCTCGGCAGCCGCGAGGCCGGCGACGCGACGGCGATGATCGCCGCGATCCAGCAGGTCTCGATCGCGACCGGCGTCGCGCTCGCGGGTGCGCTGCTCGAAGCCGGCATGACCCTGTCCGGCCGCAGCGTCGTCGCGCTTTCCGACTTCGCGCTCGCCTTCGCCGTCGTCGGCGTGGTGACGGGCGCCGCGGTGCTGGCCTTTCTGCGCCTGCCTGCCGATGCGGGCGACGAGGTCGCCGGGCGCCGGGTACCGGCCGAGTGACGCCTGCCGGCGGACGCCCCGCCAAGATCGGCCGGGCGACGCCGGGTCCGGGTCTCACCGGCCGCGGGCGCGGCGGCCGGCAGCGAGCTTCCGGGGTTCACCCGAGCGGGCCGGCCTCGCCATCCTCGCCCCCGTCGTCGCCCTCGTCCGGGTCGTCCGTGCCGCCAAGCTGCCCCGCGCCGTCGCGGCCCTTGAAGCCCTTGGCGAGGATGTAGAGCTCGACCGAGCCGTCGCGCGAGGCCGGCGGCTTGACGTGATGGACCGTCGCGAAGCTCTGCTTCAGGAGCGTCAGCAGGTCGCCCTCGGTGCCGCCCTGGAAGGTCTTGGCGAGGAAGTGGCCGCCGGGCCTGAGCGTCCTCACCGCGAAATCCGCCGCCACTTCGCACAGATGCATGGTCCGCAGGTGATCGGTCCGGCGGTGCCCGGTGGTCGGTGCCGCCATGTCGGACAGGACGACGTCGGGCGCCCGGCCCAGCGTGTCGAGCAGCCGCTGCGGCGCGTCCGCCTCGAGGAAGTCCATCTCCAGAATGGTCGCGCCGGCGACCGGCTCGACCGTCAGATAGTCGATCCCGACGACGGAGACGCCGTCGAGCGCCGACTTCACCCGGTCGACCGCCACCTGGCTCCAACCGCCCGGCGCGGCGCCAAGGTCAACCACCGCCTGGCCGGGCTTCAAGAGCCTGTAGCGGTCGTCGATCTCGATCAGCTTGTAGGCGGCGCGCGAGCGGTAGCCGTCGGCCTTCGCCCGCCGCACATAGGGATCGTTCAGCTGGCGTTCGAGCCAGCGCCGCGACGAGGCCTTGACGCCGCGCTTCTTCTTGACCCTGACGCTCATGCCGCGATCGTCGCCCCGGCCCGCCATCAGCCTGCCCGCCTTCCGTCGCGCCGGCGCCAGACGCCGTCGGCGACCATCATCTCGGTGAGCAGGCCCTCGCGGAGCCCGCGGTCGGCGACGCGCAGCGCCCGCGCCGGCCAGACCCGGCGGATCGCCTCGAAAATCGCGCAGCCGGCGAGCACCAGGTCCGCCCGGTCCGAGCCGATGCAGGGATTGGCGACGCGCTCCTCGAAGCTCCAGCCGGCGAGCCTTCGCACCAGCGTATCGGACTCCTCGGCGGTCAGCCACAGCCCGTCGACCTGGCGCCGGTCGTAGCGCTCGAGGCCGAGATGGACGCCCGCCAACGTCGTCACCGTGCCGGAGGTGCCGAGGAGGTGGAAGTTCTCTGTGCCGACGAGGTCCTTCAGCCGGTCGCGTCCCGCAAACCCCTCGATGAGTTCCACCGTCTCCGCGACCATGCGCTCGAAGATCTCCGGCGTCACGTTGCGGCCGCCATGGCGCTCGGCGAGCGTCACGACGCCGACCGGCAGCGAGGTCCAGGCGACGATGCGGCTGGCGAGCCGGCGCGTATGCGGGCCCCGCAGATCGAGAAGCGCGATCTCCGAGGAGCCGCCGCCGATGTCGAAGAGCACGGCGCCGCGCGCCTTGCGGTCGATCAGCGAGCCGCAGCCCGACACCGCGAGGCGCGCCTCGGTCTCGCGCGGTACGATCTCCAGCGACAGTCCGGTGCGCTCGGCGACCTCCTCGATGAACTCGGCGCCGTTCGCGGCGGCCCGGCAGGCCTCCGTCGCGATCAGCCGAGCGCGCGTCACCTCGCGCGCCGCGATCTTCTGGGCGCAGACCGACAGCGCCGCCGTCGCCCGGTCCATCGCCCCGCGCGACAGGCTGCCGGTGCGCCCGAGCCCCTCGCCGAGCCGGACGATGCGGGAAAAGGCGTCGATGACCCGGAACTGCCCGGGCCGGGTCGGAACGGCGATGAGCAGCCGGCAGTTGTTGGTGCCAAGGTCGAGGGCGGCGTAGATCGGCGGTTTTTCGGGCTCGACGGGGGCGCGGAACGGCGCGGCCGACGGGCGCTTCTCGCCACCGGCGCCGGTCGGGGCGTTCTTGGCCGGCGTCGGCTTTTCCGGGGCGCCCGGCGAATCGCCGTCGCCGCGCCGGGCGCGGCCGTACTTGCGCGCGCCACGCGGCATCCCCGCCGCCGGTGCGGCAGGCTTCTGAACGTCCGTTGCAGCGGCGGGGGCCACCTCCGACACCTTGCGGCTCTTGCGCCGGCGTCGCCGCTGGCGCTTGGTCAGCCGCGTATCGTCGCCGGCGGAGGAGTTCGCATCCAGCCCGTCGTCACGCGCCGCGGCCGCCCTGTTCGCCTTCTGCGGATGGGAGCGATGCTCGGCACGGTCGGATTCGCCCCGCCGCCGGTCGGTGGCGCCGAAGGCGAAGGTTTCGCGAGCTATGTGCGGCTTGTGCCGGTGTCTCCCCGTATCGTCATGGTCACTCACACGATCTCTCCGGCGCGGAACTGCGTCCATCGCGTCCCCGGCGCCTCTCGTTTCTGCGTCGCGCCGAGTGTACCAGCCGGAGGGGGAAGCACAAGGGCGCCACAGGGCAAGCGGACGGAACGTCTGAATATGGGCTGAACGGGGCGGATGGCCCGATCTCGCCCCTTCCGGGGCAGATGGATGGCGTCGCCGCCGGGCCTTTTCCCTCCGGCAACGGCACCGATCGCGCGCAGTCGGTGCGAATCGGCCGGCTTCACCCTAGACTGTCCGCATGGCACCCAACGTCCTCTCGATCCCGCCCGGCCTGCCGTTCCTGAAGACGCTCGCAGAGGCGCTGCTGGACGGGCGGATCGTCGACGGCTTCCGCGACGACGGCGACCCGCTGCAACTCGCCGCGGCGACGATCTACGTGCCGAGCCGGCGCGCCGCGCGGAGCCTCGCCGCCGCCTTCGCCGACACGCTTGCGGAACGTCGCGGAACCCGCTCGGCGATCCTGCCGCGCATCCGCCCGATCGGCGAGGGCGACGAGGCCGGGATCTTCGCCGCCGGGGCCGCCGGCGATGCGGCGGCCGGTGCCGCCCTTCCCGCCATGCCCGAGCTCGAACGAAGGCTCGATCTCGCGCGCCTCGCCCGCGCCTGGCGCCATCTCGCGGACCGGGTCGCCGGGGAGGAGCTTCCCGGCGCAGCGCCCGAGCGCGTCACCGCGGCGGCCGAGGCATTGTGGCTCGCCGGCGACCTCGGCGCGCTGCTCGACGAGATCGAGACCGAGGGGACCTCCTTCGACAAGCTCGCCGGTCTCGCGCCGGACGCCCTCGCGGCGTGGTGGCAGACGACGCTCTCGTTTCTCGGGATCGTCACCGAACACTGGCCGAAGGTGCTCGGCGAGCGCGGCGTCACCAGCGAGGCCGCCGCCAAGAACGTCTGGCTGCGCAGCGAAACGGCGCGGCTTCTCGCCGGCGCGGGCGGCGGACCGGTCGTCGTCGCCGGCTCGACGGCGACCGCCCCGGCGACGCTCGACCTGATGCATGCGGTCGCCTTCCTTCCGAACGGAGCGCTGGTGCTGCCCGGTCTCGACCGGCACATCGGCTCCGAGGGTTTCGCGGCGATCGACCGCGAGGCCTCGATCGCCAGCCCCGGCCATCCGCAATACGGGCTGAAGCGCATCCTCGCCCGCTTCGCCATGCCGCCGGAGGCCGTCCGGCACCTCGCCGAGGGTCTGCCGGCCGGGCTCGCCCGGCGCGAGGCATTCGTGGCGAGCGCGCTTCGCCCGGCCGAGACGACGGCGCTCTGGGCAAAGGAGGCGCCGCGCTTCGGCCCGGACGCTCTGGAGGGCGTGGCGCTCGTCGAGGCGGCGGAACCGCGGGTCGAGGCGCTGGCCATCGCGGTCGCCATGCGCGAGGCGCTCGAGGAACCCGGGCGGACGGTCGCGCTGATCACTCCCGACCGCCGGCTCGCCCGCCGCGTCCTCACCGAGCTCGAACGCTTCGGCATCGCGGCGAACGACTCCGCCGGTCGTCCCCTCGCAGTCACGGCGCCCGGCACGCTGCTCGCCACGCTCCTGACGGTGGCGCTCGAGCCGGGCGATCCGGTCGCCCTCCTCGGACTCCTCAAGCATCCGCTCTGCCGCCTCGGCCGCAGCGCGGCGGACGCCCGCAACGCCGCCCGGGCGATCGAGCTGATCGCCGTCCGCGGCACGGTGGACAAGGCCGACGGGGCACGGCTCGGCGACATCCTCCGCCGGCGCATCGCCGCCATCGAGGCGCTTCCGGTCGGCGAGGTCGGCCGTCTCCTCACCCGTCCGGCCCGCAACGTCAGGCGCAGCGAATATGCGGCGGCGCAGGCCTTCGCCGACGATTTCGCCGCGGCGCTGCAACCGCTGGCGGCGCTGCGCGGCGGCGAGCCGCGCGAGATCGCGGAATTTGCCGTTCCGCTGACCGAGGCGCTCGAAACGCTCGCCCGCGACGAGACCGGCGCGACCGCCGAGCTCTATGCCGGCGAGACGGGCGCCGCCCTCGCGGACTTCCTGTCGCAGCTCGTCTCGGCGCCGGCGACCGGCTTCAGCTTTCCCGCCGAGGAGCTTCCGGATGCGGTCGCCGCGCTCGTCGCCGGCACCACGGTGAAGCCGCGCGGCGGCCTCTCCGCCAGAGCCTTCGTCCTCGGCACGCTGGAGGCGCGGCTCGAAGGCGTCGACACGGCGATCCTCGGCTCGCTCAACGAAGGGATCTGGCCGGCGGGCGCCCGCAGCGGCGCCTTCCTGTCCCGGCTGATGCGCCGCGAGATCGCGCTCGACCCGCCGGAACGGCGGATCGGCCTCGCCGCCCACGACTTCTGGATGGCGATGGGCGCCAAACGCGTCGTCCTCACCCGCTCGCGCCGCATGGACGGGGCGCCGACCATCGCCTCGCGCTTCCTGCAGCGCCTGACGACCCTCGCCGGCAGCGATGCGACGGCGGAAATGGCGGCGCGCGGCGAGGCCTATGTCGCCGCGGCTGAGATGCTGGAGGCGGCAAAGGACCGGCCGCGCATCGCCCGGCCGGCGCCCCGCCCGCCCGAGGAGACGCGGCCACGGCGCTATTCGGTGACCGAGGTGGAGACGCTGATCCGCGATCCCTATGCGGTGCATGCGCGGCGCATCCTGAAGCTCGAGGCCCTGCCGCCGCTGATGCGTGCGCCGCACGCCCGCGAGCGCGGCGAACTGATCCACGCCATCGTCGCCGACTTCGTCATCAAGGGGATCGACCCGGCCGAACCCGACGCGGCGGACGAGCTGGCGCTGATCGCGCGGGAGCATTTCGAGCGCGCCGCCCTGCCCGGCGAGATCGCCGCGATCTGGTGGCCGCGCATCGCCGCCACCGCCGCCCGCTTCCTCGACTGGGAGAAGGCGCGCGGCGACACCGTTCGCGAGCGCCTCGCCGAGCGCTCCGGGGCGAGCGACTTTCCCGCCGTCGGCGTGAGCCTCAGCGGCCGCTCCGACCGCATCGACCGGCTCTCGGACGGCACGATCGAGATCCTCGACTTCAAGACCGGCTCCAGCCCCTCGGTGAAGCAGGCCCGCAGCCTGCTTGCGCCGCAGCTGGCGCTGGAAGGCGGCATGGCGATGCGCGGCGACTTCGAGGGGACGGAGCCCGGCGAGACCATCGCCGACCTCACCTATGTGCGGCTGAAGGAGCGCGAGCTGAAGCAGGAGGGGCTGCGCACGGCCGGCAGCAGGAGCGCCCCGCCCTGCGATCCGACGGCGCTCTGCGACGAGGCGATGCGCCGCTTCGAGGCGATCGCGGCGATGTATCTGAGGGCGGAGACGCCCTTCGGCTCGCGCGCCCGGCCGGTTCTCGCCGGCGACTTTTCCGGCGACTACGACCATCTGGCGCGGGTCAAGGAATGGTCGGTCGCCGGCGGCGACGAGACCGAGGGAGACGCCGAGTGACGAACGCCCAGACGCCCGCCTTTCTCGTCGACGAGACGACGCGGCACCGCCAGGCGGTCGCCTCGGACCCCGACAAGTCGGTCTTCGTCTCGGCGAATGCCGGCTCCGGCAAGACGCACGTCCTCACCGAGCGGGTGGTGCGGCTGCTTCTGTCCGGGGTCGATCCGTCGAAGATCCTCTGCCTCACCTTCACCAAGGCGGCCGCGGCGGAGATGTCGGCCCGCGTCTTCGCCCGGCTCGGCGCCTGGGCGACGATGCCGGACGAGACGCTCGCCGAGGTCCTCGCGCGGCTCGAGGCGGGACGGCGCCCCGGCCGGGAGACGCTGAAGGAGGCGCGCCAGCTCTTCGCCCGCGCGCTGGAGACGCCCGGCGGCCTGAAGATCCAGACGATCCACGCCTTCTGCGAGGCGATCCTCCACCAGTTTCCGCTGGAGGCGGATGTTCCCGGCCATTTCGAGGTGATGGAGGAGGCGGAGACCGGGCGGCTCCTCGCCGAGACGCGCAAGCGGCTCCTCACCGGCACCGTGCGCATGCCGAAGGACGCGGCCGGGCGCCTCGCTTCGGCCTTCGCCGACGCGCTGGAGATCGCCGGCGAATGGGGCCTCGACAAGCTCCTCGCCGACATCGCCTTCAAGCGCGACGAGCTCGCCCGGCATCTCGAGGAGGCCGGCGGCGTCGATGCGGCGATCGCCCTTCTCGGCACGGCACTCGGCGTCGACGAGGAGCTCGACGAAGCGGCGGTCCTCGCCGCGGCGCTGCCCTGCCCGCATCTCGATCCGGACACCTGCGAGATGCTGCGGATCGCGACGCTCGCCTCGAAATCCGCCACCGACGCGAAATTTGCCGAGAAGCTGGTTCTGCTGCTCGACGCGGCGGCGGCGCCGCAGCCGCGGTTCGACGCCTATCGCGGGATCGGGCTCGATTCGAAGGGCGACGTTCGGGGCTCGCTGAAGAGCCTCGTCACCAAGGGCGTCGCCGAATTCGTGCCGGATCTCCTGGAGCGGGTCCAGGCGGCCGGCGGGCGGGCCCGTGCGGTCGAGGAGCGCCTGGCGACGCTGCGGCTTTGTCGGGCGAGCCGCGCCGCCCTTCTCGTCGCCGACGCCTTCGAGCGCGACTATGCCGCGCTGAAGCGCCGGCGCGGCCGGCTCGACTTCACCGACCTCATCGCCCACACCGCCGATCTCCTCCTGAGGTCGGAGGCGTCCGCCTGGGTGCACTACAAGCTCGACAAGGGGATCGACCACATCCTCATCGACGAGGCGCAGGATACGAGCCCCCGCCAGTGGCAGGTGATGCGCGAGCTCGCCGAGGAGTTCTTCGCCGGGGCCGGCGGTCACAACCGCCGCCGCACGCTGTTTGCCGTCGGCGACGAGAAGCAGTCGATCTACTCCTTCCAGGGCGCCTCGCCGCACATGTTCGACGAGGAGCGCCGGCGGGTGGAAAGGCGGGCCGAGGGTGCCGGCCTCGCCTTCGAGGCGGTGCAGCTCAACCGTTCCTTCCGCACCGTCGAGACGGTGCTTTCCGCCGTCGACCGGGTGTTTGCCGACGCCGACAACCGCAAGGGCCTCTCGGCGGGAGGCGAGGCACCGGTGCATTCCGCCGCGCGGCGCGACGGGCCCGGCCTCGTCGAGGTCTGGCCGCCGTTCCGGGCCGAAGCCAAGGAGGAGCCCGACGACTGGACGAAGCCGCTCGACGTCGAGCCGGCGAGCTCGCCGACCCACCGGCTCGCCGCCCGCATCGCCGACACCATCGCCGGCTGGCTGGGGGATCCCGTCCTCGTCAAGGGCGAGCGCCGGCCGCTGACGCCGGGCGACGTCATGGTGCTGGTGCGCAAGCGGTCCGGCTTCGGGGCGGCGCTCGCCGCGGCGCTGCGCGACCGGCGGATCGCCGTCGCCGGGACCGATCGCCTGGTCATCACCGACCACATCGCCGTCGAGGACCTGATGGCGCTCGGCCGCGTCGTCGCGAATTTCGACGACGACCTGTCGCTCGCCGCCGTGCTGAAGAGCCCGCTCTTCGGATTTTCCGACGACGAGGTGATGGCCCTCGCCTTGTCGCGCGAGGCTTCGCAGCCGCTCTCCCTCGGGCTGCGGCTGCTCGCCGACGAAGCCGGCGGCCCGGCCCGGCTGCCGGCCTTCGTGCCCGACGGCGCCCCGGCGACGGCGCTCCTCGAAAAGGCGCGCCTGGCGATCGGCCGCCTCGACGCGTTGCGCAACCGTGCCGGCTTCGAGGGGGTCTTCGCGTTCTATGCCCGCATCCTCGGCCCGGAAGGCGGGCGCAAGGCCCTCGTCTCGCGTCTCGGCGGCGAGGCCGGCGAGGTGATCGACGCCTTCCTCGATCTCGCGCTCGCCAAGGAGGAGGCCGGCATCGCCGGTCTCGACGCCTTCCTCGCCGAGCTTGCCGAAAGCCCGCCGGTGCTGAAACGCGAACTCGGCCACGGGCGCGGCGAGGTGCGGATCCTCACCGTCCATGCCTCCAAGGGGCTGGAGGCGCCGGCGGTGTTCCTGGTCGATCCCGGCTCGGCGCCGTTCTCGGCCTCGCACGGGGCGAGCCTGATGGCCTTCGAGGCGATGCCGGGGCTTCCCCATGGCGCGGCGCCGGGCTTTCTGTGGTGTCCGACGAAGGAACTGAGGAACGCTGCGGTCGACGGGCTGAAGGCGAGCGAGAGGGAGCGCGCCGAGGAGGAGTATCGCCGGCTGCTCTATGTCGGCATGACCCGCGCGGCGGACCGCCTGGTGCTTTGCGGCCTCGCACCGCAGCGCGGCCCGGGCGACGGAACCTGGCTGCAACGGGTCGGCCTGGCGCTGGAGCCGGAGGCGGAGATCGTCACCAATGCCGTCGGCGAGACGATCGCCCTGCGCATCGGCGAGACGCCGTCCGGCGAAAAGCTCGCGCCTGGGCGCGAGGCCTCCCGGACGGCGCCGCCTCTGCCGCTGTCGAGGCTGGCGCCGGAGGAACTGCCGCCGCGACCGCTGTCGCCCTCGCTGGCGAGCGCGGCGGCCGAACTCCTGCCCGAACCGGACGAGGACCTTCGGCGCGACGCCCAAAACGCCGAAAACGCCCCAGACGCCCCAGACGCTGTCAACGCCGCTGCGCCGGGCGGGCTCGGGCGAACGCCGCCCCCCTCGCCGGTCCTCGCCGGCGCTGCGGCGCCGTCCTTCGCAATCCGCCGCGGCCTCGCCGCCCACCGCATGCTCGAACTCCTCCCCGACGTTGCTCCGGTCGAGCGGGACGCGGCGGCACGGCTGATCCTTTCCGCCCTCGCCCACGACCTGCCGCCGGCCGAATGCGACAGTCTCGCCCAGCGGGTGCTCGCCGTGATGGCGGACCCGGCCTTTGCGCCGGTCTTTGCGGAAGGCAGCCGGCCCGAGGTCGCCGTCGCCGGCGAGGTGGCGCTCAAGGGCAGGCGCTTTTCGGTCAACGGCACCATCGATCGGCTGGCGGTGACGGCGGACCGGGTGCTGATCGTCGACTACAAGACCAACCGCCCGCCGCCCGAGGAACTGGACGAGGTGCCTGCGGCCTATGTGCTGCAGCTTGCCCTCTACCGGGCCCTGGTCGCCCCCCTCTATCCGGAAAGGCGCGTCGAGGCGGCGCTGATCTTCACCGAGGCGCCGCGGTTGATCGAGGTTCCGGGCGCGCGTCTCGACGCCGCGCTCGCGGCCCCGGGAGGGACGTCCGTCTTCGCGGCGAAGACGTCGCGTTCGCCGACCGGCGACCTTGCTTGAATTGGCCGCGATGCGGGTCTACCTAGCAGCTAAACTCTCACACAAGGAGCCGGACATGGCCACCAAGAAGGTCGACAGCCAGAGTTTCAAGACCGACGTCCTCGACAGCCAGAAGCCGGTCGTCGTCGACTTCTGGGCCGAGTGGTGCGGCCCGTGCAAGATGATCGCGCCGAGCCTCGAGGAAATCTCCGAGGAGATGAGCACCGTCGAGATCGCCAAGGTCAACATCGACGAAAACCCCGATCTCGCCGCGCAGTTCGGCGTGCGCTCGATCCCGACGCTGCTCCTGTTCAAGAACGGCGAGCCGGCGGCGGTGCAGATCGGCGCCCAGTCGAAGTCGAAGCTGGTCGACTGGATCAAGGGCGCGGCCTGAGCCACACGACGCTTCGGCCCCCGCAGAAACGAAATCAGGCTCGCGCGACCGGCGCGGGCCTTTTTTGCGTCTCGTCGCCTCTGCGATCATGCCGCCGGGAAGACGCGCCGTGCCGGGAAGGGAATACGCGCTGCATCTCCGGCCGGCCTTTGATCGTGCATGGGAGACTATGGGCGGCCCAGTTCGGTCGCGCAACCTGAAAGCGATCGCCGCTCGACGCTCGCGCCGCGGCCGTTTCGGCCGAAACCCTTGGTTTCGAAACGTTTACCGCCTTTCGAAGGATTCGATACAACCGGCCTCCGGGCGCGCTACTATGTGCCGCATAGGGATCGGCCCGCCGGTCGTCACGCATCGCATCGGAGGACGACAAGTCTGAGCGCCTTCCTCGCCCGGGTCCTCGCCGCCCTGTTCGGCGGCTTCCTGTTCAGCCAGTCGGCCGAGTTCACGCAGCAGTATCTGCAGCGTCTCGGCGGGGCGGCGGACGAGATGCAGGCCGTCGTCCAGCGCTTCGAGGAGAGCGCCCGCGCCTCCGACCTCACCGCGCGGCAGGCCATCGACCGGCTGAAGACAAATCCCGACGACGTCGCCGTCCGGCAGGGAAGCGACGCGGAGACGAATCTCGAGCGCTATGGCGATCTCGAACGGCGCTACCGCGCGCTGGTGTCGACGGCGCCGCTGTTCCGGCCCTTCGAGGTGGCCATCGATCCGGACTGGACGATCGCGGGCCGGGCCGCATCGGACTATCGGCCGGCGATCCCGGCGACCGGCGACGGGGTACTTCTCGCGCTGTTCGGCTTCGTCGCCGGCTGGGTCTGCGGGGCCGGCGGCCACGGCGCCGTGGCGCTGCGCCGGCGCCGCTCCCGCACTCGCACTCCCGCGCGCCCCGGCGAGGGCAAGGAAGAGTTCATCGAGTAATACGAGATCTGCTCGATCAGAGCGGGGCTCGTATCAAGCCCGCGCGGCGAATGAGCGTCTTTGTTTCCGGCATCACGAAGTGATCTGCCGGAAACCGTATAATGCCGGGCGCAGGCGCCCGATTCCCCGATACCCTAGCGCGGCGCCATGCCGTTCTTTCCCAAGACCTCGCCGACGAGATAGAGCGAGCCGCAGATCAAAAATCGCGGCGCCGGCGTCGCCTGCCAGTTGGTCGAGACGAGAGCGATCGCCTCCTCGACGCTGTCGCAGGGTTCGGCGTCGAGCCCCGCCTCGATGGCGGCATCGGCGAGTTCGTCCGGGTCGATGCCGGCCTCGCTCATGTTGACCGGCACCGTGAACACCCGGCGGGCCATGCCGGCGAAAGCCGAGAAGAAGCCGACCGGCTCCTTGGTGTTGATCATCCCCGCGATGAGGAACAGCGGCCGCGGCACCCGCTCCTCCATGTCGGCGAGGGTCTCGGCGATGGCGACGCCGGCGCCGGGATTGTGGCCGCCGTCGATCCAGATCTCGGCGCCCGAAACGGCGCGGTCGAGCAGCGGACCGGCGGTGACGCGCTGCATCCGCCCGAACCACTCGACGCTGCCGAGCCCCCTCTCGATGGCCGTCTCGGACGGCGGATAGGGCCCCTGCCTGAGGGCGGCGATGGCGGAGGCGGCATTGACGATCTGGTGGCGGCCGGGCAGCCGCGGCAGCGGCAGGTCGAGGAGGCCGAGGCCGTCCTGATAGACCATCCGGCCGTGTTCCTCATAGGCGAAATAGTCCTGGCCGTAGACGCAGACCGGCGCCCCCACCCGGTCGGCGATGGTGGTCAGCACCTCGAGCGCCACCTCCTCCGCCTGCTGGCCGATCACCACCGGAACGCCGGGCTTGATGATGCCGCCCTTCTCGGCCGCAATCAGCTCGACCCGGTCGCCGAGGAACGACTGGTGGTCGAGCGAGATCGGCGTGATGACGCTGACCGCCGGCCGGGGAATGACGTTGGTCGCGTCGAAGCGGCCCCCGAGCCCGACCTCGACGATCGCCATCTCGGCCGGGGCCTCGGAAAACAGCATGAAGGTGACGGCGGTCAGGATCTCGAAGACGGTGATCGGACGGCCGCCATTGGCCGAGGCGGCGCGGCGCACCGCTTCGGCGAGCACCGCATCGTCGACGAGGCCGGAGCCGCCGCCGGGCCGGGCGAGGCGATAGCGCTCGTGCCAGTGGACGAGATGCGGCGAGGTATGGGTGTGGACGGCGCGGCCGTCGGCCTCGAGGATCGCCCGCGCAAAGGCGGTGACCGAGCCCTTGCCGTTGGTGCCGGCGACGTGCAGCGTCGGCGGCAGGCGCAGATGCGGATCGCCGAGGGCTGCCAGCAGCCGCGCGATGCGATCCAGCGTGAGGTCGAAGCCCTTGGGATGGCGGCCGAGAAGCGTCTCGATCTCGGCCGCGGCGAGAGAGGTCGTCGTCATCGCGGCGTGTTACGCCAGAGCTTGCGAAGATGCAAAGCGCGGCTCAGTGAGCATCGGCGCGATCGGCGGCCTCCGCCTCGTGCGGCGCGGGCTGGCCCTCCTGCCCGGAAGCCTCGCCGATCGCCGCGCCGTTTTCGAGAAGCCCCGCGACGGTGTCGCCCGGCGCCTTCAGGAGGAGTTTCAGGAGCGTCGCGATCCGGCCCTTCAGCTGCTGGCGCGGCACGACCATGTCGACCATGCCGTGCTCCATCAGATATTCCGCCCGCTGGAAGCCGTCGGGAAGCTTCTCGCGGATCGTCTGCTCGATCACTCTCGCGCCGGCAAAGCCGATCACCGCCCCCGGCTCGGCGATGTGGACGTCGCCGAGCATCGCGTAGGAGGCCGAGACGCCCCCCGCCGTCGGATTGGTGAGGACGACGACGTAGGGAAGGCCCGCTTCCTTCAGCATCTCCACCGCGACGGTGGTGCGCGGCAGCTGCATCAGCGACAGGATGCCTTCCTGCATGCGCGCGCCGCCCGAGGCCGAGAACAGCACCAGCGGCCGCTTCTCCTCGATCGCCGTCTCGAAGCCGCGGATGATCGCCTCGCCCGCGGCCATGCCGAGCGAGCCGCCCATGAAGGCGAAGTCCTGGACGGTCGCGACGATCGGCAGCCCCTCGATCGCGCCCTTGGCGACGACGACGGCATCGTCCATCTCCGCCTTGGCGCGATTTTCCTTCAGCCGGTCGACATAGCGCTTCTGGTCGCGGAACCTGAGCGGGTCGACCGCCGCGGTCGGCAGGTCGACGAGTTCGTAGGCGCCGCCGTCGAAGAAATGGTCGAGACGGTCCCGGGCGCGGATGCGCATGTGGAAGCCCGAGGACGGCACCACCCAGTGGTTGGCCTCGAGGTCCTTGTGAAAGACCATCTCGCCGGTCTCGGGACATTTGATCCAGAGGTTCTCCGGCACCTGGCGGGCGGCGAGAAGGCTGGAGATCTTCGGGCGGACGTAGTTGGTGATCCAGTTCACGGGGCGATCCGTCTTCCTGTTCGCGAGGGCGGGATGCGGAGCTCAGATGGCCGCGATGTCACGCCTTGGCAAGGCGCGCGCCGCGAACGCCGGCCGCAAGGCGCGAAACGATCCCGGTCACGGAGGAGACCGCAGCCGCGCCGCCGCCGTCCTCGAGCGAGGCCTCGATGGCCGAGACCAGCGCCGAGCCGACGACGACGCCGTCGGCGCCGCGGCCGATCTCGGCCGCCTGTTCGGCGGTCCTGACGCCGAAGCCGACGCAGACGGGCAGGTCGGTGTGGCGCTTGATCCGCGCGACGGCCGCCGCGACCTTGCCGGAATCGGGCGCCGCCGATCCGGTGATGCCGGTGATCGAGACGTAGTAGACGAAGCCCGAGGTGTTCTTCAGCACCGCCGGCAGGCGCTTGTCGTCGGTGGTCGGCGTCGCGAGGCGGACGAAGTTGAGACCCGCCTGAAGCGCCGGCAGGCAGAGTTCCTCGTCCATCTCCGGCGGCAGGTCGACGACGATCAGGCCGTCGACGCCGGCGACGAGCGCATCCTTCACGAAGGCCTCGACGCCATAGACGTAGATCGGGTTGAAGTAGCCCATCAGGATGATCGGCGTCTCGGTGTCGCCCCGCCGGAAGTCCGTCACCAGGGACAGCGTCTTCTTCAGGCTTTCGCCGGCCTTCAGCGCCCGGAGCCCGGCCTTCTGGATCGCCGGACCGTCGGCCATCGGATCGGAGAACGGCATGCCGAGTTCGATGACGTCGGCGCCGGCATCGGGAAGCGCCCGGACGATCTCGAGCGCCGTCGCGTGATCCGGATCGCCGGCCATGACGAAGGTGACGAGGGCGGGTCGGCCCTCTTCTTTCAGCTTGGCGAAACGGGCTTCGATGCGGGTGGTCATGGATGCGCTTTCGAACGGGACGCCGAGTGAGTTTCTTCGCGGGCGCCTGAAATCCGGAACTGCCGATGGATGCCGCGTTCCTTACGCCATCATGCGCCGCGCTGCCAAGCGGGTCGGAACCGGCGAACGCCCGCCGCGCGCCGTCCGATCGCCGGTGCCGGCGCGCAGAAAGACGACGGCGCGGGAGCGCCGGCGAAGAGGACGATCGCAGGGCGCCCCGACCACGATCCCGGGCTCACGGCTTGCGGCAGACCTCCTCCACCCAGGCCGCCGTCGCCGCATCGACGAAATCCACCCGGAAGCCGAAGATCGCCGGCGTCTCGTAGGGATGCGCCGCGCGGATAGCCGCCGCGCAGGCCTCGAACAGGTCGGCCCGCGTCTTGACGGCGAGGCGCCACTCGTCCTGGCGCTGGCGTTTGCCCTGCCACCAGAAGCGGCTGTCGATCTCCTTGACCGGAATGTTGCAGCAGGCCGCGAGCTTCTCGTCGAGCAGCTTGCCGGCGATTTCCCGCGCGTCGAGCAGCGACGGGCAGGTGACGTGGATTTCGACGATGTCGGTCAATGATGCGCTCCCGAGCCAGGTTCTTCTCGTATGGTTTTATGGCCACTCGCCGGATCGCTCGGCGCGTTGGTCGAAGACGCGAATGATCTCGATCCGGTCCTCGCGCACGACGTAGACGAAGATGAACGGCGTTCGTCCAAGAACGATCTCACGCGTGCCTTCTTCTCCCTGCCGTCCCGCAAGCGGATGCTCCCGCAACGTCTGCATCGTCCTGCCGAACTGGAGGCGCGCTCTCACGGCACCGTCCGGGAAAATCTCTTCATAGTACCGCCGGAACCAGCCGAGATCGGCACGGGCGCGCGGCAGGAAGACGATTTTCATCGGCCTGGGAAGACATCAGGCTCCGGAGGCGGAAGTTCGTCGGCCGTCCCCCAGCTTTCGACCCAGCGCGAGATCGCCGCCTCTGAGACGAACACGCCATCCTCGGCCTCCTGCAAGGCCTGGCGAACGGCTTCGCGCTTGACCTTGCGGCCCGAAAGATATTGCGCGATCGCCGCCTCGGCGACTTCCGCCGCCGTCTGGTTGGTCATGCTGGCTTCGGCCTCGAGATCCGCCTTCACCGAAGGCTCGAGCCGAACGGATAAGTCGACCGACGCCATCGAACGTCTCCTTCCAATATGCAGCTCTGGCCGGATCGGCAGATGCGGCGGAGCCGATCGAGCCTCGCCTAGAGCTCCATCCCCAGATGCTTCGCCACGGTGTGCACGTCCTTGTCGCCGCGACCGCAGAGATTCATCACGATGACCTGGTCGCGGCCCATCTTCGGGGCGCGCTTGATCACCTCGGCCAGCGCATGGGCCGGCTCCAGCGCCGGGATGATGCCCTCCGTGCGGGTCAGCATCTGGAAGGCGGCGAGCGCCTCCCGGTCCATGATCGGCACATATTCGACACGTCCGGTGTCCTTCAGCCAGGAATGTTCCGGGCCGATGCCGGGATAGTCGAGACCCGCCGAGATCGAATGGCCCTCCTTGATCTGCCCGTCGGAGGTCTGCAGGAGATAGGTGCGGTTGCCGTGTAGGACGCCCGGCGAGCCGGCGGTCAGCGAGGCGCAGTGCTCCTCGCCGTCGAGCCCCTTGCCGCCGGCCTCGACGCCGACGATCGCGACGTCCTTGTCGTCGAGGAACGGGTGGAACAGGCCGATGGCGTTGGAGCCGCCGCCGACGGCGGCGACCAGCATGTCCGGCAGCCGGCCTTCGGCCTCCATGACCTGCTCGCGCGCCTCCTTGCCGATGACGCTCTGGAACTCGCGCACCAGTTCCGGATAGGGGTGGGGGCCGGCGGCCGTGCCGATCAGGTAGTAGGTCGATTCGACGTTGGTGACCCAGTCCCGGAGCGCCTCGTTCATGGCGTCCTTCAGCGTGCCGTGGCCGGCCGTGACGGGGCGCACCTCGGCGCCGAGGAGCTTCATCCGGAAGACGTTCGGCGCCTGCCGCTCGACGTCGGTGGCGCCCATGTAGACGACGCAGGGCAGGCCGAACCGCGCACAGACCGTCGCCGTCGCGACGCCGTGCTGGCCGGCGCCGGTCTCGGCGATGATGCGGGTCTTGCCCATCTTGCGGGCGAGCAGGATCTGGCCGAGGCAGTTGTTGATCTTGTGCGAGCCGGTGTGGTTCAGCTCGTCGCGCTTGAAGTAGATTTTCGCGCCGCCCAACTCCTCGGTCAGCCGCTCGGCGAAATAGAGCGGCGACGGGCGGCCGGTGTAGTGCTTGTTCAGCCCGTCGAGCTCGGCCTTGAACGCCGGATCGGCCCGCGCCGCGTTCCAGTGCTCCTGCAGGTCGAGGATCAGCGGCATCAGCGTCTCGGCGACGAAGCGCCCGCCGAACAGGCCGAAGCGCCCCTCTTCGTCGGGGCCGGCGCGGAAGGAGTTGGGCAGCTGCTGGTTCATGGGCTCTCTAGCCTTTCAGGCTGGCGTCCCGGCGGCGATCCGGTCCAGCGCGTCGAAGAAGGTGTCGATGCGGCGGACGTCCTTCACGCCCGGCGCGCTCTCGACGCCGGAGGAGACGTCAATGCCGGCGGGCCGCGCCACGCGCAGCGCCTCGGCGACGTTGTCCGCGTCGATGCCACCGGAAAGCATGTAGGCGAGGCCGGGGTCAAGGACAGCGAGCAGCCGCCAGTCGAAGGAGACGCCGTTGCCGCCCGGCAGGTCGGAGCCCTTGGGCCGCTTCGAATCGAGCAAAATGCGGTCGGCGACGCCGCGATAGGCAGCAATGGCCTCAAGATCGGCGGCTTCCGCAACCGGCAGCGCCTTCATCACCTTCAGCCCGGTCCGCGCCTTCACTTCCGCGACCCGTTCGGGCGTTTCCCGCCCGTGCAGCTGCAGCCAGTCCGGCCGCACCTCCCCGGCAAAGCGCGCGATCAGATCGTCGTCCGGGTCGACCGTGACAATGACGGTTTCGGCGCGGCCGGCGACGCGGCGCACCAACGCGGCCATCGGCTCGACGTCGAGATGCCGGGGACTTTTGGCGAAATGCACGAAGCCGACATGGCTCGCGCCGCGGGAGAGCGCCGCGTCCAGGGTCTCGGGCGTCGACAGGCCGCAGATTTTGACGTCGGGTTTCATGAGACGGCAAGTGGCATCGAAACGCGGCGATGTCGAGGGGCGGAGGGGGATCCGGCAAGTCGGGGCGACGTGACCATGGAGAGGATCTTGCCAGAAGCAAACTATCGTGGGGCTATGTCGTGCACGGCCGGCTTAGTCGCGGGCTGAGATGGCGAGGCATCATCACATCGAAAGCGGCCTCGACAACGTCTATATCGAAGACATCGCGGCCGATCGCGAGGCGGTCGGCGAGGAGATGATCGCCATCCCCGCCGTCAATCGCGGTGAGATCGAAATCGACTCGACGGCCGAGACGCTGATCCGCCGGATGGCGATCGAAAGGCTGAAGCTCTTGGAGATGTCGGCATCAAGCTCCTGGCGCAGCGCAGCGTTCCCAAAGCCGAAACTCAGCCAATCACCATCCGCGCGGCGGATCGCGGCACCACCGGCTACTCGCTCGCCGCATAGGCAGCATCGTCCATGGCCGGCGGTGGCGTTGAATTCACCGCGGTCGACGGACGCATCGGGTCGAAACCGCGCCGTCCCTCACCCCACTCCGATCGCATGCAGCCCCGACCCATGCTGCTTCAGCCAGGCCTTGCCGGCCTGCGTGTCGGGGCAGAGCCTTTCGCACAGCGCCCAGAATTGCGGGCCGTGGTTCATCTCGACGAAATGCGCCACCTCGTGGGCGGCGAGATAGTCGAGGACGAAGGGCGGCGCCATGACGATCCGCCAGGAAAAGGCGAGGCGCCGGTCGTGGGTGCAGGAGCCCCAGCGGCTGGTGGTGTCCTTGATGGTGATGGCGCGGGGCTCCAGACCGACCGCCGCCGCGTGGCACTTCACCCGTTCGGAAAGGTCGCGCCCGGCCTCGCGGCAGAAAAAGTCGAGGACGCGGCGGGTAAAATGCCTGTCTTCGCCGCCGACGAGGAGCTGCTGGCGAATGCCGGCGATGGCGGCATCGTCGGGCCGGGCCGGCGCTGCACCGGAAGCGGGATCGCCTCGGTGGCGACCGGCGTTTTCCGCTCCGCCAAGGGCGGCCGCGCCTGCAGCGCCCGCCGCGCCCCCATGTCCAACGGCGTCGCGAGACCTGATCGGTTCCATTCCCGCTGCCTGGAACAGGTCGCCCATCGCGCCTGCCGCGTGAAGCCGAGGCGGACGGTGCCGTGAGGCGACCGGCGGCGAGACGGCTTGCGGGGCCTCCGGTTCGGCCCGATCGCCGACAGGCGCCAGCCGCGTGACCAGCCGGCCGCCGCGATGGGTCAGCAGCGTCGGCTCGCCGCGCAGCGGGACGATCGCGCCGGGCGCAATGACGACGCGGTCCGGGACGCGCGCCAGTCGCTCTTCGACCCAGCCGCGGTGGCGGTCGAGAAACCCGCGTATCTTGCGGGCCGACATGCCGCGCGGCACCGTCACGATCAAACCGCCGCCGCCGGGTGCGATGCGCATGATCATGCGCTTTGCCCGCGGATTCTGCCGGATGGTCAAGGGGAGCGGGCTCCCCGCGACGTCGATCGTTTCGGGCAGCGGCGGTTCCGGTTTGCGGCGCAGAAGCTGAGGCATCGAGAACGGCGATCCGGCTTGTGTCTCACGTCGGAGACGGGTGGTGGAAATCCGCCTGCGTCCACCCCGTTCGCCGAGCGGCTCAGTCTAGCCCAGAATGAAAAGCGGCGGCACCCCGAAGGATGCCGCCGCCCGGCTCAATCAACAGCCGCTGTCGGCCGTGAGGGGCAAGGGCTACCCGTTGCCCCCGATTCTGGTCTCGATTTCGGCCTCGCGTTCGGCAGGGCCGCATGCCGTCGCCGGGCGGCAGATCAGGCCGGCTGGCCGTCGACGATCGGGCCACCCTCGTCGCGGCGGGACTCGCGGCCCTTGCGGTCGCGCATGAAGCGGTCGAACTCTTCCTGGTCCTTGGCCCGGCGCAGTTCGCGGGCATAGGCCTCGAACTCGGCCGCCGCCTCGTTCAGCCGGCGCCGCTCCTCGTCGAGCCGGCGAAGCTCGGCGTCGCGCCAGTCGTCGAAGGCGACGTTGCCGGTCGCCTCTTGCCGGAAGGGTTGCTTGAAGCCGGCACGCCGCATGTTGCACATGAACTTGTCGGTCGAAGTGTTGACGTCGCGCTTGAACCCCTCGAGGCGCTCGCCCCAGAGGATGTAGGCCAGCATCGCCAGACCAAGCGGCCACCAGACGAAGAACCCGCCGACCATCACGGCAATCGTCACCGGCGTCCAGGCCGGACGAATGAGAGCTTGTGAAGTCATCGCAGTCACGTTCCTTTTGAATATGGCCGCGATGGCAAGCATCGCGGGAGAGAGGCCTCTCGTTTTTTGTCGATGATTAAGAGATGGTGAGCGGATTTTCGCCCTTCAATGGTTTTCGCGCGAAAATCCTGCCGCCCTTCGGCGAAAGCCGGAATGCCATGCTGCGCCGATCGCCGTCCCCTCCCCGCTCCGATCATCTGACGCCGCGCGTCTCGTCCTTTCCGGCATCCGCCGCCGCGGACGGATCGCCCGTCAGGGTGCGCCGGATGTCGGTGGCGACGAACGCCGCCGCGCGCCGGAAGGCATCGTCGGTGTCGCCGCGAAAGGTGATGACGCGGTCGAAGACGACACGGTTCTTGGCAACGTCGAGAACGTCGACGCGACCGAAGCCGACGAGCGTGCTCATCTTGTGGATCCCGCCATAGACCAGATAGTCGGCGCCGGCGCGCTTCGCCTCGCCGAGCAGCGGCTCTGCCCTCAGCGCCGCAAGGCTGCATCCCGATGCCGCGCCCGTCATGCAGGCGAGCGTCACCTTGTCGAGACTGCCGGCCTCGACGAGTTCGGCCTCCAGCCGGTCGCGAAACACCGCCAGCCGTTCGGCATGGGCCGCGGTCTGGTCGCGCGCCTCGCCCGACGTGTCGGCATAGTCGAACTTAGCGACGGCGACCATCGCCGTCTTGCCTGCCGCGATCTCGGCCGCCGCGCCGGACGAGGTGGCGGCGATCCCGATCGTCGCGACGAGGGCCGCCAGCCAGCCGGTTCCGTTTCTGTCGTTCCTGTCGTTGATGTCGTTCATGTCCTTCCTCCCGATGCGCCGCGGCCGGCCCCGGCAGGGCCGCACCCGCCGGGAAGGCCATCGGCCGCGATCCCGCAGAAGAAGTGGAGGTTTCGTCGGCGACAGCAAGAAACCTTGGACAGGCGTGAAGGGAATGGAAAGCCCGCCTTCGCCCACCCATGTTCCTCGGAGGCCCCGGCGGCTTTGCGGCCGGTGCCTGCCGGCACAAGTCCGACGAAGGAGACTGCGATGACCTCGAGCGTGATCCCGACGCTCCGCTACGCCGATGCGCGGGCGATGATCGACTGGCTCTGCTCCGTCCTCGGCTTCGAACGGCGCGCCGTTCACGAGGCGGACGACGGCACCATCCTTCATGCCGAGCTGGTCCACGGCGCCGGCATGGTCATGGTCGGCGAGGCGCGCGACGACGATTTCGGCGCATGTCAGGCACCGCCATCCGGCGGCGACGCCCGGGTGACCCAGAGCCCCTATGTCGTCGTGACCGACATCGACCGGCTCTACGAGGCGGTGAAGGCCGCCGGCGCGACGGTGGTGATGGACCTTGCCGACAAGGACTACGGCTCCCGCGAATTCTCCTGCCGCGATCCGGAGGGGCATCTGTGGAATTTCGGCACCTACGACCCCTGGCGGACGGGCGTGTGACGGCTTCGCGCTTGCGCAGAAGGCTCAGGCTGCCGTAAGGCCCGCTTCGCCCCAGGAACCGGGGGGACGCGGCGCTCCTCCAGCCGCCGCGTCGTCCCGTTCGAAACGTCACCGTCGGTACCGCTGTTCGGGCCGATCCAGCAGAAGCCGTGCCGATGGACTGGACCGCCCCGATCGACGACTATTGCGAACGCACCAGCGCGGCCTTCTGGGCCGAGCCGCTGAATGCCTGGACGAATATCGCCTTCATCGCCGCGGCGCTGCTCGGGCTCAGCCTCTGGAAGATGCGCGGCGGGCGCGACGAACCCGCCCTTGCCCTCTGCCTCCTCGTCGCGGTGATCGGCGCGGGATCCTTCCTATTCCACACCGTCGCCACGCGCTGGGCGAGCCTTGCCGACGTCGTGCCGATCGCGGTCTTCATCTACGGCTATTTCGCCCTGGCGCTCAGCCGGTTCTTCGCGCTGACGCCGCTCGTCGCGGCGGCGGGAACCGCGGTCTTCTTCGCCGCATCGCTCGTCGTCGAACCGGTGCTCGCCGCGATCGTCGGCTCCTCGGCCGGCTACATGCCGGGGCTCTTCGCCCTCGTCGGCGTCGGCGGCATCCTGGTCTCGCGGCGCGAGGAGCCGGGCACCCTCGTGCTCGGCGCCGGCGCGACCTTCTTCGTCTCGCTGATCTTCCGCATGCTCGACGCACCGCTCTGCGAGGTCTGGCCGCTCGGCACCCATGCGGTCTGGCACGTCCTGAACGCCGTCACCCTCGGCCTGCTGCTCGTCGCCGCAATCGACGCGCCGCCGGTCCCGGCAGCCCGCCGCAGGGCCTGAGCGCGGCGGACGGGGCCGCGGCTTCCCGCCCGACTGCCCGGGGCGTCTTCCGGCGTCGGTCCGAACCGGGAAATGCCGCCTGTCGCCGGTGCGTCAGATGCGCTCGCCGCCCCGCACCCGGTAGCTCGGCTCGTACATCGTCACCAGTTCCTCGGCGGCTGTCGGGTGGACGGCCATCGTCGCGTCGAACTGGTCCTTGCTGAGGCCGGCCTTGACGGCGATGGCGAGGAGCTGCGCCAGCTCTCCGGCGTCGTGGCCGAGGATGTGGGCCCCGAGGACGCGGCGGCTCGTCGCATCGACCACCAGCTTCATCAGCATCCTGCCGTCGCGGCCCGAAAGCGTGTTCTTCATCGGCCGGAAGGCGGTGCGGTAGACCTCGATCTCGGCGAAGCGCTCGGCCGCGACGCATTCCGTCAGCCCGACAGCACCGATCTCCGGCTGCGAGAACACCGCCGTCGCGATCGTGTCGTAGTCGGGCTTCGTCGGCCTGTCGTGGAAGATCGTCTCGATCAGGCACATCGCCTCGTGGATCGCCACCGGCGTCAGCTGCACCCGGTGGGTGACGTCGCCGATGGCGTAGATGTTCTCGGCACTGGTGCGGGAATAGTCGTCGACCTTGACGGCACCGCGCGCATCGAGTGCGACGCCGGCCGCCTCGCAGCCGAGGTTCTCGGTGTTGGCGGTGCGGCCGATCGCCAGCATCACCTCGTCGACGACGAAGACTTCGCCGCTCATCGCCGTCGCCGCCAGCGTCCCGTCGCCGCGCATGTCGACCCGCTCGAGCGTGTCGCAGCAATGGACGCGCAGGCCCTTCTTGTCCATCGCCTGGTGGAGTTCGTGGCGCAGGTCGTCGTCGAAGCCCTGCAGGATCTCCTTGCCGCGATAGATCAGCGTCGTCTCGACGCCGAGGCCGTGGAAGATGTTGGCGAATTCGACCGCGATGTAGCCGCCGCCGAGGACCGCGATCCGCTTCGGCAGTTTCTTGAGGTGGAACGCCTCCTCGGAGGTGATGCAGTGCTCGGCGCCGGGCATCGCCGGATGCCGGTTCGGCCTGCCGCCGGTGGCGATCAGGATCTTGTCGGCGGTCACCCGGCGCCCGGCCTCGACGAGGCGGATCTCGTGCGGCCCCTCGAGCACCGCCCGGTCGTTGAAGATCTCCGCGCCGGCCTTGCCGACATTGCTCTGGTAGATGCCTTCGAGCCGCTCGATCTCGGCATCCTTGGCGGCGATCAGCGACGGCCAGTCGAAACGTGTCTCGCCGACGCTCCAGCCGAAGCCGCGGGCGTCCTCGAAGGACTCGGCGAACTGCGAGGCGTAGACGAAGAGCTTCTTCGGCACGCAGCCGCGGATCACGCAGGTGCCGCCGAAGCGGTATTCCTCGGCGATCGCCACCCGCTTGCCGAGCGCGGCGGCGCGCCGCGCCGCCCGCACGCCGCCGGAGCCGCCGCCGATGACGAAGAAATCGTAGTCGAAAGCGCCCATGCCGATCGTTCCGCTCGCTGGCCCGGCGGAAAACTCCGCGGGGCGAAGAGGCCGCGCCGCCACGCGGCCGGCGGTGCCGGATCCGAAAATCCCGCGCTGATATGTGTCGTTCCGGCGAGGCTTCGACAGGCGGACGGGGCGTTCACCGGGCAGAGACGCACGGCCCGCCCTCGCCCGGCCGGCCGGCCGGGAGCGCATGGCTGCCCGCCGGCCTCGGCCGCCGCCGGGCTCAGTTCTGGCCGGTCGCCGGCGCGCCGCTCTCCGCCGGGGCGTTGCCGCCGTTCATCGCGCGGAAGCCGTCGAAGGCGGCCTGGCGCAGGTCGCGCACGATGCCGTTGCTCCAGACCTGCGCCGCCTTCAGCATCGCGCGCGTCGCATCCGGCCCCTGCGCCAGCAGCTTCTTGCCCGCCTCGGAGCTGTAGAACTGCGCGATGTCGTTCAATTCGTCCTCGGAGAACATCCGGGCGTAGATCCGCGCGACCTCGGTCTCCAGCGAGGCGCGGCGCGGCGCGAGCTTCAGCGCCGCCTCGTCGACCATGTCGGAGATCTTGGAATCCATGTCGGGCCGGTTGGAGATCAGCTCGGACTTGATCTGCGTCGCGGCGTTGGGAAGGATCTCGTCGAACTGGTCGGTCGCGTGGATCGCCGCGATCGCGGCACGCGCCGCCTTCAGGTGGCTCTCGCTGATGTTTTCGTCCGCGGCCTTCTGTGCCGCCGCCTGGTCGGCCGGCTTCTGGTCCTGGGCGCTCGCCGCGACGGGGACGAGAAGCATCGCGGTCGCTGCGGCGAAAAGGCCGCGGCGCATCGACTGACTGAAGATCATCGGTTGAGTGACTCCATTGGTTGATCTGCGCCCCGGACGTTCCACCGTCGCCGTCGCATCGGACCGTGCCGGAACGGCGCCGTCCGTCGAAACGCCGGCGACGCGTTCTGCGGCGGCTCGGTCCGGTGCGGCGGTGCCGGCGAGACCGGACCGGCTCCTTTCCCGGCGACCTAGCGGCTTCCGCCGCGCCGTGCAAGCCGGCGGCCGCGTCGGCCGTCGAACCCGCAAGGCATTGGCCGTCAAACGGTCAGGTGCCGGACCCCGTCCGACGAAGCGACCAGCGCATCGCTGGCCAGTCCGAGAAACAGGCCGTGCTCGACGACGCCCGGAACCTCGTGCAGGGCGCGCGACAGCGCTTGTGGATCGGGAATGCGGCCGAAGTCCGCATCGAGGATCAGATGGCCGCTGTCGGTGATGAACGGCTCCTCGCCGCGGCGGCGCAGGGTCAGGTCGCCGGAAAGGCCGAGCGCCTCCGTCGCCTCCTGGATCGCCAGATAGGTGGCGACCATGCCGAAGCCGTTGATCTCGATCGGCAGCGGAAAGGCGCCGAGTTCGTCGACCAGCTTCGCCGCGTCGGCGACGACGATCATCCGCTTGGAAGCCTTGGCGACGATCTTTTCGCGCAGCAGCGCGCCGCCGCCGCCCTTGAGGAGCCGCAGACCGGGATCGATCTCGTCGGCGCCGTCGACCGTCAGGTCGAGCCGCGGCAGGGTCTCGAGCGTCGCCATCGGGATCGACAGTTCCTGGCAGAGCCGCTCGGTGCGTTCGGAGGTCGCGACGCCCGTCACCTTCAGCCCGCCCCGCACGCGCTGGGCCAGCGCCCGCACGAAGGCCTCCGCCGTGGTGCCCGTTCCGATGCCGAGCGCCATCTTGTCCTCGACAAAGTCGAGGGCCGCCTCGGCGGCCGCCCGTTTCAGTTCCTCCGCATTCGCCATGCCGCGCGTTCCTTTCTCGTCGCTTCCCCTCCTCTACCAGCCCGGCAAGGCAGCCGATAGGTCACGCGGGGGCCGCGACGCGAAGGAAGCCGGCATGCCGCCGCGCGGCGGCCTTCGGCGATGACAGGGCGGCGGGGACGAGACGACGCTGCGCCGACGGCCGTACGCGCGCGTCGTCCGGCGTCAGCCGGCAACCTTGGCGGCGATCTCGGCGATGTGCCGGCCCTGGAAGCGGGCGCCGTCGAGCTCGAGCTGGCTCGGCATGCGCGAGCCGTCGCCCTTGGCGATGGTCGTCGCGCCGTAGGGCGAGCCGCCGACGATCTCGTCCATGTTCATCTGCCCCTGATAGGCATAGGGCAGGCCGACGATCATCAGGCCGTGATGCAGCAGCGTCTTGATCGCCGAGATCAGCGTCGTCTCGTTGCCGCCGTGCTGGGTTGCCGAGGAGGAGAACGCTCCGCCGACCTTGCCGACGAGCGCGCCGCGCGCCCAGAGCGGGCCGGTCCGGTCCCAGAAGGACTGCATCTGCGAGGCCATGTTGCCGTAGCGGGTCGGCACGCCGACGACGATCGCGTCGTAACCGACCAGTTCGTCGATCTCGCAGACCGGATAAGGGTGATCGGTCTTGAAATGCGCCGCCTTGACCACCTCCTCGGGCGCCGTCTCCGGCACGCGCTTGATGTCGACGCTGGCGCCGGCGCCCTCGGCGCCTTCGGCGACCGCCTTCGCCATCGTCTCGATGTGACCGTAGCTGGAGTAATAGAGGACGAGTACCTTGGCCATGCGATGCGTGTCCTTTCGTTCCTGTCGTCTTCTCCTGACGGAAGACCCGGGCAGGGACATAGGCGATCGTGCCGCGGCCGGCTCGCCGAATCGCCGCGACGCACCGTCGCCTGTGCCGCGACAATCGGCACGGCCGGGGCTGGCGCGCCGCCCTTGCTTTCCTTGCGTTCCTCACGCTTAGTCGTGCGCTCCGGCACCGGGGCAGCCGGTCGCGCGCGGCGCGGCCGGGGGCCGGGCCCGTGCCGGGATGCAATCCATCGGAGGAACCGGATGCCGCGTGAGACCGCCACGGCCGCCATGCTCGCCATCGGCGACGAACTCCTGTCCGGGCGCACCAAGGACAAGAACATCGGTCACCTCGCCGAGGTGATGACGCTCGCCGGGATCGACCTGAAGGAAGTGCGCATCGTCGGCGACGATCCGCACATGATCGCCGACACGCTGAACACGCTGCGGCGGACCTACGACCTCGTCTTCACCTCCGGCGGCATCGGACCGACACACGACGACATCACCGCCGAAGCCGTCGCGGCGGCCTTCGGTCTGCCGGTCGTCGACCATCCGGAGGCCGTGGCGCGGCTGGAGGCGCATTACCGGCAGCGGGGAATGGAGTTCACGACCGCCCGACGCCGCATGGCCCGCACGCCGGAAGGCGCCGGGCTGATCGACAATCCGGTGTCGGTGGCGCCGGGCTTCCGGATCGACAACGTCTTCGTCATGGCCGGCGTGCCGGCGGTGTTTCAGGCGATGCTCGCCGGGCTGTCGGCAGCCCTGCCGGCGGGTGATCCGCTGGTCAGCCGGGCGATCGCCTGCCGCTTCGGCGAAGGCGACATCGGCGATGCGCTGGCGGCGATCGCGCGGGAGCATCCGAAGGTCGTCATCGGCTCCTATCCGAAATTCGACGGCAGCCGCTATTCGACCGAGATCGTCATCCGCTCCCGCGACGAGGCCGCGATCGACGCCGCGGCCGCTGCGGTCGAGGCGATGCTTCAGGCCGTGGACCAGCGCCGCGCCTCGGCCTGAGTCCGGCGCGAGCCGCGGCGCTCCCAAAGGTCAGGCGCTGCGTCCGCGGGCGCCGTCGAGGCTCGCCGCACCCGCCCCGGCGAAGACCAGGAACAGGAACACGAAGCAGTAGAGGATCGCCGCGTCGCCGCCGTTGTTGACCGGGAAGAAGTCCTGCGGCGCATGCGCCATGAAATAGGCGAAGGCCATCTCGCCGGAGCAGACGAAGGCGACGACGCGGGTGAAGAGGCCGAGGACGAGGAGCAGGCCGCCGACGAGCTCGATCGCGCCTGCGAGGCCGAAGAGCGACATTAGCTCGACGGTGCCGTGGCCGCCGGCCGGAAAGCCGAGGAGCTTCTGGGTGCCGTGCTCCATGAAGATCAGGCCCGAAACGATGCGCATGAGCGCGAGTGCGTAGGGATGGTACCGGTCGAGGGGCATGAGGAGATAAGTCCCGGTTGCGTTTTGGTTGCGCCCGATCAGTAGCCGGCAGAAAGCCACCAGGCCAGCCTCGCCGCGTTGACGAAGAGTCGCCGGACGCCGGGATTTCGCGTCCCGGCGGCAGAGGCCGTCGGCACCGCGAGGCGGGACGGAGCTTGCGTGCAAATGCCGATTCGATCTATCCGGGCCGGACGAATTGCTCTGAGGATGGATAGCCCCGACCATGTCGACGGTGGAAAAATCGTTTCCCGTCTCCTGGGACCAGTTTCATCGCGATGCGCGGGCGCTGGCCTGGAGACTTGCGGGCCTTCGCAAGGAGGAGTGGCGGGCGATCGTCTGCATCACCCGCGGCGGTCTGGTGCCGGCGGCGGTGATCTCGCGCGAGCTCGGCATCCGGCTGATCGAGACGGTCTGCGTCGCCTCCTATCACGAATATTCCGAACAGGGGGAGCTGAGGGTCCTGAAGGAGATCAGCCCCGAGCTTCTCGAGGACGGCGGCGAGGGGATCCTGATCGTCGACGATCTCACCGACACCGGCAAGACCGCCGGCATCGTCCGGGCGATGCTGCCGAAGGCGCATTTCGCCACGGTCTACGCCAAGCCCAAGGGCCGGCCGCTGGTCGATACCTTCATCACCGAGGTCAGCCAGGACACCTGGATCTTCTTTCCCTGGGATCTCGGTCTGAGCTTCCAGGCGCCGATCGGGCGCGGCACCGCCGGATAGGGCGCCCGGTCGCGGCACCCACCGCCGCGGCGGCCGCTCTCAGGCCGGCGCGCCGCTGAGCCTGACGGTCGCGATGAACATCAGCCCGCCGGGCGTCAGTTCCCGCGACATCTCTCCGCGCATCTGGCGCAGCACCAGGGTTTCGAGGAGTTCGGTGCCGAAGCCGAGTTCCCCCGCCCGCCGCGCCGCCTCGGGCGCCGGGCCGCCGCCGAACCACTCTTCCCAATGGAATGTCAGGGCCGGCCGGCCGTCGCGCTCGGCGGGCGTCCAGCGGACGGCGACGCCGCCGCGCATGTGCGGTGCCAGGGCGCCGTGCTTGGTGGCGTTGGTGGCCAGTTCGTGGATGATCATCGAGACCGAGACCGCGTCGTCCTTGCCGATCATGACCTGCGGGCCGTCGATCCAGACATTGGTGCCGATGCCGTAGTGCTGGAGTTCGCTCGAGACGATCTCGGAAAACAGCGCGCCCTTGCCGTCGCGATCGGCGAGCAGCGACTGCGTCTTGGCGAGCGAGGCGACCCGCTCCAGAAGGTCGGCCCGGATCTCCGACGGGCTCTGCCCTTCCCGCACCGACAGGAGGATGATCGCCTGCACGGTCGACAGGGAGTTCTTGATGCGGTGCTCCATCTCCCGAGACATCAGCAGCGAGCGCTGCTCGAGCTGCTTGCGCAGCTTGACCTCCTGGCGCAGCTCCAGCTCACCGGCGAGCAAAGCCAGGAGATCCTCGAGCGCCTGCCGTTCTTCTTCGGTCCAGGCGCGGGGCTTTTCGTCGACAACGCAGAAGGAGCCGATCACCGTTCCGTCGGGCAGCCGCACCGGCAGGCCCATATAGGCGCCGATGCGAAGCGCGCGGACGCCCGCGCCGGCGGCGTATCGCGGATCGGCCGCGACGTCGTCGATCACCACCGGCTCGCCATGCTCGACGACGTCGAGGCAGGCCGAGCCCCGGGCGGCAGCGACCCTGAGGCCCTGCTCGTCGCGCTCGGCAGGCCCCGGCAGCCCCGCCTCGCTCTTGAACACCTGCCTGCCCTCGTCGAAGACCGAGACGAAGCTGGCGGGAACGCCGAGGATCCGGGTGGCGAGCCGGGTGATTCGGTCGATCGCCACCTCGGGTCCCGCCTCCGTCAGGTCGGCGGTCGACAGTTTCCAGGCTGAATGCTCAGGCCGGCCCAAGCACGGTCCTTCCACGGCTCTCTGGTGACGACGAATGCGATGCCGACGGACCCGAAGGCCTGCCCGCGCGCACGATTCGCTTGTCCAGCGCAAATTTCCTAAAATTCAGCGTAGGGTCCGAAAGCCCGGCTTTGCAAGGCTCGCCCGCCCGATGCGACAGTTTGTGCACACTTTGTCCATGGTCGACGCCCCGCATCTGTGTCGCCGCCGTCATTGACCGGCCGGAAAGACTCACCCTACGCTTCGGTCGGGCGGTACTCCTGCTACCCCGCTTCCGGGCGGCCCGTCGCGCGCCGTCCCCAGGCCGAGCGTGAATTCCGTTGATAACTGCTCAGGGCCGTTAAAATCGACGGCATTAAGCTTCGCGTAACGCTCTTTACCCACTATATGTAGGAGCTCCTGGCCGGACCGGCACTAGATGCTGGCCAGGATCACGAGATCGGCGAGAGAGGCGAGCGGCCGTCGGCGGACGCCCGTTCCTGCGCTCCGCGGGTCGAAGCCAACCAGTCGAGGATGGGTTTTCCATGGGCATGAAGTTCGAGCGCCGCTACACCAAGGCCGGCCAGAGCCCCTATCACGAGGTCGCCTTCCGCAAGGCGACGAGCGAGATCAGGAACCCCGACGGCTCGGTCGTCTTCAAGCTCGAGGGAATCGACGTCCCCGAGCAGTTCAGCCAGGTGGCGGCCGACATCCTCGCCCAGAAGTACTTCCGCAAGGCGGGCGTCCCGGCCCGCCTGAAGAAGATCGAGGAACACGACGTCCCGTCCTTCCTCTGGCGCTCCGTCGCCGACGAAAAGACGCTCGCCGACCTGCCCGAGGACGCGCGCACCGGCTCCGAGAAGGACGCGCGCCAGGTGTTCGACCGGCTCGCCGGCACCTGGGCCTACTGGGGATGGAAGGGCGGCTATTTCGAGACCGAGGAGGACGCCTGCGCCTTCCGCGACGAACTCGCCTACATGCTCGCCACCCAGAAGGCGGCGCCGAACTCGCCGCAGTGGTTCAACACCGGCCTCCACTGGGCCTACGGCATCGACGGCCCGAGCCAGGGCCACTATTACGTCGACTACCGCACCGGCCAGCTGACCCGCTCCGGTTCGTCCTACGAGCATCCGCAGCCGCACGCCTGCTTCATCCAGTCGGTCGCCGACGACCTCGTCAACGACGGCGGCATCATGGACCTGTGGGTGCGCGAGGCACGGCTGTTCAAATACGGCTCGGGCACTGGCTCCAACTTCTCGCGCCTTCGGGGCGAAGGCGAGAAGCTCGCCGGCGGCGGCAAGTCCTCCGGCCTGATGAGCTTCCTGAAGATCGGCGACCGGGCGGCCGGCGCCATCAAGTCCGGCGGCACGACGCGGCGCGCGGCGAAGATGGTCGTTGTCGACATCGACCATCCCGACATCGAGGCCTACATCAACTGGAAGGTCCGCGAGGAAGAGAAGGTCGCCGCCCTCGTCACCGGCTCGAAGACCGTGGCGAAGCACCTGAAGGCGATTCTCGCGGCCTGCGTCAATTGCGAGGGGCCGGAGGGCGACTGCTTCGACCCGATGAAGAACCCGGCGCTGAAGCGCGCCGTGCGTGACGCCAAGAAGGCCCAGGTTCCCGAGAACTACGCCAAGCGCGTCATCCAGTTCGCCCGCCAGGGCTACACCGACATCGAATTCCCGGTCTACGACACCGACTGGGATTCGGAGGCCTATCTCACCGTCTCCGGCCAGAACTCCAACAACTCGGTCTCGCTGACCGACGACTTCCTGCGCGCCGTCGAGAACGACGAGGAGTGGAGCCTCGTGCGGCGCACCGACGGCAAGGTGCACAAGACCGTCAAGGCGCGCGAATTGTGGGAGCAGATCGGCTATGCCGCCTGGGCGTCCGCCGATCCGGGCCTGCACTTCAACACCACCATGAACGACTGGCACACCTGCCCCGAGGCGGGTCCGATCCGGGCCTCGAACCCGTGCTCGGAATACATGTTCCTCGATGACACGGCCTGCAATCTCGCCTCGCTCAACCTCATCCAGTTCCAGGAAGTGGTGAAGGGCGACGGCGGCAAGGAGGCACGGCGCTTCGACACGGCGGCCTTCGAACACGCCGTCCGGATCTGGACGGTGGTGCTCGAGATCTCGGTGCTGATGGCGCAGTTCCCGTCGAAGGAGATCGCCCGGCTCTCCTACGACTACCGCACCCTCGGCCTCGGCTTCGCCAATATCGGCGGCCTGCTGATGTCCTCCGGCATTCCCTACGATTCCAAGGAAGGCCGGGCGATCTGCGGCGCCATCTCGGCGCTGATGACCGGCATCGCCTACAAGACCTCGGCCGAGATGGCCGGCGTCCTCGGCGCCTTCCCCGATCACGAGCGCAACGCCGAATCGATGCTGCGGGTCATGCGCAATCACGCCCGTGCCGCCCACGGCATCGCCAACGGCTACGAGGCGCTCGCCGTCGATCCGGTGCCGCTCGACCATGCCTCGCTGAAGGACAAGCGGCTGTCGGGCCGCGCCAAGGTCGCCTGGACCGAGGCCGTCGAGCTCGGCACCAAGAACGGCTATCGCAACGCCCAGGTCTCGGTGATCGCGCCCACCGGCACGATCGGCCTCGTCATGGATTGCGACACCACCGGCATCGAGCCCGACTTCGCGCTGGTGAAGTTCAAGAAGCTCGCCGGCGGCGGCTATTTCAAGATCATCAACCGCGCCGTCCCGGACGCCTTGCGTACGCTGGGGTATCCGGAAGCCGAGATCGCCGAGATCGAGGCCTATGCGGTCGGCCACGGCAATCTGAACCAGGCGCCGGCGATCAACCCGTCCTCGCTGAAGGCCAAGGGCTTCACCGACGAGACGATCGCGGCGGTCAACGCGGCGCTGTCCTCGGCCTTCGACATCAAGTTCGTCTTCAACAAGTTCACGCTGGGCGAGGCATTCTGCAAGGACGTGCTCGGCTTCACGGACGCCGAGCTCAACGACTTCTCCTTCGAGATGCTCCCGGCGCTGGGCTTTTCGAAGAGGGACATCGAGGCCGCCAACATCCACGTCTGCGGCGCCATGACGCTGGAGGGCGCGCCGTTCCTGAAGGACGCGCACCTCGCCGTCTTCGACTGCGCCAATCCCTGCGGACGGATCGGCAGGCGCTATCTCTCGGTTGACAGCCACATCCGCATGATGGCGGCGGCGCAGCCCTTCATTTCCGGGGCGATCTCCAAGACCATCAACATGCCGAACGACGCGAGCGTCGAGGACTGCAAGTCGGCCTACATGCTGTCCTGGAAGCTGGCGCTGAAGGCGAACGCCCTCTATCGCGACGGCTCGAAGCTCTCCCAGCCGCTCAACGCCTCGCTGATCGCCGACGAGGATGACGACGAGGACATCGTCGAAGAGACGGCGGCCGCGCTGATCGCCGCCCCGGCTCCGGCCCAGGCGGTGCAGGTCGCGGAACGGATCGTCGAGCGCATCGTCGAAAAGGTGGTGCGCGACCGCGAGAAGCTGCCGAACCGGCGCAAGGGCTACACCCAGAAGGCCATCGTCGGCGGCCACAAGGTGTATCTCAGGACCGGCGAGTTCGACGACGGCCGGCTCGGCGAGATCTTCATCGACATGCACAAGGAGGGCGCCGCCTTCCGCGCGATGATGAACAACTTCGCCATCGCCATCTCCCTCGGCCTGCAGTTCGGCGTTCCGCTGGAGGAATATGTCGAGGCCTTCACCTTCACGCGGTTCGAGCCGGCCGGAATGGTGCAGGGCAACGAGGCGATCAAGAACGCCACCTCGATCCTCGACTACGTCTTCCGCGAGCTCGCCGTCTCCTATCTCGGCCGGCACGACCTCGCCCATGTCCAGCCCGAGGACATCGGCGCCTCGACGGTCGGCCGCGGGGTGGAGGGCGACAAGCCGGCGCCGCTGCCGATCTCGTCCGGCATGGTGCGCGGCCAGACGGCGAAGTTCCGCCTCGTCTCGTCGAACGAGCCCGTCGGCCAGGCGGCAGGCGGCGCCTCGGGCGGGGTCTCGGCCCCTGCAGCAGGCGGCGCCAAGCCGGTGACCGCCGGCACCCAGCGCCCGACGGCCCCGGTCGCGGCCAATTCCGCCAGTGCCGCCAAGCCCGCCGCCGCTTCGGCACCGGCGGCCAAGCCGGCCGCCTCCGCGGCGCCGCTGCAGCCGACGCTGTCGGCCCGCGCCGCCCCCGCCGCGGCCGGCGCCCAGACCGCCACGGCCTTCAAGCGCGACTACGAGGAAGCCCCCCTCGCCGCGCCGGCACCCGTCGCCGACACCTCGCCGGCGCAGGGGCTGTTCGACCAGCCGCTGGCCTTCGAGGCGAGCGAGCGGGACAGCGCCAACGTCACGGCGGCCGCTTCCGGCACCCAGGACGGGCCGAAGGCCACCAGCGCCGAACGCCGGACGATCGCGATGATGAAGGGCTACACCGGCGAGAGCTGCTCGGAATGCGGCAACTTCACCATGGTGCGCAACGGCACCTGCCTGAAGTGCGACACCTGCGGATCGACGAGCGGCTGCAGCTGAGGGCTCGACGATCGATTGCCTCTGCGCGCTAAGTTGCAGCAGGAGGCGCTAAGTTCTGCGCGGCGGGGTCATCCCCGCCGTATCCTCGTCTTCCGATATTGGTGCGAAGTTAATTTCTGTCTTGCAGGCTATCGAAAGAATCCCGATGCGTCGGATCAGTTCGTTCTTACTGGGGATTCCGCGGTCTTGATCGGCTTCCGGCATGAGATGTAGTCGATCCGCCATGATTTGAAGCGACAGTAAGCTGTATCGGGCGCCTTCGGTCAGCCATCCACGATCCTTTTCTCGCCACGCAACGAGCTTGGCCAGAGCTATGTCGTTGACATCTGGGACGATGACAAGAACGCCGGGGCATCCTGATCCCTCGTATTCGGTGGTTCGGGTTTCCCAGCCTAATGGCATCGTCGCAGTTTGCGGCGATACGCCGTCTGCGAAGTAGCCGTGTGTCTTATGGAAGGCGCTGTCGCGGCCGATATTACTTTCGATCAGGTCAGAGATCGCTTCCGAATCTTCGGCGCCGGGAGCGTAGATATCGATTTCGGGCGTGATCATCATCGTGGCCGGCACGTTCTTGCGACCGACTGCGACGGCGGCAGAGCCGACCAGGACGAATAATTTGTGGCCGGTGATTTCTGCCGCAGCCCGGAGGATGTGATCCACGCGGTCTTGCCGCATGATCAAGGTCGCAGACCCTCGCTCGAAATGCCGGCGTCTCCCGCCCCGGCGGCGGCGAGGTGGGCCGTTCGCCGTTCTTCGTCCGTCAGCACGTGGAATACCGGCCGCGTGTCGCGAAGGAGCGCTCCGCGTGGGGAGTCCTCGAGGAGAAGACGGGCGATTTCTTTGGTGTCTTGCCGAATGACATCTTGCCACAGACGAAGGTAGTCCGCCTGGTGTGGGTCTCCCTCCATGTGGCGGCGCATGTATGCCAAGCCCTGGCGTAGGGATCTCGGATCGTCGATCAGGCGCGCTGCGACGATGCGGGCAGTTTCGTAGGATCTTCGTTCGTTGCGGTCATGGAAATGCCGCTTGCGAGGCAAGCTTTCCACGTATTTTTCCCCTGCTGTCATGACGCGTCTCATCTCTTGAGGTTGGTCTTAGTCTAGCGGAAACGAAAGAGGGGCGCCATTGCTAGGGAACGTGCTGCCCGAGCCACAATTCAGCGAGCATTGCGCCACAACTCAGTGCGCGCTGGATCGTCTCATCCCGGAACCGCGGCGAATGAGCGTCTTTGTTTCCGGCATCACGAAGTGATCTGCCGGAAACCGTACGAGCCGACGTCCTCGAGTGGCGTCGCGGCGCCTCCGGCACGCCTGCCCTCTCCCCTCGAGGACTTTAAAAAATTCGGTTCTGCCTTCGGGCCGACAAGCCGACCGTCGTTGGCGCCCCACTGCCGCCACACCTTGCACCCCCTGCCCCCCTCGCCTAAACACCGGCCGCAATCCGGAAACACTGGCCGGAACAACTGACCGGGACCAACGGCCGGAACCACCGGCATGACGGGCGGGCCATGCTGCAGACCCCTTATTATCTGATCGACGAGACGCGCCTGTTGGAGAACATGCGCGTCATGGACGCGGTGCGGCAGAAGTCCGGCGCCAAGGTGCTTCTGGCGCTGAAGTGCTTCGCCGCCTGGTCGGTGTTCGACCTGATGGCCGGACACATGGACGGGACCACCTCGTCCTCGCTCTACGAGGTGCGGCTCGGGCGGCAAAAATTCGGCGGCGAGACGCATGCCTATTCGGTGGCCTTTGCCGATCACGAGATCGCGGAGGTCGTCTCCCATGCCGACAAGATCATCTTCAACTCGGTCTCGCAGCTCACCCGCTTCGAGGCCGAAAGCGCTTCGATCGCAAGGGGCCTCAGGCTGAACCCCGGCGTCTCGACCTCCTCCTTCGATCTCGCCGATCCCGCCCGGCCGTTTTCGCGGCTCGGCGAATGGGACACGACGAGGGTGGAAGCCGTGTTGGACAAGATCTCCGGCTTCATGATCCACAACAACTGCGAGAACGGCGATTTTTCCCGCTTCGACGCCATGCTGGCACAGATCGAGGCGAAGTTCGGCCATCTGTTTGAACGGGTCGACTGGGTGTCGCTCGGCGGCGGCATCCACTTCACCGGCGCCGACTATCCGGTGGAGGCGTTCTGCCGGCGGCTGAAGGACTTTGCCGCACGATACGGCGTTCAGGTCTATCTCGAGCCCGGGGACGCGGCGATCACCAGGACGACGACGCTGGAGGTGACGGTGCTCGACCGGCTCTTCAACGGCAGGGAGCTGGCGATCGTCGACTCCTCCGTCGAGGCGCACATGCTCGACCTTCTGATCTACCGGGAGAGCGCCAGGATCTTGCCGAACAGCGGGCCGCACGAAGTGATGATCTGCGGCAAGTCCTGCCTTGCCGGCGACGTCTTCGGGACGTTTTCGTTTCCGCAGCCCTTGGAAATCGGCGACAGGATCTCCATTCAGGATGCGGCCGGCTACACCATGGTCAAGAAGAACTGGTTCAACGGCGTGACGATGCCGGCGATCGCGGTGAAGCGGCTCGGCGGCCATGTCGAGGTCGTGCGCGACTTCAGCTATGACGACTACGAACAAAGCCTCTCGTAAGGCCGAATGCGGAAGGTCCTGAAGGGGAACGAGATGAAGAAGAACGTGCTGATCATCGGCGCCGGCGGCGTCGCGCAGGTGGCGGCGCACAAATGCGCCCAGAACAACGACCGTCTCGGCGAGATCCACATCGCCTCGCGCACGCTGTCGAAATGCCAGGCAATCGTCGCCTCCGTCGCCGAGAAGGACGCAATGAGGGTGAAGGACGGGGTGATCTCGGCGCATCGGCTCGACGCGCTCGACATTCCCGCGACCATCGCGCTCATCCGCAAGGTGAAGGCGGAGATCGTCATCAATGTCGGCTCGGCCTTCGTCAACATGGCGGTGCTGTCGGCCTGCATCGAGACGGGCGCCGCCTATATCGACACGGCGATCCACGAGGACCCGCTGAAGATCTGCGAGACGCCGCCCTGGTACGGCAATTACGAGTGGAAGCGCCGCGCGGAAGTCGAGAAGGCCGGAATCACGGCGATCCTCGGCGCCGGCTTCGACCCCGGCGTCGTCAACGCCTATGCGCGGCTCGCCGAGGACGAGTATCTCGACGAGATCGCCTCGATCGACATCGTCGACGTGAACGCCGGGACCCACGGCAAGTGGTTCGCGACGAATTTCGACCCGGAGATCAACTTCCGCGAATTCACCGGCGTCGTCTATTCCTGGCAGAACGGCGCCTGGCAGACCAACAAGATGTTCGAGATCCCGCGCGAGTGGGACCTGCCCGTCGTCGGCAAGCGCCCGACCTACATGACCGGACACGACGAGATCCACTCGCTGTCCGCCCGCTACAAGGACGCCGACGTGCGCTTCTGGATGGGCTTCGGCGAACGCTACGTCCAGGTCTTCACGGTGTTGAAGAATCTCGGGCTCCTGTCAGAGCAGCCGGTGAGGACCGCCGAGGGCCAGGAGGTGGTGCCGCTGAAGGTGGTGAAGGCCTGCCTGCCGAACCCGGCGGAGCTTGCGCCGCAATATGAGGGCAAGACCTGCATCGGCGATCTCGTCAAGGGCCGGAAGGACGGCCGCGCGCGGGAGGTCTTCATCTACAACGTCGCCGACCACAAGGCGGCCTTCGAGGAGGTCGGCAGCCAGGGCATTTCCTATACGGCCGGGGTGCCGCCGGTGGCCGCGGCGCTCTTGATCGCCAATGGCACCTGGGACGTCAAGAAGATGGCGAATGTCGAGGATCTGCCGCCGAAGCCGTTCCTCGAACTTCTCGGCAAGATGGGCCTTGCGACGGAGGTGAAGGTCAATGGCGAGGACGTGGCGCTGAAGCTCGCGGCCTGAGCAGGGGCCGGCGTCGAGAACCTTCGGCAGCGAGGAAAGGCGGCGACGCGGGCCGCCGCCGCCTTCCTCCCATGGTCACTTCTGGATGCAGGTGTCGACGGTGTCCTTGGTGCATTCGTCGAGACCGGTGAACACCGGATCCTCGACCGTCTTGCCGTCGATGAGGTCGATCATCACGCTCGGCGCCTTGTAGCCCATCTCAAAGGGACGCTGGCCGACCAGCGCCGTCACCAGGCCTTCGCCGGCGATCGCCACCTCGTCACCGATCGTGTCGGCCGCGCCGACGACGAAATCGCCGCTGGCGATCCGGTCGGCATAGGGCTTCATCAGATCGCGATAGGGCTGCGGCGCGCCGAAGAGCGGCCAGCCGCCCATGATGCCGAAGGCGTCGAGCTTGGGATTGGCGGCGAGGATGTCGGTCATCGCCTGGACGCCCTTGGCGCCGTCGTCATTGGTGAAGACCGGGCAGCCCGAGACCTCGGTCCAGCCGCCTTCGCCGGCAAGCGCCGAAAGCCCTTCCTGCCCGGACAGCGCGTCGCGCATGCCCTGCGCCCGGCGCAGGATGTTGTCGGCGCCGGGATTGCCCTCGATGGTGCAGATCGTGCCGCCCTTCGGTTTTTGCTGCTTGATGTATTCGCCGATCTTCTTGCCCATCAGGTAGTTGTCCGTGCCGAGATAGGTCTTGCGCAGATCGGCGTCTTCCTTGGCGAGATCGGCGTCGATCGTCATGATCGGGATCGAAGGGCTCGCGACCTTCAGCGTCTGGGCGATCAGCTTGGCGTTGGACGGCGAGATCGCCATCGCGGCGGTGTCGGCGCGGCCGAGCATGTCCTGGACGATCTGCGCCTCGCCGGCCTCGTCCGAGGTCGAGGCGGGGCCGGTGTAGAAGCACTCGTAGTCGGACGAGGCGTTCTCCTTGTTCCATTTTTCGCAGCCCTGATGGATGGCCTCGAAGAACGGGTTGTCGAGCCCCTTGACGACGATGACGAGCTGCTTCTTGGCGAGAGCCGGACCCGCGCCGAGCGCCATGACGGCTGCCGCCACGGCAACGAAGAGTTTGGTTTTCTGCACTTTGGTCCTCCCAGGTGTCGTCCGCCTCCATGCCCGACGCGATGGTTTCGGCGGAAGGAGCGGCTCTTGCGGCCGCTGTCTCGATCCGACCGCGCGGCGCGGTCGGCGATTGCGCTGCACATCCCTCCCGAGCTGCACATCCTCCCGAGATGCACATGGCCCCGAGCTGCCGGCGCCGACGCGCCCGTGCCCTCCGGTCCGCCCTCCGGTCCGTGCAGGCCCTGCCGCCGCCCGACCTCGGACGCGCCACGCTCCGGCACCGCCCCACAGCACATGCTGCAAAGCAACATGAACAGAGGAGGCGTTCGACTTGCACCTCATGCAGACGCGGCAGTATTGCAGTGCAAAAACGAAGTGACGATCTGGCTTTATCTAAGCCCGAGGCAGAACGAGGGTCAACTGAATTTCTCCGACCGCAGTAAAAATTGCAGCAGGGACGACGATGGCCGCCGAATCCCGTTGACGTCCGCGGACCGACAGTGCCTTATCTGCGCGGCGAGAGCGGGTTGCGGGAATCTGCCCCGAGCGGCGGCGGAACTTGCCTTTGCGTCAGTTTGAGTGGGCCGACGGACGGTGCTGCGGCGCCTGCGGCGGGTCCCGGTGTTTCGGGCGGCTCCCGGGAGGGTGACGAGGCGTGACGGTTCTCGAACTCAGCAACGTGTCGAAGCATTTCGGCGCGATCCAGGCCGTCAACGACGTGTCCTTCGCGCTCGCTGCCGGCGAGGTCGTCGGCCTGATGGGCGACAACGGCGCCGGCAAATCGACCCTCGTGAAGATGATCGCCGGCAACTTCCGGCCGAGCCACGGCACCATCCGCATGGAGGGCAAGGTGCTCAACATGCACAGGCCGGTGGACGCGCGCGGGCACGGCATCGAGATCGTCCACCAGGACCTCGCGCTCTGCGACAATCTGACGGCCGCGGCCAACGTCTTTCTCGGCCGGGAGCTGAAACGCGGCTTCGGCCCGTTCGGCATTCTCGACTATGCGGCGATGTATCGCCGGGCCGGCGAGATCTTCGCCGAACTGAAGTCGGAAACCCGGCCGCGCGACCTCGTCAAGAAGATGTCGGGCGGCCAGCGGCAAGCCGTGGCGATCGCCCGCACGCGGCTGTCGGACGCGAAGATCGTCCTGATGGACGAGCCGACGGCGGCGATCTCGGTGCGCCAGATCGCCGAGGTCCTCGCCCTCATCCGCCGGCTGCGCGACCAGGGGATCAGCGTCGTCCTGATCAGCCACCGCATGCCCGACGTCTTCACCGTCGCCGATCGCGTCATCGTCATGCGGCGTGGCCGCAAGGTCGCCGACAAGAAGATCGCGGCGAGTTCGCCGGAGGAAGTGACGGGACTGATCACCGGCGCCATCGAAGCCGCCTGAACGTCTCTTCCTTCGCGCCGGAACCGGACGGGCCGTTTCGAGACCTTCGCCGCATGCGCCGCGATCGGCCCGGCAGCGGGTGTCGGGCAACCGCGGCGACTGACCGGAGGCCGAAGACGCCGGCGACGGGCAGAGCATGAACAACGCGAGCGGGAGGCTCACTCTCTTGGCAATCACCCTCAACCAGTCGATCGACCACCGCCAGCACAGCCGGCTGAGCGCCCTCGTCGCCAGCCAGACCTTCTGGGTGGTCGTCGCGCTCTGCCTCGCCTGCCTCTACCTCTCCTTCGAGACGGATTCCTTCGCGACGTCGAAGAACCTCTACAACATCACCCGCAACGTCACCTTCACCGCGATCATCGCCCTCGGCATGACGATGGTGATCATCACCGGCGGCATCGACCTGTCAGTCGGC
The DNA here is from genome assembly GCF_017353515.1 of Jiella sonneratiae. GTDB lineage: Bacteria > Pseudomonadota > Alphaproteobacteria > Rhizobiales > Rhizobiaceae > Jiella > Jiella sonneratiae. Next base: position 110,640 of record NZ_JAFMPY010000008.1, read on the forward strand.
TCCGTCCTCTGCCTCAGTTCGATGATCCTCGCGATCACGATGCATGCCGGCCATTCGATCGAGGTCGGCATCCTCGCCGCGATCGGCACCGCCCTCCTCGTCGGAGCCTTCAACGGCATCCTGATCGCCTATCTGAACTTTCCGCCCTTCGTGGTGACGCTCGGCATGCTTTCGCTGGCGCGCAGCCTGGCGATGGTCGCGTCGAACAACACGGTCGTCTTCGAGTTCGGCCCAGATCATCAGAAGCTGCTTTCGCTCGGCGGCGGGGCGTTCTTCTTCGGCATCGCCAATCCGGTCATCTACATGGTCGTGCTGGCACTGATCTTCGGCTTCGTGCTCCGATGGACGAAGTTCGGCCGCCACCTCTTCGCCATCGGCGGCAACGAGCACGCCGCCGTCCTCACCGGCGTGCCGGTGCGGCCGATGAAGGTCGCGGTCTACATGATCTCGGCCCTCACCGCCGGCATCGCCGGCATCATCCAGACCGGCTGGCTCGGCGCGGTGACGACGAATATCGGCGCCGGAATGGAACTCCAGGTGATCGCCGCGGCGGTGATCGGCGGGGCCAATCTCGCCGGCGGCGTCGGCACGGCCTTCGGCGCGCTGGTCGGCGCGGCGCTGATCGAGGTCATCCGCAACAGCCTCGGCCTTCTCGGCATCAGCGCCTTCTGGCAGGGCGCCTTCATCGGCGGGGCGATCATTCTTGCCGTGCTGTTCGACCGGCTGCGCAATCTGCGCATCAACGATTGACGCTGCGTCGCAGCTGCGCTCCCGCCGGCAGGCTGGCCGGAACGCGCCGGCGCCACAGCTTGCCCTGACACCGGGCCGAGACACCGGGCCGAGACACGAGGCCCCGCCACGGGGTTCTGACATGGGCCGGCGGTCGACGCCGCCGCGTCCTTTTCGACACCCGGCCCCGCAGGCCCCGAAGGCAGGGTCCGCGTCGGGCGCCCACTTGCAGAATACGGGAGTTCATCAAATGGCAAAGCGCATCGTTTTCACCGGCGGCACCGGCAAGGCCGGCCGCCACGTCGTGCCCTATCTCGTCGGCAAGGGGCATCGGGTGCTCAATGTCGACCTCGTTCCCTTCGAGCATGAGGGCGTCGACAATCTCACCGCCGACATCACCGACAGCGGCCAGATGTTCGACGCGTTGTCCTGCCATTTCAACATGACGGAATTTGCCACAGGCAAGGGCCCCGCCCCCATCGACGCGGTGGTCCACTTCGCGGCGATCCCGCGCGTCCTGATCAAGCCGGACAACGAGACCTTCCGGGTCAACACGCTCGGCACCTACAACGTCATCGAAGCGGCCGTGAAGCTCGGCATCCGCAAGATCGTCATCGCCTCATCGGAAACGACCTACGGCGTCTGCTTTGCGGAAGGCGACAAGGATTTCCACGGCTTCCCGCTCGAGGAAGACTACGACATCGATCCGATGGACAGCTACGGCCTGTCGAAAGTCGTCAACGAGAAGACCGCGCGGGCCTTCGCCATGCGCTCCGGCGCCGACATCTACGCCCTGCGGATAGGCAACGTCATCGAGCCGCACGAATACGAGATGTTCAAGGACTTCCTGAAGGATCCGATGTCGCGCAAGCGCAATGCCTGGAGCTATATCGACGCCCGCGACCTCGGCCAGATGGTGGATCTCGCCATCGCCAAGGACGGCCTCGGCTTCGAGGTGTTCAACGCCACCAACGACACGATCACCGCCGAGCTGCCGACGGCCGAGTTCCTGAAGAAATACTGCCCGCAGATTCCGATCACCCGCGAACTCGGCGAGTGGGAGGCGCCGCTTTCCAACCGCAAGATCCGGGAGGTGCTCGGTTTCAAGGAAGAGCACGACTGGCGGAAATACGTCTCGGTCTGAGGCTGGCATTCCATGAGGGCGGGGCCAAGGAGCCTTCCCTGTCCGCTCCCTCGCACGGCCCTGAAGCGCGACCTGCCGGCGGCAGGGCGACGGCAGGGCGGCGACACGTGTCGCGCGGTCAGAACGGCTTGGCCGTCATCACGAAATAGGCGAGGACGACGAGCGCCAGCATGGCGATCGACAGGCCGATCGCCGTCCCCTTCTCGCCGCTCGCATAGGCTCTGCGGCTCTTCGCGCCGAGGATCGGATAAGCGACGAGGACGACGATCCCGACCCAGGTGAAGATCTGCCCGGCCCAGTCTGGGTTGAAGCCGACGAGGCCGAGGCCGAGCAGGCCGACGAGGCTGACGATCGCCACCGCGCCGACATAGACCGCCTTCCTCCAGCCGGCGACCGCCGCGACGGCGCCCGACGGCCCGGCGAGCGCGACGCCGGTCCAGCCGAGCGACAGAAGAAGGGCCAGCATGGCGAGCCCGCCATGGGCCTTGACCAGAGTTTCGTACATTTTCGTCCCCTCGTTCGAATTTTCCGGAAAGCGTCGGCAGCCATGTCGTCCGGCGCCGCCGGATTGGCAAGTGCGGCATACCGTTCGCCGCCCGCCTGCGGCGCCTCGCCGCCGTCGCCGGATGCCCGAGCCGGAAATTCCGTTGGACGCGCCTCGCCCCGGGTGGACTCTTTCCTTCCGCGCGGTCAATCCTTAGCCGGACAGCAAGGCCGTGACCGGCCGTGAGCGGAGCAGGGCATGGCCTATATCGACCCGATCATCAACTTCATGAACGACATATTCTGGGGCTACGTGCTGATCTACGGGCTCCTCGCCGTCGGCATCTATTTCACTTTCCGGCTGCGCTTCATCCAGATCCGGCATTTCGCCGAATATTTCAGGGTGGTGAAAGGCAGCCGCGGCGGCGACAAGGCGGGCATCTCGCCGCTGCAGGCGCTGACCGTGTCGCTGGCGAGCCGCGTCGGCACCGGCAACCTCGCAGGCGTCGCCGTGGCTCTGACGCTGGGCGGGCCGGGGGCGATCTTCTGGATGTGGATGGTCGCCATCGTCGGCATGGCGACGGCCTATGCGGAATCGACCCTCGCCCAGCTCTACAAGATCCGCAACGAGGAGGGACAGTATCGCGGCGGACCGGCCTTCTACATGTCGCACGGCCTCGGCCTGCCGTGGCTCGGCGTGATCTTCTCGCTCAGCCTGATTCTCGCCTACGGCCTGATCTTCAACGCCGTGCAGGCGAATTCGATCGCCGACGCCGTCGAGGCCGCCTTCGGCTTCGACAAGCTGTGGATCGGCATCGGCCTCGCGGTCATCTCGGCGATCGTCATCTTCGGCGGCATCCGCTCGATCGCCAACGTCGCCGAGATCGTCGTGCCGTTCATGGCGGTCGCCTATCTGGCCGTCGCGATCTACGTGCTCGCCGTCCACATCACCGAGGTTCCGGCGACGCTCTGGCTGATCGTCAAGAGCGCCTTCGGCTTCGAGGAGGCGGCGGGCGGCTTTGCCGGCGGCATCACGGCGGCGATGCTGAACGGCGTGAAGCGCGGCCTGTTCTCCAACGAGGCCGGCATGGGTTCGGCGCCGAACATCGCCGCCGTCGCCACCCCCGATCCCCACCATCCGTCGTCGCAGGGGCTGGTCCAGGGCCTCGGCGTGTTCATCGACACGCTGCTGATCTGTACCGCGACGGCGCTGATGATCCTCCTGTCCGGCATCTACACCCCGGGCCAGGACGTCACCGGCACCGAGCTCACCCAGAACGCCCTTTCGGCCCATATCGGCGGCTGGGGCCAGTATTTCGTGGCGATCGCGATCTTCTTCTTCGCCTTCACCTCGATCATCGGCAACTACTCCTATGCCGAAAACGCCATGACCTTCCTCGGCGCCGGCAACCGGATCTGGCTGGGCATCCTGAAGATCGGCCTGCTCCTGATGGTCGTCTGGGGTTCGCTGGTGAAGGTCGAGACGGTGTTCAACACCGCCGACGCCTCGATGGGCCTGATGGCCTCGATCAACCTGATCGCGATCGTGGCGCTGTCGGGGACGGTGGTGAAGCTGACGCGGGACTATTTCCGGCAGAAGTCCTCGGGTCTCGAACCACGCTTCGACAACGACGACTATCCCGAACTCCAGGGCAAGATCGACGGCACCATCTGGACGCCGCACGGCGACATCGAGAAGGTCTGAGACGAGATCCGCTCGATCAGAGCGGGGTTCGTATCAAGCCCGCGCGGCGAATGAGCGTCTTTGTTTCCGGCATCACGAAGTGATCTGCCGGAAACCGTATGAGGGGCCTCGAAGGCAGAACGTTTCAGCCCCCTGCCTTCGTCTCCGGCCCGTCGCTCGGTTCCTTCGAGCGTCGGTACGGACTCCCGTCAAACCGATCATGGAAAGCTTTATCGAATTCGCTTATATGTAGAACGAGGTTTTGCCCGACACGCGTTTGAGAATTCCGGGGGTTCGTCGGACAGGGAGGATGCTTCGTGAAAGTCACGCGGGACGGCAAGAAGAGCAGGCCCGGTCGAAGCTTCATCGTGAGAGACACCCGCTCCGGGCACCTCTCCGACGTCATGAGCGTACCCGGTCGCGGCGACGTGACGATCGTGACGCGCGCTTCCTTCGCCTCGGCGATGGATGCCGCCGGAAATCGGCTCCGTATGGCGATCGAGAACACGGGCGGGTGGAAATCGAAGTGAATCAGACGCCGGCCCCGCCGGAGCCTCATTACAATCCGATCTTCGAAAGGCTGGTGAATGTCGATCAGCCGATGGCGGAGAATCTCTCCGGCATGATCGCCTACTGCCTCTACAAGATCGCCAAGCGCGAGTGGGCGACGGACTTCTTTCAACGGAATGGTCGAAAGCCGAACGAAACCGAACTGGACGAATATCTACGCACCTGGACGACCACCAGAATCGCCGGCGCCGAGAAGGAAGCCGATGCCGTCCTTCTGGATTTCGCAGGCTCGGTCGTCGACGAGAATACGCCGCGCATTCGAGAAGACGCCCTGCGTGGAACTTTCTGGGGGTCGGTCTGGACGTCCTGCCTTGCCGCCTTCCTTTACACGGTCTTCCTGATTGGCGCGGCGGTCATCCTGAAGTCCGCCGGTATAGATCTCCTGTCCATCGTCCAGTCCGTTCGATCGGGTTGAACCAGACGACATCGACGATCGCAAATCACCCCGTCGCCGCGAAACATTCCAGCTCCGCTTTCGGCTGCCTTTCCATCGCCCGCCCGTCCCTTTATGACCGGCCGCTCATCAAGAACGCGGGCTCAAAGGGGAGAAGGCCATGGCAGAGGCGAGGCGCATCGACGGCAAGGCGGCGGCAGCGCGGATCATCGAGAATGTGACCGCGGAGACGGCGGCCCTGACGGCAAAGACCGGCACCGTGCCCGGGCTCGCCGTCGTCATCGTCGGCGAGGACCCGGCGAGCCAGGTCTATGTCGGCTCCAAGGCGAAGACGGCGACGGCCTGCGGCTTCAAGTCGATCAAGCACGAGCTGCCGGCCGAGACCAGCGAGGCGACGCTTCTGAAGGTCGTGCGCGATCTCAACGAGGACGCGGAAGTCCACGGCATCCTCGTCCAGCTTCCCCTGCCCGAGCACGTCGACGAGGCCAAGGTCATCCAGACCATCGATCCCGACAAGGACGTCGACGGCTTCCACCTGATCAATGTCGGACGCCTGTCGACGGGCGATACCGCCGCGGCCTTCGTGCCCTGCACGCCGGCTGGCTCGATGCTTTTGATCCGCGAGGTGCTCGGCGACGACCTCTCCGGCAAGAACGCCGTCGTCGTCGGCCGCTCGAACATCGTCGGCAAGCCGATGGCACAGCTGCTTCTGGCGGCGAACGCGACCGTCACCATCGCCCATTCGCGCACGAAGGACCTGCCGGGCGTCTGCCGCGGGGCGGACATCCTCGTCGCCGCCGTCGGGCGGCCGGAGATGCTCACCGGCGATTACGTCAAGGACGGCGCGGTGGTGATCGACGTCGGGATCAACCGCATCGAGGCGCCGGAGAAGGGCCTCAAGGAGGACGGCACGCCCAAGACCAAGCTCGTCGGCGACGTGAATTACGAGGAAGCGGCCCGCAAGGCGGCGGCGATCACGCCTGTGCCGGGCGGCGTCGGGCCGATGACCATCGCCATGCTGATGGCGAACACGCTGCGCTCGGCCTGCCGGTCGGCAGGGATCGAGGCGCCGAAATTCTGAGGATGAGAGGCGGAGGATCCCGCCGCACCGGGCTCGCGTCGCCGGAGGCTGCGAACCGGGATCGGAAAGCCCAGGTGGGACGGTCCGACCCCTTGCAGGATCGAACCGTCCGAGTCGCCTCCCCGGCAACTCCCGCCGCGGCAGCGCGTTTCTTCGCTGCTCTCCGTGGGCTTCCACGAAACGGTCAATACTATGGCGCGGCGACCGGCGGTAGTGACGCAAATCCTCTTCCCCAAGGATTTGGCAACTCTCGTTACCGAATGGTGAATTCATCCACAGGTGATGCTGCCGACGGGCCTTGGCCGCTTGCAGAGATACCCTCGCGCGCGCCCGTCCGGCTTCGCCCGGAGGCCGGCGACGGCATCGGCCCGGGAATCGCAATCGCATTCCGGAACGCGCGGCGCCCCGAAACGAAATGACGGGCCGGCATTCGTGGGACCGAAGGACGCCGGGCGGCCTTTCCGGTCACAGCTTGGCGGCAAGGCCCTTCGACGGCCAGCACGTCTCGGAAAGGCCGAGCCTTGCCTCCGCCTCGCCGATCGAGCGGCGGGTCTTGAAGCCCGCCAGCCCGTCCACTGCGCCGACGTCCATGCCTTCGGCGACGAGCTTCTTCTGCATGCGGAAGACGTCGCCGCGGGTCAGCCCGTCGGTCTTTCGCCACGTGCCCTCGAGCGGCCCGCTGCCGCCGATCCGATCGGCGACGTGGCCGACGAACAGGGCATAGAGGTCGGAATTGTTGTATTCCTTGATGACGTAGAAATTCGGCGTCGCGACGAAGCTCGGGCCCAGCCGGCCGGCGGGAAACAGGAGATGTCCGGCGCCGGAGAGTTCCTTCGGCGGGAACGGCCGGCCCGAGACGCGCTCGACCCCGAGCTTGACGAGATCGGAGATCCGGAAGGTCCTGTCGGGCCCTTCGTTGCGGCATGAGACCCCGGCAGGGATGCGCGCCTCGAAGCCCCAGTCGCGCCCGGCCTGCCAGCCGGCCGCCTTCAGGAAGTTGGCGATCGAGGCGAGCGTGTCCGGCACCGAGCCCCAGATGTCGCGGCGCCCGTCGCCGTCGAAGTCGACCGCGTATTTCAGGAATTTGGTCGGCATGAATTGCGGCTGGCCGAGCGCACCGGCGATGGAGGACTTCATCTCCGACACCTTCAGGTGCCCGTCCGCGACGATCTGCAAAGCCGCGAGAAGCTCCTCGCGGAACATCGCCTTGCGCCGGGAGAGGAACGCCTCGGTGCCGAGCACCCGGAAGGCGTCGAGCGGGATCTTCGCTCGGCCGTAGGCCGACTCCCGCCCCCAGATCGCCAGGACGACCGGTGCCGGCACGCCGTAGCGCTTCTCGATCTGGGCGAGCAGGCCGCGATACTTCGCGGCGAGCGCCTTTGCCGTCGAAACGTTCGCGGCGACCGCGCGCTCGGAGAGATAGTCCGCACCGCTCTTGAACTCGGCCTGGAAGTTCGTCTCGGCGACGGTGTCCTTGCCGCCCGGCAGGACGAGGTCCGGCAGCGTCGTGTCCGGCGAAACGCCCTCGAAGGCGGCATCGAAGACGGCGCGCGGCACCCCCCGCTGCTTCGCCGCCGGCCAGATGTCCTCGTCGAGGAAGCCGCGGAACGCCTCGTCGAGGGACGCGGCGCGCGCCGGCAACGCGAGGACGAATGCGGCAGACAGCACGACGAGGGCTGCGGCGGCGAGTACGGGGAGGCGGCGGAGAAAGCGGTCTGACATACCCTTTGATAGCGGCGCCCGGCCCGCGCCGGAAGCCCCGTCGACGCGCGGACGACCTGCTCTGATGCCTCCGGCGGCAGGAGCTGCGGCAGAGCGGGAACCATGCCGCAGACCCGCTCCGTGCTTCCCTCGCCATCCCTGAGCGACGAGCGAAGCAGGCGTCCGAAACGCAAACGGCCCGGCGTCGAAGACGCCGGGCCGTCGCAAGATCGAGTGCCGGTCTTCCCGGCTCCCGCATTCCTCAGGTGTTCATCTTGCGCATGTCGTTGATGAAGTCGCGCGGCAGATGCAGCGGGCTCGGGGTCTTGTAGCCCATGTGGCGGGCGACGTCGGCGACGAAGGCGCTGCAGTTGTAGGTCAGCGCGTTCCAGACCGGGCTGCGCGCCTGGAGCTTGTGGATGTAGGGCACGATCTCGTTGTACTGCGCCGCGGTGAGCGGGATGGTCCACTCGGCCAGGAGATAGGCCTTCTCGCTGTCGCCGTCGCTGGCGCCGGTCTCGGACGGAACCGGCACGAAGTGGCCCAGCATGTAGGGCACCACGCTGGTCGAGGCCGGATGCAGGCCGGCGATTTCGGTCATGCTCGGCACGAGCACGCCGCGCGAATCATAGGGAACGTGGCCGCTGGCGTCGAGCCTGCCGAACACCACGAAGGTGTGGCCGTAGCTCTCGGCGTTGCGGGCGCGGAAGGAGATGAAATACGGCTTGGCGAGGCGCGACTGGCCCTCCTCGCTCGGCGCGAAGGCAGCCGGCTGGACGAGGCTGTCGGTGGCATTCGCCGGCGCGCCGGCCATGACCGTGTTGTTGCCCGAGGCCGTCGAGGTGCATCCGGCAAAAGCCAGACAGAGACATGCAGCCGCCGCGAGCCGCAAGAATGAGGGAAGCATAGTGCTGCCTTTCTAGAAAACGAAACGTGATGACCGACTTCATCTTGTTGTCGATCGGTCAACATCCATGACGCTTATAAGGCGCTCGACCTGATCAGGAAGCGCGGCGTGGCGTCATGTCACGCTGTCGATACTCCAGCCATGGAGTTCAGCGCGGGTTTTTCCTTCGGCGAAAGACAAGCGACCGATCGGCCGGCCGAGGAATGCGCTGCGGTTGGTTCGGTTCCAGGACCGAACGCCCGGCGGCCCTAAGGCCGCTCGGGCGAATTGACGGGGAAGGCCGCGAACGACCTTCCCCACACCTGAAGGGGATCAGCCCTTGGTGACGTAAGCCGGCTCGGAGTAGGCCGGCTCGACCGGGGCCTTGCCCTTGCCCTTGCCGATGCCCTTGCCCATGCAGCCAGCGAAGGTTGCGAGAGCGAAGCACGCGACCGATGCGATGATGACTTTCTTCATAGTAGCTACCTATCAGTGCCTGACGGTTGGTTGCCGCAGTTCAAATTCCCGACGCGTTTGCGGCCGGTGCGTTCGGAACCTGTTGCCAAAACCAGCTAGCGGCAAGTGCTCAAAAGCCACAGTCCTTGCCGAACGTCCGAAGCCTAGCGGGTTCATCGTTAACAATTTGTTTCGCGACTGTTTTCCAAAGTCAGCAAAGCCTTTCGGAACATGGCGATGCGACATTCGGATCACAGCCGGAGAGACGGATGGGGGAGCGTTGCCGGCCCGCCGCAGGGGCCGGCAAATCGCCGCCGATCGCACCGCAAACTCCGCTTGAACCGCGCCTGGCGGGCGCGACCGTGCCTTCCGGATGCGGGCTGATTCGCGGCCCAGCGACGCGGGCCACACCCGCCCCTTCCTTCAAGCAACGGCAAGAATTGTTCAGGCGAAGTCTTTGGGCGGCAAGGGCTCAGTGCGCCACCGGCGCCGGCGGGACGACCGTCCCCGCGGCCTGCGCGCCCGGCGCATTCTCGATCGCGACCTGCGATTCGGTGACGAGCGTCGAACCCGGCGGCCCCTTGATCACCACCCGCGCCTCGCGGATCGCCTTGCGGTTCTGGCCGAGAACCGTCGGGCGCTCGGCCTCGGCGAGAAGCTCGGCCGGCCGGCCGGTGGCCTCCGCGAACTTCGCGCCGAGTTCCCCGCGGGTGTTGGCGCAGTTCTGATACGCCGTCTCCGCGACGACGTCGTCGGAAAGACCCGGCGTCACCACCTGCTTGACGCTCTCGTCGTAATTGCAGAAGGCGTCGGCTCGAAGCGCGATGTCGAGTTCGCCCGAGACCGGCCCGTATTGCTGCTGGATCACCGCCTTTCTGGCGGCGTAGTCGTTCAGATAGGTCTTGCGCAGCGCCAGCCGGCACTGGGCGTAGACGAGCTCCCCCGGCCGGATCAGCAGGCTCTGGCAATGGGCGTCGTCGGCCGGCGCCTCGAGATCCATGGCGTCCTCGACGCCGCTGGTGGCGCAGCCCGCAAGGCCGCCGGCCAGAAGGATCGAAACGGCGGCGACAGCCATCATGCGCATCGGACGGGTTTCCATTCAGTCTCTCCGGCCGCAGCATCCGGCCGCTTTCTTAAAGCGGGCGGACGGCGGCGGACCTTCGGCGATTTCGATGATGCGGCGGCAACCCCGTTCGGGAACCGACCGGCCGCGGCGCCGCGGCCTCGTCGTCGAGCGAGGCGCCGGGCTTTCGACCACACGAAGTTCATTGCGGCGAAGGTGTGACGAAGCCGCCGCCGGCCCCTCGTTCCGCTGCGAAAAAATCCTGGCTATTGCGCCGGAACCACCTTGCGGACCTCGGCCTCCAGCGCCTCGGTCGTCTTCTTGGCGGCACAGGTGCGGGTCGGGCTGACCACGACCTGCTGGTCGAGTGCGCCGCGATCGAGCGGGCAGACCGCGTCGGCGAGGTCGGGCGCGACCTTCACCGTCAGCGGAATGTCCGAGATCTTGCGCGAAAGCTTGGCGGCGAGAGAAGTCCGCACCTGCCAGTCGCCGAGCGACACCTCGACCAGCACCTTGTCCGGATCGCTGGCGATCGGATCTTCGGCCGCAGCCGCCGGGCTCTGTGCCGACTGGCCGAAGGCCGGCGCGTGCAGCGCCGCGAGCGCCGCGAGCGCAAAAAGGCCGGCGCCGACCGCCCGCGCCTTCCGCCCGGCCTTACGCTTTGCTTGGATAATCACCGCGAAACCTCTCGAAATCCGCCCGTGGCGCCGTGCGGGGACCCCATTTGCCCCCGCAGCGAAGGCGCCGCATCGTCCCTGCCGCCAAAGGCTGGAGCCGGGTCCGGCAAAGTCAAATCGCCCGCAGGGAACGCGCGCCCTGACGGCCCCGACGCAAGGGCACCCCGGCGATTTTCCGGAAAAACCTGCGAGCTGAAGCGCCGAACGGACGATCGATCCTTCGCATCGCCCAATAGAACATCGCCGCCCGAGCGAAATATCATGGCTGCCATGCCATTGTGCGCCGCAGCATGAAGGAATAGGTCTCGGATCAACAAGACATTTTGAAGCAACGAGGCCGACTATGAAACTGAAGATCATCACCGCGACCGCACTCCTCGCCGCCGCGACCGCCGCCCATGCCGGCGACCTGAAGCCCGAGGCCGGCCAGACGATCCGGCTCGGCACCGTGCAGGGGGCCGCCTACTACACCGTCGAGGGGTCCGGCCTCAGGCTGGTTGCAACGCTCGCCGACGGCGAGAGCGGAACGCCGCTGCGCTTCGTCTCGACCCTTTCCGACGGCGAGACGACGACCATCGCCGTCCCCGGGACCGGCGGCGCCGAGCCGGCGACCCTGACCTTCCGGCGCATCGGCGACCGCGTCGCGGTCGAAAGCGGCGCCGACCTGCGGGCCGCGCTGACCGACTGAGCGAACTCTGTCTTGCCGCTGCGCCCGGCCCGGCCCGGCCGGGTGCGGCGGCCTCGTGAAGACGGCCGGTGCGAAGGGGCGCGCACCGGCCGTCTTCGCGTTCGCGGGCAAAGCCGTTCGGCCGGCCGGGCCGGGATATGCGAGGCGAGGTCGGCGGCACCCGCCACGCGGGCCCGGCTTTCGTGGCCCGACCGGCTTTTGTTGCGGTGCGTTTTTTGGCATCGTGGCGCCATGACCCAGATCCGACCCGGCGCGGACGACGCCCTGATCATCGTCGACGTCCAGAACGACTTTTGTGCCGGGGGTGCCCTCGCGGTGCCCGGTGGCGAAGCTGTGGTGCCCGTGGTCAACCGCCTCGCCGCGCTGTTTCCCGTCGTCGTCCTGACCCAGGACTGGCACACGCCCGGCCACGTTTCCTTCGCCGCGACCCACGGCCGCCAGCCCTTCGAGACCATCGATCTTCCCTATGGCCCGCAGGTGCTGTGGCCCGACCACTGCGTCATGGGTTCAAGCGGCGCGGCCTTCCACGCCGGCCTCTCGGTGCCGACGGCGCAGCTGGTGGTGCGCAAGGGCTATCATGCCGACATCGACAGCTATTCCGCCTTCGTCGAGGCCGATCACGCCACCCCCACGGGGCTCGCCGGCTATCTGAGGGAGCGCGGCGTCGCGCGGATCTTCGTCTGCGGCCTCGCGACCGACTTCTGCGTCGCCTGGACCGCGATGGACGGCCGCAAGGCCGGCTTCAAGGTCTGCGTCGTCGAGGATGCCTGCCGCGCCATCGACCTTGACGGCTCGCTGGCGCGTGCCTGGAAGGAGATGGGCGACCTCGGCGTCGCGCGCATCGGCGAAGCCGCGTTCGCGCGGGCATGACCGCGGCGATCTTCATTCTCACCGGCGCCGGCATTTCCGCCGAATCCGGCATCGACACGTTCAGGGACGCCGGCGGCCTCTGGTCGCGGGTGCGGCTCGAGGACGTCGCGACGCCGGAAGGCTTCGCCCGCGATCCGGACACCGTGCACGCCTTCTACAATGCCCGCCGCGCCAGCCTTTCGGCCGCCCGGCCGAACCCCGCCCATCTTGCGCTCGCGCGGCTCGAGGCGGAATTTGCCGGCCGCCTCACCCTCGTCACCCAGAACATCGACGATCTGCACGAGCGCGCCGGCTCGCGCGACGTCATCCACATGCACGGCGAACTCGCCCGCTCGCTCTGCGCCCGTTGCGGCGACAGGCGAGCGGCCGCCGGCGACCTTTCGACCGGCCTTTCCTGCGCCGCCTGCTCGCGTGTCGGCGGCCTGCGGCCGGACGTCGTCTGGTTCGGCGAGATGCCCTACCGCATGGACGAGATCGAGGCGCGGCTCCTCGACGCCGATCTCTTCGTCGCGATCGGCACGTCCGGCGCGGTCTACCCGGCTGCCGGTTTCGTTTCCGAGGCCCGGGCGGCCGGCATCCGCACGCTCGAACTCAATCTCCAGCCGTCGGACGGGAGCTGGCTCTTCGACGAGACCAGGCAGGGCCCGGCCTCGACGCTCGTTCCCGCCTTCGTAGAGGCCGTCCTCGCCACCGGCCGGCCGTGACAGGCTCCGCTCAAGATTGGCGTGCGAGCCTTGATCCTTCGCAGGACGCGACAGCCAGGCATTCGGACTGATCGCCGGCGACAGGAATGAACGCAGGACCCGCGCGCCGCATCCGCGCCGCTTTGTCGTTCGAAACTTATCCGAGTGCCGGCATGGGGCAAGCGCCCCGGGAAGATGCAAGGCGGGTGATCGCGGCCGAGGATCACGGCGAAGGTGATTGCCCGGCCCCTCTGGTGCGCCTTGTCCGGCGCCGCGCATGCGACCACTTGATTCAAGGTCGCCGGGATGAAACTGTTTTGCAGTGCAGTATGGCAGGCGCGGCGCGGCGGATCGGATTTTCCAGCGCGCGCATAGTTCCCCAGAAGAGCCGCGAACGCAAGGGGCAAAGCCGGGATTTTTGGAAATTTAATGATTGTTTTCAACGGTTTGACATGTAGCATGGTGAGTGGACGGGACTGATCGGCGCGCCTTCGCGCAAGGCTCGAAGCGTGCCATGGCGAATGGAGGTGGGTGATGAGCACATTGTTCGACCAGTACGCCAGGACCTACGAGCAGCGGCGCGAAACGCTGATGTCGCTCTCGCAGTTTCTCGAGAAGTGCCGTGAGGATCCGATCCTCTATGCCGGGCCGCACGAGCGGCTTCTCGCCGCCATCGGCGAGCCGGAGATGGTGGACACCTCGCAGGAATCGCGCCTCGGCCGCATCTTCCAGAACCGCACCATCCGGACCTACCGGGCCTTCACCGACTTCTACGGCATGGAGGAAACGGTCGAGCGGATCGTCGCCTTCCTGAAGCAGGCGGCCCAGGGGCTCGAGGAGCGCAAGCAGATCCTCTACCTGCTTGGCCCTGTCGGCGGCGGCAAATCGTCGCTCGCCGAGCGCATCAAGTCGCTGATCGAGGATCAGCCGATCTACGTGCTGAAGGCCGGCGAGGAGCTGAGCCCGGTGTTCGAGAGCCCGCTCGTGCTCTTCGATCCCGAGACGATGGGCGAGACGATCGAGGCCGAATACGGCATTCCCCGCCGCCGCCTCAGCGGGCTGATGAGCCCCTGGTGCGTCAAGCGGCTCGACGAGTTCGGCGGCGACATCTCGAAGTTCAAGGTCGCCAAGCTGATGCCCTCGCGGCTGAAGCAGATCGCCGTTGCCAAGACCGAGCCGGGCGACGAGAACAACCAGGACATCTCCTCGCTGGTCGGCAAGGTCGACATCCGCCGGCTGGAGACCTTCGCCCAGAACGATCCCGACGCCTATTCCTATTCCGGCGGCCTCAACCGCGCCAACCAGGGCGTCCTCGAATTCGTCGAGATGTTCAAGGCGCCGATCAAGATGCTGCATCCGCTGCTGACCGCGACTCAGGAAGGCTCCTATGTCGGCTCGGAGAACATCGGCGCGATCCCCTTCACCGGCATGATCATGGCCCACTCCAACGAATCGGAGTGGAAGAGCTTCAAGAACAACAAGAACAACGAGGCCTTCATCGACCGGATCTACGTGATCAAGGTGCCCTACTGCCTCAGGGTCGACGAGGAGACCCGGATCTACGACAAGCTGGTCACCGGCTCGGAACTCGCAGAGGCGCCCTGCGCGCCGGACACGCTGGCGATGCTGGCGCGCTTCGCGGTCCTCTCCCGGCTAAAGCCGCACGAGAACTCCTCGCTCTACGCCAAGATGCGCGTCTACAACGGCGAGAGCCTGCGCGAGGTCGATCCCAAGGCCCGCACGCTGCAGGAATATCGCGATGCCGCAGGCGTCGACGAGGGCATGAACGGCATCTCGACGCGCTTCGCCTTCAAGGCGCTTTCGGCGACCTTCAACCACGACACCGAGGAAGTCGCCGCCGATCCCGTCCACCTGATGTACGTCCTCGAACAGGCGGTGCGCCGCGAACAGTTTCCCGAGGACGTCGAGAGCGACTATCTGGAGTTCATCAAGGCCGAGCTCGCGCCGCGCTATGCGGAGTTCATCGGCAACGAGATCCAGAAGGCCTATCTCGAGAGCTACCACGACTACGGCCAGAACCTCTTCGACCGCTACGTCTCCTATGCCGACGCCTGGATCGAGGATCAGGACTACAAGGATCCCGACACCGGGCAGCTGCTCGACCGCGACCTGCTGAACCAGGAGCTCTCGAAGATCGAGAAGCCGGCCGGCATCGCCAATCCCAAGGACTTCCGCAACGAGGTGGTCAAGTTCTCGCTGCGCTCACGGGCGGCGAACCGCGGCCAGAACCCCTCCTGGACCAGCTACGAGAAGATCCGCGACGTCGTCGAGAAGCGGATGTTCAGCCAGGTGGAAGACCTGCTGCCGGTGATCTCCTTCGGCTCGAAGAAGGATTCCGAGACCGAGAAGAAGCACAACGAGTTCGTCGACCGCATGGTCGAGCGCGGCTTTACGCCAAGGCAGGTGCGGCGACTCGTCGAATGGTATATGCGTGTCAGGCAGGCAAGCTGAGCGCACTCGGACTTCCACTGGATCGGCCATGCATATCATCGACCGTCGTCGTGATCCGGGGGGCAAGAGCCTCGCCAACCGCCAGCGCTTCATGCGGCGTGCCCGCGCGCTGGTGAAGCAGGCGGTGCGCGAGGCCTCCGGCGCACGCAAGATCCGCGAGATCGACGGCGGCGGCGCCGTCACCATCCCGGCGGACGACGTCCACGAGCCGAGCTTCCATGCCGGCCGGGACGGCGGGATGCGCGACTACGTGTTGCCCGGCAACAAGAAGTTCGTGGCCGGCGACCGCATCCAGCGGCCGAAGCAGGGCCAGGGCTCGGGCTCCGAAGGCAGCCCCGACGGCGAGGGCGAGGACGGCTTCCGCTTCGTGCTGTCGCGGGACGAGTTCCTCGACCTGTTCCTCGAAGATCTCGAACTGCCGAATCTTGCCAAGCGCCAGGTGCTCGGCGACGCCGTCGAAAAACGCCATCCCGCGGGGTTCCGCACCTCCGGATCGCCGGCCTCGCTGTCGGTCGGGCGCACCATGCGGCGCAGCCTGTCGCGCCGCATCGCGCTGAAGCGGCCCAACCCGGCCGAGCTCGACAAGATGCGCCGCGAGCTCGGCGACCTCGAACGCGACGGCGACACCTCCGGCCGCATCGCCGTCCTCAAGGCCGAGATCGAACGCCAGGAGCGGCGCGCCAGGGTGATCCCCTTCATCGACCCGGTCGACCTTCGCTACCGGCGCATCGAGGTGACGCCGGAGCCCATCGCCCGGGCGGCGATGTTCTGCCTGATGGACGTGTCGGCCTCGATGGACGAGCACATGAAGGACCTCGCCAAGCGGTTCTTCTCGCTGCTCTACCTGTTCCTCACCCGGCGCTACCGGCAGGTCGAGATCGTCTTCATCCGCCACACCCACGAGGCCAAGGAGGTCGATGAGGAGACCTTCTTCCATTCGCGCGAATCCGGCGGCACGGTGATTTCCTCGGCGCTGATCGAGATGGCCAAGATCGTCAAGCAGCGCTTCCCCGCCGACCAGTGGAACATCTACGCCGCCCAGGCCTCAGACGGCGACAATCTCTCCTCCGACAACGCCCGCTCGGTGGCGCTGTTGCGCGAGACGATCCTGCCGATGTCGCAATACTACGCCTATCTGCAGGTGGGGCGCGGCGACTTCGACCGCGAGGACGGCGTCTTCGCCCGCCAGGAGACCACCCTCTGGCGCGCCTATCAGGAACTGGTGCGGCCGAACCTGCCGATGGCGATGCGCAAGGTGAACGACCGGCGCGACATCTATCCGGTGTTCCGCGAACTCTTCGAGCGCCGCGACGAACCGGCGGAGGCACGCTGATGGCGAGGGCCAGGAAGACCACCAGCGCCGCGCCCCCGGCCGCGATGCCGCGCGAGCCGCTCTTCACCGGCCGGGACTGGGACTTCGACCTGCTCGACCGCGTCTACGGCGCGATCGGCGCGATCGCCGACAGCGAGCTGAAGCTCGACATCTATCCCAACCAGATCGAGGTGATCACCTCCGAGCAGATGCTCGACGCCTACGCCTCGACGGGCATGCCGCTGTTCTACAAGCACTGGTCCTTCGGCAAGCACTTCGTCAGGAACGAGACGCTCTACCGCAAGGGCTGGCAGGGCCTCGCCTACGAGATCGTCATCAACTCCAGCCCCTGCATCGTCTACATCATGGAGGAGAACTCCGCGACGATGCAGACGCTGGTGCTGGCGCACGCCGCCTTCGGCCACAACCACTTCTTCAAGAACAACTACTGCTTCAAGCAGTGGACCGACGCCACCAGCATCCTCGACTACCTCGCCTTCGCCAAGAACTACGTCGCGGCCTGCGAGGACCGCTACGGCCAGGAGAACGTCGAGCAGATCCTCGACGCCGCCCACGCGCTGATGAGCCACGGCGTCCACCGCTATCCCGGCAAGCACGCCCTCGACCTGAAGTCCGAGCAGCGGCGGCTCGAGGAGCGCCAGGCCTTCGCCGAACAGCACTTCTCCGATCTCTGGCGCACGCTGCCGAAGACCGCCAGCCGCAGGAAGCGCGACGGCGAGGACGAGCGGCGCCGCCAGATGCTCGGCCTGCCGGAGGAGAACATCCTCTATTTCCTCGAGAAGAACGCCCCGCGCCTCGCCCCCTGGCAGCGCGAGCTGATCCGCATCGTCCGCCAGATCGCCCAGTACTTCTATCCCCAGCGCCAGACCAAGGTGATGAACGAGGGCTGCGCGACCTTCACCCACTACCGGCTGATGACAAGGCTGCACGAGGCCGGGCAGATCACCGACGGCGCCTATCTGGAATTCCTGCACTCCCACACCAGCGTCGTCTTCCAGCCGGAATACGACGACCCGCGCTATTCCGGGATCAACCCCTATGCGCTCGGCTTCGCCATGATGGAGGACATCGAGCGCATCGCTCTCGCTCCGACGCCGGAGGACCGCGCCTTCTTCCCGGATTTCGCCGGCTGCGGCGACGCCTATGGCGTGCTGCGCGACGCCTGGGCGAACTATCGCGACGAGAGCTTCCTCCTGCAGTTCCTCAGCCCCGCCGTGATCCGCAAGCAGAAGCTCTTCCGGCTCATCGACGATGCCGAGGACGAGGAGATCGTCGTCGCCTCGATCCACGACGAGCGCGGCTACAAGGCGGTGCGCCGGTCGCTGTCGCGGCAGTTCGACGTCGGGCGGCAGGACCCGGACATTCAGGTGGCGGACGTCGATCTCGCCGGCGACCGCAAGCTGATCCTGCACCACAACGTCGTCGACGGCGTCACCCTCGACGGCAAGGACGCCGCCAAGGTGCTGCACCACCTCGCGAATCTCTGGGGCTACGACGTCAAGCTCCTGGAGATCGAGGACGGCGCGACCATCGCCGCCCATGACGGCTCGCCGTCGCGGGCGTTCCGGTAGGGGCGCCTCGGCCGCTGAGCTAAGGCTGCGGATCTTTGGCAAGGATACGATCGGCGAGGTCGACGATCACCGCCACGTCCTCGCCGAGGATCGGCATGTCGAGCTGGCCATGCGCCAGCGCATTCCGCTTGCGGGAGAGCCCCAGCAGCAGCTGGTGTTCGTCCTGATCGATATCCCCGCCGTCGAGAAGAGCCAGCAGCGGCGCGGAGATCGGGCCCTTCGCCTCGATCGGAAATCTGCGTGTCAGGGCTGCCTGGAGCGCTGCCCATGCGAGAAGAAAGGCAGCTTGCGGATTATGCGGCGAGAGCTGGGTCGCAGAGACGAGAGTGCTGCCGATCCACTCGGTCGCGACCGGTTCGACAAGAGGCGCCTCGGAGGCGGCATAGAGAATTTCCAGACGCCAGTCGTTGCGGCCCTTGAGGAGTTCCTGGAGCTTGGCAAGCTTGTAGTCGCCTATCTCGCCGCCCGGGCGCTTGACTTCGATCAGAAGCGAAGGCGCGCGTCCCACCGCGATCGCGTCGGGGCGAAATCCGCCGAAGAAATTCGGCACCTCCGCTTCGGTCGGCTCACGGATCAAGGTGTATCCCCGCGCCTTCCATCTTGGTTCCATTGCGTCGAGTACGAGCCGTTCGGTCAAAGCCAGCATCACCGCAGTTCCTCATGAAGATCGTCGGTAATTCTCACGTAGACGACGGGATCTGTCGACATCAATGCCTCGGCCAGGCACTGGCTCGCATTCGCAAACTGAAAGATGGCATCGGGCTCGAATTTCTGAACGACGATCCGATGGATCTGCGCGTCCTCCAGGTAAACGACCCGCGTCATCGCATCGAGTATGTGCTTCACGCGGTTGTCGATGTCGCCGGCAAGCGGGGCTGCTGGAAAGATGTATATCGTCGCAGCAAGAGGCTGGCTCAAGAGCCAGCCACCGACCGGGAGCCCTGCAAGCGCGGCCCGCCGGACCCGCCGCTGCCACTCATCGCGCGATCGCGCCGACCCCTGCAGGCTCGTCGGCGTCCCGTGAACGATGAACTCCAGCGGGAGCGGAGGTTCGAGAGCCAACGGATTTCCCCGACTGCCGCGGTCGAATGGACATTATCGTTCTGGTTTTATCGACACAATATCTCCCTCCTGAATTGACCCCCCCCATCGGCCGGCGGTCGACCGGCGAATTCCGCCTTCACCTGAGGGGGTGAACGGGTTATGAGCGCAGGCGAGTGCGCGGGGCGCCGTGCGGGGCACCCTCGCGATGCGTCGGCCGGGCCCAGGATTTTCCGACGGGTGGCTTCTCGCAGGCCGGGTGCCGCCGGGTCGGGATGCCCCGAAAGGGACGAAGGAGCGGATTGGATGACGATCGGGTTGAAGAAGACGGTTGTGCTGTTCGGCGGGTCCGGCTTCCTCGGGCGCTACGTCGCGCGGGCGCTGTGCCGCCGCGGCCACCGCGTGCGGGTCGCCTGCCGCCGGCCCGATCTCGCCTATCACCTGCAGATTGCCGGCAACATGGGGCAGATCCTGCCGATCCAGGCCAATCTGCGCCATCGCTGGTCGGTCGACCGGGCGGTCGAGAATGCCGACCACGTCGTCAATCTCGTCGGCATCCTCGCCGAGAGCGGCCGCCAGAGCTTCGACGCCGTCCAGAACTTCGGCGCCCGTGCGGTCGCCGAGGCGGCGCGCGGGGTCGGCGCCGGCATGACCCAGATCTCGGCGATCGGCGCCGACGCCCATTCCGATTCCGCCTATGCCCGCTCGAAGGCCGCCGGCGAGGCGGCCGTCTTCGAGACGATCCCGGAGGCCACCATCGTCCGGCCCTCGATCGTCTTCGGCGCCGAGGACCAGTTCTTCAACCGCTTCGCGGACATGTCGCGCTTTGCGCCGGTGCTGCCGCTGATCGGCGGCGGCAAGACGCGCTATCAGCCGGTCTTCGTCGGCGACGTCGCCGAGGCGATCGCCGAGACCGTCGAAGGCAAGGTGCCGGGCGGGCGGATCTACGAACTGGGCGGGCCGGAGGTCCTCACCTTCCGCCAGATGATGGAGGAGATGCTGCGCGTCGTCGATCGCAAGCGCGGCTTCGTGACCATCCCCTTCGGCGCCGCCTCGACCATGGCGCGGCTGATGCGCTTTCTGCCCGGCGCACCGCTCACCGAGGACCAGGTGAAGCTGCTCAAGCACGACAACGTCGTCTCGGAAGCCGCCAAGGCCGAGGGCCGCACGCTCGATGCCTTCGAGCGCATGCCCCGCACCCTCGACGCGATCCTGCCGACCTATCTCGTGCGCTTCCGCCCGCAGGGCCAGTTCACCAAGCCGCAGCCGCAGGCAGGCGGCCTCGACGCCGAGAACCAGGACGGCCTCGCCTGAAAGAGTCGCTCCCGGGCCGGGGCCGAGCGATCGCCTCGGCCGATCCCGGCCGCCGACCCTCTGCCGGCCCCGCGCGTAAAGAGCGGCTCGGCAAAGCCGCCTTCACCGCTTGATCCGGCGCATCCTGCCTTCCGGACGGCGATTTCGATTTTCGCGCCAAGGCCCGAGCGGCGGCCTCACTGCTGGCCGGTGACGCGTTCGCCCTTGCCCTCGGCGGCGTGGTCGAGCGCGGCTTTCGGCCGCTCGCCGTCGATGATGTCCTCGACGCTGAGGGCGCCCTCGGTCGGTGCCGCGGCCGGCGCGACGACCGGGGTCTTCGCCGGAAAGACGGTCAAGAGCAGCACCATCCCCACCAGGCCGACGACGATCCGCCACCAGGCGAAGGGCGCAAAGCCGTGGCGCGAGACGAAGTCGAGCAGCGTTCGCACCACGAACAGCGCCGAGACGAAGGCGAGGAGGAAGCCGATCGCGATCAGGCCGAGATCGTCCGCCGACAGCTCGTTGCGGCTCTTGTAGAGGTCGTAGGCGAAGGCGCCGACCATGGTCGGCATCGCCAGGAAGAAGGAGAATTCGGCGGCCGAGCGCTTGTCCGTGCCCATCAGCAGGGCGCCGGCGATGGTGGCGCCGGAGCGCGACGTGCCGGGGATCATCGCCAGGCACTGGAAGACGCCGATCGCGAGGCACATCCACAGCGGATAGTCCGTCACCTCGTCGTAGCGCACGCGGCGCGGCACCTTGTCGATGACGAGGAGCAGGATGCCGCCGACGACGAGGGCGATGCAGATCACCATCGGCGTTTCGAACAGGTAGTTCTTGATGAAGTCGTGGGCGATGACCCCGACGACCGCCGCCGGCAGGAAGGCGATCAGGATGCCGAGCACGAAATGCCGGCTGCGCCCGCTCGTCGGCAGCGTGATGAAAAGCTGCCACAGCCGCGAGAAATAGACGAGGAGGATCGCCAGGATCGCGCCGAGCTGGATCACCACCTCGAAGGTGTGGGCCGTCGAATGGAAGCCGAGAAAGTGGCCGAGCAGGAGAATGTGCCCGGTCGAGGAGACCGGGATGAATTCGGTCAGTCCCTCGACGATACCGAGGACCGCCGCGTCGACATAGGCTCCAAGATCCAACTGCGATTCTCCTCGGCCGTCCGCCGGCCCGGATGGGGGTCCGGCCGCCTCCTGAACGACGCCCTTCGGCCCGACGTCTCCAGCCAAATTGCGGCAAGCGGCGGAAACCGCGCTCCATGGCACCCGGGGCTGTTTCGCGCCGGACGCTGGCCCGGACCTGACCTGCTCCGCGGGGGCGAGGGGAACCGGAACTTTCCTTCCCGCATTCGTGATCCAGGTGTCCCCGCGACCCGATGCCACGCAACTGCCTTCGAAATGTCCGCTTTTCCAATCTGTTGACGAATTTGTGTGAAGATTGCGGAAATGCCCGTCCTGCGGCCCGATCCGGCCTCGGCGCGGGTATTGCCGGCGGTCGGGCCGAAACGCCCGGAATGCCGACGCACAGAACCCGACCCCAGGCGCAATGTTGAAACTCCATCACCATCCGATGTCCGCTGCCTCCCGCTTCGTCCGGCTGGTCCTGGCCGAATACGGCGAGCGCTGCGAACTGGTGGAGGAGCGGCCGTGGGAACGGCGGCGCGAATTCCTGGTGCTCAATCCGGCAGCGACGCTGCCGGTGCTGATCGAGGACAACGGCCCGCCGATCGTCGGCGGGATCGTCGCCGGCGAATATCTCGACGAGACCCGCGGCGCCTTCCAGCGCGACAAGCGCCTGATGTCGGAAAAGCCGCTGGAACGGGCCGAGGCGCGCCGGCTGACCGAATGGTTCCTGAAGAAGATGGAAAGCGAGGTCACCCGCTATCTGATCCGCGAGCGGGTGTTCAAGCTGGAGATGCGGGCCGAGGACGGGGGCGGCGCGCCCGACGCCTCGGCGATCCGCGCGGCGCGTGCCAACCTCAAGCATCATCTGCGCTATCTCGGCTGGCTGGTCGAGGAGCGCGACTGGCTCGCCGGCCCGAAGCTGACCTATGCCGACATCGCCGCCGCCGCGTCGCTTTCGACCCTCGACTATATCGGCGAGGTGCCCTGGGACAGCGAACCGCATGCCAAGGACTGGTACGTGCGGGTGAAGTCGCGACCGTCCTTCCGCATGCTGCTTTCCGAGCGGGTGCGCGGCCTGCCGCCGTCCCTGAACTACGGCGAGCTCGACTTCTGAGCGGCCGCCGGTCGCGGGAGAGCGCGGCGACGATGGCGCAGGCAGCGCCCGCCGGTCCGCTCTCCGGACGTCTGCCCGTCGCATGACGGGCCCTCCCCGATCGCCGGCGGCGCCGCCGTGCCCCGCGGCAGATGCCCGCGGAGAATGGCCGTTCTTGCCGCCTGACCTCGATCTTCGCTCCGCGCAGCCAGGCCGAAGGCGCTCGTGTCGGCATTGTTTCCGCGGCTCTGCCGCCTGGCGGCGCGTCCGCATGGCACTCCGCCCCGGGAGGACTGGCCGAAGCGCCGGGCTGACGCATTTCCCGCGATGAAATGGCAGGAGAAACGACATGCATCAGCGCAAACTCGGCACGGAACTGACGGTCTCGGCCATCGGCCTCGGCTGCATGGGCATGAGTCACGCCTATGGCGGCCAGGACGAGGCCGAATCGATCAGGACGCTGCACCGCGCCGCCGAGATCGGCGTGAGCTTCTGGGACACCGCCGAGGTCTACGGACCCTTCACCAACGAGGAACTGCTCGGCAAGGCGCTGAAGGGCCGGCGCGACAGGGTGGTGGTGGCGACGAAGTTCGGCTTCGACATCTCGACCGAGCCCGGCGCGAACCCGATGGGCGGCACCAACTCGCGGCCCGAGCACGTCAAGGCGGTGTGCGATCAATCGCTGAAGCGGCTCGGCATCGAGACGATCGACCTGTTCTACCAGCACCGTGTCGACCCGAACGTGCCGATCGAGGAGACGGTCGGCGCCATGGCCGAGCTGGTGAAGGCCGGCAAGGTGCGCGCCCTCGGCCTGTCGGAGGCCGGCCCGGAGACGATCCGGCGGGCGCACGCGGTGCACCCGATCGCGGCGCTGCAGAACGAATATTCGCTGTTCACCCGGGATCCGGAGGCCGAGATCATCCCGCTCTGCGCGGAGCTCGGCATCGCGCTCGTTCCCTATTCGCCGCTCGGCCGCGGCCAGTTGACCGGCGGACTGACCAGCCCGGACCAGCTTTCCGAGGGCGATTTCCGCAAGGACCTGCCGCGCTTCCAGGCCGAGGCGATGGCCGCCAACGCCGCCCTCGTCGAGACGCTGAAGAGCCTTGCCGCGGCCCGGGGCGTGACGGCGGCGCAGCTGGCGCTCGCCTGGCTCCTGTCGCGGAAGGAATTCGTCGTGCCGATCCCCGGCGCACGCAAGATCAGGCATCTGGAGGAGAACGCCGCGGCCGCCGACATCGCCCTCACCGAGTCCGAACAGGCCGAGATCGGCGAAAGGCTCGCCAATGTCGCGGGCGCGCGCTACCGTCCCGACCAGCTGGCGATGACCGGCCGCTGAGCTGCGCCCGAGGCCGCATCGCCGGCGATGGAACCAGCAAGGGCAGGCAGGGCGGGATGCAGCCGCCTCCCGCCGGAAAGGAGAGCACCCGCATGGCGCATGACTGGAACCTGCCGCGGAGCGGCAGTTGCCGCTGCGGCGCGCTGACCTTCGAGGTCAGGGCGGCACCCGCGATCACCGCCGCCTGCCACTGCCGCGGCTGCCAGAAGATGACGGCCGGCCCGTACTCCCTGACCTGGATGCTGCCGGAAGACGGCTTCGCCGTTACCGCCGGCGAGCCTGTGCTCGGCGGGCTGAAGGGCCCGCAGACCGAGCACTATTTCTGCCCATCCTGCCTGACCTGGGTGTTTTCGAAGCCGAAGCGCATCGCCGGCTTCGTCAATCTGCGCTCGCCGATGCTCGACGACACGTCCGACGTCGCGCCCTTCATCGAGGCCTGGGTCAGCGAGAAGCTCGCCTTCGCCGAGACCGGCGCTGCCCACAGCTTCCCGCAGTTTCCGCCGCCGGAAGCCTTCGGCCCGCTGCTGCGGGCGTTTGCCGACCGGCGGGACGGGTGAGCGCTGCGGCCGCCGATCGCAGCGCGCGCAGACCCACGGCATGACGTCGACGGCCCTTGCCCGGATGAAGAGCTTCGTGGCGGCCGATGCGCGCCGGCTCGGCTTTTGCGCGACCGGCATCGCCGATGCGGCCGGCAGCCCTCTCGCCGGCGAGCGCCTTGCCGAATTCGTCGCGAACGGCCGGCACGGGACCATGGGCTGGATGCCTGAGACGCTGGATCGCCGAAGGTCGCCGCGCGATCTCTGGCCGAATGTGCGGTCGATCGTCGTTCTCGCGATGAATTACGGGCCGGACGAAGACCCGCTCGCCATTCTCGACCGGCCCGACCGCGGCGCGATCTCGGTCTATGCCCGGCACCGCGACTATCACGACGTGATCAAGGGCCGGCTGAAGGAACTTGCCGGCCGCCTGGTCGCCCGGGCCCGCGAGGCCGGGTTCGGCGACCACGATGCCAAGGTCTTCGTCGACACGGCACCGGTGATGGAAAAGCCGCTCGGCGAACGGGCCGGGCTCGGCTGGCAGGGCAAGCACACCAATCTTCTGTCGCGCGACTTCGGCTCCTGGCTGTTCCTCGGCTCGATCTTCACGACGCTCGAGCTCGAGCCGGACGAGGCGGGGCGCGACCGCTGCGGCTCCTGCCGGGCCTGCCTCGATGCCTGCCCGACGAACGCCTTCCCCGCGCCCTATCAGCTCGATGCGCGGCGCTGCATCTCCTACCTCACCATCGAGACGAAGGCGGCGATCCCGCGAAAATTCCGGGCCGCGATGGGCAACCGCATCTATGGCTGCGACGACTGCCTCGCCGTCTGCCCGTGGAACAAGTTCGCCGAACGGGCGCGCGAGGCGAAGCTCGTCGCCCGCGACGATCTCAAAGCGCCGCGGCTCGACGCGCTTCTCGGTCTCGACGACGCAGATTTCCGGGCGCTGTTTTCCGGTTCGCCGATCAAGCGGATCGGCCGCGACAAGTTCGTCTCCAACTGCCTGATCGCCGCCGGCAATTCCGGTGAACCGGCGCTGCTTCCCCAGGTCGAGGGGCTGCTCGCCGACGCGGCGGCACCGGTGCGGGCGATGGCCGTCTGGGCGCTGGGACGCCTCGACCACGGCCGGGCCTTGCGGCTTCGCCCGCCTGCGCTTGATATCGAGAGAGACGAGACGGTGCGGAGCGAGTGGCATGTCCTGGAAGAGAGCGAAGTCTGAGCCGCCGCAGCGGGCCGGGGCGACGAGCGAGCCGGGCACCGGCATCGCGCCCGCCGGCGACCGGCCGGAGGCCAAGGTCCGCCGCGCGCTGCTGCAGCTGCGGGAAGGAGCCTTCCTGCCGCAGCCGGACCATTCCGCCGGCTCGGCCGCCCTCGGCGCAGGGGCCCTCGGGGCCGGTGCCCTCGGCGCCGGCGCGCTCGGCTCGCTGGCGATCGGCGCCTGTGCGCTCGGTGCCGTCGCAGTCGGCGCCTTCGCCATCGGCCGGCTCTCCGTCGGCAGGGCACGGATCGGCGAGGCCGAGATCGGCCGCCTGAGGATCGGCCGGCTGGAGGTCGACGCCTTCGTCCCCGCCGGCCGCCGGATGCGCTGAGCCATGCGTCTTTTCGTCTTCGGCTACGGCTATTCCGCCGCCCGTTTCGTCGACGGGCTCGACAGGAAGAAGGTGACGGTCGAGGCCGTCACGGTGAGGTCGCGCGACAAGGCCGCCTCCGTCGCGGCCCACGGGCTGAAGCCGCTGGTCTTCGACGGGGAGCACCCGGCCGACGGGGTGGCCGGCGCGCTCTACCGCGCGACGCATCTCCTCGTCTCGGCGCCGCCCGGCCACCCGGCGCCGAAGGGCGCGCATGCCGGCGGCGCGAACGCCCGGGCGGGCGACCCGGTGCTGCGCTGGTATTACGACGAACTCGCCCATGGCAGCCCCAACCTCGAATGGATCGGCTATCTCTCGACGGTCGGCGTCTATGGCGACCACGACGGCGGCTGGGTCGACGAGGAAAGCGAGTTGAGGCCGCGCTCGGAGCGGTCGACCGCACGGGTCGAGGCCGAGAAGGCCTGGCTCGCCCTCGGCGAGACGCGCCGCGTGCCCGTCGCCATCGTCCGGCTGTCGGGAATCTACGGGCCGGGCCGCAACGCCTTCGTCAATCTGACGAACGGCACGGCCAAGCGGCTCGTCAAGCCCGGCCAGGTTTTCAACCGCATCCATGTCGACGACATCGCCGGCGCCACCCGGCTGCTCGCCGAAAGACGGCTCGGCGGCATCTTCAACGTCACCGACGACGAGCCGGCCCCGCCCCAGGACGTGGTGCTCCACGCCGCCGAGATGGTCGGCGCGACGCCGCCGGAGGAGACCGACTTTGCCGCCGCAGACCTCTCGGAGATGGCGAGAAGCTTCTACGGCGAGAACAAGCGGGTCTCGAACAAGAAGATCAAGGACGCCGGATACCGTTTTCGCCATCCGACCTATCGCGAGGGGCTGGAAGGCCTGAAGGGCGACTACGGCAAGGGATGAAAGGGGCGGAGCAGCTACCTGCCTGACACCTGGTCATCGGCCGCCGGCGGCACGTCGGGCGCCGCGTCGAGACGTCTCGTCAGTTCGCGCTTGGAAACGAAAACTTCGACCCGCTGGTCCAGCGACTCCCGCAATACGCTTCGCGCTGCCGTCTGAAAGGCGAGCCGATCCTCATTCGGGTCTCCGACCGCTTCCCATGTGGCGTGCTCACTCAGATCGTAATCTTCCTGCTCGTCTTCGGTCAGGATCGGTTCTGGTTCACGGCCAGTCATTTGCCGCCTCCGAGAAAGTCGCGCGTCGCGCGCCGGCTGGGAAACATCGTCTTCATGAAGATCCCCGTCTCCAATTCCACATAAGGAACCACCCCGGCGTACTCATCGATCTCGACGACGAGCTGCTTCTGATGCGGATAACGTTGCACGTTGGGATGTCGGCGCCGCTCCAGAAGCCGCCCCTCGTCCAGCGCCTTCAAGACCTTTTCGAAGCCGAAGCCGTATCGAGCCTTCAGCGTCTCGTTCTTTTCGAGGCTCCACGAAAGTCGCATTGGCAAATCGAGGCCGCTCAGCGGTGGCGCTCAAGAGCCCATCGCCTCACCGGCCGCCGAGCGCGCGGGCGTCCTCAAAGGCGTATTGCCGGGTCGACTCGCCGTCGAAATAGACGAAGACGAGGTGGTCGCGCTTCGACACCATCTGCGCCGGCAGCGGATCGTAGCGGAACGTCCGTCCGCCGAGATGCGGGGTGAGCGAGCCCATGTCGACCCGCCGCTCCTGCGAGACGCGAAGCAGCCTCAGCTCCGTCCCGTCGGAAAGCCTCGCCTCGAAGGGGATGCCGGCGAGCCGCAGGAAGCTGGTCGGATCGGGGGCCGACTGGAAGCCCTCGACGAAGGCCTTCTCGACAAGGTCGAGATCGGCCTCGTGATGATGGTGGTCGTCGTCTTCGGGCTCATGATCGCCTTTGTGCGGCACCTGCCACTGGGCGGTGCCGCGATGGTTGTGACCGTGGGCGCCGTGAGAGTGGCCGCCGCCGTGAGAGACGTCGTAGGGGTGGAAGTGATCGCCGTCGCCGCGATGCATGGGGGCGTCTCCTCTTGCCTTCTGTTCAATGCTGCATCGTGCCGCGCTGCCGGAAAGTTTGGGAAGTCGCGCCGAGGCGCCCCCCCCCCGCCGCCCCGCCCGCCCGGGGGGGCCGCGCCCCCACGGGCGGGATTTTGGGGCCGGGCGCGGGGCGCCCCCCCCCGGGGCCGGGCGGGCCGGGGGGGCGCGCCTCGGCACAGAGGGAAGATCGGCGATCTCCCTCCCGGCATCTTCGCCCACTTCACCCAAGGCAACGCGGCTCGTCAGAACGCCACCGGCTTGTCGATGATCGCCTTGTGCTTGCCGATGGTCCCGTGGGCGCACATCGAGCCGAGCGCCTCGACACAGACCCTGACGCCCATCAGCGCGGTGATGTCGGAGGTGTCGTAGGGCGGCGAGACTTCGACGACTTCGAGACCGCAGATTCCCGGCGCGCAGACGAGGCCGAGGATCTTCAGCGCCTCGCGCGGCAGGAAGCCGCCCGGCTCCGGCCAGCCGGTCCCCGGCACGAAGCCGCAGTCGAGCGAGTCGACGTCGAAGGAGATGTAGACCGCGTCGGCGTCCTTCCAGGCGAGTTCCAGCGCGATCTCGGCGGTCTTTTCGAGGCCGTACTGCTCGATGTCCTCGATGGTGAGGACGTTGGTTTGGCGGCGGAAGGCCTCCTTGGCGCCGGGGCGCGGCACCTGCCAGCCGCCGATGCCGAGCTGCACGAGGTTCACCGCCGGGACGTTCGGAAGGTTCGTCGCCCAGTACCAGGGCGTCGTGTGCATCCGCTCGTCGAGATCCTTTTCCTGGATGTCGATGTGCCGGTCGAAATGGATGATGCCGATGCGCTTCGAGGTGCATTCGGCGATGCCGCGCACACAAGGGAAGCCGATCGAATGGTCGCCGCCGAGCATCACCGGCAGGGCGCCGGAGGAGAAGACGTGGCTGACGCCGCGCGAGATCTGGTCGAAGCTCTTTTCCAGATTGCCGGGAATGGTGAAGACGTCGCCGGCGTCGCACAGCGTCATCTGTTCCCTGAGATCGACGCCGAGTTCGTAGTTGTAGGTGGTGTAGAGCGCCGAGATGCGGCGGATGCCCTGCGGGCCGAAACGGGTGCCGGGCCGGTAGGTCGTGCCCGAATCGAAGGGAATGCCGAGGACGGCGGCGTCGTACTTGCCGACGTCGCGGACGTTCTCGACATAGGGCGCCTTGAGGAAGGTGTTGATGCCGGCGAAATGCGGAAGCTCACCGCGCGCAAATGTCGGGATCGATTTGTCGGTGATCGAGTCGGCACCGGGCAGGCCCATGTCGAGCGCCCATTTGACCTCGCGCTTCCAGCCTTCGCCGGAGAGCTTGTCCTCGGCCTCCAGCGCCTTCCAGCCGCGCGTCTCCTTGGCGTCGAAATTCGGGTGGTGGCGGTGGGCGCGCTCCGGCCCGATGCGGGCGCCGGCCCTGCGGCCGCGGCGCGACGGGGCGTCGAAACGGATGTCTTCATGCATGAAAGGCTTCTCCTCGCTGATGGCCGTCATTGCCCGATGGCCGGGGCGGCGCGCTCGCGGCGCGGGCTCGCCGGCATGGAAAGTGTCGCTTCGAGATCGGCGGTCTCGTGCGGGGATGGCCCGGTCCCCTCGCCGGCCGCATTCGCGGCCTTGCGGTGGAGCGGCAGATCGTAGGTCACGGTCGCCCCGTAGGCCGCGGGAAACTGCGGATCGTGGCGGATCTTGTCGAAGACCAGAAGCCGCGTGCCCAGCTTGAAGGCCTCCTTTATGTCGTGGGTGACCATGAAGATGGTCATCGCGGTCTCGCGCCAGATGTCCTCGATGAGGACGTGCATGTCCTGGCGCGTGCCGGGATCGAGGGCGCCGAAGGGCTCGTCGAGAAGAAGGATCCGGGGCTTCCTCAAAAGCGCCTGGGCGATCGCGAGGCGCTGCTGCATGCCGCCGGAAAGCTGGGCGGGGTAGCGGCGCGCCGCATGGGAAAGGCCGATCTTCTCCATCAGCGCCTCGGCTTCCTCGCGCGCCTTGCGCCGCCGGCCGCCGAACAGCCGGCCGAAGAACGGCGATGCCTCGATCTCCGCCGGCAGGACGAGATTGTCGATGACCGTCAGATGCGGAAACACCGAATATTTCTGGAAGACCACCCCGCGGTCCGGTCCCGGCTCGGGAGCGATCGGCGCTCCCTCGATCGCGATCGTGCCGCGATCTGCCCGCTCCTGCCCGAGCAGCAGCCTGAGGAAGGTCGACTTGCCGCAGCCCGACGCCCCGACGATGGTGACGAACTCGCCCTTTTCGACGTCGAGGGACAGGCGCTCGAGAATCGGCGCGTCGCCGTAGCGCTTGGCGATGTTTGAGACCGCAACGAAGCTCAAAGGCTCGCCCCCTTGAGATGGGCCCAGGGAAACAGCCGCCGCGAGGCGAAGGACAGGCACCGGTCCGTCACATAGGCGAGCAGCGTGATCCAGGCGACGTAGGGCAGGATGACGTCCATCGCGAGATAGCGGCGCACCAGAAAGATCCGGTAGCCGAGCCCCTCCGTCGCGGCGATCGCCTCGGCCGAGATCAGGAAGATCCAGGCCGGGATGAGGCCGATCCGCAATGCCGCGATCAGCACCGGCCAGACCTGCGGCAGGAAGATGCGGGCGATGATCTGCCAGCTCGAGGCGCCGAGCGTCTGCGCCTTGACGATCTCCTCCTCGGGGATCGCGAGCACCGCCTGGGCGAGCGTGCGGATCATCGCCGGGGTGGTGCCGATGACGATCAGCCCGATCTTCGCCGCCTCGCCGAGGCCGAGGGTGATGAAGAGGATCGGCAGGATGGTGATCGGCGGAATCAGCGAGAAGGCGGCGACGAAGGGGGCGAAGAGCGCCCGCGCATAGGGAAAGAAGCCGGCGAGGCAGCCGACGACGAGCGCGATGGCGGCGGAAATGCCGAGGCCGGCGAAAAGGCGCTCCAGGCTCGCCAGGGTGTCGGCGAAGAACAGGAGATCGCCGGAGCGGCGATCCGGCGTGAAGGCGAGATCCCACATCGACTGGCCCATCGTCGCCAGCGACGGCAGCAGCTTGTCGGAGGGGTTCTCGGCGAGCCGGATCTGGCTGGCGATCACATAGGCGGCGACCAGGGCGGCGAAGGGAAGCACCGCCAGCCAGACCGCCCCGGCGCGGGTCGGGCGCAGATTGATCAGCCGCATGGCAGCGCCTCCTCCTCCGGGACGATCCGGCCTTCCAGCCAGGGATGGGTCGAGAGGCGGACCTGCCAGCCCGCGGCGCTCTTCTCTTCGAGGGACGCGACCATCGAGCTCCGCCACAAGAGGGCGGCGCGGTCGAGGGCGGCGACCGGCGCAAAGGGATCGATGCCGGGCGGCGCGGCGGGCCGCGGCTCGATCCGCATGCGGAACCTTCCTGCCGTGAGGAGGATCTCCGCCGGCGGCCCGGACGCCCGGCCCCGCGCCGCCACCTCGAACCCGTCGCGCGAACCGGCGACGAGCGTCCATTCCTCGCGGTAGGCCTCGGTGACGCCGTGCTCGACGAGACGCTCCTCGAACACCTCCATCCGGCCGATGTCGGGCGCCGCAACGGGCCGCAGGTCGAACAGCCTCAGCCAGCTGCAGTATGGCCCCTCCACCCGGGTCAGGCCGCAGAAGGCGTCCTGGCCGGCAAGCAAGGCGAGGTCGGCATCGCCGAGCCCCGCCAGCCCGGCGGAGCCGTCGATCGGCGGCCGGTCGAGCGGAACGCGGAGATCCGCATGCCAGCGTTCGGTCTGCAGCCAGAACACCCGCGCCGGCCGGTCGTCGGTCAGAAGGCCGGGGCCGGACCGCTGCAGCGCGGTGCGCTCCCACAGGCCGCGATAGGCGGAGGGAACGGGGGGCAGCGCCTCAAGCATTCGCGGCGGGCTTTCGGCGCGCCGACTGGCCGAAGGAGGAGAGCGCCTTCGAGCCTTCCGGCAGGACCAGTTCGCCCCGCTCCAGCCGCTGGCGCAGATAGGTGAAGCTCTGGATGGTCTGGGCGTAGAGATGATCGCCGGCCCGGATCGGGGTGTAGCGCGGCGACGGCGCGGGACCTGCGACCTCGGGCAGCGGCGCCACTTCCGTGTGGTAGTCGCAGGCGAAGAACAGCGGGAAGGAATAACGCTCCTCCTTCACCTTGCGCACGCGGTGCGAGGTCGCCACGAAGCGGCCGCCGGTCCAGACCTCCATCATGTCGCCGATGTTGACGACGAAGGCGTCGTCGAGCAGCGGCACGTCGATCCACTCGCCGTCGCCGTTCATCACCTCGAGGCCCGGCGCCGTCGGCAAGAGGAGGGTGAAGCATTCGTAGTCGGTGTGCGCGCCGATCCCCTGCACGTCCTCGGCGCTCGGATCGAACGGGTAGTGGATCAGCCGCAGCTGGCTCGGCGGGTTGGTGACGAAGCCGTCGAAGAAGGTCTCTTCCACCCCGAGCGCCAGGGCAAAGCCTTTGAGGAGGTGCCGGCCGAGATCGAACACGTCGTCGTAATAGCCCTCCACCGCCTCGCGGAAGCCGGGAAGCTCCGGCCACTGGTTCGGGCCGATCATCGGCGTACCCGCGACGACATCCGGATGGTCGGGGGCGACCTCGCGGCCGAGGTCGAGCGCTTCCTTGCGGTCGCGCTTGCCGCCGACCATCACCTCCTCGCCCTCCGGCACGTAGCCGCGGTGGTTGCCGGAGCGTCCGATATGGATCGCCATCTTCGCTTCCTCGGGCAGCGCGAAGAAGCTGCGCGTCGCGGAAAGCAGCGCCTCGCGCCGCCGGCGATCGACGGGATGGCCGGTGACGTAGAAGAAGCCGACCTCGCCGGCCGCCCGGCCGAGCTTTTCGGCGACCTTTTCGCGGTTGGCGGGATCGGACGAATAGAGGCCGGAAACGTCGACGACCGGCAGTTCGGTGAAAGCGGCCTGCTGTGCCATCCGCGTGGCTCCGTCATGGGGGGTCGAAAGAAGGGGCGGGCCGCCGCCGGGGCATGCCGCGGCGGCGGGTCGGGCGGCCGGATCCGAGCCGGATCAGAGGCCGCCGGTTTCGGCCATTTTGACGAAGCTGTCGTCGAACCGCAGCTTGATGTTGTTGGTGTCGCCGTAGGTCGAGCCGTCGGGGAAGGTCACGCCGACGAATTCCGGGCTCGGCGCGCCCTGGCCGAGGATGCCGTGATCGTAGAGGAACTCGGCGACGAACTTCGTGGTCTTCGGCAGCTGGCCGCCGCTGGTGAAGGCGAGGAGATCCTTCGGCGTGTAGAACAGCGCGGTCGCGGCGAGCTGGCTCTTGTAGCCTTCAAGGTCAGTGCCGGACGCCGCCGCCATCGCCTCCAGCGCCTTCTTGCCTTCCGGCGTATCCGACTTCATCAGGTCGAGCACCTCGAACCAGGCGCCGACGAGTGCCTTGCCGAAGTTAGGATTGTCCTTCAGCGTCTCAGTGTTGACCGCCATCATGTCGATGATCTCGCCGGGAATCTTGGAGGAATCGAAGACGAGATGGCCGCCCTGGTCGTCGACGATTTGCGACAGCATCGGATTCCACGTCGCCACCGCCGTGACCTCCGGCGTCCCGTAGACGGAGACCATGTCCGCGTCGGAGGTGTTCACCGTGGTGATGTCCCGCTCGGTCATGCCGACGCTTTCCAGGGCGCGGACGAGGAAATAGTGGGAGACCGAGAACTCGACGAGATTGACCCGCTGGCCCTTGACCGCCGCGAGATCGGTCTCGTTCTTCAGGACGAGGCCGTCATTGCCGTTGGAATAGTCGCCGGCGATGAGGGCGGTGGTGTCGACGCCGCCGGCGGCGGGGATCGACAGGGCGTCCATGTTGGTCATGGCGCAGCCGTCGTACTGGCCGGCGGTGTACTGGTTGATCGACTCGACGTAGTCGTTGATCTGCACGGCCTTGATGGCGATGCCGTATTTGTCGGCCCACTTCTTCAGGATGCCGGAATCCTGCATGTAGCCCCAGGGCATCCAGCCGGCATAGATCGACCAGCAGACGGAAAAGTCCTTCTTCTCCGCGGCCGCGGCTGTCCCCGTGCCGATGGCTGGAAGGCTGAGGAGCGAGACGGCGAGCGCCAGGGCGGAGGCGAGATTTCGCATGCGGCTTCTTCCTTCTTCGTCGCGTCGGCCGGAGCGGCCGGTTCGTGAAGGACGTCGCGCACTGAAGAGGACCGGGAGACGGCCCGCTTCCACGCGGGTCCGTGCGGCGTTCTCCCGGGATTTTGGCCCGCCGTGTCTCCCCGCAGCCCGCGGGGAGTGCGTCTCTCGGACCAGCATGCCCTCGAAAGGCACCGGAACCCTAGACGCACCGCACGAGAAGAGACCATCCAAGATGCGTGCCAGCCATGGCAGGCCGGCCGCGCCGGCACGATTCGGCCTCACGCTAAGCCGCCCTCCCCGGCGCGCACGGGCCGCACGCGCTGCAGCTTGCGCAAGGCTTGCGCAGCGGCGGGCGAAAATTGTGCAGACCGGGCCGTCGCATCGGAGACGGTCGTGCCGCGAAACGCTTGGCACGCCGGGGCCGCGCCGGGCGGCTTGGCGCCGCCGGGCTGCGGCAGGGCGGCAACACTCGCCCCGCCGGATTCGCTTTGTGACGAAATGTGTCGACTTCCTGCCCCAATCTGCGATCACGGGTTTGTCATGAGCACGACACACGCCGTTATCGCCATCCGCCGCGCCCTCCTCTGCGCCCTCGCCCTGCCGCTTGCCGGCTGCGTCGGGGCGCCCGGCGCCGACGAGGCCCTCGACGCCATCGCGACGCGGGATTTCGGCCCCGCCCAGGAATG
Source organism: Jiella sonneratiae (assembly GCF_017353515.1). Classification (GTDB taxonomy): domain Bacteria; phylum Pseudomonadota; class Alphaproteobacteria; order Rhizobiales; family Rhizobiaceae; genus Jiella; species Jiella sonneratiae. The sequence continues at coordinate 145,892 of NZ_JAFMPY010000008.1, forward strand.
CCTCGCTCGGGCGATGTATTTCGAATCCAACCGCTCCAGCGAGGACGGCATGCTCGCGGTCGGCACGGTGGTGATGAACCGGGTCGAGTCGCCGGACTATCCGAACGACGTCTGCGAGGTGGTCGGACAGCCCGGCCAGTTCGCCGCGGGCGTGATGACGCGGGACATGAACGCCGGCAAGGATCTGGCGATGAAGGTCGCCTCCCGCGTGCTTTCCGGCGCGCGGCACCGGGGCGTCGACAAGGCGAAATACTTCCACACCGCCGGCATGCATTTCGGCTACCGCAACATGAACTACACCGCGATCGCCGGGGGCAACGCATTCTACGAGCGGGTCTCGCGGCGGCTGAACCCCGGCTTCAGGATGACGTCCCAGGCGGAAGTGCGCGAGGCCCAGAACGCGACCGGCGCGATCGACACCCTGCGCACCGCCTCGACGGCGCGGGACAAGGCGACGGGCAGCACGACGGCGATCGGCTATGCCGAGCCGAAGATGCGCGAAGCGGCGATGGCGCCGGTTCCGGGCGAACGGCCGGCCGAAGCCGCGACTGCGACGCCCGAGCCGAAGAGCCCCTTCCTCGGCATGTTCCGCAGCCGCAAGCAGGCTGGACCCAATGCCGGCGAGGGGAACGACGGCCGCAGCGCGCGCCTCGCCGATGCGGCGCCGGACGAACGGCCGGCGGCCGACGGAGCTTCGGCGGAGAACCTGCCGGGCGTCGGGACGGGGATGGGCTTTTCCGAGAGCGGCGGCGGCAAGGGCGACGGCCCGAAGGACGGCGCCGACGCCTGGCTGCGGCGCTGGTAGAACGCCGGCGCGATGTCGCGCTGCAACCTTCGACGCTGGCAAGCACCGCCTCGCCCCTATATGCGGCGGCAGTGGCGCAACCGCCGCAAGGCGGTGAGACGCAGGCTGGCGTAACGAAGAGCTGACCGATGGCAGGCAGGGATGGGCAGGCGCTCCCGGCGCGGACCGGCACGAGCAGAGTGCCCGACAGGGTCGGCCCGGTGCTCTTTTCGCGGGGCGGCGACGGCAGGGCCGATGCTCTGCGGGCGCTGGTCGTGCGGCCGACGGGCGAAGCTCCGCCGACGCTCGTGACCGAGGCGGGGACCGTGTCGCCCGAAATCGTCACCGACGCGTTCGGACGCACCGTCCATGCCTACGACTTTTCCCTGAACAGCGGCGTAACCGGCACCTACGAGTGCGACGGTGTCGGCCGCAGCGTGCGATCGCCGGCCATCGCCGACATCCGCATCGCCTATGTTTCCTGCAACGGCCAGGAGGAAGGCGACCTCGACCGCGGTCTCGACGAACGCGACGCGATCTGGCAACGGCTCGCCGACGAAAACGCCGCCGCGCCCTTCGCCCTGCTCCTCCAGGGCGGCGACCAGCTCTATGCCGACGACGTTCTCCACTGCCATCCCACCGTGGAACGCTGGGCGGCCATGCCGAAGACCGAGCGGGGCGCCGTCGAACTCACGCCGGAGGTCGCCGAGGCGCTGCGCCGCTTCTATTTCGAGCGCTACCTCGTCACGTATTCGCGCCCGGCCTTCGCCAGCCTCGCGGCGAGCGTTCCCTCGATCATGATGTGGGACGACCACGACATCGTCGACGGCTGGGGCAGCCATCCGCCGGAGATGCTCGACAGCCCGGTGGGGCGGGCGATGTTCGCCGCGGCGCGCGAGATGTTCCTGGTCTTCCAGATGGCGGTCTCGCCCGGCGAGACCTCGCCGAACGGCTTCGACGCCACCGGCGCCAATCTCGGCACGGCGGTGCGCTATCCCGGCCTCTCGGTGATCTCGCCGGACCTTCGCAGCGAGCGGCGGCTCGAACGCGTGATGGGCGAGAGCGGCTGGCGGGTTCTCGAAACGGCCTTCGCGACGACCCCGCCGCAGGACCGCATCCTGATGATGTCGAGCGTCCCGGCGCTCGGCCCGCGGCTTTCCTGGGCGGAGTTCGTCGCCGACGTGCTGCCGGGTTCCAGCGAATACGAGGACGACCTGCGCGACCAGTGGCAGAGCCGGACCCACCGGGCGGAATGGCGACGCTTCCTGTCGCTGCTCGCCGGCTGGCAGGAGAGCGGCAAGGGAGCGCTCACCGTGCTCTCCGGCGAGATCCATCTCGCGACGCGCGGCGAGATGACGCTGAAGGGCGGCGGCACGATGCATCAGCTCGTTGCCTCGGGAATCGCCCATCCGGCGCCGCATCCCGGCTATCCGAAAGTGCTCGGACTGCTCGCCCGCTTCGGGGAGAGCCCGCTGAAGGGACGCAGCATCCGCATCCGCCCGGTCCCCGGCTACGCCACCACCTATGCCGCCGAGCGCAACTATCTCGTCCTCGAACGCCGCGACGGACGCTGGTCCGCCGCATGGGAGCTCGAACGGTTCGGCCGGACCCGGTCCCTCGCCATCTGAGGGCAGCGAGCGCGACGGGCATGGATGCCGTGCGGCCAGCACTCGCCGCGGAAGAATCACGACAAGTTCGACGCAAGGTTAGGTTGCGATTATCCAGTCTGATGCTCGGCGAATAGTGTCGTTTCGTCATCAATCTGCTGAAATTTTTCGCAATATAGTGAACGGATTTATATTGACCACGCTGCAGAAACGAATGCAGGATCGCCCGATCTCCCTCAGCGTAAGAAAAGTCGACGGTTGGTCCATGGCCCGAGATACAGCAACCTGCGAAGTCGACCTGCCAAGTGTGCCGGCCGAGGCGACAGCCCGGGAGGACGGCGCCGCGCTGCGCGAGAGCCCTTCGGCGGGCGAGGCGACGCTCCGCGGCTTGCGGCGAATGGCGCGCAGCGTCCCGCCGTCTTTCGCGCGGGGAGAGCCGGCGCTCCCATCGCCACGCCAGGACGGCGGCACCGGTCGGATCGAGCTGGACGTCTCGCGGCTCTTCGGCATCGCGGCGATCAGGCCCCTGCCCGGCGGCTATCGGCCCGTCTTCGTCAGGCGGCGGACGGACTGATCCGACGGCCCCAGGGTCTTGCGCGGAATTCCACTCCCAGCACCGATGCTGTAATGCTGCGCGTCTTCCTCCGGCTGCGGATCGAGGCGCCATGACCACAAGGCTCACCCGAGAAGATTTCGTCGCCCGCCTCCGCGGCCTTGCGCCTTCCCGGCGGCGGATCGTCGCCGTCGCCGGCTCGCCGGGAGCAGGCAAGAGCACGCTGGCCGACTGGCTCGCCGAGGAACTCGGCCGCGGGGCCCCGGGCACGGCGGCGGTGCTGCCGATGGACGGCTTCCATTTCGACGACATGCTGCTCGACGCGCGGGGGCACAGGCCGCGCAAGGGCGCCCCTCACACCTTCGACACCGGCGGTTTCGCCACGACGCTGAAGCGGCTGCGGGAGAGCCCGGACGAGGAGATCGCCGTGCCGGTCTTCGACCGGGCGATCGAGATCGCCCGCGCCGGCGCGCGGATCATCGGGCCGGACGTTAGCACCGTCGTCGTCGAAGGAAACTATCTTCTCCTCGACGACCCGGCCTGGGCGCCGATGCGCCGCTTCTTCGACGTCACCGCAATGATCGAGGTTCCCGAAGCGACGCTGCGCCAGCGCCTCACCGCCCGCTGGGTCGGCTACGGCCTTGCCGGCGACGCGCTCGAGGCAAAGCTCGAAGGCAACGACCTTCCCAATATGCGCACCGTGCTCGGGCGCAGCGTCGCTGCCGACTACACGATCGTCGCATAGGATGTGAAAGGCCGGCCCGCGCTGCGCTAGTGGATTGAATTTGACGTTTGAGTCCCGATCGGGTGAGGCGTCGTATCAAACGTCAAATTCGAAAAGTCCACTAGGATCATAATCTTGGCGAGTGGTCTTTCGATTCCGACATTTGCTGTGCGGTCTCCACAAGACGGTACCAAATGTCGGAATCGGACCACTCGGCGAAAGGCGTGCGGCGTCACTCCGGCGGACAGCCACGCGCCTCGGCCAGCCGGCCGATGGCGATCAGCTCGGGCCGGTATTCGAAATGCATGGTGTCGTAGTGATACCACTTGCCGCCCCAGACGAAGCCGTGGCGCTCGAAGGCCGTCACGATCGCCTTCGGAAACTTGTTCGAGTAATGCGGGACGTTGCCGGGCTTTCCGCCGCTCCACAGCCAGTAGTCGGCGAATTTTGTGTTGAGGTCGATCGCCGCCCCGAAGCTGTGGGCCGAGAGCCGGCTGGTGCCGGCGACCACCCGCCAGTTGAAGGTGCCGGCCGAGGGCACGAGATATTTCTTCAGCGCCGCATCGGCGGAAAGCTCCTTCTCCACGGCGCGTAAAGCCTCGTCGGCCCCGCCGACCCGGCTGAAGGGGAGCTTCGCGCCGAACCAGTCGACCGTGACGAGGCGACTCGCGGCCGCCGGCTTCGCGGCCCCGTAGAGGGCGCGGAAGAAGGCGTCGTCGCGGATGCGCCCCGGATCGAAATTGCGCGGCGGCGGCCGGCCGGTGTCGCAGGCGCCGATCGGATAGATCTGCGACAGCATGTCCTCGAGGTCGGCGTCGGCGAGCTTCGCCTCGTGGTCCTTCGCCCTGCCGTCGTCGATGGCGATGCGGCTGCCGCCCGCCATCACGACGGCGTCCGGCTCGATCGAAGCGACGGCGCCGGGATAGGCGGCGCTCAGCGCCTCCAGCCGGTCGAAGAGCGGCACGGAGGACGCGGCAAACGCGCCCGAAGCGGTGCCGGCGGCGACGACCGGCAGGAGAAAGGCGGAGACCGCTGCGGCCTGCCACAGGGCGTGGAGGCTAGTTCGAACAGCCATTCTGCCGCTCCTCCGCCTGGATGCGGCTGACCTCGCTCGCGTCCGAGCCGCGCGGCGTCCCGCCGCTGCAGCCGGCATTGGAAAAGTAGCGCTGCGCCTTCGACGTCTTGAAGCAGTAGCCGGCGAGATCGAAGAGCAGGTTGCGCATGTACCAGAGCCGGCCGCAGGTGCTGCCCGCGAGGTCGGAGGGAATCGGATAGCCGCGATAGCTGGCATAGGCCGGCCGGCTGCTGGAGGGCGGCGGCTCGTAGCTCGGCGGCGGATTGTAGACGGGGGGATTGTAGACGGGCGGCTGGGAATAGCCGGGCTGGCCGCCATAGTTCGACTGCGACCGGTCGGTCGGAAGCCCCGCCTGCTGCTGCGAGGTCTGTGACGTGCTCTGCTGCGCCTGGCCCTTCGCCGCGTTCGCCTTGGCCTCTTCCAGCGCCTTGGCGCGATCGGCCTCGGCCTGTTTCGCCCGCTCCTCGTCCTGCCGCTTCATCGTCAGGAAGGCCGAGGCGGTGTCGGCCTGCGGGCAGGCCCGGTTGTCGGTGAGGAAGGCTTCGTAGGCCCCTGCCGTGTCGAGCCGCCGGGCGTCGCGATAGGCGGTCTCGCAGGCGGCGCCCTTGGCCGCCTGGTCGCGCAGCGCCATCACGACGTCGCGCCCCGGACAGTCGATGTTCTCGTCGAGATAGGCCGAATAGGCCGCCACCGAGCCGTCCGCCCGGGCCCTGGCGAAGTTGCGCTCGCATCGTTCCCGCTCGGCCTTCTGGGCCTGGCTCGCCTTCAGCTCGGTGACCAGCCGGTCGGCCTCGGCCGTCTGCGAGCATTGCGGAAAGAAGTCGCGAAACGCTTCGAGCCTTGCCGGGTCGTTGTCCTGCCGGGCCTTGGCGAAGGCGCTGGCGCAGGCCGGATCCTCCTCCTTGGTGGGAATCTCGACGGAAAAGGACTGGACGCAGTTGAGCCCCGGCGCAGCGCCGCCGGCGCCCCGCGCCCACAGGCGGATCTCGGCGTCGACGCTGGCGCCGCGGTCGCGGTAGGGCCGCACCAGCACCGTGATGTCGGCGCTGGAGGCCCGCTCGATCAGCTGGTCGAGCTCGCGGGAATTGGCTTCCGAAAAGCCGCTGTAGCTCGAGGCGATCGACTGGAAATTGTCGGCCTTGGTGGTCCGGGCATTGGTCCGCGTCGAGATCAGCTCCGACAGGTCGGAGAGGACCGAGGTCTTTTCCTCCGGCGACAGCAGCGTGTCGTCGCTCGAAACGCCGAGGATCTGGATCTGCTGCTGGCCGCCGTTCGGCACGCACTGGCGGTCCGACTGGAGGCTCTGCAGGTTGATCAGGACCTCGAGCTCCCACCGCTCGTAGCGCGGGGCGGCCGAGGCGGCGGAGGGAAATAGCAGAAGCGCGAGGAGGAAAAGGCAGGCGAAACCGAAGCCTGAGCGGTTCGGGCGAAAGACCTTGAACGTCATGACATCACCGGGCATCGAAGAGCACCGTCGCGAGGGCGGCCGGATGGAGCGTCGCCCGGCAGGTTTAAGCATGAACGCCAGCGGCCTGTCGATCGAATTGACGTTACGTCGCATGGCGGCCTCACCCTGCGCCAGCTGCGGGCGGTGCCGCCGGGGGCTTGCGGCGCGCCCCGCCGGGTGCTTCTTGTGCTGCAATGCAAAACCATGAAACGCTTCGGGCGGCCTTCGCCTGGAATCTTCCGGCCCGCTACAACATCGCGGCCGCCTGCGCCGACGCCCATGCGCGCCGCGAGCCCGACCGCATCTGCCTGATCGAGGACCGCGGCGAGGCGCCGGCGCGCAGCATGAGCTACGGGGAACTCGCGCGGCTGTCGGTTCGCCTCGCCGCGGCGTTGGCGGCGCGCGGCGTCGGGCGCGGCGACCGCGTGGCGATCGTGCTGCCCCAGAGCTTCGAGACGGTGATCGCGCATCTCGCCGTCTACCGGCTGGGGGCGATCGCCGTTCCGCTCGCCTTGCGGTTCGGGCCGGAGGCGCTCGGCTACCGGCTGAAGGCCTGCGGCGCAAAGCTCGCCATCGTCCACCGCGAGGGGCTCGAAACCTTCGCGGCGGTCGAAGGCGACCTGCCGGCGCTCGAGCACCTGGTCTCGGTCGGCGGCAAGCCCCGCGCCGGCCCGACGGATTTCGAGACGCTGCTTCAGGAGACGGCCGAGGCGCCCGGCGAGCCGGCGACCGGCCCCGACGACCCGGCGCTGATCATCTTCACCTCGGGCACGACCGGGCCGCCGAAGGGGGCGCTGCACGGCCACCGCGTGGTGCTCGGCCACCTGCCCGGCATCCGCTTCCATCACGAAGACTATCCGCAGGCCGGAGACCGGATCTGGACGCCGTCGGACTGGGCCTGGGCCGGCGGCCTCCTCAACGTGCTGCTGCCGTCGCTGCAGCTCGGCGTGCCGGTGGTGTTCACCGCCGGGCGCTTCGATCCGCAGGAGGCCTTCCGGTTGATGGCCCGGCAGGCGGTCCGCAACGCCTTCCTGCCGGCGACGGCGCTGCGGATGCTCGCCGCCGCGACCGACGCGGCAGCCCTGCGCGACCTCACCCTCCGGACCATCGCCTCGGCGGGCGAGAGCCTGCCGGCGGCGACCTTCGAATGGGCACGCGAGACGCTCGGCCTGACGGTCAACGAGTTCTACGGCCAGACCGAATGCAACATGGTGCTCGGCTCCTCCGCCGCCTGCGGCGTCTCGCGGGCCGGGGCGATCGGCAAGGCGGTGCCGGGGCACGAGGTCGCCCTCCTCGATGCCGACGGACGGAAGGTGGCGCCCGGCGAGGCCGGCACCATCGCCGTGCGGGCTCCCGATCCGGTGATGTTCCTGAACTACTGGCAGGATCCTGCGGCAACCGCGGCGAAGTTTTTAGGCGACTGGCTGCTCACCGGCGACCAGGCGGTGATGGATGACGACGGCTACGTCTCCTTCCTCGGCCGCGACGACGACATCATCACCTCGGCGGGCTACCGGATCGGCCCCGGCGAGGTCGAGAACTGCCTCCTCGCGCATCCGGCGGTGACGCTCGCCGCCGTCGTCGGCAAGCCCGATCCGCTGCGCACCGAGATCGTCAAGGCCTATGTCGTCGTCAAGGACGGGATCGAGGCGTCGCCGGAACTCGCCGCCGAGCTGAAGGGCTTCGTCCGCACGCGCCTCTCCGCCCACGAATATCCGCGCGAGATCGGCTTCGTCGCCGAGATGCCGCTGACGACGAGCGGCAAGATCGTCCGCCGCGTCTTCCGCGAGACGGCCGCTGCCGAGGCGGCCGAACAGGCGGAGAGGTGAGGCCCGCGCTTCTCCCGCATGGTTAAGAAACACGGTTAAGCGAGCGTTAACCGATCGGTGCGACAGTCCCGCTCAAGGCGAGGCCGGCAATCTTTTCCGGACCACCGCCAAATCGGGTAAGGGACGAGAAGTCGATGAAAGTGGCAGTTTGGATCGGCGCCCTCGCGGCAAGCGCCGTCGTCGCGGCAGGCGGGACGAGCTTCGCCGCCGATCTCGATCCGATCTACGCGCCGATCTACCAGGACGTGCCCGAGGTGCAGCCGGTGGAGATCGGTACCGGCTGGTATCTGCGCGGCGACGTCGGCTACCAGTTCAAGAGCGACATCGACACGAGCTACAGCGCGACGACGCCGGCCGGCTCGGTCAGCGGCGACTATGACGGCCTGTCGCTGCCGGCGAGCGCGGAGTTCAGCGGCGGCATCGGCTACAAGTTCAACGAATTCCTGCGCACCGACGCCACCGTCGGCTACTGGAAGTCGCATGTCGACAACGTGTCCTTCGGCGCGGCCGACGCGTCCCTCGACAGCAAGGCCGAGGCTTACGAGCTGATGGCCAACGCCTATGTCGACCTCGGCACCTATGCGGGCTTCACCCCCTATCTCGGCGCCGGCGCCGGCGCGGTCCACGTCTCCTACGAGACCGGCTGCCGCTACCTCTCGACCTCCTGCGACGCGAATTTCGACGAGCTGAAGACCGACGAGGGCTCCGACTGGCGCTTCGCCTATTCGCTGATGGCGGGCGTTTCCTACGACGTCTCCAAGAACCTCAAGCTCGACGTCGGCTACCGCTTCATGGATGTCGACGGCGGCGGCGTGACCGAGGTCATCGGCCAAAACACCACCACCGGCGACACGATGGCGATCAGCGGCAGCGACGACGGCTTCAAGCGCCACACCATCCAGGCGGGCATCCGCTACTCGATCTGGTGAGTCGCCGCTCCGGCGGCGATACGCTCGATATTAACCCTCCGCCACGGTATTTCCTAAGCCCTTGCGGGCGCAGATCTGCCCGTGCTACGGAGGATTGCTTAGCAGGCGACATAACTTGGCCGTGAAACCTCGGTTTTGCGGCCAATTTGATGCATACCGGCAAGCTTTAATTATATCTCTGCGCACAAGATCTGCTGCAAAGGATCACAAATCCCATGCAGCTCGCCCAGATCGACCAGCTGATATCCGACCGCGGATACCGGTTCTCCTTCCCGCAGGACATCGAGGCGGCCTACAGGGCGTATCGCTCGAACTACCGGCAGCGGCTGTCGCAGGCCCTGCTCGCTCCGACGCTGCTCTGCTACAACGTCTTCCTGATCGTCGACTACATCCTCTTGCCGCAGACCTTCTGGCTGAGCGCGGCCCTGCACTTTTTCGTCGTCTCGCCGATCATCGTCCTGTCGACCATCGGCCAGCGGATGCGGCGCAAGACATGGCTTGCCAAGGGTTCCGCGGCGCTCGGCCCGCTGGCGATGATCGTCCAGGTGATGGCGATCTACACCGTCAATGCCAACGAACTCGCACAGCACTACCAGTATCTGGCGATCCTGGTGCTGATCTTCATGAACCTCCTGTTTCGCCTGGAGTTCGCCGACGCCGTGATTGCCAGCATGTTCGGCGTGACGGTCTATATCGGGGCGCTGTTCGTCAGCCATGCCCCCCTGCCGGTGCTGGTGATCGGCATCATGGCGGCCGGCGCCGCCAGCTATCTCTCCCTGTCGGGCAACCGGCAGATGCAGCGCGACGCGCGCCACAGCTTCCTCAGGCGCCTGCAGGACCGGCTGCGGATCGAGCAGGCGAAGACCGAGGCCGAGCGGGACGCCCTCACCGGGCTCTACAACCGCCGCCGCCTCGACGCGCTGTTCCAGGAACTCGCCGAGAAATCGCCGGAACTGCCTCTTGCCGTGCTGATGATCGACGTCGACCACTTCAAGCGCTTCAACGACGAGAACGGCCATCTGGCGGGCGACATGTGCCTGCAGCAGGTCGCCGACCTGCTGGTCCGGCTCGTGCGCAGGGATTGCGACCTCGTGGTGCGCTTCGGCGGCGAGGAGTTCCTCGTCCTCCTGACCGCGGCGCTCCCCGACGACGCGCTGCGCATCGCCGAACGCATCCGCGGCGAGATCGAGGCCCTCGGCATCCTCCACGCCGACGGCGTGACGCCGGTCACCGCCAGCATCGGCGCGATGGCCGACACGCTTCTCTCCTCGGCGCCGGAAGACCTGCTCGCCGGAGCCGACGCGGCCCTCTACGTCGCCAAGACCGCCGGCCGCAACCGGGTGTGGCCGCCGGACACGCCCCTCGACGAGCCTGCCTCAGCCGAAGGCCTTGAAGGCGACAAGCGTAAAGGTGTCCGCCACGCCGTCGAGAACCTGCAGGCGTTCGGTGACGAAATGCCCGATGTCGCTGTCGTCTGAGAGATAGAACTTGGCGATGAGGTCGTAATGGCCGGAGGTGGAGAACACCTCCGAAATCTCCTCGACCTCGAGGACGAGCGCGTCCGCGACCTTGTAGGCCATGCCGGGCCGGCACTTGAACTGTACGAAGATGGTCTGCATCGGTCTGGCTCCTGCCGTCGGCGGCCCGCAGTCTCGCCGCGGCGTTTCGGTGCATGGTCGGGACTTGCCGGCCGCCCGTCAAGGCTCGCCGTCGCCTCCGCTTGTCGGCTCCTCCCGCGGCACGTCCCCGATCAGCGCCGCGACGAGGCGCCTCAGCTCCGGCAGCAGCTCCCGTTCGAAGAACGGGTTGCGCTTCAGCCAGGCATTGTTGCGCCAGGAGGGGTGCGGCAGCGGCAGGACGGGCGCGAATCGCCCGCCGCCCGCGAGGACGGAACGCCAGGCGGAAACCGTCTCCGTCAGCGAGCGGCCGCCCCCGCCTTCGACGTGGAAACGCTGAGCGTAGAGGCCGACCGCCAGCACCAGCTCGACCTGCGGCATCGAGGCCATCACCCTCGCATGCCACGTCGCGCGGCATTCCCGCCGCGGCGGCAGGTCGCCGCCCTTCGCGTCGTAGCCGGGAAAGCAGAAGCCCATCGGGACGATGGCGACCCGCGACGGATCGTAGAACACCTCCGGGCCGATCCCCATCCAGTCCCGCAGCCGCACGCCGGAGGGGTCGTTGAAGGGCTTGGTGGTCTTGTCGGCGAGATTGCCCGGCGCCTGCCCCGCAACGACGATGCGCGCGGTGGAGGAGAGGACGAGGATCGGATTGGGCTCGATCGGAAGCGGCCGGCCGACCGGCTCGTCGCGGCAGATCCGGCAGGCGCGGATGGTGCGGTAGAGCGTCTGCGGCGCGCTTACGCCGGCGGCCTTCTGCGGTCGGGTCGAAATGGCGGTCAGGCCTTTGCGCTCGGCCGCGTGGACACCGCCTCGTACCAGCGGGCGACGTTCGTCAGTTCCGCCGGCATCGCGATCTTCGCCGGCCGCATGAAGTCGACGGCGACGAGGCCGGTGATGTCGGCGACGGAAAACCCTTCGCCGGCGGCGTATCGGCTTTCGGCGAGATGGGCGTCGAAGACTTTCAGGAACTCCACCGCCTTGTCGCGGTTGGCTTCGGCCCAGGCCGGGATCTGCGGCACCTCCCACTCGGCCATCGCCGGATGGCTGTGACGGAAGGCCGCGGCGACGCTCGCATAGAGACCGAGTTCCAGGCGCCGGTTCCACATCTCGATGGTGGCGATCTCCAGCGGCGTCGTGCCGAACAGCGCCGGCTCTGGATGCAGCGCCTCGACGTAGCGGCAGATGGCGATCGATTCGGTGACGATCGTGCCGTCGTCCAGTTCGAGCACCGGCAGCCGCTTCAGCGGATTGCGGCTGGCGATCGCCTCGGACCGGTGCTCGAGCTTCGCCATGTCGACGGGCACGAGTTCGAGGTCGACGCCCTTCTCGGCGAGGAAGATCCGGGTGCGCCGCGGATTGGGCGCGCGGCCGCCGTCGAAGAGTCGCATGGGCTGCTCCTTGTCCGTCGCCCGTGGCCGGGCGGTGCCTCTCGCCCGTCAGACGGCAGTGCCTGTCGCCTGCGAACCGGCGGTCTGCGGGCGTCGGCGGCGTCCGGCGGCCGCGGCATTTCGGCGGTTCGGCCGAATTTCCGCTTCCTTAAGGCATTTTTTTAAGGTTGGGGAAACAGAATGCGGCCGGACCGAAACCCAGCGAAGGCCGGCAGCCGTCAATTCATGTCCTTTGCCGCACCGCCCACCGTCGATCACGGCGCCGCCCGTCGTCCCGGACCGCGCGAAGGCGAGCTCGCGCGAACGCTGCGGGCCGCGCGCGAGCGGCTGGCGATGCGCGGCGGCACGGGGCCGCGCTTCACCCGCGAGCTTCTCGTCCAGCATGCCGCGGCGCTGCGGGCGGCGGCCTTCGTGCTGCCGCTGCCGGTGATGGCGACGGGCTTCGGCCTGTCGGTGTTCCTCGGCCCGGTGCCGGCGGTCCTGTGGACCCTCGTCGCGCTCGGCTGCTACCTGGCGCTGGTCGCGACGGCGCGGCGGTTCGGCGCCGAGCAGGTGGCGCCCGAGGCGGTGGCGCGCTGGCGCGGCCTGTTCCTCACCGGCCATGCGATGACCGGGCTCTGCTGGGCCTATCTCGCGGCCCTCGATCTCGGGCCGCTGCACGGCCGGGAATTCGGCATCTTCCAGTTCACCGTGCTCTTCGTCGTGGTGGCGTCGACGGCGATGATCTCCTTCACCCTGCAGGCGGTCGTGCCGGCGACCTTCGCGCTCGCCGCGGTCTTCCTGGCGATTGGCATCGCCGGCGGCACCGACCCCGCCCACATCGCCATGACCGCGATCCTGATCGCGGCGATCGCCTTCTTCTCGCTGGTGAGCGAGATCCTGCGGCGCTCGGCGCTGCGCGGCTACGTGCATCAGGCCGAGAAGGACGAACTCATCGCCGAGCTCGAGACCGCCAAGGTGATCTCCGACGAGGCGCGGCGCCGCGCCGAGGACGCCAACCTCGCCAAGTCGCGCTTTCTCGCCACGATGAGCCACGAGCTGCGCACGCCGCTCAACGCCATTCTCGGCTTTTCGGAGGTGATGGAAAGCGAGATGCTCGGGCCGCTCGGCTCGGACACCTACCGCTCCTACGTCCGCGACATCCACGCCTCGGGGCGCCACCTGCTCGGCCTGATCAACGAGATCCTCGACCTGTCGCGGATCGAGGCCGGCCGCTTCAGCCTCAACGAGGAGGCGATCGAGCTGGTCGCCGTCGCCCGCGAGTGCCTCGGCGTCGTCCGCATCAAGGCAGAGGCCAAGGGCCTGACGGTGCGCGGCGACTTCGAGCCGGCGCTGCCGGCGCTGTGGGCCGACGAGCGGGCGATCCGGCAGGTCATCCTCAACCTCCTCTCCAACGCCGTGAAGTTCACGCCGCGCGGCGGCACCGTCGTCGTCTCGGTCGGCTGGACCGCCGGGGCGGGACAGTACGTTTCGGTCAGGGACGACGGCCCGGGCATTCCCGAATCGGAGATCCCGGTCGTCCTGTCGGCCTTCGGCCAGGGCTCGGTGGCGATGAAGAGCGCCGAACAGGGCACCGGTCTCGGCCTGCCGATCGTCCAGGCCTTGGTGAAGCTCCACAACGGCCGCTTCGATCTTCATTCCCGGCTGCGCGAGGGCACCGAGGCGATCGCGATCTTCCCGCAGTCGCGCGTGCTCGAGGTGATGCCGGCCCTCGACGATCCGAACTGGCAGGAGGCATGAGCCTTCCGGCATGCCGATCCGCCCCCATGTGCTTGTTATGGTGATCGAAGGCGGCCATATCCTCCGGGACAGACAAAAGACGCACGACACCGAAGCCCCGATGGCGATCGAAACCCCCTGCACGAAGATCTGCACCGTCGACCCGGCGACCGGCCTCTGCCTCGGCTGCGCCCGCACGATCGCGGAGATCGCCGGATGGGCGGGCTTCGAGGCGTCGGAGCGCCGCCGGATCATGGCAGGTCTCGCGGCCCGAAGGGTCCGGAGCCGGCTTCCCGCGGCCGCGGCCGCATCGCACGGCGACGACGCGAAGGAGCCGGCGGACGGCGCCGGCGGCCGCGATGCGCCGTGACGCCATCCTGTACTTCGTGCTCGGCGGCGTCGCCGTGGCGCTGTTCGTGCTCTTCACCCGGCACGGCCAGACCATCGCCGGTCTCGACGACGAGACCTTCGGCCGGCTCGCCTATGACTCGATCCTGCTCGTCGGCCTCGGCGCGCTGGTTTTCCTGGCAAGCCGCCTCCACCTCGGCCAGGTGCTCAGAAGCGCGGTCATCTGGACGGCGGTCTTCGCCCTGCTCATCGGCCTCTACGCCTTCCGGCCGGAATTCGACGCCCTGAAGAACCGCGTCTTCGCCGTCCTGATGCCGGGCAGCGTCGTGCCGATCGGCGCGGACGACGGCCATCCGCGGTTCATGGCGACCCGCTCGGCCGACGGGCATTTCTATCTCGACGGCGCGATCGACGGCGCGCCGACCAGCTTCATCGTCGACACCGGCGCCTCGGTCGTCGCGATGGACAGCCGCACCGCCGAAGCGCTCGGCATCGACATGTCGAGCCTGCATTTCACCAACGCGGTGATGACGGCGAACGGCATCGCCAAGGCCGCCCCGATCCGCCTCGCCAGCGTCACCATCGGCGGGATCAGCCGCAGGGACGTTCAGGCCGCCGTGACCGAGGGCGAGGGTCTCGACACCGTGCTCCTCGGCATGAGCTTCCTCGAAACGCTCACTTCCTACGACTTCCGCGGCGACCGGCTGGTGCTGACCGACTGACCGACTGACCGGGACAGGCCCGGCCGATCAGACGAGGCTCCAGGCGAAGCGCAGGGCGACGATCAGAAGGAAGCTGCCGAAGCCGAGCTCGAGCTGGCGGCGCGACAGCCGATGGGCGAGCGACGCGCCGAGCGGCACGGCGAGGATCGAGGCCGGCGCCACCACGGCGACGGCAAACGCGTTGACGTAGCCGAAGCTCAGGGCCGGCAGCGCCGGCTCGCCCCAGCCGCCGACGACGTAGGTGACGAGGCCGGGAACCGCGATCAGCGCGCCGACACCGGCGCTGGTCGCCACGGCCTGGTGGATCGGCCGGCCGTAGAGGGTCATGAAGGTGTTGTTGAGGACGCCGCCGCCGATCCCCATCAGCGACGACAGGAGCCCGATGACGACGCCCGCGACGGAGCGCCCGACCGGCCCCGGCAGGTCGTCGCCGAGTTGCATCGTCAGGCGGCCTATCAGCATCTTCAGCCCGAGGACGAAGGCGAGCACGGCGAAGATGCCCCGCAGCTCGGCGGAACTTGCGACCGAGGCGAGCAGCGCCCCGGCCACCGCCCCGAGCGGGATCGGGACCAGCCAGCGCTTCAAAAGCGCCGTGTCGACGGCGCCGCGCTTCAGATGCGAGGCGAGCGAGCGGAGCGAGGTCGGCACGATGATGGCGATCGAGGAACCGACCGCGAGATGCATCGAGACCAGATGGCTGACCCCGAGCGCCTCGAAGGTCTGGTAGAGCACCGGAACGAAGATCGCCCCGCCGCCGATGCCGAAGAGGCCCGCGAGGAAGCCGGCCGCCGCAGCGGCCAGGAGAAGCGTCAGGACGAGGGGAACGAGGCTCGCGCCGTCGAGGAGGGTCATCAGCGGCGTCTAGCGAATGGGCGGGGCGGTTGCACGCGAAATCGTGCGGGCCCCAGGATTCAGGCGCGCGCCGCCTCGGCCTCGCGCCGCGCGGTCTTCGGCGGCAGCAGGATCTCGAAACGCGTGCCCGGCTCGTCGCGCTCCGACAGCCGGATCTCGCCGCCATGGGCCTCGACGATCTCGGCCGCGATCGGCAGGCCGAGGCCGGTGCCGCCCGAGCGGGCCGATCCGCGAAACGCCTTGAAGAGGTTTTCCCGCGCCACCTCGGGCAGGCCCGGCCCGGTGTCCTCGACGAAGAGCAGGAGGCCGCCCCAGCCGCCCGGCCCCGGCTGCAGCAGCTCGGCCCCGACGCGGATCTTGCGCACCACCACCGAGGGATCCTCGGCAAGCCCCGCCAGCGCCTCGGCGGCATTGCGGCAGAGGTTGAGGATGACCCGGTGGAACTGATCCGGATCGACGATGGCGAGGAGGTCGTCCGGGACGGCGTTGATCAGCCCGATCTCCGATTTCGGATCGACGGTGAGGCTGCCGAGGACGTCGTCGACGAGATGCTTCAGCCGCACCTCCCGGCGCACCGGCGCGGTTTCCACCGCCCGCCCGTAGGCCAGCACCGACTGGGTGTAGTGCAGCGCCCGGTCGAGGCTGCGCAGAAGCAGCGGCGCGAAGCGCTGCACCGTCGGGTCCTCGATCGTCGCCAGCCGGTCGGAGATCATCTGGCTGGAGGCGAGGATGTTGCGCAGGTCGTGGTTGATCTTGGAGACGGCAAGGCCAAGGTCCGCGAGGTGGCGCTGCTCGCGCAGCGTCTCGTTGAGCCGCCGCTGCATAGCCGCGAGTTCCATCTCCGCGACGCCGATCTCGTCGCCGCGCTCGTCCGGGCGGATGATGCGCTCGGAATCCGTCGGGTTGCCGCCGAAGCTTACCATCGAGCGGGTCATCCGCATGATCGGCCGCACCAGATAGCGGCTGATCGCCGAATAGACGAGGACGGCGGCGAACAGCGCGATCGACAGCGACAGGAAGAAGACGTTGCGCGAATAGACCAGCATCGCCATGCGCAGCGGCTTTTCCGACATCACCACCTCGGCGACGAGCGACCCGTCGCCGACCGCGCCCTGGACGCGCATCGTGCGGTCTCCGCCGAAGAGCAGCGTGTCGAAGGCGCCGAGGATCGTCGCCACCATCGACTGCTCCGTCAGGTCGACCTGGATGTCGGGAATGGGCACCATCTCGGCGCGGGCGAGCAGGCGCGAGGCGTCCTTGTCGTTGATCGCCAGAAGCTGGGCGTCCAGCGCCTTCAGGAGCGCCGACTCCTGGTTGGGGCCGAGCACCGAGCCGGCGCCGGCGTCGACCTCCTCCGAAGCGAGCCCGGCGACCGCCACGGCCTCGATCTTGGTGGTCAGCCAGTCGTTGCGGAACTTCGAGACGGAGGGCACGAAGATCAGGACTTCGGCGAGCATGACGGCGAGCGCGGTGATGGCGAGGATGCGCGTCGACAGCCGCCACCGCACTTTCGGCACCGGCTCGTCGCCGGATGCCCCAGCCTCCGACCTCGCAGGATCGTCCAAAGAGTGTCCCCGCTCTCGTCCCGCCGCCCTCCCGCGGCGCTCGAACTCAAATCCGGGCGAACAGCCCGTCCGGTGCTGCGCGTCGGGCCCCGGCTCCCCAGCCGGAATCCTGCGCACAATGCCGGTACTCATACGGTTTCCGGCAGATCACTTCGTGATGCCGGAAACGAAGACGCTCATTCGCCGCGCGGGCTTGATTCGAGCCCCGCTCCGATCGAACGGATCTCGTATCAGGCCCCTCAGCCGAACCGGGCGAGCATGCCGACCAGTCGCCGCACCGAGGGCTTCTCCGTATAGGGGCGATAGTAGACCGTTGCAGCGCGTTTTCCAATTTCCGCGAGAGTCGGATAGGGCGAAACCAGATCGCGCAGATCCGCGACGCCCATCTTCTTGCCGACGGCGAGAGAGAGCATGTTGGTGATCTCGCCCGCCGCCATGCCGGCAACGCCGCCGCCGAGAATGCGGCCGCCCTCGCCGAGGACCAGCTTGACGAGGCCTCCGGTGCGGCGTTCCGCCTGGGCGCGGTCGTTCTCGCGATAGGGCCAGCGGACGACGTCCCTGAGGCTGCCGGCGGCTTTCGCCTCCCGCTCGGTCGGGCCGACCTGGCCGAGTTCGGGATCGGTGAAGGTGACATGCGGCAAATGGTCGCGACGCTCGCGGACCGGCAGGCGGAAGAGGATCGGCCGCAGCACGAGGCCGGCCTGATAGTTGGCGACATGGGTGAATTGCGGCCCGCCGGCGATGTCGCCGACGGCATAGACGCGGCGGTTGCTGGTGCGCAGGTCCCGCCCGACCTTGATGCCTCGCGCGTCGTAGTCGATGCCCGCCGCCTCGAGGCCGAGGCCGGCGACGTTCGGCGCCCGCCCCACCGCGACGAGGAGATGGCTCGCCTCGATGGTCTCCCGGCCCTCGTCGGTCTCGATGGTGACGGACGGCCCCCGGTCGCCGCCCCGGACGGCGACGACCTTGGCCCGCTCGCGCAACGCGACGCCTTCCCCGCGCAGCGTCTCGACGACGACGGCGGCGAGTTCCGGATCGTCGCGGCCGAGCAGCGCGCCGGCTTCGAGCACCGTCACCCGCGATCCGAGCCGGCGGTGCGCCTGCGCCATTTCCATGCCGATCGGCCCGCCGCCGATGATGACGAGATGCTCGGGCCGCTGCCTCAGGTCGAAGATCGTCTCGTTGGTGAAATGCGTCGTCTCCCGCAGCCCCGGAATATCGGGGACGAGCGGCGAGGAGCCGGCCGCCACGACGAAGCGCCGTGCCTCGACGATCTGGCCGGAGGCGGAGATGGTGCTTTCGCCGACGAACACCGCGTCCGCCTTCAACACGGTGACGCCGAGGCCCTCGAAGCGCTCGACCGAATCGTTCGGCGCGATCGCCGCGATCACGCCGCGCACGTGGTCCTTCACCGCGGCGAAGTCGATCTCAGGCTCGCCGGCCGAGATCCCGAAGCGCTTCGCCTCGCGGATCGCCGCGACGTGCTTGGCGGCGGCGATCAGCGCCTTCGACGGCACGCAGCCGTAGTTCAGGCAGTCGCCGCCCATGGCGCCGCGCTCGACGAGGACGACCTTCACGCCGAAAGCCGCCGCGGCGGCA
Source organism: Jiella sonneratiae (assembly GCF_017353515.1). Lineage (GTDB taxonomy): Bacteria > Pseudomonadota > Alphaproteobacteria > Rhizobiales > Rhizobiaceae > Jiella > Jiella sonneratiae. Next base: position 164,652 of record NZ_JAFMPY010000008.1, read on the forward strand.
GCGGTCGTCAGTCCGCCGGAGCCGCCGCCGATGACGCAGAGATCCGGCTTCAAGATGGGCGCCATGCCCGTTCCTCCATGGTGATTGCGGACGCGGCAGGCGCCCGGCAGCAGTCCCGGGATCGTCGGCCCGACCGGGTGCGCGACGCGTCAGGCCCGGCGCCGGCGCAACACGGTCTTCTTCAGGATGACGCCGAGAATGGCGAGGCCGGCAAGGCCGACGAGGGCGATGGTCATTTCCGGCGTCACCAGATCCTTGATCGAGACGTGCTGTCCGCCGGCATTGACCAGCGCCTGATCGAGGCCGGAGCCGAGGAACGCATAGACCATCGATCCGGGGATGATGCCGAGGAAGGTGGTGACGACGTAGGTCGTCAACGAGACGTCGAAGAAGGCGGGCGCGACGTTGACCACGAAGAACGGCAGGACCGGCGTCAGCCGCAGGAGCAGGAGATAGGCGAAGGCGTCGTCGCGAAAGCCTTCGGCAAAGCGCGCGATCGCCCCGCCGGACTTTCGCCGCAGCACGTCGCCGAAGGCGGTGCGGGCGGCGACGAAGAGGATGGTCGCGCCGAGCGTCGCGCCGATCACCGTCAGGGTCCCCCCTAGGAGCCAGCCGAACAGGAAGCCCGACGCGACGGTGACGAGCGAGGCGGCCGGAAAGGAGACGGCGACGAGGCCGGCATAGACGAGGACGAAGCCGATGCCGGCAAGGAGGAGATGCGCCTCGACATAGTCCTGCAGCGCCTCGCGGCTTTCGAGAAAGGCGTCGAGAGACAGATAGCGGTGGAGGCCGAGGGCATAGGCGAGAGCCAGCGCCGCGACGAGGACGGCGATCGGAAGATAGCGCGTGTGTCGCTGCGCCGAACCGCCCGCCCCGCCCCCTTCCCGGCCCGCGTCCTCTCTGACGTCGTCGCTCGGAGCGGCGGTCCCGCCTCCGAAATCCCCGGGCCTGCGCCTTGCAATCGGCATGAGCGGTGGTGTCTCCGGCGTGCGGCCGCCCGGCGGGCGGCCCGAAGCTGTATCGGCGCTTCCCGTGTCATGGCGACAACCGGTAAGCGCGGTCGGCAGCGAGCATAGCGACTTCGCTTCTCCGCGCCGCGAGGTTACCGCCTTGGCGCCGTCAAATTTCGAACACGCTTGCGTCAATTGCGCCGCCCCGGGGTGCAAACGCGGTCGTTTGAAGCCCAAGGGCCGCCGGCGACGCTTCGATCTCTCCGCCCTTGCAGGGGAGATGGGTGACGACCCAGAGGGGGCGCCTCGGCGCGAATCTCCGACGGGTCTGTGCCCGGCATGCCCCCCTCTGCCTCCTGAGCCGGTCGAAGGGCGGCATCTCCCCCGCACGGGGGGAGATCAGGCCAATCGCCCTCGGCGGCCCCGGCTTTCGGCGCGTGTCCTCACCGACGACCCGGGCCCCGAAGGCCTCCGCGCCGTGCCGTCACGGCGCCAAACCTCACGCCGCCCTGCGCATCTCCGGGCGCAGCGCCGTCCCCGCCTCGTCGAACAGGCGCATCGCCTCCGGCCGGGAGGTGAGGCCGATGGTCCTGCCCCGTTCGATCGCCACCTCGCCCGGCAGCTTGGCGACGAAGGGCTCGTCCGCCCGGCCGATGTCGACATAGACGAGGGTCACCTCGCCGAGCGACTCGGTGAGCGTCACCGGCCCGCGGAACGGCGCGTGCGGATCGTCGGTGACGGAAAGATCCTCCGGCCGGATGCCGAGATGGGCGGGGCGCCCCTGCGCCGCGCCGGTGGTGACGATCGGCAGGTCGACCTTCGCGCCGCCTTCCGGAATGACGCGGGTGGTCGAGCCGGCGCTTTCGATCTTCGCCGGCAGGATGTTCATCGAGGGCGAGCCGAGAAACTTCGCGACGAAGAGATTGTCGGGCGAATTGTAGAGTTCCATCGGCGCGCCGACCTGCTCGACATGGCCCTTGTTGAGCACGACGATGCGGTCGGCGAGGGTCATCGCCTCGACCTGGTCGTGCGTGACGTAGATCATCGTCGTGCCGGCCATCCGCTCGTGCAGGCGGGCGATCTCGATGCGGGTCTGGACCCGCAGCGCCGCGTCGAGGTTGGACAGCGGCTCGTCGAAGAGGAACACGGAGGGATCGCGGGTGATCGCCCGGCCGATGGCGACCCGCTGGCGCTGGCCGCCGGACAGCGCCTTGGGCAGGCGGTCGAGATAGGGTTCGATCTGCAGGATGCGCGCCGCCTCCCGCACCCGCCGGTCGATCGCCTCCTTGCCCGTCCCCTTCTCCAGGGTCAGGCCGAAGGCCATGTTCTCGTAGACGGTCATATGCGGATAGAGCGCGTAGGACTGGAACACCATGGCGATGCCGCGCTGCTTCGGGGTGAGCGAATTCACCACCCTGCCGCCGATCTCCAGCGTGCCGCCGGTGATGTCCTCGAGCCCGGCGATGACCCGTAAGAGGGTCGACTTGCCGCAGCCCGACGGGCCGACGAAGACGACGAACTCGCCGGCGTGGATGTCGAGGTCGATGCCGTGCAGCACCTCGACCGACCCGTAGGCCTTCCTGACCCCGGTGAGCTTGAGATTGGCCATCCGATCATCCTCCCGATGTTTTCGTGCCGCGGGGACCGACCGCCGCGATGAAACCGTCATGCGCGCCGAGCGCGATCAAATCGCCCTCGATTCTTCCCGAAAACAGGCCCTCGCCGAGCGGCCGTGCCGTCATATCCTCCGGCAGGGGGAAGGTCGCCGGATGCTCGCCGAGGTTGAAGACGCAAAGGACGGCCTCCGACCCCTCTTCGCGCAGCATCGCCAGGATGCCGGGCGCGGCCTCCAGAAAGCGCAGCGAGCCCTTGGTCAGGGCCGGCGTGCGTTTCCTCAGGGCGATCAGCCGCCGATAGAAATTCATCAGCGACGCCGGGTCGTCCTCGAGCTCGGCGACGGCCCGCGGCAGATGCTCGGCCGGGACGGGAAGCCAGGCCTCGCCGTCGGAGAAGCCGCCATTACGGTTGTCCTTCGTCCAGACCATCGGCGTGCGGCAGCCGTCGCGGGTCCGAACGTCCGGCCACAGCGCGATGCCGGAGGGATCGACCATCTTCTCGCGCGGAATGTCGGTTTCGGTGAGGCCGAGTTCCTCCCCCTGATAGAGGCAGACCGAGCCGCGCAGCGTCATCAGGATACCGGCCGCGAGCCTCAAAACGTCATCCGGCCGGCCGGGGCCTTCCGTCCAGCGCGTTCCGTGTCGGACGACGTCGTGATTGGAGAAGGCCCAGCAGGCCCAGCCGTCGGGACCGGCGGCATCGAAGCGCTCGATGACGCGGCGGATGGTTTCCGGCTCGGGGATCGCCCCGGAGAGGAACTCGAAGGCGTAGCACATGTGCAGCTTGTCGCCGCCGGAGCTGTATTCGCCCATCAGTTCGATGCCGGTCGTCCGTTCGCCGATCTCGCCGACGGCGACCGCGCCGAATTCGTCGAGCAGCGCGCGCATCTGCCTGAGGAATTGCAGATTGTCGGGCCGGTTGCGATCGAAGACGTGGTGCTGGAAGTTGTAGGCGTCGGCGCGCGAGGTATAGATCTCCGATCGCATCGCCTCGGGCAGGGGCGGATTGTCGCGCAGTTCGGCGTCGTGGAAGTAGAAGTTCGCCGTGTCGAGCCGGAAACCGTCGACGCCGCGCTGCAGCCAGAAGCGCATCTCGCCGAGAAGCGCTTCCCGGACATCGGGATTGTGGAAGTTCAGGTCCGGCTGTTCAATCAGGAAGTTGTGGAAGTAGTATTGGCGGCGGCGCGAACTCCAGCGCCATGCCGGGCCGGAAAACACCGACAGCCAGTTGTTCGGCGGCGTACCGTCCTCCTTCGGGTCGGCCCAGACGTACCAGTCGGCCCTCGGGTTGTCGCGGCTCTGCCGGCTTTCCTCGAACCAGGGATGCTTGTCGGAGGTGTGCGACAGCACCTGATCGATGATCACCTTCAGCCCCAGCCGGTGCGCCTCGGCGACGAGGGCGTCGAAATCGGCGAGCGTGCCGAAGATCGTGTCGACGTCGCGGTAGTTCGAGATGTCGTAGCCGAAGTCCTTCATCGGCGAGGGCATGAAGGGCGAGATCCAGATCGCGTCGACGCCGAGCGAGGCGACGTGGGACAGCCGCCGCGTGATGCCCGGCAGGTCGCCGATCCCGTCGCCGTTCGAATCCTGGAAGGAGCGCGGATAGATCTGGTAGAGGACGCAGCCGCGCCACCAGTCGGCCTCGCGCTGAAGGTCGGCGGCATTCGAAGCGGTGGCGAAGTCGGTGGTCCCGTCGTCCAAGTCGCGCTCCATCAGGCGGCGACCTCGAAAGCCGCATGGTAGGTAATCTCGCCGCGTGGCGCCGGCGGGATGAAGACGAGGCGCTGCACATACTCGCTCGGCAGACCGCGATAGGTGAGCGCCGGGTCGCTCTCAAAGCCGAAGCGCGAGTAGAAAGCCGGGTCGCCGAGAAGAACGCAGCCCTTCGCTCCTCTCTCCTTCAGCCTGCGCAGACCATCGCTCACCAGCGCCGTGCCGATCCCCCGGCGCTGGAGCTGCGGCCAGACGGCAACCGGGCCGAGGCCGTACCAGCCGTTCTCGCCGCTCCCGACCGAAACGGCCGAGAAGGCGATATGGCCGAGAAGGCCGCCATCCTCGTCGACGGCGACGAGGGAGAGCGCCAAGGCTCCGGCGGCGCGCAGACCATCGACGATCGCGCCTTCCGTTCCGCCGCCATGCGGGGCTTGCGCGAAGGCCGCCGCGACCAGGGCGCGAATGCCGTCTTCGTCCTCCCGTGCTTCCGGCCGCAGGCGAAACGGGAGAGCCATCGTCATCCTTTCACGCCGCCGGCGGTGAGGCCGGAAATGATCTTGCGCTGGAAGATCAGCACCAGGACGATCAGCGGCACCGTGACGATCACCGAGGCGGCCATGATCGTCCCCCACGGGATCTCCTGCTCGGAGGCGCCGGAGAGCAGCGCGATCGCCACCGGCACCGTGCGCGTCGCATTGTTCGACACGAAGGTCAGGGCGAAGAGGAATTCGTTCCAGGCGGCGATGAAGGCGAGGAGCCCGGTCGTCACCAGCGCCGGCCACATCAAGGGCAGGAAGACGCGCATGACGATCACGAAGGGCGAGGCGCCGTCGACGATCGCCGCCTCCTCGATCTCGATCGGCAGGTCGCGCATGAAGGTGGTCAGCACCCAGACGGTGAAGGGCAACGTGAAGATCATATAGGCGAAGATCAGCGAGAACAGCGTGTTGTAGAGCCCCGCCCAGCGGACCATCTCGAACAGGCCGGCGAGCACCGCGATCTGCGGGAACATCGACACGGCGAGGATCGTCAGGAGCAGCAGCCCCCGGCCGGCGAAGTTGATCCGCGACAGGGCGTAGGCCGCGGTGACCGCCAGGAACAGCGAGATCGCGACGACGGTGACCGCCACGATGACCGAATTCAGGATGTTGGTCGGAAAGACGCCGTTGCCGAGGACGTCGGCATAGTTGGCCAGCGAGAAGTCGACCGGCAGGTAGTTCACCTTGAACAGCGCCGTGCCGGATTTCAGGCTGGTCAGGATCGCGTAGTAGAACGGAAAGACCGAGAACAGCACGATGAAGACGACGAGGGCGTAGAATCCGGTGCGCTTGACGACGTAAGGCATCTCACCGCCCCCGGCCGCCGAGGTCGAGCCGGGCGACCTTGATGTAGAACAGGGTGATCAGCGCGATCACCAGGAAGAGCAGGGTCGAGGCGGCCGAGCCGTAGGCGAACTTGTCGAACTGGAAGAGGTTTTCCTGAGCGAAGACCGACATCGACTTCGTCTGGGTGTTGTTCGGCGTCAAGACGTAGATGAGGTCGAACACCCTGAGCGCATCGAGCGCCCGGAAAATCACCGCGACGAGGATCGCCGGGCGGATCAGCGGCAGCGTCACCTTCCAGAACACCTTGACCGGATGGATGCCGTCGATCTTCGCCGCCTCGTAGACGTCACCGGGCACCATCTGCAGGCCGGCGAGGATCAGCAGCGCCATGAAGGGCGTCGTCTTCCAGACGTCGACGATGATCACCGCCCACATCGCCGTGTCGGGATCGGCGGTCCAGGCGACCGGCGACGAGATCACCCCGATCGCCATCAGCATGTCGTTGAGGATGCCGAACCGGTCGTTCATCATCCAGGCCCACATCTTGGCCGAGACGATGGTCGGGATCGCCCAGGGAATCAGCACCGCGGCGCGCACGAAGGCCCGGCCCTTGAATTCGGCGTTGAGGACGAGGGCGAAGACCAGCCCGAGCGCGGTTTCGATCGTGACCGAGATCACCGAATAATAGACGGTGTTCCAGACCGCGTTCCACCACTGCGGATCGAACAGCAGACCGAAATACTCGCCCTCCCCGTCGCCGTAGTCGACATATTCCCAGTAGTTGCGCAATCCGACGAACTTCGCGGCTTCGATATCCGACAGGCTGGCGTCGGTGAGCGAGAACCAGATCGTCTTGACGAGCGGCCAGCCGGCGACGAGGGCGAGGACGAGGATCATCGGCGCCAGGAACATCCAGGCCGAGCGCAGCCGCTGGCGCGACAGGTCGGAGCGCGGCCGCGCCCCCTCCCGCTCCGTCTGGAGCGCCTTTTCGGTGGGCGGAACACCCGCCTGAACGTTGGCCATCGCTTCCTCCCGTCGGATGCCATGACACCGAGCGGCTCGCCGGTTCGCCGGTCTCTCGCCTGTCGGCCTTCGTCGTCTCCCGTGCCGCGGGCCCGCCGCGATCGGCCTGCCCCGGACCTCTCCCACCGGCTGCCGTCCGGCGGGGCCGCTCCGCCATATCCTAAAGGCGGCTCACTCCCATCCGCCGCGCTTCAGGCGGCGCAGCCGCTTCTCGAGCTTGTCGAGATTGTCCGCGGCGGTGCCGCGGCCCGCCAGCGTCTCGTTGACGGCGGTCCAGAACTCCTTGGACACCTCGTTGTACTGCTTCTTGGTGGGCGCCGAGGGCCTCGGCACGGCGTTGTCGACCACTTTGCCCCAGGAAGCGACGATCGGTTGGGCCTTGGCGATGTCCGGGTCGTCGTAGAGTTCCGGAATGGTCGGCAGCCGCGACTGGTTGACCGCGCGCTCCTTCTGCGCCCGCTCCGATCCGAGGAACTTCACGAGATCGATCGCCGCGTCCTTGTGCTTGGAGTATTTCGACACGGCGAGATTCCAGCCGCCGAGGCAGGCGGCGGAGTTCCCGCCCTCGCCGGCCGGCAGCGGCACCACGTCGAACTTGCCCTTCACGGCCGAGTCGGCGCCGTTCGACAGCGCGAAGGCATAGGGCCAGTTGCGCATGAAGACGGCATTGCCCGTCTGCCAGACGCCGCGCGACTCCTCTTCCTTGTAGGAGAGCACGCCTTCCGGCGCGATGGTGCCGATCCAGCCCTTGGCCATGTCGAGGGCGGCCGCCGCCTTGTCGTTGTTGATGGTGATGTCGCCCTCCGGCGAGACGATGCGCCCGCCGCCGCTCGAAGCGACCCATTCCAGCCCGTCGCAGGTCAGCCCCTCATAGGGAGCGCCCTGGAAGACGAAGCCGGTGAGCTGGGTGTTGCCGGCCTCGTGCTCCTTCTTGACGATCTCTTCGGCGGTCTTCGTCAGGTCCGACCAGGTCTTCGGCGGCTCCTTGCCGTATTTTTCCAGAAGATCCTTGCGGTAGTAGAGCGCCGGCGCGTCGGTAAACATCGGGAAGGCGACGAGCTTGCCGTCGACGGTCTGGGATTCGATGATCGAGGGAATGTGCTTGGGGATCTCGTCCTTCATCGCGTCCTTCAGGTCGACGAAGCTCGCGGCGAGCTGTGGCGCCCAGATCACGTCGGTGCGATAGACGTCGACATCCTCATTGCCGGCGGAGAGCCACAGGCGGTACTGGCCGAACTGGTCGGTCGTCGAGGCGGGCATCTCGACGATCTTCACCGTGTTGCCGGACTGCTTCTCGTATTCGTCGAGCTGCATGCGCAGTTCGGAAATGTCCTTGCCGACCGCGCCGGAGACCAGCGCGAGTTCTTCTGCGCTGGCCGCGCCGCCCGAAAGCATGACGCCCGCCGCCAGGGTGGCGGCCACGTTGCGGAAACCCATCCGACTTCCTCCCATCCCATCCATTGCCGCCGTCGCGGCGGATCCGGGCGCGTCTTTGCGACGTCTGGTGATCGGAGGCTTGCGGCGATCTTCATGCCGCCGTCGCCGGCGTGCCGGCCCGTTCCTCCCATCCTGCCCTGAAAGAACAGCTAGCCACAGGAATTCGAAAGGCAAGTTCCCGCCGCGCACGCATTCTGAAATTCCGAAACCCTCGGCAGCAGCGCTCTGCCGTTGCGGAACATCGCCGACGTCGCACGCGTCACCGCGGCAGCCGGCGCCCTCGCAAAGGGCCCCGGCGCTTCTGCGTTCGGGGATGCTCCCCGCGTCAGACGGTCAGGTGCTTGCGGACCGCCGGATCGTCGAGGCCCTCGGCCGGGCCTTCGAAGACGATCTCGCCGCGGTCCATGACATAGACCTTGTCGGCGAGTTCGCGGCAGAAATCGAGATACTGTTCGACGAGCAGGATGGCGATGCCGGCCTCGGCTTTGAGGAAGCGGATCGCCCGGCCGATGTCCTTGATGATCGAGGGCTGGATGCCCTCGGTCGGCTCGTCGAGGACGAGGAGCCGCGGGCGGGTGACCAGCGCCCGGCCGATGGCGAGTTGCTGCTGCTGGCCGCCGGAAAGGTCGCCGCCGCGCCGCGAAAGCATGTCGTTCAGCACCGGGAACAGCTCGAAGACGTGATCGGGGATCGAGCGGTCCGATGCCTTGAGCGGCGCAAAGCCGGTCTGGAGGTTTTCCTTCACCGTCAGGAGCGGAAAGATCTCGCGCCCCTGCGGCACGAAGCCGATGCCCCGCCGGGCCCGCGCATAGGGCGCCTCGCGGCCCATCACCTCGCCGTCGAGGGCGATCTCGCCGCGCCGGACCGGCTGCTGGCCGACCACGGCCCTGAGCAGCGAGGTCTTGCCGACGCCGTTGCGGCCGAGGACGCAGGTGATCTCGCCCTTTCTTGCCGCCACCGAGACGTTCCGGAGCGCCTGGGCGGCACCGTAATAGAGATCGACGTTCGAGACGGTCAGCATGGACGGAATTCCTCCGTGGCGCCGTCGGCTCTCTCGGTCGCGAGGCGTAAAGCCTTGACGGTCGTCATCCCGGCCTTGACCCGGGATCCATTCAAAGTCATCGCCACCGCCTGTTCGGAACCGAATTGGATGCGTGCTCGGCAGAGGCATGGATCCCGGGTCAAGCCCGGGATGACGAAGCCGCGAAGGGTCCGGCTATCCGGCAACATGGCAAAAGCAACAGTCATCGTCCCAGATACACCTCGATCACCTTCGGGTCGGCCGACACCTTGTCGAGCGTTCCCTCCGACAGCACCGAGCCCTCGTGCAGGCAGGTGACCTTGACGCCGAGTTCGCGCACGAAATGCATGTCGTGCTCGACGACGACCACCGACCTGGTGCGGGCGATGTCGCGCAAGAGCCGGGCCGTCTCCTCGGTCTCGGCGTCGGTCATGCCGGCGACCGGCTCGTCGACGAGCAGCAGCTCCGGGTCCTGGGCGAGCAGCATGCCGATCTCCAGCCACTGCTTCTGGCCGTGCGAGAGGTTGGCGGCGAAGGTCTTGCGCTTGTCCTTCAGGCGGATGGTCTCGAGGATCGCCTCGATGCGCTGGCGCTCGGCCTCGTCCTTGCGGTGCACCAGGGCGTCGAGCACCGAGCGCGAGCCCGAGAGCGACAGGCGGATGTTGTCCTCGACCGTGTGGCTCTCGAAGACGGTCGGCTTCTGGAACTTGCGGCCGATGCCCATCGAGGCGATGGCGGCCTCGTCGTGATGGGTGAGGTCGACGTCTCCGGCGAAGTAGACCTCGCCCCTGTCGGGCCGGGTCTTGCCGGTGATGATGTCCATCATCGTCGTCTTGCCGGCGCCGTTCGGGCCGATGATCGCCCGCATCTCGCCCTTCTGGATGACGAGGGAGAGATTGTTGATCGCCTTGAAGCCGTCGAAGCTCTTGGTGACGCCGTTCAGATAGAGCAGCGTGTCGCGCCGTGCCCGGCCGTTCGCCTCGGCGGCGAGCCGGCGCTCGCGCATCTCCGTCGCGAAGGGATGCGGCGAGACGAAGGGCTCGTCGCGCACCGCCACAGGCTCCGCCGTTTGCGCCGGCTCCGCCGGCATCGCGTCTGCCGCGGGTCGAACGGCGGCGCCTGCGGCCGGGGCCGGCGGATGGGTCGTGGAGGGCCCTGCGGCTTCGGCGTAGCCGCCTCCGTCGCCGACGCCGCCCTGCGGCCGGGCGAGAGCCCGGACGTCCTCGGCCACCTTGTCGACCACCTTCGTCGTCGTCGCCATCCTCGCCTACTCCGCCGGATTGGGGACGGCGTCCTGGCCGCCGGCCTCGCCTTTTTCGGCCGCGCGCGCCCGGCGCGTCGCCCGGAAGGCGTCAAAGCCGTGATCGATGGTGCCGACGATGCCGCGCGGCAGGACGAGGGTCACGAAGACGAACAGACCGCCGAGCATGAACAGCCAGAACTCCGGCAGCACCGCGGTGAAGACGGTCTTGCCGTAATTGACGAGAAGCGCGCCGAGGACCGGGCCGATCAGCGTGCCGCGGCCGCCGACGGCGGCCCAGACCACCACCTCGATGGAATTGACCGGCGCGAACTCGCCGGGATTGATGATCCCCACCTGCGGCACGTAAAGGGCGCCGGCGATGCCGGCCATCACCGCCGAGACCGTGAAGGCGAAGAGCTTCACATATTCGGGCCGCCAGCCGATGAAGCGCGTCCGGCTCTCCGCGTCGCGCACGGCGATCATCAGCTTGCCAAGCTTCGAGCGGGTGATCCAGCCGACGAAAAGGACGGCGATCGCCAGCGCGACGCAGCTGGCGGCGAAGAGCCCGGCGCGGGTCGAGCCCGCCTGGATCGGAAAGCCGAGGATGTCCTTGAAGTCGGTGAGGCCGTTGTTGCCGCCGAAGCCCATGTCGTTCCTGAAGAAGGCGAGGAGCAGCGCATAGGTCATCGCCTGGGTGATGATCGACAGATAGACGCCGGTGACGCGCGACCGGAAGGCGAAGAAGCCGAAGACGAAGGCGAGCAGCCCCGGCACCAGCACCACCATCAGGCAGGCGAACCAGAACTGGTCGAAGCCGGTCCAGTACCAGGGCAGTTCCTTCCAGTTGAGGAACACCATGAAGTCCGGAAGGATCGGATTGCCGTAGACCCCGCGCGGGCCGATCTGGCGCATCAGATACATGCCCATGGCGTAGCCGCCGAGGGCGAAGAAGGCGCCGTGGCCGAGCGACAGGATGCCGACATAGCCCCAGACGAGGTCGAGCGCCAAGGCGAGCAGGGCGTAGCAGACATATTTTCCGAACAGCGGCACCAGATAGGACGGCACGTGCAGCGGATGGCTTGCCGGCAGGAGCAGGTTGGAAGCCGGAACGAGGATCGCGGCCGCCAGAACGATGGCGACGAGAATGAAGACCCGCGGGCCGAGGAAGCGGGCAAGGATCATCGGCCGGCCTCCGGCCGGGCGTCGGCGGTGTCCCACCGGCGATCGCGGTCGGCCTGATCTCCCCCCTTGCGGGGGAGATGGGCGGTAGCCCAGAGGGGGGTCTGCCCGGCGCGGCGATGGCCGAGACCGCCGGAGGCACAGCCCCGTGTGATTGCAAGGCCCCGCGAGGCGCCCCCCTCTGCCCTGCCGGGCATCTCCCCCGCAAGGGGGGAGATCCGCCAACCCGCAAGGGGGGAGATCCGCTTATCGCCCACGCCAACGTCGGCAGTCGTCGTTGTCGATCCGATCCCACTCATGCGTCGACGAACCTTCCCTTCTGGGCGAAGAGGCCGCGGGGGCGCTTCTGGATGAACAGGATGATCAGGACGAGCACGACGATCTTGCCGAGCACCGCGCCGGCAAAGGGTTCGAGGAACTTGTTGACGATGCCGAGGGTCATCGCCCCGACCAGCGTGCCCCAGAGATTGCCGACGCCGCCGAACACCACCACCATGAAGCTGTCGATGATGTAGCCCTGGCCGAGATTGGGCGAGACGTTGTCGATCTGGCTGAGCGCGACGCCGGCGATCCCGGCGATGCCGGAGCCGAGCGCGAAGGTCAGCGCGTCGACCCAGGGGGTGCGGATGCCCATCGCGGCGGCCATGCGGCGGTTCTGGGTGACGGCGCGCATCTGCAGGCCGAGCGGCGTCCGGTTGAGGACGAGGAGCAGCGCGGCGAATACGACGAGGGCGAAGACGATGATCCACAGCCGGTTCCAGGTCACCGACATCAGCCCGACGTCGAAGGCGCCGGACATGAAGTCCGGATTGCCGACCTGGCGGTTGGACGGCCCGAAGATCGTGCGCACCGCCTGCTGCAGGATCAGCGACACGCCGAAGGTGGCGAGCAGCGTCTCCAGCGGCCGGCCGTAGAGGAAGCGGATCAGGAAGCGCTCCATCACCAGGCCGACGGCGCCGGAGACGAGGAAGGCGAGCGGCAGAGCGATGGCGAGCGAGAACTCGAACAGGCCCGGCGCGTTGGCGCGGATCACCTCCTGCACGACGAAGGTCGTGTAGGCGCCGAGCATCACCATCTCGCCATGCGCCATGTTGATGACGCCCATGACGCCGAAGGTGATGGCGAGGCCGATCGCCGCGAGCAGCAGCACCGAGCCGAGCGAGAGGCCGTACCAGACATTCTGCGCCTGGTTCCAGAAGGCGATGTTGCTCTCGATGGCGGCGATCGCGCTCTCGGCGGCCTTCTTCGCCGCCGCGTCGCCGGTGGCCGCGGCGAAGGCCGTCAGCTTGTTGAGGGATTCGCGGTCGCCGCGGGCGGCGAGCACCTTGGCGGCTGCGGCCTTTTCCTCGGCCGGCCGGTCGGAGACGAGGACGGCGCTCGCCCGCGCCTCCTGCATGCGCGTCTTCACCGCCGGGTCCGTCTCGGCGGCGATCGCCGCGTCGAGCGGCGCGACCATCTCCGGATCGCCCTCGGAGAACAGCGTGTCGGCGGCGCGCATGCGCTGGGCGGGATTGTCGGCCCTCAGCGTCAGCGTGCCGAGCGCGCCGGTCACGGCGTTGCGGATCGAGTTCTTGACGCGGACCTTCTCGAGGTCGCCCTTGGCGACGGTGCCGGCGCTGTCGCCCGACAGGGGGTCGAAGATCTCGTAGTCGTCGCCCTTGCGCGTCGCGACGAACACCTTCTCGTCGCTCTTGCGCCAGTAGAGGTCGCCGTCGCGGAGCGCCCGCAGGGCACGGGCCACCCGCTCGTCGCCGGTCGCGGCGAGTTCGGAGACAACCGCCTCGGTCGCATCGAAGCTCTGCTTGCCGCCGAATTTCTGGACGATGGCGGCGGGGTCGGCTTCGGGCGTCTGGCCGAAAGCCGCGCCGGGCGCCGCCGAAAGCAGCGCGCCGAGGCACAGGAGCAGCCAGGGAATCAGTCGGTTCATTGGCGGTCTCAAGAGGGGTCCTTCGCAGATCGGACGACCGGCCCGATCGAAGAGGAAGCGGATACGGAGCGGCCTTGCGGCCGCTCCGCCCTGCGCTGCTTGGGAGGCTTCTGCGCGTCGAAGTTCGTGGTTGCCGGCGGGACCGCGCCGGCCGGCGGGATCGCGGCGGACCACGGAGGGAGATGACCGCGGTCCGCCGCCTTTCGTGCCGGAGCGTGATTTCTCCCGAGCGGGCCGGTGCCCTGGCCCGCCGGGTCACGCTTGCGGCGCGCTCGTCAGTTGGACTTCATCGTGTCGCCGAGGCACTTCTTCGCCTCGGTGTCGTAGTTGCCGCATTTCAGGTCGACCCAGTCGGCCTCGAGCTTCTTCGATTCCGGCAGGAAGTCGGACCAGGCGTCGCCCGGCACGAGGTCGTCGGTCTCGGAGACGACGTCGAACTGGCCGTCCTCGTTGATCTCGCCGATCAGCACCGGCTTGGTGATGTGGTGGTTCGGCAGCATCTTCGAGGTGCCACCGGTGAGATTCGCCTGCTCGGTGCCGGGCAGCGCGGCGATCACCGCGTCCGGATCGGTCGTACCGGCCTTCTCCACCGCCTTCACCCACATGTTGAAGCCGATGTAATGGGCCTCCATCGGGTCGTTGGTGACGCGCTTGTCGTTGCCGATGAAGGCGTGCCACTTCTTGATGAAGTCCTGGTTCTCCGGCGTGTCGACGGATTCGAAGTAGTTCCAGGCGGCGAGATGGCCGACCAGCGGGCCGGTGTCGATGCCGGCGAGTTCCTCCTCGCCGACCGAGAAGGCGACGACCGGGATGTCGGTCGCCTTGATGCCCTGGTTGGCGAGTTCCTTGTAGAACGGCACGTTGGCGTCGCCGTTGATCGTCGAGACCACCGCCGTCTTCTTGCCGGTCGAGCCGAACTCCTTGATCTTCGAGACTTCGGTCTGCCAGTCGGAGAAGCCGAACGGCGTGTAGTTGACGATGATGTCCTCGGCGGGAACGCCCTTGTCCTTGAGATACTGCTCGAGGATCTTGTTGGTGGTGCGCGGATAGACGTAGTCGGTGCCTTCCAGCACCCAGCGCTTGACGCCCTCGCCCATCAGATAGTCGACCGCCGGGATCGCCTGCTGGTTCGGCGCGGCACCGGTGTAGAAGACGTTGCGCTCGGATTCCTCGCCCTCGTACTGGACCGGGTAGAACAGGATCGAGTCGAGCTCCTTGAACACCGGCAGCACCGACTTGCGCGACACCGAGGTCCAGCAGCCGAAGACCACGGCCACCTTGTCCTGGCTGATCAGCTCGCGGGCCTTCTCGGCAAACAGCGGCCAGTCGGACGCCGGATCGACGACGACGGGCTCGAGCGGCCGGCCGAGCAGGCCGCCCTTCTTGTTCTGCTCGTCGATGAGCATCAGCATGGCGTCCTTGAGCGTCGTCTCGGAGATCGCCATGGTGCCGGACAGCGAGTGAAGGATGCCGACCTTGATCGGCTCGCCGCTCGGCTTGGCGTCGGCGGCGAGGGCCCCGCTCACGCCGAACGCGGCGATCGTCGCGGCCGCCGCCGTCTTCTGCATCCATCTGATGGCTGAATTCATCTTTGACCTCCAGTCGATCCGGGCCCGTTTGCCGGCCTCGATCGACGATGGAGCAAAGCCCGTGCCAGACCTGACCTCCGGGAAGACGCGGGCCGAAGGGGCAGTGCGGGAAAGGCTTTGTGAAGGCTTGCGGCGAGTCGGCAGGACAGCGACCGAGGATCGCATCCGCCCGACCGATGCCCAATATCGCGCCACGACGCACAGAATGGGTGCAGAACGAGCATTCGGGCGGCGGTCCCTGCCCAAGCGCGAGGCGGCGCCTTCTCTCGAAGCGGTCGTCGGGGCTGTCTTCGTGGCGTTCGGCGCGATCTCAGCCGCGGTCGATCGCCTCGAGCGCCAGCCGGGCGAGTTCCGGCACCTTGCGGCCGTAGACCTGGGCCTTTTCCGGGTTCGAGGCATTGCCGTCGGCATAGCGCTTGAACACGCCCTGCAGGATCGCCGCGAGACGAAAGAACGAGAAGGCGAGGTAGAACCGCCAGTCGTCGACGCCGGACAGCCCACGTCGCTCGCAGTAGCTCGAAACGTATTGCGCCTCGGTGGGGATGCCGCGTTCGGCCCGGTCGATGCTGCCCAGCCCCTTGAACGCGCCGAGATTGGGAAGCCGCCACTGCATGCATTGATAGGCGAGATCGGCGAGCGGATGGCCGAGCGTCGAGAGCTCCCAGTCGAGCACGGCGAGGATCTTCGGTTCGTCGACGGCAAAGATCATGTTGTCGAGCCGGTAGTCCCCGTGGACGAGCGCCGCCACCCCGTCGTCGGGCGGCAGATGCTCCTCGAGCCAGGCGATGAGGCGTTCCATGTCGGGGATCTCGTCGATCTTCGACTGCCGCCACTGGTCGGTCCAGCGCGCCAGCTGGCGGGCGAAATAGTTGCCCGGCCTTCCGAAGTCGGCCAGTCCGACGGCTTCGGGATCGACGGAATGGATCGCGGCGAGGACGCGGTTCATCGCGTCGTAGATCGCGCCGCGGGTCGAAGCGTCCGCGACTTCGGGCAGCGCCGGATCCCAGAAGATCCGCCCGTCGACATGCTCCATGACGAAGAAGGCCCGGCCGATCGGCGAGGCGGCCTCGTCGCTGAGATGCAGCATCCCGGCGACCGGCACGTCGGTACCGGCGAGCGCCGCCATGACGCGGTATTCGCGCTCGATCTGGTGGGCCGACTTGAGCAGCCTGCCGGGCGGCTTCGCCCGCAGCACGTAGGTGCCGCTCGCCGCATCGAGGCGATAGGTCGGATTCGACTGGCCGGACTGGAACTTGACGATCCGTTCGAGGCCCTCGAAACCGTCGATCGCCGCTTCGAGATAGGCGCCGAGCGCCTCCTGATCGAGCGTTTCACCGGAAGCTTCCGCCATGTCGTGTGTTCTCCCGGGCTGATCCTCGTTGCGGCCGTCGGGCGAGGCGCCTCACCCCTCCGGCGGCGTCGTCACCGTCAGCGTGATCCAGTGGGCCGACAGGGCCGGCTTGAGCGCGCCCTCTATCTCCACCGCGACGTCCCAGGCGGTCTGCAGGCTGACCGCCCGTTCGGTGAGTCCGATCATCCGGAACCGCCCGCGCACCCGCGCCCCGGCCTTCACCGGGTTCAGGAAGCGCACCTTGTCGAAGCCGTAGTTCATGCCCATGCGGGTGCCGACGACGCCGGGGATCGCCTCGTAGGCGAGGGTCGACAGCAGCGACAGGGTGAGGAAGCCGTGGGCGATCGTGCCGCCGAAGGGTGTCTCGCTGCGCGCGCGCTCCGGATCGACATGGATGAACTGATGGTCGTGGGTCGCGACGGCGAAGCGGTCGATCATCGTCTGGTCGACCGTCAGCCAGGGCGAAAACAGCGGCTCGCCGTCGAGATGGCCGCGATAGTCCTCGATCGGCACCATCCGCCCGGCGAGCAGCGCTTCCGTCTCGGCGACCGAATTCAGCGCCATCATGCCTCTCCGAAGAGTTCCGGCCCGGTCATCACGCCGATGCCGCCGTCGATCGGCAGGATCGCGCCGGTGACATAGGCGCCGCCCCGCCCGCAGAGATAGAGGATCGCCCCGGCGATGTCGCCCGGCGCGCCGATCCGGCCGAGCGGAACCCCCTTGCCGATCTTCGCCGCCTGCTCCTCGGTGCCGGTCGCGAATGCCGTCATCTTCGACTGGAATGGCCCGGGCGCGAAGGCGTTCACCGTGATGCGGCGGGCGGCGAGTTCCTTGGCGAGGGACCGCGTCAGATGGTGCACGGCGGCCTTGGAGGCGGCGTAGGAATAGACGCTCTCCGCCAGCGGCTGGGCGCCCATCACCGAGCCGAGATTGACGATGCGCGCCGGATCGTCGTCGCTTGCGGCGGCTTCGAGCTTCGGCAGTAGGGCCTGGGTCAGGGCGAAGAGGCCGGCGACGTTGACCGAGAGCACCCGGTTCCAGGCGTGGTAGGGAAACTCGCCGAGCGGCGCGCCCCAGGAGACGCCCGCATTGTTGACGAGGATGTCGAGCCTGTCGCAGCGCTCGCCGATCGCGCCGGCGAGCGCCGTCACGCCCGCCTCGTTCGAAACGTCGCCTTCGAGCGCGAGGACCTCGCCGGCAACGCCCGCCGCGTTGATTTCGGCGGCGGTCGCCTCGCAGGCCTCGCGCTTGCGCGATGCGATGAACACCCGCGCCCCGGCCGCGGCGAGCGCCGTCGCGATCATCCG
Source organism: Jiella sonneratiae (assembly GCF_017353515.1). Lineage (GTDB taxonomy): Bacteria > Pseudomonadota > Alphaproteobacteria > Rhizobiales > Rhizobiaceae > Jiella > Jiella sonneratiae. The sequence continues at coordinate 182,333 of NZ_JAFMPY010000008.1, forward strand.
GCCGATGCCGGTCGCCCCGCCGGTGACCAGCGCCGTCTTGCCCTCCAACGAGAACAGCTGCCGCAGGATGTCTTCGGCCAAGGCGCTTTCCCTTCTTCGTCGTCGTCGCCGCTTCGTCGCCGTGGCCGCACCGGTTTCACCGGGCTTGGAGCCACCTCGGGCGATGTAGGGCCGCAGGGCGCAACGCCCACGCCCGGGCCACCGGCGATGCGTCGATCGCCCCTAGACGCGATTGCCGTGCAACACCGGCAGGAGGATTTGACTTGCCGGCCGCTTTTCGTGTCCCATCGCCGGCGGATGCCCCGCCGTCGCGGGGCCGACGCCTCGAAGGGGTGCGATGGACGAGCCCGAGCGGGAGAAGGGCGGGAGCGCCACAAACGCTTCGGACGCGCTCGAAGCGCCGCAGGCCGCGTCGCCGCGCCGCCGGCCGCCGCGGCGCGAACGCGACTTCGCCGCCATCCGCGAGGCGGAGGACAAGGCCTTCCGGCGCCGCATCCTCGCCGCGGCCGCCGAGATCTTCGCCGAGCGCGGCTTCGCCAGCGCCTCGATCGACGAGGTCGCCCGGCGGCTTTCGGCCACCAAGGGCCTCGTCTACCACCGCTACCGCTCGAAGGGCGAACTCCTCGCCGATCTCTGCGAGGACGGGCTCGGCGGCCTCGTCGCCCGGGTCGCCGCGATCGCCGCGCGGCGCGAGCCGGCAATCACCCGCCTCGCCGCCGCCGCGAGCCTACACGCCGGCGACGTCCTCTCCCGCCTCTCCCTGCATCGCACCCTCGCCTCGGTGACCTCCGGCGTGTCGCTGGCAGGCCTTGCCGGCCGCGAGGCGGATGCGGTCCGCGCCGTCGTGATGCGGCGGCTCGACTACGACGCGACCTTCGCCCGGCTGATCGCCGACGCGGCGCGCGAGCGCGACCTTCCGGCCGGGCGCGACGTCGAGATGCTGGCCAGGCTGTTCGTCGCCGCGCTCGACGCGCCGCTCGTCTGGCCGGTCGAGGCGGCGCAGGAGGCCGCCACGAAAAGCGCTTTGACCGCCCGGCAACTGGCCTATTTCGCGCTGAGGGGGATCGGCGCGTCGGACGCGACGCTCAGGGAGGAGTTTTCGCGATGACGACGATGGATCTCGGCCTGCCGGAGCGGCTGAAGCCGATCCACGAGGCTGTCCGCAGGATGGTCCGCGAGGAGATCGCCCCGGCGAGCGAGGCGTTCCTCGCCGAGGTGCCGAAGGACGGCCGCTTCGTCTATACGGCGCGCCAGCGCGACATCCTCGAAGGCCTGAAGGAGAAGGCGCGGAGCCGCAATCTCTGGAATTTCTGGCTGACCGGCTCGGAGCGCGGCTACGGCCTCACCACCGTCGAATACGCCTATCTCGCCGAGGAGATGGGCAAGGCGCATCTCGGCGCCGAGACCTTCAACTGTTCGGCACCCGACACCGGCAACATGGAGGTTCTGGAGCGCTTCTGCACCGACGCCCAGAAGGCGCCCTGGCTGCCGCGGCTCCTGAACGGCGAGATCCGCTCGGCCTATCTGATGACCGAACCGGACGTCGCCTCCTCGGACGCGACGAACATCGCCATGCGCTGCGTCGCCGACGGCGACGACTACGTGCTCGACGGCGAGAAGTGGTGGGCCTCGGGCGCCGGCGATCCGCGCTGCGCCGTCTACATCGTCATGGCGCGGACGGGGGGCGAAGAGATTGCCAAGCACCGGCGCCATTCGATGCTGCTGGTGCCGGCGGATACGCCGGGGATCGAGGTGCTCCGGGCGATGCAGGTCTATGGCGAGGACGACGCCCCGCACGGCCACATGCACATCCGCTTCTCCAACGTCCGGGTGCCGAAATCGGCGATGATCCTCGGGGAAGGCCGGGGCTTCGAGATCGCCCAGGGGCGGCTCGGGCCGGGCCGCATCCACCACTGCATGCGCGCCATCGGCCAGGCCGAACTCGCACTCGAACTTCTCTGCCGGCGCGCCCTCGCCCGCGAGGCCTTCGGCAAGCCGCTCGCCGAACTCGGCGAGAACCACGACCTGATCGCCCGGGCGCGGATGGACATCGAGATGGCGCGGCTGCTGTGCCTGAAGGCCGCCTGGATGATGGACCAGGGCGACGCCAAGGCGGCGGCGCCGTGGATTTCGGCGATCAAGGTGGTGGCGCCGAACGTCGCGCTCGACGTCGTCGATCAGGCGGTGCAGATGCATGGCGGACAGGGCATCTCGCAGGATACGCCGCTTGCCCGGATGTGGACGCATCTGCGCACCCTGCGCCTTGCGGACGGTCCGGACGCCGTGCATCGCCGGCAGGTCGCCCGCTGGGAACTCGCCCGCTATCGCTGACGGTCGGGCCGAACCGTCGTTATGCTTCAGGAGTGGGGAAGGAGGCCGGCCGCCGGACGACGCGCGGCCTATCGCGCGTCGTCGCGGAAGAACAGCACCAGCGCGACGGCGACCGACATGCCCATGCCGACGACGGAGACGAGGAAGAGCACGGGCTCTTCGCCGATCGCCACCCGGCTTCCGCCGTCGCCCTTCAGAAAGGTGTAGACGTTGCCGTGCTGGATCGCGTCGGCGAGACCGTAGATGCTGACGAGGCCGAGCGTCGTCGCCGTGACGTTGCAGACCATGTCCCGGACCCCGAGCCCGGCGACATGGACGTCGCCGAGAAAGCCGGGCCTGGCGAAGCGGAACGGCCAGCGGCGCGTCCGCGGCAAGGCGCGGTCGGGCCGGCCGGAGTTCTGGCTGCCGGTATCGGGCTCGATGGAGAAGGTGACATCGCTCATCGAATCGTCATCCATGTAAACATTCCACCTGCGCCATAACGCCGCACAATAGAAATGGTTCACTGGGCCGACAACAACTTGCCAATTGAAGACAATCTTAACTATAAGTGGGGTTGACCATGAAGGCCATCGTTTGCGAGGCCTACGGACCGATCGACGGTCTCGCCTGCCGGGAGGTTCCCGATCCGGCGCCCGGCGCCGGAGAGATCGTCGTCGAAGCGGAGGCGATCGGCGTCAACTATCCCGACGGCCTCCTTGTCCAGGGACTCTATCAGGCAAAGCCCGACCTGCCGTTCACGCCGGGCATGGAGGCGGCCGGCCGCGTCGCGGCGATCGGGGCCGGGGTGACGCGCTTCGCCGCCGGCGACCGGGTCGTCCTGTCGCTGTCCCACGGCGCCTATGCCGAGAAGGTGGTGGCCGCGCAATCCGCGGCGGTCGCGCTGCCCGACGGCGTTTCGTTCGACACGGCCTGCGCCCTCGTCTGCGCCTACGGCACGGCGCATCACGCGCTCAAGCAGCGGGCACGCCTTGCGCCCGGCGAGACGCTGCTCGTCCTCGGCGCGGCTGGCTCGACCGGGATCGCGGCGATCGAGATCGGCAAAATCATGGGGGCGCGGGTCGTCGCCGTCGCCTCGAGTAACGAGAAGCGCGCACTTGCCAAAGCGAAGGGCGCCGACGAGGCGATCGGCTACGACGACCTGCGCGAGACGATCAACCGGCTGACGGACGACAGGGGCGTCGACGTCGCCTTCGATCCCGTCGGTGGCGACGCCTTCGAGACGGTGGCGCGCGCCATGGCATGGAACGGGCGGCTGCTGGTCGTCGGCTTCGCCTCCGGCACGATCCCGAAGCTCGCGGTCAATCTTGCGCTGGTGAAGGGGTTTTCCTGCGTCGGCGTGTTCTGGGGCGCCTTCACCCGCAGGGAGCCGGAGGCCTTCGCCGCCAACATGGCCGAACTCATGGGCTGGGCCGCGGACGGGCGGGTGGAACCGGAGATCACCGAGAGGGCGCGGCTCGAGGATGCCGCCGAGGTCCTGAAGCGCATGCATGCGCGAAAGACCCTCGGCAAGATCGTGCTGGTTCCCTGATCCCTTGGCGCGGCGGCTGCGGCGCCCGATATCGGGGCGAAGCGCGGCCGGCGCCGTGGGCGCCGTGCGCCGCCGACCATCGCAAGTGCCGCCGCCCCACCGACGGCCGGCCGCCGCCACTGCCGGCAGGCCGCCGCCGCGGCCGGGACTGGAGCATGATCCCGAAAAGTGGGAACCGGTTTTCGGAAGAGATCATGCGGAAACAGGAAGGTGGAGCGGGAGGATGAGCGAAGCTCATTTCATCCCGCCAGAGGCCACGCCAGAGGAGCAAGACATGCCCGACATTCCCGCGAAGATGCGCGCCCTCGTCCTCAAGCAGGACGGCTATTCCGGAACCGCCACCGGCCCGTCGATCGAACACCTTTCCGACTGGTGCGCACTCGCCGAGATCCCGGTGCCGCAGCCGAAGGCAAGCGAGGTCCTGGTCAGGATCGGGCTCGCCAACGTCAACCCGTCGGACCTTCACTACATCAAGGGCGAATACGGCCAGCCGCGCCGCAAGGGCGTACCAGCCGGCTTCGAGGGCATGGGCGAGGTGGTGGCGGCAGGCGAGGACGAGGCGGCGCAGAAGCTCCTCGGGCAACGCGTCGCCGTCTCCGCGAGCCGCGGCGGCAGCGGCGTCTGGGCCGAATACGCCCTGACCGATGCGAGGGCGGTGGTGCCGCTCCACCCGAAGCTTTCCGACGCCGACGCCGCCGCCCTCATCGTCAATCCGATGACCGCCTGGGCGATGCTCGACCTCGTCCGGCAGGCCGGGGCGAAGGGCTTCGTGATGACCGCCGGGGCGAGCCAGCTCGGCAAGCTGATGGCGAGGCTCGCCAAGGAGATGGGCCTTGCCTGCGTGGCGACGGTGCGGCGCGAGGAGCATCGCTCGCCGCTGGAAGGGCTCGGCGTCGGCACGGTTCTCAACACCGAGCGTGACGACTTCGACGAGATGCTGGTCGCGGCGATGCGCCAGGTGCAGCCGACCATCCTGCTCGACGCCGTCGCCGACCGGCACTCGGCGGAGATCTTCGCGGCGATGCCGGCCGGGGCGCGATGGGTGATCTACGGCAAGCTGTCGCCCGAGGCGCCGGCACTGCCCAATCTCGGCCAGATGGTCTTCATGCGCAAGAAGATCGAAGGATTCTGGCTGACCGAATGGATGGCGAGGGCCTCGCCAGAAAGCCGGCGCGCGGCGTTCGAAAAGGTGCAGGAGCGCTTCGTCTCCGGCGCCTGGAAGACCGACGTCGCGGCGACGCTGTCTTTGGACGAGGCGCTGGACGGCCTCGCCGAGGCGCTGTCCGGCCTCAACCGGGGCAAGGTGCTGATCAAGCCGTCCTGAGGCTTCGCTCCGCATTTTGCCCCGGGGAGGCGAGCCTCCACCTCAATGCCGCGAACGGGCCCTGAGGAAGCCGATGACCTCGTCGCGGATGCGCCCGTCGCCGAGCGGCAGCACCGTCGAGAAGGAGGCGATCGTGCCGATATGGCCGATGCCGGGATAGACGGTGGTGGTGACGGGGACTCCGGCCGCCCGCAGCTTCGCCCCGAGCGAGGCGGTGTTCTTCGGATCGACGGTGGTGTCGGCGGCGCCGGTTAAGAGCAGCGTCGGCGGCTCGTCGCCCGAAACGAAGTTCACCGGCTGGCTGGCCTGCCTGAGCGCTGCGGGGAAGATCTTCTTGTAGCGCTCCTCCTTCAGCGGCAGGAAGTCGTAGGGACCGGACAGGCCGACGAAGCCGGACAGCCGCTGAACCGAGGTGCCCGCGTCGCGCAGGAAGCGACCGTCCGTCGCGAGCAGCGCGGCGATCTCGGCCCCCGCCGAGTGGCCCATCAGGAACAGCGGGTGGCGGCCCCTGGGGATGCCCTCGCGCCCGTCGGCGGCGAGCCGTTCGACGGCCGCGACCGCCTTTGCCGCATCCTCCACGAAGCCGGGAAAGCGCGTCTCCGGGTAGAGCCGGTAGTTCGGGATCGCCACGGCGAAGCCGGCGCTCGCCAGCGACTGGCCGACGAAGGGGTAGATGTCCTTCGAGCCGGAATCCCAGCTGCCGCCATGGACGAAGACGACCACCGGCGTTGCGGGATTCATCGTCTTCGGCAGATAGAGGTCGAGGACGCGCCGCGGACCCGGCGCATAGGAGAGGTTCGAGACCAGCCGGTAGTCGCCGGCGGGGGTGACGGCGTTGAGCGCCGCCGCGCAGCCGGCCATGGCGATGCCGTAGGCGCCGCAGATCAGGATCATCAGCACCCGCAGGGCACCGCGATGCAGGGCACCGTGAGGCTTACCAGCCGCCGCCTCGCCGGTTTCGTCGCCGCAGGCATCATCCGGGCCGGATATGGGCTGCGTCGGCGATTTCCCCCGAGACATCCGGCTCACAGGCCGCCGCCCAGCTTGGCGGTGATCCGTTCGAGCGCCGCGGCGGTCTCGTCCAGATCGCGGGCGTATTCCTGGCGGACGCTCTCGCCGCCGGCCTCGCTCGCCGCCCTGGCCTCGCCGTCGGCGGCAGCCCGCGTCTCCATCTCGTTAAGCCGGCGCCGCGCCTCGTGGAGCTGGTCGGTCGCCATGATCGCCGCCATGACCGTCAGCCTCAGATCGCCGATCTGGCCGAAGGACTGGCGCAGCTCGGCGATCTTGCCGTCGACGTCCGCGGCAAGGGTCTCGAGGTGCTTTTCCTCGCCCTCGGCGCAGGCCATCCGGTAGGTCTTTCCGTCGATGGTGACGACAATCTGCGGCATTGAACCGTCCTATGCGGATACCAACTGGTTTCAAGCTATGACGGACGGTCCGCCGGTCGCGCAAGCCGCAGCGGTGCCGGACCGCCCGACATCCCGGCAAATTCGGCGAAGGATTTGCGAAGGCAACACACAGGGGACGTCCAGCGCCGGTTCCGCCTGGCATCGCCGGCCGCCGCGACGGGCGACGGCGGTCGGTTCCGGCGGCGGTGCACGGCGCCTATTTGTGCTGCTCCAGCACCTTGCGCACCCGCTCCATGGCATCGACGAGGCGCTTGGAGACGTCGCGGTTCGCCTGTTCGAGCCGCTCGCCCCGCGCCAGCGCCGCGTCGAGCTCGCGGGCGAGGCGACCGCGGTCGGCGGTCTGGCGCTGCACCTCGGCATCGACGCTGTGGAGAACCCCCTCCCGCTCGAGCCGGGCGTCGACGGCGCTCTCCAGCCGGTCGAGCGCCGTTCGAAGTCGCGCCCTGGCAGCATCGAACGGATCGTCTTGCGGCATCGCATGCTACTCCAGGATTCGTCGGTCGCCGGCCGGCGGACAACGGCCGGATCGGTCGGCCGTTCCTCGTCTTAGCGGCTCGGCCCGGCCAAGAAAAGCGCCCCATGGCCTTCGCATCACCGGGTTTTAAGGCACGTGCGGGTTGATCTCGCAGGGGCGGGATGGCATGGAAGCGGCTCGCAAGGACCCATTCGCTTGGGTGGCTCCGCCGGGCGCCCATCCCCCGGCCAACTCCAGACCGCCTCGTCCGTGCGACGATCCGATCCCTCCGCGTCACCAGAAAACCAATGACATTCGAAACGCTCCGCCGCGAGTGGTTCGGAAACGTGCGCGCCGACCTGCTCTCCGGGCTGGTCGTGGCGCTGGCACTGATTCCCGAAGCCATCGCCTTCTCCATCATCGCCGGCGTCGACCCGAAGGTCGCGCTCTATGCGTCCTTCTCGATCGCCGTGCTGATCTCCTTCACCGGCGGGCGGCCGGGCATGATCTCGGCGGCGACGGCGGCGACGGCCGTCCTGATGATCACCCTGGTGCGCGACCACGGGCTGCAATATCTCCTCGCCGCGACGATCCTCGCCGGGCTGCTGCAGGTCGGGGCCGGCGCCCTCAAGCTCGGCAACGCCATGCAGTTCGTCTCGCGCTCGGTGATGACCGGCTTCGTCAACGCGCTGGCGATCCTGATCTTCATGGCGCAGCTGCCGGAGCTCGTGGGCGTGCCGCCGCTGACCTACGTGATGGTGGCGGCGGGGCTGGCGATCATCTACCTCCTGCCGCGCCTCACCACGGCCGTCCCCTCGCCGCTCGTCGCCATCGTCGTCCTGACGGCGGTGTCGCTCTTCTTCGGCATGGACCTGCGGGTGGTCGGCGACATGGGCGAGCTGCCCTCGGAACTGCCGGTCTTCCTCCTACCCGACGTGCCCTTCGACCTCGAGACGCTGCGCATCATCCTGCCCTATTCGGCTGCCGTCGCGGCCGTCGGCCTGCTCGAATCGCTGATGACGGCGCAGATCGTCGACGATCTCACCGACACGCCGTCGGACAAGAACCGCGAATGCGTCGGCCAGGGCATCGCCAACGCCGTGACCGGCCTGTTCGGCGGCATGGCGGGCTGCGCGATGATCGGCCAGTCGATGATCAACGTGAAGTCGGGCGGGCGCGGCCGGCTGTCGACCTTCAGCGCCGGCGTCTTCCTCCTGTTCCTGATCCTCGTCCTCGGCGACTGGGTGGCGGTCATCCCCATGGCGGCGCTCGTCGCGGTGATGATCATGGTCTCGATCGGCACCTTCTCCTGGAGCTCAATCCGCAACCTGCGGGACCATCCGCGCCGCTCCTCGACGGTGATGCTGGCGACGGTCGTCACCGTTGTGTGGACCCACAACCTGGCGATCGGCGTGATCATCGGCGTCATGCTGTCCGGCGTCTTCTTCGCCTGGAAGGTGGCGCAGATCTTCCGGGTGACCTCGACGCTTTCCGCCGACGGGCGGGTCCGGACCTACCGCGTCGAGGGCCAGGTGTTCTTCGCCTCCTCGGAGCGCTTCGCCGCCGCCTTCGACTTCAAGGAAGCCGTCGAGACCGTCGTCATCGACGTCGGCGCGGCGCATATCTGGGACCTTTCCGGCGTCGCCGCCCTCGACCGGGCGGTGCTGAAGTTCCGGCGCGAGGGCGCCGAGGTCGAGCTGCGCGGCCTCAACGCGGCGAGCGCCACCATCGTCGACCGGCTCGCCGTCCACGACAAGCCGGGCGCGCTCGACCAGCTCTCCGCCCATTGAGGACGATGCCATGACCAAGATCGTCGCCTGTATCGACGGTTCGCTCTACGCCGAGAGCGTCTGCGACCACGCCGCATGGGCCGCGGGGCGGCTCGGGCTGGCGGTCGATCTCGTCCACGCGCTCGGCCGGCGGGAGACGGCCAGCCAGCCCTTCGACCTCAGCGGCACCCTCGACCTCGGCGAGCGCGAGGCGCTGCTCGCAGAACTTGCCGACCTCGACGAGAAAAAGTCGAAGGTCGCCGCCCGACGGGGACGGCTGGTGCTCGCACAGGCGGCCGAGCGGCTGAACCGCGCCGGCGTCGCGGTGGAGCAGCATCTGCGCCACGGCGACGTCGCCGACGCGGTCTCGGCCATGGAGACCGAGGCCCGGCTCGTCGTCATCGGCAAGCGCGGCGAGGCCGCCGATTTCGCCAGGGGCCATCTCGGCTCCAATCTGGAGCGGGTGATCCGCTCGACGCCGCTGCCGGTGCTGGTCGCCTCCCGGGCCTTTCGGGAGATCCGCCGCTTCATGGTCGCCTTCGACGGCGGCCGCAGCGCGATGGCGATCGTCGAGCGGCTGGCGGCGAGCCCCCTCCTCGCCGAAACATCCTGCGAGCTCTTCATGGCGGGCGAACCGAGCGGCGAGGCGGGCGAGCGGCTGCATCTGGCGGAGCGGCGGCTGCGCGAAGCCGGCTACGCGGCGAGCGTCAGGATCGCCGAGGGCGACGCCGACGAGGTCATCGCCCGGCGCGTCGAGGCGGGCGGCATCGACCTCATCGTTATGGGCGCCTACGGCCATTCGCGCATCCGCCACCTCATCGTCGGCAGCACGACCACCCGGCTCATCCAGTCATGCGCCATCCCGGTCCTCGTCGTGCGGTGACGGCGGCTCCCCGGGCCTGCGGCGCGGCAAAAGCGGCAAGGACGGCAACTCAGCAAGATGGCGCCCCCGCGTGAACCGCAGGATCATGCGTCTACATCGTCTTCCCGCCGACCTTGAGGCAGGCAAGGGCTTGGTGTCGTTACGGAATGCGGGTAAGGTCCCGGCCTGACGCGGTCAGCAGGGATCATGGAGAGGGATGCATGGCCGGCCGAAGCCGGATCGCGACAGTTGCGATCGCCGTTGCGTTTTTCTTCCCGCTGCTGGCCCTCGCCCCGCCGGCGGCCGCGACCGTCCAGCGCTTCGGCGCCTTTTCGGTGGACAAGGACGTGCCGGCCGTCATCCGCCTGTCCGGCCCGATCGACGTCAGCGGCAATCTCGACTTCCGCCGGGCGCTGCGGGCGTCCGGCAAGGCCGACACACTCGTCCTCGACAGCCCCGGCGGATCGCTGATCATCGCCCTCGGCATCGCCGAGGAAATCCTCGACCGCGGGCTTTCGACCGACGTTCCGCAGGACGCCGAATGCCTGTCGGCCTGCGCCTTCCTGTTCTTCGCCGGCAAGCACAGGCGGGTCGAGGGCCGCCTCGGCGTCCATCAGGTGAGTTCCACCCGGTCCGGCGACGTCGGCTTCACCCAGCTCACGCTGTCGAACGTGCTCGACCTCCTGCAGCGCGCCGATGTCGACCCGCGCGTCATGCAGGTGATGCTGGCAACGCCCGCCGACGAAATGCACGTCTTCGACGCGGCCGAGATCGCGACCTTCGGCATCGAGCGGGCCGACGACCGCCCGGCGGAGCTCCGCCCCGCGGCCGACCAGGTCGCGGCGGCTGCGGTGGTTGCGGCGCCGGTTGCGACAGAGCAGACCAGGGCCGGGCCCGAAGCGGCCGCCCCTTCCGGCGAAACGGACAAGCCGGCGGCAGACGCGGCGGATCCCTTCGCCACAGAAATCGGCTCGGCCACCGGATCGTCGTCGAACGCCGACGCCGGCACGGCGGCGGTTCTGGAAGCGCGGGCCGCTCCGCAGGAAGCGCCGGACCCCTTCGCCATCGAAATCGAAAACACGGCAAACCCGGCACCAGAGGCGGAATCCGCCCCGGATGCGGCTGCGCGGGACGGGTCGCCGCAGGGGGCCGCTCCCGGCGAAACGGCGAAGACGAGCCCCCTGGAGGACCTGCTGTCCGGCCCCGATCGCACCGAAACCACTCGCCAGATTCAGATCGCCCTCAAGGAGGCCGGCTGCGATCCCGGCCCGTCGGACGGGATCTGGGGATCGCAGACGAAGAGCGCACTTGAAGAATTCGCAAGGCGTGCGGAGCTCACCTTCGACGCTTCGCCGTCGCCGGCGGCGCTCGAAGCCCTGAAGGCGCGGACCGGCCGCGTCTGTCCGAAAGAGGCCGCGCCCGCTTCCTGTCCGACCGGCCAGCAGAAAAACAGCAAGGGCGTCTGCTACACCCCCGTGGCCGTGGCGCCGAAACGCTCTGCCGCGCCGGCAAAGTCCGCCGCCCCTGCCCGGACGGTGACGCGCGAGACCCGCTCCACCCGGAAGCAGGCGGCGTCGCCGGCAAGACGCAGCGGCGGCAACTGCTTCAGTTTCAACGGCCAGCGCTATTGCGAATAGCCGGGGGAGGTCGGCGACGCGGCCGTTCACCGGGCGAAATGCGACGACGGAGGGAGACCGGATCATGCATCTGAAAGCCTGGCTTTGCGCGAGGACGGTCCTTCTCGCCGGCCTGCTCGGCCTCGTCCTCCCGGCTCTTTTCCCGACCGCAGCGCTTTCGGGCGATGCGGATCTGCGCGGGCTCGAATTCCGTCTCCGCGGTTCGTGCCAGGGCCGCCGTGACGTAGAGATCCGCGACCGGATCTATTTCGGGCGCGACGGCAACACCTTCGTCTATTTCGGCGGCAGTGCGGGCGGCGTCGTCGTGCCGGCGGGCCGCAACCGGGGCCATACGGAACGCCAGCGCCGCTCGAGGCGCGGCGGGATCGTCGACGCGCAGGAATCGGTGACGCTCGCGCTGACCTCCTTCGGCTTCGAATACGTCAAGTCGTTCACCACCCCTGACAGCTCAAACACCGGCAGCCGGCAGGTGCGCATCGCGATCGACGGCCGGCTCTGCCGCGCGAGCGTCGTCGAGATCAGCCGTCGCCGTGCCGGAGCGCGCTCGCGGCGCTGCCGCGCGACCTGCGAATACTCCGCGCGCTGAGGAGGGACCGGAAGGATCGCTCGAAGGCAAGCACCATCGGCGACGCTTCGATCTCCCCCCTTGCGGGGGAGATGGGTGGCAACCCAGAGGGGGGTGGAGCGCCATCCTGCACAAATTTGGCTCGGCGTTACCCCCCTCTGCCTTCCGGCATCTCCCCCGCAAGGGGGGAGATCAGGCCAATCGCCTCGCTCAGCCCCATTTTCAAGCGATTGCCCTGCCGTCCCCGTCGCGGCTTGGACGCGCGGGGGCGGCCGTGCTAGGGGCGGTTTCCCTTCGAACCGATCCCCATGACCCTCGACATCCTGCTCTTTCTCGTCGCCGCCGCGTTCCTCGCCGGCTATGTCGACGCCGTCGCCGGCGGCGGCGGGCTGATCACCATTCCGGCGCTGCTCATCGCCGGCGTCCCGCCGCTGACGGCGCTCGGCACCAACAAGGTGCAGTCGCTGTTCGGCTCCGGGTCGGCGACCCTCGCCTATGCCGCCAAGGGGCACATGCGGCTGAAGGAACAGGCGCCGGTGGCGCTCCTCTCCTTCGCCGGCGCCTGCCTCGGGGCGCTCGGCGCCCGCATCCTTCCGACGACGATCCTCCAGACCGGCCTGCCCTTCCTGCTGATCGCCGTCGCGCTGTTCTTCGCCCTGAAGCCCGGCCTTTCCGACGTCGATGCCGAGCGGCGCGTCTCGCCGGCCGTCTTCGCCGTCGCGCTGGTGCCGCTGATCGGCGCCTATGACGGGCTGTTCGGCCCGGGAACCGGCTCGTTCTTCATGCTCGCCTTCGTCGCGCTGGCGGGCTACGGCGTGCTCAAGGCGACGGCGCACACGAAGCTCTTGAACTTCGCCTCCAATCTCGGCGGCTTCGCGGTCTTCGCCCTTTCCGGCGCGGTGATCTGGAAGGTCGGGCTGGCGATGGGCCTCGCCCAGTTCGTCGGCGCGCGGCTCGGCGCGATGACGGCGATGCGCTTCGGCGCGAGGTTCATCCGGCCGCTCCTCGTCGTCGTCTGCCTCGCCCTCGCCATCAAGCTGCTCTGGCAATAGAGCTTCGGGCGGCGAACCCGGCCGCAGGAGGTGGGACGATGGCGAAGACGCCGGCGATCATGCTGCAGGGAACCGGCTCGGACGTCGGCAAGTCGGTGCTCGTCGCCGGGCTGTGCCGGCTGTTTGCCGATCGCGGCCTCAGGGTGCGGCCGTTCAAGCCGCAGAACATGTCGAACAACGCCGCGGTGGCGGAGATCCCCGGCACCTTGGAATTCGGCGAGATCGGCCGGGCGCAGTGGCTGCAGGCGCTGGCCTGCCGCGTCGCCCCGACCACCGACATGAACCCGGTGCTGCTCAAGCCGCAGTCGGAGACCGGCAGCCAGATCGTCCTCGCCGGAAAGGTGGCGGGCGCGGCGAAGGGCCGCGAATACCAGGCGCTGAAGGCGCGGTTCCTCGGCACCGTCCTCGACAGCTTCGAACGGCTCTCGGCCGCCGCCGATCTCGTCGTCGTCGAGGGGGCGGGCTCGGCCGCCGAGATCAACCTGCGCGCCAACGACATCGCCAATATGGGCTTTGCGACGGCGGCCGGCGTTCCCGTCGTCCTCGTCGGCGACATCGACCGCGGCGGCGTCATCGCCTCGCTGGTCGGCACCCATGCGATCCTGCCGGAAGGCGACCGGGCGATGGTGGCGGGCTACCTCGTCAACCGCTTCAGGGGTGATCCCTCGCTCTTCGACGAGGGGCTCGAGGCGATCACCCGCTTCACCGGCTGGCCGAGCCTCGGCGTCGTGCCGCATCTTGCCGCCGCGGCGCGCCTGCCGGCCGAGGACTCCGTCGCGCTGGAGCGCCCGGCCGCCGGGCCGGCTTCGGCCGCGCGGCTGAAGGTCGCGGTGCCGGTGGTCGGCCGTATCGCCAATTTCGACGATCTCGATCCGCTGCGGGCCGAACCCGACGTCGCGGTGGTCTTCGTGCGCCCTGGCGATCCCCTGCCCGCCGATGCCGGCCTCATCGTCATTCCCGGCACGAAGTCGACGATCGCCGACCTCGAAGTCCTGCGGGCGAACGGCTGGGACCGCGCGATCGTCGCCCATGCCGCGCGCGGCGGCCATGTCGTCGGGCTGTGCGGCGGCTACCAGATGCTCGGCCGCAGCGTCCGCGACCCGGAGGGCATCGAGGGCGAGACCAGAGTGGCAGAGGGCCTCGGCCTCCTCGACGTCGAGACGGTGATGCTCGCCGAAAAGACCGTCAGGCCGGCGCGGGCGGCGACGCCGGAGGGCCTTTCCCTCGACGGCTACGAGATCCATCTCGGCCGCACCGGCGGGCCGGACTGCGCGCGTCCGGTGGCGATCCTCGATGGGGCGCCCGATGGCGCGACGTCGCCGGACGGGCGCGTCTTCGGCACCTATTTGCACGGCCTGTTCGGCGCCGACCCGTTCCGCCGCCGGTTTCTGGAGAAGTTCGGGATCAGCGGCGGGCAAGGCGCCTATCGCGAGGGGGTGGAGGCGGCGCTCGACGCGATCGCCGCGGCGCTGGAAGCGGCGGTGGACGTCGACCGGCTGATGGCGATCGCCGCCAGGCGCTGATGCGGCGGGGCGGCCCGGCGGGGCGGTGGTGCGCCCGGTCCCGGCTCAGCCGTGGAAAGCGGTGCGCAGCAGGTCGATCTGCTGGCCGACGGGGTTGCTGGTCTCGCCCCGCTCCTCGACGGGCGCGGCCGAGCCGTAGATCTCCCGGTCGAGCATGGCGATGCGGCGCTCCAGCTTGATCGCCCGCTCGACGAGGTCGCGGAAGCGCTCGGGCAGCTCGCCATATTGCGGCGACTCCTTCGCCGTGCCGAGGCCTTCGAGCCTGACCTTGACCTTCTCGGCCTCGACCTGGCTGCGCGACATGTCGCCCTGGTTGGCGGCGCGCTGCAAGAGAAGCCAGGAGGCGACCTGCATCAGCCGCGTGGTCAGGCGCATCGATTCGGCGGCATAGAGTGTCGCCCCGGCGCGGCTGAGATGCTTCGCCTCGCTCCGCCCTTCGCCGTCGAGATAGGCGGCGGTCTCGTCGACCATCGCCATGCCCTCGTTGAACAGCGGCTGGAACGAACGGGAGAACGCCAGATGCTCGGCCAGCTTGACGGTGCGGTCGTCGTCTCTCGAATCTGTCGTCTGGGGTGCCATCGCCTTGTTGCAAACTCCTGACCGTCCGCCCGAAGAATCACAGCGAACGCAACGAGGTAGCGCCGCCGTCCGGACAAGGTGCGGCGAAGACCGCGACAAGGCAAGCCGGGGCGGTTGCTTTTTCTTAACCTCGGTTAATACCCACAGCGCCGGAAGGCGGGCAAAAAAAGAGCCGCAGCGAGCGGCTCTCAGGAGTTTCAACAGGGAGGCGTCAAACGGGGCGGAGGGCCGCGCCGTCTATCCAGCGAACTGGACTGACTTCAGTGATACCCCGGAAACCTTACCCAGAGCTTAATGGGCGGTTCCCTCCGCAACAATTCCTCTACCTTTGCCGGAAAGATCCGGCCGGCGGTCGGAACCGCGGTCCGGACCGTGGCCCGAACGACGGCAAGGACGGCGAGAGAGGGGAAGACGATGGCCTCGAACAGCGAGATGCGGGTGGTCGAGATCGGCGAGCCGGGCGGGCCTGAGGCGCTGCGCCTCGCAAGCCGCCCGGTGCCGGCGCCGGGACCGGGCGAGATCCTGGTCGAGGTCGCCGCCGCCGGGGTCAACCGGCCGGACGTGATGCAGCGGATGGGCCTCTACCCGCCGCCGCCGGGGGCTCCGGCATGGCCCGGCCTCGAAGTCGCCGGCAGGGTCGCGGCGCTCGGCGACGGCGCCGGGCGGTTTGCGCCGGGCGACCGGGTGATGGCGCTCGTCGCCGGCGGCGGCTACGCCGATTTCGTCACCGTCGCCGAGGACAACGCCCTGACGGTGCCGGCGGCGATGAGCCTTACCGCCGCGGCGGCCTTTCCCGAGACCTTCTTCACCGTCTGGCACAACGTCTTCCAGCGCGGCGGGCTGAAGGCCGGCGAGACCTTCCTCGTCCATGGCGGCACCTCCGGCATCGGCACGACCGCGATCCAGCTCGCCGCGGCCTTCGGGGCGCGGGTCTTCGCGACCGCCGGCAGCGACGACAAGTGCCGGGCGGCCGAAGCGCTCGGCGCCGACGCCTGCGTCAACTACCGTGAGGCCGACTTCGTCGCGGCGCTGAAGGAAGCCACCGGCGGCCGCGGCATCGACCTCGTTCTCGACATGATCGGCGGGGACTACGCCGCCCGCAACGTCGAGGTCGCCGCCGAGGAGGGACGCATCGTCCAGATTGCCGTCCAGAAAGGCGCGAAGGCCGAGATCGACCTCTTCAAGGTGATGCGCAAGCGCCTGACGCTCACCGGCTCGACGCTGCGCAACCGGCCGGTCGCCTTCAAGGCGGCAATCGCGGCGGAACTTGCGACCGCCGTCCTGCCTTTGCTGGAGAGCGGCAAGGTCGCACCGCAGATCGACACGACCTACCCCCTCGAGGCGGCCGCCGACGCCCACCGCCACATGGACGAGGATCACGTCGGCAAGATCGTGCTGACGACCGGACGCGGCGGCGACGACTAGTGGATCTGCCGCCCGGGACGGAGGCCTTCAAGGGCTTCCGCTACGCACGTGCCGCCTGCTTCGTGGCGCGGAACGCACGCTCGCGCCACGAACCAGGGACAGAATGATCGATTTCGAAAGCTTCGGATTTTCCGCCAACATCGCCTTCTTCCTCGCCTCGGCGGCGGTCATCACCTATGCCGGGGTCAGGGTCTCGCATCTTGCCGACGAACTCGCCGACCGCACCGGCCTCGGCGAGGTGGTCGCAGGAGCGCTGTTCGTCGGCGCCTCCACCTCGCTGCCCGGGGCGATCACCTCCGTTTCGACGGCGGTCCAGGGCTTTCCCGCCCTGTCGATCGGCAATGCGCTGGGCGGCCTGACGGCGCAGACGCTGTTCATCGCCGTCGCCGACGTCTACTACCGCCGCGCCAATCTCGAACATGCCGCCGCGACGCCGGTGGCACTGGCGCAGGGCCTGCTCCTGCTCGCCCTGCTCTCGACGGCGCTTCTCGCCGCCAACCTGCCGCATCTCTCCTTCCTCGGCGTCCACCCCGCCTCCTACGTATTGCCGATCGGCTATCTCGCCGGCCTGCGGCTGTTGCGGAGCGTGCATCAGAGCAAGCTCTGGCAGGCGACGATCACCGACGAGACCCGCGAGGAAGTCTCCGACGCCGGCGAGAGCGACGACGCGCGCAGCGACGGAACGCTCTGGGGCCTGTTCGCGCTCTTCGCCGGCCTGACGGCACTCGCCGGCTACGTGGTCGGCGAGGCGAGCATCGCCCTCGTCTCGCTCACCGGCGTCTCGGAAACCCTCTTCGGCACGACCTTCACGGCGATCGCCAATTCGCTGCCGGAACTCGTCACCGCCGTCGCCGCGGTGCGCATCGGCGCGGTCAGCCTTGCCGTCGGCGACATCATCGGCGGCAATGCGTTCGAGATCCTGTTCCTCAGCCTCGCCGACTTCGTCACCCCGGCGCCGATCTATGCCGACATGAAGCCGCAGGACCAGGCGACCGGCCTCTTCGCCATGCTGATGGTGATCGTCGTGCTGCTCGGCATGCTGAAGCGGGAAAAGCGCGGGGCGTTCAACATCGGTTTCGAGAGCGTCAGCGTCTTCGCGCTCTATGCGGTGTCGGTGCTGATCCTCTTCCTGTAATCGGGCAAGGGGCGCGGCGCGCCCCTCCCCCCATCACGCCGCTTTGGCGAGGGCCGGGACCCTCCCCCCGCCGCGCCCGGCCGCGGCCTGGGGTGAGGCCGGGGCCTTTTCGGAACGGACCTTGAACTGGCTCATCGCGGCGGCCAGCGCCTCGGTGTCCCGCGAGAGCGAGGCGGTGGCCGCCGTCGCCTGTTCGACCATCGCCGCGTTCTGCTGCGTCACCTTGTCCATCTGGTCGGCGGCGGTCGAGACTTCCCTCAGGCTGATCGCCTGTTCCCGCGCCGAGGCCGCGATCGACCCGATGATCTCGGCCATGGCAGAGACCTCGGCGACGATCTCCTCGAGCGAGCCGCCCGAGGCCGTCACCAGTTCCACCCCCTCCTCGACCTGTCCGCGCGAGGCCGAGATCAGCGTCTTGATCTCCTTGGCGGCCTCGGCCGAGCGCTGGGCGAGCGCCCTGACTTCCTGGGCGACGACGGCAAAACCCTTGCCGGCCTCGCCGGCCCGCGCCGCCTCGACGCCGGCGTTGAGGGCGAGGAGGTTGGTCTGGAAGGCGATCTCGTCGATCACCCCGATGATCTGGTTGATCTCCTGCGAAGACGCCTCGATCTGGGTCATCGCGACGACCGCCTGCCGCACCACCTCGCCGCTCGCCTTCGCCTTGCCTGCCGCTTCAGCCGCGACCGCCCGGGCTTGGTTGGCGCTCTCGGCCGTGCCGTTGACCGTCCGCGTCACCTCGCCGAGCGCCGCCACCGTCTCTTCGAGGCTCGCGGCCTGCTGCTCGGTTCGCTGCGACAGATCGTTGGAGGCGACCGCGATCTCGTCGAGCCCCGTGCGGATCGTCGTCACCGTCGACATGACCTGGCCGATCGCCTGTTCGAGGCCCGCCACGCTGTCGTTGAACTGGTGGCGGATGGGCTCGTACTGATCGGCGACCGGCTGCGTCAGGCGGACGGTCAGATCGCCCCCCGACAGATGCCGGAAGCCGCGCTCGATGGCGCCGACGAAGGACTCAAGATCCATCCGCTGGCGCTGGTCGACGCCCTCCTGCTCGAGGCGCCGGCGCTCGATCTCCAGGCGCTGCGCCTCGGAGGCGCCGGTGAGTTCGCGCCGCTCGATCTCGCTGCGGCGGAAGGTTTCGAGGGCACTCGCCATCGCGCCGATCTCGTCGCGACTGCCGGCATAGGCGGTGCAAAAATCGACGTCGCCCTTGGCGAGACGCTCCATGTCCGCCGTCATCGCCGCCATCGGCCGCACCATGCGGCGGCGCAGCGACCAGCCGCCGAAGCCGAGCAGCGCGAGCACCAGCGCACCGGCGCCGAGCTGGGCGACGAGGGCTGTCCGCACCTGCGACGCCGACTGCGCCTCCAGATCGGAGCTCAGCTGGTTGGCCGCCGCGACCAGTTCGTCGATGACGGCGCGGTGCTCGCCATAAAGGCCGGTGATCCTGTCGAAGGCGGCGGCCTCGCCCGCCCTGTCGCCGCCCTTCAGCGCCGGAAGATAGTTCGTCCCGATCGCCTGCCAGAACGCCGTCACGATCGCGTCGGAGCGCTGGAACAGCGCCTGCACGTTTGCCGGAACGTCCGAACCGGACCAGTAACGGATGCGGTCCGCATAGGCCGATTTCAGGGTCGCGAGCCGGCTTTCCGCCTCGTCCGGCCGGATCAACCCCTGATGGGCGAGATTGACGTCGAGAAACGGCTCGATGACGTAGGCCGGCGGCGGCAGGATATCCGCGAGAAGATCCTTGGAATCGACGATGCGCGCATAGATCGGCCCGCCGACGGCGGTGTTCTGGAACTCGTGCCAGCCGATGCCGACACACAATGCCAGGCCGGCACAGGCGGTCGCCACGAAGGTGTAGATGCGGGTGGAAAGGCGGATCTGCATGGCAACCCTCAATGACCCTGCGATATCTCTATCGTCATGATCTAATAAGTCGCCTAACACTTAGTTAAACCATCAGACATCCAGAATAAAGGAGAACAGGACATTAATAATGACTTGGAGTTGAAATGAATTATAGCAAGAAGATGAGCTGTTTTTCTGGCCAGCTTATGAATTTTTCGTCGCCCGACACCCCCCTGTCCGCCCGGCTCCCGCAGCCGCCATGGGGAATGGCCATGCCAGCGCGGCAGCGCCGCCCCGGCCAACGGCGGCAAGGCCCGGGGCCGCCTGGCGACCGGCGCGGCACGGGAACCCGGCGGCGGCGCTGCCGTTGACCGGCGTCGTCTCGCATCCGGGAATCTCTCATGCCCGCCTCCGCCCCGAAGCCGCGCTCGCCCGGCAAAAAGCTGGCCGTCGGAACGGCCGCCTTCCTGGCCCTCTCCGTCGCCGGCTTCTTCGCGATCGGCCCGAAGCGGGTCTGGCACTATGCGGCCGGTCCGGCCGATCAGGGGGCGATCGATTTCGCCCGTCTGACGCGCCGCTCCGCGCCGAACGATTCGCTCGCCTGCAGCAGCGGCCTCTGCAGTCAGCCCGTCGACGTCGAACTGCCGACCTATGCCGGCACGCCTGCCGCGCTGATGGCAAAGCTCGATGCCGTGGTCGCGGCGATGGGAGACGCCGAGCGCGTCGACGACGGCCGCGACCCGGCCTACCGCCGCTTCGTCTTCTACAGCCGCATCCTCGAATTCCCCGACACGCTCGATGCCCGGGCGGTCGAGACCGCCGGCGGAACGGGCCTGCAGCTCTATTCGCGCTCGCTGCTCGGACGCGGCGATTTCGGCGCGAACCGGGCCCGGCTCGAGCGGATCGCCAGGCGTCTCGAGACGGCTGGCACGGTGGCGGCAGCCGGCAGACGCAAATCGCTCTCCGGTTCGACGGGCTGACGCCGCAGCTTGCCGGGACGTCGACCCCATGCGGGTCTTTTCTTCCACTGGCAGACCGGATAGGGCGCAGCCTCGCCGTTCCGCCGCCATTCACAGGACGCCCGTGACCCGCATTCGCGCCAATCTGCTTCTGCTGTCGGCCGGCGCGGTCTGGGGCATGGGTTTCGTCGCCCAGTCGACCGCGATGGCGGCGATCGGCCCCTGGAGCTACGTTGCGGCGAAGTTCGGCCTCGCCGCGCTCACCCTCCTGCCCTTCGCCATCCGCGAGGCGCGCCGCGCGAAGCATGCCGTCGGGGCACCGACGCTCGGCCTCTTCGTCCTCGTCGGTGTCGCGATCTTCCTCGCCGCGATCACCCAGCAGATCGGCATCCTGACGACCAGCGTGACGAATTCCGGCTTCCTGACCGGGCTCTACGTCGTCTTCACGCCGATCCTCTGCCTCGCACTCCTGCGCCAGGCGCCGCACTGGGTGGTCTGGCCGGCGGCCGCCTGCTCCTTCCTCGGCATCGCACTCCTCGGCGGCGGCAGCCTCACGGCGCTGCGGGCGGGGGACGTGTGGACGATCGCCTGCGCCGTCTTCTGGGCCCTGCAGATCATGCTGATCGGGCGGTTTGCCGCCGCTGCGGACCGGCCGTTCCTGCTGAGCTTCGTCCAGTTCGCGGTGACCGCCCTCGCCGCGGCGCCCGTCGCCCTCGCCGTCGAGGCGCCGAGCCTTCGGGCGCTCGGCGCCGCCCTGCCCGAGATCGTCTATGGCGGCGTCTTCGCGACCGGCCTCGCCTTCACCCTGCAGATCCTCGGCCAGCGCCACACGACGCCGGCGCAGGCCTCGATCTTCCTGTCGTCCGAGGCGCTGTTCGCGGCGCTCTTCGGCGCGATCTTCCTCGCCGAGTACATCGCCCCGCTCGGCTATTTCGGCTGCGGCCTCATCCTCGTCGCGATGGTCGCCGTCGAGATCGTGCCGCTCGCCGGCACGCAGGCACCGGCGCGCAGCTGAACGGCCCGGCGGCGCGCGTCGTCAGGCGTCAGGCGGCCGCCTCGATCGCCGGCAGGCCGCCCTTTCGGGCGAGGAAGTCGAGGACGGCGCCGACGCCCCTTCCACGCGACAGGTCGGTGAAGACCGTCGGCAGGCCCTTGCGGCCGGCTGCCGCGTCGCGCTCCATCCGGGCGAGATCGGCGCCGACATAGGGCGCAAGGTCGGTCTTGTTGACGAGGAGGAGGTCGGAGCGGGTGATCGCCGGCCCGCCCTTGCGGGGGATGTCGTCGCCCTGGCAGACCGAGATGACGTAGATCGAGAGGTCGACGAGATCCGGCGAGAAGGTCGCCGCGAGATTGTCGCCGCCCGACTCCACGAAGATGACGTCGAGCCCCGGATGGCGGCGGTTCAGCTCGCGAATCGCGGCGAGGTTGATCGAGGCGTCCTCGCGGATCGCCGTGTGCGGGCAGCCGCCGGTCTCGACGCCGATGATCCGGTCGGCGGCGAGCGCCTGCATGCGCGTCAGCGCCTCGGCATCCTCGCGCGTGTAGATGTCGTTGGTGACGACGGCGATCGACCAGGCCTCCCGGGCCGCCTTGCAGAGCTTCTCGGTGAGGGTCGTCTTGCCGGAGCCGACGGGGCCGCCGATGCCGACCCGCAGGGGGCCATGTCGCGATGTCATGAACGAAAGAGCCTCGTCTCGAGCGTTTCGTGCCGCATGGCGGCGATCTCCGAGACTAGGGCGGAGGAGCCGAGGTCGTCCAGCGTCGAAACGGAAGCCCGCGCGGCGCTCGAGGCGACGGAGGACCGCAGTTCCGCCATCACGGCGACCCACTCGCTCTGGCCGAGCGGCACCAGACGCACCGCGGCCGAGACGAGCCCGCTCGAAAAATTGTGGGCATAGGCGGTGAGGGCGTGGTCGAGGCGAAGGCCGGCCGCCGCGGCGACGGCGCCGGCGACGACCGGCAGCGCACCCGCCCCGGCAGCCCCGTCGGACATCTGCGTCCCGGCGAGGAACGGCCGGGCGGCGGCCGCGAAGGCATCGCCGAGAAGCCGCGTCTCGGCGCGGCGCTCCGCACTTCCCGCAAGTGCCGCGGCGAGGTCGCCGAGCTCCGCGAGCGCGCCGACCGAACCGGCACGGAGCGCGCGGTGGGCGGCCGCCATGAGCACGAGGTCGTTCCAGCCGCTGCCGCGCGCGACGAGGAGGGCGACCCAGCCGGCGGCGTCCTCGGCGCAGCAGATCGCGCCCTCGCGCACCGCCGCCTCGAGCCCGTGGGAATAGGCGAAGCCGCCGATCGGAAAGGAGGCGGTGAACAGCGTCAGCAAGGTGGCGAGGTCGTGCCCGGCCGGGGCGCACGCGCCGGTCCCGGCGGCAGCGGCCTGCGTCTTGGTCGCGTCCGGCACCCTTTCCGCCTCAGCCGTGGTGATGGTCGTGATAGGCGCCGCCTTCGGGATCGAAGGCCGCCTCGGTCTCCCCGACGGTGGCACCGAGCCCTTCGAGCATGGTGCGAATCACCGTATCGCGCCGGATGAGAATGCTGTCGGCGAAGATCTGTGCCGGCAGATGGCGGTTGCCGATCTGCCATGCGAGGGCGAGGAGATGGGCGGCGTCGCGGCCGCGGATCTCGAACAGCGGTTCGGGTTTCGCGCGCACGACGATCACCTGGCCGTTGTCGAGGGCGATCGCGTCGCCGTCGCGAAGCAGCGTCGCCTCGGCGAGATCGAGCAGGAAGGCGATGCCGCCGTCGGAGACCATCGCCATGCGGCGGCGGTGACGGGCGGTCTCGTCGAGGGTGATCGTGTCCGCCTCCGTCGTCCATTCCCCACGCCGAAGGACGCTGCTGCCGACGATCATGCGAAGTCCTTTCAAAACCGCCGCGGCCGCGATGGCGGCCGGGCGCGCCGGCGCAAGATAGTGCCTCGGGGCGGCGGGCGGAAGCCGCAGGCTCCGGCGAAACGACCTGCCGCCCGGGAGCGATCGGACGGTACGCCCTGCTGGCGCCACCCTGGGGTACGGCGCATCGAACCCGGCTCCCGCACCGTCAACCGACGCGACGCTTCCGGCGACGAAGGTCGGCGCAACCTGGTGTCGCCGTGGCTTCGGCGCAAAGGCCGGCGCCGACTTCACGAAACCTTAGGGCGTAGACTCATAACGATGCGATCCAGATTCGAACTGCGACGAGTTTGAGGGCTGCGAGGTAGTTGTCTGCGCGTCGGTCGTAGCGCGTTGCCAGTCCGCGCATGTTCTTGATGCGATTGAAG
>NZ_JAFMPY010000009.1 GCF_017353515.1 Jiella sonneratiae
AAGGGAACCGGGCTCGGCCTGTCGATGGTCCACGGCTTCGCGGCGCAGTCGGGCGGGCGCTTCGCGCTCGAGAGCCAGCCCGGCGCCGGCACCACGGCCGAGATCTGGCTGCCGGTCGCCGCCGCTGTGCGCGAGCTGAGGGCGCCGCAGATGCCGGCGCCGCGACAGCCGGTCTCGAGCCCGGCCCTGACGATCCTCGCGGTCGACGACGACGCCCTGGTGCTGATGGGCACGACGGCGATCCTCGAAGACCTCGGCCATCGGGTTCTGGAAGCCTCGTCCGGGACGAAGGCCCTCGAGATACTGGAGGACGAGCGGGTGGATGTGGTCGTCACCGATCAGGCGATGCCCCACATGACCGGGCTTCAGCTGATCGCCCGGATCCACGAGCGGCATCCCGCGATGCCGGTCATCCTGGCCAGCGGCTATGCCGACCTTCCGGCGAGCGCCGAGCGGGACGTCCAGCGGCTGTCGAAGCCGTTCTCCGAACGCCAGCTCGCGGAGGCGATCGCCGCGTCGCTGGCGACGGCCAAGGCCAGCAACGTGACGTTTCTCAGCAAGGAAAGAATGCGCCGCGACATCCTGTGAAAAATGGGGCGCCAGTTCGGCACAGGCGGTTTGCGGATCCTGTGTTTAAGTTAAACAGCCTAGCACGGACCGACCTGCCTCGGCATTTGTTTGAAACGCTGCAAATTGCTTCAGCGCCCCCTCCGACAACAAGAGCATATGATATTCAATATATGATATTGGATATCTTTAGGCTACCCGCCGAAGCCGTCCGTGGACGGCTGAGTCCACTGGCTTGTCGGCTCGAAACTGCGCGATCATGGCGATGAGATCGCTCGCCTGACATGTCATGTCCGCGACGGACCGGACAGTGTCCTCGACCATGCTGGCGTTCTCCTGGGTCAGCGTGTCTATTTTGCCGACCGCTACGTTGATGCCGAGGACGCCTTCGGATTGCTCGCGTGCGCCTGCCGAGATCGAACGGATATGCTCGTCGATTTCCGCAATCTGGGCCTGGATCGTGTCGATAGACGTGCCGGCGACATTAACGAGATTCACGCCGGATTGAACCTCGTTCCGCGTCTTGCCGATCAATGCCTTGATGCCTCTGGCAGCCTCCGCGGCGCGTTGTGCCAAGGCACGGACTTCTTGGGCGACGACGGCAAAGCCAGATCCTGCCGGACCCGCCCGCGCCGCTTCGACTCCGGCATTGAGGGCGAGAAGGTTTGTCTGGAAAGCGATCTCATCGATCATGTCCGTGATGGCACCGATCTCACCAGATGCCTGTTCAATCCGGCCCATGGCAACAACAGCGTCGCGGACAATTGTGCTGGACTTGTCCGAATTCGCCCGCGCCTCGGTGACACGCGCCATGGCGTCCTTTGCCCGCTGCTCGGACTGCTTGACCGTCTGGGTGATCTCGGCCAGCGTTCGCCTCGTGTCCACGAGCGAGGATGCTTGGAACTCGGTACGGCGCGACAGGTCCTGCGCGCTGCCTTCAAGCGTTGAGGAGACCCGACTAACGGTTTCGGCGGCAGCCCGGATCGAACGGATAAGCGGTACGAGCTTACCGAAGGTCGTATTGACTGATTCCTGCAGATCAGCGAAGGCGCCGGCAGCCTCGCCCTCCATGCGCTGGTTGAGGTCGCCCTCGGCCAGACCGCGCATCACCTTCGAGATTGACGTGACATTGGTGTCGACAGTGTCGACCAGCTCATTGGCATTTTGAGCAAGAACATTGAGGTCGGACATGGTAAACCGTGTCTCGACCCGGCCTGAGAAATCGCCCTGGACCGCCCTATCCATCATTGCCGACATCTCGGCGATCAGCTGCGCCATTTCGTCGGAATAACGCCGGCGTTCCCGCTGCGTAGCGCCGCTTTCTTGTTCCAGCCGAGTCCTCGCCTCAGCATTGTCGCGGAAGACTTCGAGTGCCGCGACCATCCGATTGATCTCAGCGGTGATACTCTTGCGCGGAAGATCGATATCCGTTCGTCCGTCGGCGAGAGCCTTCATTGCGGCGGTGACCTGCAGAAGCGGCCGGGTGATGCCACCCGCGATCAACAGGCACAGGACGAGGGCGATCGCACCGCCCCCGGCCAGCATGATGAGTTCCCCACGGATATCGGCGACTAAGGCGGAATTGGCTTCGGCACTCATCTCCTGCGCGGTCTTGCCGACCAAAGTGTCGACAGCTGCAGTCCCATCGAGCACTACCTGCTGCTCACGCTTCAGTTTTTCCGCGGTTGGTATAGCGGTCGCCGGCGTCAGGCCAAGCGAGATCTTCAGGTCATCGCGCCAGATCTCATAGGACGCAGCAAGCGCAGAAACCTGCTGTTTGATCCTGGGCGATAGATCATTTTCGGAAAATTCGCCGAGAAGCCTGTCGATCGCATCGTCATGCTTCCTAAACAGCGTCTCGACCTCTGCCTCCGGTACAAAAGTGGTCATGGTCAGGATACGGCTGAGATCCTCACGCATGGCGTTAACCTCGATGGCCACCTCGGTCGACTTGGCGCGAGCATCGAGTGCTCGGTCGACCACCGTCTGCACGGCGCGCTGCCCCTCTTCCGCCTGACGGCCGATGAGAAAGGAAACGCCGACGCCGGCCAGGATGGCGAGAACAAGCGGCAGGATGATCTGCAAACGAAGCGGCATGGAACTACTCTCAGTTTGGCAGAGTGGGGAGAGAGGCTTCTTGCTGATCGGCGGTCATCGAGTGCATGAAGGCGACGAGATCGGCGCGCTCCGCGTCGGTCAGACTGAAGGGCCGCATCAGCGGCGAGCGTGACGGTCGATCCAAGCCACCGCTCTCGTAGTGTATGACCACCTCCTCCAGCGTCTGCAGGGAGCCGTTGTGCATGAACGGCGCGCGATAGGCGGTGTTGCGCAAGCCAGGGGTCTTGAACGCATGCAGGGCGAGCGGATTGTCGGGCTCGAGCTTGGCGCGGCCGATATCTTCAGTCGCCAGACCGATGTCGTGGAACTTGTTGTCGGTGAAGTTCCAGCCGGTGTGACAGCCAGAGCACCCGGCCTTTCCGGTGAAGAGACCGAAGCCGCGTTTGGCGCTATCCGAGACAGCAGTAGCGTCGCCGTCGACCCATCGGTCGAAGGGAGACCAACCTGTCACAATTGTGCGTTCATAGGTGGCGATGGCCGTCAAGACGTTGGCTTTCGTAATGCCTTCACCGGGGAACACTTGCTCGAACCAGCGGACATAGTCCGCCACATCGCCGAGATCGCCGACGATGGTGTGGAAGTCGCCGTTCATTTCGGCCGCGGCAGTGATCGGGCCTTCGGCCTGCGCCTCGAGCGTCGGCGCACGACCGTCCCAAAAATGGGGGCTGACCCAGGCCATGTTCAGCACGGTGGGGGAGTTCCTGGCGAGCGGTGTGTTTGCGGCGCCGACTGAGCCCGCGACTGGCGCCTCATATCCGAAGGAGGGATTGTGGCAGCTGGCGCAGTTCATGTTCTTGGCGCCGGAGAGACGCGGATCAAAGAACAGCATCTTGCCGAGCGTCGCCAACTGCGGTGAATACCGAGCCGCTCCTTCAAACGGAATAGTAAGCGGGCGCTTGTAATCTGCCAGTTCTGCGGCAACCGCTCCGAAGGAGATAACACAACCCACAATGCCTGAGAGTACGCTAAGAGAAAAATGGACCCTCGTCATGTGCTCCCTCATAGGCATTTTTTACGGAAGTGATTAGTGTTCCCCTTACGCAGAGATAATCGGAAAATCATTAAGTTTGCATTTCACACGCTTTTTCCCCAACGGGGGCGCAGATGTTTTTCATCCAGGGGCAACAAGAAATTTTTGTTAAATCAGAAGTAGAAATCTTGTGCGTGCAAGGTGTTTGCCGTGCGGATCATTTCGGCCTTCATCCGTGTGGCTGTTCGCCCTTAGGCGAAACCACATGCGCGGCCTCCCGCTCTTCTGGATGGCCCCGGCCCGGCACGCCACTTCGGCATTGTAGCTGCCGAAGCAAAACTGGTTCTCCCGCACTTTGTGTGGATCGGGAGGAGTCTTTTTGGTCGCGAGAGACACATCGCTGGATTCGCAATGAATCCAGGATCCACCGATGGGCCGGCGCCTTCTTCCTCTTGTCCCCGAAATAATCCACGTGGTGGAGATCGTTAGTGATCCGGATCGGATCGTCATTTGCAGCCGCCTGAAGACCATCCCGGTGTCGTGTCCGGGCTGCGGAATGCCATCGCGGGCGTATCATGGGCACTACGATCGCGTCGTCGCCGATCCTCCCTGGCAGGGGAAGCCGGTCTGCCTGCGGATTCGGCTGCGCCGATTTGCCTGCCAGAACCTTTCCTGCGGACGACGGACATTCTCCGAACCCGTGCAGGCTCTGGCCCGACCCTTCGCGCGTCGCTCCGAGCGGTTGCGGGAAGTCCAACGTCATCTGGGGCTTGCTCTTGGCGGCGAAGCCGCCGAACGACTGTCGCATCGTCTCGGCATGCGCACGAGCGCCGACACCCTCCTGCGTCTCGTTCGTGCCGGGGTCCCCGCGGCCGCGACCGCAGCTCCGCGGGTCGTCGGCATCGATGAATGGGCATGGCGCCGCGGACGGCGATACGGAACGATGATCGTCGATCTGGAGCGGAATGAGATCATCGACCTGCTTCCGGACCGGGATGCGAAGACGCTGGCGGCCTGGTTGAAGGAGCGCCCCACAATCGAGGTTATCGCGCGTGATCGCGCGGAGGTCTTCGCCGAAGGCATTCGCGGCGGAGCTCCAGGAGCGCGGCAGGTCGTCGATCGGTGGCACCTTTTGTGCAATGTCAGCGCCGTCTTTCAGGTAGCGGTCTCCGCCCACCATCGGCAGATCAAGGAAATCGCCGACGCGGTTCGTACGGCCGAACGACAGGCCGCGCATCGGGACAGCGTCACCAGACGGATGCCGACGGCGGCCGAACGCGAGAGTCAGGCGCGCCATGCACCGCGGGCTGAGAAGTACGCCGAGATGATGCTGCTCCTGGCAGCCGGCACCAGTCAGGCGGCCGTTTCGAGGACCCTGGGGCTGGATCGCAAGACAGTGCGGCGGTGGATCCGGCAGAGCGGTCCGCCGCGATGGCGGAAGCCGAAGCGGGCGAAGGCAATCGATCCTTACCGCGCCTATCTCGAGCAGCGCTGGCAAGAGGGGTGTCGAAATGGCGCCGAGCTCGGCCGGGAACTGGCGCGTCAGGGCGCCGACATCCGTCCACGCATCGTTCGAGACTGGGCGACTTGCCGACGGCGCGAAGGTGCTGATCGGCTCGATGCGGAACAAGGTCCGAATGGACGTCGATGGCGACCGCCTTCGACGAACCGCACGACGCGGCTGCTCCAGTGCGATCCCGGCAAGCTTGCCGGCGAGGACCGTCGCTTTGTTGACGACATCAGGCAGGAGATCCCCGAACTGTCCGCCGTCGTAGAGCTAATCGGGCGTCTCACCAGGCTGCTGCGTTGCCAATCGGACGAAAGCCTGCTCGACTGGTTCAAGGATGCCGCGGGCACGCCGCTGGCGCGTTTTGCCGCCACGCTCTCCCGCGACGCCGACGCGGTCGCCGCGGCGATCGAATTGCCTTGGACCACCAGCCCGGTCGAAGGGCAGATCAGCCGGCTGAAAATGGTCAAGCGAACGATGTACGGCCGAGCAGGCTTCGACCTCCTTCGTCAGCGTGTCCTGGCACCGACATGACCACACAAAGTGCGGGAGAACCAAAATTCACGCGGCGTTGACAGTTCGGTCAGGAGCCAGTTGCATTGGCATCCGGCGTGAACAGCTTCAACACCGGCAAAGGGTCGATATCCTCGCCGGCGGCGGAGCGGCTGCCGTTCTCGAGCATGGTCGCGCGTTGGGCGTTGGTGATGAGGGTCATGTGGGGTTCTCCCGTTGATTGCTCTTTGCCCTGACGGGCACGGGAGAAGGCGCACGCCGGCTTCAATCCGGCAGTCCTGCCCAACACGGTCTGGTGCGGGCCGGGCATGGATGGACGGATGCCGGCGGGCAGACACGACCCTGCCGAAGGGCGGCGAGCAACGGGGCCCCCTCCAGGCCGTCACCACACCACGAAAGACCCGGCAACGGTTGCAACCGATTCTGCCGGCGCGATAGCATTTGCGGGGAAAAGCTTGGCATAGAGGTGCGATGGCACGGCGCCAACGACAGGACAGGGAGCTGGATGCAGCGATCGGCCGTCGCCTGCGGATGCATCGCCTCGCGCGCGGTATGATCCAGATGGAGCTCGCCCGGGCGCTGGGTGTGTCCGATCAACAGATCCAGAAGTACGAACAGGGCCACATCCGCCTCAGCGCCAGCCGGCTGCAGCGGGCGGCCGAGGTGCTGGACCTGCCGATCAGCGCGTTCCTTTACGAGCCTGCCGCTCCCGGAACCGCAGATGATGACCTGATCGTCTTTGCCACGACGGTCGAGGGCTTTGACCTCAATCGCGCCTTTGCGGCGATCGCTGACCGTCACGTCCGCCGCAACGTCATCCGGCTGGTCGAGGCGATCGCCAAGGATGCCGCCCGGTAACGGGCCGGCAGGGGCCGGTGCCGCAAGCACCTGCCCCCGTCTCCTCACTGGCTCCAGGATGGCAGTCTCAGCTCACGGAACGATCGCGCCGAGAACCTGTCCGACATTGCCCTGATAGGTCAGCAGCTTGTCGGCGGTGTCGCCGAGGATCTTGCTGCCGCCCTTCTGGTACCAGTTGTCGGAGCAGGCGGTTCCGCGGGTCTTCTGCATGTCGATCTTGCGCAGGCCGGTTGCCGGATCGCGGCGCACGGTGGCGAAGATGCAGCCGATCTCGGCGAAGCTGAGCGGAATGCAGTAGGCCGTGGGGAGCTGGGCGTTGCTCATCAGCAGCCAGCCGCTGTTCCCGCTGCACTTGGCATGCATGTCCATGATGTTGCCGGACGTCCCGTCGGCGAAGGTGATGTTCGCATTGAGCGGAGTCCAGGCGCTGTCGACAGCGGGGACGTTGGCGCCGTTGAGAAGGATCGGCTCCTTGGTGGCGTTGATGACGACGGCGTAGGTGTCGGCGAAGGCGACGGCCGGAGCGAGCGTTCCGACCAGCGGCAGCAGGGCGGAGAGGAGGATCTTGCGAAGGCTGCGCATGGGAGTGTTCCTGAAGCTTGGGGAGGCGGGCGAACCATTTCGCCGGCATCAGGAACCTAGCGACGAGGGGGCTTTGTCCGCTGTGACCGGGATCACCACGGGATTGCCTCTGGACCTTCCTCTCTTGCCGCCCCGCGCAACGACGGCAATTGCTGATCGCATATGTCTTATGTCGGGCGGAGTTCGCGGCCCAGCGAGCCTCGGAGAGCAATAGGCGCTCTGGCATCCCTGCGGACGGGGGAAAGCTGCAAAGCCGGATCTCACGCCGCTCTCGGCCTCGGCTGGTACGACCTCATCACCTACCCGTAGGCACGCGATTCATCCGGGTGAGATGGTATGAGATGCGGTGAACCAGGGCGGGCTACAGTGATACGCCAAGGGCCTTGCAACCCGATTCCTCTCTCGCTCCGGGTCCTCCCTTTTACGGTGCTGCTACCGGGGGAAGCGCCGAGCGCGGTCTGTGGGAGTTTTTCAATTAATTTCGAGATTTTTTCAGGGGATGCCCGGAATATTGCCTTCGATTAACCGGATAGAGGTTAAATGTAGCAATAAATCATTTCTGCGCAGCGATGCGAACGGAATAATTCTAGCGATTTCAGTATCTTACGATTTTCTGCGTTATCTGCTACACTTCCCTAGACATATATATATATCTCTCTCTCTTTATATATAGGGGCGTCGGAATCGTAGCAGAAAATGCAGAAAACTCGAAAGCCCTATGTAGCAGGGGTTTGAGGGTCGTCGAATTAGTGAATCGGCCGTAGCAGAAATAGCAGAAAATCAAGAACCGGGATGTGTCGGGACGTTTTTCTGCGGATCGACCATCGCCGTCGTTATCTGCTTGCTTCCGCATTTGCATCGAAAATGAGCGGCGGCCAGACGTATCGGCAAATCGTCGCTCAAGCGCGGTGGCAATAATCGCCACGGAATAAGCGTGACGTGCTCGCATTCGAGGCATCGGACTTCAAGCCAAACCGTTCGCGCCGTAAATCGGAAATGGTGGGAAGCATAGTCGCGAGCATCGCAGCATGTGAGAAATTGACCTATCCGTTTAAGAGCGGATGCAAGGGACGGTTTCAATGCGCTTCTTAATTCAGATCGGCATTCCACTCATCGCGATCCTTGTCGCCTTGTCAGCGGTATCGCCGGATGTCGCCCTTCGGAATCTCAGCGATTGGGCGGAGGTTTTCGGTATCGTTGCTTTGGCGAACGCACAACCCTCACCGTTTGCGCTTCGCTTCGCGGGGGTGATCCTAGCCTTAGCCGGTGGCATCATTGGCTACGCTCAGGCGGCGAGGATGTTGGACGGTCGGCGATGGGCAAAGCGGCATGAGGAGCACGTTGCCGAACTGGAAGCGGCGCGTGGCCGACTGGCAAAGGCGCAGTCCGAAGTCGCCGATAGCGCAAAAGAGAACCTACGTCTCGCTGAGGAATTGGCAGCGACGATCAAGACGGCCAAGGCGGAGAAGAAATGAAAAACCCCGCCGATTTCTCAGCGGGGCTCTACATCGGAAATTCCGAGGTTGTCTATTTTCCCAGCAATTCCCATAGCCGGGGGTTGATGCCGTAGTCCTTGGACGGCCGGCCGCCCTTCGTCCCACGCCTGTCTTGCGTGATCGGATAGAGCCAGTTGAGCGTGATCAGCATGTTCGCTGCCTCCTCCATCTCCTCAGCGCGGCTGCGCGAGGTCATGCCGGGGATGCCCGCCTCGCGGCGAAGCTGAGACAGGTTCACACGCTCGGGCTTGTTCTCGACGATCCATTCCGCCACATGCCGCGCGTTCTTGCGCTCTTGCGTCTCTGTGGCGTGCTGCCACACGCGCCTCTGCATGGGCTTGAGGTAGGTTTCGCGGAAGAAGATCGCGCGCTCGACGAGCGACACATCGAACTGCTCGGGGAGATGGCCAACGCCGAAGTCGAAGCCGTGCTCAAGCGCCCACAGCCAAAGGGCGATGCGGCCGATGAGACCTTCGGACTTGGCGTAGACGGATTGGAGGCGGATTGCTCCCCGCGCCTCCGTCCGAACCCGCTCGTTGATCCACTCGTTGAAGAGATGGCTCGCCTTTCGAGAGAACGGAATGACGTGCGGCACGGGGCCGTGAGCGCCGTCCGCCATGGGGATGTCCTCGTTGAGCTTCCGAAGCATCTTCTCAAGCCGCACAGAGCGGTCAGGGGCGCTCTTGTGAGCGTCGATGTGGAACCACTCCGGCCAGAAGGGCATGAAGCGCGAGACAAGGCCGTCGTCGGCGTTCTGTAGGCTCGTCAGTTGGAGGAGCTTGTCAGGCTGGATGCCGCCGATGATCGACTGGTTGAAGCGTGGGATATGGACGGGCTTGCCGTCATACTTCACCCGGTCGATCGTCGTCTCATCGGCGTCGTAGGACTTCAGATGCTCGCCGCGATCGGAGGAAGCCGAGTAGCGTTCATGGTCGCCGATCCACTGGCCGAGTTCCTGGCTGACGACGCCGACGCCTCGCGGCTGGCGGAACTGCATCAGTGCCATGGCCTCGATCGTCGCGTTTGTCGTGATCAAGCGCGGCTGTGGCGGCTCGGGCGGTATCTCGGAACCGGCGAAGCGGGCGGGTGCGTCCTCGCCTTTCTCGCGCGCAGCGACGCAAGCCGCCTTCCAGCGTTTATAAACCGCCTCGGCGATGGCTTTGTCTTCGTCCCATTGCTCGTGGCGAATATGCCACACGCTCATATGATCGCTCTCGATGCCGGTCAGGGCGCGAGCAAAGGGTGAGATCGAGGGTGTCTTCTTCACGGATGGGGCGCCGATGATCATTCCCCAAAACGTCGAGGGTTGCATGAAGCCCGGCTTCAGTTGGACTTGAATCGCGTTTCCGATCGCGACGGCGACCGAATACATCGCCGAGCACATCGAGAAATCCACCGCGCCTTTCGAGTTCACGGACATGTCGCGCAGGAAGTCGGCGACGCCGGCCGTGAAGATGTAGTCGAGATCGGGGACGGGGGCCGGCGTGGACGTGTGTGCGAGGATCGACATGTCCGGGTCGTCGCTCCGCTTCTCGGGTTTGCTCTTGGACAGCCCGTCGCGGTCGATCTCAATCTCAGCATCATCGTCGTCGAAGAGTCGCGTGATCTCGCGGCGCGACATTGGCGGCGGGCCGTCGTCCTCGATCTCCTCGAAGAATTCCCGGTTCTCCGCCATCGACTCGTTGTGCTCGGTATCGTGGACACGCTGGATCACCGTCCGCATGGTGATGAGCTTGCCCCGCGATTCATTGTTGCGGATCGAGCGGTATTGCTGCCTGGCGACGCGCAGATCGAACTTGTCGGGGCAGCGGCGCGAGAACTCAAGGAAGATCGGAAGGCCGGCGTCGCCAAGCTCATGCTTGATCGCCATGGCGGTTTCGATCCACGTCTCGCGATCGTCGGCGTCCCAATCTTCGAGGCGCGCCACCCAATCGGCGACCTCGTCTTCCGATAGCTCGAGTCGCTCGTCGGAAAGATGGTCGGAATCCTCGACGTAGACATACGGCGCCAGCACGTCGGCCTCGACGACCGGAATGCCGTCGAAGAGATCGAAGGGGATTTCCCATCGATAGGGCTTGCCGGTATCCGGGTGGATCGAGGGGGCCATTGCCACCTGCTTGCCAGTCCCGAAAAGCTCGATCTCCCATGCGCGGCCACGTTTGCCGCTTGCGCGTCGAGTCATCCGGTCGGACCTGGCGAGCTTCACCGACCGGAAGGCGACGGGGCAGAGAAAAAAGATGTGGAAGGATGCGCCCGCCGATCCCGACTTCTGGCGGGGGAACATGCGCCAGCGCGTGCCGAACATCGTCGTCAGAAGTGCCTCGACTTCGGCGACGCCGGCCTTGTCGTGGATGTCCACGTCGGCGGCATGAAGGTAATGTCCGTCGATCACTGACGGCTCGCCGAGCCGCAGTCCGATGTTGCAGGCCGAGCGTTTGAAACGCTTCTGCAATTGCGCATAAGGCGTGCGGGGCAGATTCGACCAATCGTCGTCGATCGGCGCCTTCGAGCGCGACCGAAGGGGGTGCAATGCCGCTCCGGCGATGATGAGCCGCCTGTTCTCCTCCAGCATGATATGGTTCAACGCGTGACAAACTGGAGGAGAGTTGTCGCGGACAGTGATGCGCCTTCAAGCGCGAGCAGCTGATGCACGCGGCGCCCGGGCACGGCTCCGTCCGAAAGCCACTTGTAGATGGCCTTGTCGCTGACCTGCAGGTCGGCAGCGAGACGAGCGATATCCAACTGGCCGATCAATCGTGACGAGCGATAGTGGGGCAGACCTTGCATCAAGGTCGCCCTCAGAGACGATTGCCGCCCAGCAAGGGCTTGCGCTGACTTATGCATGTTCCGCTTCCCATGAATCGGCTCAAGTGATATGAGAAACGTGTCACGTTTAAAGTGAAATCGTCAACTGAAAGGTGATTTCTGCTGTGGATAATCCCGAAAGCGAAGGCGAGAGATTATCTGGTGCCAAGCGGCACAAACGAAGCTCGGATATCTCAAAAGGCCCAAGGCTCGCAGAGGATTTCGGGCGACGCCTGACCCAGGCGTGCGACAATCATGAAATGTGCCCGCCGCTGAACCTGGGGCGCCTGTCGTGGATTCAGACCCAACTCGATAAGCGCTATGGCGAAACCGTCTCGACGGAGTCCGTTCGCAAGTGGCTCTCGGGTCTCGGCCGGCCGCGCCACGACAAGGTGGAGAAGCTTGCGGAACTTCTGAAAGTCGATCCGTCCTGGCTCAATTTCGGCACGACTCCCGACGACGATATGAAGCGCGTCGGGGCAACCCAAAATGCCGCCGTCAACTTAGTTTCGGGCATCATGCTTGCGCAGGGCGTTCCCGTCGCGATTCCTGACGACAATGATCCGATGGGGAACGCCGTCAACCTCTACGCTGTGATCGGCGGGCGGAACCTGCGCATCTATGCCACCTTCGGAACGGTGAAGGGCGAAACGGTCCGCTTCTATGCCCCCATCGAGTTCGAGCATGTGAACGTGGTTCTGGTCGTGCCGACAGAGAGCGAGATGGCTTTCCGGCTCTTCCATGTCCTGCCCTCGGCGATCTCGAAATACGGTCACAAGAGGGGCGGCTTCATCGAAATGGCCGGCTCGATCGGCACATCTGTGGCCGTCAGGGACGTTGATTGCCCCGAGATCAAGCACGTCAAATCCGCGCTCTGACGCAGGTTGAGACGGGGTGCAACGGGTTGCACAGTTCGCAATGTTACGTATTTTTTACGTATTATTTTTGGTGTGACTTCTAAAATGAAGGAAAATCATGTGCTTAGGGGATTTCTCGATTCCGCCCCTGGGCACCATTTTCCTCTCGTTCGAATATCTGATGCGGTGTCGCGGATCGGGCGGATGTCGCCCGTAGGGCCGCATCGCGGACTGACGGCCGAAATCGCCCGTCGCGCGGCCGCCGGGCCGGTTGGCGTGCTCCCCCGGGCGCCCGAGGGGCCGGAGCCTCGCTGTTCAGGTCCCTATCCGTCAGTGCTGCAGGGCGTAGATCCACTCGATCAGCGCCTCGTCGAGCGCGCCCAGCGGCACCGGGACGTAGAGCACCGTCGTGAAGAGGACGGAGAACAGGATCGCGAACACCGCCGCGACCAGCGCCGCCAACAAGAGACTGCGCGTCTTCAGGACGTAGAGCGAGGCAAAGATCGCCAGCGCCGTCGCGATCATGAAGCCGATGACCGGCAGCACCCACCAATAGGCGAGCCACACCGCGACGAAGGCGGCAAGGCGCAGCTGGCGGGCCGAAGGCGCCGTCAGGATCGCGTTGAGCTTGCCGTCCAGCGGCGCCTTGCCGGCCCATCCCGCGACCTCCCGGACGGCGACAACGGCGCTGCTGACGACGACCAGCACGATCATCACCAGCGGATAGGTCCGCGCGGCCGGGCTGATCCCCGGAAGCTGCAGGGCGAGCAGGAGCCCGAAACCGGTGATGATCGCGAAGGAGGCGACGTTGAAGATCCGCATGGCTTTCCGCCTTTCAGCCCATGGGAACGGCGCTGCCGCCCGTGCGCCGCTTGAACACCGCGTAGACCACCATTGCGACGGTGATGGCGAGGAAGACGTCGGCGATGGGGCGGGCGAGCACGTTGCCGAGGCTTTCCGACGTCGTTGCGAGGACCACCGCCTGCTGCTCGAACAGCGGCCCGAGGATCATCGCCATGACGATCGGCAGGATGGGGATCTTCAGCGCCCGGAACCAGATCGCGACGGCGGTCGCGCCGAGCATCACGCCGACGTCGAACAGGCTGTTGTCGATCGCGAAGGCGCCGAGGATCGAGAACACCGCGATGAAGGTCGCCAGCATGCTCTGCGGCAGCTTCAGGACGACGGCGAAATAGCGCGCACCGTAGAGGCCGAAGACCATCATGAAGAGGTTGATTGCCACGAAGCCCCAGAAGAAGGTGTAAATCAGCACCGGCTGGTTGACGAAGAGCAGCGGCCCCGGCTGCAGGCCGTGCAGGGTCAGCGCTCCGATGAACACCGCCGCCGCGCCGCTGCCGGGGATGCCGAGCGAGATCAGCGGCACCAGCGAGCCGCCGACATTGGCGCTGTTCGACGCCTCGGCCGCGATCAGCCCCGCCGTCGAGCCCTTGCCGTATTTCTCGTCCTTGGCGTTGAACCGCCGTTCCAGCGCATGGGCGACGAAGGGCGTCGTCACCGGCCCGACAGCCGGCAGGATGCCGAGGAAGATGCCGATCACCGAGGAACGGAGATAGGTGAAGGGCTGGACGACGAGCGTCTTGAGGAGGGCGAGGGAGGAATTCTCCCCGCCGAAGTCGATCGCCGGTCCCTCGGTCTCGCCCAGACTCTCGAAGGCGAGATACACCGCCTGGTTCATGCAGAAGAAGCCGATCAGCACCGCCACCATGTTGAAGCCGGAATAAAGATGCACCTCGCCGAAGGTGAAGCGCGCCGCCCCCATCACCGGATCGAGCCCGATGGTCGCGATCAGCAGCCCCAGCGCCGCGCTCAGCAGGCTGCGGAGGAGCGGCGTCTCCATCATCACCACGACCACGGCGAAGCTGAACAAAAGGAGGGCGCAGTATTCCGGCGGCCCGAAGGTGAGCGCGAAGGAGGCGAGCGGCGGCGTCAGGAACATCAGCGCCAGCGCCGAGATGACGCCGCCCGTGCCGGAGGCGAGCGCCGCCGTGCCGAGCGCCCAGGGCGCGCGGCCCTCGCGGGCCATGGCATGTCCCTCCCAGCCCGTGACGATCGATGCGGGCGTGCCCGGAACGTCGACCAGGATCGCCGAGATGGAGCCGCCGAAGATCGCCCCGGCATAGATCCCGCCCAGCATGATCATGCCGTTCTCGGCGCTCATCAGAAAGGTCACCGGCACGAACAGGGCGATCGCCAGGGTCGCCGTCAGGCCGGGAATGGCCCCGAAGATGATGCCGATGACGACGCCGACGATCTCCATGAAGAGAGCCGTCGGCGAAATCGCGGCGAGCAGTCCTTCCAACATCGCAAGACCTGAACGGCGGGTGGTGAAGGGGAAAAGAGCCGGGCGCCTTTAGACCGTCCGCACCGCGACCGGGCCCGCCGGGCATCACGGGGTTCGCAGCCGGCGGCGACGATCTTCAGGTCCGTGAGATTATCGGCCCTGGTGGAGCCCCGGGGACGGGGATCGAGGATGCTGCACGCCGGGTCGCGAAAGGCGCTTTCGCCTTCCGCGACCCGACGCGTAAATCCGGCGCGCGAGCCTTGCGGCCGACCTGCCGCATTGGAGCCGCCGCCCGCGCGGCGACGGAGCGCGACCGCAGATGGTCGCGCCCGACGTCGTCGTCACTGACCGGCGGCGAGCTCGCCGTTCTGTTCCAGATAGTCGTGCACCGCTGCCTGGGATTCGTCGTAGCGCGTCTGCTGCTCGTCCATCGACTTCGGCGCGAGTTCGACCCCGACCGCCTCGAAGGCCTTCTTGGTCTCCTCGTCCGCGAGCGTCTTGGCGATCAGCGAGGCGAGATAGGCCTTCACCGCCGGGTCGGTGCCCTTGGGAACGGCGGCGAAGCGGTCGGCGCCCCAGGTGCCCGACGCCATCTCGATGCCGAGATCCTTCATCGTCGGCGCATCGGGTGCGACCGCCAGCGGCTCGTTGTCGGCCACCGCCAGCACCTTCATCTGGCCGGCTTCGATATATTGCGCGACCTCGCTGTAATAGATCGCCGACATGTCGATGTTGCCGCCGAGAAGCGCGACGAGCGCCGGCTTGCCGCCTGGGAACGGCACGATGTTGAAATCCGCACCGCTCTGCTTGGCGACGATGCGGGTCGCCATGTCGAAGGAGGCGTTGGGAATGACCCCGACCTTGAGCTTGCCGGGGTTCTCCTTGGCGTAGTCCAGGATGCCCTTGAAATCCATCTTGCCGAATTCGCTGTCGGCGCGCACCACCCAGATCACCGGCTCGAAATTGATGCCTGCGATCGGCTCGACGTCCTTTGCGGTGAACTCGGCGCCCTGCTTCAGGATGTTCATGAACATCGTCGGATTGGCGAGCACGCCGACGGTATAGCCGTCGGGCCTCGCCTGCTTGGCAACATAGGTGTTGCCGACGATGCCGCCGCCGCCGCCGTGGTTTTCCACCCGGAACTGGTTGTCGGTGACGCGCTCCATCTCCTTGGCGAGCGTGCGGGCGGTGATGTCCATGCCGCCGCCGGCAGGGTAGGAGACGACGAGGCTGATCGGCCGCGTCGGAAAGTTGTCCGGCTTCGCCGCGTCCTCCGCCCGGGCGCTTGGCGCCATCAGTCCGAAAGCCAGGGGCGCGAGGGCCAGCAGGGCTCTAATCTTCTTCATGTCATTCCTCCCATGATCGCGAGCGCCCCGGCCGCCCCGGCCGCGACGCTTCATTGTTTCGAAGAGCGATGCGACGAGCTTCGCCCATCGCCCCGCTCGCTCTTCCTGTCTGCGCATGATCGCTTCCGGAAACCAGTTTCCCTTTCCGAAATCATGCTCTGAGGGCGCTCGAGCGCGGTGCCCGATTGCAGGCCCGCCGCCGCCCGGGCGACACCGGGCGGATGGCGGCAGGTACGAAACGTCCCGTGCGACCCCTCCCGGTCGCGCCGCCGATCCCGCGTTCGCCGATGGCCGCTGCGCCGCCGCCGACTGCAGGAACAGGGCCGTCCGGCGCCACCGTGCAACCTCTGCGGCAAGACCACCACGGCGGCCGGGAAACCTCCATGACAATCTTGCTATGGAGCGTCCCAATCTGCCTATGCCGGGCGGGCGACGTGAGGCGTCCGGAAGCGATCGGCGGATCGACGGGCGATTTCGTCGTTCCGGCCGGGTCTCGCCTCGCCGTCTCGGGTCTCAGGCTTCGCCCGCGACGTCCCGGACGAGATCCAGAAATTCCGTGACCGCCGCCGTGTGCCGCACGCCGCAGCGCTGCAGAACGCAGATCGAGCGGTCGGGCAGGTCGAAGGCGAGATCGAGCGCCCTGATCCGGCCGGTGTCGCATTCGGCCTCGAACTCCCTGGTCGAGCGGAACGAGATCTGGCGCGAATGAAGAAGCAGATAGCGGATGATCGCACTCGAACTCGTCTCAACCGATCCCGTGGGCGGACGGCCCACCTCGTCCATGAACACGCGATCGAGCAGGCC
Source organism: Jiella sonneratiae (assembly GCF_017353515.1). Taxonomy (GTDB): domain Bacteria; phylum Pseudomonadota; class Alphaproteobacteria; order Rhizobiales; family Rhizobiaceae; genus Jiella; species Jiella sonneratiae. The sequence goes on from NZ_JAFMPY010000009.1 coordinate 16,726, forward strand.
GCGGGTCACGCTGCCGAACGGTGGCAGGACGAAGGGGAATTGCGCCACCTCCTCGGCCGAGAGCGCCGCGCGGTCGGCGAGCGGATGGTCGGCGGACACGAAGAGCCGCATCGGATCGGGCTTGATCGGCTCGACCGCGACGCCTTCGAGAAGCTCGGGATTGGGATGGGCGCAGATCAGGAAGTCGACGTCGCCGGCATGCATCGCACCGAGCAGAACCTGGATCGGGCCTTCGACGGTGCGGACCACCGTGCGCGGCAAGGCCCGGAGCGCCCGCTTGAGCGCTTCGGGCAGCAGCGCGGTGCGCGAATAGGCGAGACCCCCGACGCAGACGAGGCCCGAGGACGGGCTGTTGTAGGACTCCACGTCGTCGGTGATCTTGCGCAGCTCGGAGAGCACCCGCTTGAAGCAGAGGGTCGCGGCGATGCCCGCCGGCGTCGCAATCATGCCGCTCGGGGTGCGCGAGAACAGCCGCAAACCGAGATCTGATTCGAGATGGTTGATCGAGACGGAAACCGCCGGCTGGGAGATGCCGAGCAACTGGCAGGCCCGCTGCACCGATCCGAAGTCGTGGACGGCGATCAGCGCGCGCAGCCGCGAGACGTCGACATGCATGTCGAAGACCGAGGCATTCGGCCTCAGATCGCCGCTGTTTTCGGCAAAAAGCGCGTCGCGCAGCGTCGCGAGTTCGCGCTTGATGATGTCGCAGCGCGCCGCCACCAGTTCGCCCTCGGGCGTCGGCGCGACGCCTTCCAGGGAGCGCGTCAGCAGCGTCCGGCCGAATCTCTCCTCGACGATCGCCACCGATCGCGAGACCGCCGACGGGCTGCGGCTCAGCGTTTCGCTGGCGCCGGAGATGCGCCCCAGGGCTGCGACCGTGGAAAAGACGCTGAGATGTCTGAGAGAGAAGTTCTTGTCTCGTGGGTGCGGCACGCGATCGCCTGTCCTGACCGAGCCTGCACCTTACGGCATCGGCCCGAAATTCGGAATCGATTTTCGACGGGCACGATGCGTGAAATCAAGGCGTTAGGCGATTGCGCGCCCCAGCGGCGCACGGCGCTCGAGAGGCCGGGACGGATCGGGGACGAGCCTACCGCCGGCGATATTGCACCGTCAGGGGAGCCCCAGCCGCTTGAACAGTTTCAGCGCGTTGCCGGAAAAGATCTTGTCCCGGTCGGACGCGCTCAGATTCGTCGCGCCGTCGATATAGCGCCGCGTGTCGTCGAAGAAGTGGCCGGTGTCCGGATCGACGCAGCGCACGGCGCCGTGCATCTCGGAGGCGAAGAGGATGTTGTCGACCGGAACCACGGTCGCCAGCACGTCGATCCCCGGCTGGTGATAGACGCAGGTGTCGAAATAGAGATTTTCGCCCATCAGAGCCGCCGGCTCGGGCCAGTTCTTGTCGATCGCCATGCCGCGATAGCGGCCCCAGTGATAAGGCACCGCGCCCCCGCCATGGGGAATGATGAATTTCAGCCCCGGAAAGTGCCGGAAGAGATCCGACTGCAGGAGCTGCATGAAGGCGGTGGTGTCGGCGTTGAGGTAGTGGGCGCCGGTGAAATGGAAGTTCGGATTGCAGGACTGGCTGACATGGATCATCGCCGGCACGTCCAGCTCCTCGAGCTTTTCGTAGAGCGGATACCACCAGGGATCGGTGAGCGGCGGGTCGGTCCAGTAGCCGCCGCTCGGATCGGGATTGAGGTTGCAGCCGACGAAGCCGAGCTCCTCGACGCAGCGCACCAGCTCTTCGACGACGTTTTCCGGCGGACAGCCCGGCGACTGGGGTAGCTGGCAGACGGGGGCGAAGTTCTGCGGGAAGAGATCGCAGATGCGGCGGATCTGGTCGTTGCAGATGCGCGACCACTGCCGGCTCGTCGTCTCGTTGCCGAGATGGTGCCCCATGCCGCCGGCGCGCGGGGAGAACAGCGTCAGGTCGGTGCCGCGTTCGCGCTGCAGCCGAAGCTGGGTGTTCTCGACGCTCTCGCGCAATTCGTCGTCGCTGATCGAAGGCCCGTCCGGATCCGCCATCTTCGTGCGGTCGCCCCCGGCGTCGAGCTGTGCCTTGCGCCATGCCTCGTGGGCGGCGGGCGCCGTCGTATAGTGGCCGTGGCAGTCGATGATCATGATGGAGCCCCCAGGCAGGAAATTCGTCCGGCGCCGGCAGCGCGCTGCGCCGTGCGACGGGCCGCTTGCGGCCGGTCTCTCTCTCGCGCGCGCAGCGGGTGGGAGTGCCGCCGAGACGCGCATCGGCTCGCCAGCCCGGCCGACATGCGCCGAAGAGCGACCGCAGCGACGCCGCCGCATCGCCCGACGAACTAGACACGGGCAAGTTCGGGGCGGCCATGACAATTTCTGTTGCGGGGTGCGAATTTCTTTATGGGCAAGCGAAGCGGGCGGCCGGCGGCGAAAGGTGGAGAACCTGGCCGGAAACCGGCCGAGCTGCCTCGGTGCCTCGCTTGAGAAAGCCGACGGCCTTCGGGCCGCCGGCGGTCGATCGTCCTCGCGGACGAATGTCGGACGCTCTGCCGATCAGATCCTGCGGCGGCCGGTAACCAGCTGATAGATCACGACGATCACGGCGATCACCAAGAGGAGGTGGATCAGTCCGCCGGCGACGTGGAACGCGAACGCGCCGAGAAGCCAGAGAACGACGAGAATGACGGCAATCGTCCAGAGCATCGAGAACTTCCTTTCGAAGAGACCGGCCATGGCCGGTCGACTGGTCGAAAAACGGCAGCGGCGGGCCGGTGTTCCAAACGCGGCGAAAAAGTGCCGTCAAAAGCCGCTCGCCGAACGGCCGCAAGGGGTGGGGCAAGGGTGCCAGTCGGCAAAAAAGGGGCGCTCCGCGTGCCCCTCGCGCCCGATCGTGAGGGCCATGATCGCCTCTCGCTCTTTGCCGCAAGCCTCGCGGCGCCGGCTTCAATTCCTCCGCGCCCTGTGCGACCCTGCCGGCAAGAGCATCCGGGCGAGTGCGGGGCCTGCGGCCGGCAAAGCGGACGGCGCCGGACGGAAAAGGTTTCCGCCCGAAGACTTCGCCTGCGCACGCCGAAGAGGCCGGGGAGGGCCGACCGTGACCATCGAGGAACGTCAGGACAGCGGCGCCCGCCGCATCCGCTTCGGCATGGTCGGCGGCGGCGAGGGCGCCTTCATCGGCGCCGTGCACCGGATCGCCAGCCGCATCGACGACAAGTTCACTTTCGTCGCCGGGGCACTTTCCGCGACGGCGGAGAAGGCAAGGCGCTCGGCCGCCGCCCTCGGCCTCGACCCGGCGCGCAGCTACGGCTCCTACGAGGAGATGGCCGAAAGCGAGAAGGCGCGGGACGACGGCATCGAGGCGGTGGCGATCGTCACCCCCAACCACATGCATTTCCCGGTGGCGAAGACCTTCCTCGACGCCGGCTTCCACGTCATCTGCGACAAGCCGATGACGACGACGCTTTCCGAGGCGAGGCAACTCGCCGAAATCGCCGCGCGCTCCGGCAAGGTCTTCGTCCTCACACACAACTATACCGGCTATCCGATGATCCGGCAGGCGCGCGCGATGGTGGCGAACGGCGATCTCGGCAGGATCCGCGTCGTCGTCGCCGAATACGCCCAGGACTGGCTGGCGACGCGGGCCGAGGACGGCGGCTCGAAGCAGGCCGGCTGGCGCGTCGATCCGCAAAAGGCCGGCGCGGGCGGCGCGATCGGCGACATCGGCACCCACGCCCACAATCTCGCCTGCTACGTCACCGGCCTGAAGGTGGAAAAGCTCGCCGCCGACCTGTCGAGCTTCGTCTCCGGCCGCAGGCTCGACGACGACGCCTCGATGCTCCTGCGCTTTGCCGCCAGGGATGGAACCGCAGCCAAGGGCATGCTCTGGGCGAGCCAGGTCGCGGTCGGCAACGAAAACCGCCTGACCTTGCGCGTCTATGGCGAGACGGGCGGGCTCGAATGGGCTCAGGAGGAGCCGAACCGGCTCTGGTACACCCCGCTCGGGGAGCCGAAGCGGCTGCTCACCCGCGGCGGGGCCGGCGCGACGGCGGCGGCCGCCGCCGCCAGCCGCATCCCGGCCGGCCATCCGGAAGGCTATCTGGAGGGCTTCGCGACGATCTATTCGGAAGCGGCGGAGCTGATCCGCGCCGCGGCGGCGGGCCGTGCGCCGCCCGAGGGCATCGCGCTGCCCACGATCGAGGACGGCGTCGCGGGTCTCGCCTTCGTCGAGGCCTGCGTGAAATCGGCGAAGGAGGGCGGGGCCTGGGTCGCCCTGTGAGCGAAGCGGCGTCTTGCTTTGCCGGGAATTCTCCAGAGGATTGAATCCGGCCGGTCCGCCTCTGGACAGGGCCGGAGCCGTCTGCTCAAACCGGCGGGGCGGCAAGCGCTGCGGCCGTCTCGCGCCGCGCGCCGTCGGCGTCGCGCCGCTGCCCGGCCCGCATCGGCGGGCCGTATCGAGCGTCACGGAAGGACGGGGCCATCACCGCCGAGATCGAAATCATCCGCCCGGACGACTGGCACCTGCATCTGCGCGACGGCGCCATGCTCGCCGCAGTCGCCCCGGTCAGCGCGGCGCTGTTTTCCCGCGCCATCGTCATGCCGAACCTCGTGCCGCCGGTCAGGACGCTGGAGGACCTTCGCGCCTATCGCGGCCGCATCGCGGCGGCGCTTCCGAAGGCCAGCCGCTTCCGGCCGCTGATGACGCTCTATCTGACCGAGACCACCGACCCGGCGGAGATCGCCAGGGGCGCGGCGAGCGGCGACCTGACGGCGGTGAAGCTCTATCCGGCCGGCGCCACCACCAATTCCGACGCCGGGGTGAAGGATTTCTCCAGGGTCCACGCGGTTCTCGAAAAGATGCAGGAAGCGGGCGTGCCGCTTCTCGTCCATGGCGAGGTGACCGATCCGGAGGTCGACATCTTCGACCGCGAGGCGGTGTTCATCGACCGGGTACTCGAACCGCTGAGGCGCGACTTTCCCGGCCTTCGCGTCGTGATGGAGCACATCACGACGAAGGAGGGCGCTGCCTATGTCGGCGAGGCTGACGGCAACCTCGCCGCGACGATCACGCCCCAGCACCTGATCATCAACCGCACCGACATCTTCAAGGGCGGGATCCGGCCGCATTTCTACTGCCTGCCGATCGCCAAGCGGGAGGACCACCGCCAGGCGCTGCGCAAGGCCGCGACCTCGGGGAGCGCGAAATTCTTCCTCGGCACGGATTCGGCGCCGCATCTTTCCGCGCTGAAGGAATGCGCCTGCGGCTGTGCCGGGATCTTCAACGCGCCGGTTGCGATCCCTTGCGTGGCGCAGGTCTTCGACGAGGAGGGCGCGCTCGACAAGCTCGAAGCCTTCACCTCGACGAACGGCCCGGGCTTCTACCGGCTGCCGGTCAACGAGGAGACCATCACCCTGCGCAAGGTGGCGCCGGACGAGGCGATCTTTTGCCCCGTCGATGCCGGCGAGGACGGCCGGGTCGTGGTCTTCCGGCCGGACCGGCCACTCGAATGGTCGATCGTCGCGGCCTGACGGCGCGTCCCACGATCGCGCCGCGGCCTGCATGGCGGCGAAATCTGGAAGCTTCGTCCTTCCCGGCCATCGTCCCGAGAACGACGACGTTCGATGCCCACGGCCCGCCCATCGGCGGAGATGCGCTCTGCGCCGACCTGTGGGTGGCAATCGACGGGACGTGCGCGACCGCTGAATCAAAGCCGACGGCCTATTGCGGCGGGACCGGCTTGAGCACGAGGACGTGCAGATCGTCCTTCGGGGTGAAGTCGCGGTAGACGACCTCGAATTTCGTCGCCGCGATCTTCTTCACGCCCGTGGCGCAGAAGCTGACGAGGTTGTCCGGCGCACCCTTGTCGACGACGAGGCGGAAGGTGCCGATCGGCTTCGCCCAGTTCGCCCCGGTGGTCAGGACATAGTCGATCTTGTAATCCTGATAGGCGATGCCGCCGTCCGGGCCGAGCGCCGCGACGGCCTTCTTCACCCGCGCGACGATGTCGTCCTCGATGCAGTAGCGGGCGCGAAACTCCTCCGCCTCCTCCGGCGTCAGATAGTCGGCGCCGACATCCGTCGAGATGTAGCTGCCGACGGACGGCTTGTAGCTGTGGCTGACCTTCACCACCGTCTGCGGCGGGAAGGTCTGCTCCCAGTGATAGGCGAGCCGCAGCGACCAGTTCGGCGCGAGATGGTGCTCCCAGCCCTTGCCGGCGTCGTATTCGTCGACGAGCGCGATCTCGTCGTCGACCAGCGCCTGCTGGTCGGCCGCGGGCAGCCGGTCGAGGCTGGCGACGAGGTCTTTCGCATAGGGCGCCAGCGGCACGCCGAGCTTTTCGAGCCGGGCCGTGACGTTCTCCCCCTCGTGGTACGCCGCGCGGTCGATGGTCATCTTCACCGGCTTGCCGTCGACCGTGGTTCGGAAGAGGAACGGATCGTCCGGCTCGTCCGAGGGAAGGTCGACGTCGCCGCCGAAGAGATCGATCGCGATTTCCGGCAGCGGAAAGGCGACCGTCGTCGTCACCGGCTGGTCGGTGACGTTGACGAATTCGTAGTCGACGCTGATCCGGTCGAGGGAGACCGCGAGATCCTCCCGGCGCATCTCGATCGCGTCGGTCTTGGTCAGGGTGAGGCCGCCGACCGCGAAATTCGCCGTCGAATCGTTGGCGCATGCCGGCCCGGCCAGGGCGAAAAACGCGAACACGGTTCCGCACGGCACTGCCCGGAAATGGCTGCGAGAAAGCAACGTCGAATCCTCAACGATCACGATGCCGTCGCGGCGGGCGGGGCGCCGCTCCGGAACGGCCGGAGATTGCCTTCGCACGGCTTCGTCCGCAAGGGCCGGCGCGGCATTTCATGGCCGCCCGGAGCGGGCGGACGCGAAGGCTCGAAACGCGCGGCGGCAGGCGGCAGGTCGCAGCCCGGGCGGCCGGCACCTGCAGTGTCCGCCGACGCGTCGTCGGCTCAGTTGAAGGACGGCGGCTTCGACAGGTCGACGGCGCCCGGGGCGGCGGTGTCCGGGGCCTGATCGCTGCGTGGCCGTTCCGCCTGCGGCGTCGTCTCGGCGGGCTGCCCCGTTGCCGGCGCAGCGACGCCCGGGCCGGAAGCCGGCGCTCCGCCGCCGGAGGCCGGCTGGCCGGCGGGCTTGTTGCCGAACTGTAGCGGCGGCAGGCCGAAGGCCGGAGCCTGTTGCTGGCTCCCCGCACCCGGCGCGGTCGGAGCGACGCCGGGGGCCGCGCCGTTGCCGCTCTGCGGCGCCGGCTTGCTGCCCGGGAAGCTGAGCGGCGGCAGGCCGAAGCCGTTGTTGCCGGAACCCTGCGACGGGCTCGTGCCGCCATTTGCGCCCGGCGCGCCGCTCGTGCCGTCCGTCCCCGCGGCGCCGCCGCCGGGCTGGCCGAAGGGGTTGCCGCCGAGCGGCGGCAGGCCGAAGGGCGCGCTGCCGCCGCTGCCGGAACCGCCGTTGCCGCCGCCGAAGCCCGGGACCTTGAAGTCGGTCGCCGCGGGCTTCGGAGCCTCGGCCTTGTAGCGCATGACCATGCCGGGGAAGGCGATGGTGAGGCCGACCATGACGACCTGGATGCAGACGAAGGGAACGGCGCCCCAGTAGATCTGCGCCGTCGTCACCGGCTCCATCCGCTTGCCGGTGACGCGGTCGAGATAGGGCACCTTCGCTGCCACCGAGCGCAGGTAGAACAGCGCGAAGCCGAAGGGCGGATGCATGAAGCTCGTCTGCATGTTGATGCCGAGCAGCACGCCGAACCAGATCAGGTCGATGCCGAGCTTGTCGGCGACCGGCGCGAGCAGCGGCACGATGATGAAGGCGAGCTCGAAGAAGTCGAGGAAAAAGGCGAGGAAGAAGACCAGGAAGTTGACGACGATCAGGAAGCCGGTCTCGCCGCCGGGCACGGCGGTGAGGAGTTCCTCGACCCAGATGTGGCCGTTGACGCCGTAGAAAGTCAGCGAGAAGACCCGCGCGCCGATCAGGATGAACAGGACGAAGGCGGACAGCTTGGTCGTCGCCTCCATCGCCTGGACCATCAGGCCGACGTTCAGCCGCCGCTTGGAGAAGGCGAGGATCAGGGCGCCGACGGCGCCCATCGCGCCGCCTTCCGTCGGCGTCGCGACGCCGAGGAAGATCGTGCCGAGGACGAGGAAGATGAGCGCCAGCGGCGGGATCATGACGATGATCACCTGCTGGGTCAGATAGGAGAGGAGGGGCAGCTTCAGCGACTTGTTGAGCACCGCCACCGTGTAGATCGCCGCGACGCCGACGACCGCGCCCCAGATCGCCGCGCCCTGCTGGACCTTGCCCTCGAAATAGACCGTCGCGGCATAGGAGATGGCGACCGCCGCGACGATGCTGAGGAGCAGCGACATCACCCCGCCGCCGAGCGTGCGGGCTTCCGGCGGCAGCGCCGGCGCCGCATGCGCGCGCACCAGCGTCATGCCGAGGATGTAGAGGACATAGAGGCCGGTGAGGATGAGCGCCGGCACCAGCGCGCCGGAATACATGTCGCCCACCGAGCGGCCGAGCTGGTCGGCGAGGACGATGAGGACCAGCGACGGCGGGACGATCTGGGCGAGGGTTCCCGACGCGACGATGACGCCCGAGGCGAGCCGCCGGTCGTAGCCGTAGCGCAGCATGATCGGCAGCGAGATCAGGCCCATGGCGATGACCGAGGCGGCGACGACGCCGGTGGTCGCGGCGAGCAGCGCGCCGACGAAGATCACCGCATAGGCGAGGCCGCCGCGCAGCGGCCCGAAGAGCTGGCCGACCGTCTCGAGCAGGTCCTCGGCCATGCCGGAGCGTTCGAGGATCAGCCCCATGAATGTGAAGAACGGGATGGCGAGCAGCGTGTCGTTCGACATCACCCCGCCGAAGAACCGGTCCGGCAGGGCTTTCAGCAGCGGCCAGAAGAGGTTGATGTCGGAGGAGAGCGGCGCGAGTTCGACGCCGACGACGAAATAGAAGAGGCCGATCGCGGCGAGCGAGAACGCCACCGGATAGCCGAGCAGCAGTACGATCACCAGCGTCGCGAACATGATCGGCGCAAGGTTGTGGGCGATGAACTGGATCACCGGCGCGGCTCCCCGGCTTCGCGGGCGACGGCGCGGCCCGTGGGCTCGGGCGTCCCGCCCTGCGGCTCTTCGGGTGCGAGGGTCGAGAGTTCCGCGGCCTCGCCATGGCTCGATCCGGCCGGCGTCTCGTCCGGATAGCCGGCGAACAGCACCGCGGCCCGCTTGATCAGCTCCGAGACGCCCTGGAACAGCAGCAGCACGAAGCCGGCGAGGAGCAGCGCCTTGGCCGGCCAGATGATCAGCCCGCCGGCGTTCGGCGAATATTCGTTGATCTCGAAGGAATGGAGAACGTAGGGGCCGAGCAGCCAGACCATGATGATGGTGAACGGCAGCAGGATGACGAGGTGGCCGACGAGGTCGATCCAGTCGCGCGTGCGCTTCGACAGCATGCCGGAGACGATGTCGACGCGGATGTGCTCGTTGCGCTGCAGTGTCCAGGCGGCGGCGAGCATGAAGATCGCGCCGAACAGATACCACTGGAGTTCCAGCCAGGCGTTGGACGAGATGTCGAATACCTTGCGGATCACCGCATTGCCGGCGCTGACGAGCACCACGACGAGTACCAGCCAGGAGACGCCGCGGCCGACGAGGGTGGTGACCCTGTCGATGCCGTGGGCAAAAGCCAAGAGAGCCGACATGCGGCGTCATCCCCCTATCGTCGGGGATCGACGCTCAACCTCCGGGCCAGCCGGCTCGCCGTCCACCGATTCATCGTTGTCGAACCGGCCTGGAAGGCTGGCGGTCAGGAAGGGCGCATGCGGCATTGTCGGCCGCCGCGCCTCGAGCGTCCGGTTGCGTAAGCAAATTCACGACGTTGTGCAAGGGTGCCGCCATCGCCTGCAAGATAAGCCAAGGTGACCGAATCGGCCGGGGCAACTTGTCCGACGGCTGGCGGCGACACCCTCACGGTGTGATCGATGGCGGCATGGACGGGCAGGCGGCCACGCGTCGGTGGGTCGGTAGAGCCTCGCCCGGCGCTGCGAAGCGGCACGCAAGCGCCGGGAAACCCCGGGCGGGCAAGCTTGCGGGCCATGGCAGACGAATCACCCCAGCACTGGCCGCGTTTCATGACCGACCGCGAACTCAGGGCCTGGCTCGGCCTCTCCGAGCGGGCGCTGAAGCGCTATCGCGAACTGAAGGATTTTCCGCAGAAGGACGTCCTGGCCGGCAAGACCGACAGCGTCGCGGTGGCGCGCTTTTTCGACTGGATCGCGGGGATCGCCGAGACGCCGCCGCGCCCGAATGCGCGTTACCTGCCGGCTTCACCCTCGGCCTCCGCGAAGGAGCGGCGCTGAGCCGCCGTGGTCCGGACGAAGGGAGCCGGAATGTCGTGGCGACCGGAATCCGTCTCGCGCAATCCCGGTCGCCGTAATGGACCCATTGCGGATCGACGCTCGAGCGTTCGACCCGCCGCCTGTGATCGCAGTGCCCGCGCCTGGACTTGCAGGCGGCGGGTCGCCCGATCCGCTTACTTGGTGAAATCGGCGCCCGAACCGGGGACCAGGATCGAACGGCGCTGGGTGACGCCGGAATCCTGCTCCGCCTTCGACTGCTGGGCGGTGCGTCCGCGAAGGGCGGAGCTGTTCGGGGCGGAATAGGTCCGCACCGAGTTGGTCGTGACGTTGTCGTCGCGGGTGGTGACGACCTCGGATTTCGGCGCCGGCGTGAAGTCGGCACCCGATCCCGGCACCAGACCGCCGGCGAAGGAGGCTGCCGGAGCGGCCACTAGGCCGCAGACCGCGACCGCGAACATCAGGTTCTTCATCTTCGTTACCCTCATACTCGATCAGGACAGGCCGCCGGGGATCTCGATCCCGCCGACGGCCGTCGCTGGTGATCTATCCGCGGAACACCGAATGCTGTAGACCACTCATCGGGACATCGCGTCCCGTGAGTGGAACACCAATGCACGACTTCAACGATTTCCGTTATTTCGAGGCGGTAGTTCGCAACGGTGGCTTCAACGCCGCCGCCAAGGACATCGGCGTCGCCAAGTCGACCCTGTCGCGGCGCATGCTGGCGCTCGAACAGGATCTCGGCGTCCGGCTGATCGAGCGCTCGACCCACAGCTTCGCCGTCACGCCGATCGGCCACGAGTTCTACGAGAAGTGCCGGGCGGCGGTCGCCGAACTTCAATCCGCCGAACTTCTGGCGACGGCGATGAGCGCGGAGCCGCGCGGGCTGGTGACGGTGGCGACGATGCCGGGTGCCTGCGCCGCGACGATCGGCGCGTCCTTGCCGGCGTTCCTCGACCGCTATCCGAAGGTCCGAGTGCGCCTGCTCGTCGGCATGCGCCGCTTCGACCTCGTCGAGGAACATGTCGACGTCGCGATCCGTTCGGGGCGCCTCGACCAGCCGGGCGACGGCGACCTCGTGGTCAAGCGGATCGCCGACATCGCCTCGGGCCTCGTCGCGAGCCCGGACTATCTCGCCCGTGCCGGACGGCCGCAAAGGCCGGAGGATCTCGCGGCCTATGCGACGATCGCCCGCGAGCCGGGCGAGAGCGAGACGTGGCGGCTGATCCGCGGCGACGGCGAGGTGCGCTCGGTGCGGATCGAGCCCCGGATCATCTCCCCCTCGCTCGCCGTGCACGCCCAGGCGGTGCGGAGCGGCGGCGGCATCGCGCTCCTGCCGGAGCCCTTCACCGCCAACATGATCCGTTCCGGGGAACTGCTGCGCGTGCTGCCCGACTGGGCCGGGGAGGAGTCGATCCTCCACGTCGCCTTCACCTCGCGCCGGGCGATGCTGCCGGCCGTGCGCGTCTTCGTCGATTTCGCCCACGCCCAGCTTCGCCAGCTCATCCGGGGCAAGTGCGACAGCATCGCCAATTTCGTCGACGCGGCGTGAGCGGCGTGAGCCGCGGGGAGCAGCGCAGGACGGCGGCCGCGGCGCGGGGCGGCGCCGGCTCCCGGCACCGGGGCCCGGCATTGTCGCGGTGGACGGCGCCGCCTATGACCCCGGCATGGCAACTGACCCGCGAACGCCGCGGCCGATCAGCCAGGAATGGCTGATGCGGGCCGCCGCCCACTATCTCGAGCGCTATGCGACCTCGACCGACAATCTGCGGCGGGTGCTCCGGCGCAAGCTGCGGCGACGGGCGCTGGCGTCGGGCGAGGCTACCGACGGGCACGAGCCGCTGGTCGAGGCGGTGGTGGCACGGTTTTCCGAACTCGGCCTTCTCGACGACCGGCGTTATGCCGAGGCGCAGCTTTCGAGCCTCAGGCGCAAGGGGGCGTCGCGCATGGCCGCGGCCGCCCGGCTGAGCGGCAAGGGGGTGCCGCGCGAAGTGGTCGAAACAGCGCTTGCGGGCGACGAGACCGCAGAGACGGCGGCGGCCGCCGCCTATGTGCGCCGCCGCCGCTTCGGGCGGTTCCGCACACCCGGTCGCGGCGGCCGGCCCGACGACGACCGGCGTCGGCGCGAGATCGCCGCAATGGTCCGTGCCGGCTTTCCGATGGCGCTGGCGATCACCGCCATCGATGCCGGCGGCGACGGCGACGATCCGGACGAGCCGGCAGGCGAATCCTAATCCGCTCAATCTGCCAGATAGTTAGCGCCACCGGCCCGGTGTGCGCTGCGGAACTTCGCCCGGGCGGGCTCGTTATCCCTGCCACAACGCAACAAGGACCGGCAGAGCCGGGCGGCATCGATCGATCCGCCCGATGGGTGACCGCGTCCGTGAAACAGGGACATTTGCAAATGCCGAAGATCAACGAAGCCAGGATCGCCATCCTCGCCACAGACGGGTTCGAACAGGCCGAACTGACCGAGCCGCTTCAGAAGCTGCGCGAGGCGGGCGCGACCGTCCACGTCGTCTCGCCGAAGGGCGGCGAAATCACCGGCTGGGACCAGGATCACTGGGATAGGAAAATCCCGGTCGACAAGGAGTTGTCGCAGATCCGCACCAGCGACTACGACGCGCTGGTGCTGCCGGGCGGCCAGATCAATCCGGACAAGCTGCGTGCCGACCCGAAGGTGGTCAGCTTCGTGCGCGAGTTCTTCAATTCCAAGAAGCCGCTGGCGGCGATCTGTCATGCGCCTTGGCTGCTGATCGAAGCCGACGTCGTGCGCGGCCGCGATCTCACCTCCTACAAGTCGATCCGGACCGACGTCGTCAATGCCGGCGGCAACTGGCAGGACCGGGAGGTCGTCTGCCACGAGGCGCTGATCACCTCGCGCAACCCGGGCGATCTGCCGGCCTTCATCGCCAAGATCGTCGAAGAGGTCGAGGAAGGCCGTCACGAGGACCGCAAGGTCGCCTGACGCCACATCTCGATCGAGAAGCCTTCAGCCGGCCGGCGGGGTCCCTTGCGGAGCCCGCCGGCTTCTTGCTGCCGCAAGGTTCCGCTTGACGGCGAGGATGTCGTCCTGCAGCCGGGCGATGTCCTCGTTGTAGACCGTGTAGCGCGAGTTCGGGTCGATCGCCTCGTCGAAATGCGCCGCCTCGGCGATCGCCCGCAGGCGCTCGCGCAACTCCTCGCGCTCCGGGCGCGAGCGCGCCGGCAGGGCCCGCGGCGCCGGCTCGGCGGGGCGGACGCGGGTGAGCACTTCGCCTTCTGGCTGTGCCGGCGGCGCGTCGGCGTCGCGGCTCGCCGCGACGACCGGTTTCGGCAGCGCTGCGTCGAGTACGGCCTCTGCGAGGACGACGCGGTCGGCCATGGGGTCGCGCTGGCGGAAGGCGCCTTCCGGCGCGCGCCGGCGCAGCCGTTCCGGGGCGACGTGCACCGTCGGGCGAACCGCGTCGGAGAGATCGTCGGTGGCCTTCGCCGTCGCCTGCGCCGCAGCTGCAGCGACGGTGGGAACGGCGGCAGTCGTCTCCTCGGGATAGGTGGTCGCGGCAGGCACCAGCGCGCCGGCGTCGCTCGCCCATGCGACGGTAGGGCGGGCGCTGCGCAGCGACCGGCGCAGCAGCTTGATTCCGGCGATCGCGGCGGCGAGCGCGAAGCCGAGGACGAAGCCGGCGATGGTCGCGGCGAGCACGATGACCTTGCGGCTGGTGCTCGACGGGTTCAGCGGCGGATTGGCCGAAGAAATGACGCGGACGTTGGCGGTGTTCAGCCGCTCCTGTTCGCCGGTTTCGCGGGCGCGCAGCAGAAAGGCTTCGTAGACGGCGCGCGACGCGTCGACCTCGCGCTCCAGTTCGCGCAGCCGCACGAAGGAGGCGCTGGTCTCGAGCTGCTTGTCCTTCAGGTCGCTGACCTGCGCGGTGAGGTCCTTGTCGGTCCGTTCGGCGCGGGCAAGATCGGTCTGCGCCGCGGCGACGATGCGCTCGAGCTCCTGGCGGATGGCGTCGCGCACCGACTTCAGCGCGTCCTCGGCGGCGATGCGCCGCGGATGCCGCGGCCCGAGGGTGGCGGCGAGGGTGGCGTTCTGCTGGGCGAGGTCGGTGTAGGTGTTGCGCAGCCGGGCGAGGGTCTCGGACGTCAGTTCCTCGGGAAGCGTGCCCTTGACCACGTCGTCGACGCTGGCCTTCTTCATCTGCTCGGCGCGCACGCGCAGTCCGGTCATCTCGCCGCGCGCCTTGGCGAGCTGGTCGTTGATGCGCACCAGATAGTCGTCGTCGACCAGCCGGCCGCCGACCCCCACCAGCCGATGTTCGCTCTTGTAGCTCTCGACGGCACGCTCGGCGTCGACGACGCGTTCGCGCAGTTCGGCGAGCCGCGACGACAGCGCGTCGCTCGCCCGCCGCGCGGTATCCGACTGCACCTGCGCGAGCTGTTCGATGAAGGAATCGGTCACCAGGTTGGCGAGCTTGGCGGATTTGTCGGGGCTGCGGCTGGTGATCGAGACGTTGAGCACGAAGCTCTTCGGATCCCGGGTGACGCTCATCGCCTCGCGCAGCGCGTTGAGGGTCATGAGGTGGCGCCGGCGCGCCGCCTCGGCGTCCTCCTTGCCCTCGAACAGCGCCAGCAGCGGCGCGAACAGGCCCTTGGCCTTGCCGTTGAATTCCGGATCGTCGGCGAGATCGCCCTTGTCGATGACGCGGTTGAGGACCTCGTTGGAATAGATGACGGAGATCTGGCTCTCGATCAGGGCAAGCGTCGCGTCGCTCGGCAGGCCGTTGGGCGTCACCTCGTTCTGGACGACCTTGATGTCCCGCGGATCGATCAGGACCTCGGTCACCGCGGTGTATTTGTGCGGCGTCGACAGGGCGAGCAGGACGCCGGCGGCGATGCCGAGCAGCGTCAGGAGGATCACCAGCCACTTCAGCGACCAGATCTCGGCGACGACCTGCAGCGGATCGAACAGCGGGCCCGAGGCGGGGGCGCGGGCGGGGGCGGGGGCGACGCGAACCGGAGCGTCGGGCGCGAAAGGCCGTCTCGGCGACGACTGCGAGCCAGCTCTAGCGAACATCGGCGGGATCCCGGGATGGAAGAAGCGACATCATCGCTCGCAAAATCCGATGTTATGCTGAACAAATCCTTAATTTCGCGGCGCGGAGCGGCAATTTCTCGGGTCGCGGCAAACGCTTGCGGCCGGCGGCGCGCAAGCGGGCGTCTCAACTGACGAGCAGCCGCTTCTGCAGCATCTCGAACCAGGGTTTCGGCGACAGGTCGCGGTCGAAGGGCAGGGGGCGGCTGGCCATGCCGTCGGGGCGCGGCATGACCTCGTTGATCCAGCTGTAGCGGTCTGTCAGTCCCCAGCACACCAGGAGTTCGGGACGCTTGAAAGCGAACAGCGCGTCGAGGAAGCGCGACACGAGGGCGGCCGCCGTCTTGTCCTGCGACTGTGCGTCCGGCGGCGACTTGCAGTCGATGACGTCGAGTTCCGTCACCAGCAGCTTGACGCCGAGGGCGTCGAGGTCGCGGTGGAAGCGGTCGATCGCTTCGACGTCGATCACCTTGTCGGCGTAGAGATGCCCCTGCATGCCGACGGCGTCGATCCTGATGTTGGCGTCCTGCAGCTGACGGACGATCGACAGCACGATGGTCCGGCGCTCGTCGTAATGCGGGCCCTTGAATTCGAGGTCGTAGTCGTTCAGCGCCAGCTGCGCCTCGGGATCGGCGTTCGCCGCCGCCTTGAAGGCGATGGCGATGTGGCGCGGGCCGAGGGTGCGCAGCCAGTAGGTGTCGCGCAGCGAGCGGTTCTCGTAGAGCGGATCGTTGGCGACGACCTCGTTGACGACGTCCCAGCCGATCAGCTTGCCCTTGTAGCGGTCGCCGACCCGCTCGATGTGCTCGATAAGGACGCGTTCCGCCTCGGATGGGCTCTCGATCGCCTTCACCCAGTCCGGCGTCGCCCCCCACCAGACGTGGCAGGTGCCCCGGCTGGTCTTGCCGTTGGCCATGGCGAAGTCGACGACCCGGTCGGCCGGAGCGAAGTTCCACGTCGCCTCGGTCGGCCTCAGCAGATTGAACTTCAGCGCGTTCATCGGCATGACGAGGTCGCAGTGATCGACGAAGAGCTGGCGGTAGGCGGTCTGGCCGTTCATCAGCTCGTTCTGGATCGCCGCGCCGAAGGGCACCCGCGTTGCCGCCGCCAGGGCCGGGCGGATCGGCGCGGCCGCGACGGCGAGGCCGGCGCCCGCTGCCGCGAGGAATGAACGGCGCGTTAAGCCCGCCATGCTATCCGGGTGGGGGACAGTCGCCGCAACGGGCGGGACCGCCCGATCTCGATGCATGCCCGACAGCTTCGGGCGAGCGGAGATTTCGCCGGGTCTTCTCATCGCGCGAGGCCTTTTCTTTCGGGAAATCGACATGCTGCCGCGCTCATACTGGACGGAAAGACTTAAGGAGAATTTAGATCTCCTGCGCGACTACGCCTCGCTGCTCGCCGGTTCGGCGGGGCGGCTGGTCCTGTCGCTCGCCTATTTCGTCTCAGTCGCCAACGGCCTGTCGGTCGGCGACTTCGGCCTCTTTGCGACGGCCTCGGCGACCGGCATCGTGCTGTCGCGCATCGCCGGATTCGGCTTTGTCTCGCCGCTCTACCGCACGGCGACGCGCCGCCCGCGGCTCATCGGCACCTATACGGCGGGCTTTCTCGCCGCGCTGATCGTCTCCCTGCCGGTGGTGGCGGTCGCGGCCGTCGGCTTCTTCCTGTTCTTCTTCGAGGGCGAGATGGCGCCTGCGGCGTTTGCCGCGGTCATCGTCGCCGAGGTGCTGTGCTGGCGCTCGCTGGAAGTCGTCGTCATCGTCAACAACGGCATGGGACGATTCTTCACCGGAGCCGTCATCGTCGTCGCCGGCTCGGGGGTGCGGGCGCTCGCGGCGCTCGCCTTCGTCTCCTTCGGCGACGGCAGCCTGGTTTCCTGGGCGCTGTTCTATCTCGGCGCCAATGCCGCGGCGATGCTCGGCTGCCTCGCCTTCTGCTATCCGCGCCAGCGCCTGCGCTGGCGGCCGGATCTCTATCTCGGCCGCATGCGCGACAGTCTCGCGGTCGCCGGCGCGGAAATCGTCTTCTACCTGCAGTCGGAACTCGACAAGCTTCTGGTCCTGTCCTTCGGCGGCCCGCACACCGCCGGCATCTACGCCATCCTGATGCGGCTCATCGACCTGACTGCCCTGCCGGTGCGCTCGTTCAACACGATGATCGTGCAGAAGCTGATGAAGGCGCCGGGGCTTCTCGCCACCTGGCGCATCCGCTGGGGCATCGAGGCGGGCGTCGCCCTGGTCTCGGTCGCCGGCCTCGCCTTCCTCGGCGGCGTGCTGCACTTCTTCCCGCGGGCGCTCGGCGGCAACGTCGCCGATGCAGCGCCGCTCGTCCTGATCCCGCTTCTCGTTCCGGCCTTCCGCAATCTCGTGGAGTACGAGGGCGAACTGCTCTACGGCCGCGGCAAGACCGCGACGCGCGCGGCGATCATGGCGACGGTCGGCCTCGTCAAGGCGGGCCTTCTGATCGTGCTGCTCCGCCGCTTCGAGGACGAAAGCGCCTGGATCGCCGGGTTGAACGGGATCTTCCTGGTGCTGTGGCTGCTCTCGGCGGCGGCATGCTACACCGCGCTCGACCGGGGCGCGGCGCGGCGGCGGCCGGTGCGGGGAGGGTTCAGCGAAGTCCCGCAACCCGGCGAATGAGGCCGGGGTCCGTCGCGGTGAAGGACTGGATGCCGGCGGCGACGTGGCCGTCCTCGAGGCTGTCGACGAACCGCGTCAGCGTGTCGTGGTCCATCGGCGCGCCGGACCAGTACATGCGGCAGAGCGATTCGTGCATCGGCATGTATTCGTCCGGCAGGCCCTCGACCTCGTCGACGAAGCGGCCGTAGATCGTGCATTCCGACAGGAGGCGGGTGCCGGCGAGGGTGGCGAGCCAGCTGCGGCCGGAAACCGCGGCGATGCGTCTCACCATCGCCTTCACCGCGGCCGTGCGCCACGGAATGAGGGTCGCGACATAGCCGGTGTCGGTCGTCGCCGGCGCCTCGATGCCGAGGAACTCGCCGGCCTTCTTCGACCAGGCGCGGTGTTCGTCGCGATGCTCGGGCGAGACGCCGGCGATGGCGTCTTCCTGGCGGAAGAACAGCGTGCGGCCTTGCGGCGAGAGCGCCGAGACGTCGAACTCCCGGAGGAAGACGACGTCGGAATCGACCGACACCATCACCCTTTCGGACAGGCGGTCGGCGAGCGCGATCCGGCGCAGCTGCTGCACGTGCCAGCCGCGCAGCGGCAGGCCGAAGGGCGACAGCCAGATGCGGCGGCGGCCGAGCGTCGTCGGGTCGGGGAAGGGTCGCAGCCAGCCGGGCAGGATTTCCCGTTCGTCGACGATCTCGCGCTTCGGGCCGGCAAGCCGGCGGAACAGCGGGATGTCGGCGGCTTCGACGAGGATCAGGTGGCGGGTGTGGCCGGTGACCCGCGCGTCCATGCTTTCGCACAACAGGCGGCAGCGTTCGAAGTCGCCGCGATAGCTTGCGGTGGCGATGGCCGTCGGCACGTCGTCGTCTCTCCGGTTTTCATGCCCGGCACCATATCCGCTCGACGCGTCGCTGAGTGTATCGAAATGTCGCAGCATCACGGCCGGCCACGGCCGCCGGCGTGGCGCAGCCGGTCGAGCAGGACGTCCCGCAGGAAGACCGGGTTGCCGAAGACGTAGCGCCGGAACAGCCGCTTCGGCTCGAGGGCGAGCCGCCAGGCCCATTCGAGCCGCAGCCTGCGCACCGTCTTCGGCGCCCGCGCGACATTGCCGGCGAGAAAGTCGAACAGCGCGCCGACGGCGACGAAGACCGTGCCGTGCCGTGCGTCGAGATGGCGGGCGATGAAGAGCTCCTGGGCAGGGACGCCCATCCCGACGAGGACGATGTCGGGCTTCAGCGCCTGCAGCCGGGAAAGGACGCCGGCGAGGCCCGTCGTGCCGAAATAGCCGTCGGCGACGACGATCACCTCGTGCTGCGGCACCACCTGCCGGAGATTGTCCGCCGCGCGCCGCGCGACGCCGGGCGCAGCCCCGACCAGCGCGATCCGCCGCGGCGCGGCGAGGGCGGCGGCGAGGCGCGGCACGAAGTCGGTGCCGTTGAGGTTTTCCGTGAAGGGGGCGCCGTGGAGGATCTGCGCGGCGATGTCGACGCCGATGCCGTCCGGCAGCAGCAGGAAGGTCGACAGTGCAGCCCGATAGTCGCGGTCGCGGCGGGCGACGTTGACGCAGTGGGCGTTGACGAAGCCGAGCCTGAGCACCTGGCGGCGATCGAGGGCCGCCTCGACCCGCGCGATGGCGTCGCAGCCCGCGATGTCCGCGAGGGCGAGGCCGGCGATCGGCATGCGGCGGATCGCCTGGGGGGCGCCGGCTGCCGCGGTCGGAAGATCGAGCGAAGCGGTTTCCATCAGCATCAGATACGCTCCGGCTCGGCGGCCGTTCTCCCGGGACGCGGGAAACCGCGGAAACTGGTTAAGGCGGGCTTTCGGCAGGCGGCTTCGAGCAGGCCGAGCCCGCGGGCGATGCCGGCGTCGAGCGCCGCCCGCTGGTCGGCGGCAAAGCGCGTACCGTCGAGGCGAAGGCCGGTGCCGGCGCGTTCGGCGGCGACGAGGTCGCCGATCGCCGCGGCGAAGGCCGCCGGATCGTCGGCGACCCGCACGTTCGCCGGCAGGACGCCGATGCCGCGCAGCGCCGCGGGCGTCGCGACCGCGGGCATGCCTTCCTCGAAGGTCTCGATCGTCTTCAGCTGCACGCCCGTCCCGCCGCGAGTCGCGAGCGCCATGACCCGCGACGACCGGACGAAGGCCTGGGCGTCGTCGACGCGGCCGAGGAAGCGGACATTGGCGGGAAGCCCTGCCGGGGCCTTGTCGATGCGCCCGGCGATCGCGACGGAGAGGTCCGGCGCGAGGCGGGGCACGACGTGCTCGAGAAACCAGTCGAGGCCGACGCGGTTGGGTGCCCAGCTCCAGGTGCCGATGAGCCCGACGTCATGGGTGCGGGTGCCCCGATCGTCCGGCCGCGCGCCGCGTCCGATCGACAGCGCCAGCGTCACGCAGCGCGGATCGCGGGAAAGCCCGAGGCCGGCGCGGTCGTCGTCGCTGAGCGTATGGACGACGGCAGCCTTGCTGCAGATCTCCGCTTCCCGTCGCTTCAGGATCCGCGCCTCGCGAGAATAGAGCAGGCGGTTCACTGGATCGCCGGCATTCGCGGCGTTTTCGAGCGCCGAGCGATGTTCGACATTGTGGGCGACGAAGATCGACGGGCGTTGGTCGAGGAGAAACGGATAGGCGATCGGCATCTGCACGGAATTGACGACGAAGCCGTCGACCGGACCTGCTGCGTCGAGGCGCTCGAGGAGCCCCTTGCGGGAATGGCGGGCGATCTTCTCGGCCGAGACGGTCCGGCCGGAGGCGAGGGCGCCGAGGAGCCAGGCGGCCTTCTGGCGCCGCGTCGCGCCGGCGTTTTCGAGGACGATGCTGCCGAGGTCGATCTCGCCGTCACCCGGCGGCGGCGCGTCCTTTCGGCGGAATCCGGCCAGCGTCAGGCTCACGCCTTGGCGCCGATAGGCCTCGACGATCGCCGCATTGGCGATCTCGAAGCCGGTCGTCGCGCGGCCCCCCGGAAGGAGCGAGGATAGGAACAGGAGGTGCATACGCCTCGGCCCGATTGCCGCTGGATGGACGATGCATAATCCGCGCAGGTTTCGATCCGCCTAACTTCCGTCGCGGAATTTGCGGCATCCGCACATGCTGACGGCCGGCGGAAGGCGTCGTTGCGCGCCGCTTTCACCCCTCAAGCGATTTTTGCACGATCGGGCGAGACTTTCTTCACCAGGATCGGCCTAGGATCGGCGCGAGACGAACGGCCGGAAGTTTCGAGGATGTCGCAGACGATCACCGTTGAGTGCGTTTCGCCGGGACTTTCGGCCGAGGCGATCGGCACGGTCGTGACCCTGCCGACCTTCCGGCGGCCGGAGCACCTCCTGTCGACGCTCTACAGCCTCGCCGCACAGGAAGGCGCGCCGCCTTTCGCCGTCGTGGTGATGGAGAACGACGCCGAGGGCCGGGCCGGCCTCGAAGCCGCGCGATCGATGTTTGAGAAGGGAGGCATCGCCGGCCTCGTCATCGTCGCGCACGAGCGCGGCAACTGCTCTGCCTACAATGCCGGCTGGACGACGGCGCTCGAGCACTTTCCGGCGATGCGCGACCTCCTCGTCATCGACGACGACGAGATCGCCGCACCCGACTGGGTGGCGCGCATGCTCGCGACGGCGGAGACGCTCGGGGTCGACGTCGTCGGTGCGCCGCAGGTGCCGCGCTTCGAGCCGGGGGCCCGCAGCCGCTACGAGAGGCATCCGGTCTTCGTGCCCCACTACGCCGCGACGGGGCGGGTGCCGATCCTCTATTCGTCGGGCAACGTGCTGATCCGCCGGCGCGTGCTCGAGGCGATGGGCGCGCCCTTCCTCGACACCGCCTTCAATTTCATCGGCGGCGGCGACGCCGACTTCTATTCCCGCTGCCGCGAGCGCGGCTTCACCTTCGGCTGGTGCGCCGAGGCGCCGGTCTTCGAGACGGTGCCAGCACGCCGCACCGAATTTTCCTGGCTGAACGCCCGCGGGCTTCGCAACGGCGCCATCTCGGCGATCATCGAGCGGCGTCGCGGCGGCCGGCAGGGCACGCCGCGCCGCCTCGCCAAGAGCCTCGGCCTTCTCGCCGCCTCGCCCTGGCGCTCGCTGCGCCTCGCCCTCGGCACCGGCTCGGCGACGATCGGTCTCTATCACTGCCAGGTCGCCGTCGGGCGGCTCCTCGCCGAATTCGGACGGGTCAATGAGCAATACCGCCAGGCTGAACGAAACTGACGCCGCGCCGGAGTTTCCGGCCCTCGACGTCGTCGCGATCGCCGGCTTCCTCCTCGCCGCCGCGGTGCTGACGGCCGTCCTCGTCACCTTCACGCCCTTCGCCGTCACCTTCGACGGCAACCAGAACGCCGGCGACCTCGCCAACCAGCTCGGCTATTCCGGCCTCGCCGCCGTCGTCTTCGCCGGCCACCTCGTTTTGTCGGACCGGCGTGTCCTCCTCTCGCTGCTGCGCCCGACATGGCTGTTGATGGCGGCCTGGCTCTTCGCCAGCGCGCTCTGGGCGGCGAGCCCCGACAATGCCGTGCGCTCGGCGCTGTTCACGCTGCTCGCCATGGCGTCGGTGACCGGCGTCTATGCCTTTCCGAAGGACGGGGCGTCGTTCCGCCGGGTGCTCGCCGTCGCCGCGCTCGCCGTTCTGGGCCTGTCCTATTTCGGCATCGTGGCGCTGCCGCATCTGGCGATCCACGACGCCTCGGGCTCCGAGCCCGAACATGCGGGCCTGTGGCGCGGCATCTATTCGCACAAGAACGTTGCCGGCGCGGTGATCGGCTCGCTGTTCTTCTTCGGGGTCTATCTGATCCGCATGAAGATGGTGTGGGTCGGCCTTCTGATTGCCGGCCTCGCCCTCAACTTCGTGCTCCACACCGGCTCGAAGACCGCGACGGGGCTGCTGCCGCTCGTCACCTTCATCGTCATCTTCGGGCGGCTCGTCGGCGGGCGGACGCTCCTGGCGATCGGCGTCTTCCTCGCCGTTCTCGTCATGGCGCTCCTGACCCTCGGCACGATCTTCTCGCCGGCGCTCGACGCCGTCGTGCAGTGGGCGGCGCCGGGCACCACCTATACCGGCCGCATGGACCTGTGGCGCTTCGCCGTCGAGGTCTGGCACGGCCACGAATGGACCGGCTTCGGCCTCAACGGTTTCTGGCAGTCCAACGTCGTCGCCGGCACCGAGAAGAACTTCGAACTGTCCTGGGATCCGCGCGGCAGCCCGAACGCCCACAACGGCTATCTCGACATCGCGATCTCGATGGGGCTTCCCGGCCTCTTCATCGCGGTCGTCATGCTCGTCGTGCTGCCGCTCGTCGACTACGTGCGGATCGGCCGTGACCCGGAGAGCACCCGGCTCGGCGACAGCCTGCTGATGATCCTGTTCTACCTCCTGCTGAACTCGTTCCTCGAAAGCTTCCTGTTCGAGCGCGCCAATCCGATCTGGATGATGGTCTGGTTCGCCGTGGTGGGGCTGCGGCTGCTCGCCCGGCACCGCGTCGAACCGCTCGGCGGCTGACGGCCGGCCCCCCGGGCCCTGACACCGACCCCGACTACCGACCCCGACCACCGACAATCGACAGCGACACCGAATTCCGGCCAAGGGTTCTGGAAGGCAGCGCGCCCCGGCGGCAGGAGAAGCCACGATCGGGAACGCCGCGGGCAGGAACTTTCGACCGCCCATATTCTCTGGCGGGCGTGTCGGTCTCAGGCCGCGGCCACCGTCCGGTCGGCCGCCGCGGCGGATTGGCGCTTTGCCATGAAGCGCCGGCCGAGCGCCATGCCGGGGGTCTCGACGAAGCGATAGGTGACGGCGCTGAAGAAGATCGTCGCGGCGATCATGGCGACGAGCAGCAGCGAGCCCATCCATCCGGGCGTTGCGATCAGTTCGCGGTCGAAGGCGGCTTCGACGAACATGTTCCGCCCGACGAGCCTGCCCGCCACCGAGGCGGCGTTGTGGAAGCGGTCGATCACGAAGGCATGGGTCATGTAGATCGAATAGGAGATCGTGCCGAGGAAGGCGATCGGGCGCGAGGTGAGGGCGCGGCTGATCGCGCCGCCCTCATGGGCGAAGACGTAGAGGGCGAGGCCGAAGACCAGGGGCGCCGCCACGGTGAGCACGGTTCCGCCGAGTTCCGAGACGAAGACGAAGACGAGCAGGACGGCGGCGATCTCGGTCAGCGTCCAACTCGCCGGATAGCGCTTCGCCTTCGCCCTCTCCGGCTCGTGCCAGACCGCCCGCCGCAGCAAGACGCCGATGGCGAAGCCCACCAAACACCGCAGCCATCCGAGATCCGACGAGACGTCCATGTGGCCTTTGACCGCGGCAATGACCGGCAGGGCGAGAAGGACGACGAGGCCGCAGAGCGGCAGCATCAGCCGCGGCACCGTCACCACCACGAGGGCGAAGCAGGCATAGGCGACGAGTTCGGCGGAGATCGACCAGCTCGGATAGTTCCAGGTCAGCGTGTCGAGAAGGCCGAGCGACTGCAGCATCAGGAGGTTGACGACGAGCGCCTCGATCGACGTGCCGCCATGGAAGGCCTCGCCCGGCCCCTTGGCGACGAAGATCGCGCATTCGACCGCGACGTAGAGCGCCAGCATGAAGAGATGCAGCGGGTAGACCCGGAACAGCCGGGAGAGGAGAAACCGGCCGGCGGCCTTCGTCTCCTTGAGCCGGTCGAAGAAGGCGTGGGCGATCACGAAGCCGGACAGGACGAAGAAGAAGTCGACGAAGAGGAAGGCGTTGCGGACGAACGGGCTGTGCTCGGCAAAGCCGGTGACCGGCGCATGAAAGCACACGACGAGGAGGGCACAGATCCCCCGCCAGCCGTCGAGCGCCCCAAAGCGCGTGCCCTCGGCGGGGACTGCGGCGCGGCCTTCGATCATCAAAGCTCGGTTCCCTGGCACCTGCGACAGCGGGCGACGCCTGCCCGCAGAAGCTGTCTTAACCCGGCGGACGGTAAGGAAACGCTAACGCCGGTGTGACTCGCGGCCGGCATCGCCTCGCGCGCCGCATCGGCTCCCGGCGCGGCTTCCTTGCAGGCCGCCCGCCGCAGCCTAAGTGTCCCGCCCGGTGCGAGGCACCAGAGTGACACGTGGTGCGACACCCACCCCCCGAAGCGAGGTTCCCCGTCAGCATGGACCAATTGCGCCTGCTCGCCGTCGATGCCGAGGATCTCGCGATCGTCTCGGCGCATTGCCAGGACGCCGTCGTGCGCGTTGAGGAGCTGATCTACCGGCCGGGGGAGAGACGGTTCGTCGTCGAGATGAACCGCTTCGTCTGGGAGAAACTGGTTCCGCCGAAGCGCTTCTCGCTGTTCAGCCGCCCGAATTACGAGCGCCGGCGCGCGGTGCTGCATTTCGACCGGGTGACGGCCGCCTCGCGCTTCGGCTTCGACCGTCTCGCCCCGGACGACGTGCTGGTGCTTCTGGCGGTCCGCTTCGCCGAGGCCGACGCGCCCTCGGGGACCGTCGAACTTGTTTTCGCAGGCGGCTCCGCGATAAGGCTGGAGGTCGAAGTGGTGGAAGCCCAGCTCGCCGACGTCGGCGGCGCCTGGGCGACGATGGCGCGGCCGAACCATCGCGCCTGAGGCACCGGGCGCGCCGGGATGCGGCGGCAATGCCTCGCGCGCCGACCGGGCCGCGCGGCGGCGACAGAACGAGAAGGAATGGTCGAGAGTGCCCTGGCGCCTTGCTTCGACGGACGAAGACTTTGAAGACCGCTTTGCGACGCTGCTCGGCGCCAAGCGCGAGCAGGCGGCCGACGTCGACGCGGCGGTGCGCGCGATCATCGACAGCGTCCGCGCCGAGGGCGACGCGGCGCTCCTCGCTCTGACCCGCAGGTTCGACCAGCTTGAACTGACGCCGGCGACGATGCGGGTGACCGAGGCCGAGATCGAGGCGGCCTACGAGGCGACCTCGCCGGATACGCTCGAGGCCCTGAACCTCGCCCACCGGCGGATCGCCGCCCATCATCGCCGCCAGCTCCCCGCCGACGACCGCTATACCGACGCGATCGGGGTCGAACTCGGCAGCCGCTGGACCGCCGTCGAATCCGTCGGGCTCTACGTTCCGGGCGGCTCGGCGAGCTATCCCTCCTCGGTGCTGATGAACGCCGTGCCGGCGAAGGTCGCAGGGGTCGAACGCATCGCCATGGTGGTGCCGGCGATGCGCGGCGCTCTCAATCCGCTGGTGCTTGCCGCCGCGAAGATCGCCGGGGTCTCCGAGATCTACCGCATCGGCGGCGCCCAGGCCGTCGCCGCGCTCGCCTACGGCACGCAGACCATCGCCCCCGTCGCCAAGATCGTCGGGCCGGGCAACGCCTTCGTCGCCGCCGCCAAGCGCCAGGTCTTCGGCCATGTCGGCATCGACATGATCGCCGGGCCGTCGGAGGTGCTGGTGATCGCCGACGGCGACAACGATCCGGACTGGATCGCCGCCGACCTCCTCGCCCAGGCCGAGCACGACACGGCGGCCCAGTCGATCCTGATCACCGACGACTTGGCCTTCGCCGACCGCGTCGAGACGGCGGTGGAGCGCCAGCTTTCCACCCTCTCGCGCGCCGAGACGGCGGCAGCCAGCTGGCGCGATCACGGTGCGATCATCGTCGTCGAGGCGCTCTCCGACGCCGCGCCGCTCTCCGATCGGATCGCGCCGGAACATCTCGAACTCGCGGTGGCCGACCCCGAGGCGCTGTTCGCGACGCTCCGCAACGCAGGCGCCGTCTTCCTCGGCCGCCATACGCCGGAGGTGATCGGCGACTATGTCGGGGGCTCCAACCACGTGCTTCCCACCGCCCGCTCGGCGCGGTTCTCCTCCGGGTTGTCGGTGCTCGACTTCGTCAAGCGCACCTCGGTGCTGAAGCTTTCCGCCGGGCAGCTGCGCGAGCTGGGGCCCGCGGCGATCGAGCTCGCGCGGGTCGAGGGGCTGGACGCCCATGGCCGGTCCGTCGCCATCCGGCTCAATCTGTGAGGGACGGCGCGATGGGGGAGGAAAACGCGACGACGAGCGGCCGGCTGATCGACGTCGAACTCGACGAGACGATCGGCCGTGCGACGCCCGACGTCGAGCACGAGCGCAACGTCGCGATCTTCGATCTGGTGGAGGAGAACGTCTTCAACCCGGTCGGCGCGCCGGAGGGGGCGAAGTTCAAGCTGAAGCTCTCGCTGCTCGACAAGCGCCTCGTCTTCGACATTCGTGACGAGACTGGCCAGACGTTGGTCACCCACATCCTGTCGCTGACGCCGTTTCGCAAGGTGATCCGCGACTACTTCATGATCTGCGACAGCTATTACGAGGCGATCCGTTCGGCGACGCCGCAGCAGATCGAGGCGATCGACATGGGCCGGCGCGGCATCCACAACGACGGCTCGCAGACGCTGATGGAGCGGCTGAAGGGCAAGATCGACGTCGATCTCGACACGGCGCGCCGGCTGTTCACGCTGATCTGCGTCCTCAACTGGCGGAGCTGACGGTCGTGGCGGCCCTCGCGCGCCCCGTCTGTCTGGAGCCGGTCCGGCGGCGGATGGCGCGCGTTCTTTCCGCCCCGCGAGGAGGGGCCGCTTTCGGCGGCGTCGCCGGTCCGTCCCTGGGGGTCGCCGCGTGAGCGCCGGCATGGCCGACGGCGCCGGAAAGGGCGGCGACGCCTCTGGCGGCCCGCCGGCGAAGGTGTCGTCCGTCCTGTTCCTCTGCGGCATGAACGCCATCCGCTCTCCGATCGCCGAAGCGCTGGCGCGATCCGTCCTGCCGCAGACGGTCTATATTGCCTCGGCCGGCGTGCGCCAGGGACGGCGCGACCCCTTCGTCGACGCCGTGCTTGCCGAACGCGGGCTTTCCCTCGGCGACCGCCAGCCGCAGCGCTTCGAGGATCTCGAGGACGGCTATTTCGACCTGATCGTCACCATGGCGCCGGAGGCCCATCACGCCGCCCTCGACGCCACCGGCACCGCGTCGGTGGAGGTGGAGTTCTGGCCGATGCCGGACCCTTCCGTCGTCACCGGCTCCCGCGAGCAGATCCTCGAGGCCTATCGCGACGTCTTGAAGCGGATCGAGCAGCGGATCGAGCGGCGCTTCGGGCGCTGACGTCTTTTTGCGGGATGAAATGAGCTTCGCTCATCCTCCCGCTCCATCCTCCTGTTTCCGCATGATCTTTCTCGGAAAGCCGCTTCCGGCTTTTCGGGATCATGCTCTATTCGGCAAGGCGGAGGACCGCGACACGCAGCTCGTCGATGCCGCCGCCTTTTTCCGACGACGTCGCGACGAGCTCCGGAAAGGCTGCGGGGCGCCTGCGGATGCGCTCCAGCGTCGCGGCGACGAGCGCCTCAACCGCCGGCGGCTTGATCTTGTCGGTCTTGGTCAGGACGATCTGGTAGGAGACCGCCGCCTTGTCGAGCAGCGCCATCACCTCCTCGTCATTCGCCTTGATGCCGTGGCGGGCGTCGATCAGCAGGAACACCCGCTTCAGGCTGGCCCTGCCGCGCAGATAGTCGAAGACGAGGGCCGTCCAGGCGTCGACCTGCGCCTTCGGGGCCTTGGCGTAGCCGTAGCCCGGCATGTCGACGAGGGCGATCGGCGGCAGGCCGGCCGCCGGATCGCCGTAGCCGTCGGGAACGAAGAAGTTCAGCTCCTGCGTCCGGCCCGGCGTGTTGGAGGTGCGGGCGAGGCCCTTCTGGCCGAGCAGGGCGTTGATCAGCGACGATTTGCCGACGTTGGAGCGCCCGGCGAAGGCGATCTCGGGCGGCCCCTCCGGCGGCAGGAACTTCAGCGCCGGAACGCCGCGCACGAACACCCACGGCTTGGCGAAGAAGCGCCGGTCGGCCTCGCTTGCGGGTGTGCCGGGAGAATGTCCGTCGCTCATGACGCAGCTTCCAGTGTGGCGATGTCGGCACCGCGGATCAGATCGAGATGGCGGGTGATCTTGTCGGCCGGCCAATTCCACCATGCGAGGGCGAGGAGCCGGGCGACCGTCGCCTCGTCGAAGCGCATGCGGATCACCCTCGCCGGATTGCCGCCGACGATCGCATAGGGCGGAACGTCCGAAACAAGGGTCGAGCGTGCCGCGACGATCGCCCCGTCGCCGATGGTCACACCCGGCATGACGAGGCTTTCCATGCCGAGCCAGACGTCGTTGCCGACCACCGTGTCGCCGCGGCTCTGGCCGGTCCAGCTCGAGATGTCGAAGCCCTTCTCCCAGCCGTTTGCGAAGATGTTGAAGGGATAGGTCGAAAAGCCGCCCATGGCGTGGTTCGCGCCGTTCATGACGAAGCGCGTGCCGGCGGCGATGGCGACGAAGCGGCCGATGATCAGCCTGTCGCCGTAAAAGTCGAAATGATGCAGGACGTTGCGCTCCTCGAAGCGCTCGGCGCCGTCCGGATCGTCGTAATAGCTGTAGTCGCCGACGAGAATGTTCGGCCGGGTGACGACGTTCTTCAGGAAGACGGCGCGGGGATGGCCGGGCAGGGGATAGAGCGTTTCCGGCGAGGGGCCATGCATCATGCGGCTCCTTTCCTGCGAAAAAGGGCCGGCAGTCTGCCGGCCCGCGACGGGGCGATGCGGCGGGCTGGAGCCGCGATCAGCCTTCCGACGGTTTTTCCCGTCGTCGGAACGTGTTCCTGAGGTTGTCCCACAGCTCGATCTTGGCGCCGTTGCGCTTCATGATCACCGACTGCTGGATGATCGACAGGGTGTTGTTCCAGCTCCAGTAGATCACCAGCCCGGCCGGGAAGGCGGCGAGCATGAAGGTGAAGATCACCGGCATCCAGGTGAAGATCATCTGCTGCGTCGGGTCCGGCGGCGTCGGGTTGAGCCGCATCTGGATGAACATCGTGATGCCCATGACGATCGGCCAGACGCCGATCATCAGCATGTGCGGCAGGGTGATCGGGATCAGGCCGAACAGGTTGAACACCGAGGTCGGGTCCGGCGCCGCGAGATCCTGGATCCAGCCGAAGAACGGCGCATGGCGCATCTCGATCGTGACGTAGAGCACCTTGTAGAGGGCGAAGAACACCGGAATCTGGATCAGCATCGGCCAGCAGCCGGCCGCCGGATTGATCTTCTCCTCCTTGTAGATGCGCATCATCTCCTGCTGCTGCTTCTGTTTGTCGTCCTTGAAGCGTTCGCGCAGCTCCGTGATCTTCGGCTGCATGGTCTTCATCCGCGCCATCGACTTGTAGGACTTGTTGGCGAGCGGGAAGAAGAACAGCTTGAGGATGACGGTGACGATCATGATCGCCACGCCGAAGTTGCCGACGAGCGTGTAGAAGAAGTCGAGGGCGTGGAACATCGGCCGGGTGATGAAATAGAACCAGCCCCAGTCGATCAGCTGGCCGAACTGCTTAATGCCGAGGGACTCTTCGTAGCCGTCGATGATGTCGACCACCTTGGCGCCCGCGAAGCTGCGGGTGGTGGTCGTCGCACTGCTTCCCGGCGCGATGTCGATCGGATCGGAGACGAATTCCGTCTGGTAGTGCGGCCGCTGGCCGGTCATGTAGAGGAACTGGCTGTCGAAGGGCCGCGAACCCTCCGGAATCAGCGTCGTCGCCCAGTATTTGTCGGTGATGCCGAGCCAGCCGCCGTTGGCCTTCGGTTCGGCGTCCTTCTTGTCCTCCTCGATCGCCGAATACTTGACCTCCTTGAGGCCTTCGTCGCCGAAGACGCCGAGCAGGCCCTCGAAGAGCACGTAGGTCGAGGCGACCTCGGGCTTGGAATAGCGGGTGACGCGGCCGTAGGGCTTCACCGTGACCGGCGAGGAACCGGTGTTCTCGATCGTGTCCTTGACCGTGAACATGAAGTTGTCGTCGACGGCGATCGTCCGGTCGACGGTCATGCCGTCGACGGTCGCGGTCAGGGTGACGGGCGTTCCGGGCGTCAGCTTGGCGCCTTCCGGCGCCTGCCACTGGGTAGAGGCGCCGACGACCGGCCCCTTGCCGGGGACGATCAGCCCGGTCTCGACGAAATAGGCGTTGGGCAGCTGTTCGGGCGAGAGCAGAACGATGGTCGGCGAGGAGTCGTCGACGGTCTCGTGGTAGTTCTTCAGCCTGAGGTCGTCGATGCGGGCGCCGGCAAGGTTGATCGAGCCGGTCAGCTGGGGCGTGTCGATCGGCACCCGCTGGCCGCTGGCGAGCACCGCCTGCCGGTCTTCCGACATCGGCAGCTGCGGGCTGGAGATGACGCTCTCGCGCCCCGAGGGCGCCGCGGTCTCGGCCTGCTGGGTGCCGGCGGGCGTCTGCGGGGTCTGCAGCGATCCTTTCGGCTGGGCGTCGGTCGTCTCGGCCTGCTGGCGCTGGGCGTCCATGCGCGGACTGACGACGAAATATTGCCAGCCGACCAGGACCGCGATGGAAAGCGCCATGGCGATCAGGAAGTTGCGGTTGTTTTCCATCAATCAGACCTCGATCGGCGCTCGGCCCGGCCTTCGCCGCCTGGCGCCGTCTTCTCGTTCGGCCCGGCCATTCGGGCAAAGCGTCGCCGCAGTTCCTGCGACAGGGTGTCGAACGGCGCCGTGAGGACGTCGCGGCGCGCGACGATCACATAATCGATGCCGGGCACCATGTCAGCCTCGGCGGACAGGCGGATCGCTTCGCGCAGGCGCCGGCGGATCCGGTTGCGCTCGACGGCATTGCCGACCTTGCGGGTCACCGTCAGGCCGAAGCGCGGACGACCGCCGTCGTCTCGCCGAAGCGCCTCGACGAAGAAAAACGGGCCGTTCAGCCGACGGCCCTTGCGCGCGGCGAGGAATTCCGCGCGTTTCGTCAGTCTGCCCGGAGCCGTGGCGGCCGGTCTCACGCCCGCCGGGGCATCGGGGGTCAGGCCGACAGCCGCTTGCGGCCGCGCGCCCGGCGGGCGGCGATCACCTTGCGGCCGCCCTTGGTCGCCATGCGGGCGCGAAAACCGTGGCGGCGTTTGCGGACGAGCCGCGAGGGCTGGTAGGTACGCTTCATGGTCAAATCCCGCGCGGGTCGAGGACGCGGGCCCTTCAATCGTGTATGATCCGGAAAACCGGTGCGGCCATCCGAGCGCAGACTATCGTCGCGCGGAGCGCCGCCCGCTCGCTGGGCGCTTATAGGAAGGGGCGGGCGGAAAAGTCAATTCCCGACTTCGCCCGCGGACCACGGCGAAGCGCAAGTCTCTGCCGGCGTTGCGGACCCCGACTCCCCGGGATCGGCAAGCAGAGAGCGGAGAAACGAGCGCCGCCGGCCGCGCCTCACGGAGATGGCGGTGCGAATGCTAATGCTTGTGGGGCTGCCGCCGGTTCGATACACGTCAAGCACAGTGCGGAAATAAATTTCGCGGCATCGACCTGCCGCCCGATCGAGCCATCACATGCAGCGCAGAGCCCTCGGCATCGTCCTCTTCTGTCTGGTTCTTCTGGTGGCGATCGTCGCCGGCTACTGGGACATGCTGGATTCCGAAAAGCTTCGGATCGCCGGGCGCGACGAGCAGCGGACGGCAGGCGGCGACGCGACGGTCGAGACCACCGGATTTGCCGAGCCGGACCGCAAGGCGATTCGCCCGGACGGAGCGGGCGGGAGTGAAACCGCGAGCCGGGTGTCCAGGGCCGCCGCCGGCGGAACGGCGCAGGCGCCCGGCTCTGCTTCCGGGGACGCCGCCGCGACGAAAGACCCCGCCAAGAAGAAAGACGAGAGCGCCGAGCTGGCGGCTGCGACCGGCGCCGAATCGACGGGTGTGAAAGCGCCTGCCTCCAAGCAGGCGGAACCTGCCGGCTCCGAGGCGCCGCAGGGCCCGTCCGCCGATACCGCTACTTCGACCCCGTCGCAGGAAGCGGGAACCACCGCGCAAACTGCACAAGAGACCGCGCAAGATGATGCGGTCCGCCCCGGCGGCGGCGGCGACGCGACGGACGCCCGGCCCGTCGAGACGGCGAAGGCGCAGCGCGACGCGACACCCGCCGCTGCCGGCTCGGCAACGTCCGCGCCGCAGACTGCCGGCGCCGAGGAGAGGCCGCAGACTGCCGGCACCGAGGAGACGCCGTCCGCTCCGAAGACGGATGCCGGCTCCGCCTCTGCGGTCGCTGCGGGCGATGCCGAGAGCAATGAGAAGCAGCGTGGCGCAGGCGGAACGTCGGCAGAGCCGACGCAGGCCGGTGCCCCCGCGACTGTGGCGGATGTGACGCCCACGCCGCAGAGCCCCGGCACGGCCGACATGGCCGGCACGGCGCCTGCCGGCGGCGACGAAACCGCGTCGGCGTCGCAGGACGGCGAGGCTGCCACCGCCACCGCTGCGCCGGCCGAATCCACGCAGTCCGCGCAATCCGCGCAGTCGGGTGCGCCGGGGCAGACCGATCAGGCGCCGTCTTCCACCGGCGCAGGCACCGCGGCGACTTCCGAGGGCACCGGCGCAGCCCCGGCGGCCACCGGTTCGAGGGTCGCGGAAACGCCGCCGGCTTCGGGCGGCACGACGGCTGGCTCTGAGGCCGAGACGTCCGCGACCGCCGATGCCGCCGCCGGTGCCGGGCCCGCTGCGGAGGCAGCGACTGCCGACGATGGCGGTGCGGCGACGAAGGAGGCCAGTGCGACTCCGGCGGCAGGGGAACCGCCCGCGGCGGACGCGCAGCCCGACGGGAGCGCCGAAATCGCCTCGGGCGCATCCGCGGTCGGGGCCGGAAAGGCCGCTGCCCCGGAAGACGACGGCACGCAGCCCCGCTTCGACGTGCTTCGCGTCGAGCCGGACGGATCGACGCTCGTCGCCGGCCACTCGGCGCCGGGCAGCAAGGTCTCGCTCGTCGACGGCGAGCGTGAGCTCGGGAGCGACAAGGCGAATCGCGACGGCGATTTCGTCATCGTCCTCGACAAGCCGCTCGATGCCGGCGATCACTCGATCCAGATCCACGCCGACGACGGCACCGGCGACGCCAAGGTTTCGAGCGAGACCGCGGTCGTCTCCGTGCCGCATGACGGCAAGTCCGACGAACTCCTCGCGATGATCGAGAAGCCGGGCGAAGCCTCGCGGCTGATCGAAACCCCCACGACCGGCTCCGCGCCGAAAGGGCCGTCCGAGGCGGAACCGTCCCGCACCGACCAGGCGAAGCCTGACGCCGGCGGCGCGCCGGCGGCAGAGCAGTCGCCGGCCTCCGGGAACCAGGTGGCGACGCCGGAGCCCTCCGCAGCGCCGCTCACGGAGACGGACCGGACGGTCGCCTCCGAGGACGCGGCGGACACCGACGAGCAGCCGGCTCCGCAGGCTGGGCCGACCCCTGATGATCGCGCTGAAGTCGCCGGGACGACGCCGGAGACCGAAACCGCGGCCCCCGCCGGCGCGGAAAACCCGGATGGGGAGAAGGTCGCGAGCCGCGGCGGGGAGGCCGAGCGGCCTGCCGCCGAGACGCCATCCGCAGAGCCTCGGACGGGGGGCGCCGAGCCGGCGCCGCTGCGCGTCGAGGCCGTCGAGATCGACGGTGGCAGGATCTTCATTGCGGGCGCCGCCGAGCCGGGCACGCGTTTCCGCGTCTATGTCGACAACCGGCCCTTCGCCGTCGGCGTCGCGGATGCCAACGGCCGCTTCGTCGTCTCGACGGATCAGCAGCTCGCGGTCGGCGATCATCTGATCCGCGTCGACCAGTTGTCGGGCGGCGATGCCGTCGCCGCGCGCGTCGAGGTGCCGTTCTTCCGGCCGCAGGGCGAGGCGCTGGCGGCCGTCGCCGAGAACGACGCCGGAAAGGCTGCGCCGAAGCCGGCATCCGGCGATGCCGGGCCTGACGGGCCCGGCCCCGTCGCCGCCGAGACCGGCGAGGCCGAACAGCAGGCTTCGAAGACCGAGGCCGGGGCAGGCGCCGGGAACGCCGGACCATCCGGGACGCCCGCCGGCGGTTCCGATGCCGGGGCGTCGACCGCTGCCGCGTCGTCACCGGCTGCGGCCACGCCGGAGGGCGGACCGACGACCGGCGCCGAATCCTCCGCCGCAGCGGGCACGATCGCCTCCGCCACCGCGCCGGGCGCGACAAAGCCCGCCGACGACCAGCCACAGCGCCTTGCGGCGGCGCCGACGGAGACTGCCGGGACGGACAAGAAGGCTTCGGGAGAAGCTCCCACGGCCGACCGGGAGGCGGATCTCGCGGCGCGGATTTCGGGAGTGCCCGACAGCCTCGTCACCGGAAAGAAGACGGCCGCGCCGGCGACGGGCAGCGATGCCGGTGCGGGTGCCGGTGCCGGTGCCGGTGAAGGTAACGAAGACCGCAGCGTCGCCGAGACCGGCCGCTCGCGGGAGCCGCAGGCGAGTGCCGAAACGGCTCCGTCGTCGCAGCCCTCCGAGGTCGCGTCGAACGCGGCCGGCCAGCCGGACCGCCGCGCGATCGTCCGCGGTGCGCCGCCGCTCGATCCCCTCGACACGCTCGGCTCGGATGACGCTTCGGGCGGTGCTCCCGTCGCCGGTGCCGAACGCGACGACGAAACCGGCGGCGATCGGGCGAGTGGCGCCAACACCGGCGGCGACGGGACCCGCGGCGGGCGCGTCGTCGCGGCCCTGCCGGAGAACGACGCCTCGTCCGGCCCGGCCTCCGGCGGTACGTCGGCGCAGTCCTCCGCGCCGGTCGCCGAACCGACCCGCGACACGAGCGTGAACCAGACGACGGCGACCCCGCCGGAGGACACCGCGGCGGCGACCGGACGAGCGTCCGGCCGGCCGGCGGCGACTTCCGAAACGGGCGACAGCCCGTCCCCGAACGGAGCGGGCGGCGAGCCGGAGCCTGCCGGCGCCGCGGCGGGCGAGGTCGCTGCCGCCGACAAGTCGGGGCGCATCCCGGTCCGCCGCCAGCCGGCGCTCTCGGCCACGAAGTCGAGCCGCGTGATCATCCGCAAGGGCGACACGCTGTGGCGGATCTCCCGCGACACCTATGGTGTCGGCAGCCGCTACACGGTGATCTATCTCGCCAATGGCGACCAGATCCGCGACCCGAACCTGATCTATCCGGGCCAGGTCTTCCGCATGCCGGGCGAGCACCCGCCGGGTGAGGGGAACGCGCCGACCGCGACCGACTGAGCCTGCGGCGGAGCTGCGGCCTGCCAGCCGGCCTCGGCGACCCTTCCGGAGGCGTCGCCGACCGCGTCCTCGATCCCGGCGCGGGTCCGATTCGCCGCGTCCGGGCCCGCGCGCCTCGCCACAAATCGGAATTGCGCGGTCGATCTTTCGGCCGCGAAGGCTTAGATCGGTTCCAATCTGATTTTCCGAACGAGAACGCGGCGCCTCGTGCCGCGTGAAGGACGACCTTGGCCGAGACCTCCCGCAACCGCGTGTCCGGCGACCGCGGCAAGACCTTTTCGACGCTCGCGAACCTCTGGCCCTACATGTGGCCGAGCGACCGGCCGGACCTGAAGATGCGGGTGATCTACGCCTCGGTCTTCCTGGTCCTCGCCAAGCTTCTCACCGTCGGCGTCCCGTACTTCTACAAATGGGCGACCGACGCGCTCGACGGCAACGCCACGCCGAGCGGCTGGCTGCCGATCGTCCTCGCCGGCGCCGTCACCCTCGTCGTCGCCTACAACGTCGCCCGCGTCATCTCGGTCGGGCTCAACCAGCTGCGCGACGCCCTGTTCGCCCGGGTCGGGCAATATGCGGTGCGCCGTCTCGCCTTCCGCACCTTCGTCCACATGCACCGCCTGTCGCTGCGCTTCCATCTCGAGCGGCGCACCGGCGGCCTGTCGCGGATCATCGAGCGCGGCACCAAGGGCATCGAGGCGATCGTCCGCTTCACGATCCTCAACACCATTCCGACGATCCTCGAATTCGCCCTCGTCGCGATCATCTTCGCCTTCGCCTACGGCCTCGCCTATGTCGCGGTGATCGCCGTGACGATCTGGCTCTACGGCTGGTTCACCATCAAGGCGAGCGACTGGCGGATCGGCATCCGCCGCGACATGAACGATTCCGACACCGACGCCAACACCAAGGCGATCGACTCGCTCCTGAACTTCGAGACGGTCAAGTATTTCGGCAACGAGGCGATGGAGGCCGAGCGCTTCGACCGGTCGATGGCGCGCTACGAGGTGGCCGCGACGCGGATCTGGACCTCGCTCGGCTGGCTGAACTTCGGGCAGGGGGTGATCTTCGGCGCCGGCATGGCGATCGTCATGGTGATGTCGGCGCTCGCCGTCAGGAGCGGCGAGCAGACCCTCGGCGACTTCGTCTTCGTCAACGCCATGCTGATGCAGCTGTCGATCCCGCTGAACTTCATCGGCTTCGTCTATCGCGAAATCCGCCAGGGCCTGACCGACATCGAGGAGATGTTCCGGCTTCTCGACATCGAGGCGGAGGTGGTCGACCGGCCGGATGCGGAGCCGCTGGTCGTCCGCGAGGGAGCGATCCGCTTCGAGAACGTCCGCTTCGGCTACGATCCGGCCCGCGAGATCCTGAAGGGCGTCTCCTTCGAGGTGCCGCCCGGCCGGTCGGTCGCCATCGTCGGTCCGTCCGGCGCCGGCAAGTCGACGATCTCGCGGCTGCTCTTCCGCTTCTACGACGTCAAGGGCGGGCGCATCACCATCGACGGCCAGGACATCGCCGCGGTGACGCAGGAAAGCGTGCGCGCGGCGATCGGCATCGTCCCGCAGGACACCGTGCTCTTCAACGACACGATCGCCTACAACATCCGCTACGGCCGCACCGACGCCGGCGATGCCGACGTCCAGCGCGCCGCCGAACTCGCCCAGATCGCCGGCTTCATCCGGCAGCTCCCGGAAGGGTTCGAGGCGATGGTCGGCGAGCGGGGGCTGAAGCTCTCCGGCGGCGAGAAACAGCGCGTGGCGATCGCCCGCACCATTTTGAAGGCGCCGCCGATCCTCGTCCTCGACGAGGCGACGTCGGCGCTCGACACCCACACCGAGCAGGAGATCCAGTCGGCGCTCGACCTCGTCTCGAAGAACCGCACGACGCTGACCATCGCGCACCGCCTGTCGACCATCGTCAATGCCGACGAGATCCTCGTCCTGAAGGCCGGCGAGATCGTCGAGCGCGGCAGCCATCGCGAGCTCCTTGCGAATGCCGGCCTCTATGCCGAAATGTGGGCGATGCAGCGCGAGGCGACGGAAGCGGAGGAGGCGCTACGCCGCGCCCGCGAGAGCGACGAATTCGGCGTCATCGAGCGGCGGCGGACGGAGCCGGCCTAGACCTGCCCGGCCCGGATCCGCGCCTGGCCCGGATATGGCCCGGCCGAGCCTCCGTCTGCCCCGCCCGTTCGAAGGGCCGGTCGCGCAGCGGCCGCCGTCGCCGGGACGGGTTCGTGGCCGCGCCGGTATCGCAGGCGGTCCCGATGGGTTACACCTTCGCGCCCGCGTGGCAGTCGAAGTCGAGAAGAAAGAAGAAGATCTCCAACGTGCACATCATCACGTCGATCCGTAACGCGCTCGTTCCCGTCCATCGCGCCGGCTATCCGTTCATCGCCGCCTTCTTCGGGGCTTCGGTCGTCCTCGGCCTCTTCTGGCAGCCGCTGTTCTGGCTCGGGCTGATCCTGACGGCCTGGTGCGCCTATTTCTTCCGCGATCCCGAGCGCATCACGCCGGTCGCCGACCATCTCGTCGTCAGCCCCGCGGACGGGCGCGTCTCGCTGGTCGGCCAGGTGACGGCCCCCGTCGAACTCGGGCTCGGTTCCGAGCCGATGCTGCGGGTCTCGATCTTCATGAACGTCTTCGACTGCCACGTGAACCGGGCGCCGATGCGTGGCCGCATCGCGAGAATCCTCTATCGCGAGGGCGAGTTCAGGAATGCCGAGCTCGACAAGGCGAGCGAGGTGAACGAGCGCAACTGCCTCGTCATCGAGACCGCGCAGGGGGAGATCGGCGTGGTGCAGATCGCCGGCCTCGTCGCGCGGCGCATCGTCGGCTGGAGCCAGGCGGAGGATCGCGTCGAAGCCGGCGAGCGCATCGGCCTCATCCGCTTCGGCTCACGCCTCGACGTCTATCTGCCCGGCAGCGTCAAGCCGCGCGTCGCCGAGGGGCAGACGGCGATCGCCGGCGAGACCGTCATCGCGGAATATGGCGAACTCCTGAAGACATGGCCGGTGAGGCGCGACTGATGCCGCTCGAAAAGCTGTTTCCGCCCTTCGATCCCGGCCACCCCGACGAGACCGACGGCACGCCGCGCCGGCGCATTCCGTTTCGCCGCATCGTGCCGAACCTCATCACCATCCTCGCCATCTGCGCCGGAATGACCGGGGTGCGGCTCGCCTTCGAGGGGCGGTTCGAGCTGGCCGCCGCGATGGTGCTCGGCGCGGCCGTGCTCGACGGCATCGACGGCCGGGTCGCGCGGCTCCTCAAGGGCCAGAGCCGGTTCGGCGCGGAGATGGATTCGCTCGCCGACATCGTCAATTTCGGCCTCGCGCCGGCGCTGCTGCTCTATGCCTTCCTGCTCGACGAGGCGGGTGCCTTCGGCTGGACGGCGGCGCTGCTCTACACCACCGGCTGCGCTCTGAGGCTTGCCCGCTTCAACACCATGCTCGACGATCCGCACCGGCCGAAATGGCATTCCGCCTTCTTCGTCGGGGTGCCGGCGCCGGCCGGCGCGGCGCTGGCGATGCTGCCGATGTATGTTAGCTTCGTCGGGGTGAACCTCAACCTGCCGCAGGTGACGGCGGGCTTCGCGGCGGTCTACCTCGTCTTCGTCGGCCTCCTGATGGCGAGCCGCATCCCGACCTGGTCCGGCAAGGGCGCCGGCATCAGGGTGCCGCGCAGCTACGCCATCCCGATCATCATGCTGCTCGTCCTCTATGTCGCGATGCTTGTCAGCTTCTTCTGGGAGACGCTGACGCTGACGATCCTTGCCTATTACGTCTCGATCCCGTTTTCCTGGCGTGCTTTCGCCAAGCGCGCTCGGCGTGAGGCCGGGCAGTTCGGGCCGCCAGCCACCCGGGACGCCGAGCGATAACGCCCGGCGCCGTCTTTATTCGTTGCGAATCTTGCCGGCCGCGGGGCGCATGGCCGCCGCGGCCGATCGCTCAGACCTTCCCCCAGACGTCGTTCGCGACCTCGACGCAGCGCTCCAGCTTGCGCCACTGGTCGTCTTCCGTGAGGTCGTTGCCATGGGCGGTCGAGGAGAAGCCGCACTGGTGCGACAGGGCGCACTGGTCGAGATCGACGAACTGCGAGGCCTCGTCGATCCGCTTCTTCACGAGATCGGCCGGTTCGACCTTGCCGGATTTCGACGACATCAGCCCGAGCACCACCGTCTTGCCCTTCGGCATGTGGCGGAGCGGCGCGAAGTCGCCGGAGCGCTCGTCGTCATATTCGAGGAAGAAGCCGTCGATCGCCATCTCGTTGAAGAGGATTTCGGCCACCGGCTCGTAGCCGCCCTTGGCGACCCAGGCGCTCTTGAAGTTGCCGCGGCACAGATGCACCGAGATGACCATGTCCGACGGGCGGTCCCTGATCGAATCGTTGACCAGCCGGCAGTAGAGGCGCGTCAGGTCGTCCGGGTCGTCGCCGCGCTTGGCGGTGCGCTCGCGGATTTCCGGGTCGCAGAGATAGGCGAGGTTGGTGTCGTCCATCTGGAGATAGCGGCAGCCGCGGTCGGCGAGATCCTTGATCTCGTCGCGGTAGGCGGCCGTCAGATCGTCGTAGAAGGCGTCGAGATCGGGATAGGCGCTGGCCGAGATCGCCTCGCGGCCGCCGCGGAAATGCAGCATCGAGGGCGCCGGGATCGAGACCTTCGGCGTCTCGGTCACGACGGACTTCAGGAAATCGAAGTCGGCGCCCTGGATCGGCCGGGCATGGGCGATCTTCTCGTTGACGTGCATGGTCGGCGGCGCGAAGCCCACCTCCTCGCCGCTGTCCTTCCTGAAATGCGTCTTGAACTCGCCATAGGTGACCTCGACGCCGTCGAGCTTCTCGAGGAAATCGACGTGGAAGTAGGTGCGGCGGAACTCGCCGTCGGTGATGCCCTTGAGGCCGACGTCCTCCTGGCGCCTGACGACCGCGCGGATGCATTCGTCCTCGACGGCGCGCAGTTCCTCGGCCGACAGCTTGCCGTCGGCGAAGGCGGCGCGCGCCTTCTGCAGCCGTTCCGGACGCAGAAAGCTGCCGACGTGATCGGCCTTGAAGGGGGGTGTCGTCATCGTCGTCTCCTGCCTGACGTTCGGTTGAGCGATGGCCGCGGATAGAGGCGCCGCGACGGGAAGCGCAAGGCTCCACCCGTCGGCTCCCATGCCCTGCTTCCGCCCCATTGTCCTCCAGAATGATGACCTGGAGGTTATGTTAAAAGCCGGCAATGTCATTTTACCGACCGCTTTGTTCATATCATTGATGTGTCACGGCCGTATAGGGGTGAGGTTGCAGGCCGAAGACGTTGCGCTCGGCTGCGCTTTCGCGCAGGCTCTTTGCGGGTGATCGTGCGGGGCGTGTGCTTGAGGAGGGCGGCGCCCGAGGTAGTTTCAATGGGAGGTTTCATGCTGAAGACGATAGCCGGAATGGTGGCCGCAGGCGTCCTCGTCCTCGCGGCGACGGGGTATGCGGCGGCTCAGGACGTGACGCTGCGTGTCCATCAGATGCTGCCGCCGCAGTCGACGATCCCGCACGACGTGCTCGAGCCGTGGGGCAAGGCGGTGGAGGAGCAGTCCGGCGGCCGCATCAAGGTCGAGCACTACCCCTCGATGCAGCTCGGCGGCACGCCGCCGGAACTCTTCGATCAGGCGCGCGACGGCGTCGTCGACGTGATCTGGACGGTTCTCGGTTATACGCCGGGCCGTTTCCCCAAGGCCGAGGCCTTCGAACTGCCCTTCATCATGACCGACGCGGTCTCGACCTCGCAGGCGTTCCAGGCCTTCGTCGAGAAGAACGACATGGACGAGTTTTCCGAGGTCCATCTCCTCGCCGTCCACACCCACGGGCCGGGCCTCTTCCACACCAAGGAGCCGGTGCAGAAGCTCGAAGACCTCAAGGGGATGAAGATCCGCGGCGGCTCGCGGGTGATCAACGACCTTTTGACGAAGCTCGGCGCGACGCCCGTCGGCCTGCCGGTTCCGGCGGTGGCGGAGGCGCTCTCGAAGGGCGTCATCGACGGCACGACCATTCCCTGGGAGGTGACCCTGCCGCTGCGCGTCGCCGAGCTCGTGCACAACCACACCGGCTTTTCCGGCGACAACGGGCTCTACACCCAGACCTTCGCGATCGCCATGAACAAGGACGTCTATGACGGGCTGCCGGACGACCTGAAGAAGGTCATCGACGACAATTCCGGCATGAAGCTCGCGAAGATGGCCGGCGAGGCGATGGCGAAGCAGGACGCCGTCGGTCTGAAGAAGGCGAAGGACGCCGGCAACAACATCATCACCCTCGACGAGGCGCAGACCCAGCGCTTCAAGGACGTCAGCCAGGGCGTCATCGACGACTGGGTGGCACAGGGCGACGGGCGCCAGGCGCTGCTCGACGACGCCAAGGCGCTGATTGCGAAATACACCGCGGAAAACGCCGGGGCGGGCGCCGGCGGTATGGCGAAGGACGGAGGCACGGCGAAGGACGGGGGCGCCGAGGCGGCGCCGGCGGGGTCCGCCAAGAGCCAGTGAACGCCGCCGCAGCCGGGCGCAGACGGCGGGAAACGGCGGAGGTCGGGTCGGACGGGGCCGGCCTTCCGCCTCGGCCGACCTTTCGTTCGGCGAGACGTCCAGAGGACGGACGTGCGGGCGACGGAAGCTGCGTCGCCAGTCCCGGCCGGCCGGCCGGCCGGCCGCGGCCGGTCGCCTGATGCCGGGCAAGGCGGGCGGCCCGTCGGCGAGCGTGTGCGGTCCGGCAAGATCCTGAGGGGAGAGCCATCAGATGAGCGAGACCGGCGAGATCGCCAGGGAGGAGGGCCGGCTCGGACGCCTCGTCGATGCGGGTGCCTCGGCGCTCG
Source organism: Jiella sonneratiae (assembly GCF_017353515.1). Taxonomy (GTDB): domain Bacteria; phylum Pseudomonadota; class Alphaproteobacteria; order Rhizobiales; family Rhizobiaceae; genus Jiella; species Jiella sonneratiae. Next base: position 59,570 of record NZ_JAFMPY010000009.1, read on the forward strand.
CCTTCGTCGGCGGCCTGTTCCTCCTCTTCATCGTCGTCCTGACCTGCGTCTCGATCGCCGGGCGCGCCCTTCTGACCGTCGATCTGTGCTGCGGCCCGGTGCCCGGCGACGTCGAGATGATCGAGATCGCCTCCGGCGTCGCGGTGTTCCTGTTCCTGCCCTTCTGCCAGTTGAAGCGCGGCCACGTGACGGTCGACATCTTCTCCGGCCCGATGGGTGCGCGCGGCGTCGCCTTCACCGATCTTCTCGGCAACCTTCTGATGGCCGCCGCGGCCGTCGTCATCCTGTGGCGCCTCGAACTCGGCTTTCAGGACAAGCTGAGGAGCGGCGAGACGACCTTCATCCTCGGCCTGCCGCTGTGGTGGGGCTATGCGCTGTCGCTCGTCGGCGCCGCCGCCTTCGCCCTCGTCAGCGCCTATACGGTGCTGCGCTCGCTCGGCGAGCTTCGCGCCGGCAGGCTGCCGCCCGCCCACCATCTCGGCTGACCGGCTGACACGCATCCATGTCCAATCTCACAATCGCCCTCCTGTCCTTTCCGGTCCTGCTCGTCCTCATCTTCGGGCGCATGCCGATCGGGCTCGCGATGCTCGTCTGCGGTTTCTTCGGCAACTGGCTGGTGCTCGGCCGCTTCACGCCGATCCTCGCCCAGATGAAGACGCTGACCTTCACCACCTTCTCGAGCTACTCGCTGTCGATCATCCCGCTGTTCCTGCTGATGGGGCAGTTCGCGGCGAAAGGCGGGATGAGCCAGGCGCTGTTTCGCGCCGCGAACGGCTGGCTCGGCCACCGCAAGGGCGGCGTCGCCATGGCGGCGATCGGGGCCTGCGCCGGTTTCGGCGCGATCTGCGGCTCGTCGATCGCGACGGCGGCGACCATGGGCAAGGTGGCGCTGCCCGAACTCAAGCGCTTCGGCTACGACGGCGGCCTCGCCACCGGCGCGCTCGCAGCCGGCGGCACGCTCGGCATCCTGATCCCGCCCTCGGTGATCCTCGTCATCTATGCCATCCTGACCGAGCAGAACATCGCCAAGCTGTTCCTCGCCGCCGTGGTGCCCGGCGTCCTCGCGATGCTCGGCTACATGCTGACCATCGCGATCTACGTGCGGCTGAAGCCGGAGGCGAGCGGCCTGCGCGACAAGGCGCCGATGGCCGAGCGGCTGCAGCTGACCCTCGACGTCTGGCCGGTGCTCCTCGTTTTCTTTCTCGTCGTCTTCGGCATCTATTTCGGCTGGTTCACCCCCACCGAGGGCGCGGCGATCGGCGCCGCCGGCACCGGCCTCATCGCGCTTCTCAACGGCGGCCTGAAGGACGGCGCGCTTGGCGAGGCGATCCGCGAGACGGCGGTCTCGACCGGCATGATCTTCCTGATCATCCTCGGCGCCGGCGTCTACAACGCCTTCCTGGCGCTCAGCCAGCTGCCGCAGGAGGCGGCCGCGTGGGTGGTCGGGCAGGGCTTTTCGCCGTGGACGGTGCTGACGGTGATCCTCCTCACCTATCTCGCCTTCGGCTGCGTGATGGATTCCCTGTCGATGATCCTGCTCACCGTGCCGATCTTCTTTCCGATCGTCTCGGGGCTCGACTTCGGCTTGACGCCGGACGAGTTCGCGATCTGGTTCGGGATCCTCATCCTCATCGTCGTCGAGGTCGGGCTGATCACTCCGCCGGTGGGGCTCAATCTCTTCGTCATCAACTCGATGGCGAAGGACACGCCGATGATCCGCACCTTCAAGGGGGCCGCGCCCTTCGTCGCCTCGGACATCGTCCGCACGACGATCCTCACGGTGTTCCCGGCGATCACGCTGTTTCTGGTCAGGTGGCTGTACTGAGGGCCGAGGCGTTGCGCCGAAGGGTCTGGACGTTGGTGAAGGCCCGTCGCTTGCGCGATCCTGCCCGCCTACCGCCGCGCGCGCCAGGCGTCCGGGACATGCACCGGCCAGCGGCGCGGCAGCACCGCGACGATGTCGAAGCGCAGCGAGAGCCTGGAAAAGTCGGGCTGCTTCGCCAGCCAGAGGTCGGCGGCGGCCTCGATCCGCCGCTGGGCGTTCCGGCCGACGGCATCCATCGCCATGACGAGGTTCGGCCGCGCCTTCACCTCGACGATGGCGACGAGGTCGCCGCGCCTCGCGATGATGTCGATCTCGCCGAGGCGGGTGCGGTACTGCCGCGCGAGGATGCGGTAGCCCTTCAGCCTGAGCGCCCAGGCGGCGAGCCACTCGCCGCGCTCGCCGCGCCAGAGGTGCCGGCGCCGCTTCTCGCTGCCGGCTGAGGGCTTCGTCTTCATCGGCCCTTCATGTCGAGGGCACGCCGATAGAGGTCGCGGCGGGCGAGGCCGGTGAGCCGCGCCGCCTCCTGCGCCGCCTTGGCGGGCTTCATCTCGGCGAGCAGCCCGGCGAGGATCCTGTCCGCCTCGCCGACCTCGGCGACCGCCTCCGCCGCCGGCGGGGCGATGCAGACGACGATCTCGCCGCGCACCTCCGCCATCGCCGCGAAGCCTGCGGCAAGCTCGGGCAGGAGCCCGCGATAGACCGTCTCGTGCATCTTGGTGAGTTCGCGGCAGACGGCGGCGCGCCGTTCGGGAAAGACCGCCGCCATGGCCGCGAGGCTCGCGGCAATCCGGTGCGGTGCCTCAAAGAGGACCAGCGTGCCGGGAACCCGCGCGAGTTCCTCCAGCCGCTCGGCCCGCGCCTTTTCCTTCTGCGGCAGGAAGCCGGCGAAGAAGAAGGCGTCGGACGGCAGGCCGGAGGCGGCCAGCGCCGCGACCGGCGCCGAGGCGCCGGGGATCGGCACGACCCTCACCCCCGCCTCATGCGCCTGCTGCACCAGCCGGTAGCCGGGATCGGAGACGAGCGGCGTGCCGGCGTCAGAGACGAGGGCGACGGACTGCCCGGCCGCGACCGCCTCGATCAGCGCCGGACCGGCCTCCTCGGCATTGTGCTCGTGATAGGCCGTCATCCGCCGCTCGATCGAAAAGCGCTGCAGCAGCTTGCCGGTCACCCGCGTGTCCTCGCAGGCGAGGCGGTCGGCGCCGGCGATGATCTCGAGCGCCCGGAGGGTGATGTCGCCGAGATTGCCGATCGGCGTCGCGACGAGATAGAGCGCCGGCTCCGGGCGCGGCGCGGCGCGGCTCTGGCCAAGGACGGTGAAGTCGCGCGGATTGTCGGCGGGATCGCTCATGGCTTCGCTGTAACGGCTCGGGGCGGCGTTTGACAATCGGCCGAAGGCGGCGGAGGGCGGGCGCCGCCCGACCCGGTTTTCCCTGTGATGCGCGACACAGAGCCGGCAGCGGCGGTTCGCTAGGGTCTTCTCATCGGGCAGGGCAATGGTGCCCCGCCCGGAACCCGCAAGGAGAAGCCCCCATGCTGAAGAAGACCCTGATCAGCCTCGCCACGCTCGCCGTCCTCGCCACCGGCTCCGCCACCGCCGCCTCGGCCGGCTCCTATGGCCACGGCCACGGCTACAAGTCCTACGGCTACGACGACTATGACGGCTACAAGCGTCACTGCCGCTGGATGAAGAAGAAGATCCTCGTCGGCTACGACTACTACGGCGAGCCGATCTACAAGTGGAGGCGCTTCAAGGTCTGCCACTGAGCCGGACGCCGCAGGCCCATGGCAGAAGCGAAGGCCCCCGGCGTCCCGCGCCGGGGGCCTTCGCGCGTCCATTTCCTGCCCGGACCGCGCCGCCTCACGCCAGATCCGCCACCACCGCGTCGAGCACCAGCATGCCGGCCGGCGTCGCGCGGATGCGGTCCGGCCCCAGGCGCTCGATCATGCCGTGATGGGCGAGGTCGATCTCGCTCGCCCGGTCGATGTCGCGGCCGGAAAGCCTGCGCCAGCGCGCCAGGTCGATGCCCTCGGTGAGCCGCAGCCCCATCAGAAGCAGCTCGTCGGCCTGTTCCTCCAGGCTCAGCTCCTCGTCGCTGACGGCCCCCGAGTCCCAGCTTTCCACCATCTTCAGCCAGGTCTCCGGCAGCGGCTCGTTGGCGATCGCATGGCGCTGGCCGTTCTCGCCCTTGAGCCGGCCGTGGGCGCCAGGGCCGACGCCGGCATAATAGCCGTAGCGCCAGTAGGTCAGGTTGTGGCGCGATTCCGCGCCCGGCACGGCATGGTTGGAGATCTCGTAGGCGGGAAGGCCGCGCGCCGCGGTCAGCGCCTGCGTCGCCTCGTAGAGCTCGGCCGAGAGTTCGCCGTCCGGCACCTTCAGCTTGCCGGCCTTGTGGAGCTCGAAGAACGGCGTCCCCATCTCGATGGTCAGCTGGTAGAGCGACAGGTGGTCGGCGGCGAGATCGATCGCCCGGGCGAGTTCCGCCTGCCAGGCCTCGACCGTCTGGTTCGGCCGGGCATAGATGAGGTCGAAGGAAAGCCGCGGGAAGATCTCGCGGGCGAGCCGGATCGCCTCCAGCGCCGCCGCGACGTCGTGCAGCCGGCCGAGACGCCTGAGATCCGGGTCGTTCAGCGCCTGGACGCCGAGCGAGACGCGGTTGACCCCGGCGGCGCGATAGCCCCTGAAGCGCGACGCCTCGACGCTCGAGGGGTTGGCCTCCAGCGTCACCTCGGCGTCGGGGGCGATCGTCCAGTTCTCGGCCACCGCGTCGAGGATCGCGCCGACGGTCGCCGGGTCCATCAGCGAGGGCGTGCCGCCGCCGAAGAAGATCGAGGTGACGCGTTCGCCCGCGGAGCGGCGCGCCGCCTCCTTCAGCTCGCGCCGGAAGGCGGCGACGAAGCGCGGCTGGTCGACGGGTGAGCGCCGCACGTGGCTGTTGAAGTCGCAATAGGGGCACTTGGCCGCGCAGAACGGCCAGTGGACGTAGACGCCGAAGCCGGGCGCCGCCGGCGCCTTGGCGAAGGGCAGGACGTCCGGGGTCGTGTGCGGCGCGATCAGGTTCATGCCCGTCCCTTCATTCCACCCCGAGGGCGAGCTTGGCGAATTTCTTGAAGGCCCGGGCGCGGTGCGACAGCGCCGTCTTCTGGCCGGGCACCCAGGCGTGCTTTTCCGCCGACATCATCTCGCCGAAGGTGCGGCTTTCGCCTTCCGGCAGGAAGATCGGATCGTAGCCGAAGCCCTTGTCGCCGCGGGGCGGCCAGACCACCGTCCCGTCGACCTCGCCGCGGAAGAAGATCGGCTCTTGGCCGGGCCGTGCGAGGCAGAGCACCGCGACGAAGGTCGCGCGGCGCGTCTCGGGCGTCGTGGCGCCGGCGGCCTGCAGCTTCTCCTCGACGTTGCGCATCGCCATGGCGAAGTCGCGCGGCTCGCCGGCCCAGTCGGCCGAATAGACGCCCGGATCGCCGTTGAGGGCTTCGATCGCGATGCCGGAATCGTCGGAGAGCGACGCAAGACCCGTCGCCCTCATCGCCGCCAGCGCCTTGATCTCGGCATTTTCCTCGAAGGTCGTGCCGGTCTCGTCCGGCTCGTCGAGGCCCTTTTCCGCAGCCGAAGTGACCTCGAAGCCGAAGGGCTCCATCAGCTCGCGGATCTCCCAGATCTTGCCGCGGTTGTGGCTGGCGACGAGAAGCGGCCCGTCGCCCGGCGAAAGCAGCGCCATCAGTGGTCTCCGAGAACCTGGCGCTGGGTCTCGACGAGTTCGCCGATGCCCTTTCTCGCGAGCTTCAGGAGCGTCAGGAACTCGTCCTCCGAGAATGGCGCGCCCTCGGCGGTGCCCTGGATCTCGACGATGCCGCCGGCGCCGGTCATCACGAAGTTGGCGTCGGTCTCGGCGGTGGAATCCTCGGCATAGTCGAGGTCGAGCACCGGCTCGTTCTTGTAGATGCCGCAGGAGACTGCGGCGACGTGGCCGAGGAGCACGTCGTGGCGCTTGACCATCGAGCGCTCCTCCATCCATTTCAGGCATTCCGACAGGGCGACGTAGCCGCCGGTGATCGCCGCGGTGCGCGTCCCGCCGTCGGCCTGCAGCACGTCGCAGTCGACGGTGATCTGCCGCTCGCCGAGCGCCTGCAGGTCGACGATCGAGCGCAGGGAACGGCCGATCAGCCGCTGGATCTCCTGGGTGCGGCCGGACTGCTTGCCCTGGGCCGCCTCGCGGCGCATGCGATCGCCCGTCGCCCGCGGCAGCATGCCGTATTCGGCCGTCACCCAGCCCTTGCCGGTGTTCTTGAGGAAGGGCGGCACGCGCTCCTCGAGGCTCGCCATGCACAGCACCTCGGTGTTGCCGAAGCGCACGAGGCAGGAGCCCTCGGCATGGCGCGAGACGCCGGTGTCCATGGTGACGTCGCGCATGGCGTCGTTCGGGCGTTTCGATGGGCGCATGGCGGATCTCTCGCTTTTGCTTCGAATTTTCATGGTTAACGGGGCGTTATTGCGCCGGGCTTGTATCGGGAAAGGCTGAATCGCGCAAAGGTTTCGGGAGGCGATCTTGCCGGGCGGGATGACGGGTTGCGGTCGCCGTGACTCGTCTTTCGGGCATTTGGCAACGCGCCGTCGTGGATGGTGGGGCTTTCGTCGCCGGGGTGCGGTCCGGTTGATGGCCCCTTTCCCCGCGCGTATGCTGGAGATCCGAAGGCCGTCAGATGGGTTTCACGTGGCCGTTCCCGAGCATGATTTTTTGTCGGCGGGCGAGTTCCTGCAGTGGATGTCCACCCAGCAGGAGCGGTTCGAACTCGTCGATGGCCGGATCTTCCGGATGATGACGGGTGCCAAGCAGAGCCGCAACGTCGTCACGGCGAACATCGTGGCGACGCTGCTGCCGCAGGCCAGAGCCGGCGGTTGCCGAACCACTTCGAGCGACACCGCCGTCAGAACCGGACCAGGTACCGTTCGCTATCCCGACGTCGTTGTCGATTGCGGGCCGCGCGATCCCGATGCGCTCGAAGCGTCGCGTCCGACGCTGGTCGTGGAAGTGGCGTCCCCCGGGACCTCGGCCATCGATGCGACCGACAAGCTCGACGAATACCGGGCGCACGGCGACATTCGGCTCATCCTGTTCGTCGATCCCGACGTGATTTCCGTCAAGCTCTACCGACGCGGCCCGGACGGTGGATGGGACGTCGAGAGGTACGCTGATCTCGACATGGTCGTCGAGCTTCCCGAGATTGGCGGGCCACTCGCGCTCGGTGACATCTATGCAGCGCTGGATCCATCGCCCCGACCGCGGCTGCGGCTGCTGAAAGAGCCGAATTTCCGGTGACGCGCTTTCGGGCGCGCGACCTGCCATGGGCAGCGCTCCGCAATGGCGGTGCGAGCCGGCGTCATGCCGCTACGGCAGGTGAAGAGTGGGTCGAAACCCCGTCACCGCTCATCCCGCAGCGCAAAAATCCGCTTGCTCTCCGCGACGAGCCGACTACCCTCCCCACCAGTTCGGCGTAGAGAAGGACCAGCTGCCCATGACCGACGTGATCGTGCTCGGCGCCGGCATGGCGGGAGTGGGCGCGGCGCTGGCGCTGCAGGAGGCGGGCAGGAGCGTCGTCATCCTCGACAGGCAGCCGAAATTCGCCGGCGAGGCGAGCTACGGCAATGCCGGCATCATCCAGGCGGAAGCGGTCGAGCCATACGCCATGCCGACGGACGTCCCGTCGCTGATCGCCATCGCGCTGAAGCGCACCAACGACGTCGAATGGAGCTTCGAGGCGGTCACGGCGGAGTTGCGGGCGCTGTTCGGCTATTTCCGTCATTCCCAGCCCGGCGCCCTCCGCCGCATCGCCGCGACCTACAGCGTGCTGATCCGCCGCTCGCGCGAGGATCACGACCGCTACATCGCCGATGCCGGTGCGCAGGGCCTGATCCGCAAGGACGGCTTCCACCAGGCCTGGCGCGACGAGCAGAAGTTCGCCGCCGCAGCGGCGAAGGCCGAGCGGATCGGCCGGGAATACGGCGTCGGCTACACGATCCTCGACGCCAACGGCCTGATGGCGGCCGAACCGGCGCTGAAGCCGGGATTTGCCGGCGCAGTCCACTGGACCGATCCTTGGTGCTGTTCGAGCCCCGGCGACCTGACCAGGGCCTATGGCGAGCTGTTCATCAAGCGCGGCGGCAGGCTCCTCGACGGCGACGCCGAATCGCTCGCCGCCGACGGCGCAGGCTGGCGGGTCGAGACGGCCGAGGGGAGTGTCTCCGCAAAGGACGTTGTCGTCTGCCTCGGCGCCTGGTCGCCGAAGCTCTTGAACCGCTTCGGCTACAGGATCCCGATGGTCGAAAAGCGCGGCTATCACCAGCATTTCCGCAACAACCCCCTCGACAAGCCGCTGATGGACGCCTCGGTCGGGGCGGTGTTCGTGCCGATGGATCTCGGCATGCGCATCACCACGGGCGCCGAACTGACCGCCATGACCGCGACTCAGAACCTCCGGCAGCTCAGGAAAGCGGAGGAGGGCGCCCGGGAGGTGCTGGATTTCGGCGGCCCGGTCGAAAACCGCCCCTGGCACGGCACGCGACCCTGCATGCCCGACATGCTTCCCGTCGTCGGCAAGGCGCCGAAACACGACGGGCTCTGGTTCGATTTCGGCCACGGCCACCAGGGCTTCACCCTCGGCCCGACGACCGGCGTCCTCCTCGCCGGGCTGATGGAAGGCCGCGCCGATCCGGTTCTCACCGCGCTGTCGCCAGCGCGGCTCGGTTGAGCGGGCGGGCGCCGGACGAGACGTCGCGTCGCTTTCATCGGGCGCGGACAATCCCTATAGTAAGGCGATGTTCCGCAACCCCGCCGACGATCGCGTTTGATGATGTCCGTCAGTGACTTGGCCCGCATCCGCATGCCGCCGCTCGATGATCGCGCCCGCGAGATCTTCCGGCTGATCGTCGAAAGCTATCTCGATCAGGGCGAACCGGTCGGCTCGCGCATGCTGTCGAAGCTCCTGACGAGTTCGCTGTCGCCGGCCTCCGTCCGCAACGTGATGAGCGATCTCGAGTCGCTCGGCCTGATCTACGCGCCGCACGTCTCGGCCGGCCGTCTGCCGACCGAGATCGGCCTGCGCTTCTTCGTCGACGCCTTTCTCGAGGTCGGCGATCTCGCTGCCTCGGAGCGCGAGGAGATCGAGGAGAAGGTGCGACGCGTCGGCGACGGCCGGGGCACGGAGAATCTCCTCACCGAGGCGAGCAACCTGCTGTCGGGCCTGTCGCGCGGCGCCGGGATCGTGGTCACGACGAAGTCCGACCTCAGGCTGAAGCACATCGAGTTCATCCGCCTCGAACCGACCAAGGGGCTCGCCGTCCTCGTCGGGGAGAGCGGCGAGGTGGAGAACCGCATCTTCGACCTGCCGGCCGGCGTCACCGCCTCGCAGCTCGTCGAGGCGGCGAACTTCCTCAATGCCCACGTCGTCGGCCGCACCCTCGGGGAGGCCCGCGCCCGCATCGCCAGCCTGAAGGACGAGACGGCGACGGCGCTCGACCGGCTGTCCCAGGCGCTGGTCGACCAGGGCCTCGCCATCTGGTCGGGCGCCTCGGCCGGCCAGCCGGCGCAGCTGATCGTGCGCGGCCGCGCCAATCTTCTGGAAAACATCTCGGCGAGCGAGGACATCGAGCGGCTGCGCCTGCTCTTCGACGACCTCGAGACCAAGAACGGCATGATCGAGCTTCTCGGCCTCGCCGAGGGCGGCAACGGCGTCAGGATCTTCATCGGGTCGGAGAACAAGCTGTTCTCGCTCTCCGGCTCCTCGCTGATCGTCGCGCCCTACAAGGGCGGCACGGAGAGCGTCGTCGGCGCGGTCGGCGTCATCGGGCCGACACGGCTCAACTACCGGCGGGTGGTGCCGATGGTCGACTACACGGCGCGCATCGTCTCGCGGCTGCTGCAGAACAAGTCCGGCGACGCCGAGGGTTGATTTCCGCGGCCTTCAAATCGATATGCCGCTGCGATAACGCATTCGTGCACCGGCCGGGGCCGCCGTCCATGCGGACGGCGGACCTTGAGGCGTGTGCTCGGGAAGGCTGACGACGGCGCCGCATGCGGGTTCTCCGCCGGGCGGCCGGAACGATCCGAACGGGATGAAAGAGGGATGATGAGCGAGACCGGCAAATCAGAGGGTACGAGCCGCGACACCGAGGCCGCCGAAGGCGTGTCCGGCGAGAGGGCCGAGGCGGCCGCACGGCCGCAGTCCTCGAACTGGAACGCGGCCTACGAGGAAAACGCGGACGATGCCGACAAGGCCGGTCCGTCGAAGGAGGACGCCGCCCGCATCGCGGCGCTCGAGGCCGAGAACGCCGACGTCAAGGACCGGCTGCTGCGTCTCGCCGCGGACATGGAGAATCTCCGCCGGCGCACCGAGCGCGAGATCAAGGATGCCCGCACCTATGCGGTGACGAGCTTCGCCCGGGAGATGCTGTCGGTCGCCGACAATCTCCAGCGGGCGCTCGACGCGGTGCCCGAGGAACACCGCTCGGACGAGAGCTCCGGCCTGAAGGCGCTGATCGAGGGCGTCGAGATGACCGAGAAGGGCCTAGCCTCGACGCTGGAAAAACACGGCGTGCGCAGGCTCGAGCCGGAGGGCCAGCGCTTCGACCCGAACTTCCATCAGGCGATGTTCGAGATCCCCAACACCGAGGTGCCGAACGGCACGGTGCTGCAGGTCGTGCAGGCGGGCTATGCGATCGGCGACCGGGTGCTGCGGCCGGCGATGGTCGGCGTCTCGAAGGGCGGGCCGAAGGCGGCGGCCGCCGAGGCCAAGGGCGCCGAGGCCGAAGCCGGCACCGGGCAATAGGCCGGCGCGGTTTTCCCCGCTGTTATCCAGAGCTTTCGGACTTTTCCGACCCAATGCGAAGCCGCCCCGACCGGGCGGCTTCTTTGCTTTGTCGCGAATCGCCCGGTGGTGTAGGTGATCCGTTTCCGGGCATGACACTGAAGAGGATGCGACGGCGATGGCGGAGCCTGCGCGCAAATACGAGGAAGAGGCGACGCTATATCGCGAGGCGCCGGCCAACATCGAGGCCGAGCAGGCGCTCATCGGCGCGATCCTCGTCAACAACGACGCCTATTACGTCGTCCACGACTTTTTGAAGCCGGAGCACTTCTTCGAGCCGATCCACAAGGAGATCTTCTCGAAGACCTCCGAGATGATCCGGATGGGCAAGATCGCCAATCCGGTGACGATCAAGACCTTCCTGCCGGTCAACGACAAGATCGGCGAGATGACCGTCGCCCAGTATCTGGCGCGGCTCGCGGCGGAAGCGACGACGATCATCAACACGCTCGACTACGGCCGCGCGGTCTACGACCTGGCGCTGCGCCGCTCGCTGATCGGCATCGGCGAGGAGATGGTGAACCTCGCCTACGACGCGCCGCTGGACATGGAGCCGAAGGACCAGATCGAGGAGGCCGAGCGACGCCTGTTCTCGCTCGCCGAAACCGGCCGCTACGACGGCGGCTTCCAGTCCTTCACCGACGCTGTCACCCTCGCGGTGCAGATGGCGACGGCGGCGAAGGACCGCGACGGCGGCCTGTCGGGCGTTTCCACCGGCATCATGGCGATGGACCGCCGCATGGGCGGCCTGCAGCCCTCCGACCTCATCATCCTCGCCGGCCGCCCGGCGATGGGCAAGACCTCGCTCGCCACCAACATCGCCTTCAACATCGCCGCCGCCTACGAGCCGGCCGAACAGGCCGACGGCTCGTTCAAGGCCAAGAACGGCGGCGTCGTCGGCTTCTTCTCGCTGGAAATGTCGGCCGAGCAGCTCGCCACCCGCATCATCTCCGAGCAGACCGAGATCTCCTCCTCGAAGATCCGCCGCGGCCAGATCAACGACCAGGAGCTGACCAAGCTGATCGCCTGTTCGGAGATGATGCAGCGCCTGCCGCTCTACATCGACCAGACCGGCGGCATCTCGATCGCCCAGCTCGCGGCGCGGGCGCGGCGCCTGAAGCGCCAGCGCGGCCTCGACGTCATGGTGATCGACTACGTCCAGCTGATGCAGGGCTCGACCAAGGCCTCGGCCCAGAACCGGGTGCAGGAGATCACCGAGATCACCACCGGCCTGAAGGCTCTGGCGAAGGAACTGCAGGTGCCGATCATCGCCCTGTCGCAGCTCTCGCGCCAGGTCGAGGCGAGAGACGACAAGCGGCCGCAACTCGCCGACCTTCGCGAATCCGGTTCGATCGAGCAGGACGCCGACGTCGTCATGTTCGTGTATCGCGACGAATACTATCTCGCCAATCGCGAGCCGAAGCCCGGCACCGACGAGCATCTGAAGTGGGAGCAGGCGCTGAACGAGGCGCGGGGCAAGGCCGAGGTGATCATCGCCAAGCAGCGCCACGGCCCGACGGCCACGGTGCCGCTCGCCTTCCAGGCCGAATACACCCGCTTCACCGACCTCGCCGAAGAGGCCTATCTGCCCGAGCGCTTCGAATAGGAAGCGACGGCCGCCGGGAAGAGCGGGCGGTCGCCCGGCGCGGGAATGGCGGCGCCAGCCCTCCGGCCCGCCGCGCGGGAAGGCGCGGCACGGCGTGGCGTCAATCCGGGGGAGGCCCGGCCTTCGGGGCGGCGGGGCCGCGGCGGATCACCATCGGCAGGATCGATAGAAGCAGCACCAGCCGGAAGATGTGGTGGGTCGCGACATAGGCCGGGTCGTAGCCGAGCGACAGCGCCATGGCGCTCATGCCCTCGACGCCGCCCGGCGCGAAGGACACCCAGACCTGGCCGAAGGGCAGGCCGAGCCAGGAGGCGACGGCGAGGCTGACGAGGCCGGATAGGGCCACCGCGAGGGCCGTGACGAGGAGGCCGGCGGCGAAGAGGTCGCGCATCTGTGCCCGGGTCACCGCGGCAAAACGCGCCCCGATCACCGCGCCTGCAAGGGCGAAGCCGACGAAGGTGAGGAAGGTCGACGGCCGCCCCTCGATCCAGCCGATCCCGTGGCCGAGGCCGCTGATGATCACGCCCGAGAGCAGGAAGGCGGCGGGCAGGCGCAGGCGGTCGAGGAGCAGCCCGCCCGCTGCCGCGAGGGCGATCAGCGCGACGCTCGCCGGCAGTGCCAGCGTCGGACGCGCGAGGGTGGCGAGGCCGCCGCCGGCCTCGCCCTCGACGAGCGCGACGAGCGGCGGCAGCGCGACGGTGATGATCAGGAGCCTCAGGCTCTGCAGCACCATGACGAAGGACGTGTCGATCTCCCCCTGCGGCCGGTCGGCCGCCAGCGACAGGCTGTAGGAGAGCGCCCCCGGCGACGTCGCGAGGACCGCCGTGGCCCGGCCGGTACCGAAGACGCGGCAGAGCAGCGAGGAGGAGAGAAAGAGCACGGCGATCATCGTGACCGTCAGTGCGAGGAGGCTTGCCGGAAAGCGCAGGACGTCGGACAGAAAATGCGTGGTGACGCCGGCCCCGAGCGTCACGCCGATCGTCGTGAAGCCGAGATTGCGCAGTGCCTTCGGGACTTTCGGCGACAGGCCGCAGGCCGCGAGCAGCGTCACGGCGATGGTGGAGCCGACGAGCGGACCCGCCGGAACGCCGGCCGCCTGGAACAGCGCCGCGCCGATGAGCGCCGCGCCGAGGGCCAGGACGACCGGCCGGAGGCTTCGGATCATGCAGGGGCCTTCGGCGACTCCGCCTCGTCCAGCCGCCGGCGCCGGCGCGACAGCGCGATCGGCACGACGACGACGAGGAATGCCATGAGGTAGAGGGCGATGCTGTTGAAGGACGAGACGAGGATCGTCCAGTCGCCGGCGGAGATCGACAAGGCACGGCGCAGATTGTCCTCGAAGAGGCCGCCGAGCACGAAGCCGAGGATCACCGGCGCGAGGCTGAACTGCAGCTTGCGCAGGAACCAGCCGAACACGCCGAGCGCGGTGATCATGTAGAGATCGTGCGGGTTCGAGACCACCGAATAGACGCCGACGAAAGCGAGCACCGCGATCAGTGGGGTGAGGAACTGCTGCGGGATGGTCAGCATGCGGGCGAACAGCCCGACCAGCGGCAGGTTGATGATCAAGAGCGCGATGTTTCCGATATACATCGAGGCGATCAGGCCCCAGGCGATCTCCGGCCGCTGCGAGAACATCAGCGGGCCGGGCGTGACGTTGAACAGAAGCAGCGCGCCGAGCAGGATGGCGGTGGTGCCAGAGCCCGGAATGCCGAGGGTCAGCATCGGCACCATGGCGCCGCCGGCCGAGGCGTTGTTGGCCGCTTCCGGCGCCGCGAGGCCGCGCATGTCGCCCTCGCCGAACCTCGAGGCGTCGCGCGCGGCGCGCTTTTCGGTGCCGTAGGCGACGGCCGAGGCGACGGAGGCGCCGGTGCCCGGCAGGATGCCGATGAAGAAGCCGATGATCGAGCCGCGCAGGATCGTCCACTTGACGAAGGCGAGGTCCTTCATCGTCACGAAGCTCTTGTCGATCTTCAGCGTCTTCAGCGTGCCGGCGGCCTGCTGCTCGACGAGGTGGATGAGCTCGGCCATGCCGAACAGGCCGATGACGACGACGAGGAAGTCGATGCCGGCGAGGATGTCGGGAATGCCGAAGGTGAAGCGGGCGACGCCGGTGTTGGCGTCGATGCCGATCGAGGCGAGCATCAGGCCGATGACGGCGGCGAGCAGCGTCTTCACCGGGTTGGAACCGACCAGCGAGGCGAGCGAGGCGAAGGCGAAGACCATCAGCGCCACGTAGTCCGACGGCGAGAAGGTGATCGCGTAGGAGGCGAGCGCCGGGCCGAAGAAGCTCATCAGGATGACGGAGAAGGTGCCGCCGATGAAGGAGGCGACGGCCGAGAGCGACAGCGCCTTGCCGGCCTCGCCGTTCCTCGCCATCGGGTTGCCGTCGAGCGTCGTCATCACCGCGCCGGCGTCGCCGGGAACGTTGAGCAGGATCGACGAGATGCGGCCGCCATATTCGGCGCCGTAATAGATGCCGGCGAGCAGGATGATCGCCGATTCCGGCTTGAAGCCGAGGCCGTAGGCGATCGGCAGGAGGATCGCGACGCCGTTGATCGGGCCGATGCCGGGCAGGGCGCCGATCAGGGTCCCGGCGAAGCAGCCGGCGAGGACGAGAAAAAGGTTGAAGGGGTCGAGCGCGACGGCAAAGCCCGAAGCGAGGCCGGAGAAGACGGCGTCCATGGTCAACTCACCTCAGGAACGTCAGGATGCCTGCCGGCAGGTTCAGATCGAGCAGGCGGGTGCAGAGGAGATAGCCGAAGAGCCCGATGCCGAGGCTGAAGGCGAGCGCCGGGACGAGCCGCGAGCCGAGCATCATCGACAGCGCCATGCAGAAGGCGAAGGTGGCGATGACGAAGCCGAGCGGTTGGAACAGAAAAGCGTAGACGAGAAGCATCGCGACGAGCGCGGCGAGCCGGCCGAGGCTGCGGGCCGGCAGCCCGAGCGATTCGACGTCGGGCCGCACCAGGACGTAGAGGATGCAGGGGATCGCCACCAGGCCGAGGATGCGCGGCCAGCTCTCCGGGCCGAGCGGATCGTATTGGAACGGTGCGTGGATCAGCGTGAAGGCGATGATCGTGTAGCCGATCGCCACCAGGAGCAGCACGCCGGCAAAAATCCGGTCCGCCATGGACGACTCCGAGTTGGAAGAAAATCCGTGCCGGGCGGCCGCGCGCGTCGTGGCGGCGGCGGACGGCCCGGCAGGGCCCATGCCCATGGGCCGCGGCAGCCCTCTTACAAAGGACGCGCCGCGGCCCGCGGGTCAGTCCGGGAGGACTATTGGATCAGGCCGGCGTCCTTGGCGATGCCGGTCATGCGCTCGACGCGCTTCTTCATGTCGGCGTCCATCTCCTTGCCCGACAGGTCCATGGGCAGAAGGCCCTTGTCCTTGACGAGCTTGGCCCATTCGTCGGTGCCGTAGGCGGCTTTGAAGACGTCGACCCACTTGTTGTAGGCCTCGTCGGGGACGTCCTTGCCCATGTAGTAGCCGCGCACGATCGGCCATTCGGCGTCGTAGCCGAGTTCCTTGGCGGTCGGGATGTCGGCGAAGGGCTCCGGCAGGCGCTCGCCGCTCAGCGTCGCGAGGATGCGCATCTCGCCGGTGCCGAGATGCGAGACCATCTCGCCGACGTCGCCGAGATAGACCTGGATCGAGCCGCCGAGCAGGCCGGCGATCGCCTCGCCGCCGCCGTCGAAGGCGACGTAGCGCATCTTGCGCGGGTCGAGTTCCTTCGACTTCAGGAGGATCGCCGCCTTCATCCAGTCCTGCGAACCGACCGAGCCGCCGGCGCCCATGACCACCGAGCCCGGATCCTTCTCGACCACCTTCATCAGGTCGTCGAGGGTCTTGTAGGGGCTGTCGTCGCGCACGATGACGGCGCCGTAGTCCGTGCCGGCCGTCGCCAGGAAGCGCACGTCGTTGGCGCCCCACTGGCCGTATTTGCCGGTCGCCATGTTCAAGAGCGAGCCGGAGGAGAAGGCGACGATGGCGTTCGGATCGTCGGTGCGGGTGGTGTTGAACAGGTTGATGGCGACGGCGCCGATGCCGCCGGGCATGAAGGTCACTTCCATCGGGCCGTTCAGCTGCTTTTCGAGGCCCTGCTGCGCGATGCGGCAGGTAAGGTCGAAGCCGCCGCCGGGCTTGGCCGGCGCGACGCATTCCGGCCGGTCGATTTCCTGCGCAAGCGCCGGTGCGCTGACGACGCCGGCCAGCAGCAGAGCGGATGCGATGTTGAGCAGTCTCATGATTGGGTCCTCCCAGCGGTGCTTGTGCGGAAAGAGAAGCCCGACGAGGGTCCGCCACCGGCCGCCGATGCCCGTGTCGGGCCGGCCTCGCGGCTGGCCGCCCTCCTTCCGGGCGGCGCCGTTTCCTCTCTCCCATCCGGCACCTAGTCGGCCTGGCTGACCGTGGCTTGACGCCAAGCTGACACGACGCTGACACGGGCTTGCCGCATTGCGATGCTGCGACGCCGCACAGCCTGTCGCTTCTCAAAGCCGCGACGGACGGCTAAGCCTCAAGAACCATGCGCATTTTGCTCGTCGAAGACATGAGCGAGCTGTCCGAGGCCATCCTCGAACGGTTTCGCGCCGAAGGCCACGCGATCGACCTCGAAAACGACGGGGCCGAGGCGGAGGCGCTGCTGCGGCACGCCGGCTTCGACCTCGTCATCCTCGACATCAACCTGCCGACGATGAACGGCTACGAGGTGCTGCGGGCGATGCGGGCGCGCGGCGACCGGACGCCGGTGCTGGTGCTGACCGCCCGCTCCGAGATCGACGACCGCATCGTCGGCCTCGACGTCGGGGCCGACGACTACATGGTCAAGCCCTTCGACTTCCGGGAGCTCTCCGCCCGCTGCCGGGCACTGGTCAGGCGGCGCACCGGCGAGGCCAGCAACGTCTTCACCCAGGGCGACTTCGAGTTCGACCGCGGTGCGCGGCGGGCGCTTCTCGGCGGCGTCGACCTCGAACTGCGCCAGCGCGAGGTGCAGGTGCTGGAGCTGTTCCTCGGGCATCTCGGCCGCGTCCTGACCAAGGACGAAGTGGCCGATCGCATCTACACCTTCGACGAGGCGCCGAGCCTCAACGCCGTCGAGCAGACGATCACGCGGCTGCGCAAGAAGCTCGAAGGCTCGCCGCTGCAGATCCGCACCATCCGCGGTCTCGGCTACATCGCCAGCATCGTCGAGGCTTAGGATGCTCGCCGCACCGCCGCATCAGGGGCGCCCCTATTCGCTGCGCCGGCGGCTGATGATCGCCTCGATGGCGGCCTTCGCGCTACTGATCGCCGTCCTGTCGGTCAGCCTGTGGACCTATGCGGCGAGCGCGGCGAACCGGACCTACGACCTCCTGCTCCGCGGCGCGGCGATCGCGATCCTCGAACGCATCACCGTGACGCCGGAGGGGATCGACATCGACCTGCCGCCCTCGGCGCTCGAAATCCTCACGCTGGACGACGACGACCGCGTCTTCTACCGCGTCCTCGACGCGCAGGGCACGACGCTGACCGGCACCCCCGACCTTCCCGCCGAGGGGCTGTTCGAGCGGCCGCTGCCGCTGCAGGAGCCGGTGTTCTTCGACAGTCCCTACAGCGGCGAGACGGTGCGCTTCGTCGTCTACGGCCGCACGCTGCTCAGCGCCGAAAAGCCGCAATGGATCGGCGTGCAGGTCGGCCAGACGCGGCTCGCCCGCAATGCCATGCGCAAAGACCTGATCCTCAAGGGGCTGGTGCCGCTCGCCGCGCTGTCGATCGCCGGGGTCGCCATGGCGCGGGCGGGAATCGGCCTCGCGATGCGC
Source organism: Jiella sonneratiae (assembly GCF_017353515.1). GTDB lineage: Bacteria > Pseudomonadota > Alphaproteobacteria > Rhizobiales > Rhizobiaceae > Jiella > Jiella sonneratiae. Next base: position 77,659 of record NZ_JAFMPY010000009.1, read on the forward strand.
CCGCTCGCCGGGATCGAGCGCGACATCCGCGAGCGCCAGTCCAACGACCTGCAGCCGCTCGGCGCGGCGCCGCCGCGCGAGGTCGAGAGCCTGATCACCGCGATCAACGGCTTCATGCGGCGGCTCGACCTGTCGCGCGGCCAGGCGGAGTCCTTCATCGCCGACGTCGCCCACCAGATGCGCAGCTCGCTGGCGACCCTCTACGGCCATCTGGAATATGCCGGCGAGGGGGGCGAGCAGGGTGCCGCGGCCGTCGCCAGGGCGCGTGAGCAGGCCCGCCGGACGGTGCGGCTGACCAACCAGCTCCTCAGCCACGCCATGGTGATCCACCGCGCCGACAAGGGGATGTTCCAGTCGGTCGATCTCGCCGAGCTCGTCCGCCGCCTGCTCGAGGAGATCCTGCGCGACGACAAGGCCGGGGCGGTCGACTTCGCGGTGGAGCTGCCGCCGGACGGCTTCGCGCCGCGGGTCGAGGGCGACGCCATCGCGATCCGCGAGGCGCTGCGCAATCTCGTCGACAACGCGCTTCGCCACGGCCCGGTGGACAACCAGATCACCCTGCGCGTTTCGCCGACGCGGCTCGCGGGGCGGCCGGCCTTCGAGATCGCCGTCGACGACGCCGGGCCGGGCATTGCCGACGCCGACAAGCCGCGCGTCGTCGAGCGGTTCTACACGCGCGGCCCCGGCGGCGGTTCGGGGATCGGCCTTGCGATCGTCGTCGCCGTCGCCGAGAGCCACAAGGGCCGCTTCGACCTCAGGGACCGCGCCCCGGCCGGCCTCAGCGCGACGATCACGCTGCCGGAAACGCCGCCGCCGGACGCCGGGGCGGGGCGATGACGCGCGCCCGGCTCGTCCTGATCGCCGGCCTCGTCCTCGCCGGCGCGGCGCTCGCCGTCTCCGTGGTCTCGCTGCAGCGGCCGAGCGGCACGGGGCGCACCACCCTCGACGTGTGGAGCGCCACGGACACGGCGGCGATGTCGGCGATCGTCGCCGGCTTCGAGGCGGCGCATCCCGAAATCGCGGTCCGCTACACCGAATTCAACACCTCCGAGCTGCAGGAAGCCGTGCTCGACGCGAAGCAGGTTCCCGACCTCGTCATTTCGTCGGCGATGGACCTGCAGGTGGAGCTGGTCAACCGCGGTCTGGCGAGCCCGCTTTCCGACATGCCCGAGACGCCGGAATGGTCGCGCTGGCGCAACGAGCTGTTCGGTTTCACCGAGGAGCCGGTGGCGCTCGTCTACAACCGCCGGGCATTTTCGCAACGGCCGCTCCCGGCCACCCGCTCGGAACTCGCCGGCATGATCCGCGACGACCCGCGCTTCTTCGACGGCCGCGTCGGCACCTACGACGTCGGGCTGTCGGGGGTCGGCTACATGTTCGCCACCCAGGACGCCCAGCGCGGCTTCCAGGCCTCCCGCCTGGTGGAATCCCTGGGCCGCGCCAAGGCCAAGACCTACTGCTGCACCAACGACATGGTCGAGAAGGTCGCGGACGGAACGCTGGTCCTCGCCTACAACGTCATCGGCTCCTACGCCCTGGAACAGGTGCAGAGGGATCCGCGGCTCGGGATCCTCCTCCTCAGCGACTATGCGCTGGTGTTCACCCGTTCGGTGCTGGTCACGAAGGCCTCAGACGCCAAGCCGGCCGCCTCCTCCTTCGTGCGCTTCCTCCTCTCCGAGGCCGGCCAGAGGCTGATCGGCCAGCGCTCCTCGCTGTTTCCGCTTGTCGAGAACCTTCAGGAGGGACAGTCCTTTCTCGAGACGCGGTTCGAAGGCACGACCTCGCTCCTGCCGATCCGCCTGCGGCCGAGCCTGCTCACCTGGCTCGACGGCAGGAAGAAGGAGAAGTTCCTGCGCGAATGGCAGGCCTCGATCCAGGGGCGGACGCGCCAGCCGGAGCGGTGAGCGGCGGCCGACGCCTCCGTCCCGTCCGGCGCCCGCCGACCCTGCCGGCCGCGTCGCCGGTCGCAGGCGCCACAATCGATCACCCGCAGCGGATCCTGCGGAGGATTATGCCGGGCAAGGGCCGCCTTCGCGCTCTCTTGTCGTCGTGCCGGGACTAGGAAGGCGACTGGACGCAGTCTTCGCGAAAAGGTCCGCCCATGTCCCTCAGCTTCGATCCGTCGGCCATCGATCTGCCGGTCGGCCACCACATCGCCGGCCGTTTCGTCCCCTGCGACGCCGCGCTTCCCGTCCTCCGCCCGTCGGACGGCGTTTCGCAGGGCGGCTGTCCCGTCGCCGATGCCGACGTCGTCGACCGCGCGGTCGAAGCGGCGAGGACGGCGCTCGAAAGCAGCGGCTGGGCCCGGCAGCGCCCGCGCGAGCGGGTGAAGGCGATGCATCGCTGGGCCGATCTCGTCGAGAGCGAGGCGGAATGGCTGGGACGCCTCGAAAGCGTCGTCTCGACCCGCCCCATCGCCCAGTCGATTCCGGGCGACGTGGCGATCGCCGCCGAACAGATCCGGTTTTTCGCCGAGTTCGCCGACAAGGAGGGCGGAGACGTCGTTCCCACCGCCGCCGACAGGCTCGGCATGATCGAGACCGAGCCTTACGGCGTCGTCGGGGCGATCACGCCGTGGAACTTCCCGATCTCGATGGCCGGCTGGAAGTTCGGACCGGCTCTGGCGGCCGGCAATGCCGTGGTGCTCAAGCCTTCGGAGATGACCCCCTACACGGCGGTGGCGCTCGCCGAGCTCTCGGTGCGCGCCGGCCTGCCCGCGGGGCTCGTCAACGTCGTCCTCGGCGACGGCGCGACCACCGGCAACGCGCTCACCGGCCATCCCGGCGTCGCGAAGGTCTCGTTCACCGGCTCGACGGCAGCCGGCGCCGCCATCATGGCGAACGTCGCGCGGACCGGCATCAAGCCGATGACGCTCGAACTCGGCGGCAAGAGCCCGCAGGTCGTCTTCGCCGATGCCGACCTCGACCTCGCCGCCGACTGCATCGCGCGGGGCATCCTGTCGAATGCCGGGCAGGTCTGCGTCGCGGGATCGCGGCTGCTCGTCGAGGCCCCGGTCGTGGACGCGCTGACCGAGCGGCTGCGCGCACGGTTCGAGGCCGTCGCGCCCGGCCCGACGTGGGACGAGGCGTCCTCCTATTCGCCGATCATTTCGCAGCGGCAGCTGGCGCGGATCGAAAGCATCGTCGCGGCGGCGACGGCAGAGGGCGCCGAGACCGTTACCGGCGGCTGCCGTCTCGACCGGGCCGGCGCGTTTTTCGCCCCGACGATCCTTGCGGGCGTCGGGCCGGATTCGCCGGCGATCACCGAGGAGATCTTCGGGCCGGTGCTGACGCTGCAGAGCTTTTCCGACGAGGCGGAGGCGATCGCGCTCGCCGATCATCCGACCTACGGCCTGTGTGCCGGCGTCTATACGCGGGACATCTCCCGCGCGATCCGGGTGATGCGGTCGATCCAGGCGGGCACCGTGTGGATCAACCGCTACGGCCGTTCCACCGACCACATCCTGCCGACCGGCGGCTACAAGGGATCGGGGCTCGGCAAGGATCTCGGCCGCGAGGCCTACCTTGCGAACCGGCGCACGAAGTCGGTGCTGATCGACCTGTGAAGGCGAAAGGGAAGGGGAGAATGACATGAAGTCGTATCGCATCGCGCTGATACCCGGCGACGGGATCGGTCCGGACGTCGTCGCGGCCGCCTGGCAGGTCGCCGAGGCGGCGGCGGGGAAGGAGAACGTCGCCCTGGCAGCAATCCGTTATCCCTGGTCCTGCGATTACTATCTCGAGACCGGCGCGATGATGCCGCCGGACGGGATCGAGACGCTGCGCGGCCATGACGCCATCCTCCTCGGCGCCGTCGGCTGGCCGGCGACGGTGCCCGATTCGGTGTCGTTGCACGGCCTGCTGCTGCCGATCCGCAAGGCCTTCGTCCAATACGCCAATGTCAGGCCGCACCGGCTGCTGCCGGGGGTCGAGGGGCCGCTCAAGGCCGAGCGCTTCGACATCCTGTGCATCCGCGAGAACACCGAGGGCGAATATTCCGGCGCCGGCGGGCGGGTTCACCAGGGCGGCGCGAACGAGGTGGCGGTGGAGACGGCGATCTTCACCCGCGCCGGCGTCGAGCGCATCCTGCGCTTCGGCTTCGAGCAGGCCCGCCAGCGAACCGGGCGCCTCGCCTCGGTGACCAAGTCGAACGCCCAGAAACATTCGATGGTGTTCTGGGACGAGATCACCCGGCAGCTTTCCGCGGAATATCCGGACGTCGAGGTGACGTCCTATCACATCGACGCCATGGCGGCGCGCATGGTCATGGCGCCGGAATCGCTCGACGTCGTGGTGGCGTCCAACCTCTTCGGCGACATCCTGACGGATCTCGGGGCGGCGATCCAGGGCGGCCTCGGCTTCGCCGCCTCGGCCAACATCGATCCCGGCCGCACCGCCCCGTCGATGTTCGAACCCGTCCACGGCTCGGCGCCGGACATCATGGGCAAGGGGATCGCGAATCCGCTTGCCACCATATGGTCGGCTGCGATGATGCTCGAGCATCTCGGCGAGGGCGCCGCCTCGGCCCGCATCATGCGGGCGATGGAGGCGACGACCAGGAGCGGGATCGGCACGCGCTTCGGACGGGATGCGACCGGCGCCATCACCGAAGCCGTCATCGAGGCGATCGAAAGGGAATAGCCAATGGACACGAGCGGGAAGATGCCGCTGCTTCGCGAGCGGGGCCTCGTCGGCGGGGAATGGATCGGCGCCGACTCCGGCGAGACGGTGGAGGTGACGAACCCGGCGACGGGCGCCGTGCTCGGCACCGTCCCGGCCATGGGGGCGGAGGAGACGCGGCGCGCCGTCGCGGCCGCCGAAGCGGCCTTTGCCGGCTGGCGGAAGACCACCCACGGCGAGCGCGCCGCGCGGCTGATGGCCTGGCACGACCTGATGCTGCGCCACGAGGAGGAACTCGCCCTCATCCTGACGCTCGAACAGGGCAAGCCGCTTGCCGAGGCGACGGGCGAGATCCGCTACGGCGCCTCCTTCGTGAAGTGGTTCGCCGAAGAGGCGCGCCGCATCAACGGCGGGCTGATCCCCTCGCCGACCCCCGACCGCCGCATCGCCGTCCTGAAGGAGCCGGTCGGCGTCTGCGGCATCGTCACGCCCTGGAACTTCCCGAATGCGATGATCACCCGCAAGGTCGCGCCGGCGCTCGCCGCCGGCTGCACTGTCGTCATCAAGCCCTCGGAGCTGACGCCCTATTCGGCGCTCGCCATCGCCGCCCTTTCGCAGGAGGCCGGCATCCCGGCCGGAGTGATCAACGTCGTCACCGGCCTGCCGACCGGCATCGGCGCCGAGCTCACCGGCAATCCTTCGGTCCGCAAGATCAGCTTCACCGGCTCCACCCGGGTCGGGTCGATGCTGATGGCGCAGTCGGCGCCGACCGTGAAGCGGCTCAGCCTCGAACTCGGTGGCAATGCGCCGTTCATCGTCTTCGACGACGCCGATCTCGACGCCGCGATCGACGGCGCACTGATCTCGAAGTTCCGCAATGGCGGCCAGACCTGCGTCTGCGCCAACCGCATCCTCGTCCAGGCGGGCATCCACGACGCCTTCGTCGCAAAGCTCTCGGCGAAGGTCTCGGCGATGCGCGTCGGTGCCGGCACCGAGGCCGGGGTGGCGATCGGGCCGATGATCAACCGGGCGGCGATCGAGAAGATCGAGCGGCATGTCGACGACGCGCTCTCGCGCGGTGCGCGGCTCGCCAGCGCCAAGGCTTCGCTGCCAAACGGGCCGCAATTCGTCGCCCCGGTGGTGCTGACCGGCGCGACGACGGCGATGCAGCTTGCCTCGGAAGAGACCTTCGGGCCGGTGGCACCGATCTTCAGGTTCGAGCGGGAGGAGGAGGCCATCGAGACCGCCAACGGCACGCCCTTCGGCCTTGCCGCCTACTTCTTCACCCGCGATCTCGCCCGCAGCTGGCGGGTCGGCGAGGCGCTGGAATTCGGCATGGTCGGCCTCAACACCGGCCTGATCTCCACCGAGGTCGCACCCTTCGGCGGGGTCAAGCAGTCGGGCATCGGTCGCGAGGGCGCCGAGATCGGCATCGAGGAGTATCTCGAGACCAAGGCCTTCCACATCGGCGGGCTCAGCTGAGGCGAAGCGGTGGGTCGAGGCGGCGGAACGATGCCGATGCGCAGGAGACGTGGCAGGCAATGACCATCACCTTCCATCATTCGCCCGGCAGGCAGGCGCCGATACGGGTTCCGGCCATCGGGCTGGACCTCTTCGTGCGGGTGCCGCCCGAGACGAGTGCCGGCGCCTTCTGCTTCATCGAGACCGTCAACGCGCCCGGAAAGGGGCCACCGCGCCATCGCCACCGCGAGGCGGAGATCTTCCGCGTCATCGAAGGGCGCTATCTCTACGAGGTGGACGGCCGGCGGTTCCATGCGGAAGCCGGCGACGTGATCAGCATCCCCGGCGGCGCCGTCCACGGCTTCGTCAACGTCACCGACGCGCCCGCCCGCCAGTACATCCTGATCGCTCCCGCCCTCGATGCGTCGGCCTTCTTCGCCGAACTGGCGGCGACGATGCGTGACGGCATCCCCGACCGCACGGCGCTCAACGCGTTCGGAGCCAGATGGGGCGTCGAGTTCATGGGGCCGCCCTTGCGCGGCGACGAACTGCCCGACGCGTGAGGCAAGGGCCGCCCGGGCGACCGGTATGACGGAGGCCCGGCGCATCGGGATCGCGGCGAGAGGTCAGGGGGCGTCTTTCCTACCGGATGCGGTCGAGCATCCGGTAGTAGAGGCCGACGATCGGCAGGAACCAGGGCTTTCCGGAATAGCCCGGCACGGCGTCCCAGGCGAGGCCCCCGAGCGGATTGCTGGCCGGCTTGCCGGCGATGATCTCGCCCATGATCGCGCCGAGATGCGTCGAAAGCTGCGCCCCGTGCCCGGAATAGCCCATGGCGTAATGCAGGCCGTCCGCCTCGCCGGCGCGCGGAAAGCGGTCCTTGGTCATGCCGACGAGACCGCCCCAGCAATAGTCGATCGCGATGCCTTCGAGCTGCGGGAAGATTTGGGCGAGGCGCTCCTGCAGGATGCGGCCGGAGGTCTCGTCGGAAGAGGCGTCGGAGGTCGCGGAAAACCTGGCGCGGCCGCCGAAGATCAGGCGGTCGTCGGGCGACAGCCGGAAGTAGTTGCCGATGTTGAGCGAGGTGACGCAGGTGCGGTTTCCCGGCATCGTCGCGGCGACTTCCTCGCGGGTCAGGGGCCGCGTCGCCACGACGAAGCTGCCGACCGGGACGATCCGCCGCCTGAAATGCGCGAACGGTCCTTCGGTATAGGCGTTGGTGGCGAGGAAGAGGTTCGTCGCCGACAGCCGGCCGCGCGGCGTCGTCAGCTGCCAGCGGCCCGCCACCTTGGCGCGGTCGGTCACCGGCGCGTTCTCGAAGACGACGGCGCCGTGCCGGGTCGCGGCCTCCGCAAGTCCGGTGACGAACCGGCCCATGTGCATCATCGCGCTCTTCTTCGAGAGCATCGCGCCGTGAAAGGCGTTCGAGCCGATCTCGCCCCGCAGATCCGCGGCCGACAGCAGCGCCGTGTCGGGATCGACCTCGCGATGCACGGCCTCGAAGTTGCTGGCGATCGCCGCGAAATGCTGCGGCTTGGAGGCGAGCTTCAACTTGCCCGCCCGGCGGAAGCTGCAGTCGATGGCTTCCTCCCGGGCGATCTTCTCGACGGTGTCGACCGAATCGTCGAGAGCCCGGTAGAGCGCCTTCGCCCGCGACTCGCCGAGATGCTGCTTCGCCGCGACGTAGCTGTGGGCGAGCCCGTTGTTGAGATGGCCGCCATTGCGTCCCGAGCCGCCATATCCGACGTGGCGCGCCTCGACCACCGCCACCTTCGCGCCGGCGAGAGCGAGGCTGCGTGCCGCCGACAGGCCGGTGAAGCCGCCGCCGATCACCGCGACGTCGAAGTCACCCTCGACCGCTCCGCCGGCCGCACCGGTGAAGGCCGGGGCGGTGTCGTGCCAGTAGGATTTGAGCTGCATGGCTCAGAGGCCCACCACGGCCGGCAGGCCCGAGATGTCGGCGATCTCCGTGTAGCCGTAATAGGGGTTGGCGGGCTCGTGGCGGCGGTTGACCCAGACCTTGTTCTCGATGCCGAGATCGTGGGCCGACATCAGGTCGTAGCGGAAGGACGACGAGCAGTGGAGGATGTCCTGCGGCCCGCAGCCGAGCTGGTCCAGCATGTATTCGAAGGCCCGGAACCGTGGCTTGTAGGCATTCGCCTGCTGCGCCGTGAAGACGTGGGCGAAGGGCGCGCCGAGCTTTTCGACGTTCGACATGATCTGCTCGTCCATCGCGTTGGAGAGGATCACCAGCGGGATCTTCTCGGCGACCCTGGCGAGCCCTGCCGGAACGTCCGGATGCGGACCCCAGCTCGGCACCGCCTCGTAGAAGCTGCGGGCCTCGGCCTCGTCGAAGGCGACGCCGTTGCGCCTGCAGCTGCGTTCGACCGCGTTGACCAGAACCTGGTCGTAGGGCTTCCAGTCGCCCATGATCTCGTCGAGCCGGTAGGCCGCGAAGTTCTTGATGAAGCGCTCGAGCACCTCGGGCGCAAGCCGCGGACCGTAGATCTCGCGGGCCTTCTCGGCCATCTGGAAATGGGTGAGGGTCCCGTAGCAGTCGAATGTAATGAACTTGGGGCGAAACACGCGCGTCGGGCCTTTCGTCAGGAGATTCGGGGTCTGCCGCGTCGTCGGCAGAGCGCCCTCGATCGTAGCGCCGGGGCCCGGCGCGGTTTCTAGTCTTCATCGCGCCGGCGAGAGCAGATTCTTCCGAATGTGTCCGAAACGACGGCAAGGGCTGCCGGGCGTTTCGCGGCACTCTCTGCGCAACCGGCAGGCGACCGGGAGACCGTCCACGCTGCTTTGAGCGAGATTCGCTGATGAACCCGCAATCCATGCTGTCGAGCCTCGTCGCGTTTCCGTCGGTGGTCGGGACGCCGAACGGTGCGCTGATCGACTACGTGCGGGATTATCTGGCGATGCACGACGTCGCCTCCGTGGTGATCGGCGGGCCGGAGGGCGACCGCTTCAACCTGTTCGCGACGATCGGCCCGGCCGCCGTGCCGGGCTACATCCTTTCCGGGCATGTCGACGTCGTCCCCGGCAACGAGCCGGCGTGGCGCGGCGATCCGTTCCGGCTCCGGACGGTCGGCGACCGGCTGGTCGCGCGCGGCGCCGTCGACATGAAGGGTTTCGTCGCCGCCGTCCTGTCGGCGGTGCCGGATCTCGTCGCCATGCGGCTCGAGCGGCCGATCCACATCGCGCTCTCCTACGACGAGGAGGCGGGCTGCCGGGGCGTTCCCCACCTCATCGAAAAGCTGCCGACGCTCTGCGCCCCGCCGCTCGGCTGTATCGTCGGCGAGCCCACGGGGCTGGTGCCGGTGCTGCGGCACAAGGGCAAGGCGTCGCTCAGGATCGTCGCGAAGGGCCGCGCGGGACACAGCTCGCGGCCCGATCTCGGCGAGAACGCCATCCACGCGCTGCTGCCGGTGCTCGGGCTGATCGCCCGCGAGGCGGAGCGCCAGCGCGAGGCCGGGCCGACCGACGCGCATTTCCTGCCGCCCTATTCGACCATCCAGGTCGGCACGATCGCCGGCGGCGAGGCGCTGAACATCATTCCCGACGCCGCCAGCGCCGAGGTCGAGGCGCGGGCGATCGCCGGCGTCGACCCGCTGGCGCTGCTCGAACCGGCGCTCGCCGCCGTCGCCGGCGACGAGGCGCTGTCGGCGGAGGTCGTCGCCCGCTATCCGGGCCTCTCCCTCGCCGGCGACCATCCCCTGGCGCGGCTGGCGGGCGAGCTCTCCGGCCATGCGCCGCTTGCCGCCGTTAGTTTCGGAACCGAGGCCGGCCTGTTCCAGGCGGCCGGCATCCCGTCGATCGTCTGCGGACCCGGCGACATCGCCCGCGCCCACAAGCCGGAGGAATACATCACCGTTGCGGAACTGATGGCGGCGCGGGACATGGTGCTGCGGCTGGGGCTGAGGCTCGGCGCGGGGCTTCCCGCCGTCCGCTCCGCCGCGGCCCAGTGAATGCCGGCCCGGCCACCGCAATAAGCTGCGGCGGCGGCCGGGCGTCACGGCGGGAAATTCCGCCGCCGGGCGATCGCCCGAAAGCATCTTTCCCGGGCGCGCTGCTACGACTCTCGTATCGAAGCAGCAGGTCAGTCGCCGCATGCCCCTTCCGTCGATCCTCCCGTTTCAGCCCGACGACGTTCACGGCGCGGTCCGCCTGTCGCAAAACGAGGGCTGGCCGCATACCGAACGCGACTGGGGGCTGATCGCGTCGATCTCGCAGGGCTTCGTCGCGCGCGACGGCGAGAGGATCGTCGGAACCGCCTTCGCCACCCCCTATGGCGACGACGTCGCGATGCTGAACATGATCGTCGTCGACGCGGCGATGCGCGGGCGGGGCCTCGGCCGGCGCCTCGTCGAGACGATCATTGAGGCGGCCGGCGAGCGCGCGATGCGGCTCGTCGCGACTGATGCGGGGCTGCCTCTCTACGAAAAGCTCGGCTTTCGCGAATCCGGCCGCATCCTGCAGCATCAGGGCGAGGCCCTGCCGGTCGACGCGCCGGAGGGGGTCGAGGCGATCGGGACCGATCAGCTTCCCGCCATCGCCGCGCTGGATCGCGAGGCCTTCGGCGCCGACCGCTCGACGCTTTTTCACGTGCTCCTTTCGGTCGGAGAGGCGGTGGCTCTCCGCGACGATCGCGGCGCGCTTTCCGGCTTCGCCGTCTGCCGCGCATTCGGCCGCGGTTTCGTCGTCGGCCCCGTCGTGGCGCCCGACGAGGCGGCGGCGAAGCGTCTCATCGCCGCCCATCTTGCCGGCCGCGCCGGGGCCTTCGCCAGGGTCGACACGCCCCTCGCGAGCGGCCTTGCGCCGTGGCTTTGCGAGCGCGGGCTTGCCCATGTCGGCGGCGGCGTCGCGATGGGCCGCGGCGCTCCTCTCAAGGCTTCGCGGTCCGGCGCCGTCCGGACCTTCGCTCTCGCCGCCCAGGCCCTCGGCTGACATTTCGGAAGGAAACGCCATGCTCGCCAACTCTCTCGTCGAGCTCGACCGACAGCACCTCATCCACCCGCTGAGCTCGTTTCGCGGCCACGAGCGCGGCGGCGTGCGCGTCCTGCGTTCGGCGAAGGGCGCGACCCTCACCGACAGCGAAGGCCACCGCCTGCTGGACGGCTTTGCCGGGCTGTGGTGCGTCAATGCCGGCTACGGCCATGAAAGCATCGTCGAGGCGGCGGCCGAGCAGATGCGCCGCCTGCCTTACGCCACCGGCTATTTCGACCTCGGCGCCGAGCCGGCGATCCGCCTCGCCGCCGAACTCGCCGAGCGTTCGCCCGGCGATCTCGACCACGTCTACTTCACGCTCGGGGGCTCCGACGCCGTGGACAGCACGGTGCGGTTCATCCGCTACTACAACCACGCCCGCGGCACACCGGAGAAGGACCAGTTCATCTCGCTCGCGCAAGGCTTCCACGGCTCCTCGACGGTCGGCGCCGGGCTGACGGCTCTGCCGGGCTTCCACGCCGGCTTCGGGGTGCCGTTCGACTGGCAGCACAAGATTTCCTCCCACTACGTCTACCGCAATCCCGTCGGCCAGGATCCGGAGGCGATCATTGCCGCGTCGGTGGCCGAGCTGCGGGCCAAGGTCGAGGAACTCGGGCCGGAGCGGGTGGCCGCCTTCTATGCCGAGCCGATCCAGGGCTCCGGCGGCGTGCTCGTGCCGCCGCCCGGCTGGACGAAGGCGATGGCCGCGACATGCCGCGAGCTCGGCATCCTGTTCGTCGCCGACGAGGTGATCACCGCCTTCGGGCGCACCGGGCCGCTCTTTGCCTGCGAGGACGAGGGCATCGTGCCGGACTTCATCACGATCGCGAAGGGGCTGACCTCCGGCTATGCGCCGCTCGGCGCCGTGCTAATGGCCGACCACGTCTATCAGGTGATCGCCGACGGCGCCGGCGAGGCGTTGATCGGACACGGCTACACCTATTCGGGCCATCCGGTGAGCGCCGCCGTCGGGCTCGCCGTCCTCAAGCTCTACGAGGACGGGCTGCTGGATAACGGCCGCCGCGCCGGGGAGCGGCTTATGGCCGGTCTGACGGGCCTCGCCGAGCATCCTCTGGTCGGGGACGTGCGGGGCCGCGGCATGCTGGCGGCGATCGAACTCGTCACCGACAAGGCGCGAAAGACGCCGCTTCCGGCAGCCTGCGAGCCGTCGAAGCGCATCTTCGACCGCGCCTACCGCGCCGGGCTGATCGTCCGCGCCTTCGGCAACGGCGCGATCGGCTTCGCGCCGCCGCTCTGCTGCACGGGCGAGGAGATCGACGAGATGATCGGGCGGACCCGCCGCGTCCTCGACGAGACCCTCGACGATCCCGACGTGCGGGCGGCGATGCCACGGAGCTGAGCGGCATGGCGCTGCTCTACCTTTCGAGCCCCGAGCGGGCGGCGGTCTGGCGCCCGATCTTCGCGCGCGAGATGCCGGAGATGGCCTTCGTCGCGGGCGAGGCGGCGGTCGAAGATCCCGCCGCCATCCGCTATCTCGCGGCCTGGACGCTGCCACCGGACGTCTTCCTGCGCTATCCGGGCGTCGAACTGGTGGTCTCCGTCGGGGCCGGAGTCGACCAGCTCGACCTTCCCGCCATCCCCGCGCATGTCGCCGTCGCCCGGACGGTGACGCCGAGCATCGGCGCGATGATGCGCGACTACACGGTTCTCGGCGTCCTCGCGATGCATCGCGAGCTGCCCTATTACCTCGCCCGCCAGCGCGAGGCGGTCTGGAAAGGCCGGCCGGTGGTGCTCGCCGGGCGGCGGCGCGTCGGCGTGATGGGCCTCGGCGAGCTCGGGCGGGCGTGCATCGAGGCGCTACGCGGCTTCGGCTTTCCGCTGGCCGGCTGGTCGCGCTCGGCCCGCCGGATCCCCGGCGTCGAAACCTTCAGCGGCAAGGACGGGCTGGCGCCCTTCCTGGCGCGCACCGACATTCTCGTCTGCCTGCTTCCGCTGACCGAGGAGACCTCTGGCATCCTCGACGCCGGGCTGTTCGCGGCGCTGCCCGAGGGCGCCTGCCTCGTCCATGCCGGTCGCGGCCGCCAGCTCGACCACGCGGCCCTGCTCGCGGCGCTGGACACAGGGCAGCTCGGCGGCGCCTTTCTCGACGTCACCGAGCCCGAGCCGCTGCCTGCCGGACACCCGTTCTGGACCCATCCGAAGATCGTCCTGACGCCGCATGTCGCCACGGTCACGGATTTCGAGGAGGGCGCCCTGTCGGCCGTCGAAACCCTGCGGGGGCACCGCGAAGGCGGTGCCATTCGCGGCCTCGTCGACCGTTCCCGCGGCTACTGAAAGGCCGCCGAGGAATGTTCCGCCAGCGACCGATTTTCGAAACAAGATGCCGCTGCAAACCACAGTTTTGATTTTTCATGGGTCGCAGGCCTGCGAAAGTCTTGTGCAGAAAAATCGCTGCACAGCTTGTGTGCGCTGCGGCAACCGGCAGTTTCGCGGCCTTGGCGCCGCGATCAGCGGCGCGCGGCGGACCGGGGTGGCCGGCCGGGCGACACCGCCACAAGGCGGAATATTCTGCCGGACGGCAGCAGCGGCAGCGGTGAGATCGGAGTTTCGTCCTTGCGAGTGACACCCGCGACATTCAAGGTCCTGACCTTCGACGTGGTCGGCACGCTGATCGATTTCGAGGCCGGGCTGACCTCGGGGCTTCGGGCCATCGCCGCGGAGCACGGCGTCGAGCTCGATGCCGAGACGGCGCTGGCGATCTACGGCGAATGCCGCCGGGATGCGGATGCCGGCAAGTTTCCCGACGACGTCGCGCGCTGCTACCGGACGATCGCGGCGCGGCTCGGCCTGCCGCTCGGCGAGGCGCACGGCGCGCGGCTGGTCGAGGCGGTTGCCGACGCGCCGGCCTTTCCCGACAGCGTCGCGGCGCTGGCCTCGCTCGCCGGGAACTTCCGCCTCGTCGCCATGACCAACGCCCGGCGCTGGGCCTTCGAGCGCTATTCCAAGGCTCTGGGGGAGCCCTTCTTCAAGAGCTTCACCACCGACGACACCGGCACCGAGAAGCCGGACCCTGCCTACTTCGAACGCGTCCTGTCGGAGCTTTCGAATGACGGCGTCGGCAAAAACGAGATCCTGCACGTCGCCCAGAGCCAGTATCACGACATCGGCGTCTCCCGGCAGCTCGGCATCGCCAATTGCTGGATCGAGCGCCGCCACGCACAGCCCGGCTACGGCGGCACGATCGCCCCGGCGCAATTCACCGAGCCGGACCTTCACTTCACCTCGCTCGCCGGGCTGGCGGCGGCCGTCGAAGCCGGATGATCCGTTTCTCCAGCAACCAACGCAATGCCACTTCCTGACACGAAAGGGTCGACGCATGAGCCATGAGACTGTGACGAACTGGACCCGCCGCGACGATGCGCTGGTCGAAGACGCCATCCGCCGCGGCGCGACGCGGCGCGATCTCCTGCGCCTCCTGATGGCGAGCGGCATCGGCATCGCGGCGGGCGGCACGATCGTCGGCAGGGCCACCAGGGCCTTTGCCGACACGCCGAAGTCCGGCGGCTCGATCACCGCCGCCGGCTGGTCGTCCTCGACGGCCGACACCCTCGATCCGGCCAAGGCTTCGCTGTCGACCGACTACGTCCGCTGCTGCGCCTTCTACAACCGCCTGACCTTCCTCGACGAAGGCGGCACCGTGCAGATGGAACTCGCGGAGAGCATCGAGACCACCGACGCCAAGACCTGGAAGGTGACGCTGCGCCCCGGCGTGGTCTTCCACGACGGCAAGAAGCTGACCACCGACGACGTCATCTTTTCGCTCGCCCGCCACAAGGACGAGTCCGTCGGCTCCAAGGTCAACGCCATGGCCAAGCAGATGGCGGAGTTCAAGAAGGTCGACGACCGGGTGATGGAGATCGAGCTCTCCGCGCCCAATGCCGACCTGCCGATCATCCTGGCGCTGCACCACTTCATGATCCTCGCCGACGGCACCAAGGACTTCACCACCGCGAACGGCACGGGCGCCTTCAAGTGCGACGTGTTCGAGCCGGGCGTGCGGTCCGTCGGCGTGAAGAACGAGAACTACTGGAAGGATAAGCTTCCCTATCTCGACAGCTTCGAGTTCATCGCGATCTCGGACGAGCCGGCCCGCGTCAATGCCCTCCTGTCGGGTGACATCGCCCTCGCGGCCACGGTCAATCCGCGCTCGATCCGGCGTCTCGAAACGATCGACGGCGTGCAACTCTCCAAGACCACGTCGGGCAACTACACCGACCTCAACGTCCGCCTCGACATGGATCCGGGCGACAAGGCCGGTTTCGTCGAGGGCATGAAGTATCTGATCAACCGCGAGGTCATCCAGCGGTCGGTCATGCGCGACCTGGCGGTGATCGCCAACGACCAGCCGGTCTCCCCCAACGACCGCTATCACAACAAGGAGCTGAAGGCCCGGGAATACGATCCGGAAAAGGCCAAGAGCCTGTTCCAGAAGGCCGGGCTGTTCGGCACGTCGATCCCGATCGTCGCCTCGGAGGCCGCCGGCTCGTCGATCGACATGGCGACGGTCGTGCAGCAGGCGGGGCAGGAGATCGGCATGCCCTTCGACGTCCAGCGCGTGCCCTCCGACGGATACTGGTCGAACTACTGGCTGAAGGCGCCGGTGCACTTCGGCAACATCAATCCGCGGCCGACGCCGGACATCCTGTTCTCGCTGCTCTATGCTTCGGACGCGCCCTGGAACGAGAGCCACTACAAGTCCGAGAAGTTCGACAAGATGCTCGTCGAGGCGCGCGGTTCGCTGGACGAGGCGAAGCGCAAGTCGATCTACGACGAGATGCAGGTGATGATCGCCAACGAAGCCGGGACGATCATCCCGGTCTGGATCTCGAATGTCGACGCGCTTTCGTCCAAGCTGAAGGGCCTGCGGCCGAACCCGCTCGGCGGCATGATGGGCTATGCCTTCGCCGAGCACGTCTGGCTGGCCAGCTGATCGACCGGCCGCCGGCCGGGCGGCAAACCGCCCGGCCGATCATATCGCAGTAGCCGTCAGGAGCGCCCCGCCGTCATGAATGCCGTCATCGCCCGGCTGGTGCTGAAGCGCCTCGGGATCATGCTGCTCTCGCTGCTCATCGTCGCCTTCGCGGTGTTCTTTGCGACCGAACTCCTGCCGGGCGACGTCGCCCAGATCCTGCTCGGCCAGGCGGCGACCCCCGAGGCGGTGGCGGGGCTGCGGACGGCGATGCATCTCGACGAGCCTGCGTTCCTGCGCTTCCTGCACTGGCTCTTCGGCCTGATGAGCGGCGATCTCGGGCGCTCCTACGCCAACGATCGCGAGGTCGCGGATCTGATCTCCGGAAGGCTCGCGAATTCTCTCGAGCTCGCCTTCGTCACGACGCTGTTCTCGGTGCCGATCGCTCTGACGCTCGGCATCACCTCGGCGATGTTCCGCGGCAGCTTCTACGACCGCATGGTCTCGGTCTTCACCGTCACCGTCATCTCGATCCCGGAATTCATGGTGGCGACGCTGGCGGTCATCATCTTCGCCGTCTATCTGCGCTGGCTTCCCGCTTTGTCGGTGGCGAGCGAGGTCCACGGCATCGGCGAGCTCCTGCGCATCTACGCGATGCCCGTGATCACCCTGGCCTTCGTCGTCTCGGCCCAGATGATCCGCATGACGCGGGCGGCGGTGATCGACACGCTGAACACCGCCTATGTCGAGATGGCGCTCCTGAAGGGCGCCTCGCGCCGGCGCATCGTCCTGCGGCACGCGCTGCCGAACGCGCTCGGCCCGATCGTCAACGCCATGGCGCTGTCGCTCTCCTACCTTCTCGGCGGCGTCATCATCGTCGAGACGATCTTCAACTATCCGGGGGTCGCCAAGCTGATGGTCGATGCGGTGTCGACCCGCGATCTTCCGCTGATCCAGTCCTGCGCGATGATCTTCTGCGTCAGCTACCTCCTGTTGATCCTGATCGCCGACGTCGTCGCGATCATGGCGAACCCGCGTCTGCGCAACCAATGACATCGACAGCCCGCCGCTCCCCCCGCTTCGGCTTCGCCGTCAACGCCGTCGGCGTGATCGGCGCATCGATCATCCTGTTCTGGATCCTCGTCGCGGTCTTCGCGCCGTGGATCAGCCCCTATCCGGTCGGCAAGATCGTCGACTTCGACTATTACGGGCCGATCTCCTCCGACTTCTGGCTCGGCACCGACTATCTCGGCCGCGACATGTTCTCGCGTATCCTGATGGGCGCGCGCTACACGGTCGGCATCTCGCTCGCCAGCGTGACCATCGCCTGCTTCGTCGGCGTCACCCTCGGGATGATCGCCGCCGTCGTCGGCGGCTGGTTCGACGCGGTGCTGTCGCGGTTCCTCGACGCCTTGAACTCCATCCCCGCCCTGATGTTCGGGCTGGTCGTCGTCGCGGCGGTCGGCAGTTCGCTCACCGTTCTGATCCTGACCATCGCGACGCTCTACGCGCCGGGCAGCTACCGCTTCGCCCGGGCCCTTGCCGTCAACGTCAACGCCATGGACTTCGTCACCGTCGCCCGGGCGAGGGGAGAGGGGATCATCTACACCATCCGCGAGGAGATCCTTCCCAACATCGTCGGTCCGGTGCTCGCCGATTTCGGCCTGCGCTTCGTCTTCATCGTCCTCCTCCTGTCGGGGCTTTCCTTCCTCGGCCTCGGCGTCCAGCCGCCGGATGCCGACTGGGGCGCGCTGGTGCGCGAGAACATCGGCGGCCTGTCCTTCGGGGCCCCTGCCGTGGTGTTTCCGTCGATCGCCATCGCCAGCCTGACGATTTCGGTGAACATGCTGATCGACAATCTTCCCCGGCGGATCCGCGACAGGAGCGAGTGATGGGCAACGTCATCGAGATCCGCGACCTCCACGTCACGGCGAAGACCGATTCCGGCAGGGTGGTGGAGATCATCCGGGGCGTCGACCTCGACGTCGCCGATGGCGAGATCGTCGCGCTGATCGGCGAGAGCGGCTCCGGCAAGACGACGATCGCCCTGACCCTCCTCGGCTACGCCCGTCCGGGCTGTTCGATCGTCGGCGGCAGCGTCACCGTCGACGGCGAAGACACCG
Source organism: Jiella sonneratiae (assembly GCF_017353515.1). Classification (GTDB taxonomy): domain Bacteria; phylum Pseudomonadota; class Alphaproteobacteria; order Rhizobiales; family Rhizobiaceae; genus Jiella; species Jiella sonneratiae. Next base: position 95,778 of record NZ_JAFMPY010000009.1, read on the forward strand.
TGGCGATAAGCGAGGCCGAGCGGCGCAGCCTGCGCGGCACCAGGGTGGCCTATGTCCCGCAGTCCGCTGCGGCCGCCTTCAACCCGTCGAAGACGATCATGGACCAGGTCGTCGAGGTGGCGCAGATCCACGACCTGATGCCGATGGACGCCGCCCGGAAGAAGGCGGTCGAGCTGTTCCGGGCGCTGGCCCTGCCGGAGCCCGAGACGATCGGCGCGCGCTATCCGCATCAGGTTTCCGGCGGCCAGCTGCAGCGCCTGTCGGCCGCGATGGCGCTGATCGGCGATCCGAAGGTGATGGTGTTCGACGAGCCGACCACGGCCCTCGACGTCACCACCCAGATCGAGGTTCTGCGGGCGTTCAAGGCGGTGATGCGCGAGCGCGGCATGGCCGGCATCTACGTCTCCCACGATCTCGCCGTCGTCGCCCAGATCGCCGACCGCATCGTCGTCCTGAAGGGCGGCGAGGTTCAGGAGGTGGGGGCGACCGAGGCGATCGTCCATCGGCCCTCCCACAGCTACACCAAGGCGCTGATCGGTGCGTTCCACCCGCGGGCGAGGGTCCCGGACCCCGAGGCGGCGGCGGACGGGCCGCAGCCGATCCTCAAGGTTTCCGGGGTCACCGCGGGCTATGGCGGCACCGGCCGGGACAAAATGCCGAAATACGTCGTCCTGAAGAACCTCGACCTGACGCTGGAGCGCGGCCGCAGCCTCGGTGTGATCGGCGAATCGGGCAGCGGAAAATCGACCCTCGCCCGGGTGATCGCCGGCCTGCTGCCGGCGGCGAAGGGCAGCATCGAGATGGACGGCGTCCGGCTCGGCCAGGCGACGCGGGATCGCTCGAAGGAAGATCTGCGCAAGCTGCAGATCGTCTTCCAGCTCGCCGACACCGCGCTCAATCCGAACAAGCCGGTGGGGGCGATCCTCGCCCGGCCGCTGGTCTTCTATCACGCGATGGCCGGCCGCGAGCGCGACGCCGAGGTCGATCGCCTGCTCGACATGGTGCGGCTGCCCCGCGGGCTGAAGCACCGGCTGCCGTCGGAACTTTCCGGCGGCCAGAAGCAGCGGGTCAACTTCGCGCGGGCGCTCGCCGCGCGGCCGGAGCTGATCCTGTGCGACGAGATCACCTCGGCGCTCGACACGGTGGTCGCCGCGGCGGTGCTCGACCTCCTCGACGAGTTGCAGCGCGAGCTCGGCCTCACCTACATGTTCATCAGCCACGATCTCTCGACGGTCGAAGCGATCTGCGACCGCGTCGCGGTGATGTATCAGGGCGAGAAGGTCGAGGAGATGCCGACCAGCCGCATGAAGTCGGGCCCGGAGCATCCCTACTCCAAGCTTCTGATCGCCTCCGTGCCGAAGCTCGACACCGGCTGGCTCGACGGCCTGCGCGACGACCCGCTGATGGCCGCGGCGATGGAGGGCCGCTGAGGCCGCCGGGCCGGCGATTCCCGTCGCGCAAGCCCGGGCACGAGGGAACGGACGGCGGCAGACGAAAGCGCGCGGGCTAGGCGTGCATCCGGTCTCCGAACAGGTTGGTCAGGGGCAGGTGCGTCTTGATGAAGGGCGACTTGATCACCACGAAGCTGAAATACTTGTCGATTCCGACGTCCTGGTCGAGAAGGTTCTCGATGATCGTCTGGTAGTGGACGATGCCGGCGGTGATGAATTTCAGCAGATAGTCGTAGCCGCCGGAAACCAGATGGCATTCGACGCAGGCGTCGATCTTGCGCACCGCCGCCTGGAACCGGTCGAAGTCGACGTGCCGGTGGTTCTTCAGCGTGACCTCGGTGAAGACGGTGAGGATCTCGCCCAGCTTGGCGATGTCGATCTGGGCGGAATAGCCGGTGATGTAGCCCGCCGCCTGCAGCCGTTTCATCCGCGTCAGGCACGGACTCGGCGAGAGATTGACGAGCTCGGCCAGTTCCACGTTGGTGATGCGTCCGTTCTTCTGCAACTCGCAGAGGATCTTCACGTCGATCATGTCGAGCTTCATGCGAGCGCCCGTCGTCACCCAGTCGTCTCCATCAGCAGATTATGTCGTCAGCTTGGGCCCGTTCGATCCGACTCGCAAGCCGTCATCGGGCGTTTCCGGTGAAAATGAACTGCCGAGCCCCGGCGGGACTGCGGCACAATCTGCCGGAGAGGCCGGCGATTGACCGACTCCGCTCGCTGCCCTCCCGGTAGATTGCAGCGAAAGCCAGGAGCCCGCCATGCCCGCCCCCCTCGTCGTCGTGCCGTCCTCGGAAAGCCTGCCCGAAACCGCCGACGCCGTCGTCATCGGTGGCGGCATCGTCGGCGTCTGTTCGGCCTATTTCATGGCGCGGCGCGGAATGAAGGTGGCGCTGGTCGAGAAGGGGCGGATCGGCGCCGAACAGTCGAGCCGGAACTGGGGCTGGTGCCGGCAGCAGAATCGCGACGCCCGGGAACTGCCGATGGCGACGCGGAGCCTTTCGCTGTGGGAGGAGATCGCCGCCGATCTCGGCGAGGATCTCGGCTTCCGGCGCTGCGGCCTGCTGTATCTTTCGGACGACGAGGCGGAGATCGCCGGCTGGGCGAAATGGCGCGATTTCGCCGCGACGCAGGGCGTGACGACGTCGATGCTGAGCGCCGCCGAGGCCGGCGAACGCGGCGCCGCCACCGGCAAGCCGTGGAAGGGCGGGGTGTTCTCGCCGAGCGACGGTGTTGCCGATCCGGCCCGCGCCGCGCCGCTGATCGCCAGGGGCGTCGTCAGGCACGGCAGCACGGTGCACCAGTTCTGCGCGGCGCGCGGCCTCGAGACCTCGGCGGGCGCGGTCAGTGCCGTCGTCACCGAAAGCGGCACCATCCGCACGAAGCGGGTCGTCCTCGCGGGCGGTGCCTGGGCCTCCTCCTTCTGCCGCCAGCTCGGCATCGCCTTTCCGCAGTCCTCGGTCCGCTCGCCGATCCTCTCGGTCATGCCGGGCGCGATGGGCCTTCCGGACGCGCTGCATACGGCACAGGTGTCGGTCACGCGGCGCGGAGACGGCGGCTATACGCTCGCCGTCTCCGGAATGGCGAGCGTCGATCCGACGTTCCAGCAGCTCCGCTTCGCCGGACATTTCCTGCCGATGTTCGCCAAGCGCTGGCGGGTGCTGGCGCCGGGCGATCTCTCCGGCCTGACGGCAGGCCACGAGACGCGCCGCCGCTGGGCGCTCGACCGGCCGACCCCGATGGAGAAGACGCGCATCCTCGATCCGGCGCCGTCGCCCCGCGCCATTGCGGAGATCCTCCGCCGGGCCCGCCTGCTGCTGCCGGAACTGACGAGCGTCCCGGTCCAGGCGGCCTGGGCGGGCTACATCGACTCGACGCCCGACGGCGTGCCGGTCATCGACCCGGCGGCCGGCCCGCAGGGCTTTCTCCTGGCGGCGGGCTTCTCCGGTCACGGCTTCGGGATCGGCCCCGGGGCGGGGCAACTCGTCGCCGATCTCCTGACCGGCGAGGAACCGGGCGTCGAACACCGGCAATACGCGCTGTCGCGCTTTTCCCGCGGCGTCTGGGGCAAGGTCTCGGAATTTTGAGCGGACGGCCGTCATGCCGCGAAGCGGTCGATGGCGAAGGGCGCGATCGGCGTCGAGGTGTCGCCCGTCGCGATCAGCTCCGCCATCACGTCGCCGACGCCGGGGCCGAGCTGGAATCCGTGGCCGCAGAAGCCGAAGGCGTGGAACAGCCCGGGCGTCGTCCGGCTGGCGCCCATCACCGGCAGCATGTCGCGCAGATAGCCCTCGCAGCCGGACCACGTGCGGATGATGCCGACCCGGGCGATCGCCGGGCAGAGCCTTTCCAGTTGCGGCAGCTGGTTCAGCGTGTTGGCGGGATCGACCCTGGCATGGCCGGGGTCGAGCGCCACCGGCTCGCGGTGGCCGCCGCCGAAGACGATGTTGCCGCGTTCCACCTGGCGGAAATAGACGCCTTCCGCCTTGATGCGCGACCATAGGCCGACGACCGGCAGGATGCGGTGGGGCAGGGGCTCCGTCACCCCCATCTGCGGCCCGTTGGCCTCGAGCGGGACGGGTTCGCCGACGCCCTCGGCGAGCCGTGCCCCCCAAGCGCCGGCGGCGTTGAGCACGAGGTCGGCCTCGATCGGGCCGGCGGCCGTTTCGACCGAGAGCCCGCCCGCGCTCCGCGCGGCGATCGCCGCCACCGGCATGTCCTCGACGATTTGGGCGCCGAGGCGCGCGGCGGCCCGGGCGAAGGCGGGCGCGACGAGCCTCGGATTGGCCGAGCCGTCCTCGGGCGAGACGGAGGCGGCGATCGCCGTCGGCCCCGCCCAGGGAAAGCGGCTGCGCAGCTCGTTGCGGCCGCAGATTTCCAGCGTCAGGCCGAGGGGTTCGGCATCGCGGGCGAAGGCTTCCATGTCGGCGAGTGCGTCGGCATCGAAGGCGAAGCGGACGTGACCGGTCGCCCGGAACTCGACGTCCTCGCCGAGCAGGTCTGCGACTTCGCCCCACAGCGCCCGCGAGCGGTGGGCGAGCGGCATCTGCGCCAGGTGCCGGCCCTGGCGGCGGATGTTGCCGAAGCTCGCATTGGTCGCGGCCTGGCCGATCCGGTGACGTTCCAGAAGCGTCGGGCGGATGCCGCGCCGCGCCAGGAAGAACGCCGCGGCGGCGCCCATCAGTCCACCGCCCACGATGACGACGCGCATCGCCTTCCCCTCGCTGCAGATTGCGCCGTCGAGCTTGCCGGCCGCCGCCGCCGATGTCCAATCGCCGTTGCGGCGTCGGCCATAAGAGTGCCCTATGGGCTGAATTCGGAGAACCGGAATGCGCGCTCGTCAGCTTGAAGTCTTCTGCGCGGTCATGCGGGCCGGCACCGTCACCGGCGCGGCACAGGCGCTGAACATCTCCCAGCCGGCCCTCAGCCAGGTGCTCCTCCATGCGGAGGACGAACTCGGCTTCCAGCTGTTCGAGCGGGTCAAGGGCCGGCTCGTGCCGACGCTCGCGGCAGAGGAACTCTATCCCGAGGCCGAGCGGGTCTTCGCCGAGCTCGACGCCCTGCGCCGCCGCACCGAGGACATGCGCAGGGGGCGCATCGGCCTCGTCCGGCTCGCCTCCTCGCCGCCACCGTCGATGAGCCTCATCCCGGCCGCCCTCGAGCGGTTTCGCGCCGAGCGGCCCGAGGTGACCGTGCGTTCGATGATCGGTCCGGTCGAGACCCTCGTCCCCATGGTCCTCGACGGCGACGCGGAACTCGCCGTCGCCATGGACGACACCCCGCGGCCGGGCCTCGACTGCGAGACCGTCGGTCATGCGGGGATCGTGTGCATCATGCCGGCGGGCCATGCGCTGGCGGAGCGGGAGCGTGTCGATCTCGCCGCGCTCGCCGGCGTGCCGCTGATCTCCTATCGCCCGAATTCGCGGCCCGGGCGCGAACTCGGGCGGATGGCCGCCGCGGCGGGCCTCGGCTACCGGCCGGACATCGAGATCGACGTCTCGCTTTCGGCCATGGCCTTCGTCCAGCAGGGCCTCGGCGTCGCACTGGTCGACGGTCTCCTGCCCTGGAAGCAGTTCAACGGCGTGGAAGCCCGGCCCTTCGCCGCCGACTTCCGTCTGCCGGTCGCGATCCTCACCCGGGCGGAGCGGCTGCTCTCGCCGGCGACGCAGCGCCTGCGCGAGCATCTGCGCGGCGTCTGCGCGACGCTTCTCGGGCCGACCTCATAAGGCGAACTTATCCGTTCGCCGCGCATCCAACTTGGACACCGGCCACCCCGCCCGCCATCATCGCCGCAACGTTTGAGAAGGTGATGCCATGGCTTGGAAAATCGGGGTCGATATCGGGGGAACCTTCATCGACTTCTGCGCGCTCGAACAGGAAACCCGGCGGCTGGTGACGCTGAAGGTGCTGACCACCCCGGACGATCCGGGGCGGGAACTTCTGACCGGCATCGAGCGGCTGGCCGAGACGGAGGGGGTCGTACCCGAGGCAATCGAGGTCTTCGTGCACGGCACCACCGTCGGCATCAACACCGTCATCCAGCGCAAGGGCGCGCGCCTTGCCTTGGTCACCAATGCCGGCTTCGAGGACGTGGTGGAACTCGCGCGGCTGCGGCTGCCGGACATGTATTCGCTGTTCTGCGCCCAGCCCGAGCCTCTGGTCCTGCGCGACATGATCTTCGGCATCTCAGGCCGCGTCCTGTCGGACGGCAGCGAGGCGGCGGCCCTCGATCCGGGCGAACTGGAGGCGATCGTCGAGAGCGCGCGCGCCAAGGGGGCCGAGGGCTTCGTCGTCTCTCTCCTGCATTCCTACATCGCGCCCGCCCACGAACGTGCGGTGAAACGCGCGCTGGAGCGCATGGCGCCCGATCTCTTCGTCTTCACCTCCTCCGAGGTCTGGCCGGTGATCCGCGAATACGAGCGCTCGGTCACCACCATCCTCAACGGCTACGTGCATCCGCGCGTCTCCGGGTATCTGACGGGGCTCGAAGCGGCGCTGGCGTCGCGGGGCGTGCCGGCGCGGCCGCTTCTCACCAAGTCGAACGGCGGCCTGATGAACGCCGCCGAGGGCAAGTCGGCCTGCGTCAACATGCTTCTGTCGGGCACCGCCTCGGGGGTTATCGGGGCGGCGCATCTCGCCGGCCAGGCCGGTCTGCGCAACGTCCTGACGCTCGACATCGGCGGCACCTCGGCCGACCTCGCCCTGATCGTCGACGGCGAACCGCAGTTCGGCACCGGCGAGGCGGTCGGCGAGTTCCCGCTCTACATTCCCTCCGTCTCCGTCAGTTCGATCGGCATCGGCGGCGGCTCGATCGCGCGGGTGGACGAGCTCGGCGTGCTCAAGGTCGGGCCGGACAGCGCCGGGTCTCTCCCCGGTCCGGCATGCTACGGACGCGGCGGCCGTGAGGCCACCATCACCGACGCCATGGCCGTCCTCGGCTATATCGGCCAGGTGCCGATGGCCTACGGCCAGCTCGCCATCGACAGGGATCTCGCACATCGGGCCGTCGCCGTCCTCGCCGAGCGGCTGGGCCGCGGCGTCGAGGCGACGGCGGAAGCCATTCTTCAGATCGGCGTGTCGGAAATTTTCGTCGAGGTCGAAAAGCTCGCCTCGCGCTACGGCGTCGACATCCGCGATTTCACGCTGATGCCGTTCGGCGGCGGCGGGCCGATGCTCGGCTGCTTCCTGGCGCGCGAGATCGGCGTCAGGCGCATCGTGGCGCCGCGCCGGCCGGGCGTGGTCAGTGCCCTCGGCGGGCTCGTCGCCGACCTCAAGGGCGACTTCATCCGCACCGTCTTCAGGCTTTGCGACGACGATGCGGCGGCTGCGCTCGAACGCTGCCTCGAGGAACTGACGGCGGAGGGCGAGACCTGGCTGCGAAAAGGGCAGGGCTTTGCCGGGCCGATCCGCACGGTGGTCTCGGCCGACATGCGCTATGCCGGCCAGTCCTTCGAGATCGAGGTGCCGCTCGAACGCGCGTGGATCGAGCGGGTCGACACCGCCGCGATGCGCCGGGCGTTCCACGACCAGCATCTCGCCGTCTACGACTTCAACGATCCCGCCGCGGCCGTCGAGGTGGTGAACCTGCGGCTGGTGGCGATCGGCGAGAGCGAGCCGGTGGTCTTTCCGAGTTCGCCAAGCCGGAAGGAAACGCCGAGGCCGGCGAAAATGATCGAGGTCTTCCTCGACGGGGCGCATCGCACCGTCCCTTTGTATCGCCGCGAGGATCTGGTCGCCGGGTCGCATTTCGACGGGCCGGCAGTCGTCGCCCAGGAGGATACGACCCTCGCCGTGCCTGCCTGGCTGACCGCCCATGTCGACGAGGTCCTCAACATCCATCTCGAGCCGGCGGAGTAAGCGCGATGTTCGACACGGTCACCCTTCGCATCCTCGCCAATCACAGCCGCGCCGCGGCGGAGAACATGGCGCGGACGCTGTTCCGCACGGCGCATTCGGCCTTCGTCAAGGAGACCCAGGACTTCACGGTGATGATCCTCGACCCGCAGGGCCGCACCGTCGCCGTGCCGATGGACTTCGGCGCGACCTGGTATCCGGGTCTCACCTGCGGCCGGGCCATCGGCATGATCGACGACTACCGCCCGGGCGACGTCGGCTTCACCAACGATCCCTACAGCGGCTATCTCGCCACCCACGCCCCCGACACGCATCTGTGGAAACCGGTGTTTCACGACGGCGAGATCGTCGCCTGGACGGCCGGCCACATCCACAACACCGACATGGGCGGGGCGGTGCCGGCGTCGCTGTCGCGGTCCCTGACCGAGATCCATCAGGAGGGGCTGCGCTTCCCGCCGATGAAGCTGATGCGGGAGGGCGTCTTCGACGAGCAGATCCTGAAGATCATGGCGACCAACGTGCGCAAGCCCGACCTCAACGTCGGCGACATCAAGGCGCTGGTCGGCGCGCTCAACACCGGCGAGCGCAAGGTCCTTTCGATGATCGAGAAGTTCGGCATCGAAACGTTCCGCGAGGGGCTCGGCGAGCTGCTCGACTACGCCGAGGCGCAGGCGCGCGGCGTCCTTGCCGACATCCCCGACGGCCGCTACAGCTTCGCCGACTATGCCGACGAGGACAGCGTCGAGGGCAATCCCTGCCGCCTGAACCTGACGCTGACGATCGAAGGCGACAGCGCGGTGCTCGACTTCACCGGCTCCGACCCGCAGCTCGCCTCGAGCCTCAACGTCCCCTCCGGCGGCGATCCGCGCCACAGCATGCTGCTCGTCGGCATCTACTACGTGCTCTACACCCTGAAGCCGGGCATCCTGCTCAACCAGGGCCTGACCCGGCCCTTCACCTGCATCACCCCGGAAGGCACCGTCCTCAACCCGCAGTTTCCGGCTGCCGTCGGCATGCGCAGCCTCACCTGCGCCAGGCTGCGCTCGGTGATCTTCGGCGCCTTCTCGCAGGCGATCCCGCAGCGTCTGCCCGCCGCGCCGGCCGGCAACAACTGCATCGTCAACGTCATGACCACCGACGAGCGGCGGCGGCGGACGGTCATCGCCGCGGTCAATCCGGTGGTCGGCGGCGGCGGGGCGATGCCGCATCGCGACGGCACCAACGGCTCGGGCGCCGACGCGGCCTATCTGAAGAACACGCCGATCGAGATCACCGAGGCCGAGACGCCGATCCAGTTCGTGCGCTACGGCCTGAGGCCGGACAGCGGCGGGGCCGGGCGCTGGCGCGGCGGGCTGGCGACGGAGATGGCCTTCAGGGTCTTCGCCCCCGACAGCCGGATCACCGCCCGCAACCGCGACCGCTCCTTCTTCCGGCCCTGGGGGGTCCTCGGCGGGCGGGCCGCCGGCCTGTCAGACATGGTGGTCAATCCCGGCACGCCGGAAGAACGCCGCCTCGGCAACACCGACATCGCCGTGCTCCAGCCCGGCGACGTCCTGTCGATCCATTCGGCCGGCGGCGGCGGGCGCGGCGATCCCTTCGAGCGTGAAGCCTGGCGCGTCGCCCTCGACGTCGCGCGCGGTTATGTCGGCGAGGCATCGGCTCTTCAGGACTATGGTGTCGTGATCCGTGAGGGCGTTCTCGACGAGGCGGCGACGACGGCGCTGCGGGCGGCCCGCGCGCCGGCCGGCGCCCTGCCGCATTTTCATTTCGGGCCGGAACGCGAATCCTACGAGCGAAGCTGGACGACGGAGGCCTACGACGCGCTGACGGCGATCCTTGCGGCGCTGCCGGTGCACTGGCGGTTCTTCGTCAAGACCGAGATCTTCGCGGCGCGCCGCGCCGCCGACGGCCGGCAGAGCGTCGAAGAGGCCTTCGCGGCGGTGCGCCGCCGCTTTCCCCAGATTCCGCAGATCACGCAGGGCATCGAAACCGCGGAGGCTTGCGGATGAAGGGACGCATGGTCAGGCTTGCCGGTGGGGACCGGCCGGCCGTCGGCTTTCGCCTCGACGGCCGGTCGCTCGAGGCGCGGGCGGGCGACACGGTGCTGACGGCAGTGCTGACGCAGGTGGGAAGCCTCCGCCTGTCGGAGTTCGGCGACGGGCCGCGCGCCGGCTTCTGCCTCATGGCCGCCTGTCAGGACTGCTGGATGTGGACCGAGGACGGCGGCCGGCTGCGCGCCTGCGACACGCCGGTCAGCGAAGGCATGGCGCTGCGCACGACGCCGCCCGGGGACGAGACATGGCCGACCCGCGCATCGTGATCGTCGGCGCGGGGCCGGCCGGCTGCCGGGCCGCCGAATGCCTCGCCGCGGCCGGCATCCGCCCGCTCGTGCTCGATGAGGCGCCGGCCTCGGGCGGGCAGATCTACCGCCGGCCGCCGCCGGCCCTCGACCGGCCGGCGCGCAGCCTCTACGGCGCCGACGCCGCGAAGGCCGAGGCCCTGCACCGCAGCTTCGACGCCTTGGCGAAGCGCGTCGACTACCGCCCCGCGACCACCGTCTGGGGTCTCGACGGCGACCGGCTGTTCGTCCGGCGCGGCAGCGAGGCCGCGGTCGTCGGCTTCGACCGGCTGATCCTCGCGACGGGCGCCACCGACCGCGTCATGCCGGTGCGCGGCTGGACGCGGCCCGGGGTCTACACGCTCGGCGGCGCGCAGATCGCGCTCAAGGCGCAGGGCGTGGCGATCGGATCGCCGGTGGTGTTTATCGGCGCCGGTCCCCTCCTCGTCCTCGTTGCCTGGCAATATGCCAAGGCCGGCGCGAAGGTCGCGGCCGTGCTCGACACCTCGCGCCTCGCAGACCAGTGCGCCGCCTTGCCGCTGCTTGCGGCGCGCCCCGGCATGCTCGCCCGCGGCGCCGGCCTGCGGCTGGCGCTCAAGCGCATGCAGGTGTCGGTCCATCAGGGCGTGTCGCCCTTGGAGATCACCGGCGACGCAGGCGGCGTCGGCGGGGTCGCCTGGCGCGCCCCGGACGGCAGCCTGCGTGACGTCGCGGCAAACGCGGTGGCGCTCGGCTGGCATCTGCGCTCGGAGACGCAGCTGGCAGAGCTCGCCGGCTGCGACTTCGACTTCGATCCGGTCTGGCGGCAATGGACGCCACGGACCGATCGCTTCGGCCGCTCCAGCCGCGGCGACGTCTATCTCGCCGGCGACGGGATGAAGATCCTCGGCGCCGACGGCGCGGAACTTGCCGGCCGGCTCGCCGCGACGGCGGTTCTGGAGGATATCGGCCGCCTTCCGCAGGGCGCCCGGCCGGATCGCCTGGAGAGGCGGCAGAAGCGTTTCGCGCGCTTTTCCCGTGGTCTCGCGCGCGCCTTCCCCTTTCCTGCCGAAGCCTGTCGGTCACTCGCGGACGATGCGCTGCTCTGCCGCTGCGAGGCGATCACGGTCGGCGAATATCGCGCGACGCTGCAGCGGACGGGAGCAAGCGAGCTCAACCGGGCCAAGGCGCTGTCGCGGGTCGGGATGGGGCGGTGCCAGGGCCGCTATTGCGGGGCGGCGGCCGCCGAGATCGTCGCATCCGGCGAAACACCCGTCGCCGGGGCGGGGCGGCTGCGCCCCCAGGCGCCGATCAAGCCGCTGCCGGCCGGGGTGCGGGCGGGCGCGGGCGATCAGGCGGAAGAGGCATGACCGGCCGCGACGGGCGAGAAGCATCTGCCTCCCGGGATCGCGACCGGACCCGGGTCCGGCGTCTGCCTCGCGGCGCGCCGGAGGCGCCCCCGCCGGAAGCGGCGGAGGCGCGGCCGGTCACTTCGCGGCGGAAATCACCACCTCGATGAGGACGTCCTTGCCGAGTTCGGCGACGCCGATCGTCGCGCGGGTCGGCAGCTGCTCGGCCGGGATCCATTCGAGCCAGGCTTCGTTCATCCCGTCCTTCTGGGCGAAATCGGAGATGTAGATCATCGCGGTCAGAAGCTTCTCCTTCGACGAGCCGACCTTGGCGAGGAGATCGTCGAGCTTGGCGCAGATCTCGGCGGTCTGGCCCTTCATGTCCTTCGACTTGTCGTCGGCGACGAGGCCGCCGAAATAGAGGACGCCGTTGTGCTCGACGACGCGGTGGTTGATCTTGGTCTGGATGTGGCGGGTGATCACGCTGAAATTCCTTGGCTGTGCGTGGGAGATGATCCGGAGGCGCCCGCCTCCGGGGTGAAACGGGTGATCGAGAACGGCGCAATCGGCGCGTTGGTGCGGCCGGTGGCGACGAGTTCGCCCATGATCTCGCCGACGCCCGGCCCGAGCTGAAAGCCGTGCGAGGAAAAGCCGAAGGCGTGATAGGCGCCCTCTTCGGTGGAGGAGGGCGAGATCACCGGAATGCCGTCCGGCATGCGACCCTCGATACCGGCCCAGGAGCGGACGATCGTCGCGCCGCGCATGATCGGGAAGATCGCCATCGCCGTCTCGGCGGTCTGGCGGAGCTCGGAAAAGATCAGCTCGGAGACGTTGGTGTCGGGCAGCGCCCGGCCGCGCCGGCCACCGCCGATGACGACGGTGCCGTTCTGCATCTGCTTGAACGACAACGGCCGGGTCTGGTTGCCGACGACCGCATTGCAGAAGCGCGGCATGCGGGAGGTCACCAGCATCATCGGTGCGGTCGGCTCGACGCTCACCGCCTCGCCGAGCTGCCGGGCGATCTCGCCGGCCCAGGCGCCGCCGCAGTTCAGGAGCTTGCGGGAGGTGAAGACGCCGCGATCGGTGGTTACCCGAAAGTCCGCGCCGACGCGTTCGACCGTCCGTGCCCGGCAGTTCTCCTCGAACCGGACGCCGAGCGAGCGGGCCTTGCGCTGGAAGGCGAAGGTCGTCTGGTAGGGCAGTGCGAACCCGTCGTCGAGGCTGGCGAGACCGCCGACGCAGTGGTCCGAGACCGCCGGCAGGTGTCCCCGCAACTCGTCCCGGTCGAGCACCACCTCGTGGTCGAAGCCCATGGCGCGGAGATGGGCCGCGCGGGCCTTCAGCCTGTCGAGATCCGCCTCGGTCTCGGCCACCTTGATCTGCGGCGCCCGCTGGAAGCCGCAGTCGTCGTCGAGGAGATCCCCGATCCGGTGCCAGATCTCCATCGAACGCTGCGAGATCGGCACCTCCGGAAACTCGCGGCCGAGCCGGCGCACGCCGCCGGCGTTGACGCCGGAGGCATGGCGGGCGACCGTGTCCTTTTCCAGGACCACCACCTCGAGCCCCCGCATCGCGGCGTGAAGCGCCGCCGAGCAGCCGTGTATGCCGCCGCCGACGACGACGAGATCCACCGTGCGATTTGCCATGGGATGAGGCCTTTCTGGCTTCGTCTTGCTTGCGGCTGCCTCAGACCGGCTATTCGGCCGCCGCGCGCGGCGCTTCGCCGGGCTCGAAGGCCGCGAGTTCGGAGAGAAGCAGCGGCTTCAGCGGCGGGCGGATGCGGTAGTAGTCGACGCTCGACGGTTCCTCCCCCTTCGCCGCGGCGATGATCTCGCTGACCGCGAGGCCGCACATGCGGCCCTGGCAGGGGCCCATGCCGGCGCGCAGGAACGATTTCACCTGGTTCGGCCCGGGCGCGCCGAGCGCCACCGCCTCGCGGATCTGTCCGGCGGTGATCTCCTCGCAGCGGCAGACGAGCGTGCCGTCGGCCGGCGAGAGAACGTCCTCGGACGGTGCGTAGAGCGCCTCCAGCAGCGGCCGCACCGCAGCGTCCCTTCGGAGAGCCGCTTCGAGCTTCTCGCGCCCGTCGGTGGCAGGCTTGCCGGCCTTCTCGGCGATCCGCATGGCGACGAGGCGCCCGCGCATCGCCGCCGCCCTGGCGCCCCCGATGCCGGCGCCGTCGCCGGCGACGAAGACGTTTTCGACCGAAGTCTCGAACGACGCGTCGACCACCGGCAGGAAGGCGCGCTGGCCGGCGTCGAAGCGATGCTCGCAGTTCATCAGCCGGGTGATCTGCTGGTTCGGCACGACACCCTGATGGAGGGCGACATGCGCCGTCTCGATGCGATGCCGCCGGCCGTCGCTGGTGAAGCTGACGGCCTCGGCGGCGACGACGCCGTCGATGGCGATCTCCTCGGCGTCGCGGTGGACCGGCACGCCGGCGCGCTTCACCGCCCGGATCATCGCAAACCCCTTGGCGAGATAGCGCCAGCCGGGGATCGCCCTGGCCAGATGCTTCGCCGCCGCGCGGTAGCGCGCCTTCGGCACGGTCTCGACGATCGCCTTCGGCGGCGTGCCCGCGGCGATCATCTGCGTCGCGGCCAGCCAGAGCAGCGGGCCGGAGCCGACCATGACGAGGTCTTCCAGGACGACGCCGGAAGTCTTCAGGAGGATCTGCACCGCGCCGACGGTGGTGACGCCGGGCAGCGTCCAGCCGGGCATCGGCGTCGGCCGCTCGATCGCCCCGGTCGCGACGACGATGTGCGCCGCCTTGACGCTCTGCGACCCGCCCCTCACGGAAAAGTCGATCTGTTTGGCGCTGTCGATGTTCCAGACGACGGCACCCGGCAGGTATTCGGCCGTCGAGCCGCGCAGCGCGGCGGCGAGATCGGCGCCCGACTGGTAGTCCTGTCCGAGGATGCCGCGGCGCGTCGCGTCGCTCGCCTCGATGTCGCGGTAGATCTGGCCGCCCGGGCGCTGCTGCTCGTCGAGGACGAGGGTCGAGAGTCCGGCGCGGCTGGTCTCGACCGCCGCGGCCATGCCGGCCGGGCCGGCACCGATGACGACGACGTCGTAGCTCTTCATGCCGCCACCTCGTCGGCCTTCTGGCGGTTCACCGTCATGCCCGCCGCCGCCTCGATCATGCAGGCCTGCCGGTTCGGCACGCCGTCGACCTCGACCAGGCATTCGAAGCAGACGCCCATCATGCAGAACGGCCCGCGCGGTGCGCCGGATACCACCGAGGCGCGCGTCGTCGTCTCGCCGGCGGCGATCAGCGCCGCGGCGATGGTGTCGCCGGCACGCGCCGCGATCTCCCGTCCCTCGAAGGTGAAGCGGAGCGTCTCGCCGCTCCCGTCAATTCGCTGCGGCATCGAACCTCCTTGCCGAAAATGCCGACAGCTCCTCGCCGAGTTCGCCCCTGGCGATCATCGGCGCGAGCGCCAGTGCGTGGGAACCGGCGAGGGTGACGCCGGAATGGCAGTTGACCGAGAAGACGCCGGGATGCGTCTTCGACTGCTGGTAGATCGGAAACCCGTCCGGGCTCATGATCCGCAGCGCCGCCCAGGAGCGGACGATCCGGAGATCCTTCAGAAACGGGAACATGCGGATCGCCCGGGCGGCGAGCTGCGCCATGACGTCGCTCGAGGAGGAGACGTCGAAGCCGACGTCCTCGTGGCTGTCGCCGATCATTATCGAGCCTTCGCCGGTCTGGCGGACGACGTGGGTCGGCATGTCGAGGCGCGGCCGGGTGCGTTCGGTGACGAGGATCTGGCCCTTCAGCGGCGCGATCTTGAGGTCGAGCCCGACCTTTTCGCCGAGCGCCCGGTTGCCGAGGCCGGCGGCCAGCACCAAGCGCCCGGCCCGGAAAGTCCCGGCCGGCGTCGTCACCGCATAGCCGTCGCCGTCGCGGGCGATGTCCCTTGCGCCGGCGCCGGCGACGATCCGGCCGCCGCGGCGCTTCAGCCCGTCATGCAGCGCCCGCAGCAGATAGAGCGGGCTGGCGTGGCCGTCGTGCTCGCAATAGGTGCCGCCGACGACATCCGGCCCGAGGCCCGGCATCATCTGGTGCACCTCGTCGCGGTCGAGGATGCGGGCGCCGTAATTCGCCGCGCCGTGGACGTTGTGGAGCCGCGCGATCAGCGCCTTGCGGCTTTCCATCTCCGCCTCCGAAAGGCAGAAATGCAGGCCGCCGGGCTTCTCGTAGAAGGTCGAGACGCCGGTCTCTTCCTTCAGCATCGCGTCGAGCGACGGCCAGAGATCGGCGCTCCTGCGGGTCCAGATCGCGTATTCCGGCCGCCCGTCGCCCTTCGACTGCACCCAGACCAGGCCGAAATTGCCCCGCGAGGCCCGGAAGGCGACGTCGCCCTCGTCGAGCATGGTGACGGAAAGGCCTTCGCGCGCCAGACCATAGGCGGTGGCGGCGCCGACGAGGCCGCCCCCGAGCACCAGAGCGTCGCTCTGCATCAGTGGGATCCTTCTCCGATGAGCAGACGGTCGAGGCCGTAGATCCGGTCGACGACGAGCATCAGCGCGACCGTGAACAGGATGGCGACCGTCGAGACCGACGCGACCAGCGGGTCGGTGGTCTGGGTGATGTGCGAGAACAGCTTGACGGGAAGCGTCGTCGTCGCCGGATTGACGATGAACACGGTGACCGTCAGCTCGTCGAAGCTGGTGATGAAGGCGAGCACCCAGCCGCCGACGACGCCCGGGATGATCGCCGGCAGGGTGATCCGCCTGAAGACGGTCAAGGACGGTGCTCCGAGCGAGGTCGCGGCCCTGGCGATGGAAGGGTCGAGCCCCACCACCGAGGCGAGCACCAGCCGCAGGACGAAGGGCACGATGATGACGACGTGGCAGAAGACCAGCCCCCAGAAGGTGCCGTTCAGCCCCAGCGTCGACAGGAAGCGCAGGAAGGCGATGCCGAGCACGACGGTCGGCACCGTCAGCGGCGAGAGGAACAGCGCCTGCAGGGCGTCGCGGCCGGGAAACCGGCCGCCGCCGATGGCGAGCGCCGCCGGAATGCAGATCGCCGTGGCGATCGTCGCCGAGGCGACGCCGAGCTGGAGGCTGACGATCGCGGCGTCGATGAAGTCCGGATTGTCGAGGATCGCCCGGAACCAGCGCAGCGAGATGCCGCTCGGCGGAAATTCGAGAAAGCCCTCCGGCGTGAAGGAGACGCCGACCACGACGACCAGCGGCGCCAGCATAAACAGCGCGAAGACGAGGCTGAAGAGCTTGGCGAAGACCCCGTTGCGTCTCATTCGAACACCCCCGCGAAACGCTTCTCCACGAGACGGTTCCAGGCGACCATGATGGCGAGGACCGAGACGAGGAGGATGATCGCGATGGCCGCGCCGAGCGGCCAGTTCAGCGTGTTGAGGAACTCGTCGTAGACGGTGGTCGAGACCACCTTCACCCTTCGGCCGCCGAGGATCGCGGGGGTGGCGAAGGCGCTCGCCGAGAGCGAAAAGACGATCAGCGAGCCTGACAGGATGCCCGGCATCGCCTGCGGCAGGACGATCCGGCGGAACACCGTGGCGGGCCTCGCCCCGAGGGATTCGGCGGCCTTTTCCGTCGCCGGGTCCTGGCGCTGCAGCGCCGCCCAGACGGCGAGGATCATGAACGGGATCATGACATGGACGAGCGCCAGCACGATGCCGCCGGAGGTGTACATCATCTTGATCGGCCGATCGATCAGCGCGAGGTTCTTCAGCGCGTCGTTGATGACGCCGTTGTTGCCGAGAAGGATCGCCCAGCCGAGCGTCCTGACGACGACCGAGATCAGCAGCGGCCCGAGGACGACGAGGATCATCACCGAGCGCCAGAGCGGACGCATGCGCAGAAGGAAATAGGCCTGCGGCGTCCCGACGAGCGCGCAGATCAGCGTCGTCACCAGCGCGATCAGGAAGGTGCGGCCGAAGATCTCGTAGAAATACGAATCGCCGAGGACGTCGGCATAGTTTTCCAGTCCGAAGGTCGGCTTGATGCCGCCGTAGAAGTCGAAGCTGTTGAAGGAGAGGACCGCCGTCATCACCAGCGGCGTCACCAGCATGACGAGGAAGAGGACGAGCGCCGGGGCGCTCAGGAGCCACGGCCGGGCGCGATCCTGGTTCATGCCGCGGGCTCCGCGGCGAGGATGCGCAGATGCTCGGTCCGCCATGAGAGATGCACCGTCTCGCCCGGCTCGGGCTCGCGGCGGCCGCTGTTGGGGCGCACCACGAGCAGTTCGCCGAGCGAGGTCTCGACCTTGAACAGCCACTGGTCGCCGAGGAAGATCCGTTCGCCGACACGGCCGGACACGTGCGCGGCGGCGGCGTCGCAGAGTTCGATGCGCTCCGGCCGGAGCGAGATCAGCACCGGTCCCGGTCGTGCCGGAGAGGGCGGCCCCGCCAGGCGGATGTCGCCGCAGCGCAGCACGGCGCCGTCGTCCCGCGTCTCCTCGAGATGCGCGTCGATGGCGTTGCTCTTGCCGAGAAAGGTCGAGACGAAGGCGTTCGTCGGCCGGTCGTAGGCCTCGAAGGGCGAGGCTTCCTGGATCAGCCGGCCGCCCTGCATCACCGCGATGCGGTCCGAGAGGGCCATCGCCTCGGACTGGTCGTGGGTGACGAGCAGCGTGGTGACGCCGGCCTCCTGCTGGATGCGCCGGAGTTCGAGCTGCATCTCCTCGCGGAGCTTGGCGTCGAGATTGGACAGCGGCTCGTCGAGCAGCAGCAGTTCCGGCTCGATGACGAGGGCTCGTGCGAGCGCGACGCGCTGGCGCTGGCCGCCCGACATCTGGCGCGGATAGCGGCCGGACAGATGCGAGAGGTGGACGAGATCGAGGGCCGCGGCGATGCGGCGCCGGCGCTCGTCGCCCGGCACCTTGCGCATTTCGAGGCCGAAGCCGACATTTTCCTCGACCGTCATGTGCGGGAACAGCGCATAGGTCTGGAAGACGATGCCGAGGCCGCGCTGGCGCGCCGGCACGCTGCGAAGATCGCGGCCGTTGAGGAGGATCGAGCCGCCGGAGGGCGTCTCGAAGCCGGCGATCATCTGCAGCGTCGTGGTCTTGCCGCAGCCGGACGGCCCGAGCAGCGAGACGAACTCGCCTTTTTCCACCGAAAGCGTGAAGTGGTCGACGGCCGTGGTCGCGCCGAAGCGCTTGGTCAGATCGCGAAGTTCGAGAATTGCCATCTTGCGTTCGTTCGTTCCGTCGCGCGGTCGCCGCGGGATCGGAGCGGGCCGGAGCCCGCGCCGGTTGGTGCTCAGCGAAAGGTCGCGCTCAGCGCTCGACCTCGCGGGCCCAGCGCTGGGTCCACTCTTCGCGATGCTGGTTGATCACGTCCCAGTCGACCTTGACGAGCTTGGAGATCTTCTCCGGCCCGTAGGGCAGCGAGGCCGCGAGGTCGTCGGGAAGCTCGGTCTTCTTGTTGACCGGGCCCGAGCCCATCGCGTCGGCGACCTTCGCCTGGACGGCGGGATCCAGCAGATACTTGATGAATTGCTGCGCGGCCTCCGGCGCGTCGCTGTCGACGACCGGGCAGGCGGCGATCATCAGCGCCACCGCGCCTTCCTTCGGATAGGCGAACTTCGCCGGAAAGCCGGTGTCCGCCAGCGACTTGGTGCGGCCGGAGCCCCAGATCGACAGGGCGATCTCCTTCGACTGGAAGAGCTCCGACATCTTGCCGGAGGACGGCTCGAAGACGAGGACGTTGGGCGCCACGTCGTCGGCCATCGCCTTGAAGCCCGGATCGATGTCCTTCTCGCCGCCGCCGTTCAGCCGCGCCATCATCACCAGCGCGTGCAGGCCGTAGGTGTTGGAGATCGGCGGGATCGACAGGATCTGCGAATATTTCGGATCCTCGAGATCCTTCCAGCTCTGCGGCGGCTCCCAGCCCTTCTCCTTGAACCAGTCGGCATTGTAGGTGAAGCCGGTGGCGACGAAGCCGATGCCGACCGAATCCGGACCGATCTTGGCGAGGTCGTAGATGTCGTCCGTGGCGACGTCCTTGTCGAGCGGCGCGCAGAAGCCCAGCGCGTCGGCCTGGTACATCGGGCCGTCGTCGAGAATGACGACGTCGAGTTCCTGATTGCCCTTCTGGGCCTGCAGGCGCGCCAGGTTTTCGGTGGAATTGCCCGACACGAACTGGATCTTCACGTCGTGGGTCTTCTCGAACTCGGGGATGACGAGTTCCTTCATCAACGTCTCGAAGGAGCCGCCGTAGCCGCCCACCGTCAGCGTCTTGGTCTGCGCCTGTGCGCCGACCGCAGCGAAGAGCGAGCTCGCCGCGGCGAGCATGGCGAGATGTTTTTTCATGAAATCTCCTGCCGATGCCAGTTTTTGAGCAGGCTCATCGTTTAGGCGTTCCCCATTCCATGCAAATGAAATTATAAGATGGAATCATTCCATGGAGTAATATGGTCGCGCGCGATGCCGCCCCCGAACATCCGACAGCTTTCCGCATTCAACGCCGTCATGAAGAGCGGATCGGTCACCGAGGCCGCCGAGCGGCTGTTCGTCACCCAGCCGGCGGTGACCAAGCTCCTGAAGGGTTTCGAGGAAGCCTGCGGGTTCACGCTGTTCGACCGCGGACAGGGACGGCTGAAGCCGACCGCCGAAGCCCGCCAGCTCTTCGCCGAGACCGAGAAGCTGGAAGCCGGCATGACCCGCATCGCGCGCCTCGCCGAATCCATCCGCAATCTCGAGCGCGGCGAGGTCTCGGCCGTCACCTTTCCCGCCCTCAGCATGCAGATCGCCCCGCAGGCGGGTGCGGCGCTGCTCGGCCGGCATCCGGAGATCGGCCTGCAGCTGTTCAGCCGGACCTCGCGCAGCGTCGAGGACACCATGGTGACCGGCAAGGCCGATTTCGGCATCAGCCTGCGGCCCTCGACCTTCCCGTCGCTGCGGGCCGAGAAGTTCGAGGAGATGTTCTTCTACGTGGCGATGCCCTCCGGCCACCGGCTGGCCGCGAAGGACCGGCTGGCGATGAAGGATCTCGACGGCGAACCCTTCGTCGCCCTGGGGCGGGAGGATCTGTCCTATCCGCTGATCGAGGCGGCCTTCCAGCGGGCCGGCTCGCGCTACAATCCGATCGCCGAGGTGCACATGGCCAACGCCGCCTGCGAGATGGTCGCGGAGGGGGCCGGGATCTCGGTCGTCCTGTCGATCACTTCGGCCGGCCCGCAGGACCAGCGCCTGACCTTTCGCCGGTTGAGCGAACCGTTGACGATGACGTCCTGGCTGATCACCCCGAAGGGCGAGAGACTGTCGATGCTGGCGAGCGAGCTGCTCGCCGACATGCGGGCGCGGATCCGCCGGCTGCAGGAACCGGAATGCCTCGAGCAGGGCTCGGGAACCGGCTAGCGCTCCGATTCCGACGTTTGGAGGCGTCTCGTTGAAACCGCGCAGCGGAATGCCGGAATCCAAAGTCCACTTGCCGAGTTTATGATCCTGGTAGATTTTTCGAATTCGACATTCGATGCGGCGCCTCGCCCGATCGGGGCTGAAAACGTCAAAGTCGATCCACTGTTACCGGCCAGCGGCCGCATCCCGCCGTCATCTTGTTCCAGATCAATGCGGCCCGGCGGCATTGCGGCAGGCTGGCTGCAACCAACGTCGCAGGGCAGGGTGGTCCCCCCGTGTATTTCCTCGCGCTCGCCACCGATTTCGACGGGACGCTCGCCCATGACGGCGTCGTCGCGGCCGAGACGCTCGCGGCGCTGGCGCGGCTCAAGGCGAGCGGGCGCCGGCTGATCCTCGTCACCGGCCGCGAACTGCCGGAGCTCCTGCAGATCTTCTCCGAGGACCGGCTGTTCGATCGCATCGTCGCCGAGAACGGCGCGCTGCTCTTCGACCCCGACACGCGGCACGAGACGCTGCTGTCGCCGCCGCCGCCCGCCGACTTCGTGGCGCGGCTGCGGGAAAAGGGCGTCGGGCCGATCGCGGTGGGGCGCGGCGTCGTCGCGACCTGGGAGCCGCATCAGAACGCCGTCCTCGAAGCCGTGCGCGAGGCCGGGCTGGAACTCCAGATCGTCTTCAACAAGGGCGCGATCATGATCCTGCCGCCGGGGGTCAACAAGGCGTCGGGCCTTCATGCGGCGCTGCGCGACCTGGAACTTTCGGCGCACAACGTCGCGGCCGTCGGCGACGCCGAGAACGACCACGCGCTGCTCGCCGCAAGCGGCTGCGGCGCGGTGGTCGCCAATGCTGTTGCGGCGCTGAGGGCGTCGGCCGATCTCTGCCTTTCCGGCGATCACGGTGCCGGCGTCGCGGAACTCGCCGAACGGCTGATCGCCGAGGACTTCGGCGTCGCGCCGCGCCGGAACGGCATCCGGCTCGGCACCGGCCGGGACGGCGAGGCGGTCTTCCTCGCACCCTACGACGGCAACGTGCTGATCGCCGGAGCGTCCGGAAGCGGCAAGTCGACCCTTGCGACCGCACTCAGCGAACGGATGGCCGAGCAGCGCTTCGAGTTCTGCGTCGTCGATCCGGAGGGGGATTATGTCGACCTCGAACACGCCGTCTTCGTCGGCACCCTCGCCTGCCCGCCGCCGGCCGGGGAGGCGCTGAAGCTCCTGCGCGACGACAGCGTCAATCTCGTCGTCAACATCCAGGCGCTGCATCGCCACGAGCGGCGCCTGCTCGCGGCGACGGTGCTGGCGCAGGTCGCCCGGCTGCGGCGGCGGACGGGGCGGCCGCACTTCCTGCTGATCGACGAGGCCCACGAGATCCTGCCGGCCGCCGCGCCGGACCACCCGCCCGCCGCCATCGGCGCGGAGGGCGGCACGGTCCTCGTCAGCGCCTATCCGCAGGCGATCGAGGCCGGCGTGCTCGCCGGCATCGCCGTCGTCCTCGTGGCCGGTACCGACGCGGCAGAGACGCTTGCCGGCATCGCGCGTGCCATGGGCCGCGAACCGCCCGCCGGCCTGCCCGTGCCGGGCGTGGACGAGATCCTCTACTGGAAACCGGCTTCGGGCGGGCCGGTGCTGTGCCTGACGGTGCCGAAGCCGCTGCAGATCCACCGCCGGCACCGCGGCAAATACGCCGTCGGCGACGTCGGCGCCGCCCGCAGCTTCTATTTCCGCGGGCCACGCAAGGCGATGAACCGACCGGCCCACAACCTCTACCGCTTCCTCGACGTCGCCGCCGAAATCGACGACGCCACCTGGGAGCACCATCTCAGGGCAGGCGACTATTCCGCCTGGTTCAGGCACGTGATCCGGGACGAGGACCTCGCCGTCGAGGCCGCAAGGATCGAGGGCGACGCGGCCCTGCCGCCGCAGGAGAGCCGCCGCAGGATCCGCAAGGCGGTCTGGCGCCGCTACGCGGCCCCCGCGGAGGACTGACGCGGATGGCGCCCGGCACGACGCGTCCCTCCGACGCGGCGCCGGCACGCCCGGCTGCCGCCGAAAAAACCGCCGCCACGAAGCAGCAGCCGGCGGGCGGCGACGCCGCAGCGCCCGGGCCGTCCGCGGAAGATCGCTGGCACGCCCTCGCACGCGACGCCGTGCTCGCGCGGCTCCGGGCGTCCAGTTCCGGGCTGACGGATGCCGAGGCGGAACGGCGCCTCGCGATCCACGGGCCGAACGCGCTGCCGCAGCCGAAGAGCCGCTCTCTTCTGTCGATCGTCCTCGGACAGCTGACGAGCCCGCTGATCTACCTGCTCCTCGCCGCGGCGGTGGTGTCGCTCGTCCTTGCCGAATACGACGACGCCGGCTTCATCTTCCTCGTCCTGACGATCAACACGGCGGTCGGCGCCGCGCAGGAGTGGCGTGCCGAGGCGAACACGGCGGCGCTGCGCTCGGCGATCACGACGGTCGTGCGGGTCATGCGGAACGGCGCCGTCCGCCGGCTGGATTCGCGGCGGCTGGTGCCGGGCGACGTCGTCGTTCTGGAGGGCGGCGACCGGGTGCCGGCGGACCTGCGCATCCTCGAAGCGGCGGAGACCCAGGCCGACGAGTCCTCGCTGACCGGCGAGTCGCTTCCCGTCGACAAGGTGGCCGGCGACGCGCTTCCCCCCGACACGCCGCTCGCCGAGCGGCTGACCATGCTGTTCGCCGGCTCGACGCTGCAGCGCGGGCGGGCGCGCGCCGTCGTCCTTTCCACCGGCAGCCGGACCGAACTCGGCGTCATCGCCGGGGCCCTCGGCTCGCCCGCCGCCGAGCCGCCGCTGACCCGCCGGCTCGATCGCTTCAGCCGCCTGCTGGGGCTCCTGTCGCTCTGCCTCGTCGGCGCCGTCGTGGCGCTGCAGCTCGGCGTCGGCGCGTCGCTGCGCGAGACCTTCTTCGTGGCGATCGCGCTCGCCGTCTCGGTGATTCCGGAAGGGCTGCCGGTGGCGGTGACGATCGCGCTGTCGATCGCCACGCGGCGGATGGCGCGGCGCAACGTCATCGTCCGGCACCTGCCGGCGGTCGAGGGTCTCGGCGCCTGCACGGTGGTCGCGACCGACAAGACCGGCACGCTGACGATGAACCAGCTCACCGCGCGGCGGATCTGGCTGCCGCGACACGGCTTCGTCGAGGTGGACGGCGCCGGCTTCGAACTCGAGGGACGTCTTTCCCAGGGCGGCGAGGCCCTCAGCGACGAGGCGCATGGGGCCGCGCGTTCGCTCGCCCGTTCGGCGGCGCTCTGCAATGACGCCGATCTCGACCCTACGGCAGGGGCCGAGGGACGCAGCGGCGACACCGTCGACATCGCCTTCCTGGTCCTCGCGATCAAGACCGGGCTCGACACCGGCGCGCTGCGCAAGGCGGCCCGGCGGATCGCCGACAGGCCGTTCTCGGCCGAACGCAAATATGCCGCGAGCCTGCACGATCACGGCGACGGCCATCTGGTTCACGTCAAGGGTGCGGCGGAAGTCCTCGTGCCGCTCTCGGACGCGGAGGACCCCGACGCCGTGCTGGGCCTCGCCGAGGACATGGCGGGCCGCGGCTACCGCGTGCTCGCGGTCGCGACGAAGCCGATCGGCGACGCCGCGGGGCCGGCGGGGCCCTCGGGCGAGGCGTGTCTCGGCGAACTTCGCGGGCTGACCCTCCTCGGCCTCGTCGGCTTCATCGATCCGCTGCGGCCGGAGGCGAGACAGGCGGTGCGCGACTGCCACCGTGCCGGGGTGGCGGTGAAGATGATCACCGGCGACCATGCGGCGACGGCGCTGGCGATCGCGCGCGAACTCGGCATCGCCGACCGGCCGGAAGAGGTGGTGACCGGCCGCGAGATCGCCGCGGCCGCAGCCGGCCTCGACCGGCGCATCGCCGCCGCCAGCGTCTTCGCCCGGGTCGAGCCGGCGCACAAGGTGCGGATCGTCGAGGCGCTGCAGCAGGCGGGACATCTCGTGGCGATGACCGGCGACGGCGTCAACGACGCGCCGGCGCTGCACCGGGCCGATCTCGGCGTCGCGATGGGCAGGGACGGCACCGACGCGGCGCGCGACGCCGCCGACCTCGTGCTCGCGGACGACAACTTCGCCTCCGTCGTCGCCGGTATCGACGAGGGTCGCGCCGCCTACGCCAACATCCGCAAGGTCATCTACCTGTCGATCTCGACCGGCGCCGCGGAGGCGGTGATGTTCGTCCTCGCGCTCGCCTTCGGCCTGCCGCTGCCGCTGACCGCCGTCCAGCTCCTCTGGCTGAACCTCGTGACGAATGGCGGCCAGGACGTCGCGCTGGCCGCGGAAGCCTCCGAGCCGGGGCTGCTCGACCGTCCGCCGCGCTCGCCGCGGGAACCGCTGATCGACGCGCTGCTCGTCCGCGAGACGCTGCTCTCCGGGGCGGTCATCGGCCTCGTCTCGACCGCCGCCTTCGCCTGGATGATCGACCGGGGCTGGAGCACGTTCGACGCCCGCAACACGCTGCTCTTCCTGATGGTGGCCTTCGAGAACGTCCACGTCTTCAACTGCCGCTCGGAGACGCGGTCGGCTTTCCGCATCCCCCTGTCGGCGAACTGGGCGCTCGTCGCGGCGGTCGTCGGGGCGCAGGCGGTGCATGTCGGCGCGGCCTTCACGCCGGGCCTCTGCGATCTCCTGGGGCTGTCGCCCCTGCCGCTGTCCGAATGGCTGCTCCTCGTACCGCTCGCTTTGTCGGTGCTGATCGTCATGGAGACGGACAAGCTCCTGCGCCAGCGGCGTGCGAAGCGGAGTGCCGTCCCTTCGCCGGCGGAGCCCGGACCCGGGGCCGCTACGGCTGCGCGGCGTTCCGCTAAGCCGGGAGAGGCGGGATGACGACCGCGCTCGGCCGGCAGACGCTTGCGCCGCCGGCGCTCCCGCATGAGAGCGGCGCGGGCGCAGCGCGTCAGGGCACCAGCACGGCGGCGCCCTGGAACCTGCCGGCGCGAAGGTCGGCCAGAGCCTCGTTGGCGGCGGCGAGCGGATAGGCGGTGGTGGTCGTCCTGACTCCTGCCTCGGGCGCCAGCGCCAGGAATTCCGCCGCGTCCTGCCGCGTCAGATTGGCGACCGAGACGATGCTGCGCTCCTCCCATAGGAGGCGATAGGGAAATTGCGGGATGTCGCTCATGTGGATGCCGCCGCAGACGACGCGGCCGCCCTTGCGCACCGCCTTCAGCGCCGCCGGAACGAGCGGGCCGACCGGCGCGAAGATGATCGCCGCATCGAGCGCTTCGGGCGGCGTCTCGTCCGAGCCGCCGGCCCATGCGCAGCCGAGCGAAACGGCGTGGTCCTGCGCCGCTTCGTCGCCGGAGCGGGTGAAGGCGTAGACACTGCGGCCCTGCCATTCACACACCTGGGCGATGATGTGGGCGGCGGCGCCGAAACCGTAGAGGCCGATGCGGCGGGCCTCGCCGGCCATCTTCAGGGAACGCCAGCCGATCAGCCCGGCGCAGAGCAGCGGCGCTGCGGCGACCGGATCGTCGAAGCCGGCGAGGGGAAAGGCGAAGCCGGCATCGGCGACGACATGCGTCGCGAAGCCGCCGTCGCGCGTGTAGCCGGTGAGGACCGGGCGGTCGCAGAGGTTTTCCCGGCCCTCCTGGCAGTAGGGGCACGATCCGCAGACATGGCCGAGCCAGGGAATGCCGACGCGCGAACCGATCGCCGGGGCCTCGACGTCCGGCCCCAGGCCCTCGACGATCCCGACGATCTCGTGGCCCGGCACCAGCGGCAGCTTCGGCTGCGGCAGATCCCCGTCGACGACGTGGAGATCCGTCCGGCACACCGCGCAGGCCTCGACCTTGACGAGGATCTCTCCCGGTCCCGGCTGTGGATCGGGCCGCTCCTCGAACAGGAGGGGCGCGCCGATCGCGTGGAGAACCATGGCCTTCATGACGAGACGCCTCCGTTTTGCCGCCGCAGGCCGGTGGTCCGTGCCGATCGGGCGATCCTTCCACGACCGCCGCGTCGCCGGTTTGATCTGCCGCAAGCGGCCTGTTTCGAATCCGCCGCGCCGCACGAGCGCGTGCCGCTCAGCCGGGCGTTTCGGCCGCCGCGCCGACGCCCGCATCGGGCGAGAGCACCCCGACGATCAGCCCGTAGCGCGTCTGCGTGACCTTCAGTTCGCGGTACCAGTCGACGACGTCGCCCCACGGGTCGTTCACCTGGGCGAGACCGGAGACGAAGGCGACGATGGTGCCGACCTCGATGGCGCCGGTGACGGCGTAATAGCCGCCGACCGCGAAGATCGCGGCGACGCCGACATGATGGAGGAGGTTCATCAGGAAGTTCATCGCGTATTTCAGCTTGAAGACGCCCATGTTCAGCCGGAACACCGTGGCGATCTTGTCGTCGAGCGGCAGGGGCGCGGCCGGGCCGGCATCCGCGACGATGTCCGAACTCAAGGAGCGCAGCGTCGCGATCCGCGCGCCGACGCGGCGGTTGATGGCGTTCTGCATCAGCGGCACGAAGAGAAGCTGCGGCGAGAGCACCGCCAGCGCCGCCAGCGCCATCATCGGCTCGAGATAGGCGAGATAGGCGAAGGTCGAGACGAGGATCCCGGCCGCCAGGAGCGGCTCGGAGAGGCTGACGCCGACGAAGCTGCCGATCGGCTCGACCTCGCTCAGCACCAGCGAGATCTCGACGCCGGTCGCCGCTCGCCCGCCCGTCACGCCCATCGCCCCCGCCTCGGCGAGAATGGCGCTGCGGAGCCAGCGGACGGCACATTCGCTGACCCGGCCGCGATAGACGTTCATGCCGTATTTCAGCAGGCCGAGGGCGAGGGCAACTGCCGCATAGAGCGCCGCGAGCTCGAAAATCGTCGCGAGGTCGCCGCCGGCGGTCGCATGGTTGACGATGCGCCGCTGCAGTTCGAGCGGCGCGAGGTTGACCATGAAGACCGCGGCCGAAAGCATCACCAGCCAGAGCTGCTGGGCAAAGCCGCAGCGCCAGACGAGCCCGGACAGCGTCGCCGGAACGGTCCGGGACCCGGCTCCGGCGGAAAGCGGCCCGCATCCGTCCGCCCACCCGTTCGCATCGGCTCTTGCAATCGTCATCACCCGGAACCTCGGCACGGCCGGGCCGCCGCCGGGCCGCAGCGTCCGGCTGGCGCCGCACCGTGGCCCGGGCGTCGTCCCGGCATCGATCTTGCCGAGCAAACCCGCCCTCGCGAGACGACGCCTTGATCGGGGTCAAGCGGCATCTCGGCCGCGACCGGCGGCCGGCCCGCCCGCAAACGACCGTTTCAGGGCCGAAGGTCGCCGCGCCTCGCCATCTCGTTGCGGATGACGGCGGCGATTCGCCGCGATTCGTCGGGCGGTTCGTAGGCGTAGTCGTAGATCCTGCCCTCAAAGGGTCGGGTGAGGCCGAGCGTCCGGCTGAGATCGTCGTGGAACCACTCGAACTCGTCGAACTTTTCGCCCGGAATTCCGGCGAGGTCGAAGACGAAGACCGGGCGCCCGGTCGTCGCCGCCTCGCTCGGCATGGTGACGGAATCCTTGGTGACGAGGAAGGCGTCGGCCGCCGCGACGAAGTCGAGATAGGGGTTTTCCCCGCTGCGGTCCCAGACGAGGATCCGGTCGCTGCGGACGCCGAGCAGCCAGTCGAAGAGCGCCGGCGGCGTGCGGCGCGACGGCGAGGCGAGGACCGTCCGCCCCTCCTTCGCAAAACCTTCGATCGCCGCCTGCAGCCGCGTCAGGGTCGCGTCGTCGTAACGATAGGCCTTGGTCGGTCCGCCGACGAGGACCGCCACGACCGGCCCTCCCGACGGGGCCCACCGTGCCCGCGCCGCGGTGCGGCGGGCTTCGAGCATCGCCCGCGACAACTGGTGCGGGGCCCCGAGCATTTCGCGGTAGTTCGCGGGGGGCGAGGGGATCGCCCGAAGGTCGTGGCGGGCGGCGAAGACGAGGTCGAAGCGGTCGCCGAGGCCATCGTCCACCGGCTGCAGATGCACGGTGAACGGCCGGTTTCGGCAGGCCGCGGCGATGGCGGCGACGTGGCGCGTCGCGAAGCTGCCGCAGGAGACGAGGATCTCCGGCTCGGGTGCGCCGGTGCGCCGCCAGTAGGGCGAGAGCGGACCCTTGCGCCATTTCGCCAGCCGCCCGTCGAGAAGAACACGGTGCGGCTCCGGGTCGAAATGGCGTGCGACGCCGAGGCTCTGGGTGAGGGTGCCGGCCTTCGGGTCGCAGACCGTCCAGGCGCGCATCAGCGACCGCCCCCGGGGGCGGTGCTCCGGCAGTGCCGACGTGCCGGCGGCGTCATGGCTGCCGCTCCGCGACGGGCTTCCAGAGCGGGATTCCGGTCATCTCGGCCAGCGCCGGCTCGCTGGTGACGACCTGCGGCGCGACGGCGGCGATCCGCCGAAGCGCCGCACGGTCCTCGGCCTGATGCCGGCGGTTGCGGATCGTCGGATCGTAGTCGTAGCCGTCGGCCTCCAGTGAGATGCCGGCGACGACGATCGTCGGGATGCCCATGGCGATGGCGTAGCAGATCATCGCGACGCCGTTGGAGGGGCGAACGTCCCGGCCGCCGGAGGCGAACAGCGAGCCGAGGGTCCTTTCGATCAGGAGATCGCGCTCCGCATGGGTGATCACCGCCTCGCGGAAGCCCGCGATGCCGACGCGCCGGCCGAGCCGCGCGAGGCGCGAGGGTCTGCGGCGCATCCTGAGGACGTTGCGGATCGTCAGCCCGGCGACGTCCCTGGCCGTGGTCTTGTGGAGGAGCAGCGTCAGATCGGCCGGCGGCAGCCCGTTCCGGCGGGCGGAATGGCCGGAATACTTGACGTGGACATGGGCGATGCCGGCGGGCAGCGGGCTCGGGATGGTCGGGCCGGGCGCCGCCCCGAGGATCAGCCACGGCCTGCCGGAGAGCCCGCGGCGGGCGAGCCAGCGCCGTTGCAGGCCGACGAGCCGGGCAAAGTGCCCGTCGTCGGTCTGCTCGTCGACTGCCGCCACTTCCGTCAAGACGCTGCCTGCATCATCGCCCGCACGCGCTCGAGGTCGCTCAGCGTGTCGACCGGGATCGCCCCGTCGCTCGGCGTCTCGACCATCAGCACGTCGGCGCCGTGTTCGAGAAAGCGGAACATCTCGACGCCCTCGGCCTGTTCGATCGGCCCCGGCCGATGCGTCGAGAAATGCCGGAGGCCGGCGCGGCGGAAGGCGTAGAGGCCGAGCTGGCGCAGGAAGGAGACCTTGGCTCCCTTCGGGAAGGGGATGGGCATGCGGGAATAGGCGAGCGCCCGGCCGTCGATCCGCATGATCACCTTCACGACGTTGGTATCGATGACGTCGGAGGCGGAATCGAAGGCTGCATAGCCGTTGGTGACGAGGATGTCGTCGCTTGCCGCGGCCAGCGAGGCGGCGACGAGATCGATCGCCCGCGGGTCGATCATCGGCTCGTCGCCCTGGACGTTGACGAAGATGTCGCCCTCCAGCCGCTCGGCGCATTCGGCGACGCGGTCGGTTCCCGACACGTGGTCGTTGCGGGTCATCATCACGTTGAGGCCGAGGACGTCGCAGGCCTTGCGGATCCGGTCGTCGTCGGTGGCGATGATCGCGTCGTCGATCGAATCCGCCTTCAGCGACTGCTGGTAGACGTGCCACAGCATCGGCTTGCCGGCGATGTCGGCGAGCGGCTTGCCGGGAAACCGCACGGCGCCGTAGCGGCAGGGGATCACCGCGATGGTTCTTGCTTCAGACATCGGCCTTCATCCGAAAAGCTGGGTGGTGAGCATTGCGGGGGTTTCGGCGACGAAGGCGCATTGCGCCGGCCGCTCGCCGTAGCCCCATTCGGCATGAGCATAGTCGATCCCGGCGCGGCGCGCCGCCTCGGCGTCGGATTCCATGTCGCCGACGAAGATCGTCTCGACCGGATCGATGTTGCAGGTCGCCATGGCGTAGAGGAGGTGGTCTGGCGCCGGCTTGCCGCGAAGCCTGTCCTCCGGGGTCATGACGACCATGAAGGAGACGTCGAGCCTGTCGAGCACGAGCTGCGTGCGGGCGCTGTCCTTGGAGGTGACGATGCCGAGCTTGACGCCCGACGCCGCCGCGGTCGCCAGCATCGCTTCCACCCCGTCGAAGATCGGCGACTCGGCGATCAGAAGGCTCGAGGCGCGGCGATAGGCGGCCTCGATGCGGCGGCCCTGATGCGCGAGGCCGAGCCGCGCCATGATGTCCTGGAACGGCCGGCCGATCTCGGCGAAATAGGCGCTGAACGGCACGCCGACGCCGAGGTCGCGTCTCACCGCGGCCCAGGCGGCCTCCATGTTGGAGCGCGAATCGACGATGACGCCGTCGAGATCGAAGAGGACGAGGCTCTTTCGGCGGGGAACGAGGCTCATGGAGCGATCCTTCCGGTGCGTTCGGCGAGGCGCGCCTCGACCATCGACGCGATCCGCCGCGATTCCTGCGGCGGATCGTAGGCGTATGGGGCGAGCGACCCCTCGAAGCGGCGTGTCAGGCCGAGAGTCTCGGACATGTCGGCGTGATAGCGCTCGAACTTGTCGAGATGCGGGTTGGCGGGGCGGTGGGCGAGATCGAAGGCGTAGACCGGCTTGCCCGTCGCCAGCGCCTCGCAGAGCATCGTCACCGAATCCTTTGTGATGACGAGCGCGTCGGCGGCGGCGAGATAGTCGCGGAAGGGGTTCTCGCCCTGCCGGTCCCAGATGACGATGCGCGGCTCGCCGAGCCCCGCGAGGCGCTCCTGCAGCGCCGCGGGCGAGCGGCGGGAGGTCGAGACGAGAACGGTCCATCCCTCGGCGGCAAGGCCGCGGATGGTTGCGACGAGCCGCGCGACCGTCGCCTCGTCGTAGTGATAGGCCTTGTTCGGGCCGCCCACGAGGACGGTCGCGACCGGCCCTTCCTGCGGCGCAAGACGGGCCTTCGCCGCCGGCCGGCGAGCCTCCATCTCCTCCGTGTCGACGCGGTGCGGCACCCCGATCATCGGGTGGAAGTTCGGCTTTTTCTCCCGCTCGCTCGTCCAGTCGTGACGAGAAACGAAGACGAGGTCGTAGCGGTCCTCGTATTCCGGTTTCGGCCCGGCGAGGTGGACGGTGAGCGGACGCCTGCGGCAGAGGCCGGCGATCAGCATCGTGTGGGAGAGCGCCTGGCCGCCGCAGGAGATGATCACGTCCGGCTGCCGCAGCCTCCAAAGGTCGAACAGGTGCGAGAGCGTCGGCTTCCACCACCGGAATTCCTTGCGCACGGTGACGACGTGCGGGTCGGGGTCGATGAAGCGGGCGACGCCGAGGCATTGGGTCAGCGTTCCGGCCTTCACCTCGCTGACCGTCCAGACATGCGGGCGGGTCCGGTCGGCCGCGGTCATGCTGCGCCGGTCCACAGGCGGATGCCGGATTCGGCGGCAAGCTCCGGCTCGGTGGTCGACAGCCTCGGATGGGCGGCCAGTGCCGTCAGCACCGCCCGGTCCTCGTCGACCTGCCGCCGGCGCCGGCCGAGCTGGTCGTAGGAATGGCCGAGCTTGGTGAGGGAGATGCCCGCGAGGACCACTTCCGGCACGCCGAGCAGGAGCCCGTAGCAGGCCATGGCGACGCCGTTGGTCACCTTGCCGAGGTCGCCGAACCCCTCCAGCGGCACGCCGCTGACCTGAAGCACCATCGCCTCCCGGTCGCGCCGCCGCAGCGGGCGCACCCTGCCGATGTGGTCGTAGGGCTTGTTGAGGAGGAGGAGCGGCAGCGCGAAGCCCGGAACCGTGTGGATCCAGAGCAGCATCTTCGTGTCGGTATGCGGATGCTCGGCCCAGGACTTCTTCTTCGCCCGGACCGTCAGGTCGGCGCGGCCGAGGCCCATCTCCTGCGCGGTCCGGCCGACATTGTTGATGTCGATCCGGGCATGGGTCGAAAGGATGCCGGCCGGGATCGCCGGCTGCGGCGCCGAGCCGAGGATCAGCCAGGGACGCTCCAGGATGCCGAGCGGCCGGAGCCATTTCCTGTGGGTCTCGACGAAATGCGACAGGTCGGTCTCGGGCATCGCTTAAAGGGCTTCCGCCTCGTTCTCCCGGGCCTCGCCCAGCGCCGCCGCCTTCGCCGCGAGAAAGGCGGGGGAGTTCTTGCGCTGCCAGCTCTTCGCCGTCCAGATCACCGACCCGTCGGAAAAGTCGTGGTCGGCGAAGGCGAGCGGCATTGCGGCGGTCGTCAGCCGGTTCTCCCGCTCCAGCCGTTCGACGAGGAGGTGGATGACCAGCTGATCGACGTGATAGCGCGGCTTCAGCGCCAGGGCGCCGGCGACGGCCCGCCGCAGCATGGCGGCAAAGGCGAAGCCGCCCGGCGTCGGCCGGATCGAAAGCGCGCTCGCCAGCACCTTGCGCACGTGCTTTTCCTGCGGCCGCTTGATCAGGACGACGTCGGCCGCCGCCTCGCCCAGCGCGGCGAGGGCCGGGCCGACGGGCCGCCGGGCGATGCCGTCGACGTCGAGGCAGAGGACCTCCGAACGCGCCGCCTCGAGGACGAGCGGCGCGACGAGGAAGCGGACCGCGGCCCAGTAGATCGTCGGATAGTGCGGCAGCAGCGCACCGCTGCCGTCGTCCTGCGAATGCGTCAGTTCGACGGTCTGCAGCGATGCGGCGAGGCGCGCGACGTCGGCGAGAACCTCCGCAGAAGGCGCGCTCAGATGCAGGTGGAATCGCTCGCGGCCGCCCAGACGGTCGATCGAGCGGATGAAGGTCGGCGCGAATTCCCGGTAGTAGTGATCGTTGCAGGCGCAGAGCAGGATCGGCCCGCCACGCGCCTCGGGAAACGTGCCCTTGATCGAGCGGCGGAGCCTATCGAACTCGGGGAGGAAGGCGGCCTCGTTCCGGACCGCCTTTGCGACGCGCCGGCCGATCCGCCAGCGCATCAGCGGCGAATGGCGCTTCCTGGCAATGACGATCGGCTGCGGCTCGGCCATCCCTGGCTCCGGAGGATCCTAGTGGTCCGATTCCGACATTTGCTACCGTCTTCTGGAGACCGCGCAGCAGATGTCGGAATCGGAAGTCCACGAGCCAAGTTTATGATGCTATTGGATTTTTTCGAATTTGACATTTGATATGACGCTTCACCCGATTGGGGCACAAACGTCAAATTCAATCCACTGGCATCGTCGCAGGCCCGCGACCTGCCGGGCTCGATAGACGGTCTTGTCGCAAATGGCCAGCGGCGGGAGGTTTCGTCGGGCCGATTGACCTCGATCAAGGCGCCTCTGCTGCACTGCCGCGAAACCCTTCGTCACGCGCCGCCCCGCCGTCGCCACCATTCCGGGCCGGTCCGTTGCTAAGCCCGGCTTCAAGTGGCGCAGCCTTCTTGCTAGGAGAGGCGCAAACGGAAAGGGAAACCCGTCAATGTCCATCGATACCGCCCGCGTCTTCATCGGCTTCGACACCAAGGAGGTGATCGCCTATCACGTCCTCGCCCAGAGCATCCTCGAGAATGCGTCGATGCCCGTGCAGTTCACGCCGATCGTGCTGAGCAATCTCAAGGGTATCTTCGAGCGCGAGCGCAACAATCTCCAGTCCACCGAATTCTCCTTCTCGCGCTTCCTGGTGCCGGCGCTGTCGGGCTTCGAGGGCTGGAGCCTGTTCATGGACTGCGACATGATGCTGCGCGCCGACATCGCCGAACTGTGGAAGCTGCGCGACGACCGCTACGCGGCGATGTGCGTCAAGCACGACTACGTCCCGAAGATCGAGACGAAGTTCCTCGGCCAGACGCAGACCAAGTACGAGAAGAAGAACTGGTCGAGCGTCATCCTGTTCAACAACGCCAAGTGCCGCGCCCTGACGCAGGATTACGTCAACAGCGCCACTGGGCTGCAGCTCCACCAGTTCAAGTGGCTGGAGAACGACGATCTGATCGGCGAACTGCCGAAGGAGTGGAACTGGCTGGTCAACGAATACGACTACAACCCCGACGCCAGGAACGTCCACTTCACCGATGGCGGTCCGTATTTCGAGGAATACAAGGACTGCGACTATGCCGACGAATGGTTCGCCGCGCGCGAGCGCACGCTGTTCGTCCAGCAGCGGGCCTGAGGTGGCGCAGCCGATTCGCAGATCCCCGGCCGGACGGTCGCCGAGCCGACGAAGGCCCGGCCGGCGGCCGCCGCGGGGCGCGGCCACGGCGGCCACGGCGGCCACGTCCGTGACGCCGGCCAGCCCATGAACCGCCTGCCGAGCGATCCGGACGGCTGGGCCGGCTTCTTCTCGCGCCATCGCACGGTCGTCCTCGTCGCCAACAGCGAGGCGGCGAATGTCGAGGCGCTGCGCGAAAGCTTCGGCGACGGAGTCCTCTTCGTCTTCTTCAACAAGGTCTACAAGGTGCTGAAGGCGCCCTTCGACGGGCCGTCGCTGCTCGTCGCGCGCTCCTCGATCGCCGGCGCGAACATCGTCCACCGCCGCGAAGTCGAGACGGTGTGCGGCTATTTCGAAGGCCCCGGCTTCTCCGGCATCCTCAACCTGAAGGCGCTCGCCGCCGAGCGCTTCAGCGAGGCGCGCGACTTCGGCGAGCGCTCGGTCGGCCATCTCGACCTTGCCGCGGATTTTGCCGATTTCTACCCGCCGGACTATGCGCCGACGACGGGCTTTGCCCTGGCGCTCTGGCTGTCCGAACGGTGCGGGGGCCTGCGCATCGTGCTCGCCGGCTTCTCCGCCGAGCGCTCCGAGCGCTGGAAGCTCTTCCACGACCACGACTGGACCTTCGAGCAGATCGTCCTCAGGCTGATGGCCCGCTCCGGGCGGATCGAGATGCGGGGCGGCCGCGAGGCGACGCCGCTCGACCGGATCGCCGCCCGCTTTCCCGAGGTGCCGCCGGCCGAGGTGGCGCTGGTCGCGGCCGAGGTGCTCGCCGCCCGCCAGGAGGGCACCAACCGCTCGGTCGACCGCCTCTATTCCATCGTGAGGCCGCTTGCCGGGCTCGACGGGCTGCTGCGACGTCTGAAGCCGAAGACCCGCAAAGAGAAGCTCGCCGAATCCGGCCGCTGAGCGGACGGGCCGCCGCCGCCCCGGCTTGCCGCGATCACGCGAACGTCAGGGCGGCGCCGGCGCGAGGACGCGTATCTGTTGCAGGCAGGCAGGCAGGCAGGCAGGGCAGGGCAGGGCAGGGCAGGACCGGAACGGGCTCCGGCGGTGCGAGCGTGGGAGTGAGGCCATGGAGGAGATGGCGGCGGCGGGCGAACGTCATGCGGCCGGGCGCGGCGAAGGCGCCGGGGCCCCGGCCGCTGCCGGTCCGCCGGGCGCGGGCGGTCTCGGCTTCTACGAGGCCCTGCCGGTCGAGACGCAGTTCGCCCGGCTTGCCGATCCTGCCGTCTATCATCCGCTGCCCGCAGACTGGACGATCGGCCTCGCCGACATCGAGCGATCCACCGACGCGATCGCCGAGGGCCGCTACAAGGCGGTCAACACCGTTGCCGCCGCAGTGATCGCCGCGGTCGCGAACCGGCTGCCCGGCCACGACTTTCCCTTCGTCTTCGCCGGCGACGGGGCGAGTTTCGCCCTGCCTCCCGCCGCCGCCGCGCTCGGCCGCGAGGCTCTCGCGGCGGTCGCCGGGTGGGCGCGCGAGGCCTTCGGCTTTCGCCTGCGCATCGCCGCCGTCACGGTCGCGGAGATCCGCAGGCGCGGTCACGACGTGGCGGTCGCCCGCTTCGCCGCCTCCAGGGACGTCGCCTATGCGATGTTTTCGGGCGGCGGCCTCGCCTTCGCGGAAACCCGCATGAAGGCCGGCGAGTTCACGCTCGAAGCGGCGGATCCGGAGACTGCGCGGCCGGACCTTGCGGGGCTTTCCTGCCGCTTCTCGCCGATCGCGGCGCGCCACGGCGTCATCCTCTCGCTGATCGCCCTGCCGGCGGCGGGGGCCGATCCGGAGCGCTTCGCCGCTCTCGCCGCCGAGATACTCGGCCTCGCCGCCGCGGAAGTGCCCGACGCTGGGCGCCCGGTTCCCTCAGAGGGGCCGCCGCAGCACTGGCCGACCCGGGGGCTGGCGATCGAGGCGCGGGCGGCGGCGGCCCGCACCGGCCGGCCGCTCTGGCGCTCCTTCCTGTCGGTGGCGCTGCGCTCCTTCCTCGCCCATCTGACCTTCGTCTCGCGGCTGAAGGTCGGCGATTTCGAACCGGTGCGCTACCGCTCGGAACTCGTCCGGAACACCGATTTCCGCAAGTTCGACGACGGCCTCAGGATGACCCTCGACTGCACGCCCGAGGTCGCGGACCGGCTGGAGGCGCGGCTTGCGGCGGCGGAGCGGGAGGGCATCGCCCATGCCGGACTGCACCGCCAGGACGCCGCCCTCCTGACATGTTTCGTTCCGGCGGCCAGCCGCTCCGACCACGTCCACTTCGTCGACGGCGCGATGGGCGGCTATGCGGCCGCGGCGGCAACGGCCTTCGCCAAGCGCCGGTGACATGTCCGCGACCGGCCGGTCCATGACGGTCGGGCGATGCACGCTGGTTTCGGGACATGGTGCGGGTGGTCGGACTCGAACCGACACTCTGTCACCAGAAACGGATTTTGAGTCCGTCGCGTCTACCGGTTCCGCCACACCCGCTCGCGCCTTCCGGTCGGGGCGGCCCCAGTCGGTGCCGGCGCTTCGACCGCGCGCGGCCGCTTCCATGCCACGATCACCGCCCCGCCGTCCAGACGATGCCGGAAGATATTCAAGGCTTCCCCGCGCGTCGCCCGCCATGCGTTCGCTCCGGGGGAGGGCATCCCGCGCGCCTGCCGCCAGGGCCGCGGATGCCGGCAGCAGGCCGGGTGACGGGATTGCCTCGGCAGGCGCTTTTGCCTAGAGCATCGGGCGGCGACGTGTCTGTGGTTCGTTTCGCGCCGTGCCGCGCGCGACGACGCGGTCGGCGGTCGGGGATCTCGACCCGAAAGGGCTGCCGTTCCCAACGCGCCCTCGTCGACGCCCGATGCTTCAATCGCGAGGGGCCGATCCGGCATCCCGTTCGCTCAAGTCCGGATCGACGCCCTCCATGCTGCGCCGCCTCTATGACCGGGTCCTGTCGCTCGCCGCGACGCGCCACGCCGAGCGTGCGCTCGCAATCGTCGCCTTCGTCGAGAGCTCGGTCTTCCCGATCCCGCCGGACGCGCTGATCATCCCGATGGTCATCTCCGACCGGCGGAAGTGGTTTCGCATCGCCCTGGTCTCGACCGTCGGCTCGGTGCTCGGCGCCTTTCTCGGCTATGCCATCGGCGCGCTGTTCTTCGACGTCGTCGGCCAGCCGATCCTCGCCTTCTACGGCAAGGCCGACGCCTTCGGCGACCTCGCCCTGCGCTACAACGAATGGGGCGGCTGGGCGGTGCTCTTCGCCGCCTTGACCCCGTTTCCCTACAAGGTGCTGACGATCTTTTCCGGCGTCACCGGGCTGAACCTCGCGGTCTTCACCCTCGTCTCGATCGTCGGGCGCGGGGCGCGCTTCTTCCTCGTCGCCTGGCTGCTGCATCGCTACGGCGCGCCGATCAAGGGCTTCATCGAGACCAATCTCGGCCTGCTCTTCACCCTGTTCATGATCCTGCTGATCGGCGGCTTCGTCGCGATCCGCTACCTGTTCTGAGGCAAGCGAATGTCCGTCCTCGATCTCGCCCGCCGGCCGACCGGCTTCCGCCAGGTGCTCGCCTCGGGCTTTCTCGCGACCGGCATGGCGATCGCCGTCGGGGCGGCGCTGCTCTTCCAGTATGTCGGGGGCTACATTCCGTGCGCGCTCTGCCTGGAAGAGCGCATCCCCTATTATGTCGGCGTACCGCTCGCCGCCGTCGCCTTCGTCGCGGCGGCCGGCCGGGCGCCGGCGCCGCTGACCCGCGGCCTCCTCCTCCTCGTTGGCCTGATCATGCTCGTCTCGCTCGGCCTCGGCGTCTATCACGCCGGCGTCGAATGGCACTTCTGGGCCGGGCCCACCGGCTGCAGCCAGGTCGGCGGCGGTGGGCTCTCCTCCGGCGATCTCCTCGCCGACATCGACGCCGTGCGGCCGCCCTCCTGCGACGCGGCTGCCGGCCGCTTCCTCGGCCTCTCCTTTGCCGGCTGGAACGCCATCGCCTCGGCGCTGTTTTCGGCCGTCGGGCTCCGATCGGCCGTCGCCAGGGCGGACCGCTTCGCCTGAACCCTGACGGCGAGCCCGCCGCGGCCTTGGCGCTTCCTCACGCCGGGGCGCGGGCGAAGGCCGAGGCGATGCCGGCGCCGACGAGGCAGGCGGCGCCGAAGCGGCCGGCGGCGGTAAGTGCCCGGGGCCGGCGGAGCAGCCCGTGGGCGGAGGCGGCGAGCCGGGCATAGGCTGCGGCATTGACGAGGCCGAGGATCACGAAGGTCGCGACGAAGACCGCCGCCTGCGGCAGGTAGGCGTGCCCGGCCTCGACGAACTGCGGGACGAAGGCGGCGAAGAAGACGAGACCCTTGGGATTGAAGACGGTGACCAGGAAGGCGTCGCGGAAGATGCGCGCCGGACGGCTGCCGGCACCGCCGGCTGCCGCCGCAAGGTCCGCCGCCTCGGCCGGCCTCGGCGGATGACGCCAGAGCCTGACGCCCATATAGACGAGATAGGCGGCGCCCGCCCATTTGAGCACGGCGAAGGCCTCGGCGGAGGCCGAAAGCAGGGCGCCGACGCCGGCGAGCGAGAGGCTCGCCGCGACGAGATCTCCGAGGCCGACGCCGAGAATGCTCGCCAGCGCGACCTTGCGGCCGTGGGCCAGCGCCTGGCCGACGACCATCACCACCGTCGGGCCCGGTATGGCGAGAAGGACGAGGGAGGCGAGCGCGAAGGCGGCGAAGGTGGTCGGTTCGACGGGCATCCGGGGCTCCTTCCGTGAGAAGACCGAGAGAGCCTCACGACGCACCGACTTGTCCAGAGCCTCACAGATGCCGCCCGGGACCGAGCTTGCGTCGACGAGTGGCCGCGAGCACGGCGCCCCCCTGCTTCTCCGGCGAGCCGGAGATGCTATGGTGGCCCGGTCGCCAATTCCCGGAGGGACGCCTTGAGCGGGGCTCGGCAGACGCATTGGACGGTGGAAGAGTTTCTGGTCTGGCAGGAAGGCCGGCCGGGACGCTACGAATTCGTCGGCGGCGAGCCGGTGAAGATGATGACCGGGGCGACGGCCCGCCACGACGAGATCGTCCTCAACGTCCTAGCCGAACTGCGCCAGCGCTTGAGGGGAAACCCTTGCAGGCCCTTTACCGCAGATCTCTGCGTCAAGACCATCGACGATCGGATCCGCCGGCCGGACGCTGGCGTCGATTGTGGCCATCGCGCTCCCACCGATCTGGTCGCAAAGAAGCCCGTCCTCGTTGTCGAAGTCTTCTCGCCGTCGACGCGTGACCTCGATCGGGCGATCAAACTCACCGAATACAAGGCGGTGCCGTCGATCCGCACGATCTTCTATGTCGAGCCGAACCGTCCGGAGGTTTATGTCTTCGAGCGGACTGACGATGACGGTTGGAGCGAAGGGCGCCGCGTCGTCGGCCTCGAAAACGACGTCGCGATACCGGCCCTCGGCATTTCTCTGCCGCTTGCCGAAATCTACGACGGCATCACCTTCGTTCCCGGCCCGCTGCTCGGCTAGTGGATTGAATTTGACATTCGAACACCCTCTCGGTTTCGATTGCCCTATGGAATGTCAAAGTCGCAAAATCCACTAGAATCAATATTTTAGATAGTGGTGTCACGACCGAGACATTTGCTTTGGCGTCTGACACAAACGAGGACCAAATGTCTCGGTCACACCACTAGACCAGATCCCCCACCACTAGGATATGCAGGCTGCGCGGGCCGTGCGCGCCGAGAAGCAGCGTCTGTTCGATGTCGGCGGAGCGCGACGGCCCGGTGACGAAGTTGACGCTCCGCGGCATGACGCCCTTGCCATGCCGTTCCCGAAGCTGCGCCAGCGCCGCCTCCATGTCGCCGACGACGTCGGCGGCGTCGAGCACCACGAGGTGGTATTCGGGCAGGAAGTTCAGACTGGTCGGATTGTCCGGTCCCGAGGTGAGGAACAGCGTGCCGGTCTCGGCGATGCCCGCCGCGGCGTGGGAAAGGCTCGACAGGTCGTCGCCGTCGCTCGGGCCGGTGGTCACCGTCAGCGCGGTGGCGGAAAAGTCGAGCCCGGCAAGGCGCGGGTCGCGTCCCATGCGGATGGCCGCCGGGAGGTTGCGCTCGCGCAGATAGCCGGCGACCTCGTCGGGCACCGCATCGTAGCACGTCAGCCGGGTCACCGTCGCGTCGGCCTTTTCGGCCATCGCGACGAAGAGGTCGAGCCGCTCGCCCGGCGGCAGCTGCCCGCGCTTCGGAACGATGCCGGCCGGCGCCGCGCCGAGGCGGGCCGCGACGACGGCGCGGCGCTCGGCATCGTTGGCCGGGTTCGCGCCGACGGCACGGCGAATGCGGCCCATCACGGCGTCTCTGGTCGAACCGCTCATCGTGCCGTCTCCCTGCCGCCGCTTCGCATGTGGCCGTGGCCGCTCTGGGCGTAGGCCTGCATGAAGGTGCGGCCCTCGGGCGCCGGCAGATCGCGCCACTTGGTCCAGCCGCCGGCGAGCGGCAGCTTGCGGAAGCGCCGCTTCGGCCCGGCGAGGAGCTTCAGGGCCGGCATGGCGAAGGAGACCGCCGCCCGGTAGAGCTTCGGCCGCCTGGCGAAATAGGCCCACAGGCCGAGGCCGGCCCGGGCGGTCGCCGGCTGCAGATGGCTCTCGAACTCCTTTTCGCGCCAGTGCCGCATCATCTTCGGCAGCGGGATGCGCATCGGGCAGACCGCCTCGCAGCGCCCGCAGAAGGTCGAGGCGTTGGGCAGATGCCCGGCCTTGTCGACGCCGATCAGCGAGGGGGTGAGGACGGCGCCCATCGGCCCCGGATAGACCCAGCCGTAGGAGTGGCCGCCGACGGCGTGATAGACCGGGCAGTGGTTCATGCAGGCGCCGCAGCGGATGCAGCGCAGCATGTCCTCGAACTCCGTGCCGAGCATGTTGGACCGGCCGTTGTCGAGGAGGACGACGTGATATTCTTCCGGCCCGTCCTGGTCGTCGGGGCGTTTCGGCCCGGTCGAGAGCGTCGTGTAGACGCTCATCTCCTGTCCCGTCGCGGAGCGGGCGAGGACGCGCAGGATCTGCGCCGTGTCCTCCAGCGTCGGCACGATCTTCTCGATCGAGGCGAGCACCACGTGGCACTTTCCGAGCAGCTGGGTGAGGTCGCCGTTGCCTTCGTTGGTGACGATCACCGAGGTGCCGGTCTCGGCGATGAGGAAGTTCGCGCCGGTGACGCCGATGTCGGCCTCGCCGTATTTTTGGCGCAGGATCTGCCGCGCTTCCGACAGCAGCGTCTCGGGCTTCAGGAGGTCGCGCTTGGGATCGAGATCGACGTGGAACCTGCGGAAGTCCGCCTCGACCTGGTCGCGGTTGATGTGGACGGCGGGCGCGATGATGTGGCTCGGATGCTCGCCCCTGAGCTGGATGATGTATTCGCCGAGATCGGTTTCGACCGGGGTGATGCCGTTCTCTTCGAGGAAGGCGTTGAGGCCGATCTCCTCGGAGATCATCGTCTTGCCCTTGGTGACGGTCTTCGCCTTCCGCCGTCTCGCGATGTCGAGGAAGATCCGCCTGGCGTGGTCGGCATCCTCGGCGAAGTGGACCTTGCCGCCGGACGCTTCCACCTTCGCGACATAGGCCTCGATATAGAGGTCGAGGTGCTTCAGCGTGTGCTGCTTGATCGCCATGGCGCTGTCGCGCAGCGCCTCGAATTCCGGCAGCGCGTCGGCGGCTTTCTGGCGTTTGCCGATGAAGCCCTTCTCGACGTGTTTCAGCGCGCGCTGGAGATCGACGTCGGCGAGCGCCTTGACCGTGTTGGCCTTGAAGGTCTGTGAGGTGATCTGCATGACGGGCCTTATTCGGGCAGGTAGTGATGATCGCGCAGCTGCGCATCCGTATTGGGGCAGGTCTGAGGGAAGGTCGAGAGCGGAAGGGCGGTCTCCTGTGCCGCAAGGCGAACCGCCCGGCGGTAGATCATCGCGATCTCCCCAGCGTCGATGGCCTTAATGTCCGATCTGAGGTCTTGTTGATCCGTGATGTTCGTGCGCTCTCGCCTGATGCTTTCGGCCCAGGAACGTGACCGCCGTTCCGGTTGAAAATGCCATTTCAACGGATGCAGCATCAGGATCCGGTAACTCGAATGGAGGGCCCTGCGATGGCGCTTGCCCATAAGTCAATCGGTCAACGGCATGTCGGAGGGCATGGCGTCCAAGTCGCGGAGGAACGCGAGATCGAAAGGACAGACGGCTGGAAAGTTCTCGCGCTTAAGTCCCGTCGCACCCGCCGCGAGGCGGACTGCCTGCGGATAGACGCTTTCGACGATGCGTTCCGCTCCATCGCGCAGCGACTTCGCCTCGCGCTCCTCTTCTTCGATCGTGATGCGCGCGTCCAATATCGCCTTGGCGTTCTCCCGCGTCCGCGACGAGGTTTGCGCCTCCCATTCGAGAAGTTTCGCGATGAGGTCGCGATAGGCTCTCGCGATGAGGCTTTTCACTTCCCGACCGACGCTCTCCAGCTCTTCGATCACGTTCGGCAGATCGACCTCTGAAAACCGGCCGAGGCGCAGGAGCTGCGCCTGTTCGAACGCCCAGGCGTAGACGTCGTCCTCGTAGTCCGAGGGGTGCGTGTAATAGGGCTTGTCCTTGGCGAGGCTCATCGTTCCG
Organism: Jiella sonneratiae; assembly: GCF_017353515.1. Taxonomy (GTDB): domain Bacteria; phylum Pseudomonadota; class Alphaproteobacteria; order Rhizobiales; family Rhizobiaceae; genus Jiella; species Jiella sonneratiae. The sequence goes on from NZ_JAFMPY010000009.1 coordinate 139,246, forward strand.
CCTCCCGTTCGAGGGCTTTGCCGTAGACTAGCGCATCCGCCTCCGAGAAGCAGCAAAGGAGGATCGCATCGAATGCACCGCTTTCTGCCGCGATGAGGCACTCGGTCGCGGCAATCCTCGCCGCGCGATCCTTCGGGAACCCGTAGACGCCGGTCGATATCGCCGGAAAGGCGATGCTCCGCAATGCGTGCCGGGCCGCGAGGGCGAAGGACGCGCGGTAGGCGCCGGCGAGCAGGTCGTCCTCGCCCTTCGTCCCGTCCTTCCAGCGCGGGCCGACCGCATGGATGATGTGGCGCGCGGGAAGGTCGAAGCCGTCGGTGATCCTGGCGTCGCCCGTCGGGCAGCCGCCGATCGCGGCGCAGGCCTCCCGCAGTTTCGCTCTTCCGGCCGCACGATGGATCGCGCCGTCCACGCCGCCGCCACCTTTGAGGCCCTGATTGGCTGCGTTGACGACGGCGTCGACGTCGAGCGTCGTGATGTCGGCCGTGATGACGGCGATGCGTGTTCCGTCCCGATCGCTCCCGGTCACAGCTTGCCGCCGATCGGCGGCTTGTCGGTCATGCCTGCCAGGACCTCGGCGACGTGCCGCACCTCGACCGCGACGTTCTCCCTTTTCAGCTTGCCGTCCATGTTCATCAGGCAGCCGAGGTCGCCGGCGAGCAGCATGTCGGCGCCGGTCGTCGCCACGTTCTTCGCCTTCTTGCCGACGATGGCGTTCGAAACGTCCGGATACTTGACGCAGAAGGTGCCGCCGAAGCCGCAGCAGACGTCGGCTTCGGGAAGCTCCGCGAGGGTCAGGCCGGCGACGGACCGCAACAGCCTGCGCGGCTGCTCACGGATTCCGAGTTCGCGCAGACCCGAACAGGAATCGTGATAGGTGACGGTTGCCGAGAGCTGCGCCTCGACGCTCTCCACGCCCATGACGTCGGCGAGGAAGCTGACGAGTTCGAACACCTTGGCGGAAAAGCGTGTCGCCCGCTCGTACCATTCCGGCTCGTCGGCGAAGAGTTCCGGGTAATGCTTCTTCAGGGTCGAGCCGCAGGAGCCCGACGGCGCGACGATATAGTCGTATCCCTCGAAGGTCTCGATGACGCTTCTCGCGATCGCCCTGGTGTCCTCGCGATCCCCGGAATTGTAGGCCGGCTGGCCGCAGCAGGTCTGGTTGGCCGGCACGACCACCGCGCATCCGGCGTCCTCGAGCAGCTTGATCGCGGCAAATCCGACCGTCGGCCGGAACAGGTCGACGAGGCAGGTCACGAAAAGCGCGACCGTGGGTCTGCGGCGGACGCTCGCCTCGATGTCCGCCGGGCCGTTGATGGTCAAGGCACTCATTCTCCGTTGGATTTTCGCCCGGCCCAACCGTTCGGGCCCGCATCGCGGCGCATCACGTGATGTAGCGATCCTCAACCAGTTTGGAAACGATCGCAAATCGGCGTTTTCTCGTCCGCCGCCATCGGCTAGCAAGGGCCCGGGCACAGAGGGTACGGCATGTCGGCGATCACTTTCGGCCATCAGTCGCTCGAGCGCTTCGAGCAGGATCCGCGGCGGGCGCTCGTCCTCGGCGAACTGCATGCGCGGCCGTTTCCGCTGATCAGGCTGCCGCGGGCCCTCGTCGTCCTCGCCTTCATGAACGAGGATCACGGCGCGCGCGATCATCAGATTCTCGCCCAGATGTCGATCCGCCGCGGCGTGCCGCCGCCGGCGCGGGACGCGCGCACCCATGCCTTTAGCTTCGGCAAGGGCAAGCTGCGCTGGGAGCGGCATACCGAATTCTGCACCTACAGCTGGGAAGGGCCGGTGCCGGAGCGCTTCGGCGATCCCGTCGCCGGCCATCCGTTCGGTGCCGACTTCGAGGCGCCGGGCCCGCTGATGGCGGGCGTCCATCTGGAACTGCGCCCTCACGACGATGCCGGCCTTGCCGCGCTGGAAATCTTCGACCGGACGAGCTTCTGCTATTCGGTGATGGAGGCCGGGCTCGCCCATGCCGCCACCGACTTCCGCCAGGATGGCGACGGGCTGACCCGCATCCTCGTCCTCGACGACGGCCTGCCGCCGGCGCGGGCCGGGGCGCTTGCCATGCGGCTCGTCGAGATCGAGATCTATCGCACGCTCGCCTTGCTCGGCCTGCCTCTCGCCCAGACCGTCGGTCCGGAGGTGCAGGCGCTGGAGGCGCGGCTGATGCAGATCACCGAGGAGATGAAGGCCGGCCCCGGCCATTCGCGCGAACTCTTGCAGGAGATCACGCTGGCGGCCGCCGCAGTCGAGGCGTCGGCGGCTTCGGTTCTCTATCGCTTCGGTGCCAGCAGAGCCTATGACGAGATCGTGCGCGAGCGGCTCGCCGCCGTCGGCGAACAGCCGATCGCCGGTCAGGAGAGCTGGAGCGCCTTCCTGAAACGCCGCATGGCGCCGGCCATGCGAACCTGCCGGGCGATTGAGGAGCGGCAGGCGAATCTTTCGGAAAAGCTGGCGCGGGCCGCCAACCTCCTCAGGACGCGCATCGACGTCGAGCTCGAACATCAAAATCGCGACCTCCTCTCCTCGATGAACCGGCGGGCGCAGATGCAGCTGCGGCTGCAGCAGACGGTCGAGGGCCTGTCGGTCGCCGCGATCGGCTATTATGTCGTCGGTCTCTTCGGCTATGTCGCGAAGGGTCTCGAACATGAGGGTCTCCCGATCTCCTCGACGCTTCTGACGGCGATCTTCGTGCCGTTCGCGCTTCTGGCGGTATGGTGGGTGGTGGAGCGCATCCGCCGGCACCACGCACGGCCGTCGGAGGAGGGGGAACATTGATGTCGGGACGAGCCTGACCCTGCCGTGCGCCCAATCGGGCGCGCCGGTGGACGTCTTCGCCGGACGCGCTTAAGCTGATGGCATCCTTGGGAGATTGCCGATGTCCGTATCGATGCCGAAGCCGTCCGAGGCGATCCTGAAGCGCCGCGCCGCGATCGTCGACGCGCTCTGCGACATCGTGCCGGGCGAGGGCGTCGTTTCCGCCGCCAACGAGATGGCTGTGTTCGAGTCCGACGGGCTCACCGCCTATCGGCAGCTGCCGCTGGTCGTCGTCCTGCCGGAGACGGTCGAACAGGTGGCGGAAGTGCTCAGATATTGCCACCGCGAGGAGATCCCGGTCGTGCCGCGCGGCTCCGGCACGTCGCTTTCGGGCGGTGCTCTGCCGCTTCAGGACGGCGTGCTTCTCGTCCTGTCGAAATTCAACCGCGTGCTCTCGATCGATTTCGACAATCGCTGCGCCGTGGTGCAGCCGGGCGTCACCAATCTCGGCATCACGCGGGCCGTGGAGCATCGCGGCTTCTACTACGCGCCCGACCCGTCCTCGCAGATCGCCTGTTCGATCGGGGGCAACGTCGCGGAGAACTCCGGCGGCGTGCACTGCCTGAAATACGGGCTGACGGCGAACAACGTGCTGGGCGTCGAATTCGTCACCATCGAGGGCGAGATCGTCAGGCTCGGCGGCAGGCACCTCGACGCCGAGGGCTACGATCTTCTCGGCCTGATGACCGGTTCGGAGGGCCTTCTCGGCGTCGTCACCGAGGTCACCGTGCGGATCCTGCAGAAGCCGGAGACGGCGCGGGCGGTGCTGATCGGCTTTCCGACCTCTGAAGAGGCCGGCGCCTGCGTTGCCGCGATCATCGCCAAGGGGATCATCCCCGGCGGCATGGAGATGATGGACAGGCCGGCGATCCTTGCCGCCGAGGACTTCGTCCATGCCGGCTATCCGACAAACGTCGAGGCGCTGCTGATCGTCGAACTGGACGGACCGGCGGCGGAGGTCGACCATCTCCTTGCCGAAGTCGAGCGGATCGGCATCGAGAACGGCGCGGTCGTCTGCAAGGTGTCGCAGTCGGAGGACGAGCGCGCGGCCTTCTGGGCGGGACGCAAGGCCGCCTTTCCGGCGGTCGGGCGCATCTCGCCGGACTATTACTGCATGGACGGCACGATCCCGCGCAAGGAACTGCCGAAGGTGCTGGCCGGGATGCGGGCGATGTCGGAAAAATACGGCCTCAGGGTCGCCAACGTCTTCCACGCCGGCGACGGCAATCTCCATCCGTTGATCCTCTACGACGCCAACCGCGAGGGCGAACTCCACCGGGCGGAGGAATTCGGCAACGACATCCTGCGGCTCTGCGTCGAGGTCGGGGGTGTCCTCACCGGCGAACATGGCGTCGGCGTCGAAAAGCGCGACCTGATGCCGGAAATGTTCGGCGACGACGACATCAAGCACCAGCAGCGGGTCAAATGCGCCTTCGACGACAAGCATCTGCTCAATCCGGGCAAGGTGTTCCCAGTGCTTCACCGCTGCGCCGAACTCGGGCGCATGCATGTCCACAAGGGGCAGGTGGCGTTCCCCGACCTGCCACGGTTCTGAGGACGAGGAGTGTGCGATGAGCGCGATCGAACGACTTCCCTCGCTCAAAGACGAGCCGCCGATGGACGAGGCGCGATTCCTGAAGTTCTTGGAAGCTCGGGGCGAGGACGAACGCTGGGAACTGATCGACGGGGAGCCGGTCCTGATGATGCATCCACCGAGCCTGAAGCATCATATCATCGGCCAGAACCTCGAGCGGCTGCTCAACGATGCCTTGGAAACTCAGGCATCGAAGTTGTTCGCGATTCGCGAGATCGGTCTGGCGGTCGAGGACAAGCCCAGTTTCCGGCCGCAGGCGGACGTCGCCGTCATAGACGATGACCATGGCGACAACCCCTATTTCGCCGAGCGCTTCTACCTCGTCGCCGAGGTGCTGTCGGACTCGAACACTCGGGAATTCATCAGCACCAAGCGCCTGCGCTATGCCGATCATGCCGACTGCCTGCACGTCCTGATCATTTCACAGGCCGATTTTGCCGTCGAGATCTGGTCGCGATCGAACGGCTGGCAGGGCCGCGTGCTGCGATCCCCTGAAGATCTCGTCGAGCTTCCGGAATTCGGGTTCACCTGCAGGGTGGTTGATATCTACGCCCGGACCGACCTCGTGCGGCGGCACCGCGCATGAACGATTCGGGCCGATCATTTGACGCGTCGCCGCAGGAACGCGTGATGACGCCGGGGAGTGAAGCGGACCTCCGCGACATCGTGGCCGTGGCCGTCTTAGCCGAGGAACCGCTGGCGATCGAGGGCACCGGGTCGAAGCGCGGCCTCGGCCGGCCGGTGCAGGCGGCGCGCACGCTGTCGCTCGCCGGCATGAGCGGCGTGACCCTCTACGAGCCGGAAGAACTGGTTCTGTCGGCAAAGGCCGGCACGCCGATCGCCGAGATCGAGGCGCTCCTCGATGCGCACGACCAGCGGCTGGAATTCGAGCCGATGGATTACGGTCCGCTGCACGGGCTGGAACCTTGGCAGGGGACGCTCGGCGGGGTCGTCGCCTGCAACCTCTCCGGCCCGCGGCGGCTGAAGCAGGGTGCGGCGCGCGATCACATCCTCGGCGTCCGCGCCGTGTCGGGGCGGGCCGAGATTTTCAAGTCCGGCGGGCGGGTGGTGAAGAACGTCACCGGCTACGACCTGTCGAAGGGCCTCACCGGCTCCTACGGCACGCTCGCGGTGATGAGCGAGATCACCGTCAAGGTGCTGCCGAAATCCGAGACCGAGGCGACGCTGGTGCTGCGCGGCCTGTCGGACGAGGAGGCGGCGGGTGCGATGGCCGCCGCGATGGGCTCGCCCGCCGAGGTCTCGGGCGCAGCGCATCTGCCGGCCTATGTCGCCGCGCGGGTCGCCGATGCAGCGCTCGGCGAGGCCTCGGCGACGCTGATCCGCATCGAGGGTTTCGGCCCGTCGGTCGAGGCGCGGGCGGCACATCTCGGCAAGGCGCTCGAACGGGTGGCGGCGCTGGAGCGGCTCGAACCGGAAGCCTCCCGCCGCGTGTGGCGGGACGTTCGTGACGTCCGGCCATTCGTCGACGGGACGCAGAAGCCGGTCTGGCGGCTCTCCGTCACGCCGACGAAGGGTCATGCGGTCGTCATGAGCCTCAGGATGCAGGCGGCGATCGACGCCTTCTACGACTGGCAGGGCGGTCTCGTCTGGCTGCGGATGGAGGCCGGCGAGCCGGAGGACGGTCTCGTTCGCGAGACCCTGCGGCGGTTCGGGGGCGGCCACGCCACCCTGGTCAGGGCAAGCGAAAGCGTTCGGGCGGCGACGGCGGTATTCCAGCCGCAGGAGCCGGCGCTGGCGGGCCTCTCGAAACGGTTGAAGGCGCAGTTCGATCCGAAGGGCGTGCTCAATCCGGGTCGGATGGGCTAGAGTGATCGTTCGGACGAGATGGACATGCGTGAGGAGGTTTCGGTATGAGGATCGACCAGGTGATCAGTTCGGATCCGGAGATCATGTCTGGCGAGGTTGTCTTTGCCGGTACGCGCGTGCCCATCGACGCGCTTTTCGAGAACATTGCCAGCGGGCTCAGTTTCGAAGATTTTCTCGACAATTTCCCGACGGTCACGCGTGAACAAGCGCAAGCTGCTTTGATCTTCGCAGGCGAACATCTGAAGTCGTTCCATCGGTGGCAGAACTTTGAAAGCGCTGCTTGATGAGGGAGTCCCGAAAGCGGTTGCTCGACTGCTCCAGGAAAAGGCGTTGAACGTCTCGAGGTTTCCCAACGATTGGAAGGGGCTTCGCAATGGCGAACTCCTCCGCCGTCTGATCGATGGCGGCTACGACTGCCTCATCACCTGTGACAAAAACCTCATCTTCCAACAGGATACACGCGAAAGAGGGATCAGCATCATCGTGCTTCCCGGTCAGGACGTCGTTATGTTGCGCGCCATCGCCGAAAGCATCGTGACCGCGGTGGCGAAGGTTCGACCCGACAGTCCTCTTTTCATTCAACATGACGGCGCAATCAGCCGATTCAGAGCCAGAAGTCGGCAGAAGAAGTAAAATGCAAACCGCCTTCACCGCAGACCAGCTCGACCAGCCCGACGTCGCGCATTCGGAAAAGATCATCCGCAAATGCGTGCATTGCGGCTTCTGCACCGCGACCTGCCCGACCTACGTCACGCTGGGCAACGAGCTCGACAGCCCGCGCGGAAGAATCTACCTGATCAAGGAGATGCTGGAAAACGACCGGCCGGCGGACGAGAAGGTCGTCACCCATATCGACCGCTGCCTCTCCTGCCTCGCCTGCATGACCACCTGCCCGTCGGGCGTGAACTACATGCATCTCGTCGATCACGCCCGCGCCCATATCGAGCGAACCTATCGGCGCCCCTTCGTCGACCGGACGATCCGGCGGATTCTCGCGGCGACGCTGCCCTATCCGGCGCGGTTCCGGGCCAGCCTGACGCTGGCAAGGCTCGGCCGCCCCTTCGCGCCGCTGTTCGATGCGGTCAAGCCGCTGAAGCCGTTCGGGGCGATGCTGCGGCTTGCGCCCGTGACGCTGCCGGCGAAGTCGCCGGTCAACGCGCCGGCCGTCCATCCCGCCGCGGGGGCGCGGAAGAAGCGCGTCGCGCTGCTTGGCGGCTGCGCCCAGTCGGTGCTCGATCCGAAGATCAACGAGGCGACGGTGCGGCTGCTCACCCGGCTCGGCGTCGAGGTGGTGGTTCCGGCGGGCGAGGGCTGCTGCGGTGCGCTCGTCCACCACATGGGCCAGGAGGAGCCGGCGCTCGACTTCGCCCGCGCCAATATCGACGTCTGGGCGCGCGAGATCGAAAAGGGCGGGCTCGACGCCATCGTCATCACCGCGTCAGGCTGTGGCACGACGATCAAGGACTATCACCACATGCTGCGGCTCGATCCCGCCTATGCCGAGAAGGCGGCCGCCGTGTCGGCGCTGGCGAAGGACGTGACCGAACTCCTTGCCGAACTGGAACTGCCGGCGCCGCAGGACACCGGCGGGCTGACCGTCGCCTATCACTCCGCCTGCTCGATGCAGCACGGCCAGCGGATCGTCCGCCAGCCGAAGGCCTTGCTAGCGAAGGCCGGCTTCAGCGTCCGCGACGTGCCGGAAGGCCATCTGTGCTGCGGCTCAGCCGGCACCTACAACATCATGCAGCCGGAAATCGCGGCGCGGCTACGCGACCGCAAGGTCAAGAACATCGAGAGCGTCGCGCCGCAGGCCATCGCCACGGGCAACATCGGCTGCATGACCCAGATCGGCGGCGCGACGAAGATCCCCGTCATCCACACGGTCGAGCTTCTCGACTGGGCCTTCGGCGGCGAAAAGCCGGCCGCGATCGCCTGAGGACTGCGCCTGAGGAACTACCGCGCGACCTGTTCGAGGAAACGCATCAGCCCGGTCTCGGGCGCGGTCAGCCGCTCCCGGCACCGGCCGCGCAACAGATCCTCGCCGAGGGCGCCGGCCTCGAAGGCCTCGACGATCGCCGGATGGACGTAGGACGAGCGGGCGACGGCCGGCGTGTTGCGCAGCCGCTGCGACACCGACCGCATCGCCGCTGCGACGGCGCGCTTCTTCTTGTTCGGCGTGTCGGCGTCGCCGGCATCTTCGATGAGATAGCGCAGCGCCTCGGCCGAGCCGTGGAAGGTGCGGAAGTCCTTGGCCGAAATGTGCGCCCCGGAGGCCTCCGCGAGATACTCGTTGAGAAGGTTTGCGGTCAGTTCCCGCTGCTTCCTGGTCTTGCCGGGGAAGCGGAACAGCCGCTGCCCGCGCCCCTGGCGCATCTTCTTCAGCGAGGCAACGAGCGGGCGCTCGGCGATCTCGATCCGGTGTTCCTTGTTCGACTTGCCGACGAACTGCAGCACCGCGACCTTGCCGACGATCCTGAGGTTCTGCCGCCTGAGGGAAGCGACGCCGCGGCCGCCGTCGGCGGCGTATTTCTCGTGGCCGGGGCGCATCGCGGCGACGTCGACGAGGCGGGTCGCCACCGCCGCCGTCATCCGCCGGTCGGCCTTGCGGCGTCGCAGGTCCCGCTCGATCTGGCCGCGCAGGGTCGGCAGCGCCTTGCCGAACCGCATGAGCCGCTCGGTCTTGACCGCATTGCGCACGTTCACCCAGGCATCGTGATAGCGATACTGCAACCGCCCCTTCTCGTCGCGGCCGACGGCCTGGATGTGGCCGTTCTCGTAGACGCAGATCTTCACACCCGTCCAGGCCGGCGGGATGACCAGGGCCTTCACCCGCCGCTTCAACTGCCTGTCGTGGATCGTCTCGCCCGACCGCAGGCAGATCTTGAAGCCGCGTCCGCATTTGTGGCGCTCGATCTCGAAGGTCTCGGGATCGACCATTTCGAGCCCATAGCGCTCGGCGTGCATGGCGAGTTCGTATTGCATCGGCTTCGTCGGCGTCGGGTTTCGTTCGGACTCGGCAAACGCCGGCCGCGTCCCCAGCGTTCCGCACCCGCCTGCGACGATTTCGCCCCGCGGATCAGAGACTTGCCGGGGAACCGATGGTGCGGGGCGGGCTTTTCGCCGCAAACCGCATCGGCAAGAAGAGGTTGCGACGATGACGAAATTCCGCAAGGGTCAGAATGTCGCCTGGTCCTGGGGCAACGGCGAAGGCGAGGGCAAGGTCAAGGACCGTTTCACCGAGAAGGTCACCCGCAAGATCGGCGGCAGCGAGATCACCCGCAATGCCAGCGAGGACAACTCGGCCTATCTGATCGAGCAGGAGGACGGCAGCGAGGTGCTGAAGTCGGAATCGGAACTGAAGAAGCCGGACTGACGCGGCACGTGCTTTCGGGAAGAGCGGGAAACTGCCGTCAGATCCACGGCCAGCTCAGCACGCCGGCCGCGACGACGAGATAGCGGCCGAGCTTTCCCAGACCGACGAGGAGCATGAAGAGCGCGGCATCGACCCGCGCGATGCCGGCGACGAGCGTCAGCGCGTCGCCGGCCACCGGCACGAAGGCGAAGAGCAGTGTCCAGACGCCCCAGCGCCTGAAGAATGCCGTGAAATGCTCGATCTCGTCTCGCTTCACGGGAAACCAACGCCGGTCCTGCCAGGCCATGAGGAAGCGCCCGCAGGCCCAGTTGACGAGCGAGCCCAGGGTGTTGCCGACCGTCGCAAGGCCGATCAGCAGCCAGGGATCGGCAGATTTCTCGATCAGGCCCGCCGCGAGCACCACCTCCGAGCCGCCCGGCAGGAAGGTGGCGGCGAGAAAGGCCGACCAGAACATCGCAGCGGCTGCGAGAAAACCATCCGTCATGGCTTTGCTGGTAGAGCATGATCCATGAAAGTGGGAACCGGTTTTTGGAGAGACCACGCGCCCATGGGAAGAATGAGGAGGATGGCGACCGGCGCTCTTCCATCCCGCTCTCGCCGAGCCGGGACGATCCTTGAAGCGTGAAGCTCAGTGTCCCCGATCCTCGGGGCGGGCAGTGATGCGAGGCACGAGCGGGGTGGGAGATGAAAGCGCGGCGACCGCGTCACACGGTTGACACCGACGGGTGCGTCCATCGCCTGATGAAGGATGCCGACTGCCGCATCGACGCCGTCTCGACACGGCTTCCGACAATGCCGCCGCCTCTTGCGGCCGGCCCTGCTTCGTCGGGGCGCCGGCCCGCATTCGTCCTTCCCGACGCCCGAGGTGCCGCTCCATGCAGCGCGTAACGGACGCAGCAAAAGCCGGCGTCTCCATCGCCCCTGTCGTCCCGTTCGGCGAGGCGACGCGGACCTTCGCGCGCATCGCCTGTCTCTCCTTCGGCGGTCCGGCCGGCCAGATCGCGGTGATGCATCGCATCCTCGTCGAGGAAAAGCGCTGGATCGACGAGGACCGCTTCCTGCATGCCCTGAATTTCTGCATGCTGCTGCCGGGCCCCGAGGCCCAGCAGCTCGCGACCTATTGCGGCTGGCTGCTCCACCGCGTCGCCGGCGGCCTCGTGGCGGGGCTGCTCTTCGTCCTGCCGGGATTCCTGGCGATCATGGCGCTCAGCATCGTCTATGCCGCCTATGGCGAGGTCGGCCTCGTCGCGGCGGCGCTTCTGGGGCTGAAGGCGGCGGTTCTCGCCATCGTCCTCCAGGCGGTGAGCCGCATCGGCGGCCGGGCATTGAAGAATCGCTGGATGGTCGGCATCGCGGCGCTCGCCTTCACGGCGATCTCCGTCTTCGGCGTGCCGTTTCCGCTGATCGTCGCCTCGGCCGGCCTTCTCGGCTTCGCCAGCCGGTGGATCGGCGGTCCGGCCTTCGGCGGCAGCAAGGGCGGCGATGCCGGCCGGAGGGATGCGGCATCACGCGAGCCGAACGGCACCGTCGCGACGCCCGCAGAAGCTTCCGGCGCTCCGCCTTGGCGATCGGCGCCGCGGGAGGGACGGTCCGCCCTGTTTGCCGCAGGCGCCTGCCTCCTCGCCTGGCTGCTGCCGGTGGCCGGGCTGCTGCTTTTCTTCGGCCGGGGCAACGTCTATGCCGAGATCGCGGTGTTCTTCTCCAAGATGGCGGTCGTCACCTTCGGCGGTGCCTACGCCGTCCTCGCCTATGTCGCGCAGGAGGCGGTCGGCACCCATGGCTGGCTCCGCCCGGGCGAAATGCTCGACGGGCTCGGCCTCGCCGAGACGACACCCGGCCCCTTGATCATGGTGACCCAGTTCGTCGGCTACCTTGCCGCCTTCCGTGCGCCGGGCAGCCTCGATCCTTATTTGGCGGGGGCGCTCGGGGCCTGCCTCACGACATGGGTGACCTTCGCGCCGTGCTTCCTGTGGATCTTCGCCGGCGCGCCCCATGTCGAGGCCCTGCGCGGAAACCGGGCGCTTTCGGCGGCGCTCTCGGCGATCACGGCCGCCGTCGTCGGGGTCATCCTCAACCTCGCGGTCTGGTTCGCCCTACACGTCCTGTTCTCGAAGATCGGGACGGTTCACTGGGCCGGCCTGTCGCTCGCCGTGCCGGTGCCTTCGAGCCTTGAGCCGCTCGCCCTCGCCCTGTTCGGGCTGGCGGCGGCGGCGGTCTTCGTGCTCCGCTGGGGCGTCCTTTCGACGCTCGCCCTCTGCGTCGTCGCCAGCATCGGCGCTTCCGCCCTGCCGGGCTGAGCGTCGGAGCGTCAGAGCGGCTGGCCGCCCGCTCCGCCTGCTCCTTCGCCGGGGGTCGAGCCGGGGGTCGAGCCGGGGGCAGCCCCCGTCGGAGGCTCTGCGGCGGCATCGGGCCCCTTGATCGTCACGCCGTTGATCTTCACCGAACCGTCGGCCGCCGTCTCGATCAGCCATTGCGTCCGGCCGTCCGGCAGCTGCTTGCCGAAGCCCTTGGCCATCGAGCCGAAGGCGAAGCCCTGCAGCGCCTGCTGGTCCTTCGCGCCGGCGTCCTGAAGCGCCTTCAGCGTCTTGTCGAGGCCGGTCGCGACGATGTCGAAGCGCGTCTGCGGCTTGTCGCCTTCGAAGGTCATCTGCCCGTCGACCGTCAGCTCGTAGTCGCGGGCGGCGAGCTTGACGTTCTCGAAGCGGAGTTCCGGCCGGTGCTTCTCGAAGGTCGCGGCGATCTCCTGGCCGACCTCGTCGGAGATCGGCTTTTCCGCCGAGAGATCGAGGCGCGAGACGAGGATGCGCGCCGGGGTCTCGAGATCGACCTTCGCCCCGACGACGTCGAAGGCCGCATCGGCCGGGATCAACGGCTTCGCCCATTCGGGGATCTGCGGGAAGTCGACGACCATGCCGCCGGCGGCGACGTGGTAGCGGTAGGTGCCGTCGGTGACGATCCCGTCGCCGGAGACCGCGACGGCGAAGCTGCCGATCTCGACCTTGCCGAAGGGGGTCTTCACCGAGAGACCGTCGAGGCTGGTGTCGCCGCTGATGCTCGCCCAGAGCGGCATCGCCTCGCCGATCATGTGCTTCATGTCGCTCTCGGCCGCCCGCAGGCTTCCGTCGGCCGAGCGACGCAGCAGGAAGGCGAGGAGATCGGCGATCTGCCGGGACCTGAAGTCCGTCGCATCCGAGGTGACGCCATAGGAGCCGGCGGTGATCGTCATGTCGAGGAGTTCGTCCGGCTTGGCCGGATCGAGCGGCATCCGCAGCGTCTCGGTCAGGCCGTTCGCCTTCTGGGTCAGCGTGTAGTCGACGTTGCCGTTCGGCCTGACCAGTGATTTCGTCTCGAAGGTCTGCGGCCCGACCCGGGCCGAGACCGACCCGTTCGGCTGGGTCTGCGTCACGACGATCTCGTCGATCGTGCCGGTGCCCGTCAGGAAGCCGCGGATCGCCGGCGCGTAGACGCCCTCCATCCGCACGCCGTTGATGGCATAGTCGGTGTGGGTCTTCTGGCCGTTGACGACGAGATCGTAGGACATGGCGACCGCCCCGTCGGAGGTCACCTTCCAGTTGCCGTCGTCCTGCTGGCTGACGATCATCGCATAGGGGCTGAGATCGAAGTCGATGTTGCCGGCCTGCGGCAGGCCGGTCGACAGGCCGTTCTTGCCGCCGAAGACGATGCGGTAGCCGGCCGGGTCCGGCTCGATGCTCACGAGGCCGTTCTCGAAGGGCAGGGGGCCGAGATAGTCCTTGAGGGCGGCGGTCAGGGCGGCGGCGCCGAGGGCGGTTCCGGCCTTGCCGGCGGTGGCGTCGCCGGCCGCCGTTGCGGCAGGCTGCGCCGGTGCGGCGACGGGAATGAGGACGAGAAGGGCGGCGAGGGCGGTGCGCAGCTGCATCGTGTTCGGGTCCGGCTGGGGGTCGATCGAAGAACCGACAGTGGAAAGCCGAGACGTCCCGGCCCTCCTTCGCCGAAATCTTGGCGAAAAACCGCGTCCGGGAAAAGACCCTTCGGTCAGGGGCCGGTGCCGGCGGTCACTGCCGCTGCGGCATCCCGGCGACTTTCGTGCCCGACTCGCTCCTGGCCGGTTCCGCCATGGCTGCGACGGCGGGGGAGACATAGGCGTCCCAGCAGGGCGTCAGCGCGATCTTCGCCTTCTCCTGCAGCGCCGTTTCGTAGAGGTCGCGCAGCTTGCGGTTCGCTCCCGTCACCGGACAGCGGGGATAGAGGACGAGATCGGTCGCCCGGACCGCCGAAAGCACCGCGCCGTCGGGGTCGGGGACGGCGCGATAGGGGTCGGCGCCGATGGCGATGCCGTGCGGCGCCTGCCGGCCGAGGAGGAAGGGGAAGGGGTTGGTGAAGTTCAGGTTCATGATGGTGTCGAAGTGCACGCCGTGGGCCGCCTCGAAGGCCTTGATCGCCCCGACCGCCTCGTCCACCGTCATCAGCCAGGTGAGCTGGAAGTCCGGCGCGGTGTAGAGCGTGAAGTCCGGCAGCTCGCCGGCATCGGCGATCGCCTCGTAGGTGGCGGGGTGGGCGGCGTAGATGGCCTTCATCACCTCGGCATGGTGGATGATCTCGGAGCGCTGCGACACCTGGCCGAGCGGCCCGAGATGCTCGTTGGCGAGTTGCTGATAGTGAATCTGGCCGACGAAGGCGCGGGCCGCCCGCGAGGTGACCTCGGCGAGATAGGGCAGAGAGCTGGCGGCGATGAGGATCGCAAGGACTGCGAGCCGCCGGCCGGACAGCGCGCCGCGCCCGGTCCAGACGAAGAGCAGGGCCGGCCAGACGAAGATGAAGCCCTGGCCGCCGGTGTTCTGGGTCTCGACGAACAGCGCGGCGAAGATCGATGCGCCCAGCCAGACGATCGGTCGGTCGACGAGGCCGGCGAGCCTCTCCCTGCTTGGAGAGCGCAGCAGGGCGGTCGCCGCGCCGAGAAGGCTCCGGCCGTCGAGGACGGCGAGCGTCAGCATGAGCAGCGCCAGCGGGCCGAAGACGCGGAAATGGATCGAGGCCGCCTGCAGGAAGCGCGGCAGGAGGCTGTCCTCGTTCATCGCGAGCAGCGCGGCGATGTCGCCGACATAGGCCGAGACGATGCCGAGCGAGACTTCGAGCACCGCGAGCACGGCGAGGAAGATCGCCGCCGTCGCGGCCGCGAGGCGAAGGTCGATCCGCCGCGCGAGCAGCGCCACGGCACAGAGCAGGCCGCCGCCGATGAAGCCGGTGACCTTGGTGAGGAACAGCGCGAGCATCGTGCCGGCGACGACGGCGAGCATGACCCGCCAGGAGCGGACGAAGAGGAGACCCGCGGCGAGGACGTAGAGGATCTCGGTGATCTGCCGGTTGTAGATGCCGAAGCCGTCGACGCTCGGGAAGGAATAATATTCGGTGACGTTGAACGGCAGCAGCTGGAAGACGAGAAACGGCAGCAGCAGGGCCAGCGCCAGTCCGCGCGAGCGCCGGTCGACCTCGGCCGCGACGAGGCCGATCAGCGGCCCGGTGACGAGGAACAGCGACCACTGCGCGACGAGCAGCGGCTGGCCGTGCGGGAACAGCCGCTCGACGAAGGCGAAGAGCCAGTAGCCGAGCGGGCCGACCGGGGTGAAGAAGTCCACCCCCGGCACCTGGCCGGTGAAGATGCGGTTGGCGGCGTCGAAGTAGATGAACAGGTCCCAGTACATCGCGCCGATCGGCACGGTGAGGGGGAGGACCAGGAGGAAGACGAGGATCGCCGCGATGACGCAAAGGATCAGCGGCGGCGAGGCGAGGGCCGCGAGGGATCCGAGAGGATGGGATTGTCTTGCCGTCGAGGTGAGCGTCACGATGAACGGTCCCGCGTTGCGATTTCCGGCCGCATCATGCCGCAGCGGCATTAAGAAAGGCTGAGGATTGCCGGTCAAATCCCGTGCGGGCCCCGTGCCTTGCGGCGGGCGCGAGCGACACGGGCGGCCTGTGACGGCTTTGTGAATTGCGCCGCCGGTGCGTCGGCGTAGCGTATTGCGATGCACAAGCGGCGGCGCAACCTGGCGGGGCGTGACGGCGGGCGATCGGGCTGCGGCCCGGCCGGCGCGGCAGCCTGCGGCCGGCAGGGGCGACCGGAGATCGCGTCCGGGAAGGTCGCGATGGGGCCGGTGTCGGCGATCGGCCCGGCGCTGCTGGCCATCGGTCTTTCCTTCGCAATGGTGCTTTCGCCGCTTCCGGCCGCGGCGCTCGACCGCGGCCTGTCGGATTTCGGCGCCGGCAGCCGGGCGCCGTCGGACGGCGAGCCGGTCGACGTCGAGCTCGTCCTGGCGGTCGACGTCTCCTGGTCGATGGATCAGGGCGAGCAGGAGATCCAGCGCGACGGCTATGCCGCGGCCTTCCGCGATCCCAAGGTGCAGGAGGCGATCCTCGACGGCGTCCACGGCCGCGTGGCGGTCACCTATGTCGAATGGGCCGGCGTCGCGTCGCAGACGATCGTCGTTCCCTGGACGCTGATCGATTCCAAGGCGGCGGCCGATTCCTTCGCCTACAAGCTCGCCACCGAACTCCCCGACCGCGAGCGCCGGACGTCGATCTCGGCCGCCATCGACCGCATCGCGCCGATGTTTGCGGGCAACGGCTTCGACGGTCTGCGCCGGGTCATCGACATTTCCGGTGACGGGCCGAACAACCAGGGCCGGATGGTCACGGTCGCCCGCGACGAGGCGGTCGCCAAGGGCATCACCATCAACGGCCTGCCGCTGATGACCTCCGACATGGGCTTTTCCTGGGGGTCGATCGCCCATCTCGACCGCTATTATTCCGACTGCGTCATCGGCGGCCCCGGCGCCTTCGTGATCCCGGTGAACGACTGGTCGCAGTTTCCCGAAGCGGTGCGGCGCAAGCTGATCCTGGAACTCGCCGGCGGCTGGCCGGTCGGGCGCGGCGGCGGCGGTGGCGCCGTCGTGAAGGTGCAGGACGTGCCTCCGGCCGACTGCCTCGTCGGCGAGAACATGTGGATGGAGCGCCAGCAGCGCTGGATGGACGACAGCCGATAGGCGCCGGGTTGCGCGACGGCGCTGGGCGCGATTTCTCGCAGTGCCGGACGTCAGGGTTTTTGAGCCGCTGCGCCGGCTTCGCTCGTCGGCCTGCTGCCGGCGGAACGGCGGCGGTTCGGCCGGGCCGGGTGCATCAGGCGGCGGAGACGGCCTTCTTCAGCCGCCCGGCGCGCTCCTGCTGCGGCGTGCGGTCGTAGAGTTCGCGGTAGCACTTGGCGAAATGCGACGCGGAGACGAAGCCGCAGGCGATCGCGATCTCGACGATCGGCAGCTGCGACTGGCGCAGGAGATGGCGGGCCCGGTCGAGCCGCATCTCGAGATAGTAGCGGGCCGGCGAAAGCCCCATCTCCCGTTCGAACAGCCGCTCCACCTGACGCCGCGACAGGCCGACATGGTCGGCGATCTCGGCGAGCGAGAGCGGGTCGGCGAGATTGGACTCCATGATCTCGATCGCCCGCACCACTTTGGCATGCTGGACGCCGAGGCGCGCCGTCAGCGGCACCCGCTGGCGGTCGTGCGGCGCCCGCACCCGGTCGGTGATCGCCTGTTCGCAGACCCTGTTCACCACCCCGTCGCCGAGATCCTCACGGATCAGCGTCAGCATCATGTCGAGAGCGGCCGTCCCCCCG
This sequence comes from Jiella sonneratiae, assembly GCF_017353515.1. Taxonomy (GTDB): domain Bacteria; phylum Pseudomonadota; class Alphaproteobacteria; order Rhizobiales; family Rhizobiaceae; genus Jiella; species Jiella sonneratiae. The sequence continues at coordinate 156,517 of NZ_JAFMPY010000009.1, forward strand.
GCGCAGGTGTAGAGATTGTGGTCGATTTCGAAGAGGTCGGCATAGACCTCCGCCAGCGGAAAGGCTTCGGCGAAGCCCGCGAGATTCTCCCAGTGGATGGCGCATTTTCGCCCGGACAGGAGGCCGGCCCGGGCGAGCAGCCAGGCGCCGGTGCAAAGGCCGCCGACCGAGACGCCGCGCTGGTGCGCCTCCCGCAGATAGGAGAAGACCTGCCGGTCGCCGAACTCCTCGACCGCGATGCCGGAGCAGGCGAAGATCATCGAGGGCCGGCCGTTCGAGACGAGCAGGCGCCGCTCCTCCTCGACGCTCGCGGAGACCGAGCAGGCGACGCCGTTCGAGGCCTCGACGCTTCCGCCGTCGGGGGAGGCGAGGCGCCAGCGATAGGTCTCGCGCCCGACGATGCGGTTGGCGATCCGCAGCGGCTCGACCGCATTGGCAAACGCGATCATCGAGAAATTCGGCACGAGCAGGAACACGATCGTGCGCCGCGGCTGATCCGCGGCGGCGCCGACCATGACGGTGCCGAGCCCCGTCCCCGATTCGTCAACAGTGTCCATCGAAAGCCATCGTCGAACGAAATCGCGTCATTTCGTCGGCATTGCACGACCGGAGGGTGACGAATTTTCGTCGATCCGGCAACGCCCTGGCCGCAACGCCGCCGGCTTCGCCGAGGCGGGCGCTCCCGCCGGCCGCTCGTTCGGCCGCTGTTCGTCCGGCCCTGGCTCGGGCTCAGCTGACGATGCGGATCCTCAGAACGCGTTCGGCGATGTCGCTGAAGGTCTTGGTCAGTTCGCTCGCCACCGTGACCGGGAAATAGTGTTCCTCGTCCGTGGCGCAGGCCTTCAGCAGCGTCTCGTTGCCGCCCATCAGCCGGATGGTGAAGAGCTCGATGTCCTTCTTCTTGGCGTTGGCGCAGGCGGCGGCGGTGCGTGCGTCGATCAGCGACGCCTGGCTGCCGCCATACCAGCGGTTTTGGGTGTTGTTGCCGTCGGTGAGCACGATCATCACCTTCTGCGTCCGGCTGTCGGTGTTGGCTCCTGCGAGCGGGTAGGTGGGGGTGAAGGCTTCCATGCCCCACTGCACGCCGATGGTGATGTTGGTGTTGCCGGAGGGCTGCATCGCATCGACCTTGGTCTTCAGCGTGGCGAGGTCGGTGGTCAGCGGATAGACCGCGAGGAGCGTGCTCGTCGCGCAGTTGGCCTTCGGATAGAGCGTGTCGGCGATGGCCGACTGCGGCGCGTCGTCCTGGACGTCGTAGGGCTGCGTCCGGTCGATCACGCAGCCCGACCAGACCTGCGAACTGGTCAGGATCAGGTCGTTGTTGGCGGTTTCCGTGTCGTTGTTCTTGGTGGCCACCGGCGACGACGTGGTGGTCGTGATCGTCGCCGAATAGATGCGGGTGGTGCTGCCGTAGACCGTCGTCGAACAGCCATGGTGGCCGCAGGAAATCGAGGCATTCCGGCGCTCGATCACGAACAGGCTGCCGGACTTGTAGGCGCTGTAGGAATAGGACGTGCAGAAGATGATGTAGCAGCCGGTCAGGACGTCTGTCGTGCCGACCTTGAAGCCGTCGCGGGTCGGGGAGCAGAAATAGCGGTCCCAGTCGTTGGCGCTGGCATTCAGCGCGCTGCAGTTCACGACCGGATCGCTCACCGACTGCGCCGCGACGCAGGCCGCCCGGTCGGTGAGATCGGTGATCGTCGAGCAGTTCGTCGTCGCATAGGGGTTCGACGCCGTCGCCGTGTAGGTGCCCATCGTCGTGGCGTCGAGCTTGACCTGCGTGTCGAAGGGGATCAGCGCCGCCTGGACCTTGGCGTCGCCGGACTCGGCGCCGTTGAACTGCTCGAGGAACAGCTTGACCGCGGCCTTCAGCTGGACCATCCGGCTGTCGTCCTTCATCGAGCCGGAGGAATCGAGCACGAGGACGATGTCGAGCGGGATGTTGGCGCGGGCGGACACCGCCTCGACGCCGACGTCGAGCGAGGCGACGTGCATCAGGCTGAGGAAGGGCGTGTCGACGGAAAAGTCGATGGTGTACTTGTACTCGCCGTTCTCGATCGAGAGGTTTTCGCCGGAGACGTCGGCGTCGATGTCGTCGCCGACATTAGCGAGGAAATACATGTCCGCCAGCCGCTCGCGCTCGGTGGCATCGGTCCCGACATATTTCGCGGCGGCAACGACCGCGGCATCCGCGGCGGACTGCGCCTCCGCCTTGTGGCGCCAGGTGTTGGCGACGTCGACGCCGCCGCCGAGCGCCAGGATCAGCGGGATCGCCGCCAGCCCCGTCATCATGCCGAAATTGCCGGCGCTGTCGCCGGCAAGGCGACGAAGGGCGCCGACCCAGCGATCGATGCGATGGGACAGTCGGGACGGTGAGTGCGCCATGTCGTGATCCTCCGCCAGACCGATTCTCGGAGGAATAGCATTCGTCATTCGACCTTAACGCGCGGCCAACTTTTCCGTCGGGCAGCGCGAAAATGCCGATCGAGGCCGGCAAAGTGCAGAAAGGGTTAAGAATGGGTGGCGTCGCGCATCCGTCATGTCCGGATATCCGGCGGCGACAGACGATGACATCGATGCCGGCGATTCACCGGGCGATCGACTTGCCGGAATTGGGACGCCGCGACGATCGTCAGCCAGCCATCGGTCGCGCCGCCGCACCATGATTGCAAGAATGCTGAGCAGGCCCCCGCGATGCTCGAAAAATGCTTTCGTCAGCGCGCGTCCGCGCTGAACGAACCGGCGACCGGGCGGATCATTTCGACAGCCGGCGCTGGTTGGCCTTCACGCGCCGGGAATAGGGCCGCAGGCCTGCCGCCATGATCGCGTCCATCGCGTTGGCCGGGCCGCGTCCGCTCAGCGCCGCGAGGAAGGCGTCGCCGGCGGCCCGCGCGAAGGCCGTCTGCATCGCCACCGTGGCCTCGGCGGTTGCGGCGAGCTTCTCGGTGACCATCCGCGTCGCTTCGGACTTGTCCTTCGCCGTCGGGACGGTCGCCAGTGCGAACCAGAACTGCCCGAGCCGGCTGCCGATGACCAGGGGAGAGAGCGTCGCCAGGGTGACGAGTTCGGCGGCGCTCTTCGGCGCGTCGACGGTCATTTTGGGAGGAAAGGGCATCGCACGGCGCATGGATCAAGCCTCACGGGTTTTCGGCAGAACGCGTGAAGCCGGGGAAAGTCGCGCGTGCCTTCGAAAGAAAGTTGCGCGGGAGGCTGCCCGTCCGGCCGCTCAGAAGAACTGGAAGATGGCGAAGGCCGCCGCGCCGTAGAAAGCGCCGAGGACGATCAGGCCGATCAGGCCGGTGATCAGGGCTGCGGCGAGCCAGAGCCCGTCCCGCGTGCTGATCGAGACGCCGACGAGGGCGACCGAGATGCCCGGGATGAGATTGGTCAGCGGAAACGGGATCGCGACGATCGTCGCCATGATGAAGGAGTACCAACCGAGGATCAGAAGCAGCAGGCGCTCCGGCTCCAGCCAGTAGCGGTGCCGGGCCAGCCGCTCGATCTTGCGCAGCATCGGTCCGATCTTGTCCATCACCTGGGCGATGCGTTCGGGGCTCAGGCGCTTCGTGCCGACGAAATCCGGCAGCCAGAGGCGCGGCCGGCCGATCGCCAGCTGGAAGGTGAAGAACATCAGCGGCAGGCCGATGAAGAACGAGGCCGGCGGCGGCAGCGGGATGAGGTTGAGCCCGCCGAACAGGATGAAGAAGGCGCCGAAGGCGCGGGTGTCGAAGGCCTGCGAGAGTTCGTTGATCGTCGGCTCTTCGCGGCGACGGTGGCTGAAGGTGCGAAGGATCGCGGAAATCCGCTTCTGACGCTTGGCTCCTCGCCGCCGGAGGGCATGACGCAGGCTGGAAAAACCACCAGGGGGCACGGACGGGACTCTGTCGTATGACACTTCGATAGCTGCCGGGAACGAGGCTCGAACGGTGCCGGCCGCGATGGTGCCGCTGCGAGACGGCAGGCGGATCATCGACCGGCGCATGGGCTCACTATGCCCATTCCCGGCTTAAGTCGAGGTTTCCGGGGCGACGGCAAGACGCAATGCGGATCGATGTTGCGCGCCCGCGCCAATCAGTCGCCGGTGAGGTCGAGCACGGCGACCGTGTGGGGCGGCATCCGCCGATGCACGAAGCGCGGATCGTCCAGCGTCTGCTCGGCATCGCCGAAGCCGTCGCGCCACCGCTCGTCGACCGAGCGGCGGGAGAACTCGTAGTCCTTGGAGTCGCGGCTCGCCGCCTTGCGGCGGTTGATGAGGTGGACGATCGTCACCGAAGCGTCGTTCGTCGCCGCGGAGAGGAGTTCGACGTCCGGATCGGCGGCGAGTTCGGCCGGCAGCTTGTCGAGCAGCCGGTGCAGGGCGCGCTTCAGCTTGCGCTGTTCCTTCATCACGTCGGTGTTGAAACGCGTGCGGCTGGAGAAGCGGATGTCCTTTTCCCGCTCCGCGACGTCGAAGATCGTCCGCGGCAACGGCCCGCGGGCGGCGAAGAGATCGACCTGGAAGATGCACATGTCGTCACGGTGGTCGCGTTCGAGGACGTATTGCAGCGGCGTGTTCGAGACGAGACCGCCGTCCCAGTACCATTCGCCCTCGATCTCGACGGGCGGAAAGCCCGGCGGCAGCGCGCCGCTCGCCATCACGTGCTCGGGCCCGATCCGCGTCTCGGCCGTGTCGAAATAGCGGAAGTTGCCGGTCGCGACGTTCACCGCGCCGAGGCTCACCCGGGTCTCGCCGTCGTTCAGGAGGTCGAAGTCGACCAGCCGCTCCAGCGTGGCGCGCAGCGGCCGCGTGTCGTAGTAGCCGATGTCGGCGGGGTTGCCGTCCGGCACCAGATAGGTCGGCGGGAACCGCGGCTTGAAGAAGCCGGGAACGCCGTAGAGCGCCGTCGAGGCGGCGCTCGCCTCGTTGAACGCCGTCTGCAGGAAGAGGCCCGGAAGCGGCGGTCCGAAGGTGATGGCGGACGAGACCTCCTCCCAGAACCTGCGCACCGCCGACGCCCGTTTGCCAGGCGGGTTGCCGGCGACGAGCGCCGCGTTGATCGCGCCGATCGAGATCCCGGAAACCCAGTCCGGCCGCGCCCCGCGCCGCTCCATCGCCTCGAACACCCCGCCCTGGTAGGAGCCGAGCGCGCCGCCGCCCTGGAAGACCAGCACCAGCAGTTCGCTTTCCCTGGTGAGGGCGGCGTCGTTCGAGATCCGCCGGTCGGTGCCGTGAGTTGGCTGCATGTCGGGAAACCCTCCGATCGTCTTGCCGGGCCGTGCGGAGCGGTTCCTCGTCGCGGCCGGTCGATCTCCGACGCTACATATTGCGGCGCAGCAAGGAAGGAACCGGCGCCGGCCTCGGCGCCCGAGGGAACTTCGCTGCGTGGCGGACGTTCACCGGCCATCCCGTGCCGATTGTGGAGTTTTGTTCGATGTCCAGGCGCAGTTCCTTCGTTCTCGCAGCCCTCGCGGGTGCCCTGATGCTCTCGGCTTGCGCCAACACCGTCCGCGGCGTCGGGCGCGACGTCGGCAATACCGTCGATGCGACCGGCTCGGCCGTGCGGGACGTGGCCCACTGACGGGCAGAGAGGTAACGGACGCCGTTTCGACACACGGTTCGGCGTCCGATCGAGCATGAAAGCGACGGCGGACCACTTGAGCTGCCGTCGCGGCTCGGCGTCCTCCCTCGCCGCAGAATGTGATGTCCCGCGCCGTTGCGGCCGGGGTGACCCAGCGTCAGCAATGCGATAGTTTGCGCCCTCAGTCCCGTCGTGGATCGAGGGCACGATGTCCACCTTGTTCACCGCCTTGATGGCGCGGCCGATCGTCTTCGCGCTGGTGGTCGCCGCGGCGCTGGCGCTGTTGCCGGTCGCGGTCTGGCTCGATCTCCGGCATCTGTCGGACGTCGCCTTGCGCGAGCAGGCGCAGAGCCTCGACGCGATGATATCCGACATTCGCGGCTACTACGCCAAGAACGTCGTCGGGCGGGTGAACGCCGCCGGCGGCAAGGCCGTGCCGGTCCACAATTATCTCGACGTTCCCGGCGGTATCCCGATCCCGGCGACGCTTTCGCTCGAACTCGGCCAGGTGATCGGCGGGCGCGGCGAGAACATGCATTACCGGTTCGTCTCCGACTTCGTCTTCCGGTCGCGTCCGCCGCACGAACTGGACGCCTTCGAGCGCGACGCGCTGCGGACGTTCCGCCGCGAGGGGACCGGCAAGCCGGTGATCGCGGCGCTGACCGGCTCGTTCTTCGACCGGCAGATCCGTCTCGCCTCGCCCGTCCTCATGGGCGAGGCATGCGTCGCCTGCCACAACACCCACCCCGAAAGCCCGAAGCGCGACTGGAAGGTCGGCGACGTGCGCGGCATCCAGGAGGTGGAGATCTCGCAGCCGATCGCCGCCAACATCTTCTCCTTCAAGTATCTGCTGACCTATTTCGCCGGGGCCGGCATCTTCGGCGTCGCCTTCGCCTCCGTGCAGTGGCGTCAGGCGCGGGTGTTCCGGCGCATGAACCGCGAGCTCGAGGAAGCTAACTCCTTCCTCGCGGCGGTCTCGCTGAAGATCTCGAAATACCTCTCGCCCCAGGTCTATCGCAGCATCTTTTCCGGCGAGCGGGACGTGGTGATCTCCACGGAGCGCAAGAAGCTCACCGTGTTCTTCTCCGACATCAAGGACTTCACCGTCACCTCGGAGCGGCTGCAGCCGGAGGAGCTGACCCGGCTCCTCAACGAATACTTCACCGAGATGGCGCGGATCGCCCACGAGCACGGTGCCACCGTCGACAAGTTCATCGGCGACGCGATCCTCGCCTTTTTCGGCGATCCCGAAACGAAGGGCGTGAAGGAGGATGCGCAGGCCTGCGTCCGGATGGCGATCGCCATGCAGCGGCGCATGCATGAGCTGAACGACGCCTGGCGCCGCCGCGGCATCGAAAAGCCCTTCCAGACCCGCATGGGAATCAACACCGGCTACTGCAACGTCGGCAATTTCGGCAGCGAAGACCGCATGGACTACACGATCATCGGTGCCGAGGCGAACCTTGCCGCGCGGCTCGAACAGACCGCCGAGCCGGGCGGCATCGTGCTCAGCTACGAGACCTACGCGCTGGTGACCGACATCGTGCGGGCACGGCCGATCGAGCCGATCTCGCTGAAGGGGATCAGCCGGCAGGTCGTGCCATACGTCGTCGAGGGCCTGATCGACGAGGCCGAGGCCGAGACCAGCGACGTCATCAACGAATATTCGGAAGGCGCGCGGATCTTCCTCGACTTCGGACAGGTCAGCGAACGCGAGCGCGAGCGGATCGCCGCGGTTCTGAAACAGGCCATGGACCGGCTGCAAATGCGCCCTCAAGCCGGGCAGTGAGGCGCTCGGCCACGGCGTCGGGAAGCGGCGCCGGCCCCGCCGGCGGCCGGAGGGCGGCGGGGCCGGGAGGGTGGCCGGCGTCCCCCGGCGCAGCCCGGGCGGCGGCGCGGCCGTGGGGAGTCTTTTCCCATTTGTGCGGATCGACGAGCAGTTGCAGCAGCGCGCGGGCCGAGGCGAGGGCGAGCAGCACCCAGTAGGCCGGCAGGAGAAGGTAGATCCGCCTCTTTGGCCGCTGCGCGGCAGAATGCCAGCCGCGCGCCGACAGAGCGGCGAAGAGGCCGTAGGCGAGGACGACGTTGATCATGTCGAGGATCTCGATCGGGCCGATGTCGGCGAGCGACAGCGCCCCGGTGGCGAGCGCCGCGGCTTCGAGCCCGATGCAGCCGAGAAGCAGCGGATGGGCGATCGAAGACAGGAGCATGCCGAGGAACAGGAGCTGGAACGCCGCCATCGTCCAGCCGCCGAGATCGCGCCGCAGCGCCAGCGGCCGGCGCATGTGGAGGAGATAGGTCACGAACCAGCCTTTCATCCAGCGCGTTCGCTGGCGATGCCAGACGGTCCAGCGCTCCGGCGCGTGCTCGAAGGTCGGGCGGGTGATCGTCGCGACCCGGTAGCCGGCACGGTGGAGGCGGATGCCGAGGTCGGCATCCTCGGTGACGTTGTGGGAATCCCAGCCGCCGGCTGCGACGAGGCGGCTGCGCACGAAATGGTTCGAAGTGCCGCCGAGCGGCATCGGCAGGCCTCTGCCGGCGAGCCAGGGCAGCAGCCGGCCGAACAGCGCGGCATATTCCAGCGCGAAGAGGGCGGCCAGCCAGTGCGCCGCCCCGTTGGTGACGACCAGCGGGGCCTGCAGGCAGGCGAGGTCGTGCGGTCCGGTGCGAAAGCGCAGATAGGCTTCGCGCAACTGCCCGGGATCCGGCTCGTCCTCGGCGTCGTAGAGCACCAGGAATTCGCCATGGGCGAGGGGAAGCGCGTGGTTGAGCGCCTTGGGCTTGGTCCGCGGCGCGCTCGGCGGGACGCGGACGATGGAAAAATGCGGCTTGCCGCGGGTCGCCAGCGCCGCGGCGGTGATCGTCGCGGCATCGTCGGCCTCGCAGACGAGCTTGATGTCGAGCCGGGTCTTCGGCCAGTCGAGCCGCTCGAGCGCGGCGACGAGCTGCGGCATCATCTCGGCCTCGTCGTGAAGCGCGACGAGGACGCTGTAGACCGGCACGCCCTGCCAGCCTTTTTCGAGGACGCCCGGCGCCGGCAGGTCGGCGAGGGCTGCCGGTCCGTACTTCTGTGTGAAAGCCGCCGGCAGCCGGAAGGCGAGGCAGGTACCGAAGAAGGTCGACGCCGCAGCATGAAGCAGTTCGAGCGAGGCATGCGGCATCGCGGCGAGACCGAGGCTCGCCAGGGCCGCCGCGGCGACGCCGAGCGCCGCCTGGCCGGCGGCGAGCGTGGTGCGGGCGGAGCGGCCCGGGGTCTCGGCCGAGAGGCTGAGCCGGGCATCGCGCAGGCGTTCGGCCATGGTCTGTCGGTCGAGCGCTTCGGCGAGGCATGAGGGCGTCGCGATTCTCAGCATCGCGCGCATCGACGGCAGGCGCTCGAGATAGGCGGCAAGTCCGTCCAGCCCCTCCAGGGTGGGGCAGACGAAGAGACGCGCGTCCAGCCGGTCGTTGCAGACACGCACAAGGCGGGGCGGCGGCAGGGCGAGGAGGGTAGAGGCATTGAGGATCCGATCCTCCGCCGCGATCGCGTCGAGGCGAAGGTCGAGTTCGATCGCGGCGATCTCGGCAAAGCGCCGCTCGTCGGTGCGGCCCGCGGCGACGAGTTCGGCAACGACGTCGCTGCCGTGGCGCTGCGCCGCCCGGACCGCTTCCAGCGCATCGCCATAGGCGATGCCGAGAATGTCGAGGACGCGCAGCTGGCGCGCGCTGAAGGGCCCGTCCGGGGCAGGCCAAAGCTCCGTCCGGCCGCCGAAGGCGACGAGGAGTTCGTCCTCCGGCCCGGCGGCCGCCGGTTGCCCCGTGGTCGGCCGAGAGCTGGAGCGGCCCGATCCGGCGCGCGCCGTAACGGGCTTGCCGGCATCGTCCCGCCTCGGATAGATCTGCGCCCCGGGCGGAGCAGCGGAGTCGCGGTGCGTCCGCAAGGGCGAAGATCCTCGTCTACCGGGTGCAGATTGCCAAAGTTCAATCGTCGGATGATCGTGTTGCCCTTCGACCGTCGCGTAAACCAATCAAGGCGTGAAGATTTCTTGCTGCGGTTGATTCTTTCGATATATCTTGTGCTTGGCTCTGCCGCGGTGGCGTGCGCCGCCGGCTCCGGCGAAGAGGAGGTTGCAACCCCGAACTTCGTCGACCAGCATCAGCGGATTGCCAAGCCGGACCTTTCCGACCGGCAGCGCATCCGCTTCCTCACCTCGACCGACTACCCGCCCTTCAATTTCCTCGACGATCGGGGCCGGCTGACCGGCTTCAACGTCGATCTCGCCCGGGCGATCTGCGAGGAGCTCGGCGTCATCGCCAAGTGCCAGATCGAGGCGGTGCCGTTTGCCGAACTGGTTCCGGCGCTGAAGCGCGGCGACGGCGAGGCGGTCATCGCGGGTCTCGCCATGAGCGCGACGACGCGGCGGGAATTCGCCTTCAGCCAGCCCTATTTCCGCTATCCGGCCCGCTTCGTCACGCGCAAGGCGCATCAGATCGAGGCCCCGATCGCCGAGCACCTGGCGGACAAGGTGGTCGGCGTCGCGGACGGCAGCGCCCATGCCGCGATGCTCCAGGCGTTCTTTCCCGGGGCGAAGGTGCAGACCTATCCGGATCGGGAGCAGGCGCTGGCGGCCGTGCGCGACGGCAAGATCGACGCCTATTTCGGCGACGGCGTGAGCCTGTCCTTCTGGCTGGAGAGCGACGCGGCGAACCATTGCTGCAGCTTCGCCGGCGGCCCGTTCCTTTCCGACCGCTTTCTCGGCGAGGGCCTTTCGGTCGCGGTACCGCCCAACGACACGGCCCTCGCAGACGCCGTCGACTATGCCGTCGCCCAGCTCGTCGGCAAGGGACGGATGAGCGAGCTGATGCTGCGCTATTTTCCGATCAGCGCCTTCTGATCAGCGGTCGATCCGGCGATAGCGGACCCTTGCCGAATGCTCGATGGCGCCGGCCGTCAGCCGGTCGAGTTCGAAGGCGTCGCGCAGCATTTCCAGAAGCCTGAGCTCCGGCTCCGAGGCACTGACGTCGGCCGCCGTGACCTCGACGGCGAGGGCGTAGGCGGTCTCGTGGAGCGCCTTCGGCAGGGCGGCGAGCGCTGCGTCGATAATCAGGTCGATGCCGTCCTCCCGGTCGAGAAGTTCGGCGCAGTCTCCGGCGATGGCGGGCAGCCGGCTTCGCTCGAAGCCGTCGAAGGCGGGCAGCGTCGAGAGAAGCACGGTGAATTCCCGCTGCTCGATGCCGCTGATCTGCCCGTCCGCCGCCGCGGCGGCGATCATCAGGTGAATGAGGGCGTCCTGCGCCGTGAGCTCGGCCATTCTCTGCTACTCTCCGTCTCGGTTTTTGCCAAAGCTAGGGAGGAAGCGGCGCGCCCACAAGGATCGGCGGACGCGCCGCGGCGCCCCGCCACGGCTCCGCCCGGCCGGTTTTGTTGACCTTCGGCCGGCTTCTTTCTAGAGCATGTCCCACGAGCCGCCGGCTTTCCCGCCGCGTTGCGGCACCGTCTCCCTCGTCCCGGAAGCATCCATGCCGACACCTTTCCCCGAAGCCGATCCGATGCGCGAGGAGGCGCTCGCCTCGAACGCCTGGCCCTTCGAGGAGGCCCGCAAGATCCTGAAGCGCTACGAGGCGTCCGGCATGCCGGCGGAGGTGCTGTTCGAGACCGGCTACGGCCCCTCCGGCCTGCCGCATATCGGCACCTTCGGCGAGGTCGCCCGCACGTCGATGGTGCGCCACGCCTTCCGGATCCTGACCGACGACAAGGTGCCGACGCGGCTTCTCTGCTTCTCCGACGACATGGACGGCATGCGCAAGGTGCCCGACAACGTCCCGGACCGCGCCTTCCTCGAGCCCTATCTGCACATGCCGCTGACCGCCGTGCCGAACCCGTTCGGCGGCGACTACCAGAGCTTCGGCGAACACAACAACGCCATGCTGCGGCGGTTTCTCGACGCCTTCGGCTTCGACTACGAATTCGCCAGCGCGACGGACTACTACCGGGCCGGCCGCTTCGACGCGGTGCTGCTCAGGGCGGCGGAGCGCTACCGGGACATCATGGACGTCATGCTGCCGACGCTCGGGCCGGAGCGGCAGGCGACCTACAGCCCGTTCCTGCCAATCTCGCCGACCAGCGGCCGGGTGCTCTACGTGCCGATGAAGGCCGTCGACGCCGAAGCCGGCACCGTCACCTTCGCCGACGAGGACGGGACCGACGTGACGCTCCCCGTCACCGGCGGCCGGGTGAAGCTGCAGTGGAAGCCGGATTTCGGCATGCGCTGGGCGGCGCTCGGCGTCGATTTCGAGATGTTCGGCAAGGACCACCAGACCAACGCCCCGATCTACGACCGGATCTGCGAAATCCTCGGCGGCCGCCCGCCCGAGCATTTCGTCTACGAGCTGTTCCTCGACCAGAACGGCGAGAAGATCTCCAAGTCCAAGGGCAACGGCATCACCATCGACGAGTGGCTCGCCTACGCCTCGCCGGAGAGCCTGGCGCTCTACATGTTCCAGAAGCCGCGGGCGGCGAAGAAGCTGCACTTCGACGTCATCCCCAAGGCCGTCGACGACTACTATGCCTTCGTCTCCGCCTATCAGCGCCAGGACGTGCGGCAGCGGCTGCAGAATCCGGTCTGGCACATCCATGACGGCCAGCCGCCGGAGCAAGGCATCGCCGTGCCCTTCGCGATGCTGCTCAACCTCGTTTCGGCCTCGAACGCCGCCAACAAGGAGACGCTCTGGGGCTTCATCAGCCGCTACGCCCCGGGCGTCACGCCGCAGTCGGCGCCCGAACTCGACCGGCTGGTCGGCTACGCCATCCGCTACTACGACGACTTCGTGAAGCCGGCAAAGCGCTTCCGCGCCCCGGATGCGGTGGAGCGCGAGGCGCTCGCGGCGCTCGACGCAAAGCTCGCCGAACTGCCGCAGGACGCCGACGGCGAGGCGATCCAGGCGGCGATGCTCGACGTCGCGCGGCCGATCGAACGCTTCCAGGACCACAAGAAGAAGGGGCCGGAGGGCGGCCCCGGCGTCTCGGTCGGATGGTTCCAGGCCCTCTACGAGATCCTGCTCGGCCAGGAGAAGGGGCCGCGCTTCGGCTCCTTCGTCGCGCTCTACGGCATCGGCGAGACCCGCTCGCTGATCCGTCAGGCGCTCGAAGGCCGGCTTGCCGCCGCGACCTGACGCGCGATCCGCTCGAGGCTCCGGGACCCTGCGTCGCGTCCTTTCCGCGCCGCCCGCCGCGCCGCCCGAAACGCGCGTCACTGCGTCGCCGCGGCCGGGGTGTCCGTCTCCCAGATGCCGCGCCGTTGCCGTTTCGCCGTCGCCTCGGCCTCGCCATAGGGACCGTCCGGCGTCGCCTTCGCCCAGCCGTTCTCGACGACCCAGCGGCCGATGTCCTCGCCGGCGACGGTGCAGGCGCTCGCCGCATCGCTGCGCCTCACCCCGAAATCCGCCGGCACGTCGCAGGCGATCGACCGGCCGCGCAGGAAGCGGCGGAGCTCCGTCCGCGCCTTCACCCCGCAGGGAAAGGCGGCAGCTCCGGCGCCGCACTGGGCGTTGAGCGGCAACGCCTCGACCCCGGGCAGGGTGACGACGCCCTGGCGATAGGCGATGCGCGCGCCGTCGAGGGCGATCGGGCGCGCGAGAAGCTGCGGTTTCGGGGTGTCCGCCCGCAGTTCGGGCGCCGAAAGCGGCGGGCGCGGCGGCAGGCGCTCCAGCGGCTCGCCGGCCGCGTCGCCGGTGGCGGCCGGCGCCTTTCCGGCAACGCCCGGCGCTGCTTGATCTTTCTCAGGGCGGGAGGCTTCGGCGGCCCTTTTGCCCGATTCCTCGTCGCTTCGCGGAGCGGCGCCCCCGGCCGGCTCTGCCACCGGACGGCGGTTCGCCGCCTCGAAGACGGTTCTCTCCGGGCCCCTGTCGGGCGCAAGCCAGATCACCAGGGCAAAGAGCAGGACGAGACCCGCGGCCGTCGCGATGTGGCGCCGCACGGCCGCGACGTCGAAGGCAATGTTCACTGGCTGGCCCAGAGGATGCGTGCCATCCACTCGATCTCGTCGACGCGGAAGTGCCGGTCGGGATAGTCGGGATTGACCGAGGCGAGCTCGACCGTGCGGGCGGTCTGCCGCTGCAGGACCTTCGCCATCACCTCGCCGTCGCGGGTACGCACCACCACCCGGTCGCCGCGGCGCACCGAGGCGCCGGGCGCGACGATGACGATGTCGCCGTCCCGGTAGAGCGGCAGCATGGATTGGCCGGAGACCTCCAGCGCATAGGTCGTCTCGTCGGCCCGCGCCGGCAGCTGGATCTCGTCCCAGCCCTGGCCGACCGGATAGCCGGCATCGTCGAAATAGCCGCCGCCGCCGGCCTGGGCAAAGCCGAGAAGCGGCACGCCGACGGAGGCGCGCCGCGCCTGCGTCGCCGCGTCGACCGCGCCGCGCCCGGCCATCAGCGTGGTGAATTCCTCGATCGACGAACCGGTCGCCTCGATCACTTTGGCGATCGATTCCGTCGAGGGCCAGCGCGGCCGCCCGTCGCCGGCGCTGCGCTTCGACCGGTTGAAGGTCGTCGGGTCGAGGCCGGCGCGGCGGGCAAGCCCCGAGGCGGAGAGCTTGTTGCGGGCGGCCAGCGCGTCGATTGCGGCCCAGATGCGGTCATGCGAAAACATGGCGGAGGATCCGTCACGAAGAGCTTGAGGAAAATATCCCTCGATCTTCTTAGGAGGCCGCTCGCCGGTTGTCCAGAGCGAATGGCAGCCATGTGGCGAAACCGTGTCCTCCTCCGCCCCGGCAGGGAACGAATGGCGCGTCTGCGGCATTGAAGCGGTCTCGGGTGTCGATGCGGAAGGGCGACCGCCACGACCCGCGACACCCGCTTTGAAAACAGGGCCCGGCAGCTTCGGGCGGCGGCGCACCGGCGGAGATGCTGAGAGGTGAGTGAGACGCGGTTCGCCGCCCAGACCAGCGAGGAAATGCGGCACCGGGCGAGCGAGCCGGGCCGCGGACGGGACGCCGACTATCCGACCAGAATCCCATGGAAGGGCTGGAAGGACATCGTCGCGCGGCTCTACGTCTCGTTCTTCGAGGACCGCGTGATGCTGATCGCGGCCGGGGCGACCTTCTATCTGCTCCTCGCCCTGTTTCCGGCCTTCGCGGTCTTCGTCTCCTTCTACGGCTTCGTCAGCGACCCGACGACGATCAGCGATCACATCGCCTTCATCGGCCGTTTCCTGCCGCAGGCCGGCACCGATCTCCTCGAAGCCCAGCTGACCAACCTGACGAAGCAGAACTCCGCCTCGCTCTCGCTCGGCTTCGTCACCGGCTTCATCTTCGCCATGTGGAGCGCCAACAACGGCATCAAGACGCTGTTCGAGGCGATGAACGTCGCCTATGGCGAGAGCGAGAAGCGCAGCTTCCTGCGGCTCAACCTCGTCGCCTTCGGCTTCACGCTGGGCGGCATCTTCCTCGCCGTCGTGCTGTTCACCGCCATCGGCATCGTCCCCGTGCTGATGGCGATCTTCGGGCTGAGGAGCTTTTCGGAAGGCGTCATCGCCGCGCTGCGCTGGCCGGTGGTCTATCTCCTCGTGGTGTTTTCGATCGCCGTCATCTACCGCTACGGGCCGAGCCGCCGGCGCGCCCGCTGGCGCTGGGTGGTCTTCGGCGCGACGCTGACCGCGAGCATCTGGCTGCTCGCCTCGATCGGCTTCTCCTGGTACCTCCAGAACTTCGCCAACTACAACGCGATGTACGGCTCGCTCGGCGCCGTGGTCGGCTTCATGATGTGGGTCTGGATCTCCTCGCTGATCTTCATCGTCGGGGCCGAGATCAACGCCGAGATGGAGCATCAGACCGCGGTCGACACGACGGATCCGCCGCCGAAACCGATCGGCAGGCGCGGTGCCCGGGTGGCCGACACGGTCGGCCAGCGTATCGGGCGGAAGGCTTGACGCGGAGGCGGGTTCACGCTCCCCTTCTCAGGAGCGTTCCCGTCTTGCAACGGGCCGGGATGCAGCGGGAGGCGCCATCATGTCGATCAGCCTGTTCGACCTGTTCAAGATCGGCATCGGTCCGTCGTCGTCCCATACCGTCGGGCCGATGTGGGCGGCGCGCCGTTTCCTCGACCGGCTGGAGGCGCGCGGGCTGAAGCAACGGGTCGCGGGCGTCTCCGCCGAGCTCTACGGCTCGCTGGCTTTGACCGGCATCGGCCACGGCACCGACAAGGCCGTCATGCTGGGGCTGCAGGGCATGCGGCCGGACCAGCTCGATCCGGACGAAGCGGAACGCGACTATGCGACGATCCGCGAGACCGGCGTCTTGCAGTTCGACGGGGTGCGGGCGATGCCGTTCCGCGCCGAGGAAGAACTGTCCTTCCGCAAGCGCGAGCGGTTGCCGCACCATCCGAACGGCCTGCGCTTCGTCGTCTTCGACGAGAGCGGGTCGGAGATCGACCGGGCCGACTATTATTCCGTCGGCGGCGGCTTCGTCCTCTCCGCGGAGGAGGCGGGCAATGAGACCCCGGTCCTACGCAACGCGCTCGCCCCTTACGAATTCGCCGACGCCGCCGAACTGCTCGTCCATTGCGACACCGAGGCGCTTTCCATCGCCGACGTCGTTCTCGCCAACGAGGAGACCTGGCGCAGCCGCGCCGAGGTGCGGGCCGGGATCCTGTCGATCCGCGACGCGATGATCGCCTCGATCGAGCGCGGATGCCGCATGGACGGCTGCCTGCCGGGCGGCCTGAAGGTGAAGCGCCGGGCGAAGTCGCTCTATCAGGATCTCGTGCACCGGCCCGAACGCGCCCTGCGCGACCCTTTGACGACGCTCGACTGGGTCAATCTCTACGCGCTCGCCGTCAACGAGGAGAACGCCGCGGGCGGGCGCGTCGTCACCGCCCCGACCAACGGCGCGGCAGGCGTGATCCCGGCGGTGCTCGCCTATTACGAGCGCTTCGTCCCCGGCTCTTCCGACGAGGGGGCGATCCGCTTTCTCGCGACGACCGCGGCGATCGGCGCGCTCTACAAACAGAACGCCTCGATCTCTGCGGCCGAGATGGGCTGCCAGGGGGAGGTGGGCGTCGCCTGCTCGATGGCGGCGGCCGGGCTCGCGGCGGTTCTCGGCGGGACGCCGCGGCAAGTGGAGAACGCCGCCGAGATCGCCATGGAACACAATCTCGGCCTGACCTGCGATCCGATCGGCGGCCTCGTCCAGATCCCCTGCATCGAGCGCAACACCATGGGCGCGGTCAAGGCGATCAACGCCGCCCGGCTGGCGCTGAAGGGCGACGGGACGCATTTCGTCTCGCTCGACCAGGTGATCGAGACGATGCGCCAGACCGGCGAGGACATGAGCGAGAAATACAAGGAGACGGCCCTCGGCGGCCTCGCCGCCAACGTCACCTTGTGTTGAATGCGATGTGGAGCCAGTGCGAGCGAGGCGGAAGCCTCGGGTGACGAGCGCGAGGGCCAGCACGCCGAGGCATGGCGGTGATCGGAAGGTTGCGGGCCCCGCCGAGAGCGGGGCCGCCGGCTTTCAGCCCTTCGTCTCGCGGGCGATGAACTTCTCGTAGACGTAGCCCTTTTGGCCGGCCGCGGTCTCGACCTCGCACCAGCCCTTGCAGGAAACGACGGTCACCGGATCGCCCTTGGCGAGGATCGCGACGATCCTGCCGTCATTGGTCGGCTCGGCCCGCATGTTCACCGAAGCGGTGGCGGAGCCCTTCGCCGCCGGCGAAAGGGCGGCCTCCCGGTTCGCCGGCGCTGCGTCGTCGGAGCGGGGCGGGGCCTCGTCGCTGCCGCCGCCTGCCTCCGCCGCCGGCTCTGCGCCGGCTGCATCTGCGGCCGGATCGCTCGCAGGGTTTGCGCCGATCTCCGTCGCGGCACCGGTTGCCGCAACGGGTCGGCCGCTGGCGATCAGGATCGACGGCGAGACGGCGACGAAGTTGCCCGCCGTGCCGGCCGCGTCCACCGTTGCCGCCGCGTTCGCAGAGGCTGCCTGCATCGTGTCGGCGGTGGCCGCGTCGCCCGCCGTCGGAGCGATGCCGCCGGTCGTCAGCGGATCGGGGGTGGCGGCGCTACCACCCCCTTCCGCCGGCTCTGGCGGCAGGCGCAGCGCCAGCGCCGCCGCCACCGGGTCGATCGCCGGCGCGCCGTTCGAGATGGCGGGCGCAGCGTCCGGACCGGTCGCGACCTCTGCGGCAGCGTTTGCCGGCTTGCTCCCGCCGGCGAATAAGGGGCCGGCGGAGGCTGCCTGGCGCAGCGTGGTGCTTCCGAGGATATTTGCCCCGGCCGCGGTCGGCTGGGAGCCGGGCGAAGCCGCAGGCGCGGCCGGTTTCCAGCCGGTCCTGCCGCCGAGCGATGCCTCTTCCTTTTCCAAGGCTTCGAAGATCGACGGCTTCGCCTCGGCGCCGGTCGTCGCCGCGAGCTGCGGATCGTCGGAGGGAGCGGACTTTTGCAGCGTCGGTCCGCCGGTCTCGCCGAGGATCGTCGGCGGCAACGGCCGCTCGCCCGTCAGCGGTTCAAAGGAGGACAATGCCAGGGGGACGAGTATCGCCGCCGACAGCGAGACGGTGGCGCAGAAGGCGAGGATCGGTCGATCGCGCATCGCGCGGCCGATCCGCCCGCCGATCCGCACCGCCCCCTCGGGGCCGCCGCCGCGCGGAAGGAAGGGGAGGGCTGCGCTGCGTCGCAGGCGCTGGCGCAGCCGGTTCCTCACCTTGCGGTCCGCCTCGGCCGTTTCGAACGACCGGCGCCGGTCGATCAGCCGGTTGCGGATGGCTTCTTCGCTCGGGCGACCGCCCTTGACCCCGCCCGCGCCGACACGCCCGCCTTGCCGGGACGCTCCATCCCCCGCTTCCATCGATCCCCGTCTCCTTCAAGGTGCCTTCCGGCGGGTGCCTGCCCGGCGCCGGATGGCTGCGGCTTCGCCACGGCGCGGCGCGGGCCGCC
The DNA here is from genome assembly GCF_017353515.1 of Jiella sonneratiae. Lineage (GTDB taxonomy): Bacteria > Pseudomonadota > Alphaproteobacteria > Rhizobiales > Rhizobiaceae > Jiella > Jiella sonneratiae. Next base: position 174,982 of record NZ_JAFMPY010000009.1, read on the forward strand.
TTGATGGCCGAGCCCACGCCGTCGCCCTTCGCATCGATCCGCAAGGCCCGTCCCCACCGGCCCGCCGTCGATCGCATCCAAGTCCGCGTCGCATCCCTTTCGTCGAATTTGAACCTTTAAACATGGCGAAGGTCTGGCGTCATCCCATTTTGGCACAGGACGACGCCAGACCTTCCGGCATTGCATGTCGGCGAGGGCGGGCCGTGACCGGCCCGCCTGGGTTGCCCGGGTCAGGCGGCCCTTGCCGAGGCCCCGTCCGGATCGAACCGCTGGTAGAAGGTTTCGCCGCTGCGGGCCATTTCGCGCAGCAGCGGGGTCGGGGCGAAACGCTCGCCGAACCTTGCCTCGAGCTTTTCGCACAGCGCGACGAAGGCCTTGGCGCCCATGCCGTCGATGTAGCTGATCGTGCCGCCGGTATAGGGGGCGAAGCCGAATCCGAAGATCGAGCCGACGTCGGCCTCGCGCGGATCGGTGACGACGCCCTCCTCCATGGTGCGGGCGGCCTCCAGCGCCATCGTCACGAGGAAGCGCTGCTTCAGTTCCGTAAAGTCGACGGTCTGGGGATCCTTCTGGTCGAACATCTCCTTGAGGCCGGGCCAGAGCTTCTTCTTCGCCGGCTTCTCCGGATAGTCGTAGAAGCCCTTGCCCGCCTTGCGCCCGAGCCGGCCGTCCGAGGTCATGGTCTCGACCAGCTTGAAGTGCCGCGGGTCGACGGCGCTCTCGCCCATGTCGCGCATCGTCGCCTTCATGATGCGGTGGGAGAGGTCGACGGCGGTCTCGTCGTTGAGCGCGAGCGGCCCGACCGGCATGCCGGCGAATTTCGCGGCGTTCTCGATCATCGCCGGCGGCACCCCCTCGACCAGCATGTCGTAGGCCTCGTTCATGTAGCGAAGCACGCAGCGATTGGCGAAGAAGCCGCGGGAATCGTTGACGACGATCGGCGTCTTCTTGATCGCCCGGACGAAATCGAGGGCGACGGCGAGGGCCTTTTCACCGGTCTTCTCGCCGAGGATCACCTCGGTCAGCTGCATCCGGTCGACCGGCGAGAAGAAGTGGATGCCGATGAAGCGCTCGGGATCGTCGAAGGTCTCGGCGAGGCTGGTGATCGGAATGGTCGAGGTGTTGGAGGCATAGACCGCGTCGGCGGAAAGCACCGCCGCGACCTTCTTCGTCACCTCCGCCTTGACGTCGCGATCCTCGAACACCGCCTCGACGACGAGGCCGGCGTCGGAGAGCGCGGCATAGTCCGCGGTGGGGGTGATGCGGGCGAGAAGCGCCTCCGCCTCGCTTTGGCTCATGCGTCCCTTCGCCACGAGGCCCTCGACGAGCTTCTGCGAATGCGCCTTGCCCTTGTCAGCGGCCGCCTGCTCCTGGTCGATCAGCACGACGTCGAGGCCGCCCTTGGCCGCGACGAAGGCGATGCCCGCGCCCATGAAGCCGGCGCCGACGATGCCGACCTTGCGAAGGTTCGAGGGCGGGACGTCCTTCGGGCGCCGGGCACCCTTCGCCAGCGCCTGGGCGGAGACGAAGAGCGAGCGGATCATCATCCGCGCCTCGGTGGTCTGCAGGACCTCGGTGAAGTAGCGCTGCTCGACCCTGAGCGCCTGGTCCATCGGCAGCAGCAGGCCCTCGTAGACGCTCTTCACGATGCATTTGACCGCGGGATAGTTGTCCGCCGTCTCCTTGCGGTAGAGCGAGGCAACCGCCGGCCAGATCTTCGCACCCTGCGGGGAATAGATCGGGCCGGAGGGAAGCTTGAAGCGCTCCTCGTCCCAGGGCTTCACCGGCGAAAGCCCCTTCTTCAGCAGAGCCTTGGCCGCATCGACGAGATCGCCGTCACCGACCACCGCATCGATGAGGCCCATCGCCTTCGCCTCGTCGGCCGAGAGCGTCGAGCCCTTGGTCAGCAGGGCGAGCGCGGCCTGCGTGTCGAGCAAGCGGGGAATCCGCTGGGTGCCGCCGGCGCCGGGCAGGATGCCGACCTTCACCTCCGGCAGACCCATCTGCGCCGAACGCGCCGCGACCCGGCCGTGGCTCGCCAGCGCCATCTCGAAGCCGCCGCCCATGCAGGTGCCGTTGATCGCCGTCACGATCGGCTTGCCGCAGGTCTCCAGCTTGCGCCACAGCCACGACATCCGGCCCGCCCGCTCGAACAGCGTCGCGATCGCCGCCTCGCGGTTCCGGCCGACTTCGGCATGGAAGTCCTCGAACATCGCGCTGATCGTCTTGAGGTCGGCGCCGCCGGTGAAGGATCCCTTCTTGCCGGAGGTGAAGACCGCCCCTTTGACGGCTTCGTCAGCCGCGAGCTGATCGATGATCCGGTCGATCTGGTCCATCACCTCTGCCGTGAAGACGTTCATCGAACGTCCCGGCATGTCCCAGGTGACGAGGGCGATGCCGTCGGCATCGGTGTCGATGGTGAAGTTCTCGTAGGTCATGGCTGGCTCCCATCCCGTTTGCGGCCGAAACGCATCCGGCTACCGATTTTCCTTCGAAATGAATGCTTTGAGGCGATGCGACGATCCGACGTTGAGACAGTCTCAAGGATTGCACGGCATCGTCATCCTTGCAGACGAAAGCAAGGAAATCCCCGATGACTGCTCACGAATGCCCCGGCTGCCAGGGCTCGAAGCCGCTCGACTTCTCCTTCTCGATGGCCTTCCAGCCGATCGTCGACGCAGGGGCCGGCCGCGTCTGGGGTTACGAGGCGCTGGTCCGCGGCGAGGCGGGCGAGGGGGCCTATTCCGTCCTCGGCAGGGTCTCCGCCGAGCAGAAGTACCGTTTCGACCAGGCCTGCCGGGTCAAGGCGATCGATCTCGCCGCACGTCTGTTTCCGCGCAGGGACCTGCATCTGTCGATCAACTTCCTGCCCAACGCCGTCTACGAGCCGGCGGCCTGCCTGCGCGCGACGCTGGCCGCGGCCCGCAAGCACAGCTTTCCGCTCGAAGCGGTGATGTTCGAGTTCACCGAATCCGAGGAGATGGCGGACGTCGCGCATCTGAAGCGGATCATCACCGAATACCGCCGCATGGGCTTCATCACCGCGCTCGACGATTTCGGCGCCGGCTATGCCGGGCTCGGCCTGCTCGCCGACTTCCAGCCCGACCTCATCAAGATCGACATGAAGCTGGTGCGGGACGTCGACAGATCCCATCCCCGCCAGGCGATCCTCGCCGCCATCCTCTACGTCGCCCGCGAACTCGGCATCACCGTGCTCGCCGAAGGCATCGAGACGGAGGCCGAGTTCGGGGCGCTGAAGGCGGCCGGCGTCAACCTCTTCCAGGGCTACTACTTCGCCAAGCCGGCCTTCGAGGCGCTGCCGACCCTCGAAGTGTCGCTGGACGTGCCGTGGTGCGACGCCGGGCAGGAAAGGCTGGCGCAGACCGCCTGAACGCCGCCATGCCGCCGGGGCAGACATCGCGGCGCCCTCACACCCGCTCGATGATCGTCGCCGTGCCCATGCCGGCGCCGATGCACAGCGTGACGAGCGCCGTCTGCTTGTCCTGGCGCTCCAGCTCGTCGAGCACGGTGCCGAGGATCATCGCGCCGGTGGCGCCGAGCGGATGGCCCATGGCGATGGCGCCGCCATTGACGTTGAGGATCGCGGGATTGATGTCGAAGGCCTGCCGAAAGCGCAGCACCACCGCCGCGAAGGCCTCGTTGAGCTCGAACAGGTCGATGTCGCCGAGCGTCATGCCGGAACGCTGCAGCAGTTTCTGGGTAACGTCGACCGGCCCGGTCAGCATCAGCGCCGGATCCGAACCGATGTTGGCGAAGGCCCTGATCCGCGCCCGCGGCCGGGCGCCGATCGCCTCGCCGCCGGCCTTCGAGCCGACGAGTACGCCCGCCGCGCCGTCGACGATGCCCGAGGAATTGCCGGCATGGTGGACGTGCTCCACCGCCTCGATCTCCGGATGGGCCTGGATGGCGACGGCGTCGTAGCCGCCCATCTCGCCGATCTGGGCGAAGGAAGCCTTCAGGCTGCCGAGCGACTGCATGTCCGTCGTCGGGCGCATGTGCTCGTCGCGGTCGAGGATCGTCATGCCGTTCTGGTCGACGACCGGGACGACAGACTTGGCGAAGCGCCCCTCGGCCCACGCCTTGCCGGCGCGTTTCTGGCTCTCGACGGCATAGGCGTCGACGTCGTCGCGGGAGAAGCCGTATTTGGTGGCGATGAGGTCCGCCGAGACGCCCTGCGGCATGAAATAGGCCGGGATGCCGACGGAGGGGTCCATCACCCAGGCGCCGCCGGACATGCCCATGCCGACCCGCGACATCGACTCGACGCCGCCGGCGATGACGAGATCGTCGGCGCCCTGTGCGACCTTCGCCGCGGCGAGGTTCACAGCGTCGAGACCCGAGGCGCAGAAGCGCGAGATCTGCATGCCGGGCGCCGAGAAGGCGTAGCCGGCCTCGAAGGCGGCCGCCTTCGGAATGACGCTGCCCGCCTCGCCGACCGGGTCGACGCAGCCGAAGATGATGTCGTCGAGCGTGGCGGTGTCGATACCGTTGCGCTCGCGCAGGGCTTCGAGAACCTTGGCGCCGAGGCGGACGGCGGGCACCTCGTGCAGCGCGCCGTCCTTCTTGCCGCGACCGCGCGGCGTGCGGACGTGATCGTAGATGTAAGCTTCGGCCATGAGCGTTGCCTCCTCTCCCATGATCCGTGGTGCCGGGCCGCGCCGCAATCGGGACGAGGCCGCATCCATCGCGTCGCCGGTCTATGGCTTACATTGACGTAAACGTCAATGGCGCGGTGCCCGGTGTCCGTCCGCCCAGGCGGAGGCTCCGGAGCCGGACCGGCTTGGACCGGTTTGAAGAGGGAAAGATTGCCGAGGCGGCGCCCACGGCAAGGTAGCAATCGCGTCCCGCAGGAACGCTGCGCCGGGCTCGTGCGGACGATACGACAAGGCCCTCGCCGACGCGGGTCGGCGGAGCCATGTCCGGGTCGTTCGGCCCGTCGGCAAAGGCTCCGCCGAAAGCGGAGCCGGCCGGACGGTTCAGCCGGCGGCCTCGTCGAGCCGCGAGCGCGTATAGTCGATCGTCTTGTCCATCGCGCGGATCGACTCTTCGATCTCGCGCTTCTGCTCCAGCAGGATGTGGCGCTGTTCTTCGAACCGCTCGAGCGAGACTTCGAGCTGCTTCCGCTTGCCGTTCGGCTGATGGTAGAGCTCGATGAGCTGCTTGGCCTCGGTGAGGGAGAAGCCGAGCATCTTGGCGAGCAGGATGAGCCGCAGCCGTGCCCGGTCCTTGCGGCTGTAGAGCCGCGTCGTGCCGCGACGAGCCGGTGCCAGCAGGCCGCGATCCTCGTAGAACCGCAGGGTCCTCAAGGTGACGCCGAACTCCTGGGAGAGGTCGCCGATGCGGAACGTCTCCTTCTCCGCGTGGGGGTCGCCGCTGATCCCCAGGAGGAAGTCGATGTCGACCTGGGCTTCGTCTTCTTCCGGTCTCGCGACCGCTGTTAGGTTTGCCATTACGAATTTCCGTTTTTGCCCCGAGATCCGGGTCGACCTGCCGGAGGGCAAGCCCCGAATCCCTACCTAGAGGAATATCGATCCAAATGCGGCTCTTCAAAGACAGATTTGTAACAGAGGGTCGCCGGACACGATCGGACTCCAGCTTCAAGCCGGGTTCCGGGTCTAATCCCCTATGAGCCGTGGAGGGGACCGTCTTCGCCCCACCCGTCGGGAAATGGTGCGGAGCGGGGCCGCGCCAAGAAGGCGCGCACAGCGTGCAGAGGCTGGACCGACGGGCCGGCCCTTGGAAAACCGGGAAGAGCGGGAAATGGCCGACTTGCAAGGGATGGAAAAGGGCAGGCATCGCGGTGCGGAGGAGGGTTCCTCGCTGGAATCCCTGAGCCGGACGCTCGAGGAGCTCGAAGCCCGTCTGTCGAAACTGACCGCAAGCCATGCCCGCGCCGCGGCGGATCTGCACCGCCACGAACCTGCCGCCGCCAGGCCCGATGCGGCCGAGCCCGTGCTTCTCGCCGCCTCCGCCGGTCGCCGGGCGGTCGGTGCCGCGCGGCCCTCGCCGCGCACCGATCTGTCACAGGCGGTTTCCGAAATCGTGATGCGCCAGCGCACGCTCAACCGTTCGGCGGCGGCCCGTCCCGCCGCGGCCGGAGCCGCGCTGCGCGAGGCGCCGGTCGACGACATCTCCGCGAAAGAGCGGAGCGAAGCCCAGCCCCGGGTGACGCCGCTGCCGGCCACCGACGAGGCGGCCGCAGCGCGGCTCGCCGCGCGGCCGAAGGTTCCGGCCGGCCCGAGCATCACCGAACAGCTCGAGCGGCTGCGCGAGGAACTGCGCGCCGACATGGCGAAGAGCTTCCAGCCGCGCTTCGACGACATGCGCGACGCGGTCGACGAGCTGCGCCGGATGATCGCCGAGCGGGCGAGCAGCGCCAAGATCGACGCCGAGATCGCCCGGGTCCACGAGGGCCTTGCCCGCATGGCGACGAGCGGCGCCGACGAGGTCGGCGTCGAGGGCCTGCGCTCGGAGCTCGATTCGATCAAAAGCCTGGTGAAGGACGTTGCCCGGGAGGAGAGCCTGCGGCTCGCCGACGCCAAGTGGGACGACATCCGCGAGACGATCAACGATCGCGAGGCAGCGTCGACCACGGAGCGGCGCGACATCAAGGACGAGCTCGAACGCCTGCGCATGTCGCTCGGCGGGCTGGCGAGCGAAGAGCACATCAAGGCCGTCGAGCGGCGCTGGGACGAGTTCGAGAGCCGCTATCTCGACAAGCCGGAGCGCGCCGAGGGGCCGGACCTCACCGAGCTCCTGCGCTCGGAGATGGCGAGCCTGCGCGACAAGCTCGAGACGCTCGCCTCCGAACAGTCGGTGAAGGCGGTCGAGGCGCGCTGGGGCTCGCTCGAGGAGCGCTTCGCCTCGCGGGCGATCGAGGAGAACATCGGGGCGCTTTCGGGGCGCATGGAGCAGCTCGAAAAAACCCTGAGCAGGCTGCCGGACAGCCTCGCGCTGGCGCCGATCGAGGCCCGCCTCGAGGCGCTGTCTGCGGGGCTCGACGCGCTCGGCGCGGCGCGCCGGGACGAGGCCGAGGAAGCCAATTTCCAGGCGCTCGAGGAGCGTCTCGACGAAATCTCGCGGGCCATCGTCGCGGCTGCGACCAAGGCGCCGTCGGTCGACATGTCGCCGGTCGAGCGGGTCGAGGCGCGGCTGCAGGCCCTGCAGACACGGGTCGACAGCCTCGGCGAGGCGGATGTCGAGGCGATGTCGACGCGGATCGCCGAACTCGCCGACCGGATCGAGGGGCTCTCCAACGGCCCGGCGATCGCGGCGCTCGGCGAGCGCATCGAGGCCTTTTCCTCGCAGCTCGACTCCCTCGCCTCGATGCCCGCAAATGCCGGGCCGGACGTCGCCGCCATCGAGGCGCGTCTCGTCAGCCTCAACCAGCGGCTCGAATCCTTTGCGGCGCCGAGCCTCGACCCTGAGATCGTCGGAGCCCTCGAGGCGCAGATCACTCGGCTGTCCGAGCGGATCGCCGAGGTCGGCAGCGCCACGGCGTTGTCGGATCCCGACCTCGACGAGCGCCTTGCCACCATCGAGTTCCGCATCGAGGAGAACCGCGAGGCGATCATCGAATCGGCCCAGGCTGCCGCCGATGCGGCCGTGCGCCGGATGATGGAAGAGGGCGAGGGGCGCCAGGGCGCCTATGTCGAGCAGCTCGCCGGCGACCTGCGGGCCCTGCAGGAAATGTCGCGCGCCAGCGGCGAGCAGAGCCAGACCTTCTACGAGGCGATGCATGCGACGCTGCTCAAGCTCGTCGACCGCATCGACCGCATCGACGCCGAGATCGGCTCCGGCCGCGAGCCGGCGGCCGCCGAGGCCGTGCACGCGGCCCCGGCCGTCGACGAAGCGCCGCGCGGCCTGCGCGGCATGCTGAAGCGCCGCTCCGCTAAGGCCGCGCCGGCCGCCGCCAGGGAGATGCGTCCGGACCCCTGGCAGGAACCGGAATTTGCCGACCACGCGGCCGCCTCGGCGCAGCCGGAAGGCTTCGGCGGGCAGCCGGATGGCGGCGACGCGGGCGATCCCCTCGACGTCGCCTCTCAGGAGGCCAACCGTCCGCTCGCGGTCGGCTCGGGCCAGCCGGACATCGTCTCCCTGATCGAGCGGGTGCGTGCCCAGCAGGCCGGCCGCTCGGAAGAGGACCACGGCGGCAAGGCCGACTTCATCGCCGCCGCACGCCGCGCCGCGCTCGCCGCCGCGGCGGAAGCCGACGTCATGCGCAACAGCCGCGCCGGCGAGGCCGACAATGCTTCGGGCGAGGGGCTCGCCGCGACGATTCGCCGCCGCCGCAAGCCGATCCTCCTCGCCGTCAGCGCCATCCTGCTCGCGGTGCTCGCCAGCCAGATGGCGCCGCGCCTCATGTCCGGTTCGGCGCCGGAGAACCGTGCCGCCCGGGACGCGGTCGCGACCCAGGACCAGGCACTCCCGGCGGGCGGGGAAGCGAACGTTTCCGACACGACGACGGCCGCCGAGCCCGTCTCGAAGAAGCAGGCGACTGCCGCCGGCGATGCGGCCGGCCCCGGCATCGCCGTTCCGGCCGGAAGTGCTTCGAACCGGACCGCGGACGTTCCGGCGCCGATGACGACGGCCGGTGCGCTGCCGAGCCCGAAGGTCGGATTCTCGCTGGACGACGGCCCGAGCCAGGCGGGTTTTGCGGAAACGGCGGGACCCGCCGCCGACGCTTCCGCCATCGACGCGCCGAATGCACAGACGGCCTCGCAGGGCGCCGTCGCCGGCCTTGCCGAGCCGGCGCCCGCCGATGCGGGCGCGGCGACGGACGCGCAGGGGGCACAGCCGGCGATCGCGCCCGCGGACCTGCCGTCGATCCCCGAGGGGCTCGCCTCGCAGCCGCTCATGGCGGCGGCCCAGGCCGGCGATCCGAAGGCGCTGTTCGAGATCGGCCTGAGGCTGATGGAAGGCCGCCTCGGCGAGCCGGATCCGAAGGCCGCGGCACGGTGGTTCGAACTCGCCGCGGGCCGCGACTTCGCCCCGGCCGAATACAGCCTCGGCACGCTCTACGAGAAGGGCAACGGCGTCGACCGCGATCTCGCCAAGGCGCGGGACGAGTATCAGGCGGCGGCCGACGGCGGCAACGTCCGGGCGATGCACAATCTCGCCGTCCTCTATGCCACCGGCATCGACGGCAAGTCGGATCCGGCGAAGGCCGCGCAGTGGTTCGAAAAGGCCGCGAGCTACGGCATGCCGGACAGCCAGTACAATCTCGGCATCCTCTTTGCGCGGGGCGCCGGCGTCGACCAGGATCTCGTCAAATCCTACAAGTGGTTCTCGATCGTCGCCGGCGAGGGCGACAAGGACGCCGCCTCCAAGCGCGACGAGATCCGCAAGGCGCTGACCCCGGCGCAGCTCAAGAGCGCCGATGCCGACATCGCCGGCTTCAAGCCGCTCGCCCGCAACGAACAGGCGAACACCGTCGACATTCCGAAGGAATGGACCGGTCCGTCCGAGAAGACCGAGACCTCCTCCGTCGACATGACGCGGGCGATCCGCAACATCCAGGCAATCCTGATTAAGATCGGCTACGATCCCGGCGCGCCGGACGGCGTCATGGGCGAAAAGACCACCCAGGCGATCAAGGCGTTCCAGAAGGATTCGGGGCTGGCCGCCACCGGCAAGGTCGACGAGACGCTGATCCGCAAGCTGCTGGCCCGCAAGGACGGCTGAGGGCGTCGGGGCGGGGCGCGAAAGACCGGTGCAGCAGGCCTTTCGCCATTTGACACCGGGTGCCCTTCGGGTCAGAAGATTGAGCATCCGCCGCAGTGCGGAATCCCGACAAGATCCATTGGCCGCGCTCCCGTGAATCTCTACCTGCCGATCGCGGAAATCTCTCTCAACGTCTTCGTGCTGGTGGGTATGGGCGCGGCGGTCGGCTTCATCTCCGGCCTCTTCGGCGTCGGCGGCGGCTTCCTGATCACGCCGCTCCTCATCTTCTACAACATCCCGCCGGCGGTGGCCGTCGCGACGGGGGCGAACCAGGTCATCGCGGCGTCGTTTTCCGGCGCGCTCGCGCACTATCGCCGGGGCACGGTCGATCTGCGTCTCGGCACCGTGCTGCTGTCGGGCGGCTTCGTCGGTTCGTTGGCGGGCGTGCTGCTGTTCACGCTGCTGCGGCGTCTCGGGCAGCTCGATCTCGTCGTCTCGCTCCTCTACGTCGTCTTTCTCGGCGGCATCGGCGGGCTGATGCTGGTGGAAAGCCTGCAGTCGATGCTGCGGGCGCGGTCCCAGGGCACCGGCGAAATCCGCCGGCCGGGCCAGCACAGCTGGGTCCACGGCCTGCCGCTGAAGATGCGGTTCCATCGCTCGAAGCTCTACGTCTCGGTCATCCCGGTGCTCGTGCTCGGCTTCCTGATCGGCCTGCTCGCCGGCATCATGGGCGTCGGCGGCGGCTTCATCGCGGTTCCGGCGATGATCTATCTCCTGAGGGTGCCGACCAGCGTCGTCATCGGCACCTCGCTGTTCCAGATCATCTTCACGGCCGCCGCGACCACCATCCTGCAGGCGGCGACGAACCGCACCGTCGACGTCGTCCTCGCATTCCTGCTGATGCTCGGCGGCGTCATCGGCGCGCAGTTCGGCACCGAGGCGGGCCGCAAGCTGCGCGGCGACCAGCTGCGCGCGTTGCTCGCGCTTCTCGTCCTCGCCGTCGGCCTGCGCCTCGGCTGGGAACTGGTCGCCAAGCCCGACGAGCCCTTCAGCATCAGCCTGCCGACGGGAGAGATCGGGTGAAGGGCGCGGTGCAGGCGGCGTCCCTCGGCCTTGGTGCGATCCGGCGGCCTGCGGTCCTCGCGCTCGCATCGGGCTTCGCCTTCGCGCCGTTGCCGGCGCTCGCCCAGCAGGAGGGCAACGAAACCTTCGAGATCGGCCTTTCGACCGGCACCATCTCGATCACCTCCGATTTCACCGGCGCCCGGCTCGTGGTCTTCGGCGCCCTCGACAATGCCGATCCGAAGCTCTTGCGCCAGCAGCGCTACGACATCGTCGTCGTTCTGGTCGGGCCGCGCAGCCCGGTGGTGGTGCGCGAGAAGGAGCGGACCTTCGGCCTGTGGATCAACCGCGGCTCGGAGACCTTCGACGCCGTGCCGGGTTCCTACGCGCTCGCCGCGACGCGCCCGCTCGGGGACGTCGCCCGCAGGGAGCTGCGCGAGCGTCTGTCGCTCGGGATCGAAGACCTGCGGCTCGACCGCGCGCCGGCCGCCGGCCCTCCCGGTACCGCCGCCGACCCGGCGCTCGACGATCCCGACCCGGCGAAGGGGCAGGCGAATGTCAGCCTCGGCGAACGCCGGGCGCGGGCGAGCGTCGGCGGCGGCCCCGTTCCCGAATCCGACGAGAACGGACCGGGCGGTCGCTATGCCGAGGCGCTGAAGCGCATCCGCGAGGCGAAGGGCCTCTACAACCAGTCGGTCGGGACGGTGCAGTTCGTCAGCCCGACGCTGTTTCGGGCCGACCTCTATCTCCCGGCCGACCTGCCGACCGGGACCCACATGGCGCGCGCCTATCTCTTCCGCAGCGGCGTGTTCATCCGGGAGAGCTCCGAGCCGCTCTACGTCCGCAAGTCCGGCTTCGAGAGCTACATCGACGACGTCGCCACCCGCTACGGCGTGCTCTACGGCATCGTCGCCGTGCTCCTCGCCATCTTCACCGGATGGTTCGGCCGGCTGGTCTTCAAGCGCGATTGACGCGGCGCCCGCGTCGGCCGCGGCGGCAGGGCCGGCAGGGGCGGGACGGCGCCTGATGGACGTGACGCCGCGCCCGGTGACCTTGCTGCGCTCCCGCCTATCTTCTGCTCCATGAGCACGATTGATCAGAGCGAGGGTGACGACGTTTCCGGGCCGGCGGCTGCCGGGCCGCGCGCCGGCGGGCGCCACCGCGACCACCGGCGCACGGCCTGGACGCTCGGGCTCTTCGGTCTCGTTCCCTTCGTGGTCATGACCGCGCTGCTCGTCTATGCCGGGCGGAACTTCATCGCCTATCCCCAGCTGATCCTCGCCTTCGGTGGCTATTCGGCGACCATCCTCGCCTTTCTCGGCGGCATCCGCTGGGGCTTTTCGCTGGCGCCGCAGCACCAGGCGATCGGCACCCTCGTCGCCGCGGTGCTGCCGTCGCTCCTCGGCTGGGCGCTGCTTTTCGCCCCGAGCCCCTGGAGCTTCGCCGGCTTTGCGGCGGGCTTTGCCCTGACCGGCCTGTGGGACGTCGTTTCGGCGCGCCGCGGCGAACTGCCCGCTTGGTTCGGTCGGCTGCGCCTCGTCCTCGCCTCGGTCGTCACGCTGTGCCAGATCGCCGCCTTTGCGTCGACCTGGGGCTGACCTGCACCAGGGTCAGCCGGCGGACAGCGCGCCGAACCGGACCGGATAGATGCCGGCATGGCCGATCATGCAGGCAAGCGCCCGGCTGGCGTCGAACAGCCCGTGAAACGCCCGGTCGAGAACGTTCAGCCCGCCGGTGGTGACGCCGAAGGAGGGCAGGATCATCCGCTCCCCGTCGGTGGCGAAGCAGGCCCGGCGCGAGCCGCGGCCGGCGAGCTGCGCGACGGGATGGAGATGGCCGGACACTTCGCCCCGGCGCCGGCCGGCACTCGGCTCGTGGCGGAAGGCGAGGGCGCCGATCGCGACCTCCGCCAGCGTCTCGCCGCCGATCCCGACCGGCGGCTCCGGATCGTGGTTGCCGGCGATCCAGATCCAGTCGCGGCCGGCCATCAGCGAACGCAGGGACGCGCGCTCGCCGGCCGGCATCAGGGCGGCGCCCTTCACGTCGTGGAACGAATCGCCGAGGCAGACGACGCGTGCCGGGCAATAGCGATCGAGGCAGGCGGCGAGCAGAGACAGCGTCGCGGCGGTGTCGTAGGGCGGCAGGAACATGCCGCGCCGGGCGAAGGCCGCGCCCTTTTCGAGATGAAGGTCCGAAACGACGAGGCAGTTTTCCGCGGCAAGGTAGAGGACGCCGGCGGGATCGCAGGCGACCCTTTCGCCCGCCAGCGCCATTTCGAGCGCTTCGCAGCCAAGCTGCGCCCGCCGCCGTGCCAGAGCGTTCATCGCCGTTTGCTCCCCGTCGTCTCGCGGCATCGCCGGCCCCGCCGCGGGACCTTCGTTGCACGCAGCGCTGATTCGCGTTTCGTTCTTTCTGGCCGAGACGGCGGGGGGAAGGCAAGAGTCGGGGCGGGCCTTCGCTGCGGCAGGACGGCGCAGGCTGACGGCGATCACGACCCTTCCGCCGGCGGCTCCAGCCGCAGCCACTCGTAGCCATAGGCGTCGAGACGCAGCGTCAGCCCGTCGCGCGAGCGGTCGAGATCGATGCCGGCGCGCAGCACCGGACGGACCTCGCAGCCTTCGATCAACGCGGTCATCTCGACGGTCTGCGGCGCGTCGGAGAGATTGTGCAGCGTGATGAGGGTGTTGCCGCGCCAGGAATAACGAAGCCCGATGATCGCGGCGCCGTCGACGTCGAGCACCTCCGGCGGGCTCCAGCCGATCTCCGGGCAGCTTCGCCGCGCCCGGATCAGCCGCTGCACCGTCGAGAACAGCGAGGTCGGGTCGATCCGCTGGGCGTCGGCGTTGACATGGGCGTAGCCGAACGGCCCTTCGCTGACCGGAACCCGGACGCAATCCTCCGGCCTTGCGGTGGAAAAGCCGCCGGAGCGCTTCGCCGACCACTGCATTGGCGTCCTCACGGCGTTGCGTTCGGGAAGGGCGAGATTGTCGCCCATGCCGAGTTCGTCGCCGTACCAGATCACCGGTGTGCCGGGCAGGGACAGCATCAGCGAAAAGGCCATGGCGATGCGCCGCTCGTCGCCGCCGAGCATCGCCGCGAGCCGCCGGCGGATGCCGCGGTCGTAGATCTGCATCGACTTTTCCGGTCCGAAGGCGGCGAAGACCTCGGCCCTTTCTTCGTCCTCCAGCCGGCCGAGGTCGATCTCGTCGTGATTGCGCAGGAAGGTCGCCCATTGCGCCGTCTCCGGGATCGTCGGCAGCGCGGCCAGAAAGTCGCGCACCGGCGTCGCCTCGCGGCGCGCCAGCGCCAGGAACAGCCGCTGGTTCAGCGGAAAGTTGAAGACGAGGTTCAGCCGGTCGTCATTGCCGAAATAGTCGCCGGCCTTCTCCATCGGGATGTTCGCCTCGGCGAGCAGGATCGCCTCGGCCCGGCGCCAGGAGAGGAAGCGGCGGATCTGACCGAGATAGCCGTAGGGGGAGAGCCCGTCGTCGGGGCCCGCGAGGTCCTCGATGATGAACGGGACGGCGTCGACCCGGAAGCCCGAGACGCCGAGCTGCAGCCAGAAGCCGACGATCCGCTCGATCTCCTCGCGCACTTCCGGATTGGCGACGTTGAGATCGGCCTGGTGCTTGTAGAAGCGGTGGAAGTAATAGGCCTGGCGCTTGCGGTCGAAGGTCCAGGTGGATTCCTGCACGCCGGGAAAGATGATGCCCTTTTCGGCGTCGGCCGGCTCCTCGTCGGCCCAGACGTACCAGTCGCGATATTTCGGATGGCCCGCCCGGCTCATCTGGAACCACGGATGGTCGATCGACGTGTGGTTGACGACGAGATCGACCATGATCTTCAGGCCGCGATCCTTGGCCGCTTGAGCGAATTCGACGAAATGGCCGAGATTGCCGAGCCGCGGATCGACGCCGTAATAGTCGGTGATGTCGTAGCCGTTGTCCCGGTCCGGCGAGGGATAGAAGGGCAGGAGCCAGATCGTGTCGCAGCCGAGCGCCTCGATATGGTCGAGCCGGTCGGTCAGCCCCTGGAAATCGCCGACCCCGTCGCCGTCGGCATCCATGAAGGCGTCGACGTCGAGACAATAGATGACGGCGTTCTTGTACCAGAGATTGTACATCGTGCGCTCCGGCCGGAAGGGACGCACGATGAGTTAGGGCGGCTAGCCGAGGAGGGCAGCGCATTCTGACCGCTTGCCGTCAGCCCGCGCTTTGGGCGGCCGACTTCGGATCATCGCCCGTGCTCTTGCACGCCGATGTGTCGCCGCCCGGAGTTGGAGGGCAGTAAGGCGGCGGGGCCTGATCCGGGTCGCAGCAGTCATGGACGATGAAATCAGGCTGCTTTTCCGCCCATTCGACGAATTTGACGATATCGAGCAGCGTGACTTTCTTGCGCTTTGGCTCATCCGGATATTCGACCTCGCCCTGCGAAGGAACGAGACCGCCCCGGTAGACGTCCGGCTGCCAAGGTGTCTGTTCGCGAACCGCCCGGAACACGGAATGCTCGCCGTAGTCGATGCCCCAGAGGAGGACCTCCGCGACCAGCCGACTGCCGAGCGAGCCGAGACGGCCTTGAATAGCGTTGGGGTCTGCAGCTCTCTCAACCTCGGCCTCTCGTAGCAGATAGTACCACAACGGCGTGCGGAAGGGAGGGCAGTCGCAGCTGGACTGCTTGAAGAGCGGATGGAACTTGTCCGGATCATCCGGATCACCTTCGTTATTCTCGACCTGCCTGGGAGTCAGCCTCACAATCTGATTCGTCCGATCCAGAATCCGATTGTAGAAATCGACGAGATCCTCGCCGGAACAAACGCCGATGCTGTCGCTGCGCACCAGATTGCGGAAGGCGAGGTTGCCGACCAGCTTGAGATCGTCGGGAATGGCGCTCTGCGGCAGATCGAACGTCACTTCGTTGAGCTTCGTGTCGATGATGTTCGAGTCGAGTCTCTCATCGGGATCGTTGAGGAAGTAGGTCCAATCGATGATGCGGCTGGCATTGAGGCATTTTCCGCCTTGAAGATCGGTGCTGCCGTCGGACAGGCTGTCGAACAGCCGGAAGACGTATTTGAGATCGTCCTTTTCCGACGGTGCCCGCAGGCTGTATTCGCTGCGGATCTGCGCATGGCCGAAGCGGAAGCCGATGGCGAATTCATGCGGCATGCCGAGGACATCGCCGCCGCATACGGTCTTGCCCGGCTTGTTGCCGAGGCCGTCCCGATCGCCGGTCAAGATCTTCGCCCGGACATCAGCGATGATCTCCGGCTGGGCGATCAGCGGCAGATATTCGTCGAGGATCATCGCCTGCCAGGTGAGGATCGTCTGCCTGCGTGCCTCGCAGTAGTCAAAGCCGAGGGAGCGGAAGGCGTTGTGCAGGCGCATGGCGAGGATGTGCACCTGCAGGACGATCTGGTTCTCGTCGTTGCGCTTGTCGCCGATCAGCGCGACCTTCACCTTGCGGCCGTCACTTTCGCCATCGCGCCGGCAGACGTCGAAGCCGATCCGCTCGCCGTCAGAATTCTCGACCCGGCGAAAGCAGAAATATCCGTCCTTCATCGGGATTTCGCGCGGCTTGCCGGGATTTTCGTCGTCGACCCGCGGGCCGTAGACATTGTCGAGATCGATCAGCGGCGAGGCGTCGTTCGGAACCAGATTGGTCTGGTCATCGAACAGGTTCACCGCGTTCAGCGTCAGGTCGTGATCGATGAACTGGCCGAGGAAGGTCATTGCCGCCGGGATGGTCGGGCTCGGATCGTTGAATTGCGAATAGGTGCGGCCGACGGAGCCGTAGGGCTTGGCAGACGGCGCGCCGTCTGCCGGCGTGGCAGGGCCACTTTCGACCATACCGGGGTCTGGCACTATAGGGCTGAGCATATGGCGATTGGGATAGCTGAGAAAACTGATCAGCTCGGATCGAAGGTTATACGGCTTGTTGACGAGAAAGTAGAAGAAGAACGTCGGCACCATGTCGGCCATCGCCGCGGCATGCTGCATCATCGCATGCGCCCCATGGGGGCCATGCATCCCGCCGCCATGCCCCATATGGGCCATCGCCATGGCTTCGATCCGCTTCCCGGTCCTTTCCTTGTCGAGCAAGGTGTAGAGGCCGCCGTGCCCCATTACCTCGGTCATCAACGTGCCCATCGCGACGGCGGGGCTGCCTGCCCTGGCCGAGGACATGGCCGCGTCGGCAGCGCGGGTCTGCGTCTTCGCCAGTTCCGCCTGGCGCTCACTTGCATTGGCCATAGGGGGCTCCCACACGAATATCCGTCGTCCCCAAAGCTCCGCCGTTGCCGGAAACCGCGGCGACCACGGTCCCGGCTCCGAACCGGTTCTTACGCTAGGGAATTAGAAACTATCTCAAGTAGCAGTATGGAGTCAATAAAGTTGAAAGTGGAGATAGATGCACTCCACTGGTCGCCGACCTATTCGCCCGCCATCTCGCCCATCGCCATCGCGATCATCGCCTCCTTCGCCGCTTCGCGAAGATCCGCGTCCCGCGCTTCGCCGACGACGCTCTCGCGGCCGATCTCCAGCATGACGGGGACGGCGAGCGGCGAAATCTGGTCGAGGTCGACATGGACGATGTGGTGCTTGATGCGGGCGAGGAGGTCGGAGACGCGGGCAACGTCGAGAAGCCCGGTCGCCGCGTCCGCCCAGGTCGCCTGCATGAGGATGTGGTCCGGCTCGTGGGCCCTCAAAACGTCGTAGACGAGATCGGTCGAGACGGTCACCTGCCGGCCGGTCTTCTCCTGGCCAGGATGGCGCTTCTCGATGAGGCCGGAGATCACCGCGCATTGCCGGAAGGTGCGCTTCAGGAGCCAGGAATCGGCCATCCAGCTTTCGAGATCGTCGCCGAGCATGTCCTCGTCGAACAAGGCGTCGAGGGGGAGCGAGCCCTTGGCGATCATTGCGCCCATGTCGCGCCGGCCCCAGATCGAAATGGCGTAATCCGTCGCGACGAAGCCGAGCGGCATCGCCCGGGCGCGCTCCAGCCGGCGGGTGAGCAGCATGCCGAGGGTCTGGTGGGCGAGGCGGCCTTCGAACGGGTAAAGCACCATGTGGAAGAGCTTGGCGTTCGGAAAGGTCTCCACGAGCAGATCGTCCGGCCCCGGAATCACAGACTTCAGCTTCTGGATCGACAGCCAGTCGCGCACCTGGTCCGGCAGGGCGTGCCAGCGGGCGGGATCGGCGAGCATCGCCCGGACTTCCTTGGCGAGATAGGTCGTCAGCGGAAATTTCGAGCCGCCGTAATAGGGCACCTTCGGCTCTTCGCTCGCCGCCTTGGTGACGAGGCAGGTGGTCTCGAAGATGCCCTCGAACTTCAGAACCTCGCCGGCGAAGAGGAAGGTGTCGCCGGGGGAAAGGGTTTCGAGGAAGGCTTCCTCGATCTTTCCGAGCGCCCGGCCGCCTCTCGCGATCGCCGCGGCGGTGCGCCGGCGCACGAGCCGGATCTCCAGCATCGGCGCCTCGATGATCGTGCCGGCGTTCATGCGGTACTGTTGCGCGAAACGCGGATGTGTCAGCCGCCAGGTGCCGTCCTCGGTGAGCCTGATCTTGGCGTAGCGCTCATAGACCTTCAGCGCATAGCCGCCGGTGGCGACGAATTCGACGATCCGCTCGAAGGTCTCGCGGGGAAGACCGGCATAGGGCGCGGCCGAGGTGACCTCGTCATAGAGATCGTCGGCGCGAAACGGCGCCGCCACCGCCATGCCGAGGACGTGCTGGGCGAGGACGTCGAGAGCGCCGTCCCGGAGCGGCGGGGTGTCCTGCGCGCCGAGATAGTTGGCGTCGAGCGCGGCGCGGCACTCCATCACCTCGAAGCGGTTGGCGGGAACGAGGATGGCCTTCGACGGCTCGTCCATCCGGTGGTTCGCCCGGCCGATCCTTTGCGCCAGCCGCGAGGCGCCCTTCGGCGCGCCGACATGGATGACGAGATCGACGTCGCCCCAGTCGATGCCGAGATCGAGGGTGGAGGTGGCGACGACGGCGCGGAGTTCGTTCTTCGCCATCGCCGCCTCGACTTTGCGGCGCTGGCCGACGTCGAGCGAGCCGTGATGCAGCGCGATCGGCAGCGTCTCCTCGTTGATCCGCCACAGCTCCTGGAACAAGAGCTCCGCCTGGCTGCGGGTGTTGACGAAGAGCAGCGTCGTCCGGTGTGCCTTGATCGCCGCGTAGATTTCGGGGAGCGCATAGCGCGCCGTATGCCCCTGCCAGGGAACGCGCTCCTCTGAATCGAGGATCTGAATGTCAGGCCTGGCGCCGCCCGCGACGGTGATGAGATCGGCCTCGGGCTTCAGTTCTGCTGCAGCATCAGCATCCGCATCAGCCGTTATGCCGTCTCCCGTCCGTTGATTCTGCGCCACCAGCCAGCGACACAGCTCCGCTGGCTCGGACACCGTCGCCGAAAGCCCGATCGTCTGCAGCTCCGGCCGCAGCTTCCTGAGCCGCGCCAACCCCAGCGCCAGCAGATGCCCGCGCTTCGACGTGACCAGCGAATGCAGCTCGTCGAAGACGACGTAGCGAAGGTCGGAGAAGAAGTCGGCTGCGTCCTTGCCGGCGATCAGCAGTGCCAGTTGTTCCGGCGTCGTCAGAAGGATGTCCGGCGGCTTCAGCTTCTGGCGCTGGCGGCGCACTTGGCTCGTATCCCCGGTGCGGGTTTCGAGCGTCACCGAAAGCCCGATCTCGGCGACCGGCCGCTCGAGATTGCGCTGGATGTCGGTGGCCAGCGCCTTCAGCGGCGAGACATAGAGCGTATGCACCCCGCGCGGGCGGGCGCCTGTCTTCGGCCGGCCGCGGCGGTGGAGATCGACCAGCGCCGGCAGAAACCCGGCCAGCGTCTTGCCCGCCCCGGTCGGCGCAATCAACAGTACCGAAGCGCCGGCCTCGGCTTTCGTCAGCAGCTCCAGCTGATGCGCCCGCGGCGCCCAGCCATGGCCGGCGAACCATCGGAGGAAAGGTTCGGGCAGGGAGATCGGCGCGCTGTCGGGCGCAAGAGGGGTAGGGCGTGCTGTCACGGTCAGGAACATAGGGGCGATCGCCAAACATCGCCAAAGCTCCCGCGCTTTGGGCAGTGCGGCTATCTCTCCGCTTCAGGAGCCTCTGGCCCACTCGTCTCGCGCGCCGCAAGTGCCCAACTTTCGAACAGGTCGCTTGCGTTTCCATCCGGATCGTGAATGGTCCCGTCCGGATCGATCCTGTAGCGCGGCAGCCGACGGCGTGTCGTCGGTGATCTCGAAGCCGTCCGGCGTCGCGATCAGCGATGGGCCGGGGGAGGGTATTGGGGCCGGCTCGGTCTCGACATAGTCGGTGATCGAGCGGGCGATCTGGACGCTCGCCGCGTGATAGCCGTCGTTTCGCGGCCGCCAGTTGACGATCGGCCGCAGCTCCCCGCGCTTCGTCGAAGGCACGCATTGCCGCTCGGCAAAGATCTGGTCCCAATGCGAGTGTTCGAGGATGACGGGGAGGACCAGCGCACCCCGGTTTTCCGCCTGAAGGATCGCCGGCAGCTCGCTGCCGCGGATATAGGTCGAGGCGAGGAACCGGTTGGTGACGAGGCAGATGAAGATGTCCGATTCACGGACGGCCTTGCGGATGCCCTCGTCCCACATCTCGCCGGCCCTCAAGCGCCGGTCGTCCCAGATCGTGAACCCCTCCGACCGGCGCACGGGATCGAGATGCGTCAAAAACGCGTCGAGCCGCTCGGTGTCTGCATGGGCGTAGGAAAGGAAGATCTGCACCATCGGTTGCGATGCTGGCATGCGGCCAACCCAGTGGCAAGCCGCGTTGCCGCCGCTGTCGTCGCTCGCCGGACGAAGCCGCTACCTGTCGGAACCTTGGTTTTTCCTGCGGGAGCCGTCCGTGGCTCCGGCCTTTCGCTCCCGACGTCCTTGCAAATTTTCGCATGCGATTGCCCTGCGGCCCGGCACGGGGCGGTTTCCACATTAACGACGGTCGTTTCCGGAGATCCCGATGATAGGCGGCAAAAATCCACCCCGGCAGGGTTCACATCCTGCGGCGAGACCGCTATATGACAGCCCGTCGCCGCGGTTCGTCCGGACGGCAAGCCCTGCGCCAGCAAGAGCCGCTACCAGGTTCGGCGCAGACACGGCGCCCCGGGGGCGCCTGGTGGGGAATAGGTTAACGGTAGACCAGCGGACTCTGACTCCGTTAGTCCTGGTTCGAATCCAGGTTCCCCAGCCACTCAATTTTCTAAGCAAAATCAGCCACTTGAACGATATTAAGAGCGGCAAATCTGCTTGTCTTATGTCGCATCCATGTTGCAGTGAGTTCCCTTGATTTTCAGCGGTTTCCTGCGACACTCGGCAGCTCCACGCGACATGGAATGCGACATGACGAAGGATGAAGCGAAGCAGGCCCAAGCGCAGCTGCGCGACAGATGGAGCCGCGAGACCGGCACCCCGAAGTCTGCTGAAGCAGACCCCGACTATGCGGATTTTCGACGCTGGTGCTCTGCGCAGGGCTACGACTCCTACTTCAAATTCCGGTCCATGAGAGGCGCCGAGGAGGATTCGGAGGGCTGGTTCATCGACGACTTCAAGCAGCGCTGGCGGTACTGACGTTTCCCGCACTTCGATCCGGCCTAGTCCCA
This sequence comes from Jiella sonneratiae, assembly GCF_017353515.1. Lineage (GTDB taxonomy): Bacteria > Pseudomonadota > Alphaproteobacteria > Rhizobiales > Rhizobiaceae > Jiella > Jiella sonneratiae. The sequence continues at coordinate 196,339 of NZ_JAFMPY010000009.1, forward strand.
ATGCTCCTCGCCGTCCGGCTGAAGCGTTAGGCCGGAACGATCCAAGCCCGCCCTGCGATCGAGGAATGCACGGATGGCCGGCCAATATCGCCGATCGTGGAACATCGGATCCGGCCGCGGGAAGCCTTGCCGCTCGAGGATCGCCGCAGCTTGGCGATAGACTGCGACCGGCACACCGACGCGCCTCGCCGCTTGCGCGTCTGTCACAAACAGGGGATGGTCGGCGTTGTCGTTCATCCTTGTGACCTAGACTAATGCGAAAGCGAGCGCTCCTCTCTCGCGAAGAGCTTCGGCCCGACGATCTGCTGACGCTTGCGCAGGCGTGCGAAGTTCTCCTCAATGGGAACCTCACCCCCGCGTCGCTCCGCCGAGAGCGCGAGAAGGGCAGGCTTGTGACGTTCAAAATCGCCGGGAAGGAATTCGTCACGCCCAACTCGATCATCGCAATGCGGCTTATGTGCACCTGCCCGCCGATCGAGAGGGTCGAGGGGCTATCCGCATTCCAGGTCCTCGATTCCGTTGAGGCCGGTGATCTGACGCTCGAGGCCGCAATCCCCCATCCCTCAAAGGTCCGATAATATCTGCATATCGGACCCTTGCTCCCGTAGGTCGCTCTGAGCACCCTACGGTCAGCCCCTCACATCGAACTGATACGGCACCGCCCAGGACAGCCGATAAAGCCCGCCGACGTCGTTGTTGTCGTCGCTCACGGGTGACGTCGGCGCGAAGGTCAGCACGCCATCGAACCGCTTCCCCCGGAACACGGTGGCAATCTCCTCTGCCCACTGCCGGCCCGCTGCGATCGCGGCACGATTGCGCGGGACGCTGAGGACGAAGCGCACGCCTCCTTCCTCCCGCCAACGGTTGCCGCCCGGATCGCCGATGCTCGCCTGCCGGCTGGACGAATAGGGGAACTGCACGACGAGGAACGGGGCGCCGTCGCCGGCCTCAAGGCTTCCCTCGGGCCGGATTTCGCAGGCGTTGAAGTTGGCGGCCAAGCGGGCGCGCACGGCGGTGTCAACGGTGGGATGTGCCATCAGTAGAGCCTCACGATGATTGCGGGGGTGCGGCTGGCTCGCTCGGCCTTCCGCTGGCCGACGGTGGACTTTTCGGGCGCCTTCTCGACTGCCTCCCATCCGAAACGAATGTCGGCCGTGTTGCCGAAGCGCCGATTTGCCATGGCGGCGACGACTTCGAAGACGCCCGCCGGGGCCTGAGACGACAGCGGGGCCCGGTCGACATCGCCCTCGATCTTCCGGCTGTAGGGCGCGAGGTTGAGAAACACGAACCGCTTGGCGCCGGCCGGCAGTGGATCGCCTGGCGTGTGCTCGACGCCATCAACGAACAAGCGGTGCGCCCGCTGATAGGCGCCGGTGAGGACCGGCGACGCCTTCAGGAGCTCGGCGCCTATCCATTCGATGACCTCGCCGCCGAGGTCAAAGTCGGCGACGATCTTGCCATCCGGCCGCACGGTCGCGAGCGGCGCGCCTTGGCGTCCGTCGACCGTGACGCGCGGATCCGGCTGCCGCCCGCCGAGCGCCGCAGCGTTCGCCGCCTGCGCCTTGGCGATCTCCTCGGCCGCGAAGGTGGCGAGGCGCGCCGACTGCGCCTCTGGCGACGAAAGGTCCGACACGATCAGCCGGACCTCGGCGAGGAACGGATCGTCCGTCATTGCTCGAGCTTCCGACGAAGCGCCTCGATAAGGTCGACGATCATCTTCTCGAACCGGCTGCGAAGCACCGCCTCGGTTTCGTTCAGGTAGATCGCGGCGACGAGCGGGCTCACTCCCTCAGCGAGCATCTTCTCAGCCTCGCTTCGGATGGGCAGGATAAGCCGCCGAAGCGCCTCGTCCCGATTGGCGCAAAGCCAGTCGATAGCGTCGTCGTCCGCCGCCATGTCGCGGTCCCAGGCGTCGAAATTGCGATGGGCCTCCCGGCGGACGCGCTGGCGGAATTTTGCGATCGTCTTCATCAGCGCACCAATGGTGTCTTGGCGCCGCGCTGGCTGAGCGCCCGGTTCGACTTCCTGCCCTTGCTGAGGGTCTCGGAAACCATGTCGTCCATGATGTTGATCCGCAGGCGCTTCCCGCCGCGGCCGTCGTCTTCCTGCTGCGCGGTTACCTTCGATCCGTTCCGGTTCTCGATCGTGACCGGCATGTTTACGACCGGCGATTGACCGTTTGCGGGCGAGTGCGCGCGGGCAATGGCCGACTGCCGGTTCACGATCGTGCGCGCCGGCGCCGCTACCGCCCCACCGTCTGCATAGCCGCGCCCGCCGAGGCGAATAGCCTCAACGGCGCCCACACCGCCGGCCCGGGCGACGTCCGCTTGGCTGAAGACGACCTCGCCCTTGTGGACGATGCCGGCGGGCTCATGGACGCCACCGGGCCCGGTGTAACCTCCGGTGTCGAAGAAGGACGAAACGAGGTTCGCCAGCATGGCGCCGATGTTGTAGGCGCCGCTTCCCGACATGCCGCCGCCCATACCGCCGCCCGGCGCGGCGTTCTGAAACGCCTGCAGGAAGGTTTGCACCACGCCACCGAGCCCGGGGACGAACTGGTTCGCGATCTGGCCGGCGCCGCCTAGGATCGTTCCGTTCAGGCTCTGCTGCAGGCCGGTTGTGAACGTCGAAGCCGCCGGTGCGAGCGTGGAAGCCGACTGCTGAAGAGCCATTGCCGACTGCTGGATCTGAGCCTGCATCTGCTCGATCGGAACCGTCTGAGCGCCCCGAAGCCCTTCCCATTTACCGATCCCAGCCTTGTCGGCGCCGTACCATGCCCCCCATCCGTTCTTGGCGGCGTGGTTCAGTGCGTAATCGATGCCGGCATAGGCGCTGCGCGGATCGGCTGGATCCATCCCTGTATCGCGCATGAACGCATTGCCGAGGCCGCGGCCGAAGCCGGTTCCCGGCCCGCCCTTGAGCAGTTGGAAGGGCCCGAAGGACGGCTCGCGATAGCCGTTCCGCCGATAGTTCGACTGCCAGATGCCTTCACCCAAGCCTTCGGACCGGGCAACGCGTAGAGCGGTCTCAGCATCGATGCCGCGCACGTTGGCCGCTTGGCGGATGTAGGCGGCCAGGTCGCTGACGGGCGGCACCTTCCCGTTGTCGTTCACGCCGGCGAGCTTGTTCACGGCAGCGAGTGCGCCGCCTCGCTCGACATTGCCGACAGGCGCCCCGCCGAGCGCCGCTGTCACGCCGACGCCTCCGATGTTCACCACGGCGGCGTTGACATTCATGGCGTTCGTCATCTGCGACGTCGGAAGAGCCGGCGCCTGCGGATTGAGGAACAGATCCGAGAAGGTCGGAAGCTGGCTTCCGGTCAGCGAGTTCTTCAACGGGTTCTTGATGCCAATCTCGACGATCTGCTTCTGCAGGTCATCGAGGATGCTTGTCAGGCCCGACTTCCAATCGCCGGACATCAGCGCGTCGACGCCTTTGTCGATGGCGTCCGTCTCCGCCTTGTGGACGACGTCCCAGGCTTTCGCCAGCCGGTCGACCTCGGCGGCGTAATCGGACACGGCAGCAGCGGCGCGGCGGTACTGGTCGGCGCGGTCGCTAAGCGGATCGATGCCGGCCTGTCGGATCGCCTGCTCGGCCTTCATGGCGTCGGTCAGGGTCCGGGTCGCGTCGGCATTGAGTCCGATGGCCGCCGCCTGCGCCTTGACCTGATCGACCTGCGTTTGCAGCGGATCGAACAGACCGCGGTTCGTCGCGATCTCCAAAGCCTGCTTGCGCGCCGCTCGAACCTCCCGCCACGCCGCGGCGTTCTCGGGGTTCAATGCGATCTGCCGCTCGATCTCGCGGTTGATTTGCGCCATCTCTGCCGCGTAGCCGCGGAGCGAGGCGTCCGCGATCGCGTCTTGCGCCTCCCGTAGGGCATCGGCGGCGGACTTCGCGGCAGTGTCGACCTTTTTCATGGCGTCCGCCTGCGCCTTCAGGCCTTCAACCATGGCGTCGTATCCCTCGGGATTGAGGCGTTGCATCAGCGGCACCGCACCGCCGAACTGCCGCGGCTGCTCCCGCATCGACGGAATCGCCAGCCGCGACGTCTTGCCGGCGGCGATGTCCGCTGCCCCGCCGACGGCGCCGAGGGCGTTCGCCAGCTCGCGTGCATTCACCGACCCTTTGAGCAAGTCGTCGGCGATTTTGACGATGACGCGCGGCTGGTCAGGCGCGATCCGGATCTTCGCGATTTCGTCCCGGAACTCGGCGACCGTGATCTTGCCCGACTCCAGCCGATCGCCGAGGGTCCGAATTTGCTGCTGTCCCGCGAGGACTGCCGGAGACAGATCCTTGAACGAGGTGACGAAACCTTGCGTTTTCGCGGTCAAGGTTTCGATCTCCTGCGCAAGCGTCGCGCGGATCTCCGCCTCGGTTCCTTGAATGAGCGCAGACGCGACGTTCGGCGATTCCTGCCGGGCCCGTTTGAAGAAGTCGGCGGCTGCATCCGCTGCGCGCCCGTACCCCGCCTCGAGCTCGTCGAGCAGAGTCTTGTAGCTCTTAAGCGCTTCCTCGGCCGTCTTCACCTCCGGGCCCGATGCGGCCTTCCAAAGTAGATAGGCGGCCGTCGTCGCCGCACCGGCGGCGAGACCGATCGGGGCGAAGCGAACAACGAGCGATGCAAGCTCGACGCCAAGCGCCTTCACAGAACCGCGCAAGCCGCCGGGGCCCGAGGCGAGCGCATCATAGACCTGCGCGGCCTGGCTCGTGATCACTTGGAACGGGCTCGCCCCCATCGCGAGCATCGTGCCGACGTCCTGCGCCTGTCGGCCGAGGTTCAGCATCTGGTTGGAGGTCAGGCGCACGTTGTCATTTGCGCCGCTGGCCTGGTCACCGACCTGCTTGAACCGAACTGCGGCGAGGCCGAGCAGCTCGTTGCCGCGCTCGAGGCTGAACTTGCGGCCGGCCACGGCAGCCGCGACCTTCGCCTCGGCCGCCTCATACCGCTGCAGGTTCCGCACGGCCGGATCGAGACTGCGCTCCAGCGACTCGATGGCGCGGCTCTGCGAAAGCGTCAGCTTCGTGGTCTCGGCGGTCGCCGCTTTCACGCTGGCGAGGTCGGACGCGTATTGCGAAAAGCCGTGGTTCTTGAGCGCCTGCTGAACGCGCTGCAGATCGGTCGCGAAGGTGCGACCGCTCGCGCCCGCGGCCGTCAACGACCGATCGAACTGCCGCGATCCGTCGGACGCCGTCGTGGCGGCGCGCTGGACGCTCTGGCCGAGCTTCTCGACATCCTGCGCGGTCTCGCGAACGCCGCGCTGCTGCGCGGTGACGGTGAGCCGCCGATAGACTTCTCCGGCCATGTCAGCGGCCTCCCTTTTTCTGGAAATCCCACTCTTGGGGCTCGCTCACGGGCTCACAGCGCATTCGGGCGCGGTCGCTGTTGTTTTTCCGATTGGCGCAGCTCTGCGAACAGAAGCGGCGCGGCCGGGAGACGACCTTCAGCGAGAAGATCGAACCGCAGCCTTCACAGGTCACCTGCGGACGGGGCTTGCGCCATCTTTCGATGCCGGTCGCTGCGGCGTCGGCGCATGTCTTCGAGCAGTATTTCTGCCGCTGACCATGGTTCAGCCTGGAGCGAAATGCCGTCCCGCACTGCTCGCAATTCACCTCAGGCTTGGACCTTTCGGCGAGCCCCCGACAGCGCACACTGCAAAAGAGCTGACCGCTGTGCGCTATGAACGGCCGGTTGCACTGCTCACAGGTGCCGGTCCTCTGCCGGACTTCTTCCGCTGACGTGCGGGATATCTGAGCGAGATAATCGGCAAGCGACCGCCGCTCGCCGGACATACGGGCCTTGGTCAAGCTCGCGGCCGTGGAGCACAGGTCGGAACAGAACTTCGCCCTGCCGGAAGCCTTGCGCTCGTCGGGAATGGATGTGCCGCATCTGGAGCAATAGTAGTGCTCGACGCTGAAGTTTGCGGCGCATTCCGGCTGACCTTGGTCCCATGTTGGGCGAACGGCGCCTATCTGCTTCAGGGCTGCAGAGACAACATCGGCAGCGGCATTGTCAGCGTCGACCCACTTCCAACCCTGCATGATGAGCGAACGGCGGATGCCGGATCTGCACGCCCCTTCGAATTCGAAATAGGTCGGCTCTCCCGTGCGCAGGATAGAAGCCGCGCTCTCGACGAGGCGCAGCATCACTTGATGATTGAGCTGGCGGCATTTCGCCTTAGCCTTCGCCGCCGCCTTCGCTTCGCGCCTGGTCTGATCGGCGCGAATGATCCGCATCGCTGTGTGAGTGAGCTGCAGCATTAGAACAGCCTCCGATATGGCTGTAGAAGCTGCTCGGCCTCAGGATCGGCGAGGACGCTGCCTGCGCCTGGCACCCACCACGACGTGGAGCCGATGCCTTCGACGGTCTCGCTCTTGATGAGCTGGTCTCTGCCGGACAGCGAGCGATAGGCGCCGACGAGGCGGATGGCCGCGCGCTCTACCGGCTCCGGCAGGGTTGTCGCCGGCGCACCGTCCTCGTCGGACGGCAGGACGTAGCCGGCGCTGTACGTGACCGTGAGCCGGGCGCCGCTCCAGCAAAGCGGATAGCCGTCATCATCGATCCGGTAGAGCAGCCCGGTCTCGGCATCTTGGCGAGTGTTCTCAATGTCGATAGCCTGCGTTCCGTCCAAAACCTCCGTGATGGCGATGACAGGCGACCGGCTGAGAAGAACCGCCGAGCCCCAAAGGAACGCGTCGAAGGTTTCGCGCACCGTCTCAAGGCCGAACGGCCGCCGGCAATAGTCGGCGATGACGCGCGACGCCTGGTCGATAAGGGTGCTCACCGCCGCATCTTCGGTCGGGGCGAAGTCCAGCATTGCCCGCGCCCGTTCGAGCGTGGTCAGATTGGCGGCTGTGGCAGCCGTGACGACGGTGAGCATGGCATCAACCCTTGTTCGGACGGGTTCGACGGGCGGGCGGTGCCGGCGGCTGCTTGGCTGCCGGTTCCTGCCGCATCTTGTTTTCGGGCTTGGGCGCCGCGGCGACGCGACGGGCGAGCTTCAGCCGCTCCAGCTCGTCGGCGCGCGTGGCGCCGACGGTGAAGCGATCGCCGACGTCGCAGGGGTCACCCTGCGGCGTGCGGTTGAACGGCTTGAGCGCCTCGATCTCGACGTCGCTCATGATCAGCTTGCGTCGCCGGCGACGAGGTTGCCGTAGACGAAGGATTCCGGCCGCGTGACGGCGAGCGCGAGCCGCTGTCAAACGGCTTCGGAACGGGACCCCTCATCGGCGTTCAAACGGGCCCCCTCTTCGGGTGCCGAATGCGCAACGGCCTCGTTATCGCGTAGCCGTAGGCGAGCGATGACGAGGCCGTTGCGTGCGG
>NZ_JAFMPY010000010.1 GCF_017353515.1 Jiella sonneratiae
GCCGCCATCGCCGGCGCCACGATCGCGAACCTTCGCCCGCTTGACGGGGACCGGGCCGATGCCGGTCTGGATCGCCCGCTCCGGGCCATGACCGTGGCGCACGAAGCGGGCCCGGCCGTCGCCCAGCCGCTCCTCTTTCATCGCAGCAAGAAAGGCAGCGGCTTCCGCCTCGACCGCCTCGGCAAGAAGACGCCGGGCACCGTCGCGCAGGACTGTGGTCAGGGGATCATCAATCGTGTCGGGATGTCGAAATGCGGAAACGGTGCTATCCGTCGTCATGGGCGTATCGCTCCTACGGGAGGTTCTGGCAGGCTTGATCACCCGCCTCGATACGCCGCCTCTCTCAGACCGTCATCACCCAGCTTCCGCCATAGCTCATCGCCGGTGGCGGCGATATACATCGCCCCGTCCGCCTCGGTGATGGTCTTCGACACGCTGACCCGGTCGCCGACCGAGAGTTCGTCGATGCTCTTGAGATCGTACATCGCGTTCAGTGCGCAGCGGCGACGGGCACGAGGCGGGCCGCGCCGGTCACGGCCCTCTCCTCGCCGACCAAGCCCGCCAGACCTTGGCCGCTTCCAGCCGCGGCAGCCAATAAGCGATCGTGTCCTGTTTCAGCCGCGCGGCGACCTTGCGATTGATTTCGCCCTTCCTCGCGAAGCAATCGTCGGCCGTAATCGGCGAGTTCCGGCATCTCCAGCGCTTCGGCAAGCGCGCACGCAGTCGACATCGAGATGATCAGATGCCCGTCGCTCGCGGCGTGGATCCCATAAGGCGCCGGGCTGAACCAGGCGGCCAGCCCGTCGCGGCCGCGCGGGGAATCGTGGGGAGCGCCGTTCATCCAGGCGGTGATCGACTCGGCCTGAAGATCGAGCGCGGCCTGGAGCATGTTGACCTCGACCCTGCGGGCAACGCCGGTGCGTTCGCGTTCGAACAGAGCGGCAAGGATCGCCGAGACGTAGATCGTTGCCGTGTGCTGGTCGATCGGCACGGTGCCGACGGCGACCGGGCCGCTCTCGGCCGAGCCGGTATGAGCGGCGAGCCCTGACATCGCCTGAAGGAGGACATCCTGGCCAGGGCGGTCGCGGTAGGGACCGTCGGCACCGAAGCCGGTGCTGACGGCAAGGATCAGCCGTGGGTTCTCGGCCCGCATCACCGCCTCGGACAGGCCAAGCCGGTCGAGCGTGCCGGGGCGGAAATTCTCAATCACCACGTCCGCCCGGCCAATCAGCCGCTTGATCGCGGCGATCCCGTCCGGCGATTTCAGATCGACGGCGATGGAGCGCTTGTTGCGACCCGTGGTCATGTGATTGACGGATGTGTCGTCGACGAAGTGGTTGGCGACCGCCCAGTTGCGCTGGAAGGCGCCGCCGATCGGCTCGACGGCGATCACGTCGGCGCCCATGTCGCCTAGAAACTGCGCTGCGGCGGGGCCGGACAGGAAGTGATTGAAGCTAAGGATCCTGATCCCGTCGAGGGCGCCCATCGCTGTCTCCGTCTCGATCTCGAAAAAGCCTTAAGCTCCCGATCGCAATGCGTGAATATCGCCTGCTATGGGAATGACGGGCGAGACAATTGGAAATGCTATAGTTCATCACCGGGCGGGATCACCGGTGTGGGCGCCCGACATCAATTCGGGCTCAAAGCGGGCCCGGCCCGCGCCACGGCATCGTCTCGAGGCGAGGCGGGTTCGCCTTCCAATTCACCGGAGAATTCCTCGAGACGCCCGCGGTCGAGCGCAGGTGTAGAGGAAGGGGGCCAGCTCGTTGCACAAGCCGGCGACAGGGTCGTTTTGCTCTTGAGTCGAGGGCGTGGGGTCTGCGCTTGGTCGCGTCTCCATTCAGGAATTCCGTTCTGCGCCGAGATTTGATTCGAGATCGCAAACGGAGAGCGATCTTGAGCAGACGAATCCTGACTGATGCCCAGTGGCATCGCATCGAAGAGCTCTCGACGAAGCGGCTCTCGCCTTCGCCATGGCCGGCGACGCCCCAGAGGCTGGGACGATAATCGATATCGAGCGCGGTCCGCGCTCCGTGCTTTCTGGCGAGCGCCAGGGCCTTCTTGACCGCCGCCTTGGTGCGCGGATGGCTGAGATGCGTGCCGGTCGCCCGACGCCGGCTGGAGAGACGACGCGAAGCGGCCTGCTTGACATGGGCGGCTGAAAGATCAACAAATCGCATATCGATCAATTGATCGAATTGAGATCTCTATGGGAGGAGCATCCAATGAAACTGTCCGCACTCTGCGCCGCCGCAGTGGGCGCCGCACTGGCGATCCTGCCTGTCCAGGCGAAGGCACAGGATCTCACCGGCAAGAAGATCGGCCTGGCGTCGCGCGAAATCACCAACGACTACAACCGTGACATCATCGCCGGCGCGCGGGAGGTCCTCGAGGCGGCAGGGGCCGAGGTCGTCGTCACCGATGGTGGCACCGATCCGCGCAAGCACAACGAGAACATCGAAAACCTGATCAATTCCGGCGTGGCAGGCATCATCGTCCAGCTCGGCAATGCCCAGCAGCTCGCGCCCGTGGTTGCCAAGGCCAACGAGGCGGGCATCCCGGTCGTCACCACGTCGGTCGGCTCCACCACCGAGGGCGCGCTGACCGATGTCGGCGGCGACGACGCGCTGATGTCGGCGATGATGAGCCGCGCGCTTCTGTCGAGCATCGACTATCAGGGTGACGTCTACGTCTTCTGGGTTCCGGGCGCGCCGCTCCTCGAAACCCGCAAGCGCGTCCTCGAGGCGATGGCTGCCGACTATCCGAAGGTGAAACTGCACGAAGTTCCGACCGAGCACAGCGTCGCCCGCGTCCAGACCCAGATGGAAGACCTCCTGACGGCCAATCCGGCGCCCGGCAGCATCGCCGCCGTGTGGGGCGCCTATGACCTGCTGACCTCAGGCGCGGTCGAGGCGATCCGCCGCAACGGCCGCACCGAAATCAAGGCGGCCTCGATCGACGGCGACCGCATCGGCTTCCAGATGCTGCTCGATCAGGACAGCCCCTTCGTCGCCACCGTCGTGCAGGACGTGCCGACGATCGGCCGCAAGGCCGCGCAGGCACTGCTCGACAAGCTGAACGGCAAAGAGGATTTTCCCTCCGCGCTCTACACCGACGCCTGGCTCGCGGTGCGCGGCAATGGCGTTGCCGCCGCGCAAAAGCGCTGGGGCGACGGCATCTGGGCCGATCTCGGCATGGACAAGGCCGACGTGGAATCGCGCTATCCCCAGGACAAGGACCTCGTGGTCGTCCAGCCCGTGCTTCCCTGACCAGATTGCTGTTCGTGGCCGGCGGCCGCTTCGGGGGCGCCGGCCGTTCATCTTCGGCACCCCGGCTCCTTCCACCGAAGAAGCCGGTCGGCTCTCGGTCCGCATTTCATGGCTTTTGATTTCGATCCGCCCCGGCCTGCGCTGGAGTGCCGGAACATCCGCAAGGAATTTCCGGGCGTTCTTGCGCTCTCGGACGTTTCCCTTCAGGTCCGCAAGGGCGAGATCCACGCCCTTCTCGGGCAGAACGGCGCGGGCAAATCGACGCTTGTGAAGGTCTTGACCGGCGTCTACCGCCAGGAAGCCGGCGACATCCTCGTCGACGGCGAGGTGGTGCGCATGGACCGGGTGGCGGATGCCGAAGCCAACGGCATCGTGATCGTCCATCAGGATCAGCAGCTCGTCGCCCAGTTCGACGTGACCCGCAACGTCTATCTCGGCATCGAGGAAACCACCGCAGCGGGCTTCCTGAAACTCGCCGAGATGCGCGCCGAGACCGCCAAGGCGCTGGCCAAGGTGGGCGCGTCCTTCACGCCCGATACGCTGATCCGCGATCTCAGCGTCGCCCAGCGCGAACAGGTGGCGATCGCCGCCGCCCTGCTGCGCAAGCCGCGCATCCTCATCCTCGACGAACCGACCGCCTCACTCTCCGAAACGGAAGTGGCGCTGTTGTTCGACGTCGTCCGGCGACTGCGCGACGACGGCGTCACCATCGTCTACATCTCCCACTATCTCGACGAGGTGCTCGATCTCGTCGACCGGCTGACCGTATTGCGGGACGGCAAGCTGATCGCCACCCGCAATGTCGGCGAAACCTCGCGGGGGGAGATCATCAGGATGATGGTCGGCCGGGAGATTTCGCAGCTCTATCCCAAGGAAGAGGTGCCGATCGGCGAAACGGCGCTGTCGATCCGCGACCTTTCGGTCGGCAGCGCCGTGCGCGGCGTCAGTCTCGACATCCGCCGCGGCGAGATCTTCGGCCTTGCCGGGCTCATGGGTGCAGGGCGCTCCGAACTGGCGCTGGCGCTGATCGGCGCGCTGAAGCGGACCGGCGGTACCGTGACCTTGCATGGGAAGCCGTCGAATCCTTCCGGCCCGCAGGCCGCCATGGCGGCGGGCTTCGCCTTGATCCCCGAGGATCGCCGGCATGACGGGTTGATCGCCGATCTGTCGATGCGCGACAATCTGACCCTGCCCAACATCGCCAAATGGGCTCGCTTCGGCCTGATCAACCTCGGCGCCGAAAAGGCCGAGGCGCAGGCGCTGCAGCGCGACCTGTCGATCCAGCCGCCGAACACCGCCACGCTGACCCAGAATCTCTCCGGCGGCAATCAGCAGAAGGTCGTCATCGGGCGCTGGCTGCCGGGACATTCGGACATCTTCCTGTTCGACGAGCCGACGACCGGCGTCGACGTTGGCTCGAAGGTCGAAATCTACCGGCAGATGACCGCGCTTGCGCGCCGCGGCGCGGTCGTCATCCTGATCTCCTCCGACTTCGAGGAGATCGTCGGGATGTGCGATCGGGTCGCGGTAATGCAGAAAGGGCGGGTCAACGCCCTGCTCGAACGCAACGAACTCGATGTCGCGACGGTGCTCTATCACGCCTCGGGCGGCGAGGAGGCCGAGCCGGGCGCAAAGCCGAAGGCGCCGCGAGCCGTGCCGACGGCGCCCGCCGAAAGCCCGCCCGGGACCGCCCGTCTCCGCGACGCCGCCGGCTTCGTCTCGCATTGGGGTGCACTCATCGGAATGCTCGCCACCCTCGCGGTGATCGCCTTCCTGGCGCCGGTGTTCCTCAGCCCCGGCAATCTTTTCGACGTTCTCAAGCAGGGGAGCGTTCTCGCCTTCATCGCGCTCGGCCTGACCCTGGTGCTCGTCGCCGGCGGGCTCGACGTCTCGGCCGGGGCGATCAGCCAGCTGACCTCGAATGTCGCCGCCGGTCTGATCGTCGGGGCGGCGGGCTCAGCGGCCGCGGTCGCTGCCGGTGTCGCGCTCGGCGCGGTGGTCGGCCTCGTCAATGCCGCTTTCGTGCTCGTCTTCGCCATGCCGCCCTTCGTCGCGACCCTCGGCGTGATGTTCGTCACCATGGGGGTGACGCTGCTCTACAATGGCGGCCAGGCAATCACCCTGGCCGGCGAGCCCGGCTTCTTCTATCTCGGCCAGGGCTATGTCGGACCGGTTCCGGCGGTGTTCATTCTGCTCGCCGTCCTCACTGCCATCCTGCACCTGTTCCTTTCCAGGACCCGCACGGGCCTGCGCATGTATGCGGTCGGGCAGAACCTGCCGGCGGCGAGACTGCGGGGCATAAGCCAGCCCCGCTATGCCACGGCCTCCTTCGTCATCGGCGGCGCGATCCTCGGCTTTTCCGGCGCCATCCTCGCCTCCTACAGCTATGGCGCCTCGGCGCTTGCGACCGGCATCGACTATCTGATCAGCGCGCTCGCGGCGGCCTTCCTCGGCTCCACCCTGTCGCGCAGCGGCCAGCTCAACGTCACCGGCACGGTGGTCGCGGCGATCTTCCTCGCCTCCCTGTCGAACGGGCTGATCCTGATCGGCATTTCCAATCAGGCGCTCCCCGCCGTCCAGGGCGTGGTGCTCATCGCGTCGATCGCGATCGGCGTCGTCCGCCGGCGCGAGATCGGCCAGATCCTTCTGTTCTAGCTCCGGGAGGCCGCATCATGAGTCAGGTTCTCAGTCAACGATCAACGGGCGGAGCGGCCCTCGGCTTCCTGCGCGACTACGGCGCGATCTTCGGCATGCTGGCGGTGCTCGCGATCTTCTACGTGATGCAGCCGGCCTTCGTGTCGCCGAACAACGTCCTCAACGTGCTGCGCCAGTCGGCGGTGCTGATCGCCATCTCGCTCGGCATGGCCGTCGTCATGTCGATGCGGGGCGTCGACCTGTCGGCCGCCCAGATCGCCGATGCGGCCGGGCTGATCGCCGCGATGCTGATTCTCCACGGCCAGCCGGTGTGGATGGCCTTCGTGCTGCCCGTCGTCTTCGGTGTCGCGATCGGCGCGATCAACGGTCTCCTGATGGCCTATGTCGGCGTGCCCGCCATCATCGGGACGCTCGGCATGATGTTCATCATCCGATCGGGCGAGTTGATCGCCACCAACGGCGCGGAGCCGCAGATCCTGTTCTCGCTGCCGCGCGGCATCACGGCGCCGTTCCTGTTTCTCGGCCAGGGCAGCCTCGGCCCTGTGTCGATGCTGATCATCCTCGCCGTCGTCCTGTTCGTCCTGGTTTACGGGCTGATGTCGCTGACGAGCTTTTCCCGCCGCGCTCGCGCCATCGGCGCCAATGTGCGCGCCGCCTATCTGGCGGGGATCCGCATCCGCTGGGTCTTCGCGCTGGGCTTCGTCGTCTCGGGCGCCTTGGCGGCGATCGGCGGCGTGGCGCTCGCCTCGCGCACCGGTCTTGCCATGCCGCGCGGCGCCGAACCATTCCTGCTCGACGCATTCGCCGCGGTGTTCCTGGGCACGCTGTTTTCGAAGCAGGGCGGAGTGAGCATCCCCGGAACCCTGATCGGCGCGCTGTTCATCGGGTTCCTCGGCAACGGCCTGACGATCGTCGGGCTCGGGGCGCCCTATCGCTACGCCCTGAATGGCGGCTTCATCCTGTTGGCGATGATGGTGGGCGGGCTGAAGAAGCGCACATGAACGACCAAACAGAGGAAAAGGACGATGACGATTATCGATTCCCACAATCACGTCGGCACGATCCGAAAGGCGCGTCAGTCCGGCGGCGATCTGGTCGCCAAGATGGACAAGGCCGGCGTCGAGAGGGCGGTGATGTTTCCCTTCGTCGAGGGCGATTTCACCAATGACGAGATCCGCGTCGCCCACAAGGAATTTCCCGACCGCCTGATCCCCTATTGCGCAGTCAATCCCTGGAACGCCGGCGCTCTCGACGAGCTGCGGCGATGCATCGAGACCGACGGCTTCAAGGGGCTGAAGCTTCACCCGACGATCAACGGCTATCATCTTTCCGATCCGCTTCTCTGCGACCCTCTGTTCGAAGCTTGCGGAGAGTACGGGATTCCGATCGTCGTCCACGGGGCGAGCGACCTGCGCAACTGTCCGCCGGAATTCGCGCTGATGGCCGCGCGCTTTCCCAATGTCACGCTGATCATGGCGCATATGGGGTTCTTCTGGTCGGTGGATCAGGCGATCCGTTTTGCCAACGAATATCCGAACCTCTACCTTGAGACCTCCCGCGTGCCGATCTTCGAAATCCAGAAGGCGGTGAGCGAGGTTGGTGCCGACAAGGTGATCTGGGGTACGGATTCGCCCTTCGTGGACTATAAGCTGGAATTCGAGAAGATGAGCGGCGCGGCCGAAGATCGGGCAGCCTACGAAAAGATCGTCGGCGGAAACATCGCGCGTATCCTGAAGCTTTGATGGAGACTGCGGAGAAGGTGAAGAAATCGGTTCCGCGCTACCCGCCCGATACCACCGATCGCAGGCTCGATCTGGCGGCGCGCGCGGCCTGGCTTTCTTATGAAAAGCACCGGACCCAGGATCAGATCGCCAAGGAGATGCAGGTCTCCCGTCAGGTCGTCCAGCGCCTGATGGCGCTGGCGCACCGTTCCGGGTTGATCGAGTTTCGGCTCAATCACGTCCTGAAGGATTGCATCGAGCTCGCCGAAGCGCTGCGGGATCGCTACGGCTTGCGCTACTGCGACGTCGCGCCGAACGAATCGGAGACGATCGAGGACATGGCGACGGTCGGCAGTCTCGGGGCGCGCTATCTCGAAACCATCCTGCCGCCGAACGAGTCTTTCACCCTCGGCGTCGGCAACGGCCGGACCATGCGCGAACTCTCCCGGCGGCTCGACCGGCGCGAACTGCCCAACTGCCGCTGCGTCTCGCTGATGGGCAATCTGACCCGCGACGGCAAGGCCAACAATCACGACGTCGTCACATGGGTGGCCGAGGCGTTGGGAGCGCAATGCTATCCGCGCCCCATGCCGATCATCACCAACACTGCCGAGGAATGCCGGGTGCTGCAGGCGCAGCCGGGCTATCTTTCGATCAGCGGCCTGATCGCCGAGGCCGGGGTGCTGATCATGGGCATGGGCTTTTTCGGCGCGCGGTGCTCGCTCCTGGAGGACGGGTTCATTACCGAGGCGGAGGCACGCCAGGCGATCGCTGCCGGCGCCGTCGGGGAGATGCTGGGCTTTGCCATCGATCAGGACGGCCAGTTCGTCGACGCCGAGTATCACGATCGGCTGACCTCCTATCGCCAGGAGCCGAACCAGGAACGGCCGGTGGTCATCGTCGCATCGGGCCTCCAGCGCGCCGCAGCGATCATCGCGGCCTGCAACGGCCGCCTCGTCAACGGCCTGATCACCGACGAGAACACGGCCCGCATCCTGCTCGACGAGGAGCGATCGAAGAAGGGCAACCGCTGACGGCTGACTTGGCAATCGTATCGCGGCGAGGGATGCTGGATCGCAGCCGAGGCCCTCAGACCAAGCTGCTGCCAGTGGCTGCGTCGAATAGACTGGCGCGGGAGGCGTCCGGCACCAGAGCCATGCGGTCGCCCGGGCCGACGTCGAGGCGATCGCGGCAGACATATGTCAGTTCCGTGCCTTTGCGCCGCAGCTTGACCTGGGTCTCCGAGCCAGCGGGCTCGACGAGTACGACTTCGGCGACGAGGCCGCCACCCTCGGCCCGCTCGAGGTGCTCGGGACGGATGCCGTAGATCGCCGGCCCCGGCGTCGGTCGCTCGAGGGCGGCAGGCAGTGCAAGGGCCTCGCCAGTCTCCAGGCGGAAACAAGGCGTGGCTCCGGTCTCGACGCTGCCCTTCAGCATGTTCATCGCAGGGGAGCCGATGAAGCTGGCGACGAAGAGGTTCGAGGGGCGGTCGTAAAGCTCCAGCGGCTTGCCGATCTGCTCGACACGGCCGCCCTGCATGACGACGATCCGGTCCGCCATGGTCATCGCCTCGACCTGATCGTGGGTGACGTAGATCATCGTCGTGCCGAGGCGCTGGTGCAGTTCCTTGATCTCGGCCCGCATCGCTACGCGGAGCTTGGCGTCGAGATTGGACAGCGGCTCGTCGAAAAGAAACACCTGCGGGTCGCGGACGATGGCGCGGCCCATCGCGACGCGCTGCCGCTGGCCGCCGGACAGTTCGCGCGGGTAGCGGTCGAGAAGGTCGCCCAGCCCCAGAATTTCGGCGGCGCGATCGACCTTCGCCTTCACCTCCGCCTTGCCCAGCCGGCGCAGGCGCAACGCGAAGGCCATGTTGTCGCGAACAGTGCGGTGGGGGTAGAGCGCGTAGTTCTGGAAAACCATCGCGATGTCCCGGTTTTTGGCGGCGACGTCGTTCACCACCCGGTCGCCGATGCGGATCTCCCCGTCGCTGATCTCTTCCAGTCCGGCGATCATCCGCAGCAGGGTCGACTTGCCACAGCCCGAAGGCCCGACCAGCGTGACGAATTCTCCGTCCGCGACGCTGAAGTCGATGCCGTGAATCGCCTCATACGCCCCATAGTACTTGCGGGCGCCCGCTATCGTTACGCTTCCCATTCATTCACTTTCCGTGTAGCCGAACTGCCCCCGGGTTCCGTATCGTCAGCCTCTCGCAACCCATTTCAGGATGTGCTGGCCGACCGCCACGACGTCCCCGGCCTCGTTGACGATCGTCACCTCTGACGTCGCGCGCCGCTTCTCGAGATCGAGCGCGGCAACCCGGTAGGTCACGGTGATCGTGTCGCCGATGAACACAGGGGCGACGAAGCGAATGCGATCGTAGCCCAGTGAAACCGGCGATTCCGGCGCATCGATGCGGCCCGCCCTCTCGGCCACGATGGTCGAGGTGGTGGACATGAAGCCGATCAGCATCGCCCCATGCGCCATGCGCCGGCCATAGGCGGTGGAGCGCATCTCGGCCTCGTTGATGTGATTGGGCGAGAAGTCTCCGGTGATGCCTGCATAAAGATAGACATCCGACTCGCCGATCGTCTTGCTGAAGCTCGCCTCGTCCCCAATCGCCACGTAGAAATTCGCGCTGTCCGCCGATTGCATCATGCTCACGCCACCTTCGCGTAGGCTGTCTCGGAATTCAGGCCGGCGAGGGTCATCATCTCGCAAATCTTGGCGATCTCGGGATCGGTCAGCTTGACCAGCGGCGGGCGCACCACGGCCCGCTCCATCCGCCCGAGATACACCAGCGCCTCCTTCATGCGGTTGTGCTGGTCGAACAGCGGCGAGTCGTAGAAGGCTCGAACGGTCGGGAAAATCCGGTCGTTTATCTCGCGCGCGTGCTCCAGCCGGCCCTCGCTGACGGCGCGGAACAGGGCGACCTGCAGGTTGGCGATGACGCTGCCGGCGCCGGACAGGATGCCCTGGCAGCCGAGCGCCAGCGAGCCGAGCAGCCAGGTGCTGTGCGTCGTGAGGACGTTGACGGGCCGGTCGAGCGCCGCCAACTCACGGATATGGCGCTCGTGCATCTTGCCGTCGCCGTACTGGTCCTTGATGGCCCGGATCTGCGGGTAGCGGTGGCAAAGGTCCAGGAGGGTCTCGAGCGGATAGGCGAGGCGGGACGCCAGCGGGTACTGGAAGGCGATGATCGGCAGATCGCTGGCCTCGGTGATCCAGCGGAAATGCTCGACGATGCTGGCCGGCCGCATGGTGCCCTCCAGCCCGAGGATGTCCGGCGGGAACACCAGCAGCGCGTCCGCACCCTCGTCCTGCGCCATCCGGGCCAGCCGGGCCGCCTCCATGCTGGAGTTGGTGAACACGCCGATCACCGTCGGTACGCGGCTGCCGAGCACCTCCTTGGTCACCGCGACGACGCGGCGCTGTTCGTCGAAGGTCAGCGAAGACACCTCACCGGCATGGCCGTTGGCGCAGATCGCCGCAACGCCTTCGACCGAGGCGACGTCTTCGAGGTGCCTGCGATAGCCGCGCTCGTCGACCGACAGGTCCTCGTTGAACGGGGTGAGACAGGCCGGCATCACGCCGCGCGCCTGGAACTGGTTTGTCTGCGTCATGGGATGAACCCCCCGTTGCTTTGATCAGCGGCGGACCCCGGCCATCGAGATGCCCGAGATGATATGCCGTCTGAGGATGAGGAAGATGATGAGGGCCGGCAGCGTCGCCATGAACGAGCCGGCCATCATCAGGTCGTACTGAATGTCGCCCGCGCCGACGAGAGTCTTCAGTCCTATCGGCAACGTCCTGACGTCGGCACGTTGGAGCGAGATCAGCGACCAGAAGAACTCGTTCCACGAGAAGATGAAGATGAAGATCGACAGCGCACCGTAGGCCGGTAGCGACACGGGGATGATGACGTGCCACAGGATGCCGAGATGCCCGCAGCCGTCGATCCGCGCCGCGTCCTCGAGATCGGTCGGGATGTTGATGAAAAACTGCCGCAGCAGGAACAGGCTGACGGGTAGCGCGGCGAGCGGCAGGGCGGCCCCGAGGAAGGTGTTGAGGAGGCCCAGGTCCTTGACGATGAAGAACAGTGGGATCGAATTGATCTCCCAGGGCACGAACATCGCGAGGATCAGCATCGTAAAGACGACGTTGCGGCCGCGCCATTCGAGGCGGGCGAGAGCGTAGGCGGCGAAGGTGGTGACGACGACCGTGATCGCCGTCGCCAGCGCCGCGATCTGGAACGAGTTCAGCAGCCAGAGGAAGAACGGCTTCTTGGCGAGCAGTTCGCCGAAGTGGGAAAAGGTCACCTCGCTGGGGATCCAGCGTGGCGTGAAGCTCATCACCTCGGGCGTCGGTTTGACGGCGGTGACGGCCATCCAGACGACGGGCACGAACCAGACGAGGGCCAGCAGGTAGCACAGCCCGTAGCGGAGATAGCGGCCGGCACGCATCAAGACAGCTCCGAGCGGAGGCCGAGCACCCGGAACAGCACCAGACTGACGCCGAATACGATGACGAAGAGGATGAAGCCCACTGCCGCGGCCTGGCCGAAATTGAAGGATTCGAATGCGGTGCGGTACATGAACAGGGCCATGACCTCGGACGCGGTTCCCGGCCCGCCGTTGGTCATCACCAGAACCTGCCCCAGCATGCACATGCCGGCAACCAGCGTCAGGATCGCGGCGAACAGGATCGACGGCCGCATGAGCGGCAGGGTGATGAAGAAGAACTGCCGCACAGAGCCGGCGCCATCGAGGGACGCTGCCTCGTAGAGATCATCGGGAATGGCGTTCAGCCCGGCCCGGAATACGATCATTCGGTAACCGGCCAGCCACCAGGCCGATACGACGGCGATGGTCGGCAGGACGATCATCGGGCTGTTGAGGAAATTCGGCGGGTCCACTCCCACGACGCGGAGGTAATACGGGACGATTCCGACGTCTGGATCCAGCAGGAATCTCCAGAGGATGCCGACGACCGAGACGTTGAGGAGATAGGGAAAGAACAGCGCGGCCTCCACGGCGGCGCCGCCCGGCAACTGGCCGCGGCGCAGAAGCAGCGCAAACACGAGGCCGACGAGCAGGATCAGCGGGATCGCCCAGGCCGCGTAGATCAGCGTGTTCCAGAGTGCCCCGACGAAACGCGGATTGCGAAACAGGTCGCCGTAGTTCTGGAACCCGATGAACTTGGAGGTGCCGATCGGGTTCCATTTGTGCAAGCTGATGAAGAAGCCGTAGACGATCGGCACGAAGGCGAAGATGCCCCAGAGCACCAGGTAGGGCAAAAGAAACAGCAGTGCGATCGCCCCGTTTCGGTTCCGCTTCGATTTCGGCATCGTCTTCGGCGGCCTTCATGTTCGGCGAGAAGGCCCGTGTTGGGCCTCCTCGAAATCTCTCTCAGGATTCAAGCGCTCGATTGGCAGCATCCTCGGCACGCGCAAGAGCGTCCTTGACGCTCATCGTGCCGTTGTAGGCCTCTTGAGTGAAAGGCTCGACGGCGGTATCGACGTCGGTGATCTTCGGATGCCTGGGTTCGGCTCGGATGACCCCGTCCGCCGCGGCCTTGGAGAAAACGTGCAACGTCTTTTCCCAAGTGCGAGACTTCTTCAGCTCGGGATCGCTCAGTGCGGCATTCCAGAGGGGGACGGCGCCCCCCATCTCCCCCCACATCGAGTAATGGGGCGTGAACGCCTTGAGGAATTCTGCCGTCCTTTGCAGCGCGGCCTCCTCGTCGCTGGACTGCTTCGGCAGGACCAGCAGATGATAGCCGCCCCACGCCACCTGGTCTTCGAAAAACGCCGGCGGCATCGAGCACCCGTAGTTGATCTTCGCATTCTCGACAGTGAGGTAGAACCAGGTGCCGTTTTGAAGAATGCCGAGTTCGCCGGCCAGAAACTGGTTGATGCCGTCCGTGCCGGGCTTGTTCCAGCCCCGCTTTTGAACCACATCGACCAGATATTGGAGGCTCTCGACTCCGCGGTCGTCGTTGAAGGCTGCCTTCCCGTCCTTCAGATATTCGCCCTTCGCGCTCCACAGGAGAGCCATCCAAGCCCGACGGATGTAGCGAGTGGCACCGCTGAGTGCCGGGTGATAGGCGACCTTGCCGATCTTCGTGATCGCATCGCAGGCATGTTCGAACTCTTCGCGGGTCTGCGGAAAACGCTCGGGATCGAGACCTGCCTCCTTGAAAATATCCTTGTTGTAGTAAAGCCCGAAGCCGTTCTGGTCGAGCGGCAGCCCCAATGACTTTCCGCCGACCTTGGTGGTGTCCCACTGTGCGAAGTCGTCCGGCTTGACGCCCATCAGGTCGAGAATATTGCCGGCGGGCGTATCCTCGACGTCATAGAGGACGTCGGCGACCGACTCGTATCGGAAGTCGTCCACCACGCCCAACTGCGGCGCTTCGCCGGCGACGACGGAATTGTAGAGCTGAGCATAGTATTCTGTCCAGGAACCCTGCGTCAGATCGATGTTGAGACTTGGGTTTTCATCCCTGATTTTCTTGACGATTGCGTCCATCGCGTCGGCGTCGCCGCCGTGGAACAAGGTATTGAACCAGAACTTCCCGTCGGCCGCAGCCGACGTTCCGGGAAACGAAAGCCCTCCGGCGCCGACAAGCCCGAGCGCAAGCGAAGATTGCATGAAATTTCTGCGGTCCATACGAGTCCTCCCTCGGTAATGGCACACTGGATGTAATCCATTACATCGGTGCTGTCAAATCGGGCTCACGCTTGAAGTGATGCGGTGGGAACGTCTAAATGGATCGCAATGCGACGAGGCGGGACGTCAGTGCCGCAGGGCCCAGGCGGACGAT
Source organism: Jiella sonneratiae (assembly GCF_017353515.1). Taxonomy (GTDB): domain Bacteria; phylum Pseudomonadota; class Alphaproteobacteria; order Rhizobiales; family Rhizobiaceae; genus Jiella; species Jiella sonneratiae. The sequence goes on from NZ_JAFMPY010000010.1 coordinate 14,471, forward strand.
ATCATTGCCAGCGAAAGACAAGTCCATCAGGCCTGCTCGGCGCAGCAGCGTCACCTCCAGCGCTGCGACGGTCCGCGACGTCGCGAACTTGGCACAGGTTTCGACGGCGACGGTGTCGCGGACGTTGAATGCGCCGGATCTCGTACGGCCCGAGGTCAGGGAGCGGGTCAGCAACGCGATCCAGAAACTCGGATACATCCCGAACGATTCTGCGCGCGCCCTGCGCCAAAACCAGACTCGCTTCATCGGTGTCGTCGTCCCGACGCTCAGCTATGCGCTCTATGCGGATTTCTATGCAGCGGTCGAGGAGCAGCTTTCCGCTCTGGGGTACTTTCCGGTGCTCAGCACGACCGACTACGACCTTGACGTCGAAGCCGAGCAGATAACCCGTCTGTCCCGGCAAGGGGCACAAGGACTGATCCTGGTCGGCCGCGTCCGCAGCAGCCGGGCGGCGTCCTATCTGGCCGCGACCGGCCTGCCGTTCGTCAGCACCTATGCCACCGATCCGCTGGGACGGGATGGGACCATCGGGTTCGACAACGAGGCGGCGATCAACGAGGTCGTCAACCACCTGGCTTCGCTCGGGCATCGCCGGATCGCCATGCTGTCGGGCTTGCGCTCCAATCTCAACGACCGGGCCATCGGCCGCGCGAACGGCTTCATTTCGGCGGTTCGAAAGCACGGCATCGCCTCGCCGGACTGGATTTTCGAAGGCCCCTACACCATCGAGAGCGGGCGTCGGGCATTGTGCGCGCTTCTGGATCGCGGAATCGACGCAACGGCCATCGTCTGCGGCAGCGACATGCTTGCGATCGGCGGGCTTCAGGAATGCAAGGCGCGAGGTATCCGGGTTCCGCGGGACCTGTCCATCGTGGGTTTCGACGACCTCGAGATCGCCGCGCACATCGACCCGCCGCTGACGACGGTGGCGGTGCCGTCGCGCGAGCAGGGCCGGCTTGCCGCGCAGGCGATCGTCGATCTCTGCAACGGGCGGCAATGCCCTCCGAACGCGGTTCTGCCGACGCATATGGTGGTCCGCGAGACGACGGCCGGACCGGGAGGCTGAGCCTCAGGTCCGGTTGTGCGCGTAGCCGACCGGGGCACGCTTGACCTCGGGCACGCCGACCACTTCGTCCGCGATGAGCTTCCCGATCTCGTCCTCGGTCAGGCCGAGCCCGCGCAGGATGTCGCGCGACTGCGCTCCCAATGGCTGCGGTGCCAGCCGCACCGCCGGACGTTCGCCGTCATAGCTGACCGGGTGCGCCACAAGCTTCACCGTCGCCGAAGTCGCAGCATTCGGCACGGCCATGATATGCCCGTTATGCTGCACCTGCGGATCGGCCTCCAGCTTCTCGTAGTCGTTCACCGGCATGTTCCAGACGTGATGCGCGGTCAGCCTTTCCTGCAGCTCCGCGACCGTGAACTTGCGCGTTCCGCGCGCCGTCAGCGAAGAAATCTCGTCCCGGCGCGGGAAATTCTCCTCGTCGGGAATTGTCGCCAGCTCGGGCGTATCCAAAGCCGCACCAAGCTCGCGGTTGCTGCAAAGCGAGATCGCGATGTCGCCGTCACGGGCTGGATAGATGCCGTAAGGCCCCTGCATCGGCCATCCGGACACATGTCCGGGCTGACGGATATCAGTCGGACGGCTGCCGTTCAGATAGGCGGTGAGGCTTTCTGTCTGAAGATCGAGCGCCGCCGCCAGCAGGCTCACGTCCACCCGGGAGCCCTGTCCGCTGCGCCGGGCCCTGTGCAGCGCCGCGAGCACGCCGACGGCAAGAAGCGCGGCGCCGTGATGATCGACCGCCGACACGCCGACGGCGCGCGCCCCGCCTTCGACGGTCCCGGTCACGGCCGCAAGCCCGGACAGCGCCTGGACCAGAAGATCCTGCCCCGGCAGGTCCTTGTATGGGCCATCCGGCCCGTAGCCCGAGGCGGACGCATAGACCACGCCGGGATTCATCGCTCTGACATCCTCGTAGCCAAGTCCGAGACGGTCCATCACGCCGGGCCGGAAGTTCTCCATCACCACGTCGGCGGTGCACACAAGGCGGCGCGCGATGTCCTTGCCCTTAGGATTGCGCAGGTCGAGCGCGAGGCTCCGCTTGTTGCGGTTCGCGGCGGCGAACAGCATCGACTCGCCGTCGACATAGGTATTGTTGGGACTCCATTTGCGCTGGAACGCGCCGTCCAGCGCTTCGATGGCGATCACGTCCGCGCCCAGGTCCGCGAGGATCTGCGCGCCGAGCGGCCCCATCAGGAAGTGATTGAAGCTGACAATGGTCACGTCATCGAGCATCGGCATGTCGGATTCCTCAATTCATCCAGAGACCGCCGGTTACGTTCACCGCTTGGCCGGTCATGTAGTCGGCGTCGCTGGAAAGCAGGAACAGGATGACGCCGGCGACGTCTTCCGGCTCGCCCAAGCGGCCCATCGGAATGGTGTCGATCCGCGCCCGTGCCGGGAGCAGGCCGCGCTGCTCTGACTGAAGGTCAGCCTCCTCGCGCATGCGCGTATGATCGATCGCCCCGGGGCAGACGGCGTTCACGCAGATACCTTGGGCCGCCACTTCTTTGGCGAGACTCTGGGTAAGGCCGATCATGCCGAATTTGGAGGCGGAGTAGGGGCCGTGTCCGGCCATTCCCGATTTCGCCAGCCAGGAAGCGACGTTGACGATCTTGCCGGATCCGCGGCCGGCCATGTGCCTAACGACCTCGCGGCACATCAGAAAGGTGCCATCGAGATTGACGCTCATGATCCGCCGCCAGTCGGCGAAACTGCAATCCGCGATGCGATCCAGATGGTCGATGCCAGCCGAATTCACCAGGCCGGCAATCGGCCCTACCTCGTCGACGGTGCGGCGCACGGCCGACTGCACCTGGCCTTCGTCGGCGATGTCGATCTCGATCGTTAGACGAAGATCCCCGCCCAATGCGCCAGCCTCGCGCAGACGGGCAAGGCCGGCAGCGTCCCGGTCGAAAGCGGCAACCGTCTTTCCTTCGCGCAGCAGGCGCTCCGCGGTCGCGCGTCCGATGCCCGAGGCTGCCCCAGTCACGATAATCGTCATTTGGCCCCCTGTGTGATGTAATGCATTACATAGAGGCGAAAATCACGTCAAGGGGCCGCGGAACGCTCCGCAGGCCTGTCACTTTTGGCCGAGAAACGATCGGGCGAAGTCGTTGGACCATCCGGAGCGCTTGCGTTCGCGTCTGATGCGGATGCCGGATCTGGCGCGCTTGGGCACGTTGAGGGCGAGCTTGCGAAAAATGGCGAGGTTTTCCGTCCCTTGCCCGCCTTTTGCTCCGCGTCCGGCTCACGCTTTCGCTTGCCGCCGGCCGGGCCCCCCGAGCCTCCTGTGGGACCGCCGAGGCGCGTATATTCCGCAGCTTCAGGGATCGCGGACGATTGGACGGGCAGCCAGGCCTCCATCAACCGGTCGCGGTCAAGGCTGTCGAGAGAGCCTCGTGCGGCCACGACGATTTGGGTCAGTTACCGCTGCTCTGCGGATAGGGGCACAGTCTCGCTTGTCTGAGCGCTGGCCGTCGCGGGAACGAGGCACAGCGCCCCCAGCAGCGACCCGAGGCGGGTGGAGGTCCGGGATCATCGGCTATCCTTTCTCGAAATGCTGTTCAGGCCCGCCAGAACGATCTCCAGTCGAGCCATGATGTCTTGCGCCTGGGCGGTCCGGTCGACCGCGCCCTTGCGCTTGCGCCGCGGCAGGAGCGCCCCGAACACGACGTCCATCAGCATTCCCGCCAGACGGCCGACGTCGTGGTCCGGCAGAGCGCCCTCGGCGATCTGGCCGTGCAGCCAGTCCATCAGCAGTTCCCGCGATTGGATGACGCGGGTGTCGTAGAGAATGGCGTTCAGCTCCGGGATCAGAAGGCTTTCCCGCGCCACCAGGTTGAGCATCGCGTCTCTTTCGTCGGCGTCGCGATCGCTGAGGTCGAGACGGAAGATCAGCCGCAGGGCTTCGAGGGGCGCGTGCCGCTCGCCGCCCGATCGCGGCAGGTCGAGAATGAGATGTCGCCGCGAGCCGATCGCCGCCGCGAAGAGTTCCGTCTTGTCGGCGAACAGCCGGTAGAGATCGCGTTTCGAAACCCGTGCGCGGCGCGCGATGTCGGTGGTGGTCGTTCTCGCAAAACCTTGTTCGATGAAGGCGCTCATGGCGGCCGCGAGGACTTGGTCGCGCAATTCTGCGTCGCTGAGGAGCTTCGGGCGGCCTCGGCGCCTGCCCACCTGCGGTGGGTTCTGGTGCTCCTCTTCCAACGATTTCGACCCACGGCTCTCGATTTTGGAACTATATGGGTACCCTATTCAAGGAGGCCTTCCGTATCAATCCCGCGGCCGAAAAACGACCGGAATGCTCCTGTGCGACGGCTGACCGAGGAGGCGTGATGCCAGGATCGGCGTGATGATGGCCGATGCTTGGAACGCTCAGGCACGCCGGCCGGCAAAGCGGGTCGTAGATCGTCTTCTACCCCATGCCTTGACAATCCCACCCTTCGGGAAAATATTGGTACCAACTAAGTACCTTATCTCTCATTCGATCGATTCCCGGCCGGCGCGGCCTCCGCGCTTGTCCGGACTGTCTTGAGGAAACGACAATGCCCGACGAGAAATCCGCGCCAGATAACCGGCCGAGCCCCATCCGCGACGCGCGCGTCTTGGAGGTTCTCGCGAGAATGAACGCCTCGCGGCGTCGCCCGCCGCGCGAAAGTTTCGGAAACCACTCGCGTCACGACCCGGAATTCTTCGCCGACTACGGCTTTTCCATTCACCCGGACCAGGGCGATCTGATCTATCTCCTATGCCGCCAGATGGGAGCCAAACGGGTCGTCGATTTCGCGACCTCGGTCGGGATGTCGGCGATCTACTTCGCCGCCGCGATCAAGGACAATGGCGGCGGTGAGGTGATCGGGGCGGAACTCGTCCCCGCCAAGGTGGAGATCGCCAAGGACAATCTCGCCGCGGCGGGGCTCGCGTCCTTTGCCGATATCCGCCTCGGCGACGCGCGCGAGACCCTGCGCGACCTTGGCGGCCCGGTCGACTTCGCACTCATCGACGGATGGCCGATGCCGGAAGGGCCGTCCCTCGCGCGTCAGGTCATCGACGTCGTCGCGCCGCAATTGCGGGTGGGCGGGTACGTCCTGAACGACAATGCCGAGCCGGATTTCCTCGATTACATCCGCGATCCCGCCAATGGATTCATCTCGATCAGCCTGCCGATCAAGCGCGGCACCGAACTGGCGCTCAAGATCCGTTAGCGCCCCCCGCCGATCGGCTTTCCAGCTTGCGCTCATCATAGGAGTTTCCCATGCGCCGCCGCCTGCCGATCGCCCTCGCCATGTTCTTGTCGGCTTCCGGTGTTCTTGCCGCCCAGACGAGGCAAGAATCCATGGACAGGGTCGTGGCCCAACTCGGCCTTCAGGAGGTCGAGATCCAGCAGGACAAGCATTTTCATGGCCCCGACATCGAGGGCAGGCTGCCGGATGGAACCTGGGTCGCGGTGAACGTCGACTGGCACGGCGACATCGAGGAGATCGAGGCTCATGGACATGGCGGCTTCAGCGCGGAGGCGGTCGCGCCGCTTCTTCCCGAGGCCGTGCGCAACAACGACTCCTGGCCGTCGCAGGCGAAATTGCACAAGCTCGAATTCCATGATGGCCGTCGCATCGAGGTCGAAGGCGATCATTCGGATGGCCACGAATTCAAAGCCGAGTTCGCGCCCGACGGCCAGTTGATCGAGATGAAGATCGGGGATTGAAGCCGCGAGGCGCGGAAGGAGTCGTAGCAATGCCATCGAGACGCGACCTTCTACGCCTTGGGCTCGTGATGGCGGCGGCCGGTGCCTTCAAATCCGCGGTCGCACGCGCGCAGGATGTGCAATCGGCACCGTTCAAGGCCGGGGCAGGGCGGGCGGAGGTCGTCTTCGCCGACGATATCTTTCCGATCGACGGGTTCGTCGCTGAGCACGACCTGCTCGCCGTGCGGGTTCTCCTGCTCGATGACGGTGAGCATCGAACGGCGATCGCCGTCGTCGACCTGACCTCGATCACCGACGGGACGATTGCGTCCTTCAAGTCGATCCTGACCGAGATCGCGGACGTGTCGGCCGAAAACGCGTTGGTATGCGCGAGCCACACGTTTTCCGCACCGCATGTCTTTCCCCCCGATCAAATGCCGGCGGGCACCGATGCCGCGCGCAACGACGCCAAGGCGAAAGCCTTCGAGGTGGCTTTGCGGCAGGCCGCGCAGGCCGCGGTGACGGCCATGCGGCCGGCGCGCCTCGGTTTCGGCGAGGGCGTCAGCCGGGTCAGCGTCAACCGCGACGTCGAAACGCCCTTCGGATGGTGGCTCGGTGCGGACGACGCCGGCTTCACCGATCCCGCGCTCGGCATCGTGCGATTGGAGGCCGATGACGGGACGCCCCTGGCGATCGTGATGAACTTCGCCGTCCAGTCCTCAGTGATGGACGGTTCGGAACGCGCGAGCGGCGGCAAGCTCATCAGCGCCGATCTCGCCGGGCGGGCCGCCCGCTTTGTCGAAGACCACTATGGTGCCGACACCGTGGCGCTCTTTCTCGTCGGCGCGGCGGGCGATCAGGCGCCCTATCTCCAAGCCGCCCGCCATGTCGTCGACGCAAACGGCAATGTCGGCCGCGAGGATATTCACGAAACCGGCTTCACGATCCTCGATCTTTTGGGCGAAAGGCTGGGCCAGGACGTCGTGCGCACCGCCGATGCGATCTCCATGGACAGCGCGACGACCCTTCAAACCCATCGCGCGACGATCGAGGTGCCGGGGCAGGGCTCGTCGCCCAAAAACCGGCCGGTCGGCCCCGTTGCGTCCTTCGCCTATGAGCCGGCGGGCTCGGTGGACATGCCGGTCGCCCTGATGCGGCTCGGCGATGTCGCCATCGTCGGCGTCCAGCCGGAACTTTCCGCTTCGATCGGCGTCACGATCAAACGCGGATCCCCCTTCGCCCATACCATGGTGGTCACCATGGTCGATGGCGGCGCCAAATACATGGCCGATGCCTTGGCCTACGACCGCTATACCTACGAGGCGCGCAACTCGCCCTTCGCCAAGGGCGCGGCCGAGATGGCCGCCGCGAAAATCATCGATCTGCTCAACGCGCTGAAAAGCGACAATGACTGAAGGAGGCGAGGGAATGCCGTCACGCCGCGAGTTCATGGTCACCCTGGCCGGTATCGGCGCCGTGTCTTTTCTCGGCCTGCCGGCGGGCGCGCAGACGCAGGCAAAGCCGGTATCCGCGACGGCCATCACCCAAGTCTTCGGCGATGGGGTGCGCTTCGTCGCCGTGGCACTTGAATTCGACGACACGATCGACGCCGACGCCCTGTCCAATGACGATTTCAGCGTCGCGGATCGCACCGTGACCGACGCATATACTGCGACGTCGACCGATCCGGCTGACAAGGCCGACAGCGGCCGGTTCGTGATCGTGACGCTCTCGCCGGAAGACGAGGGCGCCATCCTGGCCGAGCAGTCGGAAAACAAGGGCGGAGGCGGGCCGGGCGGCTCCGGCGATGCCGGAGGCCCCGGCGGACCGGGAGGGCCGGGCAAGGGCGGCCCCGGCAAGGCGGGCGATCCGGCGACGGCCGATTCCACCTGGCGCGAGCCGGTCGCCACGGTCACCCAGGCGGCCTTCGAAGCTGCGGACGGCGAGACCGTTGCGGCCGCCCGGATCGAGACGTCGGCCGTGCGCAACCTCGTCGTCGACGACTTCAAGCAACTGGAATATACCGACCCCGAGACCGGTGACACGCTGGCCTACAATCTCTTCGTTCCCCGCGGCTACGACCCATCCAAGTCCTATCCGCTGGTCAATTTCATGCATGATGCCGGCGCGACCAGCAAGAACCCCCGGACCACGCTCCTGCAGGGGCTGGGGGCGATTTCATGGGCGAGCCCTGAGGATCAGGCGAAGCGGCCGTGTTTCGTGCTCGCGCCGCAATATGACGAGATCATCGCCGACGACGATTCCAGGACGTCGAGCATGCTCGACACTACGATCAACCTGATCAAGTCGCTGGCGAAGGACTACAACATCGACACCGACCGCCTCTACACGACGGGCCAGTCGGGCGGCTGCATGATGTCGATCGCGATGAACATCGCCTATCCGGACTTTTTCGCCGCATCCCTGCTTGTGGCCGGCCAGTGGGACCCCGCCCTCGTGGCGCCGATGGCAAACGACAAGCTGTGGATCGTCGTTTCCCAGGACGACGACAAGGCTTTCCCCGGCGAGAATGCGATCACCGAAAAGCTCGAGGCGCAAGGGGCAACGGTCAGCCGCGCGGTGTGGGACGGCACCTGGTCGAATGAGCAGTTCCAGTTCGCCTTCGACGATCTCGATGCCGAGGCGAGCCCGATCAACTATGTCTGCTTCGCCGCCGGAACGGTGATCCCGGAAGGGGAGTCCACCGCCGGCGCCAGCGGCCACCGCAACACCTGGCGCATTGCCTATTCGATCGAGCCCCTCCGCGAATGGATCTTCCGCCACAGCCGTCTTCAGTAGACGGCGGGACCGGATTGAACCGCACCGACTTTCCCGCAGGCCGGTTTGCTTGAGTCCTACGCGGCGAGCGGCAAGGCCTCAAGCTGGGCGTAGTGGGCGGCTTCGCCGGCTGGTGATCGGGAATGTGATTGCCGCTGGACGAGTGGACAAAGGCCGGATGGCGTCGCCGGCGGTCGATCGAGTTGCATGCCGCCGGGTGCGGTGAAGGACAGCAGGCCACACGGCGTCTCACACGGCGAAGAAGTAGTTCGTCAGGTGGAAAAAGATCGGCGCGGCGAAGGTGACGGAATCCATCCGGTCCAGAGCCCCGCCGTGGCCCTCGATCATCGTGCCCCAGTCCTTGGCGCCCAGCGAGCGCTTGATCGCCGACAGGACGAGACCCCCGCAGAAGCCGGCGAGGACGATGGCGAGCGCCATGCCGCCGGCCTGCAGCGGGGAGAAGGGCGTGATCCAGAACAGCCCGGCCCCGACGAGCGCCGCCGACAGGCCGCCGCCGATCAGCCCTTCCCAGGTCTTGGCAGGCGAAACGCGCGGGGCGACCTTGTGCCGGCCGGCCAGCTTGCCGAAAACATATTGCAGGACGTCCGAAAGCTGCACCACGGCGATCAGGAAGAACAGCCAGAGAAAATTCTCTCCCTCGTGGCCGGGGATACGCAGAATCAGAAGCGCCGGCGCATGGCTGATGCAATAGACCGTCAGCATCAGGCCCCATTGCAGCTTGGCGGTCCGCTCCAGGAAATGGTCGGTCTCGCCGGCAAGGACGGTCAGGACCGGCAGGAGCAGAAAGGCATAGACCGGGATCGCGATGGCGAAGACCGTCTGCCATGCGTCGAAGATCAGCCAGTATTGCAGGGGAATGAACAGGTAGAACGCCGTCGCCACCGCCCGGTGGTCGGCGGGCCGGGTGGGCGTGAGCGTGATCATCTCGCGCAGGCAGTAGAACGAGGTGAGCGCGAAGAGGACGAGCGTCACCACAGGGCCCAGAAGAAAGGCGGCGGCAAAGATCGCCACCATCACCCACCAGGCCTTCACCCGGGAATTGAGGTTCTGAACCGTCGTCTGCATGGCTTCGCCATGGGCGCGCCGCGACAAGACGAAGGAGGCGAGCGAACCTGCCAGGAGGATGCCGATCACGCCGGCAAGAAGAACGATGATGCGCCAGTCGTCCATGGTTCAGACCTCTCCCGGTCTGCCGAGCGCGGCGACGGCCTCGCGCGCTCTCTCCAGAAACGCCTGCCGCTCTTCTCCCTGCCGCAAGCGCAGCGGAGCGCCGAAACGCGCCGCACAGCTGATCGGCGCGGGAACATAGGCGCCCTTGGGAAAGGCCCGGGCGAGATTGTCCAGAAAGACCGGGATCAGCTGGACGCCGGGATGGGTGTTGGCGAGATTGTAGAGCCCGGATTTGAACGGCATGATGGATGAACCCTCGCCGCGCGTGCCTTCCGGAAACAGGATCAGCGAACGCCCGTCGGCCAGGGCCGCCCGCAAGGGGGCGAGCGGATCGCTGCCCGCCGGCGCCTGGCGTTCGACGAGAACGCAGTCCAGGATGTCGAGGGCGACGAAGCGCCTGAGCCGCCCCTTTCCCCAGTAATCGCGCGCCGCCACCGGCGACGTCCTCGCCCGCAACGCGTCCGGAAGCGCCGCCCAAAGGACGATCGTATCGAGGTGGCTGCCGTGGTTGGCGAAATAGATCCGCTGCTCGAAGGTCGGCTCGGACCCGACCCAGCGCCCGTGGCCGCCGACGAGAAAGCGCGTCAGCGCGATGAGGACGAGGCGCGCCGCGGCAATCATCGGGCTCGTCCGGCGAGGCCCTCGGCCTGGCTTTGCAGCCGGCGGGCGATGGTCACCACGGTGCCGAGGGCGATCAGGCCGAGAAGCGCCGTCGAGACCGGATGGCTCGCGGCGAGAAAGGCTTCGGCAAAGGCGATGCCGGCAGCGAGCGTCAGGGCCGCCATGCGGTGCTGCTTGGCCATCGGGCCGCGAAAATCCTGCTTCAGCCCCACCGTGGCACCGAGAAGCCGGACATAGGCGGCGATCGCCGCACAGAGCGCCGCGAGCCAGCCGAGCCAGCCCACCCCCAGGCCATAGCCGAAAGCCACCAGGAACAGGCTGTCTTCCAGACGGTCCGGCGCCTCGTTCCAGAGCGCGCCGCTGGTCGAGCCCCGGCCGCCCTCCACCGCCACCAGCCCGTCCATCAGGTTGGCGACGAGGCGCAGCTGGATGCACAGCGCGCCGACGATCCACAGAAGGGGCTGAGGCAGGCGCGCGGCGAAGACGAAGGCAGCGGCGCCGGCCAGCGCAAAGACGATGCCGAGCGCGGAGATCTGATTGGCGGTCAATCCGGTGCGAAGCAGAAACCGCAGAAGCCGGCCCGCCCATGGCCGTTCGCGTGAGGCAAGAGGCCGCCGATCGCCAAGCGGCGCCCTGCCTTTGCTTTCGTCCGTCGCCATTCGCCGCTCTCCCGCAACAGGCCACACCCGCATGCGAGACGTCTCACGGCGGCCGGTGCCAGGCAAGCTGCCTCTGCCGTCTCGGAGCAAGCATTTCGATCCGGGCGAGTGGGGGCGTCATATCATCGGGTCGATGGAGAGGACCCGAAACCGCCACCGCCGTCGACGAGACGGAGCGATCGGGCCTGGATCGCGGCGGCGGGTCCTGAGCATATCAATTCAACCCGGCAGCGCGGCTCTTCGAGGTTCAACGGGTCTCGGCACATTTCCCGATCCCATTCAGCCTTTCATCCTACGCCGTCCGGCGGCGCAGGGCCCATTCGGCGAGCAGGGCCGTCGAGGTGACGACGATGAGGAGCGTGCTGACCGCGGCGATGGTCGGTTCGACCTGCAGCATGAGGCTGTTCCACATGCGCACCGGCAGCGTTTCGGCCCTGATGCCCGCAAGGAACAGCGAGATCACCAGTTCGTCGAACGACGTCAGGAAGGCAAACAGCAGCGAGGAAATGATGGCCGGCGCGGTCAACGGCAGCACCACCCGGTGGAAGACGCCGAACCGGTTGCATCCGCAGATCATGGCGGCCCGCTCGAGATTGACGTCGACGGTCTTCAGCGCCGATTGCAGAATGATGAGGACGACGGGCAGCGCGATGACCGAATGGGCAAGCGCGATCCATGGCCTGACGCCGATCATCCCGAACCTTGCCGACAGGAAGTAGAGCGCGACCGCCGTGACCACGTGCGGAACGATCAGCGGCATCAGAAGCAGCGCCGTGATGACCCGCCGGAAGGGCATGTTTCCGCGGATCATGCCGTAGGCCGCCAGGAACGCCAGCGCTGTCGAGCAGATGCAGGTGATGGCGGCGACGAGCACCGAGTTCCACAGCGCCATGGTCCATCGGGCATTGCCGAGAAACCGCTCGTACCACTCCAGCGAATAGAGTTCCGGCGGGAACTTGAGATAGGCGTCGCCGCTGAAGGAGACCACCGCGACGATGACGATCGGGGCGAGCATCACCGCGCAGAGCAACACGACGATCGCCCCGAGGACGGCTTTCCTGATCGAGAACCCGCCCATCAGAAGCCCTCGGCGCCGGACTGGTCGTTGAAGCGGGAATAGATGCTGTAGAGCGCCAGCGTGATCGCCAGGAGCACGATCGTCATCAGTGCCGCCGCCGGCCAGTTCTGCGAAAGCTCGATCTCCCGTTCGATCAGCATGGCCATCATCATGTCGCTCGGCCCGCCCATCAGCGCGGGCGTGATGAAATAGCCGATCGCCAGGATGAAGACGATCAGGCAGCCGGCCAGAACGCCATGCATGGTGAGCGGCAGGAACACCCGGCGGAAAACTTCGAAGGGTCTCGCCCCCATCCCTTCGGCTGCCTGAAGGAGGCGCATGTCGACGGCCTTCATGGCCGCGTAGAGGGTGAGGACCATGTAAGGAAGCAGCACGTAGGTCATGCCGATGATCACGCCCGTCCGGTTGTAGAGCAGTGCCAGCGGCTGATCGATCAGGCCGAGGGAGAGCAGCATGTCGTTGACGATGCCCCTGCGGCCGAGCAGCACCATCCATGCATAGGTCCTGACGATGATGCTGGTGAAATAGGGCAGGACGATACACACGAGCACGAGCGTGAACGCCGCGCCCTTCAGCCGGGACAGCGCGAACGACATGGGATAGCCCAGCAGCAGGGCGAAAAGCGTCACCGTCAGCGCGATGACGTTGGTGTTTAGGATCGTCTTGACGATGGCCGTCGAGCCGAGGGTTCTCTGGGTTTCGCCCCAGATTTCAGAGGCGCCCCCGAGGCTCGCCAGCGACCCCGCGATGAACCAGACGATCGGGACGAGGAAAAGCGCCGACAAGAGAGCCAGTGCCGGCGCCAGCAGCAACCATTGCGACAGTCGTCCAAGCGGCATCGCTCAGCCCTCCAGCACGTGGCACGCCGACGGCAACCAGCTCACCTGCACGAGGTCGCCTGCCTTCGGCATCACCAGTCTGTCGCTGTTGGCGGTGTCGCAGACGATATCGACCTCGTCGTCGACGGCGATCTCGGTGCGCACGACGTTGCCGAGAAAGGCGACGCTGCGGATTTTTCCCGGCAGAAAATTGCCGTCGACCGGTTCACCCGCGCTGGAAAGGCGGATCTTTTCCGGACGAACGAAGATCTTGCCCGTTGCCAGCTGCGAACGGTCTTTCTCGACCCTCAGCGCATTGCCGCCCGGTCCCCTCAGTATTCCATCCAAGCGCTTCACCGGCACGAGATTGGCTTCGCCGAGAAACCGGGCAACGAAGACGCTCTCTGGATGTTCGTAGACGTCGCGCGGCGCCCCCAACTGGGCGATCCGCCCGTTCTCCATGATGGCGATCCGGTCGGACATGGTCAGCGCCTCTTCCTGATCGTGCGTCACATAGATCACGGTCATGCCGAGGCGGCTCGATATCTCCTTGATTTCCATCTGCATCTGGTAACGCAGGTTCTTGTCCAGCGCTCCGAGCGGCTCGTCCATCAAGATGATCTCGGGCTGAGCCACGATCGCCCTGGCGAGCGCCACCCGCTGTTGCTGGCCGCCCGAAAGCTGCTTTCCGTAGCGCGTCTCGAAGCCTGTGAGGCGGACCATCTCCATGGCCTGTCTCACCCGCTTTTCGACCTCGTCCTTCGGCAGCCGGCGAACGGTCAGCGGGAATGCGACGTTGTTGAAGACGTCGAGATGCGGGAAGATCGCATAATTCTGGAACACCATGCCGAGCTTCCGGTCGCGCGGCGGCAGGCGGGTGACATCCTTCGCACCGAAGAGAATGCGCCCGCTATCGGCCGTGACGAAGCCCGCGATCATGGAAAGGGTGGTGGTCTTGCCCGACCCCGAGGGGCCGAGCAAGCTGAGAAATTCACCCTGTGCAATGTCCATGGAAATGGAACGAACGACGGTTTCCGATCCGTAGGACTTCGTGAGCTTCTCCAGTGTCACGCTCGACATCGCGCGGCCTACCCCAGGATCCAGCTCGACCAGCGCTTGTTGATCGCGTCGCGGTTGTCTTCCCACCAGGCGACGTTCTGGACGAAGGCCTTGTCCCGCGTGGCGGGGTTGCCGGGCATCTGCTCGACGATCTTGGGGTCGATCAGATCGAAGGCCTTGGTGTTCGACGGGCTGTAGCGCAAGGCCGCGCCGTAGCCGGCCTGCACGGAAGGCTGCATCATGAAGTCGATCAGCTGCTGGGCTTCGGCGACGTTGGGCGAATCTTTGAAGATCGCGACCTGCTGAAGCTGCAGCATGTGCTGGTTCCAGGTGAAGGACAGCGGTGCGCCCTTGTCCATGACGGCCTGCAGACGACCGTTCCAGATGCTGCCGGTGACGACTTCCGCATCGGTCATGAGCTGCGCGGACAAGGCGCCCGTATCCCAGAAACGGGTGATGGCCGGACGAATGCGCGACAGGGACTTGAAGGCCCGATCGACATCGAGCGGATAGAGATCCTTCAAGGCGACCCCGTCCGCAATCAGCGCGAATTCGAGGTTCGGCGTGCCGGTTGCCATGTCGGCCAGCATTCGTGGCCCGGGAAATTTCTCCGCATCCCAGAAATCCGGCCAGTTGTCCGGATGCGCATCGCCCTTGAAGGTGTCCGTATTGTAGGCGAGCACGGTCGCATAGGCGAAGTCCGTGACGCGGAACTCAGATTTGTATTCTTCGGTGATGTTCTCCGGCTTGGAGAGTTTCCAGCTGCCGTAGTCGATGGGTGTCAGAGCGCCTTTGCGCTCGAGCTGAATGAGGGGGCCTTCGCCCGTGTCGATCAGGTCGAGTTCGACATTGCCGGACTCGAACATCGCAAGCAGTTTCGCCACGGTCGCGGCCACCGGAACGACGGTGATGCCCGTCGCCTCGGTGAAGGGGTCGTAGACGTTCTTGCGCATGATCTCGTCGTAGACACCGCCGGGTGTGCGCACGATCACCTGTCCCGCCGCAAGCGCCTTGCCCTTCAGGACATAGGGCGCGGCAAGCAGCGTCGCGCCGCCCACCAGGAACTGGCGCCGCGAGCTTCGCATTCCTTTCAGGCTCATGGTCATGATCGTCTTCCCTGTTGCTTGAGTGCTGGTTGGGTTTTGTCGGGACGCTGCAGCGGGATGCGATGAAACGCGCTCGTCATCCCGCTCTATCTTCCTGTTTGCGCATGATCTTTTCCGAAATCCGGTTCGCATTTTCCGGAATCGTCCCCTAGGCACCGAAGCGTGCCGGCGCGTATGGCGTGGCATCGACGGCGGGCTTGCGCCCGACCGCGAGCTCGGCAACGATCTGCCCGCTGAGCGGCGCGCCGGTCAGGCCGTAATGTCCGTGGCCGAAACAGAGCATCAGGCCGGGATGGGCCCTGACCGGGCCGATGACGGGCAGGCTGTCGGGCATCGAGGGACGGAAGCCCATCCAGATTTTCGGCTTTCCGCTCTTCATGTCGGGAAAGAGCGTCCTGGCCTTGCGCCACAGAACTTCCGCGCGCTGCTCGTTCGGCGGCGCGTCGAGGCCGGCGATCTCCACGGTTCCCGCAAGACGGATGCCGCCCTCCATCGGGGTCATGCCGAAGTGTCTGGACTTCTGCAGGATCGGATAGGGCAGGGCGATGGAGGGATCGGGAAGCATGGCGTGATAGCCGCGCTCCGTCTCCAGCGGCAGACTGATCCCGAGCGGCTCGAGAAGACGGCCGGAAAAGGCGCCCGCGGCGACGACGACCCGCGGCGCGCGGTGGTTGCCGTTGTTGGTCATCACCAGCCAGTCCGGCCGGTCGGCCCGCCGCTCGGGGATCAGCTTCATGACCCGTTCGTGGACGAGTGTACCGCCCTCTTCGACGAAGATCTGCGCCAGCGTTTCGACGAGACGCGCCGGATTCACGGTGAAGCCGTTGCCGTCGACCAGCGTCGCGCGGCGGACCTTCGTGTCGATGCCGGGCATCAAATCCTGCAGCTCGTCGATCGGAACGGACTTGACCGCAATGCCGAATCTGGCGCGAAGCTCGTTCTCGATCCGCGTCGCCTCGCTTTGCTCCTCGGTGTCCCACAGGTGCATGACCCCGTTCGGACGGATGAGACCGGCATAGCGGTTTCCCCCCAACAGCTTCTCCCAGCCGTCGAATGCGTCCTTGTGCAGGTGGTGAAGGGCGAGGGCATGGAGCGGCACCTGGCTGCGCCGGCCGGCCACGATCCAGCGCAAGAGCCATGGCAGGGCCTTCAGAAAGTAGGACGGCTGGACGCGCAGCGGTCCCAGCGGATCGAGCAGCCACTTCGGCACCTGCTTCAGCATGCCCGGCAGCGCCATCGGCATGAAGGAGGCCGGCGAGATCAGGCCGGCATTGCCGAAGGACGCGCCCCCCGGAGAGGGCAAGGGATCGATCAGGGCGACCTTCTGCCCGAGGCGGAGCAGATGGATGCCAGCGGAGAGGCCTATGACGCCGCCACCGACCACGATGGCGTCGATACCGTCCAGATCGTCCATCTCAGGCCTCTTCGATCCAGGCTATCGCCGTCAGTTCGATGCGCATGCCCGGCGCGAGGAGCTCCTTCGCCACGACGGTCGCGCGGCACGGATAGGGTGCGGAGAAATATTCGCGCCAGACGGCGTTCATGGCCGGGGCGTCGGCGCCGTCGATCAGGTAAACCTGGGCTTGCATGACGTCGGCGATCGAACCACCCGCGGCCGCGAGCCCCATTGTCAGATTGTCCAGCGTCCGCCGGGTCTGGACCGTGATGTCGCCGTCGACGACCTTGCCGGTTTCGGGGTCTTTCGGAATCTGCGCCGTCAGCACCAGCGGCCCCTTGCGCACCATTCCGTTCACCGGTGCGGCCGATGCGGCCACGCCGGTATTCACGACGTCAAACATCCAACTCTCCTGGGGAGTTTACGATAAGCCGCCTCGGAAAGCGGGTGAGCCGCTCCGCAGCTTCGGCGGTAACCAAGACCGTCTCGCTCATCGACGCGCCGCCTGCCGACGCGTAGATGTGAAAGACCATGTTTTCCTCGAAGACCCAGTCGGCCTCGGGGTGCAGCATCCGGGTGAAATCGCTGGTGCGCGGAACCTGCGGGGCATAAAGGCCGAGCGTGTAGCCCGTGATGTTGTCGTAGCTGTCGCGAAGGCCCGACTTCAGCATTCCGTCGCGCATGACGGCATCCACCTGCCGGGCCGGCACGCCCGGTCTGATGGCCGCAATCTGCTCGTCCTGGAGGAGAGCCAGCGTTTCCGACGCTCTCGCCAGCCCCGGCTTCTCCGGACCGATGGCGACGCAGCGCATGAGCCGGGCGCTGTAGCCGGCAAAACGCGGAATGAGCTCGACATGAACCGTATCGCCGCGGGCGAGCGGTTCGCCGCTCGGCGCGGCATGAAGGAAATTCCAGCCCTTGCCGCTCGAAATCGGCCCCGGCAGGCAGGCATCTCCGCCAAGCTCGACATATCGGGACATCGCGATGCGCTGGACGTCCCGGTGCGAATTGCCCGGCACGCAGACTGCGGCGACATCGGCCATCGTCTTGTCGGCGATCGATGCCGCGCGGCGCAGATAGCCGATTTCGAGCGGCGATTTGATCAGGCGCAACTCGTTCACGATCGCGCCGGTGTCGACGATCCGCGCGTCCGGCAGATGCTTTCGCATCTCCTCGAGCCGGCTGGGCGAAAGGCAATAGGAGTTGAAATCCGCGCCGATCGTCGCCCTGCCGAGACCGCGGTCGCCGATCGCCTCGCCCAACGGCACCATCGGGCTTTCCCAATCGCGGAACGTGCGCACGTCCCTGATCCAGGTGGCTTCGCGGCATGGCTCGGCGTCGAGCGCACGGATGACGTAGAAGGGCTCGCCCACAAGGGGAATTCCGACGCAGCGCCAACGGTTGAGGGACGTGCCGTAACCGGAGATCCAGCTTATCGCCTCGATTTCGTCCAGGATGGCGATCTCGACGCCGCTATCGGCCATCCGGGCCCGCAGCCGCGCCACCCGGCCGGCAAATTCAGGTGCCGGCGCCGAGGATGACGATGCGCAAAGCTTCGCCGCCGAGAGCGCTGCATCGGCTGCAGCGCCCTCCACAAAGGTGTGAGGACTTGTCATTGGGACCACGGATGCGATTTCGGCGCTTGGTGGCGCCCGAATACCCGACAAGTGTCCCGAGTCCGTCAGATTTTGTCTATCCCCACATCGGTTATGATGATTTAACTCCGGTTATGGGCTTGGGGGCGTCGCGCCGTGCCGGCACGATGCGGTCGTCACGCCCGTCGGGCCGGCCATCGGGCGCGTTGCGCCCGATGGCCGAAGAAGAAGGGACGCGGCTGACGCATCGAATCCGAACGACGTGCTTTCGAAGGGCCGATGCCGATCGCGGGCGGATGCCGTGACGTCCGGGTTTCGTCGAAGTCGGATGACTCCAGCCCGTTCGACCGACCCGGCGGACGGGCCGACGTGCTAACAAGGCTTGTCAATTGCCGCATTCAGCTTCGGGTTCTTCCGCTTCCAGACCGTCGGACAGCAACGAGCGAAAGGTCCGGCATCGTCACCTCGAGGTCTTCCGCGCGGTGATGCGTTCGGGAAGCATCACGGGCGCATCCCGTCTCCTGGGAATGTCCCAGCCCGGCGTCAGCAAGTTGATCGCTCAGACCGAGGAACGCTGCGGCTTCCAACTGTTCGACCGCGTGCAGGGACGGCTGCAGCCGACCGATCGCGCCCGGCGCCTCTTCGACGAGGCCGAGCGCCTGTTCGTCGGCATGGAGGAAATCAATCGTCTGGTCGGCCGCATGGGCGACGACGGGCCGTCCCGCACGGTCATCACCGCAGTGCCGATCATCGCGCAGCAGATCCTGCCGAGGGCAATCGCCCAGTGGCTTCAAACGGCCGAGACCCGGCCCTTCGTGACGACGCGCGATGCCGGCGGTGTCGTCGCGCTGGTGGCGGCACGCAATGCGGATATCGGCGTCACGACGAGTTTCAGGCGATTACCGGGTATGCGAAGCCAGCTGATCGCCCGCAACGAGGCGATGTGCGCCCTCCATGAGGATCATCCGCTGGCCCGCAAAGCCGCCTTGAAGCCGGAGGACTTTCACGGCGTCCCGTTCATTTCGCTTTCGCGCCACGAAGGACAGCAGGAAAAGTTCGACAAGATCTTCGCCGAAGCCGGCGTGGACTTGAACGAAGTCGCCGAAATGCCCCTGATGCTCGGCGCCGCAGCCATGGCGCATGCCCGGATAGGCGTGACCTTCGCGGACTATTTTTCCGCCCAGCCGTGGCTCGACAAAGGCCTCGTCCTGCGTCCCTTCAAGCCCCGGGCGCAGTTCGAATACCATGCGATCTGGACGGAAAACCTGTATCGCGGCCGTGAAGTCCACGCCCTGGTCGCCGCGCTCCTGTCGGTATGCCGGGACCTCATAGCGGACGCGAAGCGGGCTTAGAGCCCGTCCGGAAAGTCACTCGGGTCGGCTTGGCGGCGCTTTTCGCCGCTCGCTTCGTTGCCGATCCTCGCCGATGCCGCCGGCATCGACTGCGTTCGGCGCCTGGCGAGACAACGAAAATCCCTCGCCAATCCTCAACCGGGGACTACCCGGACGGGCTCTTAGGATGGCCGCGGCCCCGTCGCGGAGGCGCTGTCGCGAATTTCGGCTGGTGGTCGGCCGGTGGATGGAGTTCGACATTTGCCGAGCGGTCTTCGCGTGGCGGCCTTTCCGCAGGACATCATTCTCCTCCGTCGTCGTCCGGAACCGGCGCTATTCGCTGGGCTGCGGCGACCTCGAAGCAACGATGCCCGATCCGATCTCCGTTTCTTCGCAGCCCTCGCGACCTCCGTCGTTCATGCGTGGCGCCGACCGTTCGGTCCGCTCTTTCAGGCGCCAGCCGGAAGAGGCCCGCCCTCCAAAGCCTGCATCAGGCGTGGCAGGCGCGCATGATGATGCCGGAGAACTTCGCCGCGAGGGCGGGGATGTCCGCCGTCCGGTCGTTGCCGATCCACAGGAAGCTATAGAAATACATGCCCATGAGGGCTTTCAGTTCGTCGTTGTCGAGGGGTCGGAAGTCGCCCTCGCGCGCCGCGTCGTCGGTCACCTGGCGCCAGATTCCGAGATAGGCGCCGTGGAGGCGCAGGACCGACCGGCGCCGCGTGTCTTCCAGAGCATGGACCTCGCGGAAGCAGACGGTCATCTCCGCCTTGTCCTCGACGACGGCGCGCAGGATGCTTTCGCTCAGCGCGTAGACGCGCTCCTTCACGTGACGCTTTTCCGCAAGGATCTGCCGCGCTTCGGACAGGAGATCCTCCAGATAGATCGTCATGATGTCGTAGAGGAGATCGCCCTTGGAGCGAATGTGATAGTACAGCGCGCCCTTGCCGTATCCCGTCGCTTCGGAGATCTGGCTGGTCCCGACGCTTCCGTAACCCTCGCCGGCAAACAGTTCGGCGGCGGTCTTCATGATCTTCCGCTTGGTGTCGGAAAGGGGCGACCGCTGCACTTGGGAACGGGAGGTGACTGCGGCCATGGCGCTTTCGGTTCGTGCTTACTGCAGCGCAGGATAACCGGAATTCCGGTAAAGACCAGCGTGGAGGCGAGGATACGCCAGCGCGCGCCCCGGCGATGCGCCAGCGCGGACGGCAAGGGTCGGATCGCCTCTTGCACCCCGATCCCGCGTGACCGGCCGGTCCCGACCGGCGCAGGCATCGTCGACCGACCGACCGGTATAATATCGTGGCCGCGAGTGACGGCCCGGTGCCCGGGACGGGCGACCCATGGCGACGGTGATCCTGTTGAAAGAAGTGCCGAGCCTTGATGCGGGCTCTGCGGCCCCGCGCTGCTCCCGTCGAAACCCGTCAATCGCGCCCTTGCAAAAACCGACCGATCGGTACAGGATTGCCGCAATGGCGGAGACCGCTCCCTTTGGCGAGGGCGGCCGATTTCGGGGGGAACGATGGCGAGCGTTTCTGCAGCGCAGATCAAATGGCGGCCGCCGGAATGGATGCGGGAGACCTCTGCCATCGCCCGCTTCGCCGAAAGCGCCGGCATCGCGCGGGACGACTACGCGTCGCTGCATGGCTGGTCGATCTCCAGGCCCGGCGAATTCTGGTCCCACCTCTGGGATTTCGCGGCCATCGTCGGCGAGAAGGGCGGGGCGGCCTACGTTCCCGACGCGCTCGCGCCGATGACCGGCGCCCGCTTCTTCCCCGAAGCCAGCCTCAACATCGTCGAGACCCTCCTGCGCGAGGAGGACGAGACCGGGATCGCCGTCGTCGAGACCGACGAGACCGGCGCGAGCCGGGAGGTCAGTCGCGCCGAATTGCGCGCGGCCGTCGCCAGATGCGCCGCGGGCCTGCGGGCCGCCGGCGTCGTCGCCGGGGACCGCGTCGGCGTCATTCTGCCGAACCGCCTGGAATGTCTGGTCACCTTTCTCGCCTCGCTGGCGATCGGCGCCGTCTGGACGTCCTGCTCGCCCGATTTCGGGACGGCGGCGATCCTCGATCGCATCGGCCAGGTCCGGCCGCGCGTCCTCATCGCGCAGCCGCAGGTCCGCTACGCCGGCAAGCCGGTCGACATCTCCGGGCCGCTTTCGCAGGTCGCCGCGATGATGGCGGGTCTCGAGCGGCTGGTCCTGGTCGGCCCGGGCGAGGTCGAGACCGATCTTGCCGTCACGGCGTGGGAGGACTTCGGCACGCACGCGCCGCTCGCCTACGCCCGCCTGCCCTTCGATGCGCCGGCCTACATCCTCTATTCGTCGGGCACCACCGGCGCGCCCAAGGCGATCGTCCATCGCGCCGGCGGCGTTCTCCTGCAGAAGGTCAAGGAGCACCTTCTGCACAACGACGTCAGGCCGGGCGACCGTTTCCTCTGGTACACCAACACCGCCTGGATGATGTATCACTGGGTCGTCGGTGTGCTGGCCTGCCGGGCGACGCTGGTCCTTTACGACGGCGCCCCGGTTTTGAAGGGAAAGGACGGCCTCGACTGCGACCCGTTGTGGCGCGAGGTCGAGCGGCAGCGGCTGACGCATCTCGGCATCTCGCCGCGCTATCTGGCGGCGGTCGCCGAAGCGGGCTATCGGCCCGGCCGCCGGCGCGATCTTTCCTCGTTGCGCTGGCTGCTGTCGGCCGGCAGTCCCGTCGCCGCCAGCCAATATGACTGGATCTACGAGGCGGTGAAGCCCGATCTCGGCTTTGCCTCCATCTCCGGCGGCACGGAGATCATGGGCTGCTTCCTGCTCGGCTCGCCGCTGCATCCGGTGCGGCGCGGCAAGCTGTCCGCCCGCGCGCTCGGCCTTGCCGTCAACGTCTTCGACGAGCGCGGTGCGCCGGTGCTCGAGCGGCCGGGCGAACTCGTCTGCACCGAGCCCTTTCCGTCCATGCCGCTGACCTTCTGGGGCGAAGACGGCGACGAGCGCTACCGCAAGACCTATTTCGAGCCGCGGCCGGAAATCTGGACCCATGGCGACCATGCCGAGCTGCATGTCGACGGATCGGCGGTCATTCACGGGCGCTCCGACAGCACGCTCAATCCCGGAGGGGTGCGGATCGGCACCGCCGACATCTACAATGTCTGCGACAAGATCGCGGGCATCGAGGACTGCGTCGTCTTCGGCCGCCCGCTGGGCGACGACGAGGAGATCGTGCTGTGCGTCAAGATGCAGGAGGGCCGCGACCTCGACGCGAGCCTCGCGGCGACGATCCGCAACGACCTGCGACGCCAGTGCTCGCCCCGTCACGTGCCGGCCGCGATCTATGCCGTCGGAGCGATACCCTACACCGTCAACGGCAAGCGCGTGGAAACGGCCGTGAGGGCCGTCGCCACCGGGCGCGAGGTCAAGAACTTAGGCTCGATCGCCAACGCCGCCTGCCTCGGCGAATACGAAACGCTCTCCTCGAGGGAGGCGTTGTGAGCCGGTCGAAAGCCGCTCTGGTCGGGATCGGCGAATTGAAGCCGACCCGGCGCACCGAGGGCGAGAGCACGCTGGGCATGCTGGCGCGCTGCTCGGCCCTGGCGATCGCGGATGCCGGTCTCGACAAGGACGCGATCGACGGCCTCCTCGTCGGCCCGCAGGTCGGCGAGACGCCGCAGCACGTGCCGGCGACCGTCTCGGAATATCTCGGCCTCGCGCCGACCATGTCGAACCTCGTCGACCTCGGCGGCGCGTCTGGTCCGGGCATGATCTGGCGCGCCGCCGCCGCCATCGGGGCCGGCATGTGCGAGACGGTGCTCTGCGTCCTCGGCAATCACCGCAATCCGGAGGCCCCGCGCAGCCCCAACCGCAATCCCATCCGCGAGTTCGACGTGCCTTTCGGCGCGTCCGGGGCAAACGTCTCCTATGCGCTGCTGATGCAGGCCCACATGGCCGCCTACGGATCCAGGGCGGAGGATTTCGCGCTCGTCGCATCGAGGGCGCGCGCCAACGCGCAACACAATCCGGACGCGATCTTTTATGGCCAGCCGGCGAGCGTCGAGGACGTGCTCGCTTCGCCGATGATCGCCTCGCCCCTGCATCTCTTCGAGATCGTCATGCCGGTGGCCGGCGCCGAGGCGGTGATCGTCACCGCGGCGAAGGTCGCCCGCGAGCGCGGCCAGAAGGCCGTCCATCTGCTCGGGGCCGGCGAGAAGATCACGCACCGGGCGGTCAGCCAGGCGCCGTCGCTGACCTCCGGCCCGCTGAAACCCGCGATGGCGCGCGCCTTCGCGCAGTCGGGCACCGCCGCCCGTCAGATGAGCCTTCTGTCGCTCTACGACTGCTACACCATCATGGTGGCCGCGACGATCGAGGACGCCGGTCTCGCGCCGCCGGGCGGTTTCGGCGGCTTCGTTCGCGAGCAAGATTTCGGCCCCGACGGGCGCTATCCGCTCAACACCCATGGCGGCCAGCTGGGCTTCGGCCAGCCGGATCTCGCCGGCGGGATGACCCATGTGGTCGAGGCGGTCCGCCAGCTCCGCGGGACGGCGGAGGGGCGCCAGATCCGCGATCCGAAGCTGGCGCTGGTGACCGGCAACGGCGCGACCATGTCCGAAGCGGTCGCCCTGGTCCTCGGAGCGGACGAATGAGCGAGCTTTCCGACCTCAAGGTTCCAGGTCCGACGACGATCGCGCTGACCGAACCGTTCTGGGCCGCCGCAGAAGAAGGCCGGCTGATCCTTCAGCATTGCCGGTCCTGCGATCGGTCCGTCTTCTATCCGCGCGAGATCTGCCCCCATTGCTGGTCGGGCGGTCTCGAATGGCGCGAGGCGTCCGGGCAGGGCCGGCTGAAGAGCTTCAGCCGCATCCATCGGCCCGGCCATCCGGGATGGGCTCCGGTCGCGCCCTATGTGGTCGGGCTGGTGGAACTGGCCGAGGGGCCGACGATGCTGAGCCACATCCTGGCCGACGAGCCGGAAGTGGGCATGCCGCTCGAACTCGCGCCGACACGGATCGGCGGGCGCGTGCTGCCGTGCTTTCGGCCGCAATTTCACCATCAGGAGGAGAAGACAATCATGAGCGACACCAAGCCAAAGGACGGCTGGGCCAACGTGACGAGGGGCAAGCCGAGCGTCGGAGACACGGCGGAGCGAAGCCGCAAGACGTCCATGGACGACATCCACGCCTTCACGGCCATGACCGGCGACCGCAATCCGGTGCATTACGACGAGGAACTCGCCAAAAAGACGCCCTTCGGCAAGCTGGTGGTCCAGGGCGGCATCACCACGGGCATCCTCAACGCCGTCGTGGCGGAGGATCTGCCGGGCCCGGGAACCGTCTTCCTCAACACCAACTTCAATTTCAAGAAGGCCGTCGGCATCGACGAGACGATCATCGGCCGCGTCGAGCTCACCTCGGTGCGCGACGACAAGCCGATCTGCCAGCTCGCCTGCACGGTCACCAACCAAGACGGAGACGTCTGCGTCGAGGGCACGGCGGTCACCTACACGATGCCGCTCGAAAACCTGTGAGCGCCGAAGCCTCCCCGGCCTCACCGGCCGACCCGGTCGATCCGGCCGTGGCGGAGGGCCGCTGGACCATGCTGGCGCTCATCTGCGTCGGCGTGGTCGGCGCCCTGGCGACATGGTTCTCGGCGACGGCCGTCATCCCCGAACTGATCGCGGCCTGGTCGCTCGGCCCCTCCGAGGCGGCCTGGCTCACCAATGCCGTCCAACTCGGCTTCGTCGTCGGCGCGATCGGCTCCAGCCTGGTCAATCTTCCCGACATCGTGCGGCTTCCGGTTCTCATGGCCGGCGCGGCCTGTTTGGCGGCGCTCGCCAACGCCGCCCTGCTCGCCGGCGCTTCACCCGCGATCGCGATCCTCGCCCGCTTCGTCACGGGCATCGCGCTTGCGGGCGTCTATCCTCCCGCCCTGAAACTGCTCGCGACCTGGTTCCGGCGGGGGCGCGGCCTTGCGCTCGGCTTCCTGATCGGCGCCCTGACGCTCGGCTCCGCCATGCCGCATCTCGTTCGGGCCGTGACGGACGGCGTCGCATGGCAGGCGGTGATCGCCGCGACCTCCGTCTCGACGCTTCTTTCGGGCGTTCTCTTCCTCCTCGCGCTTCGCGAGGGACCATACGGCTTCGGCCGGGCGACCTTCGATCCGAGACAGTGTCTGAGGGTCTTCACCGACCGCCCGCTCTGGCTCGCCAATCTCGGCTATTTCGGCCATATGTGGGAGCTCTACGCCATGTGGGCCTGGCTCCTGGCCTTCGTGACCGCCATCGACGCCGCCGGCGTCACGCCGCTGCCCTTCGGCTCGCCGTCGATGCTCGCCTTCGTCGTCGTGGGCTCGGGGGTTGCCGGATGCCTTCTCGGCGGGTGGCTGTCCGACCGGATTGGCCGCTGCCTGACCTGCATCGGGATGATGACCGTCTCGGGCGCCTGCGCCTTCCTGATCGGCTTCGTCTTCGATGGGCCTTCATGGCTGCTCGCGGTCGTCGCGCTGGTCTGGGGAATCGCGATCATCGGCGACAGCGCGCAGTTTTCCGCGGCCGTCACCGAGCTCGCGGATCAACGTTTCGTCGGCACCGCGCTGACGCTGCAGCTCGGGATCGGTTTCGCGCTGACCGTCGTGTCGATCTGGATCATGCCGATCCTCGCCGGTCTCCTGGGAAGCTGGCGATGGGTGTTCCTGGCACTGGTGCCGGGGCCGGTGATCGGCGCGCTGGCGATGGCGGCCCTGCGACGTCTGCCGGAAGCGACGCGCCTTGCCGGCGGGGCGCGCTGACGCCTCTCTGCGGCCGGACTTTGCGAGGCCGGCCGCGATGCATTCGAGCCCTGACCTGGATCAGTGGAAGTAGATGCCCCCGTCGACATTGAGCGCCTGGCCGGTCACGAAGCCGGAAAGCTCCGAGGCGAAGAAGGCGGCCGGACCGACGATGTCGTCCGGGTCGCCGAGGCGGCGCAGGGCCGTGACGCCCGCCCAGTAGCGTTCCGCCTCTTCGGAGCCGAGATTGTTGCGGCCCATCTCGGTGGCGATGATGCCGGGGCAGATGGCGTTGACGGTGATGCCGTCCTCGCCGACCTCCTGGGCGTAGACGCGGGTCAGCGTGATCACGGTTGCCTTGGTCGCGGCGTAATGGCCCTGGGTCGGCACGCCCTGGCGACCGGCGATCGAGGCGATGTTGATGATCCGCCCGTTCTTGCGGGCGCGCATCTGCGGCAGGACGGCGTTGGTCATCAGGAGGACGCCCTTGGCGTTGACCGCGAAATGCGCGTCCCAGGTCTCTTCGCCCAGATCTTCCAGGCGGGATGGCTTGAGGATACCGGCATTGTTGACGAGAACGTCGATGCTTCCGCATTTGGCGGTGACGTCGTTAACGACCGCCTCGATCGCGGATTTGTCGGTCACGTCGAGATCGTAGACCAGCGCGTCGCCGATTTTCGCCGCGACGGCCTCGCTGTGCCGGCGCTGGGCCGCGAGGTCGCAGAGGACGACGCGGGCGCCGTGGGTGGCAAGCCCGGCCGCGATCGCCGCTCCGATGCCGCGGCTCGCTCCGGTGACGAGAGCGACTTTTCCTTGGAGCATGGCCATCACGCGACCTCCTTCGTCGACCAGTTCTTCATGGCGTCAATGGTGTCCTCGAAGGAGGCGAGCTTGCCGTCCGAGCCGAGCCCGAGGGCGACCTTGGCCGCCACGGCCGAGGCGAAGCGGGCGCATTCGCGCAACTCCCACCCCTTGGAGAGGCCGACGATGATGCCGGCGCTGAAGCTGTCACCGCAGCCGGTCGTGTCGACGACGTCGATGTCGTAGGCGGGCAGGCGGAAGGGATCGCCCGTCGCCGGATCCACATAGACCCCCGCGCCGCCGAGCGTCAGGATGGCGTTCTTGACGCCGTGATCCTTGAAGAAGCGCGCGACGTCCTCGGCTCCCTTTCGCCCGGACATCTCCTCGGCCTCCTCGATGGAGGGGATGAAATAGTCGATATAGGGAAGCAGCGGCTTCACCAGCTCGACCGTTTCCGGATTGGCCTGGATGAGGTCGAAGGTGGTGGTGCGTCCGGCCGCCTTCGCCGCCTTGATGAAGGCAAGGGTCGGCTCGCCGTCGAAAGCCTTCAGGAGCCCCGTGCCGCCGATATGGACGATGTCTGCATCGAGCGCAGCCGCGTAGTCGGCTTCTTCGAGGCTGAAGAGGGCGGCGCTGCCGGGCACGTGGAGCGCGGGCCGCTCGCCGTTCGGCCTGACCGGCAGGATGGTCGCGGAGGTCTGGGCCCGGCCGTCGCGGCGGACCATCGAGGTCTCCATGCCGTAGCCTTGCATCTTGGCGAGCAGGAAGTCGCCGAGTTCGTCCTCGCCGACGCAGCTGACCATGCGCGTCTTCAGACCGAGGATCGCGCAATCCATGCCCGTCGCACCGGCCGTACCGGCAACGGTCATGCGGATCTCGTCGATATAGTCGGCGCGCCCGCCGTCCGGGATGCGTGTGACCGGCCGCCCGAGGATGTCGAGGACGAGGAAGCCGACCGAACTGACGTCGAAGCTGGGCATGATTGATCCTTATTCACTGCGCCCGCGCAGCCCGAACGAAATGCCGAGCACGAGGAAGACCAGCACGCCGATTCCGACCTGCTGCCAAAAGAAGTTCCAACCGATGAGGAGGAGGCCGTTGCGCATCACCGCCAGGAGCAGGACGCCGAGCAGCGTGCCGACGACCGAAGGCCGACGCTCGCTGTTGATGGCCGTGCCGATGAAGGTCGCCCCGATCGCGTCGAGCAGGAAGGCGTCGCCCGAAAGCGGGACGTAGGATCGCACCGTGGAGCTCAGCAGGATGCCGGCGAGGCCGGAGAGCAGCGCACAGGCGACGAAGACGATCGACGTATGGAACCCGACCCGCACGCCCGAATAGCGCGCGACGTCCGGCGCATCGCCGAGGACCGTGACGAAGCGCCCGAAGACGGAACGATGCAGCGCCAGATAGACCGCGACGATGCACAGCGCCATCAGGATAATGGGCGTCGGAACGCCGAGGAATTCGGTGCGCGCGATGACGTCGAAGGTCCCGGCATACTGGCCGCGCGTCAGATAGATCGGATTGCCGCCGCCGGTGGCGACGCGCTGGACCGTCTCGCCGATGAACAGGATGCCGAGGGTCGCGAGAAACGGATTGATCTTCAGCTTGTTGATCAGCGCGGCGTTGGCGAGGCCGACGCAGAGCGCCGCCGCAAGTCCGCCCACAGCACCGACGAACCCGCCGTAGCCCGCGGCGATGAGCATGACGAAGACCATCGAACTGAGGTCGATCGAAACGCCGACCGACAGGTCGATGCCCCCGGACGCGATGACGAGGGTCATGCCGAGCGCCACGATCGCCAGGATGACGACCTTGTTCAAAATGATGCTGACGAGGTTGTCGAGGCTGAGGAAGCCGTCCGCGAAGATCGCGAAGAAGGCGATGATCGCCAGGAAGGCCGCAAGGACGGCGTAGTTGGACAGCGCTTCCAGATTGAAGGCCGGCCGCGACGTCGTGTGGGATGG
The DNA here is from genome assembly GCF_017353515.1 of Jiella sonneratiae. Lineage (GTDB taxonomy): Bacteria > Pseudomonadota > Alphaproteobacteria > Rhizobiales > Rhizobiaceae > Jiella > Jiella sonneratiae. Next base: position 43,366 of record NZ_JAFMPY010000010.1, read on the forward strand.
AACGCTCATATCCGTCCTACTTCTTGGCGAATGACGTGACGGCGACGACCACCAGGATCAGGGCCCCCTGCACTCCGCTGACCCAGTAGGAGGAGATGCCGAGAAGCTGGAACCCGTTGGCGAGCGTGCCGATGAAGAGCGCGGCGAGGCACGTCCCGCCGATGGTCGGGATGAGACGCCTGGAAAACACCGTTCCGAGCAGCGCCGCCGCCAGGACGGGAAGCAGCATCTGCCCGGTGCCGGGCGTCGAGGACGAAAGCCGCGCGACGATGAGGATGGAGGTTAGGCCGGCGAGGCCGCCGGCCGCGATATAGGCGCCGTAGACATAGGCGCCGTTGTTGATGCCGGCCGCCCGCGCGGCCTCCTTGTGGCCGCCGACCGCGTAGAGACGCAGGCCGATCCGCGAGTAATGGGCGATGGCGACGAGGACGATCGTCGCCACGACGAAGATCCAGGTCAGCGACGACAGGCCGAGAAACCGGCCGAATGCCAGCATGTCGATCAGGGGCGAGGAGACCGGCACGACGGTGTTTTCGGTGAGCGTCAGCTCCAGCCCTTCCGCGATGTTCAGGACGGCAAGCGTCGCCAGGAGCGGCATGATCTTGAACAGGACGACCGCGACGCCGTTCAACGCCCCGATCGCCATGCCCGTCAGGATGGCGGCGGGAATGGCGATGGCGCTTCCATATCCGTTCCGCAGCAGGACGGCGTAGACGGCGGCGCACAGGCCGGCATTGGCGGCGAGCGACAGGTCGATGCCGCCCTTCTGGACGTCGGTGCCGGTGCCGGCGAAGACCAGGGTCATGCCGAAGGCGAGGAGGCCGAGGATCGTCGACTGCTCGACGATGTTGGTCAGGTTGTAGGGCGAGACGAAACCCCTTGCCGTCGCCGCGAAGTAAAGGGCGATGGCGGCGAAGCCGGCGAAGGCGCCGAGGCGGACGGCGAGTTTCGAATAGTCCCGCTTGCGCCTGGTGGGCCGGGCGGTACCGGCGGTCGCGACGGCGCTCATGCCGATCTCCGGACCGGCGCCGGCGTGCCGCGCTCGGCGGGCGCTCCCGACGCCGCCGCAAGAAGACGGTCGGCGTCGATGTCGCCCCTGGCGTAGTCGGCGATCATCTCGCCGCGATAGATGACGAGCGTGCGATCACACATCTCGACGATCTCCTCGAGATCGGAAGAAAGGAAAATCAACGCTTTCCCCTCCTCGGCAAGACGATTCATCAGTTCGAAGATCTCGATCTTGGCGCCCACGTCGACGGCGACCGTCGGCTCGTCCATCAGATAGACCTGGCTGTTGCAGTTCAGCCATTTGGCGACCACGACCTTTTGCTGATTGCCGCCGGACAGGTTCTTGACGAGCTGATCGGGGCCGGGGGTCTTGATGTTCAGATCGTCGATGAGGCCGCTCACGACCTCGACCTCGCGCGAGCGGTTCACGAAGCCTCTGCTGGAGACGTCCGAAAGCGAGGCGAGAGAGACGTTTTCGCGCACCGAAAGGCCGGCGGCGACGCCATGGGCGCGCCGATCCTCGGGGATCTTGGCGACGCCGCTCGAAACCGCCGCGACCGGCGATCGGAACTCGACGCGCTCGCCGTTGAGGTGGATTTCGCCGGAGTCCGTCCGCAACTGGCCGAAAAGCGCCTTGAGGACCTCCTTGTCGCCGGATCCCAGAAGCCCGGTCAGGCCGAGGATCTCGCCGGCGTGAAGATCGAAGGAGACGTTGCGGAAATAGGGTTCGCAGGTGAGGTCGCGAACCGACAGAACGGGCGCCCCGAGCGCGACGGCGCGGCGCGGATACATCTCCGACGTATTGCGCGCCGTCATCATCTCGACGATCCGCGGGATGCCGACCTCACGCGGATCGACGACCCCGACGTCGACGCCGTTGCGAAGCACGGTCACCGTGTCGCAGATCTCGGTGATCTCGGACATGTAGTGGGAGATGAAGACGATCGCGAGACCGTCGTCGCGAAGCCGACGCAGCACCTTGAAGAGGCTCTTCACCTCCTTGTCGATCAGGGCGGCCGTCGGCTCGTCGAGAACCAGGACGCGCGCGTCCTGGGCCAGCGCCCGGGTGATCTGCACGATCTTCTGCTGGGCGGTCGAAAGCTCGGAAATCAGCGTGTCCGGCGAAAGCTCGAGGTCGAAATAGCGATGCAGCAGCTCCTTGGAGCGTCTGCGCATGTGCCGGTGGTTCAGGAAGGGGCCGAAGCGCGGCTCGTTGCGCAGGAATATCGATTCCGCCACGGTCGCCGTCGGCACCAGGAGCCGGTCCTGATGGATGAAGTGGACGCCGCGCCTCTCGATCGCCACCGGCGTGACGTCCTCGATGGTTTCCCCGAAGATGCGGATTGTGCCGGCGGTCTTGCGATAGATACCGGCGAGGATCTTGATGATCGTCGACTTGCCGGCGCCGTTGGCGCCGACGAGGCCGTGGATGGTCCCCGGATGGACGACGAGATCGGCTTTTTCCAGGGCGATGACCGGGCCGAACGTCTTTCTGACGTTCCGCATCTCGATCGCGGGTTCTGACATCGGTCCCTCCCGTCATCTCTGCCTGATGCGCGCCCGCCGGCGCTTTCGCGGGGGCGGGCGGCTCGTTTCGGGATGGTGCGCCTATTGAGCGGCCGCCTTGCCCTCGGCCTTGCCTTCGGTTTTGTCCGACGCGCCCTCGGCCTTGTCGCCGGTCTTGCCGTCCTTCGGCAGGAAGGGAGCCGCGGTCTCGCCTGCATTCTCCTTCGTCACCAGCACCGCCGGGATGAAGTTGAAGGGCGGCACCTCGTCGCCGTTCAGGAACCGTGCGACAGTCTGCGCGGCAGTCTGGCCGATCTTGTAGGGCTGCTGCGCGGCGACGGCGCCGGCCGGGCTCTTCGGATCGGCGACCATCTCGACGAATTCCGGGCTGCCGTCGACGCCGTAGGTCTTGACGTCCTTGCGCCCCGCGTCGGCGATTGCCTGGGTGGCGCCGATCATCGGCACGTCCCAGCACGCCCACACCGCCTTGAGGCCGCTGTCGGGGCCGTACTGGTTGAGCACGTCGTTCACGTCGGAATAGGCGGACTGCACCGTGTTGGGGATGACGTCGCGCAGTTCCGGTTCGATGATCTCGATGCGGGGAAAGCTCTGCAGGACGTATTTCAGCTGGTCGTAGCGGATCTTGCAGACCGGGACCGAATAGAAGCCGTTGAAGACCGCGACCTTGCCTTCGCCCCGCATGTCCTTGACCATCTGGAGCGCTAGCTGGGCGCCGATCGAATAGTTGTCGGACGTGGTGTTGGTGATCGCCTCGGGGGTCGCCGTATCGACGGTGAACAGCGGGATGTCCGCCTGGCGGATCCGCTTCAGCCAGGGCGCCAGCACCTCGATGTTGCCGAGCTGCTGAATGATCGCGTCGGGATGCTGGGCGATCAGCGTCTGGATCTGGCTGACCTGCGTCTGGTCGTTGCGGCCCGCATCGAGCGCGATGACCTCGGCGCCGAGCTTCTTCAATTCGTCGATCTGGCCCTGATAGGCCTGCAGGTCCCAGTGGTGATCGGTGCCGATGACCGTGACGCCCACGGTCTTGCCCTTGAGCGAGGGCACGTTGCCCTCTTCGGCCATCGCGCCGCCGGCCATGAGGGCGAGCGCGGCCGCAAGCGTGATTTTGAACGCGGTATGCATGAGCATGTTCCTCCCTTTGGATCGCGTTGTCTCGTGTCCGCCCTCCCAGGCGGACAGGCATCGACGTCAGTCCGAATGCCCGTAGCCGGCCATTCGCTGGATGACGTTCTCGATTTCCTCCTCGCTGAGGCAGGGCGGTTCGCCGGTCGGCAGGCAGCCCAGATATTGCCTCGCGAGAGTCTCGACTTCCGTGGCGCGCCACATCGCCTGAGCGAGCGAGGAACCGGCCGCGATCATGCCGTGATGGGCGAGAAGGCAGGCGGTCCGTCCCTCGAGCGCCTCGACGGCGTGGCGGGACAGTTCCTTGGTGCCGAAGGTGGCGTAGGGGGCGCAGCGGATGTCGTGGCCGCCGCACACGGCCACCATGTAGTGGATCGGCGGGATCGGCTTTTCCATGATCGACAGGGTCGTGCAGGCGGTCGGATGCGCATGGACGACGGCATTCAGATCAGGGCGCGCCTTCAGGATGTCGAAATGGAACTGCCATTCCGAGGAGGGGCGACGATGGCCGTGGCGCGTTCCGTCGAAGCCGATCCACACGAGGTCGTCCGGGCGCATCAGGTCGTAGTCGAGCGAGGTAGGCGTGATCAGGATGCCGTCGCCCTGGCGGACCGAGATGTTTCCGGAGGTGCCCTGATTGAGGCCGCTGGCGTTCATCCGGCGGCATGCGGCAATGATCGCCTCGCGAACCTGCAGCGCCGCGTTCGAGGTCAGATCGAGTTCCATCGGCGCGCTCACAGACAGGTATAGCCGCCGTCGACGGCGACGATGGAGCCGGTGACGTAGGCGGCGCCGTCACTGGCGAGGAAGAGGACGAGGGCGGCGACTTCCGCGGGGGTGCCGCAGCGACCCATGGGCGTCATTTCGAGCCATGTGTCGAAGAGCTCCGGGCGCGACCGCATTTCGAGCGTCATCTCGGTGCCGATGTAGCCGGGTGCGAGCGCGTTGACCCTGACGCCGGTCTTCGCCCATTCCACCGCGAGTGCCTTGGTGAGCTGGTGGACGGCACCCTTCGAGGCCATGTAGCTCGCGGCGAACTGGGGCTTGTTGACGATCGTGCCGGACATCGAGCCCATGTTGACGATCGCTCCCCTGCCGGCCGCGACCATGTGCCTGCCGAATGCCCGGCAGCACCAGAAGGTGCCGTTCAGGTTGACGTCCATCACCTGGCGCCATTCCGCGTCGGCGACGTCGAGCGCGCCATGCAGCCGGGCGATCCCCGCCGAGTTCAGGAGGACGTCGACCTTGCCATGGCGCTCGACGACGGCGTCGGCGGAGGCCGTCACGGCGGCGGGATCGGTGACGTCGAGGCGCGTGACACCCACCCGGACTCCGGCTCCGGACAATTCGGCCCTGGCCTTGTCGAGGGCCGCCTCGCCGAGATCCAGCAGTTCCAGCACGGCGCCGCAGGAGCCGAACGCCCGGGCGCACTCAAGGCCGATGCCGCTGGCACCGCCGGTGATGGCGACGACCTTGCCCTTCAGATCGAAAAGCGACGGATAATCCAAATCGTCCTCCCCGCGGACGCCGCCATGTGGCGTCGACCGCGCTGCACGCCCTTGAAACGTTGCGAGAAGCTCCGCTTCTCCTCCCACTGCGCCCGTTTGTGGACTGCTTGGTACAATGAGGGAAGGAAGCCGGGTCTGTCAATCTGGTTATTACCAAAAAAGAATCATCCGCCCGCAGGCTGCGGAGACATCACCGTATCGTCGCTGCGGAGCGGTCAGTTCGCGAAGGTGCCCGTCGAGACTTTGATCCTTGCGACCGCGGAATTGTAGAAGGCCCGGTAGTATTCGAGCGGCGCGTCGTTCGGGTCGTAGGCGATCGACTCGATGGCGATCAGCGGCTGGTTTTCGGAAATCTCCAGGCGCTTGGCGACCTCCGGCGGTGCGGCCTCGGCGGTGAACCAGCGCTCGGCGCGCTGGGACACCAGACCGTAGTGATCCTTCAGAACCTGGAAGATCGACAGCCCCTCGATGTCGAGCGTCTCCATCTCGGGCACCTTGTGGCCCGGCAGGGAAATCAGCGTGTGGGTGATCGGCCGGCCGTCGGAGCGATAGACCCGCCCGACCCTGACGACGCTGCCGTCGGGCGGCAGGGAGAAGACGCGCGCCTCGTCGGCGTCCGGAGGACATCGGCGGAACTCGAAGGCCTGCGCCGTGACGGTGTGGCCCCGCGCCTCGAGATCCGAGTGAACCGAGACGTTGGAGGTCAGAAAGTTCGTCTCGGTGCGCGGCGGCGCGACGAAGATCCCGCGCCGCGGGACCTTTTCCAGGATCCCCTCCGCGGCGAGCCGCGTGATCGCCGCACTGACCACCGGTCGCGACACGTCGAGCGCCTGGCCGATCGTATATTCCGACGGCAGGCGCGCATGCGCCCCGAGCCCCTGGCTGTCGATCTCGCGGGCGATGGCGTTCTTGATCTGAACCCAGAGCGGGACGGCACTCGCCTTGTCGATGCCGCCGTTGCTCGCGACGCGTTCCAGAAAGCCGGTCGCGAAAGCATCCTCGTTTTTGGGCCGCCCCCTGGAGCGTCTTGCATTTTGTGACATCGAAGCTTTCCGCGAGCCCTTCACCGTTTCGACACCTCACTCTGTAGGACGTACGGATCGTTCGGCAAAGCTCTCGGCACGGTCCGGCGCGGGTCGGAGCGACGCTGGCGGGCGGACAAGCATCGCCGGCAGCAGGGATGCGGGGGAGGGGGTTTTGCGGCCGGCGACCTCGGCGCGTCTTGAATTCGGTTGTCTTCGTCGCATCTGCGGGGCATAGAGTTCTGGACCGGTCGGTACAAAGCCGCCTTGCGTGTTCGATCGGATCGACCATGTGCCACCCGGCGGTGATCGCCTTCGGCCCGCAGGCCCGGACAGGGCATCCGGCAAGGATCGAGGGCCCCCGACGGCCGACCGACCGTCTCGGCACGCAGGGCAGGAGGAGCCGGCATGAACGTCCCCATCGTCATCGTCGCCGCGCGGCGCAGCGCCATCGGCAAACTCGAGGGCGCGTTCGCGGACTTGTCGGCCGCAGAGCTCGGCGCGGCGGTCGTCTCCGACCTTCTCGCGGCGACGAGGATCGAGCCCGAACGCGTCTCGGAGGTGATCCTCGGCCAGGTCCTGACCGGCGGGGCCGGGCAGAATCCCGCCCGCCAGACCGCGCTGAAGGCCGGGCTGCCGGTCAAGGTGCCGGCCACGACCGTCAACATGGTCTGCGGCGCGGGACAGAAATCCATCCATTTCGGCCTGCAGGCGATCCGATCGGAAGAAGCCGAGATCGTCGTGGTCGGCGGCCAGGATTCCATGAGCCAGGCGCCGCACTTGCTCTACCGATCGCGCCGGGGCTCGAAGATGGGCGACACGGCGCTGAAGGATTCGATGGTCGTCGACGGCCTGATGGATGCCTTCCACGACGTTCATATGGGTGTGACCGCCGAAGAGTTTTCGCAACGCTACCAGATCACCCGCGACGCCCAGGACGCCTTCGCCGAGCAGTCCCAGCAAAAGACCGCGAGGGCCATGGAGGCCGGCCGCTTCGACGCCGAGATCGTGCCGATCGACGTTGCGGGAAAACGCGGGACGACGCGTGTCCTGCGGGACGAACACCCGAATCCGGCATCGACCGTGGAAAGCCTGAGGTCGCTCAAGCCCGCCTTCGCGGAGGGGGGGACGGTGACCGCCGGAAACGCCTCGGGACTGAACGACGGCGCGGCGGCGCTGGTCATCATGAGCGAGGCGACGGCCGAGCGGCTCGGACTTGAGCCTCTCGCGCGGATCGCCGCAGCGGCCTCGGCCGGCGTCGAGCCGATGCTGATGGGGCTCGGTCCCGTCGCGGCCTCGCGGCGTGCGCTCGAAAAGGCCGGATGGAGGCCGGGGGATCTCGATCTCGTCGAGGTCAACGAGGCCTTCGCGGTCCAGGCGATCGCCGTCAACCGCGAGATGGGCTGGGACACCGACCGGGTGAACGTCAACGGAGGCGCGATCGCCCTCGGCCACCCGCTCGCCGCCTCCGGCGCCCGCATCGTCGTCACGCTGCTGCACGAGATGATCAGGCGCGACGCCAGACGGGGCCTTGCAACCCTTTGCATCGGCGGCGGCCAGGGCATCGCCACCTGCCTGGAGCGCGTCTGAGGCGGGATAGTCTGAGCCTTGTTCACAGGACACGGCGCTGTCGCTGAGGTCGACACGATCCGCTGGCTTCGAGGATTCCGTCGCAAAAGGATCCTGGCCCGCGCCCCGTTTTGACCGGCCAGGTGGCGTGGCCGACGAGGCGACGAAATCCGCCTGTGCGTGCGACGATGGCGAAATCTCCTGATGGCCCCTTTTCGCGGGTTGAGAGGGTCGCTTCCGTCCAGCACCGCCGCGGTGGTCGACCGCTGAGAGAGGGCAGCGGCGACGACAGGATGGCGCAGGAGCCTTGCCGGTTGTATTCTGAGCGAAAGCGATCCGGGGAGGAAATCATGGCCGACAGCGAACGCGTGGCGATTCTGAGGCATGCCTATCGATGCTGGGTGGAGTGCTCCGGCGCCGATCGGAACGTCTGGCTGGATTTTGCCGCCGACGACGTGGTTCTCCATTCGCTCCAGACAGAGAAGGGCGAACACCCCCTGGCGATCGCAGACGTCTATCGGGGACGCGAGGAGCTCGGCGCCTATTTCGACGCGTTGGAGCGGGACTGGGAGATCCTCGCCTTCGATCCGCAGACCTTGATCGAACAGGGCGACGAGGTCGCAGCGTTCCTGATCGTGAAGGTTCGCGCCAAGGCTACCGGCAAGATCGCCCGCACCTGGCTCGGCCACTGGTGGACCTTCGAAGGCAACCGCTTCCTGAAGCTGGTCGAGGTCTTCGACGGCACCAAGGCGCTGATGGCGATGACGCCGGACTGAGGCCGCCGTCGATCAGGGGCATGGATGGCTTTGCCCGCGCGGGGGCGAGGCGTCGTTCCGCCGGACGTGACGAGACCGAACCTTCAGCCGCGATGGCGAAGGGCTTCGACGAGGAGGGCAAAGGCCGGCGACTGCTGACGGCGGCTCGGATAGTAAAGGTGATAGCCGGAAAACGGCTCGCACCAGTCCTCCAGCACACGGACGAGGCGGCCGCTTTCGACGTGCGGCAGGACTTCGGTCTCCGGCACATAGGCGAGGGAGAGCCCGTCCAGCGCCGCCTGCACCAGAAGAAACACGCTATTGAAAACCACCTGGCCGTCGACACGCACGCGCAACTCGCGGCTGTCCTTCTCGAACTCCCAGGCATAGAGCCCGCCATGGGTCGGCAGGCGGAGATTGGCGCAGGAATGGGCGGTCAGATCCTGCGGCGTCAGCGGCGGATTTCGCCCGGTGAAATAACCGGGGCTGCCGACCACGGCCATGCGCATCGGCGGTGCGATCGGCACCGCGATCATGTCCTTTGCCACGATCTCGACATTGCGCACCCCGGCGTCGTAGCGCTCGGCAACGATGTCGGCGAGGCCGAAATCGATCACGATCTCGACCCTGATGTCGGGATAGCCCGGCAGGAAGCGCGCCAGCGCCGGCCAGAGGACGCGATTGGCGGCATGCTCGTCGGCGGTGATGCGGATGGTGCCGGCCGGCTTCTCCCGCAATTCGCTCAAGGCGGAGAGTTCCGCCTCGATCTCGTCCAGCCGGGTTCCGAGCGTCGATGCGAGCCGCTCGCCGGCTTCCGTCGGTGCGACGCTGCGGGTCGTGCGGGTGAGCAGGCGCAGACCGAGCCGCGCTTCCAGATTGCGGATCGTCTGGCTGAGCGCCGATTGCGTGACGCCGAGCTTGGCGGCCGCCCTGGTGAAACTGCGGGCGCGGGCGACGGCGAGGAAGGCGGCCAAGTCGTTCAGGTTCTCATGCGGCATTCATTAGGTCTTCTAATGGGTTCAATCGGATCATATGGGCTAATCGCCGCGGCGGGAAACGACTACCTCATCGGACGAAGCCGGCGCCCGCCGTCTCGGGGCGCCGAAGCAAAGAAGGAATTGTCCCATGGATATCAAACGCAGCGGTTCGCAGCCCTCCGGCAAAGGCCCCGACGAATACTTCACCGGGACGGTGCGCATCGATCCCCTGATGAGCCCGCCGGAGCCGGCGCGCGTTGCCGGCGCCAGCGTGACCTTCGAGCCGGGCGCGCGGACCGCCTGGCACACCCATCCGCTCGGCCAGACGCTGATCGTCACCTTCGGGCTTGGCCGGGTCCAGCGCGAAGGCGGGCCGATCGAGGAGATCCGCCCCGGCGACGTCATTTACTTCGAGCCGGGCGAAAAGCACTGGCACGGCGCCGCGCCGACCACGGCGATGACGCATATCGCCATCCAGGAAAAGCTGAACGGCTCGCCTGTCGACTGGATGGAGAAGGTCACGGACGACCAATACGGCGCGTGACGGCCCGGCGGGGCATGATCCCGAAACGCGGGAGCCGGCTTTCGGACAGGTCATGCGCACCCGGGAAGACTTGAGAAGAGAGAGCAGGATGCCGGGCGAAGCCCATCGCATCCGGCTCTCGCCAAGAAAAGGAAGATCGTCATGATCAAGGACAAGGTCGTCATCATCACCGGCGCGTCGTCCGGCATCGGCGAGGCGACCGCCAGGCTCCTCGCCGGCAAGGGCGCCAAGGTGGTTCTCGGCGCCCGGCGCGAAGACAGGCTCGAAGCCCTCGCCGAGGAAATCGGCAAGGCGGGCGGCGCGGTGTCGTATCGCGCGCTCGACGTGACAGAGCCGTCCGACAACGAGGCCATCGTGACACTCGCCAAGGACAGGTTCGGCGGCGTCGATGCGATCTTCCTGAATGCCGGGCTGATGCCGAGCTCGCCGGTCTCGGCGCTCAGGACCGACGAGTGGAACAAGATGGTGGACGTCAACATCAAGGGCGTCCTCAACGGCGTCGCCGCGGCGATGCCGACCTTCCTCAAACAAAAGTCCGGCCATATCGTCGCGACCTCGTCGGTCGCGGGCCTGAAGGCCTATCCGAACAGCGCGGTGTACGGCGGCACCAAGTGGTTCGTGCGGGAATTCATGGAAGTCCTGCGGATGGAATCGGCCATGGAGGGCACGAACATCCGCACCGCGACGATCTATCCGGCGGCGATCAGGACGGAGCTGCTCGATACGATCACCGACAGCCGGGCCTCGGAGGCGATGCACGGCCTTTACGAGAAATTCGGAATTTCGCCGGACCGCATCGCCGACGTCGTCGCCTATGCGCTCGACCTGCCGGCGGATACGACAGTGAGCGAATTCACCGTCGGGCCGGCCAGCCAGCCCTGGTGAGTGAAAGACGAAACACCGAAGGAGGCGTCTCATGCCGCATGTCATCGTGAAACTCTGGCCCGGCAAGACCGAGCAGCAGAAGAGCGAACTCGCCGAAGCCATCACCCGGGATGTGATGGGAATCCTGAATTACGGCCCCGACTCCGTCTCCGTCGGCTTCGAGGAGGTCAGCGCCGACGACTGGCGCGAGAAGGTCTATCAGCCCGACATCGAGGCCAAGGCTTCGGCGCTCTACAAGAAACCGGGATACCGGATGTGAGCACCCGTGCCGTGCGCGGCGGATGAAGGCGGGCGACATCGCCGTCGCCGGCCGCCGGCCGGACCGTCCCGGAGACTCTCCTTTCTGTCTCCGATTGACTTCGGATCGCGCCGCGGGGCACCAAGGGCGGCCGCCTGGAGGGGAGGGGGCGGGACCGTGAATCCCCGCGCACCATTCTGCCGGGCGCTCCCGCCGCGCATTCGACCGAGGACCTCCCGCCCCGATGAAGAACGCCCTCGTCGCCCTTGCCGTCACCGTCGTCCTGGCGGCGCTGATGTTCCTGCTCCTGCCCGATTCGGCCTATCTCTGGGTGAAGTCGGTCCATGTCTTTGCCGTGATCGCCTGGATGGCCGGCATGCTCTATCTGCCGCGGCTCTTCGTCTATCACGCCGGCGCCGAGACCGGCTCGGTCCAGTCGGAGACCTTCAAGGTGATGGAGCGCCGGCTGCTCAAGGGGATCATCAATCCCGCGATGATCGGCACCTGGGTCGCCGGCGTCTGGCTGGCCTTTTCCGGCGGCTGGCTGACCTCCGGCGATGCCTGGCTGCACGTGAAGATCCTGCTCGTCCTGATCATGTCTGGAATCCACGGCATGCTGACTGCCGCGACGCGGCGCTTCGCCGAGGACCGGAACGAGAAGTCCGCCCGCTACTGGCGGGTGCTGAACGAGGTGCCGGCGGTGCTTTTGATCGGCATCATCGTGCTCGTCGTGGTGAAGCCGTTCTGAGCATTCAGATAGCCAGCAAATGAAAATTCGAGCAACTGCCCGTTTTACATAAGTGTCTGTATTTCAAATAGAATCGAATAGATTTTCTCTCTCGCCATGGCTCGGTCGGCGATTTTGGGTGGAAGCGGCAGCGTGTCATTGCTAGATCGCTACGTCTCAAGGTTTCTAATTCCAGTTGTTGTAGTGCGAGATTTTGCGGCAGGGCTGAAACCACTTTTTGACGAATGGCGGAGATAAGGAGTCTAAACGATGGACCACGCTATCCGAACGTTGAGGTTAGTAGTGCCAAGCTCTGCCGAACTGACGGTCGAATTGTCATTCAGTTTGATACTCTGGTTCGTCGCCGGAGCATATGTCACGTCGACCTTGGCATATCTGTTCCCCGCCTTAGGCGGATTTCTTCCCGCCATTTTGGGTGGATTGATCGGGGCGGGTATCAGCCGGCTTGTTGGGCGTCTGTAGATCTCACGATGAATGCGCCATGGATTTGGTTTGCTAACCCCATTTCGTCGTTGGCTATTGGAGTATTTTCACTTCTGCTTTTCAGAATTAAAGGATATCATCGGAACAGCTCAGGCCAGCTTCTTCGTAGGCGATTGGGTAGCGTATTTATTCTCTCATGCTCGACTTACACCTTTTTCGTGGTGGTTTTTTCGGAGCTCGTCCTCCACGGACCGTCCACGAGTATTATGGTCTCCCAGGGTTTCGGGGAGCAGCGAGTGGCTTGGTTGTTGGTCGGGGTTGTCACTGACGGCGTCTTTCACATCTGGGACGAGTTTCGACCAGCAGACTGACAGCCTCTCACGTCGCTATCCCTCGCCAATCGTCTGATATCCGGCACCCCCGACCGGCAGGAACGCCCCGGCGAGGTCGGCGGCGGCTCGCACCAGCCGTTCCGACAGGGCTGTGCCATCGACCTTCAGCGGCAGCGGCGCCTCGGGCCAGTGGCGGCCATGGGCGGCGATGTGGTCCATCGCCCGGTTGGCGTTGGAAAAGGCGTTCGCGCCGCCCTCGTCCTTCGCCGCGGCGAAGATCGCGGCGACGGCCTGCGAGAGGTCCGCGGAGAGCGCGTCGGCTTCCTCCCCGCGCCCTTCGGCCTTGAGGGCGAGCAGCCGGCGCAGCGGGTCGGCGAGCGCGTTGCCGGTCGAAAGCAGCCAGCCGTCATAGGGCCCCGCCGGCTTCAGCGCCTCGACATAGCCGCCCTCGGCGCCGCGCACGAGGGCCACCTCGGCGAAGCCGAGCCCACTCTTTGCCACCAAGTCCTCGCCGGAGGAATCCTTGAACAGCGGCACCCGCGGCGACTGCGAAAGACGCGCCATCGTCTCCGGCTCGATGCGGCAGAGCGTGACCTGGGGCAGCTGGTAGACGGCGATCGGCAGGCGGCAGGCCGCGAATACCGCGTCGTAATGGGAGAGGATCGCCGCCTGGCTCGCCTCCCTGTCGACCGGCGGGCAGACCACGGCGCCGGCGACGCGCCGCGCCAGCGCCGGATCCTGCCCGAGCCGCTGCTCCAGCCGTTCGAGCCTTGCGATCACCGCGTCGGTGGTCGGCCGCAGCGCGCCGAAGAGCAGCGAGAGATCCAGCGCCGCGATTTCGGGCGAGGCCGCGAGGTCGATGAGCGCGTCGAAGGCCGCGTCGTCGAGCTCCCAGCCGTCGCCGGTCGAGCCGGCGAGCATCACCTGCCGCACCTGCGGCCGGATGTGGCGGATATGGGCGAGCATCCGCGCGAGATCGACGGTGCCCGCCGCGCCGGGCGCGTAATGGGTGAGCACCGGAACGAAGAGGGCGTCGGCGAGGCGGCTTGTCGATGGCTCGGGGTTCATCCTGGGTCGGCTCCTTCCGGCGTGAGCGCAAACGGGGCGCGGGCCAGCGGAGAACTGGCACGCGGGACGCCCCGATCCAGAGGCACCGTCCGGCGCACCGCGGCAATCGGCAAAAACCCAGGCGCTCGGTCGCGGCAGGGCGCGCACCGCGCGACGATGGCCGGCCGTCTGCCGCTCCGTGAAGAAGGAGGGAAGACGCCCCCAAAACCGGCCCCGAGGCCCGTTGGCGCGGGATGAAACGAGCGTCGCTCATCCTCCCGCTCCATCTTCCTGTCTCCGCATGATCTCTTCCGAAAACCGGTTCCCACCGTTCGGGATCATGCTTCAGCGAAATCGCCCGACGAAAAAAGCCGGACCTCGCGGGCCCGGCTCGTCTCGGTTCGGCGATCTTGCCGCGGCGGTCAGTTGAGCCGCTTGCGGACCTCGGCGATCGAATTGTCGACGAAGATGCCGTTCCGGCCGCCGGCATTGCGGTCGGCGATGATCTTGGCGGAGGCCTCGACGGCGAGGTTCACCGCCGATGTTCGAACTTCGGCGACGGCGTCCTTTTCGGCCTGGGCGATCTTCGCCTCGGCCATCGCGGTGCGCCGCTCGACATATTCCTCGTTGCGGCGCTTGGCGTCCTTCAGCATCGCTTCGGCCTCGCGCTTGGCGGCGGCGACGATGTCCTTCGCCTCCTGCTCGGCCTCGCGCCGGCGGCGCTGGAATTCGGCCAGCTGCTGCTTGGCCTCCTCCTTCAGTTCGCGCGCCTCCTCGATCTCCTTGCGGATGCGGGCCGCCCGGTCATCGAGGTTCTTGGTCATCATCGTCGGGGCCTTCACGTAGAAGACCACGACGAAGAAGAGGATCAGGCCGATCAGGGCCCAGAACGTATTGTCCATCGTCGTTCCTCCCTCAGCGGCCGGCTTCGGCGACGGCGCCGGCGATCTCGTCCTGGCTGGCCTCGATGCTCGCGACCTCGCGCAGGATGGTGTCGGTGACGTCGCGGGCGATGCCGTCGACCTCGGAAAGCGCCGAGCGCTTCACCTCGGCGATGCGCGCCTGCGCGGCGTCGAGCTTCTCGTCGAGCTCGCCGTCGAGGCGCTTGCGCTCCGCCTCGGCGTCCTCCCGGGCCGATTCCTTCGCCTCGTGGGCGATGGAATGGGCGCGGCTGCGGGCCTCGGCGAGCTCCTGCTCGTAGGCGGCCTTGGCCTCGTCGGCGTCGGAGCGCATGCGCTCGGCCGCCTCGAGATCGAGGGCGATCCGGTCCCGCCGGTTTTCGAGGATGCCGCCGATGCGCGGCATGATCACCGTCTTCAGCAGCCAGTAGAAGACGCCGAAGGTGATCGCCAGCCACAACAGCTGCGAGGGGTAGAATTCGGGATTGAAGGGGGGAAAGCCGGGCTCGTGGGCACGATCGGCGTGGATCGTCTCACCATGGGCCGAGGCGGCGGCGTCGGCGGGCTGGTGAGCCGTCGTTTCCCCGTCCTGGGCAAAGGCTTCGGTGACGAACATCGCGGGTCTCCGGCAGGAACGACCGGCAGCCCTCGGGGCCGCCGGTCTTCAATGGTCGCTTCGGCTTCTGCGGAAAGTCTCAGACCGCGAAGAGCAGAAGCAGCGCGATGAGCAGCGAGAAGATGCCGAGCGCTTCCGTCACGGCGAAGCCGAAGATCAGGCGGCCGAACTGGCCGTCGGCGGCCGAGGGGTTGCGCAGCGCGCCGGCCAGATACTGGCCGAAGATCGTGCCGAGGCCGATTCCGGCGCCGCCCATGCCGAGGCAGGCGATACCGGCACCGATGAACTTTGCTGCATCCGCTTCCATGTCGATACTCCTTTGAATGGGTTTGATGAGCGGCGGTTGACGGGCGCTGGCGCGCCCTGCGGAGGGTGTTCCGGACCCCGTCCCCGAAGACCGGGGATCAGTGGCCCGGATGGATGGCGTCGTTGAGATACATGCAGGTCAGCACGGCGAAGACGTAGGCCTGCAGCGCCGCCACCAGGAATTCCAGCGCCGTCAGGGCGACGACCATCAGGAGCGGCAGGATGGCGCCGAGGATCCCGAGCGCGCCAAGCGTACCGAGCGAGAAGACGAAACCCGCGAAGACCTTCAGCGTGATGTGCCCCGCCAGCATGTTGGCGAAGAGACGAACCGAGAGCGACACCGGCCGGGAAATGAAGGAGACGATCTCGATCAGGACGACGAGCGGCAACAGCATGGCCGGAACGTCCGGCGGCACGAACAGCTTGAACCAGTGCAGGCCGTGCTTCATCAGCCCGTAGACGATGACGACGCCGATCACCAGCATGGCCAGGGCGAAGGTGACGATCAGGTGGCTGGTCACCGTGAAGAAATACGGGAACATGCCGAGCAGGTTCGCGACGAGCACGAACATGAAGATCGAGAACACGAAGGGGAAGAACCGCATTCCCGCCGGGCCCGCCGCATCGCGCAGCATGTTGGCGGTGAACTCGTAGGTCAGCTCGGTGACCGACTGGCCGCGCGAGGGAACGAGCCCCCGGCCCCTTGTCGTGTAGTAGAGAAAGGCGGCGGTGATGGCGACCGTCAGCACCATGAAGAGGGCGGAATTCGTAAAGGAGAAGTCCCAGTCACCGATGCGGATCGGCACGATACGGTTGATCTGGAACTGGTGTATCGGATCTGTCGGGTCGTGTTCCAAACGGCCTGGTCCTTCGTCGAATAAAGACGCCCAAAGAGAGACGGATTGCCCATAGCGTTCCCGCGGGCTCGAAGCAACACCCCCGAAGACGCAATCGCTCCGTTTCGTTCAGCTTTCCCGATCTTCGCGGGGTCGGGGCGGCGGCGCATCTGCGGAAGGTGCCGGCTTCGGGGCGACGGATCTCAGGACGTTCCGCACGCCCGCGGCAAAGCCGATCATCAGGAAGAAGACCAGAAACAGCGGCATCGTGCCGGCCAGCCTGTCGATGCCGTAGCCGATCGCCGCGCCGACGACGATGCCCGCGACGAATTCGCTCGCAAGCTTCAGCCCCTCGGCCATGCCCTGCGCATTGGCCGAGCGGTGCCTGGTGCCTTCCTCGGCGGCGCGCCGCGCCTGGTGGGCGGCGAGCCGGCGGTCGAGCTCGCCGCGCCGCGCGTCCCAGGCCGCCGTGTCGCCGGCGCCCTGGGGACCGGCGCCGTGGGGACTGGCGCCCTGGGGGTCGGCGCTCGTGCGGCGGCCCGTCTCGCCGCTGCCGCTCTGGTCATCGCCCGTCGTCATCGCCCGTCGCCATCAACTGCCGCCGTCTGATCCCGTTGCTTTGCGGCCTTCCGGCTCGCCTGCCGCCGGTGTGCCGGTTCGAGGGCCGCCGCGCAAGCGGTATCCGGTGCAGGCGGAGCGCGCGGCCGAGGGCGACCTCGGGGAAGCCGCCGCAGCGGGCGCGTTCAGCCGCCGAAGGCGACGTAGAGCAGGCAGGCGATGGCGAAGCCGACGAAGCCGATCAGCGTCTCCATCACCGTCCAGGTCTTCAGCGTCGTCTTGACGTCCATGTCCATGAAGCGCCCGACCAGCCAGAAGCCGGAATCGTTGACATGGCTGAGCGCCAGCGAGCCGGACGCCAGCGCGACGACGATCGCCGCCAGCGGAAAGCCGCTGATTCCCTCGCTCTGGATCGCCGGCTGGATCAGCCCCGCGGCGGTGATCAGCGCGACGGTGGCGGAGCCTTGTGCGATTCGCAGCGCCAGCGCGATGACGAAGCCGGAAACGATCAGCGGCAGGCCGATCCCCGTCAGCGTCTCGGCCAGCGCGTCGCCGATCCCGGTCGCCTTCAGGACGCCGCCGAACATGCCGCCGGCGCCGGTGATGAGGATGATGGCGCAGACCGGGGCGAGGGCCGAATCGAGCAGCGTCTCGACCCGCAGCTTGTCGAGGCCGCGGCGGATGCCGAGGACCCAGCTCGCGACGAGGACGGCGACGAGGAGGGCGATCGGCGTCGCGCAGACGGCCCGCAGGAAGCCGAACCAGCCGGCATTCCCGTCGACCCATCCCGCCGCGCGGGCCGCGTCGAGCCCGGTGTTGACGAAGATGATCGCCAAAGGCAGCAACAGGAGGAGGATCACCGTCGCGGGCCGCGGCGGATCGGCCATGTCCTCCTCGCGCTCGCCGCCGGAGAGGAAGTCCGGCACCTTCAGGACGAAGCGGCTGCCGGCGAAGACCCCGTAGAGATAGCCGGCGACGAACCAGGTCGGGATCGCGACGATCAGCCCGACGATGGTCAGGATGCCGATGTCGGCGCCGAGCAGTTCGGCGCTTGCGACGGGGCCGGGATGCGGCGGCACGAAGGCGTGCATGCAGGAAAAGGCGGCCGCGACCGGCAGGCCGTAGCGCAGCACCCCGCCGCCGAGGCGCCGGGCGACGGAGAAGACGATCGGCAGCATGACGACGAGGCCGGCATCGAAGAAGATCGGGAAGCCGAAGATCAGCGAGGCGACGCCGAGGGCGAGGGGCGCGCGCTTTTCGCCGAAGCGGGCGATCAGCGCGTCGGAAAGCGTCTGCGCGCCACCCGAAACTTCGACCAGCCGGCCCAGCATCGCCCCGAAGCCGACGAGCAGCGCCACCGAGGCGAGCGTCGAGCCGAAACCCTTGGTCAGGACGTCGAGCACGGCGCTGGACGGCAGGCCCGCGGCGAAGGCGGTGACCAGGCTGACCATCACCAGCGCGATGAAGGCGTGGATCCGGAACTGGATGATGAGGACGAGGAGGAGCGCGATGGCCCCGGCGGCGATGGCGAGGAGCGTTCCGGCTCCGAGCGTCTGGTGAAATCCCTCCGGCACGCGGCTGGCTCCGTCTGGTTGGATGATGCGATCGAAGGCGTCGGCGTCCAGGGTGGCCGGCGGGCGGCCCGGAGCGTCAGGCGATCGACGGTTCGAGCCCGAGCTTCGTCAGGATCTCGTGGACGACCTCCTCGGGCGGCACCGCGACGGAGACGGTGATTCCGTCCTCGTCGGCGGTGAGCGGCTGCAGGTCGGCAAATTGCGAGGCGAGCAGCGAGGGCGGCATGAAATGGCCCTTGCGGTGGGACATGCGAGCCGCGACGAGCTCGACGTCGGCCTCGAGCGCGACGAAGCAGACCCTGGCGTCCGCCTCGCGCAAGAGGTCGCGGTAGCTGTGCTTCAGGGCCGAACAGGTGAGCACCGTCGAGACGCCGCGCGCCGCCTCGCGGCTGATCCAGTCGCGGATGGCGGCGAGCCAGGGGGCGCGGTCGGCGTCGTCGAGGGCGATGCCGCTGGTCATCTTGTCGATGTTGGCCCGGGGGTGGAATTCGTCGGCCTCGGCGAAGGGCCAGCCGAGCCGTGCTGCGATCAGTTCGGCCGTCGTCGACTTGCCGACACCGGATGGCCCCATGATCACGAGGGCCGTCGGTCCCGCGGCTTCGCCCATCACCATACTCCGTCACCAGGGTCGCCGGCCTTCGGCCGGTCGAATCATCGGGTGACTATAAGAGCGTCGTGGCGAATGGAAATGCCGACGGGCGCCGCAATGCGTGGAAGCCGCCGGCTGCCGGACCGGCCGAGCCGGCCGTGGCGGGACGAGCGGAAGGCGGCGTGCGCGGAGCGACGCCGCCTTCACGGGACCGGACGGTCAAGGACGTCGGCCCGGTCCCGGTGCTTCTCAGCCGTGGCGCAGGCCGGGGATCATCCGCTTGAGGGCCGGCGAGCGGAACCAGAAATGCTGGGCGAGGGCGCCGAGGACGTGCAGCCCGACGAGCGCGAGCAGCGGGTTCCACAGGAAGGCGTGATAGCCGGCGAGGGCGTCGTTGCCGGTGAACCAGGCGGCGAGGCCGAGGAGCGGCATCGCCAGGAGGACCGCATAGAGGAGGAAATGCGTGACCTTCGCCAAGCCAAGCGCCCAGGTCGGATCCGCGGCATCGTGCGGCGGACGGCCGGAGACGAAGCGGTCGACCAGCCTGAGGGCCGCCGCGACGAGAACGAGGGTGCCGATGACGATGTGGCCGTAGCCGAGGACCGTCGTCGTCTGGTCGACCCCCCGGCCCTCGAGCGTCGCGTCCCAGAAGTCGCTCATGAACTCGCCCTCGATCCACTGGCAGACGAGGAGGACGACGATCGTCCAGTGCAGGAAGACGTTGAGGCTGCTCCAGTGCGAGGGTCGTGGCGTTGCCGGCATGGCGGGCTCCTGAAGGGTGGGGTGAATGGTTCCGGCCCTTCATGCCGTGCCGCCGATGCCGGCGGATTTCCGCAACTATACGCTTCGGTAATCGGCGCAATCTCCGGCGGAGCGCGAACGCCCGCCCGCCCCGCGCCGCCCCCCTTTCCGCCGGTCTCGATCGCTTCCGGACGCGAAGGCGCCCCTGCCGCGGAGGGCAGGGGCGCCAGTATTTCGGATCGGTGCGGCGGCGATCGTCAGTCGCCGTCTTCCATCTCGTCCCCGTCCTGCGACTTGGCGGCCGTCTCGCCCTCCGCTTCGTCCGAGGCGTTGCGGGCGATGTTGCCGGTGGAGGCGTCGACCATCACGGTCTCGCGCGAGCCGTCGGCCTTGGCGAGCTCGATCTCCCAGGCATTGTCGCCGGCCTCGTCGGAGATCGCGGCGTCGAGCGCTTTGGCTCCGGTCGCCTGTTCGGCCTTGGCGAGGGCCTGCGACAGCGGGATCGTCGCGGTGAGCGCCTTCCGGACTTCCGCCCCGTCGGCCTGGCCCTCGCCCTTTTCGGCGGCGAGGCTCGCGCCGCAGGCGGCAAAAAGAAGCACTCCGCCGGCGGCTGCGGTCGCGATGCGGGTCGTGATCGTTCGGGTCTTCATCGTTCGTGCCTTTCGTTGGCGAGCCATCGTGCTGGCCCGGCCGAACCATGGCGGCACGAGATGACGCGGACGATTCCGGGCCTATACGGATGATTATAGACGGGGCGCGCCTGCCGGGCGATCAGCCCAGCGTGACGAGCCAGGCGCCGAGGGCGATGAGCGCGACGCCGGCCCAGTTGGCGGGTGCGAGCCGCTCGCCGAGGAAGACGGCGCCGAACACCGCGACGAGGACCACCGACAGCTTGTCGACGGGGGCGACGCGGGCCGCGTCGCCGAGCTTCAGCGCCCGGAAATAGCACAGCCACGAGGCGCCGGTGGCAAGGCCGGACAGCGCCAGGAAGACAAGCGCGCGCGATGGCAGCGACGCCGGCGAACGCCACTGTCCGGTGGCGCTGACGATGAGGAAGAGCAGCGCCGCGACGACGAGCGTGCGGATGAAGGTCGCGAGGTCGGAGGGGATCTCGGCGACGCCGACCTTGGCGAGAACCGCCGTCAGCGCGGCGAAGACCGCGGCAAGAAGCGCCCAGAATTGCCAGGCGCCCGTCAGGCTGGTCATGGCGATCTCCATGGTTCGACAGGGTGCGGTCCGGCCCTGATACATCAAAGGGTGGCCGCCGGGGCCACCCCTTAATCACGGCGGGTTCGAGCCCTCGGGCTGCCGCGCTCAGCCTTCGGCCGGGGCCTCCCGAAGCGGCCGGTCGGTCGCCGGGGTCAGCCGCGGTCGGCGGCGAGCGGCAGGGTGACGCGCACCCTCAGCCCCGGCGCCGCGTCGAGGGCCTCGGCGCTTCCGCCATGCAGTTCGGCGATCGCCGCGACGAGGGCGAGCCCGAGGCCGCTGCCGGGAGTCGTGCGGCTCTGGTCGAGCCGGTAGAGGCGCTGGAAGATCTTCGCGCGCTCGCCATCCGGCACGCCCGGCCCGTCGTCGGCGACGTCGAGCCGCGCGACCCCGTCAGAGGCATGCAGCGAGATCGCGATGCGGCCGGGCGGCGGGACGTGGTTGATGGCGTTTTCGATGAGATTGGCGAGAAGCTGGGTCAGAAGTTCCTCGTCGCCCTCGACATGCGCCGCGCCGAGCTCGGCGATGTCGAGGCGGTGGCCCGCATCCGCCGCCACCTCCTCGTAGACCTCGGCGGTGCGCCGCACGACGGCCCGAAGATCGAGGGGGCGAAAGCGCGAGCGCCGCGTGCCGGCCTCGATCTGGGCGATCCTCAGAAGCGCGTGGAAGGTCTCGATCGCCGCGTCGCTCTCCTCGATCGCCGCGTCGATCGCCACCTCGTATTCCTCCGGCGTGCGGGCCCGGCGCCGGACCGAATCGAGCCGCTGGCGCAGCCGCGCAAGCGGCGTCCTCAGATCGTGGGCGATGTCGGTCGAGACCTGCTTCAGGCTGGCGAGCAGCGTCTCGATCCGCGCCAGCATGGCGTTGATGTCGGCGGCAAGACGGTCGAGCTCGTCGCCGCGCCCGGAGACCGGCAGGCGCAGATCGAGCCGGCCGTCGACGATCTGCCGGGTGGTGAGGGCGATCTCGTCGACGCGGCGGGTCGGCCCGCGCGAGACGAGAAAGCCGCCGAGCAGCGCCAGCACCGAGCTGACGACGCCGCCGATCAGCATCGCCGAGAGGATGATCTCCTGGGTCTCGTCGACGATGTGGGAGTTGCGGCCGACCAAAACGTCATAGGGGCCGATGCGTTCGCCGAGCGCGAGGAACAGCATCTCGTGGTCGTGATTGTGCCCGGCGGCGGCGACGAGCGACGGCGAGGAGGCGACGATATCCGGCGCGACGCTTCCCGACTGCCAGCCGGCCCGCCACAGCTCCTTCGGCACGTTGCCGGCGATGCGCCGGCCGCCGGCGTCAAGGACCAGGAAGAAGCGGTCCTCCGAGGCGGCTTCGCCGAGATCGTCGAAATCGTCCTTGAGCGCAGCTTCGCCGCCTGAGGCGAAGCCGGCGCGCAGCCGCGCGACGTCGTCGCCGATCTCGGCCCTGAGGGTCTCGGAGAGTTCCGACGAGGCGACGACGTAGGTGGTGCCGAGAATCGCCAGCACCGAGGCGACGAAGAAGCCGGTGTAGATCAGCGCGACGCGGAAGGAGATCGACCGGAATTCGTCAGGCCGGAACATTCAGGACGTATCCCGAGCCGCGGATGGTCCGGATCATCTCGCCGGCGAATGGCCGGTCGACCTTCGAGCGCAGCCGGCTGACATGGGTCTCGACGACGTTGGTCTTCGGATCGAAGTGGAAGTCCCATACCCGCTCGAGCAGCATGGTGCGGGTCAGCACCCGGCCGCGGTTGCGCATCATGTATTCGAGCAGCCGGAACTCGCGGGGCTGCAGGTCGATCTCGCGGCCTTCGCGCTTCACCGTGCGGGCGATCAGGTTCATCTCGAGCTCGCCGACCCGCAGCACGGTCTCCTCGCGCCTGAGCGGCGAGCGGCGGGCGAGGGCGTTCAGCCGCGCCATCAGCTCGGAAAAGGCGAAGGGCTTGACGAGATAGTCGTCGGCTCCGGCCTCGAGGCCTTCCACCCGGTCGTCGAGGCCGGAGACGGAGGTGAGGAAGATCACCGGCGCGTCGCGGCCGGAGGAGCGCAGCGCCCGGACGATCGACAGCCCGTCGAGCCCGGGCAGCATGCGGTCGACGACGAGGGCGTCGTATTCGCGGGTGCAGGCGAGTTCGAGCCCGATCGGCCCCGATGCGGCGTGGTCGGGATCGTGGCCCTCCTCCTTCAGCCCGCCGACGACGTAGTCGGCGGTGGAGCGGTCATCCTCGATGACGAGCACCTTCATGGCTGACTGTCTCCCGCGGCGAAGGCGCGCGATGCCTCGCGCCGCTGCACGAAATCGACGAAGGCCTCGTCCATAGCCCCGGTGCGGCTGATCAGCCAGGGAAAATGCCCGTAGAAGAACGAAAGCTGGCCGTCCGCCACCGCGGCCGGGCGACCGGCGACGGCATATTCGTAGATGGCGCTGGCGAGGCCGCTGCGGTCGGCGCCGGACTTGCAGTGGATGAGGAGCGGCTTCGGGGCGTCGCGGACGGCCGCCTCGATCCGGGCGAGGGTCTCGGGCGAGGGTTCCTCGTCGGCCGAGATCCCGATGGCGATCTCCTCGACCCCGGACCCTGCGGCGACGAGCGTCTCGTCGCGGTACCATGCGGCGTCGCGATGGGTGCCCCGGAGATTGAGGATCGAGCGGATGTGGTGCGCGTCGATCAGCTTCTGCAGCGCGGCTGGACCGAGTTGGGCGGAGCGGTAGACGAGGTCGGGCTCGACGGTGTGGACGTTGCCGACGATTTGCAGACAGCCGGCATAGGCCGCCGGCAAGGCGCAGAGGAGGAGGACGGCGACGATGCCGTTGCGGACGGATTTCGGCAGCTTGGTCATGGGCGAGGCTCGGGACGTGCCTCTCCCGCCTAGCCCGCCTCGCCTTCCATCAGATGGCCGGCGCTATACGGATCGGTATAGTCCGGCGATCCCGGCGATCCCGGCGATCCCGGCGGTCCCGGCACCGGTCCGCGATCGTGCCCGACCGCGCAAACCGCCGGCCGCTCCCCGCCGGCCTGCAGCCTGCCGGCGAAATATCCGGCGTCTTCGTCGTCCTGTCACATTAGCATTGTCGATTCCGTGGAGAAGGACCTGGCCCACGCCGGTGAGCGGGGCGGATGCGACAACGCAGAGGGTTTCGACATGGAAAAGTTCGCCGCGACGGGCCTTGCGGCCCTTTTGACGACATCGATGCTGGCGGGGCTGGGCGGCCTGGCGCAGGCCCAGGAGGCGAAGACGCCCGAGACGCTGCTTGTGCGCGGCGCGGCCGGCGACCTGACGCAGGCGGCCGGCGCGCGCCGGATGGGCGGCGACGCCACCGCCGACCTGCGCAAGGCGATCATCGACGGCCCGGCCAGAAACGTCATTCTCCTGATCGGCGACGGCATGGGCGATTCGGAGATCACCATCGCCCGCAACTACGCCGAGGGCGCCGGCGGTTACTTCAAGGGCATCGACGCGCTGCCGCTGACCGGGCAGTACACCCACTATTCGCTCGACGAGAAGACCGGCAAGCCGGACTACGTCACCGATTCCGCCGCGTCCGGCACCGGCTGGGCGTCGGGCGTCAAGACCTATAACGGCGCCATCGGCGTCGACATCAAGGGCGAGCCGCACGCGACGCTGCTCGAGCTCGCCAAGGCCGCGGGCCTTGCCACCGGCGACGTCTCGACCGCCGAGCTGCAGGACGCGACGCCGGCGGTGCTCGTCGCGCATGTCACCGGCCGCAAGTGCTACGGCCCGAAGGCGACGAGCGAGAAGTGCCCGTCGAACGCGCTGGAGAACGGCGGCAAGGGCTCGATCACCGAGCAGATGCTTCAGACCCGGCCGGACGTCCTGCTCGGCGGCGGCGCCGAGAGCTTCGAGGAGACGGCGAAGGCCGGCGAGTGGAAGGACAAGACGCTGCGCCAGCAGGCCGAGGCCCGCGGCTTCACCGTCGTCGGCGACGCCGAGGCGCTCCAGAAGGTCGATGCGGCAAACCAGGACAAGCCGCTCATCGGTCTCTTCGCGCCGGGCAACATGCCGGTGCGCTGGAGCGGGCCGAAGGCCTCCTATCACGGCAATGTCGACAAGGAGCCGGTGACCTGCCAGCCGAACGCCGAGCGCGCCGAGAGCGTGCCGACGCTCGCCGCGATGACGCAGAAGGCGATCGACCTTCTGAAGACCAACGACAAGGGCTTCTTCCTGCAGGTCGAGGGCGCCTCGATCGACAAGCAGGACCATGCCGCCAATCCCTGCGCCCAGATCGGCGAGACCGTCGATCTCGACGAGGCGGTGCAGAAGGCGCTGGACTTCGCCAGGAAGGATGGCAACACGCTGGTGATCGTCACCGCAGACCACGCCCATTCCAGCCAGATCATCCCGGTCGACGACAAGGCGCCCGGCCTCACCGAGGCGCTGACGACCAAGGACGGCGCGGTGATGGCGGTCAGCTACGGCAATTCGGAGGGCGACTCGCAGGAGCATACCGGCGCGCAGCTGCGCATCGCGGCCTACGGCCCGGGCGCTGCCAACGTCGTCGGCCTCACCGACCAGACGGATCTCTTCTACACGATCCGCGACGCCCTACAGCTCAAGCAGGCGAACGACGCCGCCTCGGCGGCAAAGCCCGCCGGCACCTCCGGCTGAGGTTTCGGAGCGCGGCCAGTCGCGGAAGCGCGGCGGCACCGCCTGAACGACGAAGGGCCGCCCGGTTCCGCCGGACGGCCCTTCCTGCATCGGATGCGGCGACGAAAAGTCAGTCGACCTGCCGCACGGCGCCCCTCGCGGCGCTGGTGGTCAGCGCGGCATAGGCCTTGAGCGCCTGGGTCACCTTGCGCCTGCGCGGCTCGGCCGGCTTCCAGCCCTTCTCCGCCTGCGCCTCGCGGCGGCGGGCGATTTCGGCGTCGTCGACGCAGAGGTGGATCTTCCGGTTCGGGATGTCGATCTCGATCCTGTCGCCCTCGCGCACGAGGCCGATCGTGCCGCCTTCGGCCGCTTCCGGCGAGACGTGGCCGATGGAAAGGCCCGAGGAGCCGCCGGAAAAGCGCCCGTCGGTGACGAGCGCGCAGGCCTTGCCGAGGCCCTTCGACTTCAGATAGCTCGTCGGATAGAGCATCTCCTGCATGCCGGGGCCGCCGCGCGGCCCCTCGTAGCGGATCAGCACGATGTCGCCGGGCTTGACCTCGTTCGACAGGATCGCCTTCACCGAGGCGTCCTGGCTCTCGAAGATGCGCGCCGGGCCGGAGAAGGTGAGGATCGAGGCGTCGACGCCGGCGGTCTTCACGATGCAGCCTTCCTCGGCGAGGTTGCCGTAGAGCACGGCAAGTCCGCCGTCCCTGGAGAAGGCGTGCTCCGCGTCGCGGATCGCGCCGGTCTCCCGGTCGGTGTCGAGATCGTCCCAGCGCCGCTCCTGACTGAAGGCGACCTGCGTCGGCACGCCGCCGGGCGCTGCACGGTAGAAGTCGTGGACGGTGGTGCTCGAGGTGCGGATCACGTCCCAGCGGTCGAGGGCGTCGGCGAGGGATTCCGCGTGCACCGAGCCGACCGAGGTGTCGATCAGCCCGGCGCGGTCGAGTTCGCCGAGGATCGCCATGATGCCGCCGGCCCGGTGGACGTCCTCCATATGGACGTTGCCGACGGCCGGCGCGACCTTGCAGAGCACCGGAACCCGCCGGGAAAGCCGGTCGATGTCGCTCATCGTGAAGGCCACCTCGCCCTCGTGGGCGGCGGCAAGGAGATGCAGCACCGTGTTGGTCGAGCCGCCCATGGCGATGTCGAGCGTCATGGCGTTCTCGAAGGCGGCAAAGCTCGCGATCGAACGCGGCAGCACGCTTTCGTCGTCCTGTTCGTAATAGCGGCGGGCGAGATCGACGATGAGATGGCCCGCCTCGACGAAGAGGCGGCGCCGGTCGGCATGGGTCGCGAGCGTCGAGCCGTTGCCGGGGAGCGACAGGCCGAGCGCCTCGGTGAGGCAGTTCATCGAATTCGCCGTGAACATGCCGGAGCACGACCCGCAGGTCGGGCAGGCCGAGCGCTCGATCACCTGGACGTCCTCGTCCGACACCCGGTCGTCGGCGGCCGCGACCATGGCGTCGACGAGGTCCAGCGCCTTCTTCTCGCCGGTGGACAGGATCACCTTGCCGGCCTCCATCGGGCCGCCGGAGACGAAGACCACGGGAATGTTGAGCCGCAGCGCCGCCATCAGCATGCCGGGCGTGATCTTGTCGCAGTTGGAGATGCAGACCATGGCGTCGGCGCAGTGCGCGTTGACCATGTATTCGACCGAGTCGGCGATGAGTTCGCGGGACGGCAGCGAATAGAGCATGCCGTCGTGGCCCATGGCGATGCCGTCGTCGACGGCAATGGTGTTGAACTCCTTGGCGACCCCGCCGGCCTGTTCGATCTCGCGGGCGACCAGCTGGCCGAGATCCTTCAGATGGACGTGGCCCGGCACGAACTGGGTGAAGGAGTTGACGACGGCGATGATCGGCTTGCCGAAGTCGCCGTCCTTCATGCCGGTGGCGCGCCAGAGGCCACGCGCGCCGGCCATGTTGCGGCCATGGGTGGTGGTGCGTGAGCGATAGGCGGGCATGGCGGGTCTCTCCGGTCTTCTCAAGGTCTTCGGTCGGTCGGCGCCCGGCATCAGGGGATCGCGGCCCCATCAGAGCCCGCGACGTCAGAGCGCCGTCACGGATGGCCGGGCTCACCCCGAGGCGGCGCCGCGGCGGGCGGCCCCGCGGTAAAACGGCGGGGGACGCTGCGGCGCGGCCGGTCGGGCCGCCGCGGCATCTCATCGCCTGAGCGTCAGACGAAGGCGCCGTGGCAGTGCTTGAACTTCTTGCCCGAGCCGCAGGGGCAGGGCTCGTTTCGACCGACCCGGCCCCAGGTCTCCGGTGCGTTCGGGTCGAGCGTCGAGCGGTCGGCCGGCTCGCCGAGGGCGCTGGTCGGGTAATAGCCGCCGGCCATCTCGTCATAGCCGGTATCCGGGTCGAGATGGTGCCCTTCGACCGGCGGCGGTTCCGGCATGTCCTGGGCGTCCGGCTGCACCAGCTCGACGCGCATCAGCTGGCGGGTGGTGCGTTCGCGCAGGTTTCCGAGCATCGCCTGGAAGAGCTCGAAGGCTTCCGACTTGTACTCGTTCAGCGGGTCGCGCTGGGCATAGCCGCGGAAGCCGATGACCGAGCGCAGATGGTCGAGATTGACGAGATGCTCGCGCCACAGCCCGTCGAGCGTCTGCAGGACGATGGAGCGCTGGACGTAGGTGGTGACCTCCGGTCCGAAACGCTCGCCCTTTTCCTTCGCCGCCGCCTCGGCCGCGGCATTGATGCGCTCGCGCACGTCGCTCTCGTCGATGCCCTCTTCGGCCGCCCATTCGGGGATCGGCAGGTCGAGATTGAGGACCTCCGCGACGTCGGCCTTGAGTTCGCCGGTCGACCACTGCTCCGGATAGGCCTTTTCCGGGATGTGGCGGGCGACCAGCGCCTCGATCGTCTCCTCGCGCATGTCGGCGACGGTCTCGTCCAGCTCCTCGGCGTCCATCAGTTCGAGCCGCTGCTCGAAGATGACGCGGCGCTGGTCGTTCATGACGTCGTCGTATTTCAAAAGGTTCTTGCGGATGTCGAAGTTGCGCGCCTCGACCTTCTTCTGGGCCCGTTCCAGCGCCTTGTTGATCCAGGGGTGGACGATCGCCTCGTCCTCCTTGAGGCCGAGCTTGGTCAGCATGGAATCCATGCGCTCCGACCCGAAGATGCGCATCAGATCGTCCTGGAGCGACAGGTAGAACTTCGAGCGCCCCGGATCGCCCTGGCGGCCGGAGCGGCCGCGCAGCTGGTTGTCGATGCGCCGCGACTCGTGGCGCTCGGTGGCCAGCACGTAGAGGCCGCCGGCCTGAAGCGCCTCGGCCTTCAGCCGCTTGATGTCGGCGCGGATCGCGTCTTCCTTGGCCTTGCGCTCCGGGCCCTCCGGCATGTCGCCGACCTCGCGGGCGATGCGCATGTCGGCATTGCCGCCGAGCTGGATGTCGGTGCCGCGGCCGGCCATGTTGGTGGCGATGGTGACGGCGCCCGGCACGCCGGCCTGGGCGACGATGTAGGCTTCCTGCTCGTGGTAGCGGGCGTTCAGCACCTGGAAGTCCTTGACGCCGTCCTGGCGCAGCCGCTCGGCGAGGAGCTCGGACTTCTCGATCGACGTGGTGCCGACGAGGATCGGCTGGCCGCGGGTCGCCGCGTCCTTGATCTCCTTGACGATCGCCCGGAACTTCTCGTCGAAGGTGCGGTAGACCTCGTCGTCCTCGTCGAGGCGCTGGATCGGCAGGTTGGTCGGGATCTCGACGACGTCGAGGCCGTAGATGTCGCCGAACTCGGCGGCTTCCGTCTGCGCCGTGCCGGTCATGCCGGACAGCTTCTTGTACATGCGGAAGTAGTTCTGGAAGGTGATCGAGGCGAAGGTCTGGTTCTCGGGCTGGACGGTGACGTGCTCCTTGGCCTCCAGCGCCTGGTGCAGGCCCTCCGAATAGCGCCGGCCGGGCATCATGCGGCCGGTGAACTCGTCGATCAGCACGATCTCGTCGCCGCGCACGATGTAGTCCTTGTCGCGCTGGAAGAGCGTGTGGGCCTTCAGCGCGTTGTTGACGTGGTGGACGATCGCCACGTTCTCGATGTCGTAGAGCGAAGAGCCGTGCAGGTGCCCGGCGGCCTCGAGCATGCGTTCGAGCTTCTCGGTGCCGTCCTCGGTGAAGGTGACGGTGCGCTGCTTCTCGTCGAGCTCGTAGTCGCTCTCGGAAAGCTGCGGGATGAAGCCGTCGATGGTCTTGTAGAGGTCGGAGCGGTCGTCGAGCGGGCCGGAGATGATCAGCGGCGTGCGCGCCTCGTCGATGAGGATCGAATCGACCTCGTCGACGATGGCGTAGTGATGGCCGCGCTGCACCATCTGCTCGCGCTCGTACTTCATGTTGTCGCGCAGATAGTCGAAGCCGAGCTCGTTGTTGGTCGCGTAGGTGACGTCGCACCGATAGGCGGCGCGGCGCTGCTCGTCGGACAGGCCGTGGACGATGACGCCGACCGACAGGCCGAGGAAGCGGTAGACCCGGCCCATCCACTCGGCGTCGCGCGAGGCGAGGTAGTCGTTGACGGTGACGACGTGGACGCCCTTGCCCTCGAGGGCATTGAGATAGACGGCGAGGGTGGCGACCAGCGTCTTGCCCTCGCCGGTCTTCATCTCGGCGATGGAGCCCTGGTTCAAGACCATGCCGCCGATCAGCTGCACGTCGAAGTGTCGCATGCCGAGGACGCGCTTGGCGGCCTCGCGGGTGACGGCGAAGGCGGGCACCAGGAGGTCGGCGAGCTTCTTGCCGTCGGCGAGTTCGGCCCGGAAGGCGGCCGTCTTGGCGCTGAGCTCGGCGTCGCTGAGCGCCGCCATCTCGTCCTCGAGTGCGGCGATCGCCTGGATGCGGGGCTGGAACCGCTTGACCACGCGGTCGTTCGCCGAACCCAGCAACTTCCGGGCTAGCCCGCCAAAACTGACCATGAATGGGTCCTTCCGAATATTTCTTTAGAGAGGCGACGCCATCGTTCGAACGCCGGCCGCGGCCGCCGTCCCGGTCGCTCATGACGATGTCGGGAGCCTGTACAATCTCAGCGGAAGGCGGCTGGACTTTCGGTTGGCGCGAGAGATAAGAGGGGGAAAATCCGATGTCAACGTCGGCTTCGCGCCGGCGTTGCGGGCGGCGGCCGGTGCGGCGTCGAAGGGAGCGGCATGCCGGGCGTCGGGAACATCGGTGACATCGTTCGTCCCTGGAAGGAACCCATCTCGATGGTCAGACAACTCGCCGTCCTGCTTTCGGCAGGCGTGTTCATGGCGTTCGCCGCTTCGGGCGCCGCCATTGCCGCCGATGGCGACGTCATCGCCAGGATCGGCAAGGAGAAGGTGACCGAGGCGGAACTGAAGGCGGCGGAGGCCGAGCTCGGCCCGCAGTTCAAGTCGATGCCGGAGGATCGCCGCCGCTTCGCCGTGCTCTCGGCGCTGATCGACATCAAGGCGCTGGCCACCGAGGCCGAGAAGGCCAAGCTGCAGAACGATCCGAAGGTCGCCGCGCAGCTGCAGTTCGAGCACGACCGCACCCTGCACAACGCCTATTTCGCCAAGAACGGCGTCGCCGACGTCAGCGACGCCGAGCTGAAGGCCCGCTACGACAAGGAGATCGCGGCGATGCCGCCGCGCAAGGAGGTGCATGCGCGGCACATCCTCCTGAAGACCAAGGAAGAGGCCGAGGCCGTCATCAAGCAGCTCGAGGGCGGCGCCGACTTCGAGACCGTCGCCAAGGAGAAGTCGACCGGGCCGTCCGGTCCCGACGGCGGCGATCTCGGCTTCTTCGGCCCTGGCCAGATGGTTCCGCCCTTCGAAAAGGCGGCCTTCGCGCTGAAGCCCGGCGAATTCACCAAGGAGCCGGTCCAGACGCAGTTCGGCTGGCACGTGATCAAGGTCGAGGAGACCCGCGACGCGCCGCCGCCGCCCTACGACCAGGTGAAGGACCAGCTGCGCCAGCTCGTCCTGCGCGAAAAATACATGGCGATGGTCGGCAAGGCCCGGCAGCAGCTCGGCATCGAATATGTCGACCCGGCGATGAAGGCGCAGGTCGAGGCGATCGAGAAGGAAGTCGAGAGCGGCCAGCCGGACGCCGGCGGCAAGGCCTCCGGCGCCGCCAAGTGACGCGAGGGCGGGAGCCGGCCCCGCCGGCATCCCGCCGCCCCTCGCCACCACCCGGCGCAAGGGCCGGCCGGCGGCATCCGCCCGGCCGGGCCGTGAAGGCGAGTTCCTGACCGCCAGCCCCGTTCAAGATCCCTCCGGGAGTGAAATGTGATGTCCCATCCGGTCTCCCCGCTCGCGCCGGCCGCCTTCGCGACGCTTCCCGCCATCGCCGGACTGCGAATCGCGACGGCCGAGGCGGGCATCAAGTACAAGAACCGCACCGACCTCTTGGTGATGCTGTTTGACGCTGGGACGGCGGTCGCCGGCGTCTTCACCCGGTCGAAATGCCCCTCGGCCCCGGTCGACTTCTGCCGGTCGAACCTTCCCGGCGGCCGGGCGCGCGTCCTCGTCGTCAATTCCGGCAACGCCAACGCCTTCACCGGCCGGCGCGGGCGCGAGGCGACCGCGGCGACCGCCGAGGCCGCGGCGAAGGCCGCGGGCTGCGCCGCCTCCGAGGTGTTCCTCGCCTCGACCGGGGTGATCGGCGAGCCGCTCGATGCCGGCCGCTTCGCCCATCTCCTCGAGGGCCTCGCGGGGTCCGCCGGGGAGGACCGCTGGCGCGCCGCCGCCGAGGCGATCATGACCACCGACACCTATCCCAAGGTCGCGACGAAGACCGCCCGGATCGACGGTGTCGACGTCACCATCAACGGCATCGCCAAGGGCGCCGGGATGATCGCGCCGGACATGGCGACGATGCTCTCCTTCGTCGCCACCGACGCGCCGATCGAAGCGCCCGCACTGCAGGCGCTGTTGCGGCAGGCGGTCGAGCCAAGCTTCAATTCGGTCACCGTCGACAGCGACACCTCGACCTCCGACACGCTGCTGATGTTCGCGACGGGAGCTGCCGCGGCGCGCGGCTGCCCGCCGGTCGCCGAGGCGGGCGACGCCCGGCTCGCCGCGTTCCGCACCGCGCTCGGCGAACTCCTCCTCGACCTCGCGCGGCAGGTCGCGCGGGACGGAGAGGGCGCGCGCAAGGAGATCGTCGTCACCGTCGAAGGCGCGGCGAGCGACGCCGCGGCCAAGAAGATCGCGCTGTCGATCGCCAATTCGCCGCTGGTCAAGACCGCCGTCGCCGGGGAGGACGCCAATTGGGGGCGGGTGGTGATGGCCGTCGGCAAGGCCGGCGAGGAGGCCGACCGCGATCGTCTCGCCATCCATTTCGGCGAGGTGCGCGTCGCGGTGGACGGCGAGCGGGACCCGGACTATTCGGAAGCTGCCGCCTCGGCGGTGATGCGCCGGGCCGAGATCCCGATCCGGGTGGAACTCGGCCTCGGCGCCGGGCGCTGGACGGTCTATGGCTGCGACCTCACCAAGGAATACGTGGCGATCAATGGCGACTACCGAAGCTGAGAAGATGCGCCAGTTCGCGGTGGTGCGGCGGCTCGAGGCCGCCGGCTTCCGCGCCTGGCCGGCGACGCGCACCGCCTTCGACGGCACCTGGGCGGTGCGGCTGACGCGCTCGTTTCCGGCCAAGCGCCTCAATTCGATCAATCCGCTGGACCCGTCCGACACCAAGGACATCCCGGCGCGCCTCGCCAGGGCCCGCAAGACCTTCGCCGAGGCGGGACGCACGGTGATCGTGCGCCAGTCGCCGCTCGCCGCGCCCGAACTCGTCGCCCATCTCGACGGCGAAGGCTGGTCGCGCTTCGGCGAATCGATCGTCATGACCGCCGATCTCCTCGCCGTCGATCTCGACGGCTCGGTGGAGCGGATCCCGATCCGCGATCCCGGCCGCTATCTCGAGGCGAGCCTTGCCGTGCACGGCCGTCCGGCCTCGATGCGCACCGGCCTTGCCGAGGTCCTCGCCGCGATCCGCCCGCCCTCGGCGATGTTCGTGCGCGAGAGCGAGGCCGGGCGGCCGGTCGCCGTCGCCCTCGCCATCCAGGACAACGACCTCTGCGGCCTGCTCGACGTCGCCGTCGCGCCGGAGTGCCACCGCCGCGGCATCGGCAGCGATCTCGTGCGCACCGCCCTTCGCTACACCATGCACAAGGGCGCCAGGACCGGCTGGGTGCAGGTCGAGGCCGACAATGCCGCCGGGCGGGCGCTCTACGGCAGGCTCGGCTTCAGAGAGGCCTATCGCTACGTCTACCGGGCGCCGCCGGGGGAACGGCCGTGATGACGCCGGCGGGCGGCGAGCGCCGGCTGCTCCTCGTCGTCGCCTGCGCGCTGCTCGACGCCGACGGCCGCGTCCTCCTGGCGCAGCGGCCGGAAGGCAAGTCGCTCGCCGGCCTCTGGGAGTTTCCCGGCGGCAAGGTCGAGCCGGGGGAAGCGCCGGAGGAAGCGCTGATCCGCGAGCTGTCGGAGGAGCTCGGCGTCGTCACGAAGGCGGCCTGCCTCGCGCCGTTGACCTTCGCGAGCCATGCCTATGACGACTTCCACCTCCTGATGCCGCTCTTCGTCTGCCGCCGCTACGACGGAATTCCGCAGTCGCGCGAGGGTCAGGCGTTGAAATGGGTGCGGGCGCGGGCGCTGCGCGACTACCCGATGCCGCCGGCCGATGCGCCGCTGATCGCCCATCTCGTCGAGCTTCTCGGCTCAGAGTCTGACTCAAAATGAGGTGAGCGATTTTTGCGGTTGTGCCCACGACTTGTCGCTAAAGTCAATGGTTTCATCGATGGCCCGGACTGAAGTCGCTTTGCGCAAGTACGCGCCCGCAAAAACCTCAAAAAATCGATCTCAATCGCTTAGCAAGGGACTATTATGTTTCGCGGATGTTAGAGCCAGATACTCGCGAAGCGCACCGGAGTTACCGCGGTTCCTTACTCGGACGAGTCCCAAAATCCAGATTGCTTTTGGAGAATGGCATTAAGAAGCAAAGCGATAGCCACGAGCTCGTCTAGTGAGCGCCGCCGCTAAACGGAAAATGCGAATTTCAATTTTGGGTGGAGAGGGTTTAGATTAAGGTATTACGTAGGGGTGGCACTGGCGGAGGATCGACGTTGGAACCAATGTTTGTGATGCTGCTTACAGGTTTCTGTGCACTATTTGGCGCGATACTTATGTCCTTGCCTGCGCGGCGATACTATATCAATATCAGAAATACGGCATTTGGTGTCGCTTTGTTATTTTCTGGTGTAATCCTTAGTACGACGTTCAAATGGACGGACGTGGCTATGAAGATAGGTCAATGGGAGGTGAAAATTGCGCAGCAAGAGAGAGCGCTATCAACAGTAGGAGATTTAGTCAGAAGTGCAGAATTGGATTTGATAAAATACCGCTCTGAAATATCTGATCGAATTGAACTTGCAAAAATAGAATTGAGCCGATCCGGACAGATCAACGACGAGACAATTCCAGGAACATCGTTATCAAATCAAGAAAATATTAACAGAAATAGCGTTAAAGCAGGAATCAACGGTAAAAGCACTGTAAAATCGATTATTAAGGACGGACAGGTGGCTGATGGTGCGACGACTAAAATTTTCGGCGTTAAAATAGCAGGTGTGGTACCTATTGAACTCAGAACATCGAGTCCGGATATGAAATTTGACACTGCGTTAGTAGAGGAAAATATTTCTAATAAGAGAGAATTAGTTGAGCAAAATGTCTCTCATTTGATTATGATAAACAAAAAATTGGGATATATGCTCGACGAAATCCAAAGGGCTAAGCGCGTCGCGGCACAAAATATGCTACGTCGGTGACTGATTTGAGTTTCGCATCGAATGCAGGCCGGCTCATTTCGGAAGATCAAGCGGAAATTCTATCATTGAACGGTGGCGTGAACATGGGGAAGAAGCCGCGACGCTTGATTTCGCGAAATCCGAGGGCGCCCGCTCTCAAAATGCCCGCCTGAGACTGCAGCGGCGCCGCGCCGACATACGGCGGCGGGCGGAGGGCGCGTAGCGAAGTGCCGCGGCGACTTCGCGACGCCGTGCATCCGCCGGCGGTGGCTGAGCATCGCGGCGGTGTTTGCTCGGGCGGCGGCGAAGAGACTTCTGCGGCGCCGCAAGGGAATCGACGGTTTTTCCTTCCCGCGCGTTAAAAACGCCGCACCGCGTTAGGCAGTTCTTCAGGCTTTGCCGGCAAGATCCTCTCGATCGCATGGTCGGAGGTGACGAATGAGCGAGGGCGAGGACCTTCGAGCCGCAGAGGTTTACGACGGGCGCCTGCCGCGTCGCCTCGCTGCTCCCGCCGGTGCCTCGCTCCTGCGCGGCACCGCCCTCGTCGCGGCGGCGCTGGTGGCGCTGGCGCTCGTCGTCGTTCCGATGGTCGACCGCGGCACCAGCGAGCGCTTCGCCGACGGCGGCCAGGGCCTCGACATGATGGCGACCGGCTCGATCGGCAGCGGCACCACCGCCTACACGATCCGGCGCAGCGTCCTGCAGGCGCCGGGCAGCGCGCCCTGCATCACCTTTGCCGACGGCAGCCGCCGGGGGAGCTGTTGATGGGCGCGGACGTCCGCCCGGCCGGCGGGGCGCCCGCCCTGTGGCTGCGGCGCTTCGGCCGCTGCGAGAACGGCGCGACGGCGATCGAATACGCCCTGGTCGGCGTCGTCATGGCGGTGGGCATCCTTGCCGCCTATCCGCTCCTCAAGGAGCCGCTGACCTCGCTCTTCAGCTATATCGGCGACCAGATGAAGGTTTCCTGATGGCCTTCGCCCGTCAGGAAAAGTCGCCCGAGCGGTCGTTGAGCGCCGCTGCGAGGCTCGAACGCGCGCTTCCCGGCCGCAGCGGCTTCTGCTGGCTCTCGTGCGGCGCCCAGCCCGACAGATAGACGACGTCGAAGCTGGCGCGGATCCGCCCGTCGGGATCGCAGAAGCGTTCGGCATAGATCTCCGCCGCCCGCAGGAACAGGCGGCGCGTCGCCGGCCGGCGAGAGCGCTCGGCAAGGACGTTCGCCGCGCCCATCGCCCGAAGATCGGCGCAGAGCGCGAAGAGGTCGTCGTAGCGCACCGTCAGCCGTTCGACGTCGGCGACCGGAAGGGCGAAGCCCGCCCGCTGCAGCAGCGCGCCCGCCTCCCGCACTGCCGTGAAGGGCATGACCCGCGGCGAAACGCCGCCGGAGGTCTCGGCCTCGGCGTTCAGCAGCGAAGCCCGCAGCTCGCCGAGGGTCTCGCCGCCGAGGAAGGCGGCGAGGAACAGCCCGTCCGGCCGCAGCGCCCGGCGCAGCTGCGCCAGCATGCCCGGAAGGTCGTTGACGAACTGCATCGACAGGCAGGACGTGACGAGGTCGACGCTCTGAGGGGCGAGCGGCAGCAGCTCCTCGTCGCCGACCGCCGCCAGCGGGTCGCCGCCGAGCAGGAAGGCCAGCCGCTCCAGCCGCAGCACGGTGTCGCAGCGCCCGCCGGCGCGCAGCCTTTCGGCCATCTGGCCGAAATGTCCGCCGAGGTCGGCCGCGACGGTAAAGCGCCGGTCGACCACGGCGAGGCGGTCCGACAGTTCGTCCGCCGCGGCCGCGACGAGGAAATCGATGCCCGGTTTGGGGTTTCCGCCGAGCCAGCGGCGGCGCTGCCGGTCGAGCAGCGCGCGATCGAAGGGTTCCGGGCGGTCGGTGGCGGACATCGTGTCGGATCTGCTCGTCACTAAGGTCTCTTGACGCGGGTAGCTGTCTGCAGGTGGAATGTCGTCAAGGCAAGGCCGAAGGGACGCGTGGCGACAGGTGGCCACGCCGGGCGGGTCGAAAGCCGCCGTGGCGCCAGCGGATCGAAACAGCGATGCACCTCTTCAAGCGTGGAAGGGCGGCGATCACCAATTCCCTCGGGCGGCTGCTGTTTCCGGCGGTCTGCGCCGGCTGCCAGAGCGCCGTGACGCGCGCCGGCAGCGTCTGCCCCGACTGCTGGGGCAAGCTGCGCTTCATCGAGCGGCCCTATTGCGAGGTGCTCGGCCTGCCGTTTTCCTACGATCTCGGCCGCGGCTTCCTCTCGGCCGAGGCGATCGCCGAGCCGCCGCCCTTCGCAAGGCTGAGGGCGGCAGTGCTCTACCAGGACCTCGCGGCCCATCTCGTCGCCGCGCTCAAATACGGCGACCGCACCGATCTCGTGCCGCTGATGGGCGGCTGGATGCGCCGGGCGGGGGCCGAGCTCATCGCCGATGCCGACGTCGTCGTGCCGGTGCCGCTGCATGCCGGGCGGCTGTGGCGGCGGCGCTTCAACCAGTCGGCCGAGCTGGGGCGCCACATCGCGCGGCACTCCGGCGTCGCCTTCGCGCCACTCGCCCTGAAGCGGGTCAAGGCGACGCGCAGCCAGGTCGGCCTCGGCCAGAAGCAGCGCCAGGAAAACGTCCGCGGCGCGTTCCGCATCGCCGATCAGCGCCGCTTCGAGATCGAGGGGCGGCGGGTGCTTCTCGTCGACGACGTCTTTACGACGGGCGCCACGGCGGCGAGCGCGACGCGCGCGCTGAAGCGCGGCGGCGCCCGCGATGTCGACGTGCTGGTCTTCGCCCGGGTCGGAGCCGGCAGCCTCGGGACACTTGCGGGCGGCTCCGCCTGAGGCCATATCGGTCCGACGACTTTTTCATGACGGGAACGGACCGATGGCCGAGGTGACGATCTACACGCGGCAGTTCTGCGGCTATTGCGCACGGGCAAAGCAGCTGCTCGAGAAGAAGGGCGTCGCCTTCAAGGAGAAGGACGCGACCGCCTCGCCGGAGCTTCGGGCCGAGATGCGCGAACGGGCGAATGGCGGGGCGACCTTCCCGCAGATCTTCGTCGGAGAGACCCATGTCGGCGGCTGCGACGAGCTCTACGCCCTCGACCGGGCCGGCAAGCTCGACGAGCTCCTGGCCGTCTGATCCGGCCGGTGCATACGGAGACACGCTCTTGACCACCTTTCGCGCCGCCGTCCTGCAGATGCGTTCCGGCACCGAGCCGGAGGCGAACGTCGCCGCTTTCGGCGCGCTGGTCGAGGAGGCGGTCGCCGCCGGTGCGGCCTATGTCCAGTCGCCGGAGATGACCGGCATGGTGCAGCGCGACCGGGCGAGCCTCATGGCGCGGCTGAGGCCGGAGGCCGAGGATCCGCTGCTCGCCGAGGCCGCGCGGCTTTCGGCCCGCCACCGCATCTTCGTCCATGTCGGCTCGACCGCCGTGCCGCTCGCCGACGGACGCGTCGCCAACCGCGCCTTCCTGTTCGGACCGGACGGGACCCAAATTTCCAGCTACGACAAGATCCACATGTTTGACGTCGATCTCGACAACGGCGAGAGCTGGCGGGAATCGCGTACCTACCGGCCGGGCGAGCGGGCGGTGCTCGCCGACCTCGATTTCGAAAGCGGCAAGGCAAGGTTCGGCTTCGCCATCTGCTACGACATGCGCTTTCCGCATCTCTTCCGCGAAGAGGCGCTCGCCGGGGCCGAGGTGCTGACGGCGCCGGCGGCCTTCACCCGCCAGACCGGCGAGGCGCACTGGCACGTCCTCTTGCGCGCCCGGGCGATCGAGAACGGCGCCTTCGTGATTGCCGCGGCGCAGGGCGGCACGCATGAGGACGGCCGCGAGACCTTCGGCCATTCGCTGATCCTCGATCCCTGGGGCCGGGTCCTCGCCGAGGTGGAGGGGGACGAGCCCGGCATCGCCGTCGCCGAGATCGACACCGCCGCGGTGGCGGTGGCCCGCGGCAAGATCCCCAATCTGAAGAACGCCCGGCCGTTCCTCGTCGGCGCCGGTGAGGGCGAGCCGGTCACCGTCACCGGCGCTGTGGCGGCGGAGCGATGATCCACTTTTCGCTGCGTTGCCTGCCCGACGGCCACGGCTTCGACGGCTGGTTCCGGTCGAACGGCGACTTCGACCGGCAGGCCGGGGCCGGCCTCGTCGAGTGCCCGGTCTGCGGCGCGACGGCGGTGGAAAAGGCGCTGATGCACCCGGCGATCGCCAGAGGCGGGCCGGCGCGTATGAATGCCGAGCCCGAGGCTTCAGGCGCCGCGGCGCCGGAACCGGCGGGTGCTTCTGGTTCGCCGCCGGCCGCCCCCGCGGGCGCGGCTGCCGCCGGAGAGGGCGCCGTCGCGCCGGTTCCGGCGCAGACGCTGGCGAACCTTCCGGCGCCGCATCCGGAGGTGGCGCGGGCCTTCGCCGTGTTGCAGGAGATCTCCCGCAAGGTCCGGGCGGAGGCCGATTATGTCGGGGGTCGCTTCGCCGAGGAGGCGCGGCGCATCCATTACGGCGAGAGCGAGGCGCGGCAGATCTACGGCGAGGCTTCGCCGAAGGACGTCGAGGGCCTGAAAGAAGAGGGCATCACCGCCCTGCCGCTCCTGCCGCTGCCCGAAGACAAGCAGTAGCGCCGAACGCGTCGCACGGCATCGGCGCTGTCGTGGCTCCTCAAGCCGGCCGCAGCCGCGGTTCAAGGATCATCCCCCGTCCCGCGCCGGGCGGCGGGAGGAGAATTTCATCCCCGGCGCGGCAAGGCGCTCCGGCGCGCCGGTCCAGGCATAGGCGAGGAGGCACGGATCCTGCTCGCCGGTGGTGATGCGGTGCTCGACGCCCGAGCGGTTGAGGATCAGCGAGCCGGGCGCATAGACGGCGCCGTCGTTTTCCGACCAGGCGCCGGCGACCGAAACGTAGCTCTCCTCGATGTCCTGATGCGCATGCTGGGGATAGGTCGTGCCGGGGGCGAAGAGCACGAAGCCGAGGATCAGGTCGGGCGCCTCCACCGGCCCGCCCGGACCGAGGATCTCGGCATAGGCGTATTTCCGGGTCAGCGCTTTCGGCACGGTCGGATAGCCGTAGGACCATTCGAGCGAGCCGGCGACATGCGCGAGCGCCCGGGCGATGCCGCCGACGGCGGTGCGCGCGCCGAGGTCGAGCGCCCGGGGAAGATGCTCGACCACCGGCTTGAGCTGCGGCTCTCTCCCGACGATCCGGGGATTGCGCTCGACGATCGCCGACAGGGTGTCGCGCACGCGCTTGCGGTGGCTGCGGATCGCCTTGCTGCCGCCGGCCGAACCGTGCCGGTAGAGCATGTCGAACTCCTGCAGGAGGTATTTCCAGTTGGCGCTCTCGGCGAGGGACGTCGTCATCGGCAAGGATCTATCGCGGCCGACCGCAGCGGCCAGACGGTACGTGGTGATCAATCAGGCGATCGGCCGGAGGATCGGAACGTCGGCGCCGCGGCCGCGGGAGGAGGGCTTGTCTTCCCCACGGTTCCCGCTTAACACGGCGGCCCATCCATCACTTTTGCCGAGACGGTGGCGCGGCGGCTCATGCGGGGCCGACCGCAGGCGGCCGACGCTCTACATTTTTCATCCCGGTGCCGGCGATCCCGGCGCCATGCATCGAAGAGGGTTCGAATGGCCCGCTCATCATCCTCCGCGCCGTCGCAGCGCATGCTCTCGGTCGGCGAGAAGGTCCGCCACGCGCTGACCGAGATCTTCCAGCGCGGCGAGGTCCGCGACCCGCTGATCGAGAAGGCGGTGGTGTCGGTCTCGGAAGTGCGCATGTCGCCGGACCTGAAGATCGCGACGGCCTACGTCACCGTGCTCGGCCAGGACGACACCGAGCCTTTCGTCGCGGCGCTGAACCGCAACGCGAAATACATCCGCGGCCGGCTGACCCCGGCGCTCAGGCAGATGAAATACATGCCGGAGGTGCGGTTCCGCACCGACACCTCCTTCGACAACTTCGCCCGCATCGACGCCATCCTGAAGTCGCCCGAGGTCCAGCGCGACCTCGATCACGACGACGACGGGCAGGAGGCGCGCGGCCGGGACGACACCGACGGAGAGACGAACTGATGGCGCGGCGCGGCAAGAAGCCGAAGGGACGCCCGGTCAACGGCTGGGTGATCCTCGACAAGCCGAAGGGCATGGGCTCGACCGATGCGGTCGCCAAGATCAAGTGGCTCTATTTCGCCCAGAAGGCGGGACATGCCGGCACGCTCGATCCGCTCGCCTCGGGCATGCTGCCCATCGCGCTCGGCGACGCCACCAAGACGGTCCCCTTCGTCATGGACGGGAGGAAGGTCTACCGCTTCTCGGTGCGCTGGGGCGCCGAGACGACGACCGACGACACCGAGGGCCCGGTGACGCAGACCTCCGAGGAACGCCCGAGCCGTGCGGCGATCGAGGCGCTCCTGCCGGACTATACCGGCGAGATCACCCAGGTGCCGCCGGCCTTTTCGGCGATCAAGATCGACGGGGAGCGGGCCTACGACCTCGCCCGCGAGGGCGAGACGGTGGAGATTGCGGCGCGCACCGTCGAGGTGCTGCGGCTCGAGATCGTCGATCAGCCGGATGCCGAGACGACGGTCTTCGAGGCCGAATGCGGCAAGGGCACCTATGTCAGGGCGATCGCCCGGGATCTCGGCCGCGACCTCGGCTGCTACGGCCACGTGGTGGAACTGCGCCGCACATCCGTCGGCGCCTTCACCGAAGACGACCTGGTGCCGCTCGAGGCGCTCATGGAAGCGGCCGAGGAAGGCCGCGAACGGCTCGACGCCGAAGCGGTCGAGGCCGGCGCCAAGGCGCGGGTCGTCGATTTCGCGCCGCTCGACGATTATGTCGTCGCGCCGGAGACCGCGCTTGCCGAGCTTTACGAGGTGATGCTGACCGACGAGCAGGCGGCGCGGGTGCTGTCGGGCAATCCGGTGATCCTGCGCGGCCGCGACGCGCCGGTGTTCTGCGAGGAGGCCTTCGCCACCGGCCACGGGCGCATGATCGCCCTCGGCGCAATCGAGGAGGGCGCGTTCAAGCCGAAGCGGGTGTTCGGCGGCCGCGGCTGAACGCCGCCGCGGGCGCCTGCCGGGAACGTCCGCGCGCCGTCGCGCCTTAACCCGCGGGTCGAGGCGCCGCGGCGTGTTGGCGGCGACGGCGAAGGGACAGGCATGATCGATCTGACGGAGCGGAAGAAGCGGCGCAAGCAGCGCGAGGCGACCAAGCGCGGGCCGATCGGCGCGCCTCCCGGCCAGCTCGTCGCCGATCCCCGGGCGGTCGCCTCGCGGCTGACGGCGATCGGCATCGGCGGCGGCGCGACCCGGCGGCTTGCGGACTGCTCGCTGGAGGAGGCGCTCGCCCTGCGGGAAAGCTGCGGCAAGCTCTGGCTCGATTGTACGGGTCTTGCCGACGTGGAACTGGTGCGCCGGATCGGCGAGGCCTTCGGCCTGCATCCGCTGACGCTGGAGGACGTCGTCAACACCGACCAGCGGCCGAAATGCGAGGCCTATCAGGACTACGCCTTCGTCGTCCTGCGGATGCTTTCCGGCGGCGAGGAAAGCGAGCAGCTGTCGCTGTTCTTCGGGGACGGCTTCGTCGTCACCTTCCAGGAGCGGCCGGGCGACGCCTTCGGGCCGGTGCGCACGCGCATCGACAAGGGCGCGCCGCGGCTTCACGAGGGCGGCGCCGACTATCTCGCCTATGCGCTGATCGACGCCGTCGTCGATGCCTACTTCCCGCCGGTCGACGGCCAGGGCCAGCGGCTCGACGCCGTCGAGGACGAAATCCTCGCCGATGCCGGCGCCGTCGACATCGCCGATCTGCACGGCATGCGGCGGGAGATGTTCGTCATGCGCCGCTATCTGCGGCCGACCCGCGATGCGCTCGGCGTGCTGCTGCGCCTCGACCGGCCGTTCCTCGCCGACGAGACCAAGGTCTATTTCGGCGACGTCCAGGATCATTGCGACCAGCTCGTCGACCTCAACGACACCTATCGCGAGACGGCGAGCGGCCTCATCGAGCTGCAGATGACGCTATCGGCCGCCCGCACCAACGAGGTGATCAACCTCCTGACCATCGTCTCGGCGATCTTCATCCCCTTGAGCTTCCTCGCCGGAATCTGGGGTATGAACTTCAACCCCGAGATCTCGGCCTGGAACATGCCGCTGACCCAGTCGCCCTACGGCTATCCCGTCGCGCTCGCCATCATGGCAGCGGTCGCCGGCGGCCTCCTCCTGTTCTTCCGCCGCAAACGCTGGATCTGAGGGACGGACTTCGACGCCGCGCGGCATCGCCGGAACGAGCCGGCGGGCCGGCGAGTTGAGGGTGCTGGTCGCCGGCCCTGTCGGCCGCCCGGCCGGCCGCGCCGGCTGACCGGCCCTGGAACGCTCCGTTCGATGCAAAGAGGTTTCGATGCTGTCGCCGCAAGCAAGAGCCGTGCTCGACGATCTCGCCCGCAGGAAGGCAGCGCAGCTTGAGGCGCGCGACGAAGCCGAGAAGCTCGCCCAGGCGCGGGAAATGACCGCATCGCTGGCAGACTATTCCGGCGAGCCGCCGGCCGCGGTCGGCTCCGAGGACATCCGGGTAAATGGGCCGGACAGGGCGCCGGGCGGGCCGGCCGATCCCCTCACGGTGCGTCTCTACCGCCCCGATGCCGGCGTCCGGGGCCTGCTCCTGTGGTATCACGGCGGCGGGGCGATGGCGGGTTCGCTCGAGAGCCACGACGTCGCGCTGCGCCAGCTCTGCCAGGCGACCGGCCGGCTGGTCGCCTCGGTCGACTACCGCCTCGCGCCGGAACATCCCTCGCCGGCGCCGCAGCGCGACTGCATCGCCGCAACCGGGGCCCTGATGGAGCGGGCCGGGGCGCTCGGCTGCGATCCCGGCACGATCGCCATCGGCGGCGATTCGATCGGGGGGCTGTTCGCGGCCGTCACCGCGATCGCGCTGCGCGACGCCGGGGCGCCGATGCCGGCAAAGCTGGTGATGCTCTATCCGAACACCGACCTGCGGCCGGACAGGCCCTTCGCGTCGCTCAAATCGCAGTCCGGCAACGTCATGACGAAGGAGTCGCTCGCCTACGAGAACGGCCTCTTCGTCCCCGATCCGGCGGATCGCGCCAATCCTTTCGTCTCGCCGCTGCTTGCGGCGGATCTCTCGCGCCTGCCCGAAACCCTCGTCGTCACCTGCGAACACGATCCGCTGCGCGACGAGGCGGACGCCTTCGCCGCCCGGCTGGAGCAGGCCGGGGTGGCCGTCGAGCGGCGGTACTTTACGGGG
This sequence comes from Jiella sonneratiae, assembly GCF_017353515.1. Lineage (GTDB taxonomy): Bacteria > Pseudomonadota > Alphaproteobacteria > Rhizobiales > Rhizobiaceae > Jiella > Jiella sonneratiae. Next base: position 87,959 of record NZ_JAFMPY010000010.1, read on the forward strand.
ATGATCCACGGCTTCCTGCAGATGGACGGCCGGATCGACGCGGCGGCCGAGCTCCGCGACGGCGTGGCGGCGTTTCTCCGTTGAAGGGCGGGGCCGGGCATCGTCAGCCCGCCGGCCCTGAACGAGCACAGCGTTCGCTCGGATCGTATGGCTCGTTCCGCCCACGAAGCAGGCATTATGACCATTCGATAAGCACATCACGGCACCGGCCGGCGCCCTCCGGCAACAAGGCAGACCGTGCGGGCCGATCAAATTCCCGTTCCGGGCGACCACTTCGGGCCGAACCCGGCGTTTGGCACATTCCTTGAATCCAGGCATGGCGTTACCCTGTGGACGTTCGTCCCGTGCGGGCAACGGTTCAACACGGCGTCAGAGGCGATGCCGCCCAAGGTTCGAGGTGAACATGAAAATCGTGATGGCGATCATCAAGCCATTCAAGCTGGACGAAGTGCGGGAGGCGCTGACCGGCGTCGGAATTCAGGGTCTGACTGTCACCGAGGTCAAGGGCTACGGCCGCCAGAAGGGCCACACCGAAATCTATCGCGGCACCGAATATGCCGTGAGTTTCCTGCCGAAGCTGAAGATCGAGGTGGCGGTGCCGGTCGACATGGTCGACCGCGCCGTGGACGCGATCCAGCAGGCCGCCAAGACCGGCCAGATCGGCGACGGCAAGATCTTCGTCTTCGGGATCGACCAGGCGGTGCGCATCCGCACCGGCGAGACCGACGCCGACGCGCTCTGAGGCGCTTCTGGACGATCCGGGCAGGGCGGCCGTCCATGGCGCCGCCGGCCTCGGGCCGTCTCTCCACAAGGCGCGGGAGCGGGACGAAATGAGCTTCGCTCGTCGTCCCGCTCTCTCTTCTCGTGTCTCGTGCGCGCCTGATCCTTGCCGACACGGGTTCTCCCTTTCGGGATCGTGCTCCAGCTTCTCGCGGACACCTTCCGCACGCCCGCCGCCCGCCCTGCGGGTTCCGCCGGTGGTGTGCCGCGGCCCGTCAGCCACCTTCCGTTGCGAAAGGCCGAGCATTGGGCAGCCCTCCGGCAATCTTTTACAGAATCTTTCGTTCGGATAGGTTTCGTTAACCATACATTGAGGTTTTGCGGTCGATAACAAGCGTGGACAGCCGGGGTGCCGGTGCGTTTCACGGGAGTTGTCGAATGAGCCTCGCGCGTGTCGCTGTGATCGGTGTGGCGACGGTTGCCGCCCTCGGCGCCGGCCTGCTGGCGATGCAGCTTTCGAAATCGAAGCCGCAGGAGCCGGTGATCATTTCCGCCGCTCCCGCGCAGCCGCCGATCCGCCTGGTGGACGTGCTCGTCACCAAGAACGAGGTGCCGATGGGCTCTCCCGTCACCGGCGACCTCGGCTGGCAGAAGTGGCCGGAAGACGGCATCGGCCCCGATCTCATCCTGAAATCCGCCAAGCCGAACGCCGCCGAGGAACTGAACGGCGCCATCGCCCGCCAGTCCTTCTTCGCCGGCGAGCCGGTGCGCGAATCCAAGCTGATCCGGCCGGACCACGGCTTCCTCTCCGCCATCCTCGACGAGGGCAAGCGCGCCGTCGCCGTGCGCATCTCGGCCGAAACCGCCGCCGGCGGCTTCATCCTGCCCAACGACCACGTCGACGTCATCATGACCCGGCGCACCGACAGCGACGACGGCAAGGGCCAGCGGGTTTCCACCGAGACGGTGCTGCGCAACCTGCGCGTCCTCGCCATCGACCAGGCGGTCCAGGAAAAGGACGGCCAGAAGGTCGTCGTCGGCCAGACCGCGACGCTCGAGGTCGACGCCTCGCAGGCCGAGGCGCTGACCGCCGCCCAGCAGATCGCCGACCGGCTGGTCCTGTCGCTGCGCTCGCTCGCCGACTCGGTTCCCGGCTCCCCCGGCTATGCCCGCTTCCTGCTCGAGCAGGAGAAGGCCCAACGCAACAAGATCCGCGTCGTGCGCTACGGCCGCATCGACGACGTCACCACGACGCAGTGAGGGTGTGTGAGATGCCGACCCGTTTCAGATCGCCTGCCATCGGGAGTGCCCTGCGCCGCGCCGTCGTCGCGCTCGCCGCGGCTTCCACCGCCCTCGCGCCGGTCCTTTCCGTCACCCCCGCCGCCGCCGAGGACGCCGTCGTCCATGTCCGGCAGGCCCAGCAGATCGTCAAGCTCGGCCTCAACAAGTCTAAGGTCATCGTGCTTTCGGCCGACGCCCACGACATCCTGGTCGCCAATCCGGCGGTGGCCGACGCCGTGACCCGGGACGCCCGGCGGATCTACATCTTCGGCAAGCAGATCGGCCAGACCAACGTCGTCGTCTTCGACGCCGCCGGCCGCCAGATCGCCGCGATCGACCTCGAGATCGAGCGCGACATCACCGGCCTCGAGGCTTCGATCCGCAAATACGTGCCGGACTCCAACGTCAGCGTCGAGATGCTCAACGACAACGTCGTCCTGACCGGCTCCGTGCAGACGCCGCAGGACGCCGCCAAGGTCGAGCGCCTCGCCAACCTCTTCGTCACCGGCGGCGAGGGAACGACGGGCAAGTACATCCAGTCGGCCTCGGCGACGGGGTCGGGCGAGGGCAGCGGCGCAGACGTCGCCTTCGCCCAGGAGAACCGCCGCTCGAGCCAGATCGTCAACCTCCTGCAGATCGCCGGCGAGGACCAGGTGACGCTGAAGGTCACGGTCGCCGAGGTGCAGCGTTCCGTCGTCAAGCAACTCGGCCTCAACGGCGCGGTCTCCGACGGCATCAGCTATGCCAGCATCGACAATCCCTTCGGCCTCGGCAAGGCGATCGCCGACAGCTATCTCGGCGTCACCAAGGCGATCGGCGACTACACCGTCAATGCCGAGATCGACGCCATGCAGCAGGCCGGCGTCATGCGCACCCTCGCCGAGCCGAGCCTGACCGCGATTTCCGGCGAGAAGGCGAGCTTCAAGGTGGGCGGCGAATTCACCGTGCCGAGCGGCCGCACCTTCACGCCGCCGACGCTGGACGCCAACGGCAACGTCACCAGCGAAGGCTACGCGACGATCGACACCAAGCAGATCGACTACGGCATCGGCCTCGACTTCACCCCCGTCGTGCTGTCGGCCGGCCGCATCAACCTGAAGATCCGCACCAGCGTCTCCGAGCCGACCTTCGAGCAGCCCTTCAACGTCTCGGGCGACAAATACGGGCCCGGCGTCGGCCTCATCGGCCTCAGGAAGCGCCTCGCCGACACCACCGTCGAACTGCCCTCCGGCGGCTCGCTGGTGATCGCCGGCCTGATGCGCGACGAGGCGCGGCAGGTGATCTCGGGCTTCCCGGGCCTGTCGAAGATCCCGGTGCTCGGCTCGCTGTTCCGCAGCCGCGACTTCCAGCGCTACGAGACCGAACTCGTGGTGATCGTCACGCCCTATCTGGTGCGGCCCGTGGCGCGGCAGGCGCTCGCCCGCCCCGACGACAATCTCGCCCTTTCCAGCGACGGCTCCGCGACCTTCCTCGGCCGGCTGAACCGTGTCTACGGGCACATGGACACCAAGCTTCCGCCCGGCCGCTATTACGGCGTCGTCGGCTTCATCTACAAGTGATCGCTCGAGGGATCGTACGACCGTGACCAGGCATTCTCTCGCTCTCAGCCACCGGCCGGTGCCGCGACGCCCGGCCTCCGCCCCCGGCCGCCGCCTCGGCCTGGCGCTCGCGACCCTGACGCTCCTCGCCGGCTGCGCCAACGTCCACAACGTCGAGGTCGGTGCCGTTCCCGACGACTACCGCACCCGCCATCCGATCGTCGTCGCCGAAAACGAGACCGCGATCGACGTGCCGGTGAGCGCCTCCGAATCCCGGCTGACGCTCTCCAGCCGCGGCCGCGTCGAGGAATTCGCCGACCGCTTCCGAGCCGACCGGGTCGACACCATCCGCGTCCTTGTTCCCTACGGCTCGGCCAACGAACACGCTGCCGAGCAGGTCTCGCGGGACGTCGTGAGGACGCTGAAGCGCCACCACGTGGAAAGCCGCCAGATCCTCGTCAGCCCCTATTCGGCCGTCGGCGACACCGGCCCGACACCGATCCGCATCGCCTATTCGACGCTCGTCGCCAAGGCCGGACCCTGCGGGCTGTGGCCGGAGGACCTGTCGGAGACGACCGAGAACAAGAACTACTACAATTTCGGCTGCGCCACCCAGAACAACCTCGCCGCCCAGATTGCCGATCCGCGCGACCTGCTCGGCCCGCGCGGCATGGATCCGTCCGATGCCCAGCGCCGGACGATCGTGATCGACAACTACCGCAACGGCAAGTCCACCGCCGCCGAAGCGATGGATGCCGAATCCGACTACGATTGGTGAGGGGACCGACGTCGATGGACAACACGCTCACCGCCGAGACCGGCGCGCTCGGGCCGGAGGATCGCCAGCAGATCGACAAGGTCCGCCCGATCCCGCGGATCTCGATCCAGGCCTTCTGCGAGACCGAAGCCGTCGCCAGCCCGATCCGCCGGGCCGGCTCCGACCGCCGCATGGCCAAGGCCCATCTGAAGGTCCAGATGGGCGGGATCAAGGCCGCCACCGAGCATTTCCAGACGGCGCCGACGCCCAATCTGGTGATCCTCGAATCGAAGCTTTCGCCGCTCGACCTCATCGCCGAGCTCGACGTCCTCGCCGATTTCTGCGACCCCGGCTCGAAGGTCGTGATCATCGGCCATCACAACGACGTCGCGCTCTATCGCGACCTGATCAATCGCGGCATCTCCGAATATCTCGTGGCGCCGGTCTCGGTCGGCGACGTGATGACGGTGATCGGCGGGCTGTTCGTCGCCGAGGGCGCCGAGCCGCTCGGCCGTTCGATCGCCTTCGTCGGCGCCAAGGGCGGCGTCGGCTCCTCGACCATCGCCCACAACGTCGCCTGGTCGATCTCGAAGCTGTTTTCGACCGACGTCGTCCTCGCCGATCTCGATCTCGCCTTCGGCACCGCCAACATCAATTTCGACCAGGATCCGACCCAGGGGATCGCCGAGGCGCTGCAGTCGGCCGACCGCATCGACGACGTCTATCTCGACCGCCTGCTCGCCCAGTGCGCCGAGCATCTGTCGCTGCTCGCCGCCCCCTCGGTGCTCGACCGCACCTACGACTTCGAGGGCGACGCCTTCAACGCCCTGATCGAGACGGCGCAGCGCGGCGCCCCCGCCGTCCTCCTCGACGTGCCGCATGTCTGGAACGAGTGGACGCGCACCGTGCTTTCGCGCGCCGACCACGTGGTGATCACCGCCGTCCCGGATCTCGCCAATCTGCGCAACGCCAAGAACCTCGTCGACACGCTGACGAAGATCCGGCCGAACGACGTCCGGCCCTTCCTGATCCTCAATCAGCTGACGATGCCGAAGCGTCCGGAGATCTCGGCCGCCGAATTCACCGAACCGCTCGGCCTCGAGCCGCTCGGCGAGATTCCCTTCGATCCGGCCGTCTTCGGCAACGCCGCCAACAGCGGCCGGATGATCGCCGAGACCGACGTGAAGCACGCCTCCGTCGCGGTGTTCCACCACGTCGCCCACGTCCTGACCGGGCGCGGCGAGGCCAAGAAGGCGAAGAAGCCGGGGCTGCTCGAGCGATTCCGGATCAAGTCGTAACGCGCTCGAGAATCGGGAGCTCGCATCATGTTCGGCAAGCGCGGAAACGAGAAGTCGCCCGCACGCGACGTGGCGACGATGCCGCGGCCTTCGGCCCAGGCTCAGACGGCCGGCGCCGCGCCGCGGCAGGTGACGCCGGCCCCCATGCCGGCGCCGACGCCGGTCCCTGTGGCGGCGCCGGCGAGTGCGCGGGTGACCGACCGCTCGCCGGAATATTACGACCGCAAGAGCCAGGTCTTCGCCGCGCTGATCGACACGATCGACCTGTCGCAGCTCGCCGGCATGGACCAGGAATCGGCGCGCGAGGAAATCCGCGACATCGTCAACGACATCATCGCGATCAAGAACTTCGCGATGTCGATCGCCGAGCAGGAGGAACTGCTCTCCGACATCTGCAACGACGTGCTCGGCTACGGGCCGCTGGAGCCGCTGCTCGCCCGCGACGACATCGCCGACATCATGGTCAACGGCGCCCGCCAGACCTTCATCGAAGTCGCCGGCAAGGTGCAGGAGACCTCGATCCGTTTCCGCGACAACCAGCAGCTCCTCAACATCTGCCAGCGCATCGTCAGCCAGGTCGGCCGCCGCGTCGACGAGACCTCGCCGATCTGCGACGCGCGGCTTCCCGACGGCTCGCGCGTCAATGTCATCGCGCCGCCGCTGGCGATCGACGGCACCGCGCTGACCATCCGAAAGTTCAAGAAGGACAAGCTCACCCTCGACCAGCTCGTCCATTTCGGCTCAATCACCCCTGCTGGCGCCGAGATCCTGCAGATCATCGGCCGGGTGCGCTGCAACGTGGTCATCTCGGGCGGCACCGGTTCGGGCAAGACGACGCTCCTCAACTGTCTCACCCGCTACATCGACATGGACGAGCGGATCATCACCTGCGAGGACTCCGCCGAGCTGCAGTTGCAGCAGCCGCACGTCGTCCGGCTGGAGACGCGGCCGCCCAACATCGAGGGCGAGGGCGAGATCACCATGCGCGACCTCGTCAAGAACTGCCTGCGCATGCGTCCCGAGCGGATCATCGTCGGCGAGGTGCGCGGACCGGAGGTGTTCGACCTCCTGCAGGCGATGAACACCGGCCACGACGGCTCGATGGGCACGATCCACTCCAACTCGCCGCGCGAATGCCTGAACCGCATGGAATCGATGATCGCCATGGGCGGTTACTCGCTGCCCTCGCGCACGGTGAAGGAGATCATCACCGGCTCCGTCGACATCATCGTCCAGGCGGCGCGCCTGCGCGACGGCTCGCGTCGCATCACCCACATCACCGAGGTGATCGGCATGGAGGGCGACGTCATCACCACGCAGGACCTCTTCGTCTACGAGATCCTCGGCGAGGACGCCAACGGCCGGCTGGTCGGCCGCCACCGCTCGACCGGCATCGGCCGCCCGGCCTTCTGGGACAGGGCCCGCTACTTCAACGAGGAACAGCGGCTCGCCCGGGCGCTCGATGCGAGCTCGGTCGACAACTTGGACCAGGAAAGCTGAGCCAGATGGCGACCGGAGCCCTCATCCTCTTCGTCCTGCTCTCGACCATCGCCGCCGGCGGCATCGCCTTCGCGGTGCTGCAGCCGACGCTCGCCCGCGAGAAGAAGATCGAGCAGCGGCGCAGCGTCGTCGCGCGCAGCGAGACCGACCGGCTGGCCCACAAGGCGAGCCGCGACCGGCTGCAGGAACAGGTCAAGCGGCGCAAGACCATCCAGAGCTCGCTGAAGGATCTCGAGACGCGGCAGCGGGAGCGCGACAAGCACGTCTCCAAGGTGCCGCTGAAGCGCCGGCTGGAACAGGCCGGCTGGTCGATCGGCGTCCCGCAGTTCTGGATGATGGGCGCCGGGCTCGGCTTCGTCGCGGCGCTGGTCTGCCTGGTGCTGGGAACCGGGCTGCTGATCACCGTCGGCGTCGCGCTGATCGCCGGCCTCGGCCTGCCGCGCTTCCTCCTCGCCCGGGCCCGCAAGAAGCGCTTCGCCGCCTTCACCCAGGAATTTCCCAACGCCATCGACCTGATCGTGCGCGGCGTGAAATCCGGCCTGCCGCTGAACGACACTTTGAAGATGGTCGCCGCCGAGATCTCCGAGCCGGTCCGCTCGGAGTTCCGCCGGATCGTCGAGAGCCAGCAGATGGGCATGTCGATCGGCGACGCCGTCGAGCGGCTCTACCGCAACATCCCCACTTCGGAGGCGAATTTCTTCGCCATCGTCATCGGCATCCAGGCGCAGGCCGGCGGCAACCTCTCCGAAGCGCTCGGCAACCTCTCCAAGGTGCTGCGCGAACGCAAGAAGATGCGCGACAAGATTCAGGCGGTCTCGATGGAGGCCAAGGCCTCGGCCGCGATCATCGGCGCCCTGCCGGTCGTCGTCTTCATCCTCGTGACGCTGACCAACCCGGAATATATCAGCCTGCTCTACACCAACGTCTACGGCAAGATCCTGATGGCGGCGAGCGGCGTCTGGATGCTCATCGGCGTTTTCGTCATGCGCAAGATGATCAATTTCGACTTCTGAGGCGCGGTCCGGGAAGACCGGACCCGCCCCTGGTCGAGACCTGCAGCATCGGCCCGCGGATCGGCAGCGACCGCCCCGGGGCCCGATGCGGAGAACCAAAGTGCCGGAGCGTGTCGCGAGACACCTCGCGGCCGCCCGATCCGAACGCCGGTTGTGAAGGCCGCCCGCCATGGAAGACATCCTCGAGACCTTCGGCCTTTCCAGCCAGATCGTGCTTTCCGCGATCGTCGCGATCGGCGTGTTCACGACGCTGCTCGCCGTCGCGCTGCCGGCGCTCGGCGGCAACAAGCTGAAGACCCGCATGAAGGCGGTGGCGCTGGAGCGCGACCAGATCCGGGCCCGCGAGCGCGCGCGCCTCGCCTCCGAGAAGGAGCGCAGCCGCGGCCTGCGTCAGGCCGACAACCGCGGCATCGCCGGCCTCGTCGTCGAGCAGCTCAACCTGCGCAAGGCGCTCGTCGACGACAAGACGGTGGCCAACCTGCGGGCTGCCGGCTATCGCGGCCAGCGGCCGCTGACGATGTTCCTGTTCGCGCGGGTGACGATCCCGCTGGTGCTTCTCGCCGTCGCCTCGTTCTACATCTTCGGCTTCGGCCTGCTCGCCACCTGGCCGGCGGCAGCGCGCATCCTCGTCCTCCTGCTCGTCGCCTATTTCGGCTTCTACGTCCCGGTGATCCTCGTCAACAACACCGCCTCGAAGCGGCGGCAGTCGATCATGCGGGCCTGGCCGGACGCCCTCGACCTTCTTCTGATCTGCGTCGAATCCGGCAGTTCCATCGAGGCGGCATTCCGCCGGGTGGCCGAGGAGATCGGCATCCAGTCGATCCCGCTCGCCGAGGAACTCATCCTCCTGACGGCCGAGCTGTCGTTCCTGCCGGACCGCAAGACCGCATACGAGAACCTCGTGGCGCGCACCGGCCTCGACGGCGTCAAGTCGGTCGCGACCGCGCTGATCCAGGCCGAGCGCTACGGTACGCCGCTCGGCCAGGCGCTGCGCGTCATGGCCCAGGAAAACCGCGACATGCGCATGAATGCGGCGGAAAAGAAGGCCGCCGGCCTGCCGCCGAAGCTCACCGTGCCGATGATCATGTTCTTCCTGCCGGTGCTCTTCGCCGTCATCCTCGGCCCGGCGGTGATCCGCGTCCTCGGCCTCGCCTGAGGGGCGCCCCGGCTGCGATCCGTCGGGATCGGCGCCGCGAAGCGTCCGGCGATGCCGGGATTACGCCTCCTTCGCTCCCTCGCCGCCTTTCCGGCGTCAGTCGGCAAGGTCCACCGCCGAGAAGTCGTGGAAGCCGAGCGGGCTCGCGACGTAGTTCTCGACCGTTCCGCGCATCGCCGTCAGCTGTTCGGGGCTGGCGATCGGGACGAAGGGCGCCTGTTGCCGGAAGATCTGCTGCGCCTCGCGATAGAGCGCCGCGCGCACGCTCCGGTCGGTCTCCTGCCGGGCCTTTTCGATCAGGCGGTCGTAGCCCGCGTCGCACCAGCGGGCGATGTTGGTGCCGCCGGGCTTTGCCGCCGAACAGCTGAGGAGCGTCGCCGCAAAATCGTCCGGGTCGCCGGTGTCGCCCATCCAGCCGGCGAAGGCGAGGGTGGTCTCGCCGTCCATGAGCCTGCGCCAGTATTCCTCCCAGGGCGCCGATTTCTGCTCGACCTTGATGCCGAGCGGTTCGAGGTCGGCGGCGACCATCAGCGCCATGCGCTTGGCGTCGGGATTGTAGGCCCGGTTCTCGGCCGGATACCACAGGTCGACCTTGAGGCCGGAGGTGACCCCCGCCTCGAGCAGCAGGCGCCGCGCCTCCGCCGGGTCGTAGCCATCCTCCGCCGCCGCGCCGTCGCTCGCCCAGGAGGCCTGCGGCAGCGGGCCGGTGGCGAGGGTGCCGGTTCCCGGATAGATCGCCGCGAGGATCGATTCGCGATCGATCGCCATCGTCAGGGCGCGGCGGACGCGCACGTCGTCGAAGGGCTTGCGGGTGGTATTGACGGCGAGATAGCCGAGGGTCAGCCCCGGCGTCGACAAGAGCCGCAGCGCGCCGTCGGCGGCGATCGCCTCGGCGTCCGCCGGGGCCGGTGCGGCCGCGACGTGGCACTCGCCGCTCCTCAGCTTCTGGAGCCGCGCGGCGGCGGACGGGGTGATCGAGAAGACCAGCGTGTCGAGGGGCGGGCGGCCGTCCCAATGGCCTTCGAAGGCCTGGTAGCGGATGGCGATGCCGGGACGATAGTCGGCGAGGCGGAACGGCCCGGTGCCGATCGGCCGGTCCACGAAGCGCTCCGGCGTTCCCTGCTGGCGCATGCTGTGGGCGTATTCGGCCGACTGGATTGCGTTCAACGGCATGGCGAGGCTGGCGAGGAAGGGCGCCGACGGCGCCTTCAGCCGGAAGCGGACGGTGCGATCGTCCACCGCCTCGACGGATTCGACGTTCTTCCAGATCCCGTCGCCGCGGAACTCGGCGAATTCCCCGGCTTCCGCCGTCCTGTCCGGACGCTGCAGGTCGAAGCTGAAGACGACGTCTGCGGCGTTCATCGGCCGCGTCGGCTTGAACGCCTCGCTCGACTGGAAGCTGACGTCGCCTTGCAGGCGGAACGTGTAGGTCCTGCGGTCGTCGGAGATCGACCAGCTCTCGGCGAGCGAGGGGACGATCTCGGTCGATCCCGGCGCCACCGCGACGAGCGTGTCGAACATCTGCCGGATTGCGTCCATGGCGACGCTCGATGCCGCACGGGACGGCGACAGGGTCTCGGGGCTCGCCTCCGAACAGAAGACCAGCGTCTTCGCGTCCGCCCCCTGTGCCAGGAACGACACGGCGGCGAGAAGGGCGGCGGCGAGACAGCTCTTGCCGGACGTCACGACGACAATGCCTCCTCGCTCGGGCGTGCTTCCCGGGTGGGCCCGGCGGGCTTCGGCCCGCCCTCCGTCGCCTCTGCCGCCTCCGCCGCGGCAGGCGCCTGACGCACCCGCGGAACGTCGATGACGAAGCGCGTGCCGCCGCCGAGCTCGCTCGAGGCGACGATGACGCCGCCGAGGGTCACGGTGACGAGGTTGTAGACGATGTGCAGGCCGAGGCCGGTGGAGCCGGAGCCCCGGCCGGTGGTGAAGAACGGGTCGAAGATGCGGGCGAGATTCTCGCCGGCGATGCCGCGGCCGTCGTCGGCGAAGGTGATGCGCACCCGGTCGTCTCCGTGGCGCCGGATGCCGACGTCGATCCGGCCGCTTTCGCCCGGCCCGAAGGCATGGGCATAGCTGTTGGTCAACAGGTTTGTGAGGACCTGGGAGAGCGCGCCGGGATAGGTCGACATCGCGATGTCCTCCTCGCAGTCGACCGCGACCTCGTGGGGATAGCGCTTGCGCAGCGGGCCGAGGCTGCGGAACAGGTCGGTGACGAACTCGTCCATGCGGAACGACCGCCGCTCGCCGCTCGCCTGGTCGGCGGCGACCTTCTTGAAGCTGCTGACCAGCCCGGCCGCCCGCTCCAGATTGGCGTCGACGAGATCGGCGCCCTCGCCGGTGCGCCGGATGAAGTCGTCGAAGGCCTGTCGGGTCACCTTGCCTTCGGCGGTCGCCTTGCGGAACCGCTCGGTCTCCTCGCGCATCACGGTCGCGGTGGTCACCGCGACGCCGAGCGGGGTGTTGATCTCGTGGGCGATGCCGGCGACGAGCTGGCCGAGCGAGGCGAGCTTCTCGCTCTGGATGAGGTTGCTCTGGGTGCGCTTGAGTTCGGCGAGCGCCCGCTCCGTCTCGTCCTTGGCGACGCGCAGCGCCGCCTCGCGCTTTCCGAGTTCGGCGAGGAAATGGTTGGTGGCGCGGGTCATGCGGCCGATCTCGTCGCCGCGGTCGGCCTCCGGCAACGGGCCGCCGGCAGGGTCGGCGGCGCGCGCCAGCATGCCCTCCTGGAGCCGCTTCAGGGGCTGGGTGATCGACCGCGCCACGGCGAGGCCGAATGCCAAGGCGATGATCAGGCAGATCGCGGCGCTCACGGCGAGGATCTGGCGCGCCGCGCGGCCCGTCGCGTCGGCGTTCTTCGACAGGGTCGCGTTGAGGTTCGAGACCTCGAAGACGATGCCGCTCGAGGCGAAGGCCATGCGCCTCAGGATCGCGTCCTGCGCGGCGAGACCGTCTCGGGCGGCCGACAGCGCCCGGCGCCAGGCGTCGAGGGCGTCGAGCATCTCCGACTGGACGAGCGGCGAGATCGGCAGGCCGGCGATCGCCTCGCGCAGGCTGTCGTTGCCGGCGATCGTCGCCTGGATCGCGCCGCCGTCGCGGCGGCGCATCGCCTCGCGGGTGCGTTCGGACAGCCGGATGGTCTCGACCGCGATGTTCTGGGCCGCCTGTTCCGCGGTCTGCGCCGCCACCACGCTGTCGAGAAGCCCCGCGAAGGACTGCTGCGAGGCCTGGACGGCGCTGCCGTCGACCTTCAGGCAGCGGTCGAGGAAAGCGACCAGCGCATCCGGCTCGTTGCCGGCGCGAAACTGCGCGAGCTTCTCGTCGAAGCCGGCGAGCTTTTCGCCGCGGCCCGCGGCACGGAAGGCGGCGCGGAACGTCTCGGCCGCATTGGCGAGCCGGGCGTCGGCGAGATGGTCGTCCTGTGCCGGCACGATCGCGGCGGCCGGCTGTCCGGCCGTCCCGGCGGCGGGGGCGGCCCCGGCGAGCGTCGGCGGCGCGTCGGCCCTTAGCCGGCGCACCCAGCGGTCGAGAACGGCCTGGCGCATGGCCACGGCCGCCGCCGCGAGGTCGAGCGCGTTGCCCAGCGTCGAATCGCTCTTGCGCAACTGCTCGACGACGCCGGAATTGGCGGACTGCTGGCGGCCGCGCGCCTCCTCGGCGAGGGTGATCAGCCGGTCGAGCCGCGCTTCCATCGAACGGGCCCGCTGGTCGTTCGCGTCGACGGCGATCTCGAGTTCGCCCATCGCCCGGCGGAAGCGTTCGAGAGCCCCGATCGTCGCCGAGATCGCGTCGGCATTGTCCGGGTCGTCGGTCTCGGCGCCGATCTCCGCAAGGCCGGTCGTCGCGGCGCCGATATTGGCCATGAAGGCGCCGAGATGGGTGCTGCGCGAGGCCGGAGCGGCGTCGAGATAGTCGTCGCGCGCGCCCATCGCCAGGACGACGTTGCGAAATGCGGTGGAGACGATCAGCGCGTCGCGCCGCGCGCCGTCGGCGCGGTCGAACAACAGCATCGAGACGACGCCGAGGATCACGGCGAAGACGATCGGGATCGCGCCGACGAGGAACACCCTGCGCGTAATCGTGAGCCGGAAGATGCCGCCAGCCTTTCCCGAAAGCGCGATGTCGATCGCGGCGGGAAGGGGTGCGACGCGAGCGGTCAGGGCGTCCATCGCCACCCGCCCGCTGCCGGCCCCGCCTCAACGCCAGGCGTCGCCAGTGCTTGGAAACGAAACCGCCTCATCCTATCGAAAACGCCGTGCCCGTAAACCCACCCGCCCTCGCGTCGCGGGTCCCGCCGCAGCCGCCCGCAAGGCCTCCGGCTCATATGTCACGACTGTTTCGCGCGCATTTCGTCGATGGGGCGCAGTGTGGCCGAACCGCGGCGTTCCTGCGTCACGCACGGCCGCCCGCTTCGAGACGGCACGACGGGTCCGGGCCCGGCCCCGCCGCAGCGGCGCCGGCGGCGGGGCTCAGTCGGGCGAGAACATGTAGCCGGCGCCGCGCACCGTGCGGATCACCGTCGGCTTGCCGGGGTCCGGCTCGATCTTGCGGCGGATGCGGGTGATCCTGACGTCCACCGCCCGGTCGAACGGCTCGCTGTCGCGGGCGCTGGCGAGATCGAGCAGGCGCTCGCGCGACAGCACCCGCCGGGGATTTTCGGCGAACGCCTTGAGGAGCGAGAATTCGCTGTGGACCAGCGGCTGCTCGTCGCCGTCCTCGCCGCGCAGCGACTGGGCGTCGAGATCGAGCCACTTGGTGCCGAAGCGGATCTCGCGGCGCGGCGTCGCCGGCTCCGCCTCGCGCGGCACGGCTGGGCCGCCGGCGCGGCGCAGCACCGAGCGGATCCGCGCGAGCAGCTCGCGCAGCTCGCACGGCTTGGCGAGGTAGTCGTCGGCGCCGAGCTCCAGCCCGACGACGCGGTCGACGAGGCTCGCCGTCGCCGTCAACATGATCACCGGGACGTCGGTCTCGGCCTTCAGCCGGCGGACGATCGACAGACCGTCCTCTCCGGGCATGTTGAGGTCGAGGACGATGAGGTCGGGCCGCTCGAGCGCCATCTGGTCGCGCATCGCCGCGCCGCCTTCGAGCAGCCGCGTGCAGTAGCCGTTCATGGCGAGATAGTCGCCGATGAGTTCCCGCGTCTCCGGCTCGTCGTCGACGACGAAAATCCTTGGTTCCACCATCGCTTCAGCCTGCCTCCCGGAGCGGCACCAGGATCGAAAAGGTGGCGCCGCCGAGCGAACCCTTTTCCGCGACGACGATCTCGCCCTGATGCAGCTCGACGATCTTCGCGACGATCGACAGGCCGAGCCCGGTCGAGCTCTCGCCCCCCGTCGGCTGCGCCGACAGCCGCTGGAACCGGCCGAACAGCCGGACCATGTCCTGGCTTTCGAGGCCGGGCCCGGAATCGGAGACCGTCACCTTCGCCTGGTTGCCCGCACGCGCGGCCTCCACCTTGATGGTGCCGCCGACGGGCGCGTACTTCATTGCGTTGCTGACGAGATTGTCAATCGCCTCGGCCAGCCGGTCCGGATCGCCGGTGACGCGCAGCGGGCCCTCCACCGTCACGTCGAGGCGCTGCTGCTTCTTCTCGGCGAGCGCCCGGCTGAGTTCGGCGGTGGCGCGGGTGATCGCGGAAAGATCGACGCGCCGCCTGTCGACGGTGATGTCGAGAGCGTCGGCGAGCGCGTCGGCGATCGACATCTCGACGATGCGGGTCATCCGTTCGGCGGAGGCGCGGATGTGGTCGACCTGTCTGGCGAAGCGCTCGCGCAGCGTTCCCTCCAGCGATTCGGTGAGGCTCGTCAGCATCTCGCCCCTGCCGAGGATCACCGCGATCGGGTTCTTCAGGTCGTGGGCGATGGTGCCGAGGATCTCGTTCTTGAAGGCGTTGACGCGCTTCAGCAGCGCCCCCTGCGCCATCAGCCTCTCATTGGCGGAGGCAAGCTCGCGGGTGCGCTTGGCGACGCGTTCCTCCAATTCCTCGTTGGCCTTGCGCAGCTCGTCGTAGAGACGGGCATTGTCGAAGGCGATGGCGAGCTTTGCCGAGAACACCGAGACGAGCGAGACCTGGGTCTCGGAGAGCTCGCTCTCCGTCGCCAGCGCGACGAGGATCTCGGCGCCGCTGCCGGTCTTGACGAACAGGCAGACGAGGCCGTCCTGGCGGATCGGCCGGCCGGCGGCGGCGGCCGCGGCCGCGAATAGCTCGCTGCGGTCGACGCCGCTCTCCTCGAAGGTCTCGAACTTGCCGAGGCCGGCGAGCACCAGCGGCGAGGTGCCGGCGGTCTCGCGCATGATCAGGATGCCGTCGGTCTCGATCTCGAGCAGCGCGCTGATCTGGATGAGGACGCCGTGCGCCAGGGTCTTCAGCGACCGGTCGTCGAACAGCGAGGCGGAGGCGCCGACGATCATCTCCAGGCCGACCCGCGTGTCGTCGAGGCGCTTCAGCTGGTCGTAGCCGCGCAGCGCCGCCGTCAGCGTCGTGAACAGCCGGTCGGCGGTCAGCTCGGTCTTGGCCTTGTAGTCGTTGATGTCGTAGTCGACGACGACCTGGCGTTCCGGCGCCTGGCCCGGCTGGCCGGTGCGCAGGACGATGCGCACGAGTTCGTTCTTCAAATCCTCGCGGATCGCCTTGGCGAGCCTCAGGCCGGCGTCCTCGGTCTCCATCACCACGTCGAGCAGCACAACAGCGGTGTCGGGATGTGCTTTCAGGAGTTCCAGCCCCTCGCGCGCCGAATGGGCGCCGATGATCTCCAGCCCGTAGCCGTGCAGGGCGAAGTGCTGCAGCGCGAACCGCGTGCCCTGATGCACCGCCTCGTCGTCGTCGATGACGGCGAGCTTCCAGCCGGCCTTGACCGGCGTCTGGGCCACCGCGTCCTCGGACTCGGCAAATTCGAGGAAATCTGTCGTCATGGCTCCGTCGTTCGTCGTCCGGTCGATCACGACCCCGGCGTGGAAATTCGTTCTTCGGCTAACGGTCTACGACGGATCATAACCGAGCGTAAGCTCTTGGACCAGCAGATGTCGCGGCGAAACGGTCGGCGCGCGCCCCGGCCGCCCCCAGGGCCGATGCGAGGCGGCCGGCCGGTGTCGCAAATCGATGGTGCCGGTCGCCCGGAAGAAGGCGCGGCCGGGCACCGGCGCCGGCGGGCGGTCTCGCGTCAGCCGGCGCGCCGCTGCGAGTAGCCGGCGGCAAATTCCGCCGCGCGGATCGCCTGCAGACGCTCGTGCCCGGAGACCCGCATGCGCCGGTCGGCGAAGGTGCTCGCCGGCGAGAAGCCGAGGTCGTCGCAGATGCCGGGATCGGCCGCGTCCAGGCTTTCCAGGCGCAGCCGCGCGGGCGCGCGCAGCCGGCGCAGGAGGAAGAGCGCCGCGTCCTTCATCCGCGGGGCGCCGATGCGCGCCGCCGGCGGAACGCTGCGGCGCGCCGAGAGGGGTTCGCAAAGCGTGCTCATGGAGGTATCCAGACCTGTGAAAGGCCCGAGCGGGAAGACCGGTCGGGAGGATGGCAAAATAAACGCCGCGGATTTCACTTCTCTTTCGCGAGCGGTCGATCTGGTTTCACTTCGGTTTCGCTTTGGCGGGAAACATCCGGATCGCGTCACTGCGGCAACCGGGCAATGGAACGGGCAGAGCCGATCGCGCGAGCGGCAGCGATCGATGGACGAGGGAGAGGGCGGCCGGATACGCTCGGTGCGGGCGGCGGTGGCGGAAGAGCGATGCAGTCATTCGACGGACTCGACCAGGAACTGGACCAGTGGTCGGCGGCGGGCCGGACGGTGTCCCTGTGGTGGCGCGACGACGACGCGGTCGCCGCGACGCCGCAGCTGACGCGGCTCGTCGCGATGGCGAGGCGGCACCGCCTGCCCCTGGCGATCGCCGCGGTGCCGGCGCGGATGCAGCCGGATCTCGTCGGGGCGCTTTCGGCGCCGGGGCTGACGGTGCTGCAGCACGGCTATGCCCACATCAACCAGGCGGCGCCCGGCGGACGGGCCGTCGAATGCGGCGGCGACCGCGCCGCCAAGGACGTCTTTTCCGAACTGCGCGACGGGATGCGCGGCCTGATGCGCACCTTCGGGGCGAGCTTCCTGCCGGTGCTCGTGCCGCCGTGGAACCGCATCGACCCGGGCGTCGCCGCGAGCCTTGCCCAGGAGGGCTATCTCGGCCTGTCGAGTTTCGGCCCGCGGCACCACGCCGGCCGCGGCGGCGCCGGTTCGAGCGACGGCGCGCCGCTGATCCTGCCGCCGCGCTGCGCCGCGATCAACGCCCATCTCGATCTTCTCACCTGGAAGGGCGGGCCGGCCTTCGCCGGCGCCGAGAAGCTGATCCGGCTGTTCGCCGAACGGCTGGAGGACCGCCGGCTCGCCCGCACCGATCCGGACGAGCCCTTCGGCATCCTGACCCACCATCTCGACCACGACGAGGCGAGCTGGTCGTTCCTCGAGCGCCTGCTCGGCCGGCTCGGATCGCATCCGGCGATCCGCTTCCAGCCGATCACCACGCTCGTCGCCGAAGCGCCGGTGCGCTGAAGATGGCGGCGCGCGTGCGGCCGGCCGCAGATGGCGACGTCGAGGCGGTCGCCGCCCTGCTGCACGAGCGGATGAACCGGAAGATCCCGGCCGAGACCTGGCGGCTCCTCCTCGACTATCCGTGGCGGCCGCCGGAGGCCGAGCGCGGCTGGCTGGTCGAGGACGGCGCCGCCGTCGTCGGATTCATGGGCACGATCTATTCCGACCGCCCGACGGCGGGCGGCATGCGCCGCTTCTGCGATCTCTCCTCCTGGTACCTGACGGCCGAGCATCGCGGCACCGGGGTCGGGGACGAGCTGCTGCGCGCCGGAATGGCGCGAGCGGGCGTCACCTACCAGACGATGACCGCGCGGCGCGCGACCGGCCGCAAGATCCGGGCGCTGGGCTTTTCGATCCTCGACGAGCGCCGCAGCCTGTTCCGGCCGGGGCAGGGCGACGGCGGGCTCCGGCTGGTCCGCGACCCGGCCGAGATCCGCGAGCGGCTGTCGGAGGCCGAGCGCAGGATCCTCGACGACCATCACGGCCTCGACATCCACCACGGCGTCGTCGAAGCGCCATGCGCGGCCGCGCCGGACGGGGCGGCAAGGCAGGCGGGGCGGGCGACGTGGCTGGTCTGGCAGCGCAAGCTGAAGGGCGCGGCCGTCGCCTATCACGAGGTGCTCCACGCCTCCGACCGCGGCTTCCTCTCCGCCCATGCGGCGGCGATCGCCGACCTCGTCACCGTCGGCGAGAACGCCGTCCTGTCGATCGACCGGCGGATGATGGATCCGGGCGACGATCCCGGCACGATCGAGACGATCCCGCTGCCGCGGTGGTACCGCTCCGAGGACGTTTCGCCCGGCGACGTCTCGCATCTTTATTCCGAAGTGCTGCTGCTCGATCAGAAGCTGCCCTGACGCATTGATCCCGAAAGGTGGGGACCGGCTTTCCAAAAAAGATCATGCGCAGGCGAGGAGAGCGGCCCGGCTGATGAGAGCGAAGCGCAGCGCCTCCCGCTTTGACGCGGCGGATGCATGCCCGGCCTCACGCCACGGCGACCAGGCCCAGCGGTTCGGCGACGCCGGCCACCCGGCAGTCCGGCAGATGACGGAACAGGCGCGGCGGGCGATAGCCTTCCAGGATCGCCGCCTCGAGCGTCGCCGCCGTCGTCAGCGCCGCCGTCGCCTCGACCTTGTTGTGCTTCTCCATCTTGGCGGCGAGGTTCACGGCCTCGCCGATCACCGTGTATTCCAGCCGCGCCTCGTCGCCGAGCGCCGCGAAAATGACCCGCCCGGCCGTCGCCGCCCCGTTGACCGCAAGGCGCGAGCCCGTCGCCATCTGCAGCTCCTCGGTCCATTCCGCTGCCGCCTCGACGATCTCGACGAGGGCCGAGAGCGCGTCGGCGGCCGGCGTCTTGCTCTCGCGCCCCGCGCCGAAGGTCGCCAGCATGCCGTCGCCGAGATATTTGTCGACGATGCCGCCATGCTTCTCGACGACCGGGACGACGATCGCGTGCAGGGAGACCAGCGCGGCGACGACCTCCTTCGGGTCGCGGCCGGCGGCAAAGGCCGAGAAGCCGCGGATGTCGAGGACGACGATGGCGGCGTTGCGCTCGACGCCCTCGCCGGCGACGATCGCCTCCTTCGAGGCGGTGATCGCCGCCTCGACAGGAGCCGGCAGGAAGCGCCGGATCTCGGCCCGCTCGGCCTGTTCGCGGGCGGTCTTCGTCACCAAAGTCCGGGCTCGTGCGACGGCGATGGCGAGGATCGCGGAGACCGCGACCATGACGACGATCTTGTCGATCTCGGCGCCGATGAGGATGCGGGTGCCGTCGACATAGTCGACGAAGCTGCGGGTGATCGCGCCGCTGCCGTCTCTGGCGATCGCCAGAAGAACGAGGCCGAGCCAGCCGAAGGCGGCGACGAGGCCGGTGAGAAGGACCCAGATCGGATCGAATCTGAGGGCCCGCAGCGCGATGAACACGAAGACGTAGAGGACCGTCGGCGCCTTCAGGGAAAAGGCGTGGGGCTGGCCGTATTGCAGGTGGAACGACCAGATCAGCGCATAGAGGAGCGCGACGTCGACGAGCAGCGAGGCGAAGAGGAAGAGCCGCGGCAGGGCGGCGCGGTGCGACAGATAGAGCCTGAGCAGCGTCAGGCCGAGATAGGTGCCGAGACCGACCGGCACGAGGCTCTGCGACATCGAATCGACCGGCTTCGGCGCCACGAAGTAGAGCCCGAGCAGGAACAGAGCGAGGGCGAACTGCACCCAGCCGGTCAGACGTTCGCTGGCGGCGTCGAAGCGCAGGATGTCGGCGGCAACGCGCGAGGGCAGGGCGCCCGACCCGCGCGCAAAGACGAGCCCCTTCAACATTCCGCCCTCCCGGTGTCGCCGCATTTTCTTGCGGCCTTCAGGGCAGCGTTCGCCGGAATTGCCGGCCGTGCAACCATCTCCCTGCGTCAACTCTGTGTGACGAAGGCCGGTGTCGGAATCCGGGAACGGGCGGCGAAAACCGGCCTCGCCGACGCGCTTCGCTTGATCGGGGCGTTGCGACGCAATAGTTAGGGCGATCGTTGCGGGCTGGGCCGAACTGCCGGAAACGGCCGGTCGCGCTCCGACGGGGAAGAATGTGCGTCCGGCAGACGCGGGCAAGGGAGCACGACGCCCGCGGCCGCCCGGAAGGCGTCAATCAGGGCTGCGCCAGGAGTTGCCATGCAGTCTCGCTCTCCACGCATCCTGATCTACAGCCACGATACCTTCGGTCTCGGGCATCTGCGGCGCAGCCGGGTCATCGCCCAGGCGCTCGTCGACCACCGGCCGGAGACCTCGATCCTGATCGTCGCCGGCTCGCCGGTCGTCGGCTCCTTCAGCTTCCCGCCGCAGGTCGACTTCATCCGCGTGCCCGGCGTCGTGAAGCTCGGGGCCGACAGCTACGCGCCGTCCAATCCCGGCCTTTCGATCGAGGATCTCACCGAGATCCGCTCGGCGATCATCACCAAGACCGCCGAGATCTTCGATCCCGACATCTTTCTCGTCGACAAGGAGCCGCTCGGCATGCGCGGCGAGGTGGCCGAGAGCCTCGCCTTCCTGAAGACCACCGGCTGCCGCCTGGTCCTCGGCCTGCGCGACATCATGGACGAGCCCTCCCGGCTCACCGAGGAATGGCAGCGCAAGGGCGCCTTCGCGGCGGTCGAGGAGCTCTACGACGACGTCTGGGTCTACGGCCTGCCGGAAATCTGCGATCCGCTCGACGGAATCGGCGTCTCCGAGCGGGTGCGCCGGCGGGCGGTGTTCACCGGCTACCTGCCGCGGGCGGACGAGCCCTCCGGCGCGCTGCCCGACCACATCCGCATCGGCGAGCGGCCCTTCGTGCTGGTCACCACCGGCGGCGGCGGCGACGGCGCCCGCCTCGTCGACTGGGTGCTGCGGGCCTATGAGAGCGATCCGTCGATCGGCGTTAGGGCGAAGATCGTGCTCGGCCCGTTCATGGAGACCGGCTATGCCAGCGACTTCCAGGCCCGCGCGCGGAAGCTCGACAGCGTCGACCTGATCACCTTCGCCGCGTCGATCGAGCCGCTGTTCGAGCGCGCCGAGGGCGTCGTCGCGATGGGCGGCTACAACACATTCTGCGAGATCCTCTCCTTCGACAAGCCGGCGGTGATCGTGCCGCGCCGCCACCCGCGGCTGGAGCAGTTCATCCGCGCCTCGCGGGCCGAGGACCTCGGCCTCGCCCGCATGCTCCTCGACGACGAGGCCGAGAACGCGGCGATCATGGCGGAGGCGATCCGAATGCTGCCGCGCCAGCAGAAGCCGCAGTCGGCCGAGATCGAGAAGCTGCTCGGCGGGGTCGAGACGATCCGACGGCTCGTCGACGACATCATCGCCGAGCGGCGGCGGGCCCCGGCCGTCCTGCGCGGCACCGGCCCGGCCGAGGCGCAGCGGCAGGTCACTCGCTTCGCGCGGCCATGAGGATCGCATTTCACGCGCCGATGAAGGCGCCGGACGACCCCGTCCCCTCGGGCGACAGGCTCGTCGCCCGGAACCTCGTCGCGGCGCTCGAACGGGGCGGCCACGAGGCGACGCTGGCCGCGCGCTTCAGGAGCTACGACCGCGGCGATCCGGAACGCCAGGCGAGGCTGGAGCTGGTCGGCCGCCGGCTCGCCGGGCGCCTCGTTTGCCGGCTAACTGATCCGGCGCTGCGTCCCGACCTCTGGTTCACCTACCACCTCTATCACAAGGCGCCCGACCATCTCGGCCCGGCGGTCTCTGCGGCGCTCGACATTCCCTATGTGGTCGCCGAAGCCTCGGTGGCGGGAAAGCAGCGCGGCGGACCCTTCGACCGGGGCTTTCGCGCCAGCCTCGCCGCCCTTGCGCGGGCCGACCTCGTGGTCACGCTCAACCCGGGCGACGCGGCGGGCGTCGCGCCGCATCTGCGCCCGGGGGTTGCGATGCTGTCGCTGCCGCCGTTCATCGACGGTGCGCCTTTCGCCGCGGCCCGCCGCGACCGCGAGGCGGCCCGCGCGGAGCTGGCGCGGCGGTTCACCCTCGACACGGGGCGGATCTGGCTGGTCGCGGCGGCGATGATGCGGGCCGACCAGAAGCTCGCCTCCTACCGCCTCCTCGCAGACGCCCTCGGGGGGCTTGGCGGCGCGCCGTTCGAACTCCTCGTCGCCGGCGCCGGTCCCGCCGAGGCGGCGGTGCGCTCCGCCTTTGCCGATGCCGGGATCAAGGCGCATTTCCTCGGCGAGGTTCCGGCCGGCGCGATGCCGGCGCTCCTTGCCGCGTCGGACCTCTATGTCTGGCCGGCGGTCAAGGAAGCCTTCGGCATGGCGCTGATCGAGGCGCAGGCCGCCGGGCTCCCTGTGGTCGCTGGCGCGAGCCCCGGCGTTGCGAGCGTCGTTGAGCATGACGCGACGGGCCTCCTCGTTCCCCCCGGCGACGCCGCGGCCTTCGGCGCCGGCGTCGCGTCGCTCCTTAATCCGCGGCGGCGGGCGGAATTTTCCGCGGCGGCAAGGCGGCGGGCGCTCGCGACCCACGACATCGCCGGGGCCGCCGCACGGCTCGGCGCCGCGCTTTCCGAGACATGCGAAAGTTTCCGGGCCGCCCGGTCCCTGCCCCGATTTCTGCCCCGGTCGCTGCATTGAAAGCTTGACCCCGAACCGTGGGAACGAATTTCCGGAACGGATCATGCGCAAACAAAAAGGTGAGCAGGATGACCGGCGGAGCTCGCCCCATCCTTCTCCGGAACTCTCGAAAGGCCGTCCGCATGCGGGTCCTGTTTCACGTGCAGCATCTTCTCGGCGTCGGGCACCTGCGCCGCGGCGAACTGATCACCCGGGCGCTCGCCGCCCGCGGCATCGAGGTCACCGTCGCGCTCGGCGGCCATCCGATGCCGCAGATGCCGTTCCGCGAGGCGACGGTCGTCCAACTGCCGCCGGTGTCGATCCGCGGCGCCGACTTCAAGGTCCTCTACGACGATGACGGCGCGCCGATCACCGAGGCGTGGAAGACGGCACGCAGCCGGGCGCTGATCGAGGTCTACGAGGCGGCGCGGCCGGACGTCGTCCTGATGGAGATGTTCCCCTTCGGCCGCTGGCGCTTCCAGTTCGAACTCGTGCCCCTGATGCAGCGGGCGGGCCGCGACGCGCCGCGGGTGAAGTGCGTCACCTCGGTGCGCGACATCCTGGTGAAGACCAAGCATCCGGAGCGGGCCGAACACGCCGCGAAGCTCGCCCGGGCGCATCTCGCCGCCGTGCTCGTCCATTCCGATCCGGCACTGTTCACCTTCGGCGAGACCTATCCCCATGCCGAAGAGATCGAAGACCTCGTCACCTATACCGGCTACGTCACCGAGGCGGCCGAGCGCGGGCCGGTCGAGCCGAACGGCGAGGTGGTGGTCTCGGCCGGCGGCGGCGCGGCGGCCGGTACGCTGCTGCGGACCGCGCTTCAGGCCCGCGAACTCTGCCCGCCGAAAATCCGCGACCGTGTCTGGCACGTCCTGGCCGGCGCGCGGGCGAGCGAGGCGGACTTCGAGGCGCTGACGGCCCTTGCCGACGAACGCACCGTCGTCGAGCGCTTCTCGCCGCGCTTCCAGGCGCTGCTCGACGGCGCGGCGCTGTCGGTCTCCCAGGCGGGCTACAACACGGTGATGAACCTGATGCGGGCGAAGATCCCGGCGGTCGTCGTGCCCTATGACGACGGCGAGGAGACCGAGCAGGCGTTCCGCTCGGC
The DNA here is from genome assembly GCF_017353515.1 of Jiella sonneratiae. GTDB lineage: Bacteria > Pseudomonadota > Alphaproteobacteria > Rhizobiales > Rhizobiaceae > Jiella > Jiella sonneratiae. The sequence goes on from NZ_JAFMPY010000010.1 coordinate 111,960, forward strand.
AAGGATGCAGGAACTCGGCCTCCTCGAAGTGGTGGAGGGGGCGGCTCTCTCGCCCCAGAGCCTCGCCGCGGCGCTCGTGCGGGCGGATGCGGCGCGCGGCCGCCCGGCGCCGGCCATCGACCTCGAAGGCGCCGATGCGACGGCAGGGGCGATCGAGCGGCTGATCCGGGGGTGACGGGGCCTGCCCCGCAAAGGCCGTCGGCGATGCCCTCCGGCGCCGGCCATGCGACAAGGAACGCAGGAGATTCCTCTGGCGAAGCGGCGGCACTGTCGTGATAATGCGGCCCGCGGCCTCCGCAGGGGGAGGCCTGCTCCGCCTTGCGGCGGCAACGTCTGGGGAAACGGCTTCATGAGTGACGCAGCGGTGCTTTCGGCCTCGGCATCGCCGTCGGTTCCGGCCGACACGCCTCGTGCGGCAGCCGCGCTCCTGGCGATCGACGATCTGTCGGTCGAGTTCCGCTCCATGGCCGGCGTCACCAAGGCGGTCTCCGGCCTGTCGATGGCGATCATGCCGGGCCGCACCGTCGCGCTCGTCGGCGAGTCCGGCTCCGGCAAGTCGGTGACCTCCCAGGCGATCCTCGGCCTCCTGCCGAAGAACGGCGTCGTCACCTCCGGCCGCATCCTGTTCCGCGACGCCGAGCTCGGCACCGTCGACCTCGCCGCGATCCCCCGTGCCTCGCCGCAGTTCCGCTCGATCCGCGGCCGCTCGATCGCCATGGTCTTCCAGGAGCCGATGACGGCATTCTCGCCGCTCCACACCCTCGGCGACCAGATCGGCGAGATGGCCGCCGCCCATCGCGGCGCCTCGAAGGCCGAGATCCGCGCGCTGACGGCCGAGACGCTGCGGCTCGTCCGCTTTCCCGAGCCGGAGCGGGCGATGCGGATGTATCCGTTCGAACTGTCGGGCGGGCTGCGCCAGCGCGCGATGATCGCCATGGCGCTGATGTGCCGGCCGCCACTGCTGATCGCCGACGAGCCGACGACCGCCCTCGACGTCACCCTGCAGGCCCAGATCCTCAAGCTCGTCAAGGATCTGCAGGGCGAGCTCGACATGGCGGTGCTGCTGATCACCCACGATCTCGGCGTCGTCGCCAACCTCGCCGAGGAGGTCGTGGTGATGCATCACGGCCGGATCGTCGAATCCGGCCCGGTCGAGACGATCTTCACCCGGCCGACCCATCCCTATCTCGTCTCGCTGATGAAGGCGGTGCCGGACTTTTCCGACGCCGAGCAGCGCCGGCTGAAGCCGATCCGCGAGATCCGCATCGACGCCGACGCGCTGGTCAGGCCGAAGGCGAGCGGGCCGGTGGGCGAGCCGATCCTCGAGGCGCGGGGGCTGCAGAAGAGCTTCTCGCTGCGCGGCGACCGCCGGCTCGTCGGCCGCGCCCCGGCCCGGGTGATCCGCGCGCTCGCCGACGTGTCTTTGACGGTGCGCCGCGGCGAATGCCTCGGCCTCGTCGGCGAATCGGGCTCCGGCAAGACGACGCTGGCGCGGGCGCTGATGCGGGCGGTGCCGGTCGATGCCGGCGAGATCGTGCTTCACGGCGACGAGGGGCCTGTCGACCTCGTCTCGGCCGACCGCGAGGCGATGTTCAAGGTCAGGAAGCGCATGCAGTACGTCTTCCAGGACCCGTTCTCCTCGCTCGATCCGCGCATGACCGTCGGGGCGATCCTCGCCGAGCCGCTGGAGATCCACGAGGTCTGCGCGCCGGGCGAGCGCCGCGAGCGCGTCGAGCGTCTGCTGTCGGCGGTCGGTCTCGAGCCGAGCTTTTCCGCCCGCTACCCGCACAGCTTTTCGGGCGGCCAGCGCCAGCGGATCGGCATCGCGAGGGCGCTGGCGCTCGAGCCGGAACTCCTGATCTGCGACGAGCCGGTGGCCGCGCTCGACGTCTCGGTTCAGGCCCAGATCCTCAACCTCCTGAAGGATCTGCAGAAACTGTCGGGCCTCACCTACATCTTCATCACCCACAATCTCGCGGTGGTGAACCACATCGCCGACCGCATCGTGGTGATGTGCGACGGCGCGATCGTCGAACTCGCGCCGCGGGCCGAGCTGTTCCGCCGGCCGCTGCACCCCTACACCAAGCTGCTGATCGACGCGGTGCCGCATGCCGATCTCGCCCGACCGCTCGACTTCTCCAACCTGCCGGAGGCCGGGCTGATCGGCCGCCGCAACTGGCCGGAACCCTTCACCGTGCGGCCGGACCGGCCGCTGCCGCCGCTCCGCGAGGTGCGGCCGGGGCATTTCGTCAGGGCCTCGAGCCTCGACGGTATCGAGGGTATCGACCAGCCGGCGGACCCGGCGGGCGTCGCGAGCCAGGTCGCCCGGGCGGTGGCCTCGCTGGAGACGCCGGCATGAAGCCTGCGGACCATCTCGACGAGAGCGTGTTTCGCTATGTCTGGCGCTATACCAGGCGCCAGCAGCTCTGGCTGTTCGGCGTCCTCGCGGTGTCCCTGCCGCTCTACTACCTGACGCTCGACCTGCCGAAGCGCATCGTCAACGGTCCGATCCAGGGCGACTGGCAGGCCGGCCAGACCCAGACGCTGTTCGCCTTCTCGATTCCGCTGCCGGGCTTTCTCGGCGGCGGGTCGCTGCCGCTCTCACCCGGCTTCGAGCTCGACCGGCTCGGCGTCCTCTTCGCCCTGTCGATGACCTTCCTGTTCTTCGTCGTCGTCAACGGGCTCTTCAAGTTCTACATCTCGACCTACAAGGGCAAGCTCGGCGAGCGGCTGCTGCGGCGGCTGCGCTACCAGCTCGTCGACCGGGTCATGCGGTTTCCCACCGGCCGCTTCAGGCATGTGCGCGGCTCCGAGATCGCCTCGATGATCAAGGACGAGACCGAGCCGGTCGGCGGTTTCGGCGGCAGCGCCTTCGCCGACCCGGCGCTGCTCCTCAGCCAGGCGCTGACGGCGCTGTTCTTCATCGTGCTGCAGAACTTCTGGCTCGGGCTGGTCGCCGGCGTCGTGGTGCTGATCCAGATCCTGCTCATCCCGCGGCTGCGGCGCCGCCTCGTCGTCCTCGCCCGCTCGCGCCAGCTCACCGCCCGTATCCTCTCGGGGCGGATCGGCGAAGTGGTCGAGGGCATCGCCTCGATCCGCACCAACGACACCTCCAATTTCGAGCGTGCCGAGCTCGGCGAGCGGCTCGGCAAGATCCTCAAGATCCGCTACGATTTCTACCAGTGGAAGTTCTTCGTGAACTTCCTCAACAACCTCATCTCGCAGATGACGCCGTTCATCTTTTATCTCGGCGGCGGCTATCTGGTGATCACCGGGCGACTCGACATCGGCCAGCTCGTCGCCGTCATCGCCGCCTACAAGGACCTGCCGTCGCCGCTCAGGGACCTGATCGCCTGGGACCAGTACCGGGTCGACGTGCAGTCGAAATACGCCCAGATCCGCGAGCAGTTCGTCGTCCCCGACCTGATTTCGGCCGATGTGCAGAAGGTCTCCTTCGACACGCCGCCGAAGCTCGACGGCGAGGTGACGGTCACCGGCCTCAGGATCAGCGACGATTCCGGCAACGACCTGCTCTATTCGACGACGCTGAAGATCGCGCCGGGCGAGGTGGTGGCGGTGAACGGGCCGCCGGGCGGCGGCGGCGAGTATCTCGCCGAGGCGCTGGTGCGGCTGGTGCAGCCGGCAGGCGGGCGCATCGCCTTCGCGGGGACCGCCCTCGATTCCATGCCCGACGCCATTCCCGGCCGCCGCCTGGGCTATTCGGCCTCCGGGCTCTACCTGCCGCAGATGACCATCCGCGACGCGCTGACCTACGGGCTGAAGCACGTGCCGGTCCGGCGGACCGAGCGCAGCGGCCGCTCCGAGGCGGACCGCCTCGCCGAGGCGCGGCTGTCGGGCAACATCGACCTCGACATCCGCGACGACTGGATCGACTACGAGGCGGCCGGCGTCGAGGGGCCGGAGGCGCTGCCGCGGCGGCTCGCCGAAGTGCTCGACGTCGTCGAGCTGAAATCCGAGATCGCCCGCTTCGGCCTGCGCGGCAAGCTGCCCGAGAGCCTCTCCGAAACCACCGCCGACCAGATCCTGAACGCCAGGGCGAAGTTCCGGCAGCTGTTGATCGAGGGCGGCGACGAGGACTATTTCGAAGGCTTCGACCGCAACCGCTATTCCGAATATGCCAGCGTCTTCGAGAACCTCGTCTTCGGCACGGCCGATCCCGAGGCCGACGCCGAGCGGCCGCTGGCCGAACGCAGTTCGGTGAAGGCAGCGCTCGAGGCGAGCGGCCTCGACGAGCGGCTGTCGACCATGGGGCGGCAGATCGCCGAGACGCTGATCGAGATCTTCGGCGACCTTGCGGCCGACAACCCGCTGCTCGACGACATCGACCTGATGGCGCCGGACGACGTCGAGACCTATCGCGCCGCCCTGCGGCGCATCGACGGCGGCAAGCGCGACGAGCGGGACGTGCGCGCCTTCCAGCGCCTTGCCTTCGGCTATGTCGAGCCGCGGCACCGGCTCGGCCTTCTCGACGAGCCGCTGAAGCAGGCGATCGTTGCGGCGCGCGACCAGTTCAGCGAAGGCCCCGCCGCCGACCTCGCCGGGGCGGTCTCGCTGCACGACCCGGCCGGCGTCAACCGGGCGGCGAGTCTGCAGGACAACATCCTGTTCGGGCGCATCGTGACCCGCTACGCCGAGGCGCCGGGGCGGATCAACGCCGTCCTGACCGAGACGCTGCGCGAGACCGGCCTGTTCGAGGTGGTCTTCGACATCGGCCTTGCCTTCGACATCGGCAGCGGCGCCAAACGGCTTTCCGCCGGCCAGCAGCAGAAGCTGACCCTGGCGCGGGCGCTTCTGAAGCGCCCCGATCTCCTGGTGCTCAACCGGCCGCTCTCGGCGCTCGACGGCGACAGCCAGCGCCGCATCGCGCGGGCCGTCATCGACAGCCGCGAGAGGCTCGCCGTCCCCACCCAGACGATCGTCTGGGTGCTCGCCCATGCCGATCATGCCGACCTCTTCGAGCGCACCATCGAATTCAGCGAAGGGCGGATGCGGGAAGCTGCCGGCGCGGAGGAAACGCCGATGGAGGTGATGTGACCGGAACTTGCGAGACCGTCTCCGGGGTCGGCCAGCCGGCCACGCAGCCCGCTCTTGCTGCGGCGCGCCCGGCCGTGCGAAGCTGCCGCGACGTCTGCGCCGGCGCGTGCGACGCGCCGCCGGTCGATGGCCGCCGCAGGCGGCCGACCGGCCCATGCGCGACCGGCTTCGCCGGGACGGCGCAGTCGCGACGCGAAAACGGATTGTTGGTTCTGCTCGCCCGGTCAAGTCGAGGTCGAAGACGATGCTTCTGAAGTCCGAAATCGACCTTTTGAGGGCGGTGCCGCTGTTCGCCGGCATCGAGCCGAGCCGGCTGAAGCTGATCGCCTATACGGCCGAGACGGTGATGTACCGGGAGGGGCAGGTGGTCTGCCGGCAGGGCGAGCGCGGCGACGCGGCCTTCGTCCTGATGGAGGGGGAGGCGGACGTGTCGATCGCCTCGGACGGCGGGGATTTCGTCGTCGCGCATCTGAAGACCGGCGACGTCGTCGGCGAGATTGCCATCCTGTGCGACGTGCCGCGCACCGCGACGGTGACGGCGAAGACCAGGCTGTCGGCCCTCAGGGTGCGCAAGGACGCGTTTCTGCAGCTGCTCCGGCAGTTTCCCGAGGTCGCGGCCGAGGTGATGCGCGGTCTCGCCGAAAGGCTGAGCCACACCAATGCCGAGCTGGTCCGGGCCCGCAACCTCGCGGCCGGACAGGGCGGCCCGCGATGAGCCGTTTTTCGGCGACGGTCTGGGGAGCGCGCGGCTCGATCCCGGCGCCGGCCGCCGCCAACACCCGCTTCGGCAGCGACACCAGCTGCATCGAGCTGCGCTGCGGCGAACGGGTGATCTTCCTCGACGCCGGCACCGGCATCGTGCCGGCCGGGCGCAGGCTCTACGAGGCGAAGCGGTTCTGCTTCGACATCCTGCTCACCCACTGCCACTTCGACCACATCATGGGCCTGCCCTTCCTGCTGCCGCTCTACAAGGACCACGTGACGGCGCGGATCTTCGCCGGCCACCTCCTCGACGGCACGACCTGCCGGGAGATGGTGGAGGGCTTCATGTGCCCGCCCTACTTTCCGGTGAAGCCGAAACAGTTCGCCGCGCGGATCGACTATTGCGATTTCCGGCCGCCCGACACCGTCGACCTCGGCGACGGCATCCTCGCCCGGACCTTCCGGCTCGACCATCCGAACGGGGCGGTGGGCTACCGCATCGACCACGACGGGCGCTCCTTCTGCTACATCACCGACACCGAGCATCAGCCGGGGGTGATCGACGAGGCGCTGGTCGCCTTCGTCGCCGGCGCCGACGTGATGGTCTACGACTGCACCTATACCGACGACGACTTCGCGCGCTTCAGGGGCTTCGGCCATTCGACCTGGCAGCACGGCGTCCGGCTGTGCCGGGCTGGAAAGGTCGAGCGGCTCGTCATATTTCACCACGACGTCTCGCGCACCGACGACTGGCTGGAAGCGCTGGCCGAAGAGGCACGGGCGGAATTTGCCGGCGCCGTCGTCGCGCGCACCGGGCTGACGCTCTCGCTCTGAGCCGTCGCCCGAGGCGGCCCGGGCAGCCGGGGCCAGACTCGCAGCGATGCCCGCCGGCGTCCCGTCCGGTCCCGGACCGCCCTGCTTCAGCGGGCTTCGGGGGGTGGGCGGACGAGATTGAGATCGCTCTCGACATCAGATGAAAGGGCAGGCGCATGGGGCTCGCCGATCAGGTCAACGAATGGCTCCTGAGCGAGGCGCTCGGCGAGCCGAAGCTCGAAGACATCTTCTATCGCCTGTGCATCAAGCTGCTCGGCATCGGCGTGCCGATCTCGCGGGCGCGGCTCAACTGGCCGACGCTGCATCCCCTGTTCAGGGCCGAGATGATCTCGTGGAACCGCCACGACACGCGGGCGACGCTCGACCATTTCAACCATCAGGACTCCAACACCGAGGCCTGGCAGGCGAGCCCGCTGCGCCACATGCTGGAAAACGACCTGAGGATCCTGCGCCGGCGGCTCACCGGCCCCGGCAGGCTGGTCGACTTCCGGCTGCTCGAAGAGCTCGCGGCCAGCGGCTTCACCGACTATCTGGCGCTGAGAACGGCGTTCAGGCAGCCGGGGAAGGGCGTCGACGACACCGGCACCGGCGTCATCGTCATCTGGGCCTGCGACCGGGAGAACGGCTTCACCGAGGAGGACCTCGCGACGCTGCAGGCGATCCAGCGAAGCCTTGCCCTCGTCTGCAAGTCGATCATCCAGCAGCAGATCACCACCAACATCGTCGAGACCTATCTCGGGCGTCAGGCCGGGCGCAGCGTGCTTGAAGGCAACATCCGGCTCGGCGACGGGGCGACCACCAAGGCCCTCGTCTGGTATTCCGACCTGCGCGGTTCGACCCACCTGACGGCGAAGCTCGCCAGCGAGGATTTCCTGGCGCTGCTCAACGACTATTTCGAATGCGCCGCGCGCCCGGCGATCCGTGCCGGCGGCGAGGTGCTCGCCTTCATCGGCGACGCCGTGCTCGTGGTCTTCCCGATCGAGAACCGGGCGGAGGGCGAGGCGCTCTCGGCGAAGATCCTGCAGGCGGTGACGGAATCCTTCGCGATGCGCGACAGCGTCAACGCCGCGCGCCGCGCCGCCGGGCGCGACGAGATCGGCTTCGGCATCGGCCTCAACGTCGGCAAGGTGGTGTTCGGCAACATCGGCGTGCCGGAGCGCCTCGCCTTCACCGTCATCGGCTCGACGGTGACCGAGGTCGAGAGGATCGAGAAGCTGACGAAGGCCATGGACACCAACGTCCTCGCCACCCGGCGCGTCGCCGATCTGGTGCCCGGCCGCTGGCAGTCGGTCGGCGCGCACGCCCTCGACGGGGTCGAGGGCCCGATGGAGCTGTTCATCCCGCTCGACTGCGGCATGGCGGCGATCCGCGCCGCGGCGGAGTAGCGACCGATCCCGAAGCCCGGAACCGGCATTCGGCGAAGATCATGCGCATGCGTCAAACCGATGAGGCGCGTCTCGTCACGCCAAAAGCCTCGACGGTGGCTTTTTGGGGGCCGCCCGCCTCAGAGCGTCAGCGGCAGGACGAAGGGCGTGCCGGCGAAGGCGGTCTCGCCGCGGCCGATCGCCTCGATCGCCGCGACCATGCGTCCGCCGCGGCCGAGCCTCTCGTCCGCCAGCGCGACGAGGCGGACGTTCGGCGTCGCCGAGGGCGAACGGCGCCTCAGTTCGTGCGCCAGCGCCGCCTCGTCGAGCTCCGGATTGATGGCGAGGGCGAGGATGTAGGCCGCGGCCGTCGAGCGGCTGATCCCGGCAAAGCAATGCACCGCGAGCGGCTTTTCGCGGCTCCAGCGGCTACCGAAGTCGATCAGCGTCTCGACATGCGTGCTCGACGGGGCGACGAAGCCGTCGATCGGCGCGGCGATGTCATTGAAGCCGAGGAAGAGATGGCGCGGCGCCGCGATGCCGGCGGGCCGCTCGACGCGGGTTTCGGCGTTGATCAGGGTGACGAGGTCGAGGGCGCCGTGTTCGGCGACCGTCTTCGGCATGTCGGCGAGCGAGGAGACGACGAGATAGCTCATGGCGAGGCTATAGGGCGAAGCGGCCGCGAAGGCCAGCGCCCGCCCACGTCGCCGGCCCACGTCGCCGGCCCTCGTCACGGGCCGCGATGCCCGGCGCAGCGATCCGCCTCAGCCGGTCTTCCGGCCGGACGGTCCGGCACCGTCCGCCAGCGTTTCCGCCTTGCCGCTGGCCTTGCCGGGCGCCTCGCCCGCCGGCCGCCGCGGTGCATTTGCGGGGGTCAGTTCCGCGTCGAGCGCGGCGAAGCGGGCGAGGAACGCCGCCTCCATCGCCTTGGCCGGCTGCGGCGCGAATTCGGCCGGATCGCAGGTCGCGCGGCCCGGCTCGCCGAAGAAGCGCGCCGCCTCCCGCGCCTCGAAACCGGCGAGCAGCGTCGCCTCGAAATAGGCCGAGACGCGGTCGGCCGCCTTGATCGCCCGGGCGATCTCGGCGGGCAGGTCCCCCGGCAGGCCGAAGCGCATGTGGATCGCCGCCTGCAGCCGCTTCTCGACCGCCTTGTAGTCGCCGCCCATCACCGCCTTGAAGGGCGAGATCATGTCGCCGACGACATATTCCGGCCCGTCGTGCAGGAGGGCTGCGAGCCGCCAGCGGGGATCGGGCTCCCGGGCCGCGACGAGGCGCTCGACGATCAGCGAATGCTGGGCGACGGAAAAGGCGAAGTCGCCGGTCGTCTGGCCGTTCCAGCGGGCGACGCGGGCAAGGCCATGGGCGATGTCGGCGATCTCGACGTCGAGCGGCGAGGGGTCGAGGAGGTCGAGCCGGCGGCCGGAGAGCATCCGCTGCCAGACCCGCGGGGCCGGCCGATCCCGCGCGGCGGCCCGGCGCGAGCCCCCGGCGCCGGCATTGCTGTTGCGGGTTTCTCTCATGCGGCGTCGCCGGCTTCGTCCTCGCCTGCCGCGGGGATGCGGTAGCCGGCATAGGAGGGGATCGCCAGCGCCGCCGGCACGCCCTCGACCGTCACCGCCGCGCCGCGGGCGGCGGCCTTCGCCAGCCGGTCGAGCCGGACCATCGCGAGACCTGCCGCATCCTCGACCGCCAGCAGCGTGCCGACCGGCTTGTCCGCGGCCATGATCTCGGCGGCTCCGGCGAGCGGCGTCTCGGCCCGCACCAGCATCAGCCGCCGGCGCGCCGTGCCGCGATGCTGCATGCGCGACACCACCTCCTGGCCGACGAAGCAGCCCTTCTTGAAGGAGACGCCGCCGGTGAAGTCCATCAGGACGTCGTGGGGAAACATCTCGGACTGCGGGTAGTCCGCGCCGAGTTCGGCGACGCCCCGGCCGATCCTGAGGACCCGGAACGCCTCGGCCGGCACGGCCTCGGGGCCGGGCGGAACGGCGCCATAGGCTCGCTGGACGTCGCCACCCGGAAAGCGGCGGTCGACCAAGCCGTCGGCCGCCTTCGCCCCGTCCCACAGCGCGAGGACCGCCTCGTCGCTCTCCTCGATGGCGATCTTGCGCCGCAGCCGGTAGAGCGCGAGGCGCTTCTTCAGCTCGGCCCGCAAGCCCGCCGGGCCGTCGAGGCGAACGCCCCCCTCGATGCGGCTGATCAGGAACTCGAACAGGATCTTGCCCTGCGGCGTCAGAAGCGCCGCCGGAGCGGCCGCGTCGGGCCCGACCGCCGCAAGGTCGGCGGTGACGATCCCTTGCAGGAACTCTTCGGTCTCGGGGCCGGTCAGATGCAGCGTCGCGCGGTCACAAAGGGCGGCAATGGGCATGGGCTGGCTCGTCACGCTTAAGGACTTGATCCGACATTCGCGTCCCGGCCGGGTCGGGCATCGCATCAGGAGTCGACTTCGGACCAGTAGCTATGCCGCCGATCCGGCAGCGGCAACCCGTCGGACCGCCGATGACCGGAAGCCTCCGCCGCATGCCGCTGCGGCAGATAAAGTTCATCGCTATCAGATTTACAGGGTTTCACCGTTGAGATAGTATTGATCTTGAATAAAACCTCTCGTGGCACGTCGTGGCGATGAATGCGATGTCTCTCCTGCAATTGCTGTTCATCACGGTTGTCGCCGGCGGTCTCGGCGGTCTCGCCGCCAGCCTGATGCTCGGTGACGCCGACGATCTCGGGATCTGGGACAAGACCGCAACCGCCCGCAGGATCTCCCCGCCCAAGGTCGTCAGGAACGTCTTTCTCGGCGCTGTGGCGGCGCTGCTCGTGCCCTTGTTCCTGAGCCTTGCGAAGAGCGAGATCGTCAAGAACGTTACCAGTACCACGGACAAGGCCGGCAACGAGAACATCCTGATCTATGTCGGCTTCTGCCTCGTCGCGGCGATCAGCTTCAAGCGCTTCCTGACCAGCGTTCCCGACCAGGTGCTGAGTTCGCTGAAGAGCGAGGTGAACGTCCTGAAGCAGAAGAACGAGAACGTCCAGACCGACCTCGAGGAGGTCAAGGAGAACGTCGACGCGACGTCGGCCCCCCTGAATGCCGACGCTCAGGAAGCGGTTCACGACGAGGCCGCGACCCGGGCTCAGGCAGATCAGCTGCCGAAGGCCGAAGCCGAAGCGCTGAAGGCGATGCGGGACAGCCGGCTTATGAAGCGAACGGTCGCGGGCGTCGCCAAGCATGCCCGAATGTCGCACGCCGATGCGGACGTCGCGTTGCAGTCGCTCGCGGAGAAGGGGCTGTTGGAGGAGGTCGTCTCGGACACGACGGGGCGCACCCTTTATGTGCTGAACGACGGTGGGCGAGCCGTCGCCCGGCTCCTCCCCTGACACGTGACGGCCGGCTTTTGCTGCAGACCGGCTGGCCGCCGAGGGCTGGTCGGCCCGCGGCACGTCTTTAGGTTCCGCTCTGGCCCGACCGGCCGGGACAGAGACATGAGGAGCCTCGATGAGCGAACTCACCCCCGAGGAATTCGCCGCCTTTCAGGAGATCGCGACGCGGGTGTTCAACGCCGCCCGGGCCGGCGAGGCGGCGGAACTTGCCGCCTTCCTCGACGCCGGCATCCCGGTCAACCTGACCAACGAGAAGGGCGACAGCCTGTTGATGCTGGCGAGCTATCACGGCCATCTCGACGCGACGCGCATCCTCCTCGAAAAGGGCGCCGACCCGGAACGGCGCAACGACCGCGGCCAGGCGCCGCTCGCCGGCGCGGCCTTCAAGGGCGAGATGGATATCGCCCGGCTGCTGCTCGATCACGGCGCCGCGGTGGACGGCAGCGGCGACGACGGGCGGACGGCGCTGATGACGGCGGCGATGTTCGATCGCATCGCGATGGTCGAACTGTTCGTGGAGCGTGGCGCAGACATCGAGGCCAGGGCTGCGGACGGCGTGACCGCCGAGGGGGCGGCGCGGGCGATGGGCGCGGCAAAGGCCGCCGAGCGCCTCGGGGCCCTGCGGCAGGACAAGACGGCGTCACCGAAAGAACGCCCCGCGGCCGGCGAAGCCTGAGATCCGGCGGCGGGGCGAAGACGAAGCCCCGGTGCCACGAGCATGTTGGTGGATTTCTGCCTGCATGCGACGCGACCCCGCCGGGCGTTCAAGCGTCGAATTCCGTCCACACGGCATCGATCCGCTTTTCGATCTCCGCCACCGCATCGTCGGGGCGGCGGCCGGCCGTATCGATCACCAGTCGGGCGGTCGCCCATGGCGCGTAATCACGCGTCTTGACCATTTCCCATGTCGGGAGCTCGAGACCCGCGACATCGGCGGACCGCGTTTCGATGCGCCGTCGATGTTCGTCCTCGTCGCTGCAGACGAGCTCGACCTCGAGAAACGGAGCGCCGCTCGCTTCGGCCGCGTTTCGCCAGCCCCGCCGGCTTTCCGGAACCGGATTGACGCTGTCGGCGACGACGAGATTGCCGCAGGCGAGATTCGAGCGCGCAATGGCGAAGGCGACGACGTAGCCGGCGGCTCCGACATCGCTTCCGAGAAAGGTCTCGCGGCGGAGAACCGTCTCTATTTCATCGACCCGGACGTATGTCGCCGAACGTCTGGCCGCCAAGATCCTGGCAATGGTCGACTTGCCTGCGCCCGGCAGGCCGCTGAGCACGACGAGCATGTGTCCTCCGTCTGTCCGGCTCCCGCGGATGTTCAAAGAACATAGCACCCCGAATGGCCGTGTCGGCTCGAAGGGTGCAGGGCAGCTCCGTTGCCGCCCGGGCCGGCCTCCTGCCGTTTCGCCTGCGCCCCCCATCCGGGCATCGAGCGACGCGCCCCGGCACCCCGTCAGCCGAACAGCGCCTTTTCCGCCTCGACCGCCGCGCGGATGAAGGCCGCGACGGCGGCGACGCGGCGGATGTCGCGGGCGCTCTCGTGATAGACGAGGAAATAGCTGCGGCCGATCGTCTTGTCCGCGAGGATCGGGACGAGGTCACCGCGGTTCGCGGCGACGAAGCGGTGCAGGATGCCGATGCCGGCGCCGGCGGCGACCGCCTCGGTCTGGCCGAGTGCGCTCGACACCTCGAAGCGCGAGGGCCAGCGCTCCATCAGGTCGGCATGATAGGCGAGTTCCCGCGAATAGAGGAGATCCTCCACCGCGCCGACGAGGCGGTGGGCGGCAAGCTCGGCGAGGGTCTGCGGCGTTCCGGCGGCGCGAAGATAGGCGGGGCTCGCGAAGAAGCCGAGGCGGTAGTCGCAGAGCTTGGCGGCGACCAGCCGCCCCGCCGCCGGCCGCTCGACGGTGATCGCGATGTCGGCCTCGCGCCGCGACAGCGAAAAGGCCCGCGGCACTGGGACGAGCTGCACCGTCAGCCCGGCATGGCGCTCGGTCAGCCGCCACAGCCGCGGGGCGAGGAAGGCGGTGCCGAAGCCGTCCGGCGCGCCGACCCGCACCGTCCCCGACAGCGCGACGTCGCTGCCGCCGACCTCCGCCCGGCCGGCGGTCATCGCCGCCTCCATCGCCTCGGCGTGGGAGCGGAAGCTGCGGCCCGCCTCGGTCAGGGCGCAGCCGCCGGGCGAACGGTCGAAGAGCTTCGTGCCGACGGCTTCCTCCAGCGCCGACAGCCGTCGCCCGACCGTCGCGTGGTTGAGCTCGAGCCTGCGGGCGGCGGAAAGGATCTGGCCGGCCCGCGCCACGGATAGAAAGATGCGGACGTCGTCCCAGTTCATTGGCTAAACCCGTGGTGACCGGCGAGAGGCTATAAAATCCGCACAATGGATGGGCGCGCCGCGGGCTTTATGCCCGGGCCATTGTGCGCGAAACTCCATCCAATCCACAAGGGCCGGGGCCCCGCGCGCCGCACCCGCAACGATCGTCCGCGCACGGGCCGGCTGAAGCGCCGCCGTGGCGCTTTTCGAGGGAGGAGAGATCCATGTACGAGATCGGGCATTTCATCGGCGGCAAGCGCGTCGCCGGCAAGAGCGGCCGCAGCGCCGAGATCTTCAATCCGGCGACCGGCGAGGTTCAGGGGCAGGTGGCGCTCGCCTCGCCCGAGGAACTGCGCGCCGCCGTCGAGACCGCCAAGGCGGCCCAGCCTGAATGGGCGGCGACCAACCCGCAGCGCCGCGCGCGGGTGATGATGAAGTTCGTCGACCTCCTCAACCGCGACATGGACAAGCTCGCCGAGGCCCTGTCGAAGGAGCACGGCAAGACCTTTCCGGACGCCAAGGGCGACGTGCAGCGCGGGCTCGAGGTGGCGGAATTCTGCATCGCCGCGCCGCAGATGATGAAGGGCGAGTTCTCCGAGGGCGCCGGACCCGGCATCGACATCTATTCGATCCGCCAGCCCTTGGGAGTGGTCGCCGGCATCACGCCGTTCAACTTTCCGGCGATGATCCCGATGTGGAAGTTCTGCCCGGCGATCGCCGCCGGCAACGCTTTCATCCTGAAGCCGTCCGAGCGCGACCCGGCGGTGCCGATGATGCTTGCCGAACTGATGATCGAGGCGGGTCTGCCGGCCGGCATCCTCAACGTCGTCAACGGCGACAAGGGCGCCGTCGACGCCATCCTCGACGATCCGGACATCCAGGCGATCGGCTTCGTCGGCTCGACGGCGATCGCGAAATACATCTATGGCCGCGGCTGCTCGAACGGCAAGCGCGTCCAGTGCTTCGGCGGCGCCAAGAACCACATGATCGTCATGCCCGACGCTGACATGGACAAGGCGGTCGACGCGCTGATCGGGGCAGGCTACGGCGCGGCGGGCGAGCGCTGCATGGCGGTGTCGGTGGCGGTTCCCGTCGGCGAGGAGACCGCCGAGCGGCTGGTCGAGAAGCTGATCCCCAAGGTCGAGGCGCTGAAGATCGGGCCCTATACGGCGGGCGACGACGTCGACTTCGGCCCGCTCGTCACCCGCGAGGCGCAAAAGCGCGTGCTCGGCCTCGTCGATCGCGGCGTCGAGGAGGGCGCGAAGCTCGTCGTCGACGGGCGGAACTTCAAGATGCAGGGATACGAGGACGGCTTCTTCGTCGGCGCCTGCCTGTTCGACAACGTGACCAAGGACATGGACATCTACAAGACCGAGATCTTCGGTCCGGTCCTCTCCGTCGCACGGGCCAAGGACTACGAGGAAGCGCTCGACCTGCCGATGAGCCACGAATACGGCAACGGCGTCGCGATCTTCACCCGCGACGGCGACGCGGCGCGGGACTTCGCCAGCCGCATCAACATCGGCATGGTCGGCGTCAACGTGCCGATTCCGGTGCCGCTCAGCTACTACACCTTCGGCGGCTGGAAGGCCTCGGGCTTCGGCGACCTCAACCAGCACGGCGCCGACGGCTTCCGCTTCTACACGCGGACGAAGACCGTCACGAGCCGCTGGCCGTCGGGCATCAAGGACGGGGCGGAGTTCTCGATCCCGACGATGAAGTGATTTAAAAATAACTTCAAGGTAACGAGGCGCCCAAATATTTTAAGGGGCGCCCCGTCTACTGGTCTTTTGCTGGATTGGTATTTTGCTTCCGCTTGCGCAACGGAAAAATTTTCTCGGCAGAGTGTCCAATTGATTCGAGAGGATGCTTGGGCGGTCTCCACGAGTCCGGCGGCGTTTTGCTCATTAGATCGACGGTGCTTTTTGAAACTTCAAAATCTATATTGGAAATCATGATTATTTTTATGATGGAAGTGTAATGAGTTATAAGTCTTAAATTGTGATGAAACAAATTTAGAAGAATTTGAACAAGATAAACTGCTACAGCTATCACGCCAATGCGTGTTATAGCAGTAACAAGAATAAATCTATCATCACTATAGCCTTTTTCGACCGCAATTTCTTTAGTCCACGCGTCTTTGTATAAATTCTTGATATCGCTAAAAAGCTGTCTATTCATGTCCAATGCAAGCCGGTTGGAATCCTCCAGTTCGTTAATATTCTCTTGAGACAAATTATCTTGATTTAGTGTTGGATCTAATTTCTTCGAACTGAGCGGAAAAATTCTACTGCTATTTGAATCAAAAATGTCACGCCGGTAATTCTCGAACTTAAGCTGTATCTCCGACAATTTTGCGTCAAGTCGGTCAACATTGCTACTTGCTGATACGTCAATACTCGTCAATTTGCCCGCGAAAACGACAACAGCGGCCGATCCGATTAAGGATACAGCAATGAGTGATAGTAAAATTGTAGAATTCCTATTCAAAGAACGTATCTTTTTTGATAATTCAGATATTAGCAAGTTTTTATAAAGTGAATCTTGATTATCACGGCTGTGAGAATCGGCAATAAGGCGGTGGATGATGCGCAAATTATCACTGTTGTCACAAATAGAGTTATCACCTACGTGGAACTGTTCTTGTTTTATATCATTCGTGGAGAAAAGTGTCGGGCGCTTCAATGCTTTTTTTCTTATAAAATACATAATAATATGGTAAATTGAATAAGGAACAATAGAAGCCCCAAGAAAAACAGGGACAACTTGTATTATTCTTGCTGTAAGTGAGTCGCGATTATATGGATTATTAACGTATTCAACAGATATGAGAGGGATGACAAAAATTAGAATTGCTGCTAACCAAGCGAATGTTGGTATAACAACTAATTGCAGTGTTCTTAAAATCTTGTGCATTTCCGCATCCAATCGATACGACAACATCGTATCGATTGAAGCTGAAATATTACCCTAAGTCAACTTAAGGCTGTGCCTATATTTTTCGCTTGAACGGCAACCGTCCTCATAACGGTCGCTTCGGCCCTGACCTTGCCGTTTCGGAATATTTGTACGGCCAGCAAAGCTTCGCGATTGCGTTGGCTCCGAATACGGCCGCACGATCCGCAACGAGCACTTCACGCCCGCGTCCGCTGATGACGCTGGATCGCCGGGACAGTGAGACCCAACACCTCGGACATGCTAAAGGGCGGCCGCGGTGAACGAAGCCACCCTTTTTTGCTTGTCGAATGCCGGCAAAGGGCCGCCGCTTTGGCGCCAGCCGGTCGCCTCTACTGGAACAGAGCGAGCGCGTTGATCAGCGTCATCACGATCCCCCAGGCGAGGGGGATGCCGACGAAGGCCCAGGCCAGGTAGAGCTTGGCGTTGCTGGTGCCGGATGCGTTGTTCGCCATGTCGATTTTCCTCCCTCAGGCCCGGCTCGGTGCCGCCTCGGCTTCCATGTGATGACGCTCGTCGACCGGCGACATCAGGAAGTTCAGGACGAAGCCGACCGCCAGGAGACCCGCCATGATGTACATGGTGACGGTATAGGCGTCGGCCTTCGGCACGCCGGCGTTGATCTGGTAGTCGCGGATGTAGTTGACGAGCGACGGGCCGACGATGCCGGCGGCCGACCAGGCCGTCAGCAGCCGCCCGTGGATCGCCCCGACATACTGGTTGCCGAAGACATCCTTCAGATAGGCCGGAATGGTGGCGAAGCCGCCGCCATACATCGACAGGATGATGCCGTAGAACAGGACGAAGAGGACGATCGATCCCATCTGGCCGGTGGTCGGCACCAGGGCGTAGAGGACGATGCCGAGCAGGAAGAAGACCGTGTAGGTGTTCTTGCGGCCGATATAGTCCGAGGTCGAGGCCCAGAAGAACCGGCCGCCCATGTTGAACAGCGACAGCAGGCCGACGAAGCCGGAGGCCGCCGCCGCGGTGATCAGGCCCGGGAACATTTCCTGGCTCATCAGCGAGGCCTGGCCCAGCACGCCGATTCCGGCGGTCACGTTGAGGAACAGGACGCCCCAGAGCAGCCAGAACTGCCTGGTCTTCAGCGCCTGGTCGACATGGACGTTGGCGGTGGTGATCAGGCCCTTCGACTGCTTCGGCGGGACGTAGCCGGCCGGCAGCCAGCCCTTCGGCGGGGTCCGCACGATGGTCGCGCCGACCATCATGTAGACGAAGTAGACGATGCCGAGCACGACGAAGGCGAAGGCGACGCCGCCGATCCCCATCAGCCACACCGAGAGCGGCGAGGCGATGAAGGCGCCGCCGCCGAAACCCATGATCGCCATGCCGGTCGCCATGCCGGGGCGATCCGGGAACCAGCTCATCAGCGTCTTCACCGGCGAGATGTAGCCGAGGCCGAGGCCGCAGCCGCCGAGGACGCCGTAGCCGAGATAGACCAGCCAGAGCTGGTGCCACGAGACGCCGAGAGCCGCGACGAGGAAGCCGCCGCCGAACAGCGCCGCCGCCGCCGCCATGGTCTTGCGCGGGCCGACCTTCTCGACCCAGGCGCCGCCGAAGGCGGCCGCGAGGCCGAGGAACAGGATGGCGATGGAGAAGATCCACCCGAGCGACGGGATCGACCAGTCGTCGGCGCCGGGAACCTTGACGCCGTCGGCGCCCACCGTCGAATGCAGGAGGCTCAGCGGCTTGTTGAAGACCGAGAATGCATAGACTTCGCCGATGCACAGATGAACGCACAGTGCCGCGGGCGGCACCATCCAGCGATTGAATCCAGGCTCCGCGATTGTTCGCTCGCGCGTAAGCCAGCCGCCTTTCGATGCCATGGCAGCATCTGCCGTCATATCGTTTCCTCCCCACTCAAGAGCTACAGCCGCGCGACTTTAGCGGGATTTCGTAAGATCACAATATGGCCGCGATTGATTCAAAGGTCTGATACCGCCCTCGGCGTCGGCGGCCGGCGCAGGGAAAATTCGGCAATGTCCCGGCGGTGTTAGGCGAATGGGAGGGGCGGGCGGCGCAGCGTCACGTCGCCGGTTTCAGCCCCGCGCCCGCGCGGGTTCCCCCAGCGCGGCGCCCGCTCGCCGGCTCCCGCCGGCTGCCTCGGCGCCGGCCGGGCGATTCGCCCTGGTCGGGTCGATCGCACGCCCCGCTACGGGCCCGAGCGCGGCCTTCTGGGCCGAGGCCCACCATTCCAGGTAGCGGGCGAAAACGAACATGATCGCGATGCCGCCGCATATCATCAGCGTGTCGGCGAGAAGATGCGGCGTCTGGCCGTATTTCACCACCTGGCCGAACAGCGACATCACCGTTCCGGCGGCGAAGATCGGCAGCGAGTGCCGCCCGAGCATCGCGAAGGGATTGTCGCGGCCGATTCTCGAAAACACCGACGTCGGTGCGGCATTGGCGAAGAGGTAGATCGCGGCGAGGACGTGCAGCAGCCGCGGCAGGCTGACATAGGTCTTGTCGAAGCCGGTGAGGAGCACCGGGAAGGGCAGGCTCCCCCACCAGGACCACAGATCCAGCCGGACCGTCAGGAAGGCGACGATGCAGTAGGCCGCGGCAAGCCCGACCAGCCAGGGCCGGCAGGCGACGGCAAAGCCGCGCTCCATGCGCCGGAAGCCGCAATAAAGGCCGATGGCGAAGACCAGCTGCCAGGAGATCGGATTGAAGAACCAACCGCCGGGAAGCGGATAGTTCGGCAGGTCGATCGCGAAGACATAGGCGAGAAGCCACACCGTCGCGGAGACGGCCAGCATCACGTTGAGGCTGATGCGCGCGAGGGCGAGCAGGACCGGCAGCATGAAGAGCAGCACGGCGTACATCGGCAGGATGTTCACATAGCCGAACTGGTGGGTCATGGTCGCGATGCCGACCATCGTCTCGATGGGGGCGGAGATGAACTGCTGGAAGCCGATGCGGGTGAGAATCTCTCCGCGGCCGAGCGCCAGCGCGCCCCAGCAGTAGATGCCGACCGCGACCGTCACCAGCATGAACTGGACGAGCACGAGGACGCCGGCACGCCGCCAGGCCTTCAGCGTCGCGACCAGCCGATGCCCGCCGAAGAACAGGCGGCCATAGGCGAAGGCCGAGGCGAATCCGGCGAGGAAGACGAAGAGTTCGGCCGCGTCCGAGAAGCCGAAGTTCCGCGAGGTGAAGTTTTCGTAGAGATTGCCCGGGATGTGATTGATGAAGATCATCACCAGGGCGATGCCCCGCCAGAAGTCGACGCGATGATCGCGACCCGACTGGCTGCGCTGCGATACTGCGATGTTCATTGTCTTTTTTTCTTATCGTTCACGCGGGATCGGGCAGTCCCTCGGAGCGCTCGATGGCGGCGCTCCGCGGGCGGCTGGCAGGTTCGAAACTGACGAGGCGGTCGCGCCATCTGGCGCTCGACCGGATGACCGCTTCGGGCTCGGCCTCGAAGGGCGTGGTGAACAGGCCGGTTCTGCGCAGGAAGTCTCCGAGCCGCGGATTGCCGGTCAGGCTGATCATCAGCGGGGCGGCGACGAGCGGAATGGCGATCGGCAGCGTCCAGAGGATCAGGTCCGGCGCGAAGGTGTAGGTCGCGTAGAGGACGATGGCACCGCTGAGGACCATCCACCAGGATGCGCGGAAGGCGACGGCGACCGGCATGTAGTCGTCGTCGCGGTCGGTCGAGGGCCATCCGGCGTCGGCGCCGATGAGAATCTCGTAGACCGCCTTCGACTGGAACATCATCATGATCGGCGCGAGGATGCTGGTCAGCACGAGCTCCACGGCCGCGCCTGCGAGCACCAGCCCGGTGCCGCCGAACTCCCGGCGCCTCGCGGTGAAGGCCGAGCCGAAGGCGATCAGCGTCTTCGGCAAAAGCAGCAGCACGAAGATGCCGAAGAGGAGAAGCAGCGCCTTGGTGGTCTCCGGCTGCGGAAACACCGGGAACAGCGAGCCGGCCGGGAAGTAGTTCGGCTCCGGCGCCAGCACCGGATCGAGCAGGCTGACGATCAAAAACATCAGCCAGATCGGCGAGGCGAGATAGGCCATGATGCCGGCGACGAGCGAAATCCGGCTCCAGGTCTTGAGGCCCGGCGCCGCCAGGAGCCGCGCATGCTGCAGGTTGCCCTGGCACCAGCGCCGGTCGCGCTTGGCATATTCGATGATGTTCGAGGGCGCCTCCTCGAACGAGCCTTCGAGATCCGGATCGACCCGGACCTTGTGGCCGGCCCGGGCGAGCAGCGCCGCCTCGACATAGTCGTGGCTGAGGATGTGGCCGCCGAAGGGCGGCCTTCCCGGCAGCGAAGGCAGGCCGCAGCTCGAGGCGAAGGCACGGACGCGGATGACGGCGTTGTGGCCCCAGAACGGACCTTCGCGGCCCTGCAGCGCGGCGATGCCGCGCGAGAAGATCGGCGAGAACAGTGCCGCGGAGAATTGCAGCGCCCGGCCGAAGGGCGTGCGGCGACCGATGATCAGCGGCTGGCTCTGGAGCAGCGCGAGTTCCGGATCGTCGTCCATCCGGCCGACCATCTCGACGATCGTCTCGGCCCGCATCAGGCTGTCGGCGTCGAGAATCAGCATGTATTCGTAGGCGCCGCCGTTATTGGTCACGAAGTCGGCGATGTTGCCGGCCTTGCGGCCGACATTCTGGTCGCGGTGGCGGTAGTAGAGCCGCCCGGCCGCCGACAGTTCGGCGACGAGGATGTCGTAGACCCGCCGCTCCTCGGCGACGTTGGCCTGACGGGTCGAGTCGGATAGGATGTAGAAGTCGTAGCGGGAAAATTCCGCCGTCCTGCGAAGCTCTTCATACATCGCCGCGACGCGGGCGAAGACCGCCGTGACGTCCTCGTTGTAGACCGGCATCAGCACGGCGGTGCGCCGTGCCGGAAAGGAAGGGCGGCGCTCGGTTGAGGGGGGGCGGTCGCGCCGCAGCATGCCGGCGACGGCGGTGTTGAACCCCCAGGACAGCCACATGCAGCAGATCAGCAGCAGGCCGATCTGGACGAAGTGCAGATTGGTGATGCCGTTTACGGTGACGACGACGAAGAACAGCCACGCCGCGACGATCGCGAGCGCGACGGCAGCCAGCACGAAGAACAGTCGTCGAAACGCCATCATCAGCATCACTCACCGGCGACAGGCCAACGGCGCCGATCGGGCCGTGCGGCAACGATCGGAACGGCCGGGCGAACGGATCACCCGGCCAAGGTCGATCGGAAGGACATAGTGCCCGGTCGCGCCGCGGCCAGAAGCCGGCGGCGGAGCAGCGAAGACGACGGCGGGGCCGCCGGCCTCAGCTGCGATTCCAGGAAAAGCGGATTGCAGGCAGCGCGAAGCCGCGACGCTGCGAGGAGCGGGTGAGTTCCTGCGTCGGCATCGCCAAGCGCATGATCGGTGCCGGCACCGGCACCGTGCGCAGGAAGGCAACGGCTTCCGCCTCGCCCGCAATCGCCGCGGCGAGAAGCGCGTCGGCCTCTTCGCACGAGCGGTCACGGGAGGCGAGGCGCCCCTTTACGGCATCGACCACGACCTCGTCGGAAAGGTCAGCCCTGCCGATGATGGCACCGAAGTTGATGTCGTCGCGTACGGTATGATCGTTTGGGAGCGTCGTCATGACGTACTGGTCCACTGATAAAGCCACGTTTCGCTTACAATGCGCTGCAGCATAGAAAGTTTCACGCGAAGTTCGACCGGCTGGGAATCTTCGCGTTCGATCTCGAGCGACAGCCGCCATCCGCCGTCGGGCAGGCGCGACAGGCTGCTGTCGAGGAGGCGGGCATTCGAGGGCACGTCGACCTGCGGTTCGAGCTTCGCGTCGGCCGGCAGATTCTGGATCGTCCCACCGGAAAAGTTGATCGCAAAGCGCCGGCTCGTCGGGTTGTCCTTGGCCTCGGCGGCGTTGCCGCCGACCCCGACATAGGTACCCGCCACCCGTGCCATCAAGGTCGGGTCCTGCGTCGCCAGGCCCCAGCGCATGTTGTAGCGGAATTCGAGCGGCGTGCCCGCCGTCACCTTGGCTTCGGGCACCCAGAAGGCGACGATGTTGTCGTTGACCTCCGAATCCGTCGGGATCTCGACGAGTTCGATCGTGCCGTTGCCCCAGTTCCCGATAGTCTCGATCAACAGCGAAGGCCGCACGTCGTAGCGCGCCTCGGCGTCCTCGTAGTGGCTGAAATCGCGGTCGCGCTGCAGAAGGCCGAAGGCGCGCGGGCTGCTCTCCTGCAGGTAGGAGAGCGCCAGGGTCTGCGGGTTCTTCAGCGGGCGCCAGAGTTCCTCGCCGTTCGCCCGCACGACGTAGAGACCGTCGCTGTCGTGCACCTCCGGCCTGAAATCGTCGTGGTCGGAATGGTCGTTCTCGCCGAAGAAGTACATCGAGGTCAGCGGCGCGATGCCGAGGCGCGTGATGTCGGTGCGCGGATAGAGCCGGCAGGTCGTGTCGATCGTCGTGGTGTGGCCGGGGGTGATGACGAAGAGGTAGGCGCCCGTCAGGCTCTGGCTGTGCAGCTCGGCCATGATGCGGATCGAGCCGTCCGCCGGCTGCGGCTGGTCGATGTAGAAGGCCGTAAAGCGCGGGAACTCCTCGGTCTCCGACGTCGCGGTGTTGATCGCGAGGCCGCGGGCCGAGAGCCCGTAGCGCGTGCCGGTGCCGAGCGCCCGGAAGTAGCTGGCGCCGAGGAAGGTCACCAGCTCGTCGAAATAATCGGGCCGCTGCAGCGGGGCGTGGATGCGGAAACCCGCGACGCCGTCGAGCTTCAGGGACTGGAAGGCCGACGGATCGAGCGGCGGCCGGTATTCGAAGTCCGACGCGTCGAAGACGTGCTGGCGATAGACGCCGCCCGTGCCGATGAAGATCTTCGTCGTGTCCTTGAACACCCAGCCGGGATAGAACGCCTGCAGGTGGAATTCACCGGGCTCGGCGCGCCAGAGCGCCTGTTCCGGGCGGAAGCGGATGGCCCGATGCTGGTCGTAGCTGAGATTGGCGACGACGTCCGGCAGTGTCGATTCCGGCGCCTTGTAGTCTTCCTTCGCACGCTCCTGCATGGCGGCGGAGAGCGCATCGAAGTCGAACGGCTTCGCCTCGGTCCCGATGCTTGGTGCACCGCCGTCCTGTGCCGGTTGCGCCTCCTGTGCGAAAGCCGAGCCATGGCCGCGGTATCGCAGCGGAAGGGCCGCGCCACAGGCGGCGACCAGGCCGAGCTTCAGGGCGGAGCGGCGCGACTCGAGACGCGGACGTTTCACGGCAAACTTCTGATTTTGGAGTTTGTTTCAGGACGAAGATCGGCGGTTAGCCTAGCCACAAACGAGGCGGTTGAACAGCGGTGTTGCGTCGCAACATAAAAAATATTCCCGCCGGCCTTCCACCTCGCTTGGTGAGCGGCGCGGACCATGCACCGCGGATCATGAACGGTCGATGAACCGGTAGCGCGAGACGGCGCAATAGGTCTCGCCGGGAAGAAGGAGGGCGGAGGGAAAGCCCGGCCGGTTCGGGGCGTCGGGCCAGATCTGCGGTTCGAGGGCGAGGCCCGCGAGGGTCTCGAGCGGCCGCCCGGTTGCGTCACGCTGCGAGCCGTCGAACTTGTGTCCGTCATAGACCTGGAGCCCCGGTTCCGTGGTGGTGAGTTCGACCGCCCAGCCGCTCCTGTCGGCTTCCAGCCGGGCCGCCGGCCGGAGGTCCGTGCTGCGGTGCGAGGCAAGGCAGAAGTTGTGGTCGAGGCCCGGCGGGCGGGCGGCAAGCCGCCGGCCGTTGCGGAAGTCGAACGGCCGGCCGCCGACCGCCGCGATCTCGCCCGTCGGCAGCGTCGTCGGCCCGACGGGCAGATAGTGGCCGGCCGCAACGCTCAGCACATGGTCGAGAATGTCGCCGCCGCCGCTCAGGTTGAAATAAAGGTGCGAGGTGAGGTTCGCGACGGTCGGCCGGTCGGTGACCGCCTGATAGGCGATTTCCAGCGTGTCGCCGTCGAAGACGGTGAAGGTCGCCGTGGCGCGCAGCGTGCCGGGATAGCCCTCGTCGCCGTCTTCGGAGGTGAGCGCCAGCACCAGGCGGGAGGCCGTCGCCTCGACGGTCGACCAGTTCCGGGACGAAAAGCCGCCGGGGCCGCCGTGAAGATGGTTGGGCCCGTCATTGACCGGCAGAGAGAAGGACCGGCCACCCAGATCGAACCGCCCGGCGGCGATGCGGTTGGCGTAGCGGCCGACGCTGGCGCCGAGATAGGAGCGGTTGGCGGCCCCGTAGCCTTCGTCCGGCAGGCCGAGCACCATCGAATGGCCGGCGCCACGCGGCGTGATCGAGGTGATCGACGCTCCGAGGGAGAGGATGGCGACGGTCATGCCGTCGCTTTCGATCGTGTGTTTTGCCGCCTCGTCCAATGGTCCGCCCACAGATCCGGTGTCCGTTCCGGCGGAAGATAGGGAGCGCCTGGCGGAATCGAAGTCGGCCGCGGGGATTTCGCGACCGGTCGCCGGCAGCGTTCAGCGCAGCCGGCGCAGCCGCTGGCTGAGGATGTCGTCGGCGCGATGCAGCGAGTTGTCGAGGATCGCGATCTCCTCCTCGCCGAGCGCCGAGGTGAGATCGGCCTCGAGCTTCAGCCAGATCTCCCGCACCTTGCCTTGCGCTTCGAGCCCGGCAGGGGTCAGGTGGACCATGGTGCGGCGGGCGTCGCGGGCGTTGGCCGAACGCGAGACGAGGCCCCGTTCGATCAGCCGGTCGAGCATCTTGGAGACCGTCGAAGGCCGAACCGCGAGCAGATCGGCAAGGGTCGAGACGTTGACGGGGCTTTCGACTTCCAGCCGGTCGAGCAACTGGTCCTGACCCGGGTGAAGCTCGATCTCGGCGAGCAGAATCGTCAGGAACGCCCGTGTCGATTTGGCGATCGACAGTAGCGAGGGCACGAGTCCTGGCGGCGACTTGTTCAGCATGCTGGTGTTTTTCACGGTCGTCTCGGTGAGAATCTGTTCCCGGCTTATGTAGCCAAGTACGAGCCTCGATCATTTAACTGCTTTACGAATCGTTCCCCATTTACCCCAGTTGTGACGTCTTCGGGCGCGGGTTTTTCCCCGGCTGTGCCCCTCTGCCGTTGACCAGCAGGGGCGTTGCCGCGATAGCCGAGCACGGATAGGGGCCGGCCGGCACGCGGCCGATGAACGCATGTCCAGCCGTTATGGTGAAAATGAAACGACAGCGCGTGTCGTTCCATCAAATGGAACCGCGCCTCTGTCATTCTCGCAAGCGAAGGAGTGGAAGCGTGGCGGATGTCAGGGTGATCTGCGCGATCGGGCGCAGCGGCCAGCTCGGCCTGAACGGCGGCATGCCGTGGGAGGACCGCGACGAGCGGGCCTTCCTCGAGGATGTCGAGCGGTTCTTCGACCTCACCCGCGGCCATGTCCTGATCGCCGGCCCGAAGACCGTCGCCTCCTTCCCGGACTTCGCGCGGCGCGACCGGACGATCGTCACCATCCGCTCGAAGGACGACCCGAAAGAGGTGCTGGCGCGGTTCGGCGACCGGGTGGTCTATGTCGGCGGCGGCCCGGCTGTCTGGACGGCCTATGCGCCCTTCGTCCGGCACTGGGACATCAACACGCTGCCCTATGACGGCGAGGCGGACACCTGGTTCGATCCGGCCTGGCTGGTCGCCGGGGGCTCGGCGAAGGCGTCGGCCTGACGATCGCACGCACTCGCCGGCCGGCACGATGCGCGGGCTTGATACGAGCCTCGCTCTGATCGAGCGGATCTCGTATCAGTTGTCCGTCCCACGGAACGCGGTGCGCACCGAAACCGCCCGATCAGCCAATCGGAGTGAGGCCGGAAAGGCTCGCTCCGAAATCGCGCGGATCCCGGCCGCATTCCGCCGCGATCGCCTCGCAGAGGGCGCGGGCGAGCCTTGCGGCGGCGGCGGAGCCGGGCAGCGGCGCCCCGTCGAGGCGCGTGACGGGCGCGAGGAGCCGCAGGCTGTTGGTGGCGAACAGAGCGCAGCCCGGCGGAAGATCCGGAGCGATCTCGGTCTCCTCGACCGAAATTTTGCAGCCGGCGGCGTTGTCGATCAGCCATTTGCGCATGATGCCGGGAAGGACGCCTTCGGAAAGCCTCGGGGTCAGCAGGCGGTCGCCGTCCGCGACGAAGAGATTGGCGAGCGCCGTCGAGGCGAGCCGCCCGCTCGTGTTGAGGAACAGCGCGTCGTCGCTGCCGCGGGCCTTGGCTTCCCGCAGCGCGAGGACGGCGTCGAGATAGGCGAGGGACTTGCAGCGGGCGGTCGGCGAGGTCTCGTTGCGCCGGATCGCCGTCGTCGCGAGCGAGACCGGACGAAACATCATCTGCGGGGCGAGCGGCGCGACGCTGCCGAGGATGGTCGGGCGCGGCGACTCTGGAAGCGCAAGGCCGCGCGGGCCGGGGCCGCGGGTGACGGTGAGCCGGATCGAGCCGTCGCCGCAGCGGCCGGCAAGCGCCGCCATGGCAGGCGCGAGTTCGGCGCGCCCGACGGGGATCGCGAGATCCGCGCAGGCCGCGGTGAGCCGCGAAAGATGGTCCTCGCCGCGGAAGACGACGCCACCGAGGACGAGCGCGGTGTCGAAGACGCCGTCGGCGAGCAGCAGGCCGCGGTCGGCCGCATGGATCGCGCCTTCGGCGGGCCGGAACGCGCCGGCGACGAAGACCGCCTCGGCGTCAGTCGCGGCGGTCATGGAAGGCCCGGGCGAGAGCGAGGAAATTGCCGATCATCCGATCGCCTTCCTCGGTGAGGATCGATTCGGGATGGAACTGCACGCCGTATGTCGGATGCGCCCGGTGCGAGAGGGCCATGATCTCGCCCTCGGGAGAGCGGGCGTCGACAGACAGCGCCTCGAGCATCGCCGGCGTTTCCTCGACGATCAGCGAATGGTAGCGCCCGACGCTCAGCCCGTCGGGCAGCCCTTCGAAGACCTGCCGCCCGGCGTGGCGGAGCGGCGAGGCCCGGCCGTGCATCGGCCGGATCGCCCGCCGGACGGTTCCGCCGAAGGCTTCGCCGATCACCTGGTGGCCGAGGCAGACGCCGAGGATCGGCACGCGGCCGGAAAGCTGGCGCACCAGATCGAGCGAGATGCCGGCGTCGCGCGGCGCGCAGGGGCCGGGCGAGACGACGATGGCATCGGGCGGCGAGGCGGTGACGGAAGTAACGCTCACCGCGTCGTTGCGCAGAACCTTCGCCGTCGCGCCGTGCCGGACGAAGTAGCGCGCGACGTTGAAGACGAAGCTGTCGTAGTTGTCGACGACGAGGACCTTCACGCGCCGTCCTCCGCAAAGGCGGCGAAGACCCGCGTCGCCTTGGTGAAGGTCTCCTCGTATTCGGCTGCGGGATCGGAGAGGACGGTGATGCCGCCCCCGGCGGCAAGCCGCGCCGCGCCGTTCTCGAAGCTGACGGTCCTGATGGCGATGTTGAGGTCCATCGCACCGTCGAAGCCGATATAGCCGAGCGAGCCGCAATAGGCGCCGCGCGCCGTCCGCTCGATCTCGGCGATGATCTCCATCGCCCGGATCTTCGGGGCGCCGGTGATCGATCCGCCGGGAAAGGCGGCGGCGACGAGATCCGCCGCGCCGTGGCCGGCGGCGAGCCGGCCGGTGACGACCGAGACGAGGTGGTGCACGGCGGCGTAGGATTCGAGGCCGCAGAGCACCGGGACTTCGACGGAATCCGGTTCGCAGACCCGCGCGAGGTCGTTGCGCAGGAGATCGACGATCATGACGTTCTCTGCCCGGTCCTTCTCCGAGGCGAGGAGGCCCTCAGCGAGCCGGGCGTCCTCGGCCGGGTCCTTCGAGCGCTTCGCCGTGCCCTTGATCGGCCGCGCCTCGACCAGGTCGCCGGAAAGGCTGAGGAAGCGCTCGGGCGAGGACGAGGCGATCTGAAGGTCGCCGAAGTCGAAGAAGCAGCCGAACGGCGCGGCGTTGGTGCGCCGCAGGCGGAGATAGAGCGCGAAGGGGTCGAAGCCGTCCGGCAGGCGGGTGCGGAAGGTCTGGGCGATGTTGGCCTGGAAGATGTCGCCGTCGAGGATGTATTCGCGCACGCGCTCGATGCCGGCCGCGTAGGCGGGGGCGAAGAAGTTCGACCGCCAGTCGACCCCGCGCGGCAGCGGCACGTCCGCCAGCGAGGCTTCGAGCGGGGCGGCGAGCCGTTCGGTCAAGGCGTCGAGCCGGGCCTCGGCGCGCGCCTCCCTGGCGCTCCCGTCCGCTGCCGGATGGCCGGACGACATGACGACCGCCCGTTCCGCGACGCGGTCGAAGGCGACGACGGCATCGTAGAGGCCGAGGCGGAGCGTCGGCTTCGCCGGGTCGAAGTCGGTCGGCATCGCCAGCCGTTCGAGATGATGCGCGAAGTCGTAGGCGATCATCCCCATCGCGCCGCCCTGGAACGGCGGCAGGCCGGGCACCGTCTCGCAGGCGAACCGGCCGAGCACCTGTTTCAGCGCTTCCAAGGGCGGGCCGGGCAGGCGCTCGCCGTCGAGTATCGCCCCGCCGGCGTCGACGGAAAAGACGGCGAAGGGATCTGCCGCGACATAGGAGTAGCGGCCGAGCGAAGGGTGCGCCATGGCGCTGTCGAGGAAGGCGAGCATGCCCGACGGCCGCAGCTTTTCGGCAGCGACTTCGGGCGGCTGGAAGAAGATTTCGCGTGTCCGCATGGTTCGAGATGCACCGGAAAGTTTCGCGCCGTCAAACCATTCCGGCGCCCCTTGCCTTTCGGCCGCAAAAGGCGCCGGCGCAGCCGCGGGACCGCCAAAGGATGTGGGAACCTGCGGGGCGAAGCGGAAGGGAGCGCCGGGCGAGGAAAGCCTTCCGCAGCGGCCACCGGCGGGCGGGCCGGAGCGCGGTCCGATCCGGGGCGCGGGACACATCCGGTTGATCGCGCTTTGTTTTTCGTGCCGCCACCGCAGATTCGGCGGCAACCGACACGCGCGACGACGCGCCCTCCCGAAGGATCTTTCGATGCGACATCCGACCCTCGCTCTTGCCGCCCTCCTCACCGCGGGACTTTCCGCCTGCAACGCCGGCACGCCCTATCCCAACGGTTCGCCTTTCGTCGGTGCGCGGGTCTCGGCCAATCCCTACCGGCCGGGCACGCCGGAATTCTGCCGCCGCTATGCCCGCCAGACCGCCGCGAATTCCTACGAGAACAATGTCGACCGAGGCGAGGACGGCTTCGGGGTGAGGGCGCTGACCCGCCAGAGCGCCGAGCGCGACGGCGCGCGGGCCTATCGCCGCTGTCTCGAACGGCGGGGCTGAGCCCTGTCGACGCATACCCGGCCGCTACGAAGAGAATTGCCCTTAGGGCAGGTCGGGGATAATGACGAATGGCACCGTTCGAACGCCCTCCGCGAGGTCGCCATGCGTCTGCCGCTCGTCCTGTCGATCTGCCTCGGCGTCCTTCTCCCGTCGTTGCCGGCTGCTGCCCAGCAGCACGTCCAGGCCTGGCAGGGCGACATCGAGCGCTGGCTCTACGGGCTCGAAAGCCGCACCGCCACGGCCGCCTGCATCGACCGGCTGAAGAACCGGGCGATCACCTTCATCGGCATCGCCGAGGACGAGCCGCGGATCGGCAGCGGCCGGCGCCGCGACCTCAACAGCCTGATCGTCGACGCGATCCCCGGCAAGTACACGCCGCGGCTCGGCCGCGCCTACCGCCAGATGGTCGAGGGCATCCTGCCGCAGCGGGCGAGCTCGGCCGGCAGCGCCGAGGCGCTGCGCGACTTCTTCGGCTCAGACATGTTTCTCACCGTCGAGCCGGAGCGCCGGCTGCCGGAGATCCTGCGGCTCTATCTCGGCCTGACCATCCTCGACCCCGAGACCGGCCAGATCTGCGCCACCGAGACCGGGCCGACGCTCACCCTCGACCTCAACCGTCTCGGCACGGCCGAACTCTCCGACACCTTTTCGAGCCGCGAGTTCTACGACGTCGACGGCGCGCTGCGCGAGGCCTCGCTGAAGGCGATCACCCGCCTGCAGCAGCACCAGCTACTGAAGGACCCGTCGCTGCCGCTCGCCTACCGCATCACTGCCGACGCGGACGCGCCGGGATGCCGGCTGGCCGACACCATCGACGACACCTTCAACAGCGCCTACACCGAACTCTCGGGCGACCGGCAGAGCCGTATCAACGCCACCATCGGCGCGACCACCTGGCCGCTGCTGCGCCGTCTCTCCGATCCCGGCGCGGCGGCCGGCAGCCCCGCTTTCGAGGGCGTGTTCCTCGAAATCGACGTCGCCCCGGCGCCAGACGAACAGGCCGCCGCGCCGGACGGCGCCACCGCCAATCTCGCCGTCCTGAAGCTCGACGTTTCGGCGCGGCATTCCAACGGGGCGAATATCGGCCGCTACAGCTACCGCGTCGTCGTGCCGCGAGCCGAGGTCGACGCCTGCCTGCCCAAGCCCGTCGAGACCGCCGCCGCGGGTGGAAAATCCGAGGCAGCGGACGAGGCGGCCGCGACCGACGCCGCCCCGGCGCCCGATCCGGCCGCAGCCTGCCCGGGCGGCTTCGAGGCGGCGCGGGTGGCCGGCTCCGTCGCTGCGCTGCGGGAATTCGTCGCCGCCAACCCCGTCTGCGCCGAGGAGCGGCGCCAGGCCGATCTTCTGCTCGATTCGATCGCCGCCGCCTGCGGCGCGGAGGCCGACGCGCTGCAGCCTCCGGCCGCGACGGCGCGGCTGGACGTGTGTCTGGCGGAATTTGCCGGCAGCCTGCGCCACGAGATCGGCCTGAAGGCGGCGCGCGACCGGGCGGTGCTGCGCCAGAAGAGCGCCGAGGCCGAGGCCGAGCTGGCCCAGCGCGAAGCCGCACTGCGCGACCAGCTGGAGGCGGACTACCGGGCGCGGCTGGAGGAGGTCGAGAAGCGCCTTGCGAACGAGCGCCGCGACCGCGAGGAGGCCGAAGGCCGCGCCGCCGAGGCGCGGGCGGCGGCCGAAGCCAGGGCCGCAGCCGCCCGCCGGCCGGCCCCCACCGCCGGCAGGCCGCGCTGCGTCGTCGCCGATCCCTCCGACACGCCGCTCAACGTCCGGGCCTCGCCCGGCAATTCCGGCAAGATCATCGGCAGCCTCGTCGACGGCCACGTCGTTTACGTCCTGCGGGACTATCCGGGCGGCCGCCCCTGGGCCTATGTCGCCGACGCCGCGGGAGGCGGGCTGCGGGAACTCGGCTGGGTGTACCGTCCCTACATCCGCTGCTGAATCCTCGTTCCCGAGGCCGCCCGCAGGACGCTCCATGCCGTCGAGCCGAGACGTCCCGCGTTTCCAAAATTCCGATTCTTCGGTCGATGCTGTAGGCATGGCCTCCGACAGTCGGGATTCGGACGTTTCGGAGCGACCTTCTTGCAGAATGAACCAGCGCATCGTCTCGTCGCCATCGGCGAGTGCATGGTGGAACTCGCCAATGCCGGGGAGGGGCTCTACCGCCAGGGCTTTGCCGGCGACACCTTCAACACCCTGTGGCATTTCGTCAGGCAGGCGCCGGCAGGCTGGCGCGGCGCCTATCTGACGGCGCTCGGCGCCGACGACACGATGTCCGAAAGAATGCTCGCCTTCTTCGCCTCGGCCGGCATCGACACCGATACCGTGCGGCGCATTCCCGGTGCTGCGCCCGGCCTCTACATGATCCACCTGAAGGACGGCGAACGATCCTTCTCCTACTGGCGCGACATGGCCGCGGCAAAGCAGCTCGCGGCCGATGCCGGCCATCTTGCGGCGGTGCTCGAGACCGGCGAGGCGTTCTATTTCTCCGGCATCACCCTGGCGATCCTCGCCGATCCCGACCGTCGGCGGCTGCTCGATCACCTTTCGGCGGCGAAGAGGCGCGGCAAGACGGTCGCCTTCGATCCGAACGTCCGCCCGCGGCTGTGGCCGGCGGGGATGGACACCGCCCGGCACTGGGTCGAGGCGGCGGCGCGGGTCTCGACGCATCTCCTGCCGAGTTTCGACGACGAGCGCGCGACCTTCGGCGATGTCTCGCCCGAGCACACGGCGGCGCGCTATCACGCGCTCGGCGCAAGCGAGGTGGTGGTCAAGGACGGTGGCGGCGAGGCGCTGGTCTCGTCCGGCGGCGGCGCGGAGCTTGCGGCCGTGCCCTGCATCGCGCCGGCCGCGGTCGTCGACACGACGGGGGCAGGCGACAGCTTCAACGCCGCCTATCTCGCCGCAAGGCTCGGCGGCGCCGGCCCCGCAGATGCGGCGCTGGCGGGGCATCGGCTGGCCTCGCGGGTGGTCGCCGGGCACGGGGCGCTGGTGGGGTAGGGCCCTCTCTGATGGAGAGCTTAGGCTCGCTCGGCCGCCGCCCATGTCAGGGCTTCGACGAAATGCCTGAAGCTCGTCGACCGGCCTCGCTTCTCGTCGAGATGAGGGCCGATCGACTGCGCGGCGGCGATCTTGCCTTTCGCGCCGACCCATCTTGCGAATTCTTGTTTGGCGTTTGTGAGCCGGTCAGGCTCCGCATATTTGCGTTTTCGCCCGTGACTTTCGGCCATCCTCGGATCCAGATAGCCGGCGGCGACCAGAGCTGACGGATCGCCGAGATACCAGGACTCCAGTTCTTGCATGACCAACCGCACCTTGGTGCGATCATGGAACGGCCGGGGAATTTGCGCGAGCAGTTTCAATTTGAGGTCGGCGCAGTCGCTGCCGTCGTTGTCTCGCGCAATCACGAACCGGACGTCGGCGGGATGCCGCCAAGCCTCAATCTTCCGCGGTGCGCTACGCATGAGGTCTGCCTTGCCGTCATGCGGAATGAAAAGAAGCTGATCGGCGAGACCGAGCCTCGCCGCGACCGCTTCGGCGAGATGGAAAGCCGATCGCTCCTCCAGAAAGACGATGCCGCGCGTCACTTGGCAAAGACCTGCGTCAACCAGTTCTGGCGCCAAAGTTCGCCGGGCTTGTCGCCGGCTTCGACGAACGCCCGAAG
This sequence comes from Jiella sonneratiae, assembly GCF_017353515.1. Lineage (GTDB taxonomy): Bacteria > Pseudomonadota > Alphaproteobacteria > Rhizobiales > Rhizobiaceae > Jiella > Jiella sonneratiae. The sequence goes on from NZ_JAFMPY010000010.1 coordinate 145,454, forward strand.
GTTGACGTCGTCGGAGGCACGGCGCACCTGGGTGAGGCCGCCGATCTTTTGAAGGACATAGATGCTTTTCAGATCGACAGCGTTGAGGAAATCCGGCGAGTGCGTTGAGACGAAGACCTGACCTCCGCGCCGAGAGTAGCCTTCGAACTCTTCCGAAAGCTCTTGGAGGAGCTCGGGATAAAGCTGATTCTCAGGCTCCTCGACGCAGAGCAGCGGGTGGGGAGTCGGATCATGCAGGAGCACGAGGTAGGCGAACATCTTGATCGTGCCGTCGGAGACGAAACGGGCGACGAAAGGATCTTTGAAAGAGCCGTCCTGGAAGCGCAGGACGACACGTCCGTCGTCCATCTGCCGTGATTCCACTTGCGCGACGCCCGGTACCCGATCGCGCATGATGCCAAGGATTTTGTTGAGGACCGGCTTGTTCTGTTCGTACAGATACTGCGTCACGAGGGCGAGGTTGTCTCCCTCTGGCGAAAGGTGCTCGGCATAGCCGGCGTCGCGCGTCGCGCGTGCGGCCTGGACATGAAAATCCGACACGTGCCAATTTTCGATCAGGCTGCGAAATGCGCTCGCCGCCTCGAAGCGCTGGAATTGGCCTAGGCCTTTGATGGCAAGGATGTCCGGGGAATCGAGCTTCTGATCCTCTCGCCTCTCCCCTTGGCCTGAGACGATTTCGACTTCGTTCGTGATCGCCGAGCCGGCACCGTTCTCGAAGTGAATGAATTCGAACGGCTTGCCGCCTTGGTACTGGGTGTATTTCAGTACCTCCTTCGCGACGATCGGCATTCCCTTGTCTTCGGCGATCGCGAGAAGATAGGTGACGATTCTCTCGCCAATACCTTCAAGTTCCATCCGCAATCCCAGTTCGATCACGATCGGCTCATCGCGATGTCCCCGGCTCACCACCTCGCGAAATCCGCCCCTCTTCTGCAGGGCCGGGCGGACGTTTTCCTTAAGACAGTCGCGAAGAAAACCGAACACGTCGAACAGCGTCGATTTACCGACGCCGTTTTTTCCGACAAAGACCGCGTAAGGCTCGACATCTTTCAACGTGACGTCTTGGAAGACCTTGAAATTCTTCAGCCTTATCCGGACGATGCGCATGCCTACTCCGCCGGCTCCAGCGCCTTCGCCCTGCCGAACTCCCGCACGTCGACGAAGCGGCCGGCGATCGCTGCCGCCGCCGCCATGGTCGGCGAGACGAGGTGGGTGCGGCCCTTCGAGCCCTGGCGGCCCTCGAAATTGCGGTTCGAGGTCGAGGCGCAGCGCTCATAGGGGGCGAGGCGATCCTCGTTCATGCCGAGGCACATGGAGCAGCCGGCCTCGCGCCATTCGAAGCCGGCGTCCTTGAAGATCTGGTCGAGGCCCTCGGCCTCGGCCTGCAGCTTGACGAGGCCCGAGCCGGGCACGACCATCGCCGAGACGGTTTCGGCCACCTTGCGGCCCTCGACGATCTTCGCGGCGGCCCGCAGATCCTCGATCCGGCTGTTGGTGCAGGAGCCGAGGAACACCTTGTCGATGGTGATGTCGGTCATCCTGGTGCCGGGGGTGAGGCCCATATATTCAAGCGCCCGCTCCTTCGACCTGCGCTTGTTCTCGTCGGCGATGGCGGCCGGATCCGGCACCACGCCGTCGATGGTCGTGACGTCCTCGGGGGACGAGCCCCAGGTGACGATCGGCGGCAGGGCGCGGGCGTCGAGCCGCACCACCTTGTCGTAATGGGCGCCGGGATCCGAGACGAGCGTCCTCCAGTAGGCGACGGCCCGCTCGAACTCTTCCCCCTTCGGCGCGCGCGGCTTGTCCTTCACATAGGCGAAGGTCGTCTCGTCCGGGGCGATCAGCCCGGCCCGCGCCCCGGCCTCGATCGACATGTTGCAGACGGTCATCCGGCCTTCCATCGACAACTGCCGAATCGCCTCGCCGGCATATTCGATGACGAAGCCGGTGCCCCCGGCGGTGCCGATCTCGCCGATGATGGCGAGGATGATGTCCTTGGCCGTGACGCCCTCGGGGATCGGCCCGTCGACCTCGACCAGCATGTTCTTGCCCTTCGCCTGGATCAGCGTCTGGGTGGCGAGGACGTGCTCGACCTCCGACGTGCCGATGCCGTGGGCGAGCGCCCCGAAGGCGCCGTGGGTCGAGGTGTGGCTGTCGCCGCAGACGATGGTCATGCCGGGCAGGGTGAAGCCCTGCTCGGGGCCGATCACGTGGACGATGCCCTGCCGGTTGTCGGCGGCGTCGAAATATTCGATGCCGAAGTCGCTCGCGTTCTTCGCCAGCGCCTCGACCTGGATGCGGCTTTCCTCGTTCTTGATGCCGTTCACCCGGTCCGCCGTGGTCGGCACGTTGTGGTCGACGACGGCGAGGGTGCGGGACGGCTGATGAACCTTGCGGCCGGCGAGGCGCAGGCCCTCGAAGGCCTGCGGGCTCGTGACCTCGTGGACGAGGTGGCGGTCGATGTAGATCAGCGAGGAGCCGCCCTCCTGGTTCTCGACGAGATGGGCGTCCCAGATCTTGTCGTAGATGGTGCGCGGTTTCTGGCTGGCATCGGTCATTGGTTGTCTCCCGAAGGCGGCGGCTCCGACGCGTCGCCTGGACGCCGGCCGCAAGAATTGTCGCAGAAATGAGGAAAGCGGACGGGCGGGGCGGCCTCTGCCGCGCCACGGCGGCGGCCGCCTATCTGCCCCCGGCCACCGTCATCCGGTAGAAGAATCGGCCGGGCAGGCGCGCATGGTCGGAGAGCTTGGCGAAGCCCTCGCTGGTCGGCAGCCTGACGCGCCCCCGCGCCCGCGGCCATGCTGTGTGACATCCGGTCATGGCGGGAAAATAACAATTCGCTCCGCGGCTGACAATCGATGCTTTGCCGGCGGCTTGCCCGGCGGCCGCGACAAGGCCGCCTGCCGGTCGCTCCGGGGCGGCGGGGAGCGCGCGGGCGGGACGAGTGCGCCCGGATGGCTGTTGACAACCACTGATTTGCATATAACCAATGGTCTGCTACCATTTAGTGCAATTCGGGGGCGGCGCACGCGCAGATGTCCTGGTACAGCAAGGTCGCCTGGACGGAGGGGCTCTTCCTGCGGCAGCATCACCTGCAGCAGAGCGACCGCTATCTGGAAAAGCTGATCGACTGCCGCGTCCGGCACCTCACGCCCTATCCATGGGGCTTTGCCGAGCTGGAGATTGATCCAGACCTCGCCCAGCAGTCGAAGTTCGGTCTGCGCCGCGCCTCGGGAATCATGCCGGACGGAACGCCCTTCGACATGCCGGGCGTCAGCCCGCTGCCCGGCCCGGTCGACGTCAAGGAGGACGCCGGCAACCTCTTTGCCTGGCTGTCGCTGCCGGCCGCCCTCGTCGACGGCCGCGAACTCGACATGGCCGAGGCGGGAAGCGCCAGCCGCTACGTCCGCGAACTCCAGACGGTGGTCGATTCGGCCGCAGCCTCCCCCGCGGAAGAGGCGATCGAGGTCGCCCATCCGCGGCTTTCCTTCGACATCCGCGAGACGCCGAAACCGGGCTTCTTCTCGCTGAAGGTCGCCCGGATCCTCGAGGTGCGCGACCGGACGATCGTCTTCGACCAGGGATTTGCGCCGCCGGTGCTGACGCTGCATGCGAGCCGCGTCGCCGCCGGCTTCGCCGAACGGGCCATCGGCTGGATCGACACCCATCTGGCGCTGCTCGCCCGCATCGCCGCCGATCCCTCGTCGCGCGGCGGCATGCTGAACATCGACTATCTCAGGCTGCAGATGCTGAACCGCGCGATCGGCGGGCTGCGGCATCTCGCCGGCTCGCGCTACACCCATCCGGTCGAACTCTACCGCGAACTCGTCGCGCTCGCCGGCGAACTCGCCACCTTTTCCACCGAGCGCTGCGCCAGGCCCTACCGCCCCTACGACCAGGACGATCTCAAGGCGACCTTCGAGCCGGTGCTCGACGACATCCAGCGGCTTCTCGCCATCGACGTCGGCCGGCCCGTCCGCCTCGACCTCGAGGCGCGGGGGAGCAACCAGTTCGTCCACCACATCCGGGACCGCAACGTGTTCCGCGACGCGACGCTGGTGCTCGAAGTCGCCGCCGCCAGGCCGCCGGCGGCGATCCGCGAGAAGTTTCCCCATCTCTGCAAGATCGGTCCCAACACCCGGATGAACGAGATCGTGCAGACGCATCTGCCCGGCGTGCAGCTCGTCCACATGCCGACGCCGCCCAGGCAGATCCGCACCTATTCCGACCGGGTGTATTTCTACTTCGACAAGCAGACGCCCCTCTGGCGGGAATTCTCGGTCGCCAGCGGCATCGGCATCCAGGTCTCGGCCGACTGGCCCGAGCTTTCGATGGAACTCTGGGCGATCCGGGAGGGCTATTGATGAGCGGCTCCGGGGACGGATGGGGAGGCCGGACGGTCATCCGGCCGGGGCCGGGCGGGATCCCCCGGCAGGGGCGCGGAGAGCCACCGCGGCCCGCGCCGCTCCAGGACGACTGGGCGCGGCCGGTGCGCGGCGATCCCGGCGGCCGGGACGGCGAGGCCGGCGCCGGCAATCCGCCTGCCTGGGCAAGGACCGGCGAGCCGCTCGGCGGCTGGCAGGCGCCGCGGGCCGGCGCCGACGCCCGCGACTTCTTTCCCGAGAACCCGGCGAGACAGCCTCCCCAGCCGCCGCCCGTCCAGAAGATCCCGCTCGCCGCAGTGATCGGCGCGCGCGAGGGCGAGCGCATGGCGAGCGCCAATCCGCTGCTCGACGCCGCCGCGCCGCTGCTCATCCTGATCGGCCGGCTGCGGCTCGGCGTCGTCGAGATGGAGGCCTCGCCGCTGATGAACCACGTCATCGGCGAGATCGACGGCTTCGCCAGGAAGGCGGCCGCCGGCGGCTATTCCGCCGACGACGCCAAGCGCGGCCAGTACGCCCTGTGCGCCACCGCCGACGACATCGTCCAGAACCTGCCGAGCCGGGAGCGGGAGGAGTGGCTGAAATACCCGATGCTCGCACGCTTCTTCGGGGCGCGCGATTCCGGCGTCGAGTTCTTCGAGGTGCTGCGCGACATTCTCGCCAATCCAGCTGCGGAATACGACCTCCTCGAACTCTACCACGCCTGCCTGTCGCTCGGCTTCGTCGGCAAGTACCGCACCGGCCATGGCGGCGACGCCGGCCTTTCCAACGAGCGGCGGCAGGTCTACGAGGCGCTGCGCCGCGTCAGGGCGCGGCCCGACGACGACATCTCGCCGCGCTGGCAGGGCCAGGCGATCGCGGCCCGGGCGCTGAAGGGCGCCGTGCCGGTCTGGGTGGTGGCGAGCCTTGCCGCCGTCGCCCTCGTCGGCCTGTTCTTCACCCTGCGCATCCTCCTTGCCGGCGATGCCGAGGCGGTGGCGGAGGAGCTCACGGCGCTGAACGCCGTGCCGCCCCCCGCGCTCGCCCGGCCGCCGACGGCCGAGGTGGTGGCGCCGCGGCCGCCGGAGACCTCGCAGCTCGAGCGCATCCGCGCCGCGCTGGCGGGAAAGGCCGACGGCGGCGGCGTCGACGTCGTTGCGGTCGGCGACAGCATCACCGTGCGCGTCGATTCCTCGCTGCTCTTCGACAGCGGCAGCGCCGACGTGACGGCGCCGTTCCGAAAGCTCGGCGGCGAGATCGCCGCCGCGCTCGACCGCGAGCCCGGCCAGATCTTCGTCACCGGCCACACCGACAACGTCCGGATGAGCGGCTTCGGCCGGTTCAAGTCGAACCAGGACCTGTCGCTCGCCCGGGCGAAATCCGTCGAGGCGGTGCTCGCCGCGGGCCTTGCCGACCCGGCGCGCATCGTCGTCGCCGGGCGCGGCGCCGACGAGCCGATCGCCGACAATGCGACGAAGGAGGGCAGGGCCCGCAACCGGCGGGTCGAGATCGCCATCCCGCGGGAGGAAAGCCTCGCCGGGGCGGGCCAGGAGGCACGGCCGTGACCCGCTTTCTGCGCCCCGCCCTCGTCGGCTTCGGCCTTCTCGCCTTCGCCGCGGTTGTCTGGCTCGCCGGGCCGTTCCTCGCCGTCGCCGAGGTGAGGCCGCTCGGGCCCGCCTCCGCCCGGCTGGCGCTGATCGGTCTCGCCGCACTCGCTGCCGGCCTCTTCTACGGCATCCGCCACTATCGCCGCCGCCGCCGCGAGCGGGCGCTCGAGGCGGCGCTGACCGAAGAGGGGGGCGAGGCGATCACCGGCGACGGCGCGGTGCTCTCCGATCGCATGGCCGAGGCGATCGCCGTGCTGCGGAAGTCGAGCGGCAGGAGCACCTTCCTCTACGAGCTTCCCTGGTATCTGGTGATCGGCCCGCCCGGTTCCGGCAAGACCACGGCGCTGGTCAATTCCGGCCTCGAATTCCCGCTGGCCGGGCCCGGCGGGCCGGCGGCCGTCGCCGGGGTGGGCGGCACGCGCTACTGCGATTTCTGGTTCACCGAAGATGCGGTGCTGATCGATACCGCCGGCCGCTACACCACCCAGGATTCCGATGCGAAGGCCGATGCGCGGAGCTGGCTCGACTTTCTCGCGCTGTTGAAGGCGACGCGCCCCCGCCAGCCGATCAACGGCGTCGTCGTCGCCATCAGCCTCGAGGATCTCATCACCCTTTCGGCGGAAACGAAGGAGGCGTTCGCCGCCGCCATCCGCGAGCGGCTGACCGAGCTGCACCGCGAGCTGAAGGTCGACTTTCCCGTCTACGTCCTGTTCACCAAGGCCGACCTCGTCGCCGGCTTTTCCGACTATTTCGGCAGTTTCACCCGCGCCCGGCGGCAGAAGGTGTGGGGCGCGACGGTGCAGAGCGGCCGGCGCGACGCTTCGCTGCTCGACAAGGTGCCGGAAGAGTTCGATGCCCTGGTGCGGCGGCTGACGGAGGAGCTGACGGACCGGCTGCACGAGGAACCGGACGGCCAGTCGCGGATCGCCGTCTACGGCTTTCCGGCCCAGTTCGCGATGCTGCGGGAAAGGGTCCTCGGCATGCTCGGCCGCATCTTCGAGCTGACCCGCTACAGGGCGCGGGCGAGCCTTCGGGGCTTCTACTTCACCTCCGGCACGCAGGAGGGCACGCCGATCGACCAGCTCCTCGGTGCGATGGCGGCCTCGCCCGCCGACCGCCGCGCCGCGGGCCGCATGATGTCCGGCACCGGCCGGAGCTTCTTCCTGCACGACCTCCTGAAGAAGGTGATCTTCGCCGAGGCCGGCCTCGTCTCCCACGACCGTGCCGCGGTCGCGCGCGGCATCGCCGTGCGCTACGGCGCCTATTCGGCGATCGCCCTCGCGGCCCTCGTTCTCGCGGGGCTCTGGGGCTTCAGCTATCTGAGCAACGAGGCGCTCGTTGCCGAGACCCGCGCCGACGTGCGGCGCTTCAACGAGGCCGCCGGCGGCGATCTCGCCGCGGACCGGATCGCCGACACCGACGTCGCGCAGCCGGCGAGCGCGCTCGACATCCTGAGGACGATGCAGGTCGGCTACGAGAACCGCGACCGGCCGGCGCCGATCGGCGAAGGCTTCGGCCTCAGCGTGCGGCCGGAACTCGTCTCGGCCGCGGAGGCGGGCTACCGGGCCGGGCTCGACCGGATGCTGCGCTCGCGCATGCTGATCGACGTCGAACAGCGGCTCGCCTCGCTCGTCGCCGCCAACGACGCCATGTCGCTCTTCGACGCGCTGAAGGTCTATCTGATGCTGGGCGGCCAGGCGACGAAGACCGACGAGCGCTTCGTGCGCGACTGGCTGCGGCGCACGCTCTGGCAGGACGTCTTCATCGGCCGCGAGGGCCAGCGGCTGATCGACGTCCTCGACCGCCACGTCGCGGCGATGCTCGACCTGTCGGCGCGGCGGCCTCCGCCCTTCGGCGTCAATGCCGATCTCATCGAGAACGCCCGCAAGATCCTGGCGCGCATGACCATCGCCGACCAGGTCTATGCCGCGATCCAGTCCGGCGAGGGCGCGCGCACCGCGGCCTATCCGGACTTCGTGCTCGTCGAGCGCATCCCCCAGGACGCCGAGACGGTGTTCCGCACGAGGGATGGCACGCCCCTCGAAGGTGTGCGCATCCCGATGCTCTATACCTATGCGGGCTTCCACCAGGTGTTTCTCGACCGCCTCTCGCAGGCCGCGCGGCGCTTCGAGGAAAACCGCTGGGTGCTCGGCGACTATGGCGACCAGACGGCGATCGAGGCGCAGTTCGCCGGCCTCGGGCCGGAACTCCTCGAACGCTATGCCCGCGACTTCGTCGCTGCCTGGGAGGGAATGCTCGGCAATCTCGAGCTCCAGCCGATGGGAGCCGACAAGCCCTATTACGCGGCCCTCGGGGCGCTCGGCGCCCCGACCTCGCCGCTGGTCGTCCTCGTCGAGGAGGCCGCCCGCGAAACTAGGCTGACGAAGGAGGAGGAAGGCGGCGACCGGCCGCCGGTCGCCGCGCGCTCCGAGCCCTCGGTCGCCGGCGAACTCGTCGCCGCCGTCACGTCGCGGGTGAGCGACCGGCTGCCGGGCCTTGCCCGCATCGGCCTAGACATCGCGGTGCGCAAGTCGCAGAGCCGGGTGGGTGGCTTCCTCGGCAGCGCGGCCGCCCCCGACCCGGCGGAACTCCTTTCCGGCCGCAGCATCGAGAGCCGGTTCCGCGCCTATCAGCAGCTCGTCGACGGAGAGCGCGGCAGCCGGCCGATCGACGCCTTGCGCAAGAACTTCGAGGAGGTGCACCGTACCCTCGTCACCATGGAGCAGAACCCGGCCTTCGTCGGCCAGGGCGAGACCGCCATGCAGGGCTATGTCGGCGCGCTCCGCTCGACCGTCTCGCGGCTGCCCGAGCCGGTGGCGCGCATGGTGCAGTCCGCCGTCAACGACATCGAGGGCGGGGCGGTCGACGCCTCCAAGGCCGAGCTCGTGCAGGACCTGCAGGGCCGCGTCACCCGCGACTGCCGGCGCATCGTCCAAGGCCGCTATCCCTTCGATCGCGGCAGCGCCAGCGACGTTTCGATCGACGAGTTCGCCCGGCTGTTCTCGCCGGACGGGATCATCGACCGCTTCTTCCAGCAGAAGCTCGCGCCCTATGCCGACCTCAGCGGCAAGACCTGGCGCTGGCGCGACGACACGCCGCTCGGCCGCACCCTGTCGCCCGCGGCGCTGGCGAATTTCCAGCGCGCGGCGACGATCCGCGACGCGTTCTTCCCGCAGGGCGGCACGGCGCCGAAGGTGGCGCTGCGCGTCGAGCAGACGGCCCTCGACGGCGACGCCCAGTATGCCCTCCTCACCGTCAACGACGAGATCCTTCAGACCTATAGGCAGGGCTTTTCCAGCAGCCAGTCGCGGACCTTCGAATGGCCGGGCAACGGCGGCGGCGAGGTGATGGTGCACATCATGCCGCCGCTCGAGGGCCGGCAGTACTTCGTCAAGAAGGTCGGACCCTGGGCGCTGATGCGCATGATCGCCGCCGGATCGCCCCAGAAGCGCGGCGACGTCATCGACCTGCGCTATCCGATCGGCGGGCGCTCCGTCGGTTACCAGCTGAAGATCGACACAGCACTGAACCCCTTCTACCTGCCGGCCCTGACGGAGTTCCAATGTCCGGCGGAGCTGTGACCGCCGCCGGACCGCCCGCTGCGGGCGGCCGCATTGCAGGGCGGGGCATGCCGCCCGCAGCGGACGCTCCAATCCTGGCCGAGGTTCCGGTCGCGCAGATCGGGGAGGGGACGGCGCCGCCCGCCGTCGGCTTCGGCCTGTTCGGCAAGCTGCCGCTTTGCCGCGACTTCGTGGCGGGCGGCCTGCCGCGGCCGCTTCTCGGTCCGCTCGAGAGCTTCCTCGCCGCGGGCATGGGCATGGCGAGAAACGCTCTCGGGCCGGATTTTGCGGCCGCCTACCGCGCCATGCCGGCCTGGCGGTTCCGGCTCGATGCGGCGTGTTTCGGCACCGGCGCCCTCGGCGTCATCCTGCCTTCCTTCGACGCCATGGGGCGGCCCTTTCCGCTGACGCTCTCGGCGCTCGCCCCGCCGGGCCGACGCTTCGCGGCACAGGCCGGCGGCTCGGCGCCCGGCCACGACGCGCTCGAGGCGCGCCTCCTCGCGCTCCTTGCGGCGCCCAACGCCATTCTCCGGAGGCCGCCGAGAGTTGCTTCTGGACCGCCGGCGATCCCGAGACCGGACCGCGCTGCTTCGTCCGGCCCGGCCTGCCCGCCGCCGCCGAATTCGTGGCGATGCTTCTCGGCAGGAGCCCCGACGCCCTGGATGCCTCGCCACCATGCGCGGGGCCGCCGCGATGACCCGGCAGGTCTTCCGCCTCGACGTCTTCGGCAAGAGCCACGTCGGCCGCGTGCGCAGCCTCAACGAGGACCGTTGCTTCGCCGACGCGGCGGCCGGCGTCTTCGCCGTCGCCGACGGCATGGGCGGGCACCGGGGCGGCGACCTCGCCAGCGCCGCGATCGTCGAACGCCTCGCCACCGTCGGCATCGCCACGACGGCTGCCGACCTCAGGGCGCGCGTCGAGGCGCGGCTCGATGCCGCCAACGACGCCATCCTCGACCTTGCGACGGCCGCCGGCGCGACGATCGGCTCGACCGTGGTCGTGCTGCTTCTCTTCGCGGAACACTTCGCCTGCCTGTGGGCCGGCGACAGCCGCGCCTACCGCCTGTCCCGAGGCCTCTTCGCCCGCATCACCCGCGATCATTCGAAGCTGCAGGAGCTTCTCGACGCCGGGCTGATCGCCCAGCACGAGGCGGCCACCTATCCCGGCCGCAACGTCATCACCCGCGCCGTCGGCGTTTCGGCGGCGTTCGCCGTCGAGCGGACGTCGGACGTCGTCCGGCCGGGCGACGTGTTTCTCCTGTGCAGCGACGGGCTGACCAACCATGTCGGCGACGCCGAAATCGCTGCGATCCTGGCAAGGCCCGGCGCGCGCGAGGCGGCCGAGGCGCTGGTCGCCGCGGCGCTGTCGCGCGGCGGCAGCGACAACGTCACCGCCCTCGTCCTGCGCTGCCTCCCGCCGCCGCGCGGCACGGGAGCCGGCAATGGATGAGCGCGCCCCGCCACCTGCTGCAGCGTCCGGCCGGACGCAGATCGACCGCCGGCCGGCGCGGCTCGAGGGCGGCACCGAACTCAACGACACCTATGTCGTCGAGGAGCTGCTCGCCGCCGGCGGCATGGGCGAGGTCTATCGCGGCCACAATCTCGTGACGGGAGAAACCGTCGCGATCAAGGTGATCCTGCCGGAATTCGCCGACGATCCGACCTTCATGCGGCTGTTCAGACGCGAGGCCGAGATGCTGGCGCGGCTGACCCACGATGCCATCGTCCGCTCCCATGTCATGGCGATCGACCGGCGCCTCGGCCGCCCCTACCTTGCCATGGAGTTCGTCACCGGACGCTCGCTGAAGCAGATCCTCGCCGAGCGCCGACTGACGCCCGAGCACGTGCGGCGGCTCCTGCTTCGCCTCGCCTCGGGCCTCGAGATCGCCCATCGGGCCGGCATCGTGCATCGCGACCTTTCTCCGGACAACGTCATCCTGCCGGCGGACGACGTCGACCGCGCCAAGCTGATCGATTTCGGCATCGCCAAGTCCGCGCGGCCCGGCGACAAGACGATCCTCGGCGACAGTTTCGCCGGCAAGTACAATTTCGTCTCGCCCGAACAGCTCGGCCGTTTCGGCGGCGTGGTGACCGGAAAGTCGGACGTCTACAGCCTCGCCCTCGTCGCGGTGGCGGCCCTGCGGGGGCGGCCGCTGCCGATGGACGGCAGCGACTACGAGCGGCTGGAAAAACGCAGCCGCGTGCCGGACGTCGCCGACCTGCCGGAGCCGCTGCGCGGCCTCGTCGCGTCGATGCTGCAGCCCGACCCCGCCGACCGGCCAGCCGACATGGCGGATGTCTGCCTGGCGCTGCACGACATGGAGGGCCGGCTCTTCGGCGAGCCCCCCGCCGATCGCGGCTGGCATCCGCGCCGTCTGCGCGCCGTCGAGGCGCGCGGCGCCGCGCCGGGGTCCGGGGCGGGCGCCGCGTCCCGCCTGCCGCAGCAGGACCCGGAGCCATTTTCACCCGGGCAGGCGGCGCCCGCCGCTGGCGCGAAGCGAAGTGCGGCCGTCGCGAAACCCGGCAAGAAGCCGGCGGGCCGGCGCTGGCCGGCCGCCGCCTTCGGCCTGTCGACGGTCTTCGCCGCAGCCGCCGCGGCGCTCCTGTGGCTCTGGCCGGACATCCTGCCGTTCGAGAGCGGCCCCACCGGGAACCCCACGGCCGCCGTCGTCGCCGGGGGCGGGACCGCGTCAGACGATGCCGCCTCGGAAGGGACCGCCGGGATCGGGGCGGGCCAAGCGCCGCCGGGGAACGAGGAGGCGCCGGCGAGGGCCGCCGTCCCTGCGCCGCAGCCTCTCGTGACGCAAGGCGGCGACGCGCAGCGCGCCGCGCCCGACCGGGCGGCGCCCGACGCGACCGGGGCCGACGACGACCGGCAGGCGATGCTGCGCGAGCCGCCGGCGTCGCCGGGGCAGGGCCGGCAGAGGCCCGACGCGCCGCCGACGCGCGATCGCCCCGGCGATCCGCTGCGCTTGCCCGATCCGTCGCTTCCCGACAGGATCGAGCCGCCGAAGGACACCGGCGAGGCCGTCGACGATACCGCGCGGTTCGTCGACTTCATCCAGCGCTTCGACGGCGGCGACTGCTTCTACGCCGTGCCGGCGGACGTGTCCGACACGACGGTGAGGATCGAGGCCTATGCGACGGGCCCGGATGTCGCCGCCCGGCTGATGCGGATGTTCAAGGCGCGGTTCGGGATCGAGCCGGACATCGGCATCCGACCGGTGGCGCCGCCGCAATGCGCGGCCGTGGACTTCGCCTCCGCCCGCCGCCGGGAGCGTCAAGTCCGCCCGGCGGTCGAACTCGCCGCCGACGTCATATCGAGCGGCGAGACCATCGAGGCGAATATCGCCGATATCGGCAGCCGCGCCGTCGTCGTCCTCTTCGTCGACAGTCTCGGCTTCGTCCAGGATGCAAGTTCCGCCGTCAAGCGTCGGGGCGACGATGCCCGGCTGAAGCTCTACTTCCGTCTGAAGCGCCAGGCCCCGGAGCGACAGCTGATGGTGGTCCTCACCGCGGAGGCGCCCTTCGCCGCGCTCTTGCCGGAACTTCCGGCGCCGGCACGCGCGGTGTTTCCGCGGCTGGACGAGCGGCTGAAGCGGGAGGGGCGGTCGGTCGCCGTCGGTCTGAGGCCCTTCCGCATCGACGAATAGCCGGACCCGGCGCCCTCGCCGCGGCGACGGCAGAAGCCCGCGGCCGGAGCGCTCCCGCCGCCCCTCGCCCGTTCGCCTTGCGTTCTTTTTCGATACAAAACGGCGGCCGGCGCCCTATCTCGGGAAGGACGAAAAACCGAAGCTGTCTGGCCCCCTCGACGCCGATGAAACGACCTCCTGCCATCGACCCGAAGACCCACGCCCTGTTCCTCGACTTCGACGGCACGCTGGTCGAACTCGTCGACGACCCGGAAAAGGTGGGGCTGGAAGCGCCGCGGATCGATCGCCTGACGGAGATCGCGGCGAGCCTCGACGGTGCGCTCGCCATCGTCAGCGGCCGCCGCATCGCCGATCTCGACCGTTTTCTTTCCCCGCTGGCCTTCGCGGCCGCGGGGGTGCACGGGCTGGAGCGGCGCCGCGCACCGGGCGGCGCGGTGGAATTTCTGATGCAGCCGGAAGCCCTCGATCCGATCCGCGACGCCCTCGCACCGACGCTCGAGGAGAACCGCCGGCTGTCGCTCGAGGACAAGGGCACCGCCCTCGTCCTCCACTATCGCACCGCGCCGGACCTCGCCGAGGTGGCGAAGGCGGTGATGCGCAAGGCGGCGGGAGGGCGCGACGACCTCGTGGTGATGGAGGGCGACAACATCGTCGAGGTGCATCCGTCCGGCATGGACAAGGGCCGGGCGCTCGAAGAGTTCATGACGGCGGCGCCCTTTGCCGGGCGCGTCCCGGTCTATCTCGGCGACGACACCACGGACGAGTTCGCGCTGAAGACCGTCGCCGCGATGGGCGGCCTCGCCGTCAAGGTGGGAACCAAGCCGAGTGTCGCCGATCATCGCCTCGCCGACGTCGCCGACGTCCATCACTGGCTCGACGTCTGCGGCGTCTGAAGAAGGACCGGCCGGCATCGGTCCGGCCGGCCAGAACCGAGAGGAAGGGAGACAATGGCTGAGGGGCATCGCCGTCTGGTCGCCGTATCGAACCGCGTCGGACCGCTGAACGACGAGGGCAAGGCGGGCGGTCTCGCCGTCGGCCTGTCCGACGCGCTGAAGCGCCGCGGCGGCCTGTGGTTCGGCTGGAGCGGCAACACCACCGCCAACGGCACCTTCGGCGAGGCGGTGACCGAGGTCGAGGGCGACGTCGCGATGACGACGATCGACATGAGCGAGGAGGAACTCGACGGCTTCTACTTCGGCTATGCCAACCGCTCGCTCTGGCCGCTGCTCCACTACCGGCTCGACCTCGCCGAATTCGACCGCCAGTCGGACCGCATCTACCGAAGCGTCAACCAGCGCTTCGCGGCGCGGCTGGCGCCGCTGCTCGAAGACGACGACCTCGTCTGGATCCACGACTACCATTTCTTCTATCTCGGCTCGGAACTGCGCCAGTGCGGCTTTACCGGCAAGATCGGCTATTTCCTGCACATCCCCTTCTGCGCGCCGGAGATCTTCACCGCCCTGCCGGCCAGCCACGACATCGTGCGCTCGATGCTCGCCTACGACGTGATCGGCTTCCAGACCGACACCGACCGGCGCAACTTCGCGAATTTCTGCGTGCGCGAGCTCGGCGGCGAGAAGCTGCCCGGCCATCGCGTCAGGGTCGGCCAGCGGACGGTCGTCGCCGACAGCTTTCCGATCGGCATCGACGCCCCGGGCTATGCGCGCTTCGCCGTCTCGCCGGAGGCCGGCGAGCACGAGGAGATGGTGCGCGAGATCGCCGGCGACCGGCTGCAGATCATCGGCGTCGACCGCATGGACTATTCGAAGGGCCTCGTCGAGCGCTTCCGCGGCTTCGAGCGGCTGCTCGAGGAATATCCGGAAAACCGCGGCACGGTGCAGTTCCTGCAGGTGGCGCCGCTGTCACGCTCCGAGCTCGACGCCTATGTCGAGCTGAGGCGCGAGCTCGAGGAACTCGCCGGCCACATCAACGGCCGCTTCGCGACGCTCGACTGGACGCCGCTGCAGATCATGACCCGCGGCTTCACCCGCCGGGCGCTGGCCGGGATCTACCGGGCGGCGCGCGTCTGCCTGGTGACGCCGCTGCGCGACGGGATGAATCTCGTCGCTAAGGAATATGTCGCGGCGCAGGATCCGGAAGATCCAGGGGTGCTCGTCCTGTCGCGCTTTGCCGGGGCGCGCTCGGAGCTCAAGGATGCGCTGGTGGTCAATCCCTATTCGACCGACGACGTCGCGCGGGCCCTGCAGCGGGCGCTGACCATGCCGCTCGACGAACGCAGGCGTCGCTGGGAGCAGATGCGCGAGGCCGTCTTCCACGGCACCGCGGCGCATTGGTGCGACAGTTTCCTCGACCGGCTGGCAGGTGTCGAGAGCGAGGAAGACGGACCCGCCGCCGAGGCAGCTGTCGAGGCGCATCCTTCATAGAGCGGGATGAAACGAGCGTCGCTCATCCTCCCGCTCCATCTTCCTGTCTGAGCATGCTCTCTTCCGAAAACCTTTTCGGGATCATGCTTGACGGCCTCGTCCGGCGCACCGCGGACCGATGCAGGCGGCGCTTCACGCCTGCGGCGACGCGCCTTCGCGCCGGCCGCCGATGGCGACCAGCAATGCCGCCAGCGCCAGCACGAGAACGGCGGCCGAGGCGGCGAGCGGCAAGGTGTAGTCGCCGGCGCCGGAGACGAGATATCCCGCCGCCAGCGGCCCGAGCATCTGGCCGAGGCCGAAGCCGGCGGTGAGCACGGCGAAGCCGCGCCCGCCGAGGCCGTGGCGGCCGAGCGGCATGGTCAGCGTCGTGATCGCGATGAAGGTGCCGCCGAACAGGATCGCCGCGAGGATCGCAGCGGCCGGGGCGCCGCTCACCACCGGCAGCATGACGCCGACGATCTGCGCGACGTAAGCGAGAGCGAGGGCGCTCGCAAAGCCGATGCGCTCGGCGACCCGGCCCCACAGGAGACAGCTCGGCAGGACGGCGATGCCGGTGACGATCCACACCCAGTCGCCGAGGGCCTCGATGCCGGGACGCGACTTGATCAGCGCGACGATGAAGGTCGCAAAGACCGAATAGCCGAGACCCTCGCAGGTGTAGTTCACGAAGAGCGGCCAGAAGGGCAGCGGGCGCGGCACGCGCCGGCGCGGATCGGCCGGCCGCCGCGAGACCGGCAGTTCGCGCTCGCGCAGGAACAGGAAGGCGACCGGGACCAGCAGCGCCGCCAGCGTGCCGACCAGCACCCACAGCGTCGAGGAGCGGAAAGCGTCGACGAGGACGTGGACGATCAGTCCGGACAGGGCGATGCCGGCGCCGACGCCGCCGAACATCCAGGCGAGGCGGCTTTCCTCGCCGATCCGGGCCAGCTTCTCCGCGACGATGCCGGCCGCCGAGATCATCGCGAAGGCGCTGGCGAGACCCGACACGGTGCGCAAGGCGAGCCAGAGCGAAAGATCGTCGGTGACGCCCATCAGGATCGTCGTCAGGACGCTGGCGAGGAGGCCGCCCTGGAAGGCGAGGCGGCGCGCTCTGCCCCGAGCGGCGAAGGCCGCCAGCATCGACCCGGCGAAATAGCCGGCAAAGTTGGCGCTGGCGATCAGCCCGGCGACGTCGGCTCCGAAGCCGTATTGGCGCTGCATCAGCGGCAGCAGCGGCGTGTAGAGAAACCGCCCGACGCCCATCACGATGGCGAGGGTCAGGCTTCCTCCGAGGAGAAGCTTGGTCGTGGCGTGCATTGGGTCTGACAGACTTTCGCCGGGCGGCGATTCGAAAAGGGGGTGGTTGCGCCCCTGCTTCGCACGTGGCCGCGGGCGGCGCCAGAACCATATCCCCTTGCATCGTGGATGGACGCATCGGCGACGGCCGAAGCGTTTTGCCGGAAAACGGTCCTGCCCGGCCGGCGGAAAGGCTCAAGGGGGTGCAGGTGAAGCTGAAGCAGCTCGACATGACGGCGAAGATCGACGACGCCGACTACGACCACCGCATGGAAGAGCTGCTGAAGCGCTTCCAGGCGATCCACCAGGCCTATCTCGTCCAGCGCCAGAAGGCGGTGGTGGTCTTCGAAGGCTGGGATGCGGCGGGCAAGGGCGGGACGATCCGTCGGATGTCGTCGGTGATGGATCCGCGCGGGCTGAAGGTCTGGCCGATCGGCGCGCCGAACGAGAGCGAGCGCACCCGCCACTATCTCGCGCGCTTCTTCGAGCGGCTGCCGCAGGCCAAGGAGATCGCCGTCTTCGACCGCTCCTGGTACGGCCGCGTCCTCGTCGAGCGGGTGGAGGAACTCACCGACGAAAAGTCCTGGCGCCGGGCCTATGGCGAGATCAACGCCTTCGAAAAGATGCTCGCCGAAAACGGCACCCGGATCGCCAAGGTGTTTCTCTACATCGATCCGGACGAGCAGCTGAAGCGCTTCGAGAAGCGCCTCTCCGACCCGCTGAAGCGCTGGAAGCTCACCTATGAGGACTTCCGCAACCGCGACAAGTGGGGCCTTTATGTCGATGCGGTGGACGACATGCTGGCACGCACCGACACCGCCGATGCGCCGTGGCACGTGGTTGCCGCCAACCAGAAGAAATACGCCCGGATCTCGGCCCTGACCCACATCGCCGAGCGCCTCTCCGAGGGCGTCGATCTGACGCCGCCGCAGCCCGATGCCGGGCTGGAGGAGCGGTTCAAGCGCGAGAAGAAGGCCGCGTGACGTCGCAACGAGGCCGGAGCGGCCGCCCGGACGGGGCGGCCGCGTGCGCGGTGCCGACCCTGCCTTACGCGGTGGCCGGCCGCCGCCTCACCGCAGCCGGCTCTGGGCGGCGCCGGGATCGGCGACCTTCGGGTCGATGACCGAGATCCGCTGCATCATGCCGTTGTCCTCGTGTTCGAGGATGTGGCAGTGCAACACGAAGGTCGCGGGGTCGAGCCGCGCCGGATCCGCCGGATCCGGGAAGGACGCGAACTGGCCGCCGGAAAACGCCATGTCGAGCTGGATCATGCCGCTCTCGTCGCCGGCCGCACCGTCGCCGCGGCAGGACTTGCCCTTCGGATCGAGACTGAAGCGATGCACCGCCCCCTCCTCGTGCGACACCGGCTCGACCTCGGTGAAGATGTCGCTGCACGTGTCGGTGCCGCGCGGCACGATGATCGTGTCGTGCTGCAAATCGACGGTCTGGGTGTTGATGGCGAGGCTCGCCGGGATTTCCACGGCGTCGAGCGGCGAGGGCGCGCGGTAGAATAGCGCGCCCGACTTCGGATCGCGGCGAACCCGGTACTTCAGCTGGTGGATGTGGAAGTTGTGGACCTCCGGCGAGAGGTTGACGAGCTCCCAGGTCTCGGCCGCGTCCGGACTGTCGACCTTGTAGGCGCAGGGGCCGGCCGCCGGATCGAAGGTCGAGAGCGTGACCGGCACGACCGGCCTGCCGCCGGAATAGTCGATGGTCTGGCCCTTGCCGTTCCACTCCTGGCCTGTCGCCTGGTTGAGGAAGGTCTCCCCGAGCAGGAAGAACTCGCCGTCGGGGGTCTCCTGGATGCCGAAATAGATGCGGCGGACGATCTCCTGGTCGGGATGGGCCTTCTGTTCCAGCGACCAGCGTTCGAGGCCGGCGAGGTCGGAGCAGAAATTTGCCGGCGAGGCTTCATATGTCGGCGCGTAGCGGCTGGCTCCCGGCTGCCGTGCCGTTTCCTGGGCCTTTTCCTGCAAGGTCGCGATGCGGCTCTGGTTGCGGCGCAGCGTCTCGCGCTGGGGCATCGCCTGCGGCTGGATGCGGAAGACGCCGGCGAGCCGATCGTCGAGTGACGCCTCCCGGGCGGGCGCCGCCCGGCCCGGGGCGCTCTCGTTGCGGGCGACGAGGGCGGTTCCGGCCGGCGCGGCCTGCGCCGGCGCCGCAGCGGGCGCGTTGGCGAGGAAATGCACCCTGGCGAGGGCGATCCGCGGCCAGGTGTCGGCGCTGTCCCTGGTGAAGCCCGCCTGGAACGGCCCGGCGACGAGCTGATAGGTGAGATCCGCCTCCGGCTGCGGGCTGACGATGCCGAGTTCGGCGCGGCTGCCGGGCATCAGCAGGATCTCCTCGGTCTGCGGCGCCGCGAGCGCGTCGCTGCCGCCGGTTCCGGCATTCGCGTCGAGATGCACCGGCGTCGCGCCGTCCATCTGCAGGACGGCGAACTTCAGATTGCCGAGATTGGTCCGGCCGGACGGTGAAATCTCGCTCAGGCGCAGCCGGTAGGTGATGTTCGCCGAGGCGTTCTGGATCCGCCAGACCTCGCTTGCCCCCGGCGCGACGGTGATGTCCGGATAGTCCTGGCCGTTGACGGTGAACACCCAGGCGCCCTCGGAAACGTCGAGCGGCGTCTCCTCACCGCTCGCCTTCAGCTTGACGGTCAGCCGCATGTCCTCGGCGCCCGCGGCCGGGGCGCTCTTGCGCGCGTCCGGCAGTTCGCAGCGCCCGATATTGTCGAGACTGGTCTTGTTGTCGCCGCAGAAATCCGGGGCCTGATCGGCGAAATGGACGAAATGCCCGCCCGAATTCGGCGTCCTGACGATCTGCATGTCCTTCAAGAGCAGGTTGCGCGCCGGCAGCGAGGCGCCGCCCGGCAGCTCTGCCGTCTTCAGGTCGTCGGCCGCGTCGATCACCGCCATCTGGGCCATGCCGGCCGAGACCTGCGCCTTGGCGATGCCGTGGATGTGCGGGTGGATCCAGTTGACGCCCTGCGGATGAGGCCCGCCGGACCCGTCCATGGCGATGTCGTAGTCGGTCAGCTTCTTGCCGCAGACGAAGATGTCGTCGCCATAGACGAGATTGCCGCCCGCGTCCTTGCGGACGTCCGGCTGCACCAGGAAGCCGTGCATGTGGAGATTGGCGAGCTCGAGCGTCGATACCCAGCCGCTGTCCGGATTCCAGCGGCTGAAGGCCATGCAGTGCCCGGCCGGCGCCGCGCCGCCGTCCGCCGTCCGCTCGAAGGTTCCGCGGTCGGCGGGGGAGGGCTCCGGCACCGGCACCGGCCTGCCCCTTTCGGATGCTCGGCCCGACCGCGCGGCGGCCGGTGAGGGCGCGCCCATGATCTCGGAGTTGACGTCCGCCGCGGCGTTCGCCGCGGTGTCGGCCTCGCGCCGCAAGGCGTCGTGGTTCTCCGGCGCGGCCGGGACGACGCCGATCGTGCCGGTCCCGCCGGCCTCGGCGGTCCCGGCCGTCTCGCCCGGCCGATCGCCAGCCGCATGGGCGTGGTTCATGCCGGACATGCCGCCCGGCCCGGACATCGCCGCCGGCGCGGGATCGCTCTCGTCGAAGCGCAGATGCACCTTGAACCTGCCGTCAGGCTTCAAACCGATGAGCGCTCCGGCATAGGGATCGGCGCAGCCCGCCGCGGCGACGTCGTCGACCGGGCAGACGGTGAGGGTCTGGACGCCGTGGACCTCCCGCGGATTGGACGGATCGGCCGTCGGCATCTCGATCGTCTGGCCGTTGCGGACGAACATCCAGAGTTCGGTGTCGGCGCCGCGCGCCGTGAAGGTCGTCAATTCCTTCAGTTCCGCACCGAAGCTCGAGGCTACCGACATCGAAATGACGCAAAGTTCTGCAGCAACAAATATTGTTGTTGACTTCAAAAGTCCAGTTTTCATTTCGGATCCTCTTCCGAAATCACACGCCCGGCGGATATCTATTGCGCCCCGTCAATAAAAATCAATGCGCGACATGCCGCAGCGTCAGGCCGAGGCGGGCAGGCGCGCAGCGGGGCGACGTGGCGTGGGGAAGGGGCGGGTGCGAGGCGCGGCGGAGCGTCGCCGGCCGCATGTGTCGGGCGTCAGACGTCGTGCGTCAGACGTCGGACGTCAGGCGCTGCGCGCGTCACACGGCGAGCGGCAGGCGCACGGTCTGGACGAGGCCGCCCTGCGGCCGGTTGGCGATGCGGATCGTCCCGCCGGTCTGGTCGACGATCTCCTTGGCGATCGCCATGCCGAGGCCGGCGCCGGGCTTGAGTTTGCGGCGCGCCGGATCGACGCGGAAGAACGGCTCGAAGGCCCTCTCCAGCAGCTCTTCGGGAATGCCGGGGCCCTCGTCCTCGATCAGGAGCTCGGCAAAGGCGCCGTCGCGCCGCAGCGACATGCGGGCGTTGCCGCCGTGGACGATGGCGTTTTCGACGAGGTTGCGCAGCGCCCGCTTCAGCGCCAGCGGCCGGGCCAGCACGGCGAGGTCGGCAAGGCTCGCCTCCGGCATCGCGATGTCGTGGCCGATCTCGCCGAGTTCGCCGACGATTTCGGCAAGCAGCGGCTTCAGCCGGACGGCCTCGCCCGGCTGCGGATCGACCTCCTCGCGCACCAGGCGGATGGCGCTGTCGGCGATCCTGTCGAGCTCGTCGAGGTCCTTCAGCCAGGTCTCGCGCTCCTCTTCCGGCAGGAACTCGGCGCGCAGCCGCATCCGCGTCATCGGCGTCCTGAGGTCGTGGCCGGCGGCGGCGACGAGGCGCATGCGGCTTTCGACGGCCGTCCGCACCCGCGTGGTCAGTCGGTTCACCGCCGCGGCGGTGGCGCGCACCTCCGGCGGGCCGTCCTCGGGCATGTGGGCGGGAAGCCCGTCGGCCCCGACGGTGGAGACCGCCTCGTCGAGGATCAGGAGCGGCCGCGTCATCTTCGTCGCGGCGAAGATCGAGACGCCGGCGACGCCGCCGGCGAGCACCGCGAGATAGGCGGCGAAGCCGAGGAAGTTGCGCGGCGGAAAACCCGGATAGGGCAGATAGACCCAGCGCCCGGGCGTCAGCTCGAAGGCGAGCTGGCGCGTGCGCGACTGCGGATCGCCGACGATCCTCACGTCCTGGTCGATGCCCTTGTCGCGCAGCGCGTCGCGGATGCCGCGGCTGTCGCGCACGAAGACGCCGGGTTCGTTGCGCGGCCGCTCACCGACGGTGATGCCGAGCCGCCCGGCGGCGGCCGGATCGTCGCGCAGATAGGTGGCGATGATCCGGACCTCCTCGGCGAAGGCCATGCGGAAGGTGTCCCGGTCCGGCCGGTCGAGCATCACCAGCGACACCAGCGCTGCGAGTGCCACGACGCCGAGCACCGATCCGAGAAGCAGCATGGCGAGTCGGAAGCGCAGCGATCTCACGCGCCGGGTTCCTCCTCGCGCTCGACCCGCGCGGCGAACTGGTAGCCGCCGTTGCGCACGGTCTTGAACAGGCGGAAGACGCCGTTGTCGCTCAGCTTGCGCCGCAGCCGGCTCATCGTCACGTCGATCGACCGGTCGAACGGGTCGACGGAGCGGCCGTGCAGGAGATCCATCAGGATGTCGCGCGACAGGACGCGCCCGGGACGTTCGAGGAAGATCATCAGAAGGTCGAACTCGGCGCCGGTCAGGGCGATCTCCGAGCCGTCCGGGGCGGTGATGCTGCGCCGGTCGGGCAGGACGGTGAAGCCCTCGAAGCGGTAGCCGGCCGCCGACGCGCCTTCCTTGGCCGCGGCGGGGACGCCGCGTCGCAGCACGGCGCGGATGCGCGCGGCGAGCTCGCGCGGGTTGAACGGCTTGCCGAGATAGTCGTCGGCGCCGAGTTCGAGGCCGATGATCCGGTCGACGTCCTCCTTGAGGGCTGTCAGAAGGATCACCGCGAGCTCGGGCCGCTCGTCCTTGATCTCCCGGCAGATGTCGAGGCCCGAGGCATCGGGCAGCATGACGTCGAGAACCACGAGGTCGACCCGCGAATCGGCGAGCCGCTGCTTGCACTGCCGCCGGTTCGCGGCGAGCTGGCAGCGAAATCCCTGGCCGTCCAGATATTTTCCGAGCAGCCGGCAGATCTCCGGATCGTCGTCGACCACGAGTATGTTGGGCTGTGACATCTGCCTCGTTCCGAAAGCTTCGCGCGCTTGCTCAAACCGGCGTCGGCCGGTGCATCCTGCTGTTTTGCCCCGGCCGCGGGCGCGCGCGAGCAGCGATTTGTAACCGCGTGTTGCGCCCGACCGGATCGATACAAGCCGTAACAAATCGGGACGGCCCGGGCGACTTTCGGCAATCTTTGGCCGCACGCTCGCAACATCCCGTCCCTATCTTCCGTCCCATCACTCGAATCAAGGGAGATCAGTGATGAGATCAATTCGAGACAAGAACCCCGGCAACGGCCGGAACCGGTTCGGCCGCGGCGGCAGGATCGCCACCGGGGCGGCGCTTGCCGCCGCGCTGTTCGGCACCAGCGCCTTCGCCGAGCAGAACATGCCGCAGGCAGGGCACCAGCCGGCGGCGAAGATGCGTTCCGACGACGGAGCGGGCGCCAAGGGCCACCGCCACTTCGCCGAGAACTTCGACCGTGGCCACGGCGGCCATGGCGGCCGGCATCACGGCCGGCGCGGCGGCATGATGTCGCCGGCACGGCTCGCCACCGCCCTCGCGGCGCTGGAGACCGGCATCGGCATCCAGCCCGACCAGATGGGCGCATGGCGCAACTTCACCGGTGCGCTGATCGCCTTCGCCGAAGCGGTGCAGCCGCCGATGGGGCGCCCCGGCATGGGGCCCGGTCGAATGGGTCCCGGCCCGCATGGTCCGGGCGGCCCGGGCACGCCGCAGGCCGGCGGCCAGCCGGGGGCCGGCGCCGACCAGACGCCGCCGCCTCCGCCGGCGGGCGATGCTGCTCAGACCGACCAGGCCGGCAAGCCGGGCGGCAATAACGAGCTCTTCGCCTTCCGCATGCTCGACCACTTCGCCGACCGCGCCATCGAGGCGGGGGAAAAGGCGAAGGCCGTGAAGTCGGCGCTGGCCGATCTGGAATCGACGCTGACGCCGGAACAGACCGACCGCGCCCGCACGCTGATCCGCTCGATGATGCAGGAGATGCGCGGCGAGCGTTGGGGCGGCCGCGGCCACCGCGGACCGGGCGATCATCGCGGCTTCCGCTTCGGCGGTCAGCGGCACGGGCACGGGCCGCGCGGCCCGATGCCTCAGGACGACGGCATGGGCTTCGGCGGCCCCGGCGGGCCCGGCGACGACGGTCCGGACGGCCAGGGACCGGCCGACCAGGGGCCGGAGACGCCGCCGACGGACGAGGCGCCGCAGCAGGGCTGAGGCGCGAGGCTGTCGAAGAATCCTGTGGCGGGGGCTCCCCCCTCTGTTCTCTGCCGCAGGCCGCGTGGCCGGTAACCGTCCAGCCGGCCACGACACGCAAGCCGCCGAGGCCCCGCGCCTCGGCGGTTTTTTGCGCTTCAGGCCGTCTCGAAGCGATGCACCGAATGGACCCGGAACGGCGCGCCGGGCTCCGGCTCGACGAACAGCGCCAATTGGTCGATCGCCAGCGGCGCCCCGTCGAAGGGCGCGAAAGCCTCGGCGAGAAGCGGGGCGAGCCGTGCGGCCTCGTCGTCGGAGAGCGGGCCCGACAACGTCATGTGGAAGCGGAACTCTTCGAAGACATAAGGATAGCCCCATGCGAGAAGATGGTCGCGCTGGCGCTCGCTGAGGTCTTCGGGCCGGCGCCTGGCGATCTCCGCCTCGCTGAGCGGCGCGCGGAATTTCGCGAAGGCCCGCACCGCGCTGTCCGCCAGCATCTGCAACGGCTCCGAAGGAGCCGCCGGCACCAGGGCGAAGAATCTGCCGAGCCGCGCCGGCACGCTGGCGGTGATGGAAAACGGCGCCTGCGCCGCCGCGAATTCGGCGAGGCGTGCGTCGATGCGTTCGAGGTCGGCGGCTCCGGCAAGGCGGAAGGGCGCGACGATGGTGGCGTGGAAGCCGTAGCGGGCGGGGTCCGCGACGAGCCGGTCGCGGGCGGCATCCGGTGCGCGGGTCGGCTCGCCGTCGAAGGGATTGCGCCCGAGCCAGCGATTGGCGGTGATCGCCAGGGCCGATCCGGCCGGCGGAGTGAAGTAGATCGCCGCGCGCATGGCGCTCGCCCTCCGATGCGTTCCGTTCGACGCCGGGCGCCGGAGGATCCCGGCCACCCCGTGGTTTTCGCCGGCGGCGTCCGCACGCCCGGTCATGACGAAGCGAGGTGTTCGGCGAGGCGGCGATGTCAAGGCCGGCACCGCCCGCCATGGCGTCTCTCGCCGCGCGCGATGTGGCATCGCCGGCACAGGCGAAGCGCGAAGTCTTTCAAGCCGATGTTCGTGGTTTGACAGGATTCCGGCAGGTTGCGCATAGCTCGGCGACCGCAACCTCGACCACGGCCCTTTTCCCATGCGCCCATGGTTTCAGGAGTGTCGTTTCGGCCGCCATGCCGGCCGGGCCCTCCTCGTCTTCCTCTCGCTGCTTCTCGCCGGCTGCCAGACGGCGGAGCTGACGCCCGCCTCGCTCGGCGTCGCCAACCTCTCCGACGGCGCAGCGGCCGAGATCCGCGGCCACTCGGTGCTGGTCATGGACTATCAGAGCGGCCGCATCCTCCAGGCGGAGAATCCCGACGCGCTGCGCTATCCGGCGTCGCTGTCGAAGATGATGACGCTCTACCTCCTGTTCGAGGCGGTGAATGCCGGGCGGATCTCGCCGGACACGCCGCTGACGGTCAGCGCCGAGGCGGCGTCGCAGCCGCCGTCGAAGCTCGGCTTCAGCCCCGGCGACACCATCACCGTGCGCGATGCCGCCCAGGCGATCGCGACGAAGTCGGCCAACGACGTCGCCGTGGTGGTCGCGGAGAATCTCGGCGGCAGCCAGGACGCCTTCGCGGCGATGATGACCGCCAAGGCGCGCGAACTCGGCATGCGCAACACCCGCTTCGTCAACGCCTCGGGGCTGCCCGATCCGCGGCAGATCTCGACCGCGCGCGACCTCGCGATCCTGGCGCGGGCGCTGATCGCGCGCAATCCGCAGTTCATGCCGATCTTTTCGGTGACGCAGTTCATCTACAAGGGCCGGACCTATCACGCGACCAACAAGCTGCTCGGCAAGGTGGCCGGGGTCGACGGCCTGAAGACCGGATACATCCGCGATTCCGGCTTCCACCTCGTCGCGACGGCGATGCGGGGCGGGCGCCGGATCATCGTCGTCGTCATGGGCGGCAAGACCGGCGCCGCGCGCAATGCCGAAGTCACGGCGCTGATCGACCAGTATCTGTAGGCGCCGCGTGTCCGGCGGCAGGGACGCCGGCACCGGTCGGTAGGGCGGAGCCGATCGTCGGTCCGGCGATACGCCGCATCGATGCATCGACCGGCAAAGCCGGTCCGGCCATCCGGACTGCCGCCGCCCTCCGGACAAAGCCGGACGATTCGCAGCGTCGGTCCGTCCGCTGCTGCCGGGCGGATCCCCCGGCAGACAGGCAGGCAGTCGACCAGGCAGGCAGGCAGGCAGGCAGGCAGGCAGGCAGGCAGGCAGGCAGGGAAGGCGCGAGGCGCGCCCGATTCCATCCGACGTTCCTTGGAGCGGGATGACATGAGCTTCGCTCATCCTCCCGCTCCATCTTTCCGGTTCCGCACGATCTCTTTCGAAAACCGGTTCCCGCTTTCCGGGATCATGCTCCAAATGCCGATCGCTGCGCGGCGTCTCTCTTCCTGACCCTGAAAGACGTCGGATGGCGCCCTGCGCGGTGCCACCGGGCGCCGAAGATCGCGTTGCGAGGCGCGCGGGGCGCCCGCTACTGCCTCGGGCGCCGGGCAGGAAAGCCCGGCCGCTTCAGAACTCGCCCTCGTAGAACACGCCGACCTCGCCGCCGCCCTGCGAGGTGACGGCGCCCTTGGCCTTCAGCCCGCCGCCGAGCTTCAGTTCGAGCGACACCCGGCCGGTCGAGTCCACGCCGAGATAGGTGTTGTCGTTGAGATATTTGCCGACGCCGACGGCGGTCTGGCCGTCGGAGGTGGTCGAGATGTTGAGGGAGTCGACCCCGAGCTGCGAGCGCAGATTGTCGAGGAGGCCGGTCGAGCCGCCGACGCCGGCGAGTGTCGCGGCCGCCTCGGCCAGCTGGGCGATCTGCAGCGGCGAGAGGTCCGAGGTGCCCTGGCCGAAGATCAGCCGTGCCAGGACCTCGTCCTGGGGCAGCGCCGGGTTGGACGAGAAGTTCACCGACGGGTCGTTGGCCGGGCCGGTGACGGTGACGTAGACCGTCACGTCGTCGACCGTCGAACTCGCCTCGAGGTCGAGGGTCGGGATGAGATCGCCGGTGAAGCTCAGCGTGCCGCGTTCGAAGGTCAGCTGCTTGGCGAGGATCTGGAAGCGCCCGCGCTGCAGCTCGAAGCCGCCGACGATGGAAAGGTTCGACGCCGGGCCGGTGATCCTCAGCGAGCCGCCGAGCTCGATGTCGAGGCCGCGGCCGCGCACGAAGACGCGGTTCGGCGCGTTGAAGGTGATGTCGAGGGTGATTCCGCCGCCGCCGCCCGCGCCGTTGGCGCTCTTCGGAAACAGTTCGCGCTGCTGCTCGACCACCGCCGGACGGGCGTTGCGATGGGTGACGTCGATCCGCGCGAGCGAGCTCGGCAGGTTGTCCGGCACGATGACGTCGATCTCTTCGGCATTGACCGTGCCGGAAAGCGTCGGCGTCGCGACCAGCGGGCCGGTGAGCGTCAGGTCGGCCGAAAGCCGCGCGGCGATGAGCTCGCCGTCGTTGTAGCGGGCCCGGTCGGCGCGGATCGTCAGGTCGGCCGGGAACTGGCCGGTGAGGCCGACCGTGCCGCCGACCGTCAGTCTGCCGCCCGAGGAGATGGCGGCGTTGAAGCTCTGGATCGTCGCCGTCGTGCCGGTGAGGGCGATGGTCGTGGTGATGTCGTTGAGCGCGACGTTGAAGTTCGCGTCGACGAGCCGCGCGCCGGCGACCGAGACCGTGCCGTTGACGTTCGGCTGGGCGGCGGTGCCGGTGATCCGCGCGTCGAGCCGGGCCGTGCCCTGGATCGAACGGCCGCCCTCGGCGAGGATCGGATTGGCGAGCGAGAGCGGCGCCGTGCCGTTTGCCGCAAGGTTGAAACTCGGCGTGCCTGCGAGATCGACCGAGCCGGCGACGGCGAGCGCGATGCCGCTTCCCGACAGATTCGTGTCGGTGGTGACGCGGTTGCCGGCATACTGGCCCTTGGTGGAAATGCCGAGGGCGCCGACGCCGGCGCTGCGGGTCTGCTGGATCGAGACGCCCGAGGCGTTGAGGTCGTATGTCACCTGAGGGTTCGTCGGCGCGCCGGTCGCCCGGACGGTGCCGTTGATCGTGCCCTGCGGCGCGAGGCCGCCGGCGGCGGCGCTGGCGATCGAGGCGGGCAGGCTGCGGATCTCGGCGGTCAGGTTGAGATTCGTCCGGCTCGCCCCGCCGGTGACGCGGATCGTGCCGCCTCCCACCCGTACGAGCGCCTGGCGGAGATCGAGGTTGCCGCCCTGGTAGCTGCCGGAAAGATCGGCGGCGAGGGGAGGGGCGCCGGCGGCGCGGCTCTGGGCCACCGAGACGTCGGCGGCCGTCAGGTCGAAGCGCGCATTGGGATTGGAAAGGCTCCCCGTCGCCGTGGCCGTGCCCGAGACGGTGCCTTGTGCCCCAAGACCCTCGACGAAGCCGTTGGCGAGGCCGACCGGCAGCTGGTTCAGCTTGACGTCGATGTCGAGCTCCTGGCCGACCGTGCCCTTCGCGGTCAGAGATCCCTTGCCGACCGCCACTTCGGCATTGGCGAGGTCGAGCGTGCCGTCGCGATAGCTGCCGGCGACGTCGAGGGTGAGCGGTGGCGTCCCGGACCGCGCGATGTCATTGGTGGTGATGCCGGTGCCGGAGACGGTGAACTCGGCCGAGGGGTTGGCGAGCGAGCCGGTCGCCGTGGCGCTGCCCGACAGCGTGCCCCTGGCGCCGAGGCCGGCGACGAAGCCGTTGGCGAGGCCTGCCGGGATGTCGCTGGCGGTGACGTCGAGGTCGAGCTGGTCGCCGACGGTTCCCTTGGCCGTCAGGCTGCCGGAGCCGACGGTGAGCTTCGCCGCGTCGATCGTCGCCGTCCCGCCGGCATAGGAGCCCGAAGCGTCGAGCGACAGCGGCGGAACGCCGGAATCGGCGATCGCCTTGGTCGTGATGCCGTTGCCCGACAGGTCGAACGTCGCCTGCGGATCGGAGAGCGAGCCTGTCGCCTTGCCGGAGCCGGAGATCGTGCCCCGGGCGCCGAGGCCGTCGACGAAGCCGTTGGCGAGGCCGACCGGAATTTCCGAAAGCTTCAGGGTCAGGTCGAGGGTTTGGCCGACCGTGCCCTTTGCGTTCAGCGAGCCGTCGCCGACCGTCACGTCGGCCCGGTCGATCGTCGCCGTCCCGCCGGCATAGGAGCCCGCCGCGTCGAGCGACAGCGGCGCGACGCCGGATTTCGCGATCTTCTCGGTGGTGATGCCGCTGCCCGACAGGTTGAACGTCGCCTTCGGATCGGAGAGCGAGCCGGTGGCCCGGCCGGTTCCGGACACGGTGCCCGTGGCGTTCAGCCCGTCGACGAAGCCGTTGGCGAGACCGACCGGCAGGGCGTCGAGCGCAAGGTCGAGATCGAGCTCCCTGCCGACCGTGCCGCTCGCCCGCAGCGAGCCGTCGCCGACGTCGATCTTCGCGGTGTCGAGGCCGAGCGTGCCGTTCCGGTAGTTGCCGGCGGCATCGAGCGAGAGCTTCGGCACGCCGCCCTTGGCGATCGCCGCGGTGGTGATGTCGCGGCCCGTCACGTCGAAGCTCGCCACCGGGTCGGCGAGCGCTCCCGTCGCCTTCGCCGTGCCGGAGACCGTGCCGGTCGCCCCGAGCCCGTCGACGAAGCCGTTGACGAGGCCGACGGGCAGGCGGTTGACGTTCGCGGTGACGTCGAGGTTCTCGCCGACGCGGCCGGAGACGGTGAGCGAGCCGTCGCCGACATTGACGACGCCGGTCCTGATGTCCGCCGTGCCGGCGGCGTAGCTGCCGGCGAGGCGCAGATCGAGCGGCTTGACGCCGGAGCGGGCGATCTCCTTCGTCGTGATGCCGCTGCCCATGATGTCGAAGCTGGCGTTCGGGTCCGAGATCGTGCCGGTGGCGCTCGCCGTTCCCGAGACGATGCCCTCCGCCGAGAGATCCGGGACGAAGCCGTTGACGAGGCCGACCGGCAGGTTCTCGGCGCGGGCCGTGACGTCGAGCCGGTCGCCGATCGTGCCCGAGGCGGTGAGCGAGGCCTCGCCTACCTCGACGACGGCGTTCGCCAGAGTGAGCGTCCCGTCCGCGTAGGATCCGCTGGCGTCGAGGGCGAGCGGCTGGATGCCGGCCTGCGCGATGGCCTTGGCGGTGATCTGCCGGCCGCTGAGCGAGAAGTTCGCCTGCGGGGCGCCGGTCGTGCCGGCAAGCTTGGCCTTGCCCGACAGGGTGCCCGACGCGTCGAGCCCCTCGACGAAGGCGTTGGCGAGGGCGACGGGCGCCTGGCTGAGGTCGACGTCGAGGTCGATCGCGTCGCCGACGGAACCGGTGGCGGTGAGCGCGCCGTCCTCGCCGAGATCGAGCCGCGCCGTCTGAAGCTGCAGCGTGCCGCCGGCATAGCTGCCCGCGACCGTGCCGTCGACCGGCGGGGTCTTCACGCCGCCGGCGCGCGTCGCGACGATCTGGCTGGCGCGGATGTCGAAGCGCGCCTCGGGATCGGACGCCTTGCCGGTGACCCGGGCGGTGCCGTCGACTGTGCCGGCGAGCGACATGTCGGGCAGGAAGGGGCTGGCGACCGCGGCCGGGACCTTCGAGAGACCTGCCGAGAGGTCCAGCGTCTCGCCGGCGGTGCCGGAGGCGGTCAGCGTTCCGTCGCCGACCGACAGGACGAAATCGGAAAGGGTGGTCGTGCCGTTTGCGATCTTCGCCTCGGCGGGAGCGGTCAGCGCCACCGCCGCGTCGGGGATCTCCGCCGTCAGCCTGTCGAGCCTGACGAGGGTCTCGTTCGGCGTGAAGCGGGCGTTGCCGGCGAGCGCCACGGGAATGCCGTTGGCACGAGCCGTGGCTTCGAGGCGGGTGCTTTCGTTCTCCGCGCCCTCGTCGGCGCGCGACAGGTCAACGGAGAGGCTCTCGACGTCGACGCCGGGGGCGCCGACCGACAGCGCCCTGACGCTGCCTTCCGGCTGCGGAATGCCGAGATAGTCGTAGAGCGACAGGTCGATCTTCGCCCCGACGAGGCTGGTGCCGGCGACAGAGACGCTGTCGCCGGCAAGGTCCGGCTTCGCCACGGGAGTTCCGTCGGCAAGGACGTCGAAGCCGATCGTGCCGGAGACGTCGCCGCTCGCGCTGACGCCCCCGAGCGCGGCCAGCGCCGCCAGATCGTCGAGCTTCACGTCGAGCGTGCCGACCGGCAGGAAGTTTTCGTTCAGCACGAGGTCGCCGGTGATGCGGTTTGGTCCCTGGCGGACGACGAGGCCGGAGAGCCGCCGCTCGCCGCCGTCCTGCGTCGTCAGCTCGGCCTTGCCCTCCAGCGGCTGGCCGTCGATGACGCCGGCGATGTCGATCTTCGCCCGCGGCGAGGCCGGGTCGAGGGTTCCGGTCGCCTTGACGGTGAGGTTGGCGAGTTCGCGGCCGTTGATCGACAGGCCGTTGCCGTCGACCGTGAGGTCGACGTCCGGCTTTGCCACCGGGCCGCTGGCCGTCAGATCGAAGGTGGCGGCGCCGGAGAAGGACTGGCTGACCGCGCCGGCATTGGCGAGGCGGCCGGAGATGTCGGCGGAGACCGTCCCGTCGCCGAGCCCGGCCGAGCCGGAGATCGTCAGATTGTCGCCGCTGACCTTTAGATCCTTCGCCGCCAGCGCTCCGTCCGCCTGCCGCGCGACGTTGCCGGAGACGGCGAGGCGCTCGCCGGCGATCGGCGTGAGACCGGCCGACAAAGCGACCGTCTTGAAGTTCGAATCGAGCGTCAGGTCGAAGGTCGAGAAGCTCAGCGCGGCCGATCCGGTGACCTTCAGCTCGGCTGAGCCGGTCTGAAGCGTCGCCGGGTCGAGGCGGATGCCGTTCGCGTCGAGCGCGCCGCTTCCTGCGATCTTCACCTGCCCGTCGAGGAAGCGCCGGGCGATGCCCTCCGGCGCCTTGGCGGAGGCGGCGCTCGCCGACAGCTCGAACGGGCCGGTGAGGGCGGTGACGTCGAAGCCCTGGCTCGACAGCCGGGCGCCCACGTCGTCGGCGCCGTATTCGCCGTAGAGGACGCCGGGCAGGCTGGCGTCGATCGACAGCTTCGCCTCGGCGAGCGCCCCTTCGAGGCTGGCCTTCAGGCTCGACACGGAGATCTCGATCGGCGTCTCCGGCGTGCCGAGCGAAAGCGCCAGCGGCCCGCCGCCGGGCGCGGTGAGCCCGACCGACAGGTCGTTGCCTGATCCGCTCGGATCGACGGTGCCGGAGGCGGCGAGACGCACCGCCTTCGACGACAGCGTGCCCTGCTCGATGCGGTAGGTGCCGTCGTCGCGTATCTCGACCGTCGCGTCGAGCGCGGCGCCGCCTTCGACGTAGCGCTGATAGGCCTCCGGCACGAAGCGCTCGGCCGCGACGTTGAGGGACAGCGCGGCGCGATAGGCCGCGTCCTGCCGGTCGACGCGGGCGGTCAGCGTCGCCGCTTGGGTGTTGTCGACGGAGAGCGCGCCGTTCGCCATGAAGCCCGACAGCGGGCCGGAACCGTTCACCGTCAGCGCGACCGGCGGGGCGCCGGGAATGCCGAGCAGCGAGGCGACGAGGCCGCCCTGCGGCTCGTTGGCGTCGACCTTGACGACGAGCCGGTTGTCGTCCGGCGCGAAGTCGACGTTGAAGGCGACGTGACCGGGCTGGTCCAGACGGTCGATCGACGCTTCGGCGCTGAGCTGCGTCGGGTCGTCCTTCAACGTGAGGCTGGCATTCGCCTTCAGCCGCGCCTCCTTGCCGGCGACGGCCTCGCCGAGGACGAATTCCTCGATGGCGATGGTCTTGATGTCGGCGGTGATCGCCGGCAGCGAGAAGCCGCCGCCGCCGCTCGTCGCCGCCGGCTGGCCGGCCGGCAGGCGGTCGAGGACGATCTTCGCCGCGGTCAGCTTGTCGATCGAGACGTTGGAGCGCACCAGCGCCAGCGGCGACCAGTCCATGGCGAGATCGGTCGCGGTCAGGAACGCTCCCTGAGGGTCCGACACCGTCACCTTGTCGATGCGGATCGCGCCGGTGAGGGCGCCCGACAGACCGTCGATCTTCACCTTCATCGTGTCGGTGGAGATCAGGTTCTCGATCTGGTTGGCGATGAACTGCTGGGCATGCGCCGGCCGGGCCGACGGCAGCAGCGCGGCGACGGCGAGAAACAGTGTGAGGGCGAGGGCTGCGAGGCGTTCGGTTCGCATCAGAAGGCCTGTCCGATACCGGCGTAGATCTGGTAGCTCGCGTCGCGCGGTCCCGGATCGAGCGGGATGCCGACGTCGATGCGGATCGGGCCGAAGCTCGTCAGGTAGCGCGCGCCGACGCCGGCCCCGAGCTTGAAGGTCGCAAAATCCGGCACGAGCTTGTCGGAGACCGTGCCGAAATCGAGGAACGGCACGACCTGGATGTTCTCGGTGATGCCGATGCGCGCCTCGACCGAGCCCTCGAAGAGCGAGAGGCCGCCGGTGGGCGTGTCGGTGAAGTCGGAATTGTAGCCGGAGCCGGCCGGCACGGTCGACGGGAAATACGGCCCGATCGACTGGAACTCGTAGCCGCGCACCGAGCCGCCGCCGCCGGCGAAGAACCGCCGGTCGTTGGGGATGTCGAGGAGGTCGGCGCCGAAGATCGTGCCGTAGCCGAGCCGGCCGGCCATGACGAAGCGCTTCGATTCGCCGATCGGCAGATAGGCCCGGCCGTCGAGCCGCGTCTTCAGGAAGGGCGTCGCGCTGTTGAAGCCGTAGGAGGGCTCGGCCAGCGCCTGGAAATAGAAGCCCTCGGTCGGGTTCAGCTCGTTGTCGCGGCCGTCATAGGTGTAGGTGATCGGCAGCGAGGTGATGAAGTAGTCGCGCTCGCCGAGATAGTCGGTGATCTCTTCGTACTCGGCCCGCAGCGTGACGTTCAGCTTCTGCTGCTTGTCGAGGTCGTATTCGACGCCGCTGGTCGCGGCGTAGCTCTGCCGGTCGTAGGCGAGCGGCTGCTCCTTCTTCACCTCGAGCGAGCCGATATAGACGGAATCGGGGCCGAGGACGCCGGGCTTCTTGAAGACCAGCGAGCTCGAATAGTCGAAGCCGTCGGTCTGGCGGGCCTCGGTGGAGATCGCCGATGCGCCGATGCGCGACACCGACGCGTCGAGGCGGATCGACTCGGCCCGGCCGAACAGGTTGCGGTAGCCGACATAGCCGTTGGCCCCGGCGCCGTCGGTGTTGGAATAGGTGGCGCCGACGCCGTAATAGCCGAACTTGCGTTCGCCCACCTCGACCTGCACCGGCAGGGTGCCGTCCGGATCCTCGGCCTTGCCCTCCTTGACCGTGACCGACGAGAACACGCCGAGCTTCAGCAGCCGGTCGCGGGCATCCTGGAGTTCCTGGGGCGAGAACACCTCGCCCGCCTTGATCCCGGTCATGTAGGCGATGAAGCCGGGATCGACGTCCTTGGCGCCGTCGACCCAGACGTCGCCGAAGGGCACGCGCGGGCCGGGGCTGAGCTCGGCCCGGTAGTCCAGCCTGTCGGTCGCCGCGTCGGCGATGATGTCGCGGCCGGTCACCGCGACGAAGGGCCGGCCGTCCTCCCGCAGCTTCTGGAACATCTTGCCCTCGGCGTCGAGCACCTTCGCCGAGCCCGCCTCGCCGCCCGGCTCGAGGCCGTATTCGGCGGGATCGACCGGAATGCCGCCGGTCGAGACGCTGACCCGGCCGAGGGTGTATTTCGGCCCCGGGCGGACCTTGATCGTCACCGGCACCGGCCGGGCCGAAAAGCTCGCATCGGGCTGCAGGGTGGTGATGTCGCGGCCTTCGATGAAGATGTCGACGAGGCCGTCGTAGCGGGCCTGTTCGAACAGTGCCGCGACGAGGCGCTTGCGGTCGGTCTTCGCCTTGGAGAGGAGCCCGAGCGAGCCGGAGACCGGCTTGTCGGCATCGGCGACGAGGCCCGAGGCGTCGCTCAGCGTCTCCTTCAGCGAGCCGTCGTCCTCGGGCGCGGGCGCCACGTCGAGGGTGACGGCATAGTTCAGCGGGTCGATGACCTCGACCTTGGAATCGGCGCTCTCGAAGAACTTCAGGCCGAAGATCTCGAACGCGCCGGCCGGCGACGAAACGAGGGTCGCCATGGCAATCGAGAGCCGGATCGCGGGCAGGCGGCCGAGTTCGAGCAAACGCTTACATCCCCTGAGACAGCGGTCATGCGGAGGGTGGAGCGCCGTGCCTCATGGCGCGGCCGGGCCTGCCGGGGCCCTGTCCCGAAAAGTTCTGCTCCCCCCTTCAGGTGTCCGTAAGCATGCCGGGAAATCGTGAAATAACAACTACGTCCGACGGACAAACGGCTCGCGCGGCAGGGCGGAAGCGTCGATTGAACGCGTGCTGTGCCGGTGCGACAACAGCCGGCATCGGAAGTCGGACTTACTGTCGCAGGCGCTGCGGACGCCGTCCTATTCGCTTGCGCGTTGTCGCCCTGCCACAGGCGAATCCCGTTCCCGGCGTCCGCTTCGCGCCTGCCCGATCTCCGCCCGCCGCGCCCGGGGCGTCCCGCGTGACGATGCCGCGGTTCATGGAACCATTCTCAAAAGCGCTTGATGCGGCCCCGGCAAAAAGGCAATCTCGCGCCGGAGCGACCCCGCCCGGCCCGGTTCGACGATCTGCCGCGGATCTCGGGGAGAGGGGGCGACGAAAGACGGGGACCGGCCGCATGGCCGGCGAGCTTGGGAGGAGTGAATGACGGACGTCTCCATGACCGTGAACGGGCGCGAGATGAAGGGGTCGGTCGAGGACCGGACGCTGCTCGTGCAGTTCCTGCGCGACAATCTCGGCCTGACCGGCACGCATGTCGGCTGCGACACGTCGCAATGCGGCGCCTGCGTCGTGCATGTCGACGGCAAGGCGGTGAAATCCTGCACCATGCTGGCCGTCCAGGCCTCGGGCGCCTCGGTCACCACCATCGAGGGCATCGCGAACGGCGTCGAACTCCACCCGGTGCAGGCGGCGTTCCGCGAGCATCACGGCCTGCAGTGCGGCTTCTGCACCCCCGGCATGATCATGACCGCGGTCGACATGATCAACCGCCACGGCTCCTCGCTCGACGAGAAGACGGTGCGCGAGGAGCTCGACGGCAACATCTGCCGCTGCACCGGCTACCACAACATCGTCAAGGCGATCCTGTCGGCGGCGGGGGCCGCGCAGACGCCGGCGATGGCCGCCGAGTGAGGCATCGTCGCGCCGCGGCCGCCGCGGCGGGGCGCGGGTATCGATCAGGGACGCGATCGCCGGGCACGTCGACGTGCGGGAGCCGCGATCGGACTTTCGGGAGGTTAGAGAATGGGCGTTGAAGGCATCGGCGCAAAGGTCTTGCGCAAGGAAGATCGCCGCTTCATCACCGGGCGCGGCCGCTATGTCGACGACATGAGCGTGCCGGGCATGAAATATGCGGCCTTCGTGCGTTCGCCGCATGCGCATGCGAGGATCACCGGCATCGACAAGAGCGCGGCAGAGGCGATGCCCGGCGTGATCGGCGTCCTCGACGGCAAGCAGCTGCAGGGCGACGGCATCGGCAATCTGATCTGCGGCTGGGCGGTCTCGTCGAAGGACGGCACGCCGATGAAGATGGGCGCCTATCCGGCTCTGGCGAGCGAGGTCGTGCGCTATGTCGGCCAGCCGCTCGCCGTCGTCGTCGCCGAGACCCGGGCGCAGGCCCGCGACGCGGCCGACGCGCTGGCGGTGGAATACGAGGAGCTTCCCGTCGTCACCAAGGCGGTCGACGCGCTGAAGGACGGCGCGCCGCAGCTTCATCCCGAGGCGCCCGGCAACCTGATCTTCGACTGGGAGCTCGGCGACCGCTCGGCGACGGACGCCGCCTTCGCCAAGGCCGCCCACGTCACGAAGATCCACATCCACAACAACCGCCTCGTGCCGAACCCGATGGAGCCGCGCGCCGCCCTCGGTCACTACGACATGGCCGAGGACCACTACACCTGCTGGACGACCTCGCAGAACCCGCATGTCGCGCGGCTGGTGATGAGCGCCTTCTACAACGTCGCGCCGGAACACAAGCTGAGGGTCATCGCGCCGGACGTCGGCGGCGGCTTCGGATCGAAGATCTACATCTATCCCGAAGAGATCGTCTGCCTCTGGGCGTCGAAGCGCACCGGCGTGCCGGTGAAGTGGACGTCCGACCGCACCGAGGCGTTCCTCACCGACGCCCATGGCCGCGACCACGAGACCGAGGTCGAACTCGCCCTCGACGCCGACAACAAGATTCTCGGCCTCAAGGTCGAGACGACGGCCAATCTCGGCGCCTACATGTCGCTGTTCTCGTCGTCGGTGCCGACCTATCTCTACGCGACGCTCTTGTCCGGCCAGTACGACATCCCGGCGATCCACGCCAACGTCAAGGCGGTCTACACCAACACCGTGCCGGTGGACGCCTATCGCGGCGCCGGCCGGCCGGAGGCGACCTTCGTCGTCGAGCGGACGATGGAGACGGCGGCCCGCGAACTCGGCATCTCGCCGGCGGAGCTGCGCCGCAAGAACTTCATCCGCTCCTTCCCGCATCAGACCCCGGTGATCATGGCCTATGATGCCGGCGATTTCGAAGCCTGCCTCAATGCCGGCATGGAAGCTGCCGACGTCGCCGGATTCGAGGGCCGGCGGGCGGAGGCGAAGTCGCGCGGCAAGCTGCGCGGCCTCGGCATGAGCTGCTACATCGAGGCCTGCGGCATCGCGCCGTCCAAGGCGGTCGGTTCGCTCGGTGCCGGCGTCGGCCTTTGGGAATCGGCCGAGGTCCGGGTCAATCCGGTCGGCACGATCGAGATCCTGACCGGCTCCCACAGCCACGGCCAGGGCCACGAGACCACCTTCTCGCAGCTGGTCGCCGAGCGCTTCGGCCTGCCGGTCGACAACGTCCAGGTGATCCACGGCGACACCGACAAGGTGCAGTTCGGCATGGGCACCTACGGCTCGCGCTCCGGCGCGGTCGGCATGTCGGCGATCGTCAAGGCGCTCGACAAGGTCGAGGCGAAGGCCAAGAAGATCGCCGCCCACGTGCTCGAGGCCGACGAGGGCGACATCGTCATCGAGAACGGCGAGGTGAAGGTCGCCGGCACCGACAAGAAGCTCGGCTGGCACGAGGTCTGCCTCGGCGCCTATACCGCCCACAACCTTCCCGACGGGATGGAGCCGGGCCTGAAGGAAGGGGCGTTCTACGACCCGACCAACTTCACCTTCCCGGCCGGCTGCTACATCTGCGAGGTCGAGGTCGATCCCGAGACCGGGACGACCGAGGTCGTCCAGTTCGTCGCTGCCGACGATTTCGGGCGGGTGATCAACCCGATGATCGTCGAGGGCCAGGTGCATGGCGGCATCGCCCAGGGGATCGGCCAGGCGCTTCTGGAAGGCACCCATTACGACGACAGCGGCCAGCTCATCACGGCGTCCTACATGGACTATGCGATGCCGCGGGCATGGGACCTGCCGATGTTCAAGGTCTCGACGACGGAGACCCTCTGCCCGGGCAATCCGCTCGGCATGAAGGGCTGCGGCGAGGCCGGGGCGATCGGCTCGCCGCCGGCGGTGATCAACGCCATCACCGACGCCATCGGCAACAACGACCTCACCATGCCGGCGACCCCCGAAAAGGTCTGGAAGGCGCTGAACGCCGTCGAATAGGCCTTCGGGCCGAAGGCCGGCCGGCGCCTGCGCCCGGCCGGCTTCGCCGGTCGCTCCGGCAGGACAGTCACCCATTCGCGCGCCGCGTGGCCGACGAGGCAGGAGCGGCCCGGCGCGCAGAGGATCGCCCAGGAGGCACACCATGTACGAAACCAGCTACACCCGTGCGACGTCCATCGAGGAGGCCGCCAGGCTCGCGGCCGAAAAAGGCGAGGAGGCGAAGTATCTCTCCGGCGGCATGACCCTGCTTCCGACGATGAAGCAGCGGCTTGCCGCACCCGAGATGCTGATCGACCTGCGCCATGTCGGCGAGTTGAAGGGCATCACCGTCGACGGCCGCGCGATCCGCATCGGCGGCGGCATGACCCATGCCGAAATCGCCCAGAGCGACGCGATCAAGGCGGTCTGCCCGGGCTTCACCAGCCTCGCCGGGCTGATCGGCGATCCCGCCGTCAGGCACATGGGAACGATCGGCGGGTCGGTGGCGAATTTCGACCCCGCCGCCGACTATCCGGCGGCGCTGCTCGCCCTCGGCGGAACCATCCACACCGACAAGCGCGAGATCGCGGCCGACGACTTCTTCCAGGGCCTGTTCGAGACGGCGCTGGAGGAAGGCGAGATCGTCACCGCGGTGTCGTTCGAGGCGCCGGATGCCTGCGCCTACGAGAAGTTCCGCAACCCGGCCTCGCGCTATGCCATGTGCGGCGTCTTCGTCGCCAAGCGTGCCGGCGGCGTCAAGGTCGGCGTCACCGGAGCCGGCTCCGACGGCGCCTTCCGCTGGAGCGAGGGCGAACAGGCGCTTTCGGGCAATTTCGCGCCGGAGGCGGTGGACGGCCTGACGGTCCCGGAAGGCAACATGCTCTCCGACATCCACGGCTCTTCGGCCTACCGGGCCAATCTCGTGAAGGTCGTCACCAAGCGGGCGGTGAAGAAGGCGCAAGGCCACTGAGCAGTCGCGGTCGCGGTCCGGCCGCGCCTGACGAAACAGGCGGGAGTCGCGAGGCCGATGGCCGGCGAGCGCTCCCGCCGGCGCCGGGACGGCATCCGGCCGGAACCAATCGTCAGACAGCGCCGACGGGACGACCCCGAGGCAACCGCTCGAAGGCTAGCGCCGGCGACGCTACGATCTTGCCCCTTGCGGGGAAGATCAGGCCAGTCACCGTGCTCTCCCCGGCTTCGAGCGATGGCACTGGGGACGGCCCGCCGGCGTTTGCCGTTACGGCCGGAGCATGGGGCTCACAGATTGCAGCGATGGCGGTAGCCGTCGTAGCCGAGGAAAGTGTCGCTTCGCGGTTCGTAGGAGCGATAATGCTCCAGGCAGACTTGGACGTGGTCGCCGTAATAGACCGGTCGCGGCGCGACCTCGTAGGACCGGCGCACGGGATAGACGCGCTCGACCGGGACCGGGCGATAGTAATAGGCGGGCGGGGCTTCTTCGTAGCGCGGCGAGGCAAGGGCGCCTCCGACGATCGCGCCCAGAGCAAGGCCGCCGATACCCGCCGCGATTGCCGCGCCGTCGTC
Source organism: Jiella sonneratiae (assembly GCF_017353515.1). Lineage (GTDB taxonomy): Bacteria > Pseudomonadota > Alphaproteobacteria > Rhizobiales > Rhizobiaceae > Jiella > Jiella sonneratiae. Next base: position 185,690 of record NZ_JAFMPY010000010.1, read on the forward strand.
GTGATGGTTCCAGCCGCCGCGATGATAGTCCTGGTGCCAGCCGCCGTGGCGATACCAGGGGCCATTGTGCCGGGAATCGGCGCTGGCGCCGAAGGTCGTCGTGCCGAGCGCGGCACCGGCGATGAGTGAGGTGGCGAGAGCCGTGGAAATGAAGCGTCGCATTGTCGTGTTCCGATGATGGTGCAACCGCGATCGGGCATCTGGTCCCCGCCCGGCGGCGCCTGAGCGTCCCTTCGCTATGCTGCGGCCGGTTTGGCGGCATCGTCGAGGCACAGCGTTCCTAAACGCCGCCACGGCTTTGCCGGTTGCCGGGCGTCGCGCGAATTCGCACCGCTTCGCCCTCCTGTCCCTGTCGCCCGCAGCCTCGAACTGGTGCGGTGCCCACGAAAAAAGCGCCGCGGATCGAAATCCGCGGCGCCTGTCTTCGACCCGAACCGGCCTCTCGATTTTCCGAGCAGTCGTCAGAGCCGGCAGCGATGATGGCGGCCGTCATAGCCGACGAAGGTGTCCGTCCGCGGATTGTAGCTCCGATAATGCGCGTCGCACCGCGCGACATGGCCCCGGGCCCCGGGATGGACGCGGTAGACCGGCACGGCGCGGCGATAATAGTGGCCATGGTCGGCAAGCGCGCCGCCGACGATCGCCCCGATCGCGAGGCCTGCGATGCCCGCGCCCACGGCGGCGCCGTTGTCGTGATGGCGGTAGCGGTAGTGCCTGTCGCCGCGCCACCGGCGGTGGCCACTCCAGCCATTCGCGTCGTAGTGCCCGCCATTCCGGTACCAATGCCGGCCGTTCGAATCCGCGCTGGCGGTCGAAACGCCGGCGCCGAGCGTGCCCAGCGCCAGAACGGCCGCAAGGGCGGTGGAAATGATCTTTCGCATCGTCGTCTCCAAAATCATGATCGGTCCCGGGGGCGGCCGGCGGCGGCCTGCGCCACCGGAACCCTCCGGATGTCCCCTTGGCCATATAACGCGGCTTGCCCGCTTTCGTTCGGCCCCTGCGGCAATTCGCGTTCACGAACAATTGGTTGCGTCGCGCGGTGCGGCGCTGGCAGGGGGCGAGGCGGCAAGGGAAGGATGCTGCGACAATTGGTTGCGGCCTGAAAACGTCGCGCGGTCTGGCCGGAACAATGCATGAACGGTATGTCCGTCCGATGCCGACGCTCGATCTCCGCCAGAAACTCGCCGTCCTCTCCGACGCGGCGAAATACGACGCCTCCTGCGCCTCCTCCGGGGCGGCGGGCCGCAATTCGGTCAAGTCGAAGGGGATCGGCTCGACGGAAGGCTCCGGCATCTGTCACGCCTATGCGCCGGACGGGCGCTGCATCTCGCTCCTGAAGATCCTGCTCACCAATTTCTGCATCTACGACTGCGCCTACTGCATCAATCGTTCGTCCTCGAACGTGCAGCGGGCACGATTCAGCGTCGAGGAGGTCGTGGCGCTCACCATGAACTTCTATCGGCGCAACTACATCGAGGGGCTGTTTCTCTCATCCGGCATCATCAGGAATTCCGACTACACCATGGAGGAGATGGTCCGGGTCGCGAAGAAGCTGCGGCTCGAGGAAAACTTCTCCGGCTACATCCATCTGAAGACGATCCCGGACGCGGCGCCCGCGCTGCTCGAAGAGGCCGGGCTCTTCGCCGATCGCCTGTCGGTGAACATCGAACTGCCGACCGACGCGATGCTCTCGGCGCTCGCGCCGGAGAAGGACGCCCGCGACATCCGCCGCTCGATGGGGCACCTGAGGGCGAAGATCGAGGAGCACAAGGGCGAGAAGCGCGACCGGACGCGGCCGGCGCGGTTCTCCGCCGCCGGCCAGTCGACGCAGATGATCGTCGGCGCCGACACCTCCACCGACGACGACGTTCTCGGCCGTTCGGAAAATCTCTACGGCAACTATCGCCTCAGCCGCGTCTACTATTCGGCCTTTTCGCCGATCCCGGATTCCTCCAGCCGCCTGCCGCTTGCAAAGCCGCCGCTGATGCGCGAGCACCGGCTCTATCAGGCCGACTGGCTGATGCGCTTCTACGGCTTTCAGCGGGCCGAGATCGTTTCCGGCGGGGAGGGCGGCATGCTCGACCTCGCCGTCGATCCGAAGCTCGCCTGGGCGCTGAAGAACCGCGAACGGTTTCCCGTCGACGTCAACCGCGCGGAGCGGGAACTGCTCCTGCGCGTCCCGGGTCTCGGTACGCGGGCGGTGAAGCGCATCCTCTCGACCCGCCGCCACCGCGCGCTGCGTCTCGACGACGTCGCAAGGCTCTGCCAGTCCGTCGACAAGGTGCGTCCTTTCATATCGGCGCTCGACTGGTCGCCGGGCGGGCTGACGGATCGCGAAGGTCTGCGCGACAGCTTCCTGCCGAAGGCGAAGCGTGCGGCACGGCAGCTGGAGCTTTTTTGACCGGTCAGGCTGCCTCGCTCGTGTCGATGATCGGTTCGATCCGGGCGAGGCTGTCCGCGACCTTTCGCGCTGCGATTTCGAGATCGTAGGCGTTCTGAAAGTTCAGCCAGAACTGCGGCGTCGTGGCGAAAGCCCGGGCAAGGCGAAGCGCAGTATCGGGGGTGATGCCCGCTTCTTCACGGATCAGGCGCTCAATTCGCCTTCGCGGAAGGTTCAGTCGCTTCGCCAGACTTTCGGCACTGATCGCCAGCGGCAGAAGGTATTCTTCGCGCAGATATTCACCGGGGTGAACGGCTCGGGCAAATCGGATGGTCATTTCGGTGCGTCCTTCACCCGGCATGGTAATCGACGATCTCGACATCCTCCACCCCGGCGTCGGTCCAGCGGAAGCAGATGCGCCACTGATCGTTGATCCGGATCGAGTACTGGGCCTTTCGGTCCCCTTTGAGCGCTTCCAGGCGATTTCCGGGTGGCGATCGAAGATCGTCGAGATGAACCGCGTAGTCGATCGCGCGCAGCTTGCGTTCGGTCCGCCCCACGAGCTCGGCCGGAAATCCCTTTGGCGCCTTGCCGGAGGCGATAACTTCGACGAATTTGCCTTTCGTCGAAACGATCATGCCGTCATCCCGATCTCCTCGGCAGGGCATGATACAGCTTTGCCGTCGGTTCAGAAAGTGACGCAATGAATGACGATGCCATCCTCGAATTTGACCTTCGCCATCTCCGCCGCTGCGTCGAACTCGCCCGGGAGGCGGTCGAGACCGGCAACCGGCCCTTCGGCTCGGTGCTCGTCTCAGGCGACGGAACGGTGCTGAAGGAAGATCACAACCGCACCGGCTCCGGCGATCCGACGGCGCATCCGGAATTCGCCCTGGCGCGCTGGGCGGCGCTGAATCTCTCGAAGGAGGAACGGGCGAAGGCGACGATCTACACCTCGGGCGAGCACTGCCCGATGTGCGCGGCGGCGCAGGGCTGGTGCGGCGTCGGCCGGGCGGTCTACGCGACGTCGACGCCGCAGCTGGTCGAATGGCTGGCCGAATTCGGCGCGCCGCCCCTGCCCTACAAGCCGGTCACGCTGCGGGAAATGCTGCCGCATGTGGCGGTCGTCGGGCCGGTGGAGGGCTTTACGGACGAGATCCGGGCGCTGCACGAGCGGGTGCATCGGCGGTGACGACGGCCGATCCGTTCAGGCCCAGGGATCGAGCAGGCGCAGGCCGTCGATCTTTCTGAAATCTTTGACGTTGCGTGTCACCAGCGTCAGTCCGTGCACGAGCGCCGTCGCCGCGATCAGGGCGTCAGCCAAGGGTCGTCGGTTTGGAACCTGGATGGCCGCACAGGTGACGCCGATCCCTTCCGAAACGGCAATGATGCGATCCGCTTTGATTTCGGCGCGAAACGAGAGAAGCCACCTTCGCAGACTTGCGCCTTGGCGTGGATCCCGCCGCTCCATGCCGAGAACGCCGATTTCGAGTTCCATCAGGGTGATGGCCGACACATAAGCCGTTTCGAGTGGCAACGCTTGCAAGCTCGCCGCGACGCCCTCGTCGATTTTCGCCGGATTGCGCAGTGCCGAAATCACATTCGTATCGAAGAGATACACGATCAGGAATCAGTCGAAATCGACTTCTCGCGGCAGGCTCTTGTCCCGTTGCGGCTGGAAGTCGAAGTCTGCGTCGGGTGAAGGATCGGCGAAAAGATCCAGCACCGACCGCCGCTCTTTCTTCAGCCGTTCGTATTCCTCGTAGCTCATGAGAACATGGGTCGGCCGCCCGTGGTCCGTCACCACCAGCGGGGCGTCGTTTGCAGCCTTACGGGCGGCAGAGGCGTTCTGGTTGAACTCGCGGGCGGAGATCTGTCGTTCGTGAACTCTCATCGCACCGCTCCCTTGTGGGATCTTAATCCAGGAAAATACTACATGCGCGGACCTCGTTCAATGGCCGCCGAAAGCACGGATCATCGTTCCATGTACAACGCCCCGCTCGCCTTCCCGGCCGATTTCGACGGATGGCGGGATGCCGCGCGGCGGGCGCTGACGCTGAGGATTCCGCCGGAGGAAATCAGCTTCACCGTCGGCGGGGAGACGCCGGGCCTCTTTGCCGAGGAACTGCCTGAGACCGCGCCGGCGACTGCCGCGCAGCCGACCGTGCCGAAGGCCTTTCCGGACCTTGCCCGCAAGCTCGTCTGCTACGCCGACGAGGATCGCTTCGTCTTCGCCTATCGCCTGCTATGGCGGCTGCAGGGCGAGAAGAAGCTGCTCGAGATCGCCGCCGATCCGGACGTGCTGCGCGCCGCCGAGATGGAGAAGGCGGTCTGCCGCGACAGCCACAAGATGAAGGCCTTCGTGCGCTTCCGCGAGATCGAGGACGCCGAACTCGGCCGGCACTCGGTCGCCTGGTTCGAGCCCTTCCACCACACGGTCGAACTGACCGCGCCGTTCTTCGTCCGGCGCTTCGCCGGCATGGTCTGGACGATCCTGACGCCGGAGCGCACCGCCCACTGGAACGGCGAGGAACTCGCCTTTCTGCCCGGCGCGACCCGCGACATGGCGCCCGCGGACGACGACATGGAGGCGCTGTGGCTGACCTATTACGCCTCGATCTTCAATCCGGCGCGGCTGAAGGTGAAGGCGATGACCGCGGAGATGCCGAAGAAATACTGGGCGAACATGCCGGAGACCGCTCTCGTCAAACCGCTGATCGCCGGCGCCGAGGCGGCGACGCGCCGCATGCTGGAAACCCGGCCGAGCCTGCCGAGTTTGCATTCGGAAAAGCTCAGGGAGCGCCGCGCCGTGACTTTGCCCCGCATGGAGAAGACGCCGGAGCTCGGCCCCGGCCTCGGCACCAACAAGGCGCCGGACACCATCGGCGAGGCGCAAGAGCAGGCGGCCCACTGCCGGGCCTGCCAGCTCTGGGAGCCGGCGACGCAGACGGTGTTCGGCAAAGGGCCGGAGGACGCGCCGGTGATCTTCGTCGGCGAGCAGCCAGGCGACCAGGAGGACATCGCCGGCGAGCCCTTCGTCGGCCCGGCCGGCAAGGTTTTCGACCAGGCGCTGGCGGCGGCCGGCATCGACCGGTCACAGGCCTACGTCACCAATGCCGTGAAGCACTTCAAGTTCGAGCCGCGCGGCAAGCGGCGCATCCACGCCAAGCCGAATACGAGCGAGATCAGCGTCTGCCGCTGGTGGCTCGACCAGGAGCGCCGGCTGGTGAAGCCGAAGCTGATCGTGGCGCTCGGCGCGACGGCGGCCCAGGCGGTGCTAGGCAGGAGCGTCACCATCAAGGCGACGCGCTCGAAGCTGATCGATCTCGACGAGAAGACGAAGCTCATCGTCACCGTCCACCCGTCCTATCTGTTGCGGCTGCCGGACGAGGCGGCGAAGGCGCGCGAGACGAAGGCGTTCCGGGCGGATATGGCGCTGGTCCTTCAGACGGTGCCGGAGCTGGCTGTGGGTTGATAACCCACAGCCGACCTAACGGCGGTCAGGTCAGGAAAGCCACGGGTTGAGTATGGCGATGCCGCAGTCGTCGAAATCCTTGACGTTGCGCGTCGCGATCTTTGCGCCCTGGACGGCTGCGATGGCCGCGATCTGCGCATCCATCTCCTTGATGGGGCGCCCGATTGCTCGTCTGTTCGCCCGGATGTCGGCATAGGCCTCGGCAGCTTCTCCGTCGAAAGGCAGGATGCGGCCGCCGAAATCCTCCGTCAGGGTCGCTTGGAGACTGTCGGCCAGAAGCGTCCTTCGCCGTCCGACCGGCATGACGGCAATGCCATATTGCAGCTCGGCTTTACTGATCGCCGTGAGAAACACCGCGTTGATCTCCTGCCGATCCTGCCAGTCCATGACCCGCTGCTCTGGGAGTGCGCGCATCATTTCCGATATGACATTCGTATCGAGAATGATCATTCAATCGAAGGACGGCGGTTCGCGGCTTGGCTCACGCGCAGGCAGTTCAAGTTCGACGCCGCCGATCGGCTCGAACCTGGCCCGAATTCTTGAGGCGAGGTTGCCGCGCTCGCGATTGGCCATGGCCTCCTGCGACTGCTTGTCTTCGGCGATTTCGAGCGCTTGTTGCAACAGAACCCGCGCTTCGTCTTCCATCGAGCGGCCGTGCTTGTTCGCTCTTCGGCTGATCTGGTTCGTCGTCTTGTGGTCGAGATTGGTGATGGTCAGGCTTGTCATTCCTGCACCTCGGAGCGGGTCCCGGGACATATAGGTCGATCTGACCGCCAGATGCCAGATTATCGCGTGGAACTGCTGGGTCAATTCGCCTTCCGCTTGACGCGCTTGAGCCCATCCGGCCGATGGGCTAAGCCGCAGCCGGACAGTTTACGGGCAGGCGCCGGCACAATTGGGTTGCGAACGGCCGCCGGCCGCGACGCATTGGTGAAACGAAATGGCCGGGAAAAAGCCGAAACGGGTGACGGCGCGGGTGCCGCGTGGCTTCGTCGACCGCGACGCGTCGGAGCTCAGGGCGCAGGACGCGATGCTGGCGAAGATCCGCCGGGTCTACGAGACCTACGGCTTCGAGCCGGTGGAGACGCCGGTCTTCGAATATACCGATGCGCTCGGCAAGTTTTTGCCCGACAGCGACCGGCCGAACGAGGGCGTCTTCTCCATCGAGGACGACGACGAGCAGTGGATGAGCCTGCGCTACGACCTCACCGCGCCGCTCGCCCGCTATGTGGCCGAGAACTTCGAGACCCTGCCGAAGCCCTATCGCTCGTACCGGGCAGGTTATGTCTTCCGCAACGAGAAGCCGGGGCCGGGGCGGTTTCGCCAGTTCATGCAGTTCGACGCCGACATCGTCGGCGCGCCGAACGTTTCGGCCGACGCCGAGATGGCGATGATGATGGCCGACACGATGGAGGGCCTCGGCATCCCGCGTGGCCAATATGTGATCCGGGTGAACAACCGGAAGGTGCTCGACGGCGTCTTGGAGGCGATCGGCCTCGGCGGCGAGGAGAATGCCGGGCGCCGGCTGACGGTGCTGCGGGCGATGGATAAGCTGGATCGAATAGGCGTAGAGGGTGTCCGTCAACTTTTAGGAAAAGGTAGGACTGACGAAAGCGGTGACTTCACTGCCGGCGCGAGCCTTTCCGATGACGAAATTGGCTTTGTCCAACAGTTTGTTGAGGCCGGCAGCGAAGAAGACCGGAAACGCAAAATACAGACACTTATCCACGCTATGGGGCAGGGGGCGGACGTGCTTGTCCCGCTCATGCGCGCTTGGTCGGAAAAAGCCCAGGCGGAAGCCGAAAATACCGCAAGAGCGAAGGCAAATCTGGATGACGCTCAAATCACCGATTTGCTTTACCTATTCACACTACACCCAGCTGGATATCAGAGTGTGGGTGAAACACTTCCCGTAGACGACAATTCTTATTTTGAAGCACATTTTCCTGATAATATTTATTATTTGAAAATTTTGAATACTAAGACCGTTGACCTGTATCGGCACCATTTTTCGAAATATCCCTCAATGCAAGAAGGTTTGAATGAGCTGGCCGCTATGGCGCGTATGTTCGAAGAAGCAGGTTACGGAACTCAGCGTATCCTGATCGACCCCTCTGTCGTCCGCGGCCTCGAATACTACACCGGCCCGGTCTTCGAGGCCGAACTCCTCTTCGACGTCACCAACGAAAAAGGCGAGGTCGTGCGCTTCGGCTCGGTCGGCGGCGGTGGGCGCTATGACGGCCTCGTCTCGCGCTTCATGAGCCAGCCGGTGCCGGCGACGGGCTTCTCCATCGGCGTCTCGCGGCTGATGACGGCCTTGAAGAATCTCGGCCGGCTGGAGACCGAGCGGCGCATCGGGCCGGTGGTCGTCACCGTCATGGATCGCGACCGCATGGCCGACTACCAGGCCATGGCGACGCAGCTGCGCAATGCGTTGAACCCGAAGGACGAGAGCGGCGAGCCGCTCGGGGCCCCCGTGCCGGTCGAGGTGTTCCAGGGCAACCCCAAGCAGTTCGGCAAGCAGCTGCAATATGCCGACCGGCGGAACGCCCCTTGCGTGATCATTCAAGGTGCGGACGAGAAGGCGGCCGGCAAGGTGCAGGTCAAGGATCTCGCGCTCGGCAAGGAGCTCTCGGCACAGATCGAGGGAAACGCCGAATGGCGCGAGGCGCGGGCCGGCCAGGAGCTGGTCGACTATACGCCCGAGAACCCCGAGGCGATGATCGCGGCGGTCCGCGCCATCCTCGCCCGCCCGTCCGGCGGCGGGGCCTGACCCGATGGGCCGGGCAGGGGAGACGATGGGCGAGGCGCTCGACGCGCTGTTTGCGGCGCGCGGGGCAAAGGCCTCGCAGGTGCCGATCATCCTGCCGGCCGAGCCCTATCTCGACACCGCCGGCGAGGCGCTGCGCCGCCGCATCTTCCTGACGCGCGGCGAGGGCGGGCAGAATCTCTGCCTCAGGCCCGACTTCACCGTGCCGGTCTGCATGCGCCACATCGCCGAGGGCGCCGATCTGCCGCGGCGCTATTCCTATCGCGGCCTGGTCTTTCGCCAAAGGGCGGGCGGGCCGGCGGAGTTCTTCCAGGCCGGCATCGAGGATCTCGGCGAGGAGAACCGCGCGACCTCCGACGCCCGCAGCCTCGCCGACGCGCTGGCGAGCCTTGCGGCCTGCGGCGTCGATCCCGCCGGCCTCGACGTCATTCTCGGCGACCAGGGGCTGTTCGAGGCGGTGCTGAGGGCGCTCGGCCTGCCCGAAGGCTGGCAGCGGCGGCTGATCCGCACCTTCGGCCATGACGGCCAGCTTCGCGCCGCCCTGGCGCGGCTCGCCGAGGGGCCGGAAGACGCTCTTTCGGGCATCGAGCCGCAACTCGTCGATCTCGCCCGCGACCGCGAGGAGGGGGCGCTGACCCGGCTGGTGCGCGACCTGATGGAGGAGGCGGGCCTGCCGCCGCATTCCGGCCGCTCACCGGGCGAGATCGCCAACCGGCTGATCGAGAAGGTGCAGGTGGCGGAAGCCCGGCTCGGCGAGGGCGCGCTGGAGCTTCTGCAGAATTTTCTCGCGCTCGAATGCCCGCTCGACGAGGCCGGCGACCGGCTCGCCGCGGTGACGGGCACCGCCGGGCTCGATCTCGGCCGGGCGATGACCGCCTTCATGACCCGCAACCTCGCGCTCGAGGCGGCGAATGTCGATCTCGCGGGGATCACCTACCGCGCCGCCTTCGGCCGGCCGATCGACTATTACACCGGCCTCGTCTTCGAGGTGCGCGAGACGGGCGCCGAGGAGCCGCTCGCCGGCGGCGGCCGCTACGACCGGCTGATGACCATCCTCGGCGCCCCGGCGCCGATCCCGGCGGTCGGCTTCTCGCTCTGGCTCGACCGGATCGAGGCGATGGCGCGTTCGACCGGGAAGCCGGCGTGAGCTGCGGCTTGCCCCCCTCTTTCGTCCTGAGCTTTTGTCGAAGGGCGGACATCTCTTCCACAAGGGGGGAGATCGATCCCGCGCGAATGATCTCGCCGCTCTTCGAATGCCGGAACCTGCCGATGCCTCTTCAGCCTATGCGCGGCCGCCGAGTTGCCAATCTCCCCCCTTGTGGGGGAGATGTCCGGCAGGACAGAGGGGGGTGCCTCGGCACTGACCCTGGCCGCTTCTACCCGCTGGAGGCCGCATGACCATCACCCTCGCCATTCCCTCCAAGGGGCGGCTGATGGAAAAGTCCCTCGCCGTCCTGAAGGAGGCCGGCATCGCCGTCTCGGCCGGCGCGACCCGCTCCTACCGCACGAAGGTCGAAGGCTTCGACGGCCTCGAGGTCCTGCTGCTTTCCGCCTCGGAGATCGCCCGCGAGCTGCGCGACGGGGCGATCGACTTCGGCATCACCGGGGAGGACCTGATCCGCGAGACGATCCCCGATGCCGACGTCGCGGCCGGGATCGTCGCAAGGCTCGGCTTCGGCCATGCCGACGTGGTGGTCGCCGTCCCGAAGGCCTGGGTCGACGTCGCCTCGATGGACGATCTCGGCGACGTCGCCGGCTCGTTCCGCGCGCGGCACGGAAGGCGCCTGCGCATCGCGACGAAATACTGGCGGCTGACCCAGGGCTTCTTCTCGCGCACCCACGGCATCCAGAGCTACCGGATCGTCGAGAGCCTCGGCGCCACCGAGGGCGCGCCGGCGGCGGGTTCCGCCGACATCATCGTCGACATCACCTCGACCGGCTCGACGCTGACGGCGAACCGGCTGAAGGTGCTGTCGGACGGGGTGATCCTGAAATCCGAGGCCTGCCTCGCGGTCTCCGAGGCGCGGCAGCGCGAGGCGGACGACGCGCGCCTCGCCGCGGCTCTGTCGGCGCGCTTCGGCGCCTGACCGCCGCCCCGGGCTCGCCCAGGTTGCTTTTCGCCTGCTCTTTCGCAGCGGCCCGGCCGGCCCGGCCGGGCGTCATCGCGTCATCGTAACGGGCCGGGACGCCGCCGGGTCCGTTCGCCGGATCGGGCCGCCGGATCAGGCGGCCTTCTTCTGCTTCAGGAGGCCGCGATTGACCAAGAGCTCGGCGATCTGGACGGCGTTCAGCGCCGCGCCCTTGCGCAGATTGTCCGCGACGACCCAGATGTTGAGGCCGTTCTCGACGGTGATGTCCTCGCGGATGCGGGAGATGTAGGTCGCGTCCTCGCCGGCGGATTCGTAAGGCGTGACGTAGCCGCCGTCCTCGCGCTTGTCGACGACGAGGCAGCCCGGCGCCTCGCGCAGGATCTCGCGGGCCTCCTCGGCGCTGATCGGATTCTCGAACTCGATGTTGACGGCTTCCGAATGGCCGATGAACACCGGCACGCGCACCGCCGTGCAGGTCACCTTGATCTTCGGGTCGAGCATCTTCTTGGTCTCGGCCATCACCTTCCATTCTTCCTTGGTGGTGCCGTCCTCCATGAAGACGTCGATATGCGGGATGACGTTGAAGGCGATGCGCTTGGTGAACTTCTTCTTCTCGACCGGATCGGCGACGAAGACCGCCCGCGACTGCTCGAAGAGCTCGTCCATGCCTTCCTTGCCGGCGCCGGAGACCGACTGGTAGGTGGAAACGACGATGCGCCGGATCCGGGCGTGGTCGTGCAGCGGCTTCAGCGCGACGACGAGCTGGGCGGTCGAGCAGTTGGGATTGGCGATGATGTTCTTGCGGGTGAAGCCGGATATCGCGTCGGCATTCACCTCCGGCACGATCAGCGGCACGTCCTGGTCGTAGCGCCAGGCCGAAGAATTGTCGATGACGACGCAGCCCTGGGCGGCGATCTTCGGCGAGAACTCCTTGGAGACGTTGCCGCCGGCAGACATCAGGCAGATGTCGACGTCGGAAAAGTCGAAACCGTCGAGGGTCTTCACCTTCAGCGTCCGGTCGCCGTAGGAGACCTCCTGGCCGACCGAGCGGCGGGAGGCGAGCGCCACGACCTCGTCGGCCGGGAAGCCGCGTTCCTCGAGGATCGACAGCATCTCGCGGCCGACATTGCCGGTGGCCCCGGCGACGGCGATCTTGTAGCCCATGGATTTCGACCTTCCCTCGCTCTCCCCTCTTAGATCGATCGAGCACGCTCGTCCTCCGCCCCGGGGGAGACAAGCGGGGCGAGGGCGTCAGCCAATCGACGTTTTCGTGGGTTCGGAGCGCACGGTCATGGCGCCGATATGCGCGTGATCGCAGGGCTTGTCAATCACGCGAAATCGGGCATTGAGGCGGCTTCCGGCGAAAGTCGGCGCGCCTGCCGGTCGGGGGCCGCCGCAACGGAGCCGGGAGAAGAGAGTTGCTGTTCGATGTCGCATTTCGTCATTCTCCTCGCCGGGCGCATGCTGCCGACGCCGCGGCTTCGCGCCGCCCTTTCCGGCGCGCGGGCGATCGCCGCCGACGACGGCATGCGGCATGCGGGGCCGCTCGGCCTGTCGCCGGAGCTCTGGGTCGGCGACTTCGATTCCACCCCGCAGGAACCACCGATCGCGCTGGCCGGCGTCAGGCGCGAGACCTTTTCCCGCGACAAGGACAAGACCGACGGCGAACTCGCCATCGAGGCGGCGATCGGGCTCGGCGCGGATCGGGTCACTTTGGTCGGCGCCCTCGGCGGCCCGCGCTCCGACCATGCCTTCGCCCATCTCGTGCTGGCGCTGCGCTATGCCCGCGAGGGCCTCGGCGTCTCGCTGCTCGACGGGGTCGAATCCGCCTATCCGCTCGATCGAGCGCCGCGCCGCTTCGACCTTCTGCCGGGCACCCAGTTCTCGATCCTGAAATTTTCGAACGTCGAAGGCCTGACCATCGAGGGCGCGAAATGGCCGCTCGAGGCCGTCGATCTTCCCTTCACCTCGATTCTCACCCAGTCGAACGAGGCGGCCGGCCCGATCATCGTCAGCCTGCGGGCGGGCGAGGCGATCCTGATCGCGCAGGACGATCCGGCGGTGCGCTGAGGCGGCGGTGCTTTGAGGCTGCGTCCGGCCGATGGCTTGCGGGGTGGGTGCCGGGGTGAGGCCGGCCCGGCCGCCGCGCGCGGCTCCCTGTCCGGAAGGTTCCGCCGCACCTGCCGAAAAAGCCCGGACCGGAGGCTTGGCCTTGCTGCCGGACTTCACTATGGTGCGCGCCCGAGTGGTCCCGTAGCTCAGCAGGATAGAGCATCAGATTCCTAATCTGAGGGTCGCGCGTTCGAATCGCGCCGGGATCACCATGGAACCCTCTGAAATCATTGGATCCGTGTCGTCGAGAGGCATGGCTTCCGGGCCAGTCAGTGGGTCATGTGGCTCCGACTGTGGCAGATCGGGCTTTCCCGCCGCCAAATCGATCGCATGCCGGAGCGCCCGCTCATCGAGGTGGGGGTAGCTCTTCGTCATCGTCGACGTGCCGTGTCCCAGCATGCTCTGCACCGCCTTTTCGGAAGCGCTCGCCTGCCGGTGCCACTGGAATCCAACTCCACATGGCAATGACAGGATCGCCGCAGACATCGCCCCATTCGGCGAAGCCGCGGTTGGGGCTGAGGATCATCGCGCCGGTCTCGTCGCGGGCGTTGACGAGCTGGAAGGCCGGATTGCCGCCGCCGGACCCGAGAAGCGGCCTTGCGGCTGCCTCGGGCCCGGCGATCTCAGCGTCGGACGTGAGCGTCAGTTCGACTTTTTCATCGAGCCGTCGCTCGACGCCGGCTGCATCGCGTCGCCCGAGCCG